>CAVOVK010000027.1:0-13224 GCA_963699815.1 uncultured Acidimicrobiaceae bacterium | reverse complement strand
GTCGGTGCGGTGGGAAGAGACGATCAGCGCCATCTCCGGTACTATTCCGTCAACGGGCGCGTTGTGTCCGACACGTCGCGCGCCGGAGGAGGTGGGGTTGGGCGAGTTCGAATCCGAAGTGGTGATTCCTCGCTATCACCTCTACGGTGAGCCGGTCGGTGAGCTCCCGGTCGAGTTCGTGCACGTCGAGGCGTTGCGCGATCGCAGCGCACTCCACGACTGGACGATCGACGCCCACACCCATGCGGGTCTTGCGCAGGTGGCACTTTTCCTGTCGGGGAATGTCCGCGTCCAGTTCGACGACAGCGTGCACTCGTTGCAGGCGCCCGCCGCCGCCACGATTCCGCCTGGTGTGATCCACGCCTTCGAGTTCGGGGCCGACTCGAGCGGCTTCGTCGTGATGCTCGCGGACGGGCAGCTCGACAGCGCCCCGATGGGCGGCTGGATCCGATCGTCGCTGTTCGAGCACCCGGTCGCGCTGGGGCTCGATGCGGATGCCGCGATGCGTGTCGATGCCTCCTGCCGGCAATTGCTCGACGAACAGCGCACGATCGACACCGCGCACGAGTCGATGGTGCAGTGGCTCACCCAGGGTCTGCTCGTGGTGCTGGCCCGCCAGGTGGATGCCCATGCCGCGGCACCCGCCAACGCCGAGGCCGCCCGGTTCAGAGTATTCCGGCAGTTGATCGAGACCGAGTTCGCACGGCACCGTTCCGTGCGGTGGTATGCCGCTCGGCTGCACATCTCGGAGAGCTCACTCAACAGGATGTGCGCCGAGGTCGCGGGGGCGACGGCCTTCGAGGTCGTGCAGGCCCGGCTCGCCCTGGAAGCCAGGCGGCGCCTCGCCTACACCGAAGTGCCCGTCGCCGTCATCGCCGGCGACCTGGGATACTCCGACGTGTCCTACTTCGCGCGGTTCTTCCGCCGTCGCATCGGTCAATCGCCGAGCGAGTTCCGATCGAGGTTCCGGCGGCCGGTTGCGGCCCTGGATGCGATCGATTCGCCGCCAGTCCGCTCCAGCTAGTGTGACCGTGGGGCCCGGGCGGTGGTATCGGCAGACACGGGGTCTGCGCGGCCGACACACCAGGTAGTCGTGCCCGGCAGCGATGGTCGCGAACTTGCGTCGAGCGGGTGAGCAGCCGTTGCTCGACAGTTCCGGGCTTGTTACTCTCGCTCAGAGGTGGGGGAACACGCTGGGGGAATGCAATGGAGTACTTCGATCTCGGGACCTACGTCCGCGACGTCACGACGACGTCCGACGAGGCGCAAGTCTGGTTCGACCGCGGTCTCAGGTGGATCTACGGGTACAACCACGAGGAGGCCGCGGAGTGTTTCCGCAAGGCGATCGCCGCCGACCCGGCCTGCGGCATGGCCTACTGGGGTCTCGCCTACGCCATCGGGCCGAACTACAACAAGCCGTGGGAGCTCTTCGAGCCGGAGGAGAAGGCGGCCGCTCTGACCGAGGCGAACACGGCGCTCGATACGGCGCAGGCCCTATCGGGGCTGTCACCGGTCGAGACGGCGATGATCGGCGCACTCGCCGCGCGTTACCCGAGCGACCCCGCCATCGAGGATTTCGGTCCGTGGAACGACGCCTTCACCGAGGCCATGCGCCCGGTGTACGAGTCGAATCCGAACGATCTCGATGCGGCGGCAGTTTTCGTCGAGGCCGGCATGAACCGCACCCCGTGGTTGCTGTGGGACCTCCCGAAGCGTGTGCCGGCGGCCGGCTCGTCGACCGAGGAGGCACGGGCGGTACTCGAACGTGCCTTCGCCGAGACCCCGGGGGCATGGGACCACCCTGGACTCCTTCACCTGTACATCCATCTCATGGAGATGTCACCTTGGCCCGAGCTCGCGCTCAGCCATGGTGATCGTCTCTGCGAGATCGTCCCCGACAGCGGTCATCTGCAACACATGGCGACCCACATCGACGTGCTGTGCGGCGACTACCACAACGTGATCACTCGCAATCAGCGGGCCGCGGTGGTCGATCGCAAGTTCGAGGACTACGCCGGGAGCGCCAACTTCTACACCCTCTATCGGATCCACAACGTTCATTTCGAGGCGTATGGCGCAATGTTCATCGGTCGCAAGTCGCAGGCGCTCGCCGCGGCCGACGATTTGCGAGCGCTGCTGCCGGTCGAGACCGTGGCGTTCCTCCCGGATTTCTTCGAGGCATTCTGGGGCATCCGGCTGCACGTGCTGGTCCGTTTCGGGATGTGGCAGGAGATCCTCGACGAGCCGTTGCCCGACGATGCCGAGTTGTTCAGTTTCACGACCGCTCTGCAGCGCTACGCCCGCACCGTGGCCCTGGCGAATCTTGGCCGGATCGCGGATGCCGAGGCGGAGATCGACCTCTTCCATCAGGCGCGCGCCGCAGTCCAGGAAACGCGCTACATGTTCAACAATCCGGCCGCCAATGTCCTGGCGATCGCCGAATGCATGGCCGAGGGCGAGCTCGCTTACAAATCGGGTCACATCGACGAAGGGCTCGACCGCCTTCGCGATGCGGTCGTCGCGTCGGACGAACTCCTCTACGACGAGCCGTGGGGTTGGATGCAGCCACCGCGTCACGCATTGGCGGCGCTGCTGCTGGACCAGCGCCGTCATGGCGAGGCGGAGTCGATCTACCGTGCCGATCTCGGCCTCGACGACACGCTGCCGCGTGCCGTGCAGCACCCTCGCAACGTCTGGTCGTTGCACGGACTCGACGAATGTCTCGGTGCCCGAGACGAGATGGTCGAGCGACCCCACGTGCAGGCGCTGCTCGCCCAGGCGCTCGCACGCTCCGAGGTGCCGGTTCGATCGTCGTGCTACTGCCGCAGCGCAGCGTGATGGCTGTGATCACCGCGTCGACTCAGAGCAGACGTACGGTGCCCCGTTCGGGATCGACTTCGACCATGGCGCCGTGCGGGATGCGGGTGGTGGCCTCGTGGGCGCCGATCACCGCAGCGAGTCCGAACTCGCGCGACACGATCGCGGCGTGACAAAGCGCTCCGCCTTCTTCCACCACGAGGGCGCCGAGCACGGGCAGCAACGAGTTCATCGACGGTCCGGTGAACGGCGCCACCAGCACGTCTCCCGGCTCGAGCTGGTCGAAGGCGAGCATGAGATCGCGCACCACGCACGCCCGCCCGCGGTACACGGTGTGGCCGATCCCGATCCCAGTCACGGCGGATGATTCGTCGTCCGGCGGGGGTGGCGGTGGCGTCGGCGCCGAGCTCGGCCATGATCGCCTGCGGTGGCACGAGCCATCGCCTTCGGAAGTGCGTCGAGCGGGGGAGCAGGCTCGGGTTCGCCGAGTACCGCGCGGCGGCGGTGTGGCTTCGATGCGGTCGCGCTCGGCAGCACGCTCGGCGAGCTCATCGGGCGATGGCCTCGGCTCACCGTGCAGCACACGGTCGAGCTCGTCGGGGAACAGCTCGACGACGTGCGCCGACCTCGTGCACGCTCCCGGCGGCGTGCAACCGTCGCCCTGCCTCCAGCAGGGCCCGCCGCACGAGTCCGCACGGCCAGTTCCAGCACAAGCCGCGGATGTCTTCGCGCTGGCGATGTCCGTAGCGGGCCTCGGCCAGCAACTCGTCGAAGAGTGACCGATGCTCGGCCGGGACTCGTGCGCGTACCGATGCGTCGTCGGGTTCGGCCACGTCGAGCTGCTCGGTGGCGCCGAGCAACGCCGCCAGCTGCAACGCCGGAACCTCGGCCAGTGTCGGTCGGTCGACATCGTCGCTGGTGACGGTGCGCCACATGTGCAGCTCGAGCCAGGCGTCGACGGCGGCCCGGGCGTCGGGGCCGAGTGCCCGTACGTCGTCGACCGAATCGAGCGACGCTGGCCCGAACGTCGCTGTGCCGGATGGCGCGGGCCACCGGGGTGCAGCATCACCGCCGTCTCGACCGTCGCCGGTGAACTGCCGGTGAGCAGCCCGGCCGCCTCGTTGGCGCTGATATCCCACCTCTCGCAGTGGGCCAGCAGATCGCCGGTGGGCACCAGGTCGCCGCCGTGCGTCGCCAGGTTCCTGCGTGCCGAATCTTCGAAGTGCGCCAGCGCGCCGCCGATGTGCGCCGCCAGTTCGGCGTCGTCGAGGGCGCCCGGCTCGACAGCCTGCAACGCACGGTTCTTCGCCAGCTGTGCCGACCGGTCGCGCTCGAACCATTGGTCGACCTCCTGACGCCAACTCCGTTCTGCGAACGCCTGCTCGGCGGTCTTGGCGCGTCGGCGGAGTTCGGGGTGCAAGCGGGCGATCAGCTTCATCACGAACGCCGGCGGCGGTGCCTTGGGTGTGGGAGCCGGGCTTCTCGCCGACGGCCAGCGGACGCATGTACAGGCAGCCGTGGACGAACTTGGCCTGCACGGTGGCGAGCGGCAGGCCGTAGCGCTGCATCGGTTCGACGATGCCTGCTTCGAATGCTCGCTGATAGGTGTCGCGGAGGAAGGGCGACAGCGGCCGCAGCCCGTGGTGGGCGGTCTCGAGCTCCCACTGGCCGGGTGCCGGCGGCTCGAACGTCTCGACGGGTGGTGCGGTGCTGGTGGTGCTGGTCGATCATGGTGCCCCCTCGGCTCACGACTCGACTTAATCACGTCAGAACACTGCCGTCAAGACAGATGTCTGTCATCATGACCTGGATCTGCCAAGATCGGGGCGTGGAGCAAGCGATGAACGAGTCACCCAAGCGATCCACGCGCAAGGCGTACACCTCGACATTGCGCGACCGTCAGATGGCCCAGACACGTGAGTTGATTCTCGACGCCGTGACCACCCTGCTCGGCGATCGACGCGCCGACGAGGTGACCACGCGCGACATCGCCGCGGCCGCGGGGGTCTCAGAGCGCACCGTGTATCGCCATTTCCCCGATCGCACCGCCCTGCTCGACGGATTGTCGCAACGGTTGCCCGACCTCGACGGCGCCACGCCGTCGTTCGGAGCGGGGGATCTCGACGACCTCGCTCCGATCAGCCGTCGCCTGATGGAGGTGCTCGACGAGCACTACGTGACCGCTCGCGCCGAGGCGATGTTCAACGCCGATCCGCGCCGTTTCGCAGCCGACACCCGGTCCAACACCCGCGAGATGCGTCGAGCTGCTGGCGAAGGAACTTCCCGACCTCGGCGAGCGCGAGCAACTTCGCATCGCCGCCGTGATCCGCTGCCTGGTGTCGACGCAGGCGTGGCTGCGGATGCGGGAGGAGTTCGGTGTACCCGGCACCGAGTCGGGCCCGGTCGGTGGCGTGGGTGATCGACACCATCGTCCGCGAACTCCGCGCCGGCAACTCCCCCTCATCGATGCAACCCTGACCGGGCGATCGGCTTCGCCAGTTCCCGAGGCACGTTCTCGACGGGTGACACCATGCCGATTGGTCTCGAATCACGCCCGGGCGCGCTCGCCGCCTTGGTCACGATCGTGTCGATCCTGCGCTGTCTGGTGTCTCGTCAGGCAGCGCTGATCACCCACCACAGCATCGCCTTGCGGGCACTCGGCAGGAACGTGGCCCACGCGGCACGTGCCGACGTGTTGGCGTCAACGGCGTGATTCGCTTCGAGCCAGGCGCGCCACTGCGCACAGGACTCGGCGTGGAACATCGGGTGGCCGACCTCCACGCTGGCGGATGGGCGGTCGAGAAGGCGGTACCGAACTCATCGCCTCTGCGAATACGCGGTAACGGCTCGCACTTCCTGCGGACGCTGCGGCGGTCCGGCCGCGGCCGACCCCGGGGTCGCCTGCGACCAGGGATCCGAGGCGTACCGGTCGGCCCGTCGGCGGCCGTCGACGACGAACGTCAGGGCTCAACCTGCGGGTGGGCGGTGCCACATCGTGAGCCGCAGCAGACGGGTGAAACCCATCGCTTCGTAGACGCCCTGCCCGTCGTCGCTGGCGATCAGCACCGCCGGCAGCTGGGGGTCGGCGAGCGTCGCCGCCCAGGTCAGCGCCGCCCCGATCCCTCGCCGCCGATGTCCCGCACGGGTCGACACCCACTCGACATCGTTCACGCCGTGCCCGATCCGAGCGCCCGACGTCGCCACCGGCACGCCGTCGACGTCGCCGACGAACAACCGGATCGAGGGGCGTCCCATGGAGTCGCTGCCGTACTCGTGCGACGGCCCGAGGCTGATGCTGGCGGCAGGCCCGCTGGCCGGCGCCCGATATCCGGTCAGGCTGACCCCCGCCTGACCTTCGTTCAGCCGTACCGCTGTCGCAGCTCGGCGAGCACCACGGCGGCCGGCTGTTCGTCCCAGGTGGCGGTCAGTCCGATCGCCGGACGCGGCCCGGGAACGGGATGCCGGTAGACGGTCAGCTCGAACCGGTCGTTGCGGAACACGACCGTGCTGGCGTCATCGGTCGTGGCGTCGGATCGGAGTTCGAAACCGTCGACCGCTACGCGCTCGTTCGTCCAGCCCCCACCGTGGATCCGGACGTTGCTCGGCGCGATGTACCAGCGGCCGTCGTACACGGCCATGCCGAGTGCCTCGCCTTGACCGGTCATGGTGACGCCGGCGAGCATGACGGTGTACAAGGGATCGCCCAACCCGTCGTACACCCAGCGAGTGCCGAGCGCCGAGTGGTGCATCTGACCGAGCAGGGCATCGTCGGCCCCGGTGAGCGGTTCGTCGCGATACGTCAGCGGGACTTGCATCAGCGTGTTCGCTGCGGTGGCGAGGTGGGTCTCCATCCCGACGCGACCGTCGGGATCGTCGAAGCGGTACGACCCGATCACCTCGATCGGAACATCGGCGGGCGGACCCCACGGTTGGGTCGGCACCCAACCGGCGATCATCTCGGCCTTGCTCGGCGTGATCGTTGCCCGGTGGAAGATCCCCATGGTGGCTCAGCCTACGACGCGCGAGTCGAGCCCGATCACCAGGTGCCGCACCGTGTCGTCCGCAGGCGAGGTCCTGGAGCGCCACGACCCGATCGGCGACCTGACATGCCCGTGATGTCGCGGGCCCGGCCGGCGGGTCTACTCCCCACGGTGTGCTTTTCGTCGCCGGGGCAGCACGTGCCGCCGTCCGAACTGGTGGGACAGGGGCGTTGGCTATGACACCGGGATCATGAAGCCGCCGAAGAAGGCGGTGATGGCGTCGAATCCGTCGAGCGGCAACACGTGGGCGACGTGCTGGTCGGGGCGTACCAGCACCATCGCCCCTGCAGCTCGGTCGACCCGGCGCATGTCGAAGATGTCGTGGCCGGATACGAGATCGGGGCAGAACACCTTCTCCTGATCGACCAGGCGGTAGCGGCCCTTGTTCGGGCGCAACAGGGCCGGGACGTCACCGAGCGCGAGGCTGCGGTGCCCGTGCTGGAGGATCGCCCGCACGTCGATGACGGCGTCGACGTCGAGGCCCTCACCCGTGTAGCGCAGGAGCGGAGAACGCCGGTCGGCCGCGAGGAAGTTACACATCGCGGCGAGCCGCGAGTCGGACGCATCGGGGCGCCGCTCGTCTGCGAAGGCGAACAGGCGCCACCTTCCATCGGCCTCGACGGCGTGGCCGAGGTGCACCGGCTTGGCGTCTGCGAGCCGCACCACCGGTGCCGAATGGAACCGGCTCCCGATCACGAAGCCCTCCGCCAGGTGCTGGTGCGTGCCCTCGCCGACCAGGACCGATGGCGGATACCGCGTCGCCGTGCCCGCCGTGAAACGTCCCTGCTGCTGGAAGTACTTCTGGAAGTGGGCGGGATCGACGCCGCCCTCGTCGTCGTCCGACGTCTTCGGTGGGGCGCTGAACATCTTGGCGAATTCGCGGTCGAATTCGATCAGCTCCTTCGCCACGCCGTGCCGCTCGGCCGAATAGCTGTGCAGGATCTCAGGGCGGCACCGACCCCGCAACACCGAGGCCAACTTCCAACCCAGGTTGAAGCCGTCGCGCATCGACACGTTCATTCCCTGGCCCGCCTTGGGGCTGTGGGTGTGGCAGGCGTCCCCGGCGATGAACACGCGCGGAAGGCGCGTCTGCCCGTTCGGTACGTCGTCGAATTTCTCGGTCAGGCGCTGGCCGATCTCGTAGATGGACCACCACACCACCTCTGCGACGTCCAGCGTGTAGGGCGCCAAGATCCGCTGGGCAGCGGCGATCAGCTGCTCGATCGTGATGTTGCGATCGGCGGCCCGCTCGTTCTCGTCGAGCTTGTCGAGCTCGATGTACAGGCGCACCAGGTATCCGCCCTCGCGGGGGATCACGAGCAGGTTGCCCTCGTTCGCCGAATGGACGATCGCCTTGAAACGGATGTCGGGGAAGTCGGTGACGGCGAGCACGTCCATCACGCCCCAGGCCTGGTTGGCGGCGTCGCCGCGCAGCTCGCACCCGATCGATCGGCGAACGGTGCTGCGAGCCCCATCGCAGCCCACGACGTATCGGGCGCTCACCGTTTCCGTCTCGCCCTCGTGATCCGCGTCGGTGCGTTCGAGCCGGGCGATCACGGGGGCATCGTCGCCGGTGGGGATCTGCAGCTCGATGAGCCGCCGGCAGTAATCGGGCGCGAGAGCGGTCGGCGAATGACGCATGCGCTCGAGGAAGAAGTCGTGCACCCGCGCCTGGTTGAGGATGACGTGAGGGAACTCCGACAGACCGTCCTCGACATCCTGGATCCGCCCGCTGCGATGGATGTGGCGCGGATCCTCCGGATCGGGCTTCCAGAAC
Organism: uncultured Acidimicrobiaceae bacterium; assembly: GCA_963699815.1. Classification (GTDB taxonomy): domain Bacteria; phylum Actinomycetota; class Acidimicrobiia; order Acidimicrobiales; family Ilumatobacteraceae; genus Ilumatobacter. Next base: position 4,590 of record CAVOVK010000027.1, on the reverse strand, counting down.
ACGGTCTCGTTGACCCAATAGGCCTCTTTGAGCACGTTCTCGACGAAGCCGAAGGCGTGGAACATCTCCATCGTGCGACAGGCGATGCCGTCGGCCTGCCCGAGCTCGCAGCGGCCCGTCCTTCTGTTCGACGATGCAGACCGAGATGTCGGGGAAGGCGGCGAATTGCGTAGCCAGCGTGAGCCCCGTGGGGCCGGATCCGACGATCAGGACGTCGACCTCCCGTGGCAGCGAGCGCGCCGGCCGGCGCGGTGGCAACGCCTCGTCGGCTCGGGCGACTGCAGGATCACCCACCCGAAAACCGTTGAGATGAAACTGCATCGGCCTCTCCTCCCGGGGATCGCCTCGACGTCGAATGTAGACCGCGATCGATCCGGCCGTCCCACCCGGGCCCACACCGCCCCGTGGTGTGGGCCTACGCGAGAGATGACGAGGTGGCGAGCGTGAGCAGCCGAACGAGCTCGCGACGTTCGTCGTCGTCGAGAGCGATCAGTGTGCGGTCCTCGGCTGCCGCGATTCGCGGCAACATGTCGGCCAGCAGCTTCGAACCCGCCTCGGTGATCACGGTTTCGAGCGTCCGCCCGCCGTGTGGCGGAGCCGTTCGGGTCACGAGCCCGGCCTCCTCCAGGGAACGGATCACCTTGTGCATCGCCTGAGGCGTCACCAGCGACCGGCGAGCGAGCTGGGCGTTCGAGAGGCCGGGCCGGGCCGCCAGGACGGAGAGTGCCGTGAACTCCGGGAGGCTGAGGCCCGTTCCGTGCAGCGCCGCTTCGAGTTGACCACTGATGATCCGATCGGCCCGCCCGATGAGGTAGCTCGCAGTCAGTTCCGACATCGACCACATGGTGGCAGACGGGTCCCCCTTTCGTCGGAAATCTCCTGCAATTCACCTAGTTGACATACAGGTTGATATATCCGTAGCATCGCCCCGATGGGAACTCAGATACGTCTCAGCGAGCACGTCCGGCTCGAGTTGCGGGCTCCGATCGCGATCCTGACGCTCGACCGGCCGGCGAAACGCAACGCCCTCGACGGTGAAACGGTGCAGGCGCTCGGTGCGTTCTTCGGTGATCCACCGGCCGAAGTGGCGGCCGCCGTGCTGACCTCGACGGGGGAGCACTTCAGCGCGGGGCTGGACCTCTCCGAGCTCACGGAGACCACCGTGTTCGAAGGCGTCTTGCACAGTCGGAGCTGGCACCAGCCGTTCGACAACATCCAGCTCGGCACGATCCCGGTCGTCTCCGTCCTGCGCGGAGCGGTCATCGGGGGCGGGCTGGAACTCGCGATCTCGACCCACATCCGAGTCGCCGAGATGTCGGCCTACTACGCCCTGCCCGAAGGCAGCCGGGGCATCTTCGTCGGCGGTGGCGGTTCGGTCCGCCTGCCGCGCCTGATCGGTGTCCACCGAATGGCCGACATGATGCTGACCGGGCGAGTGATCGACGCGAGATCCGGGCTGGATCTCGGCATCTCGCAATACCTCGTGGAGAACGGTGAGGGTCTCGCCAAGGCGATCGAGCTGGCGAACCGGATCGCCGAGAACTCCAGAGTCACGAACTGGGCGGTGCTGCAGGCGCTGCCCCGGATCGCCGAGGTCGGCCCGCACGAAGGATTGTTCGTCGAATCGCTGATGGCGGCGATCAGCCAGGGCTCCGATGAGGCAAAATCATTGCTCGAAGAGTTCCTCACGGGCCGGGCGCCCAAGGTCGTGGTGAGCGAGGGAGCACGCTGATGATCAACGACGGCGACATCATCTACCAGCCGGATCCAACCGTCAGGCACACGTCCAAGGTCGGTCGGTACATGGATTGGCTGGCGGCCGAACGTGGCCTCGGCTTCGAGACGTACACCGATCTCTGGCAGTGGTCGGTCGACGACATCGACGCCTTCTGGCGGTCGATCTGGGACTACTTCGGTGTCGTGTCGGCGACGCCGGTCGGGCCCGTGCTGGGGCGCCGCGAGATGCCCGGGGCCGAATGGTTCCCCGGAACACGCATCAACTACGCCGGCGAGTTCCTGCGTGCCGCTGCCGGGCGCGACGACGAGGTCGCCGTGATCGGGGTCTCGCAGACCAGGCAGAACGTGACCTGGACATTCGGCGAGCTGGGCGAACAGATCGCGCGGATCCGCGCCGGCCTCCTGCGGCTCGGCGTCGAGCAAGGCGATCGTGTCGTCGCCTACATGCCAAACCTGCCCGAGACCGTTGCCGCATTTCTGGCGACGGCGAGCCTCGGAGCGACATGGGCGTCTGCCGCGCCCGAGTTCGGTCCCCAGGCGGTCATCGACCGGTTCGGCCAGCTCGAACCGACGGTCCTGCTGACGGTCGACGGCTACCGCTACGGCGACAAGGACATCGACATTCGCGAACGCGTGGCTGCGATCCGTGCGGCGATGCCGTCGCTTCGGCACACGGTGGCGTTGCCGTACGCCGGCCAGGTCGTCGACGACGCGCTGAAGTGGTCCGAATTCACGAGCGAGCGCGGCGAACTCGAAGCGGTGCCCGTTCCGTTCGACCATCCGTTGTGTGTGCTCTTCTCGTCGGGCACGACCGGTCTGCCGAAGGCGATCGTGCACGGCCACGGCGGTATCGCGCTCGAGGCGTACAAGAACCACGCCCTCAGCTGGGACCTCGGCCCGGGCGACCGGTTGATGTGGTTCAGCACCACGGCGTGGATGATGTGGAACGCCCTCGTCTCGACGCTTCTGACGGGGGCGTCGATCGTGTGCCTCGACGGCAACCCGATGTGGCCCGACCTCGACGCCCAATGGCGGATCGCCGAGGAGGTACGGCCGACGATGATGGGCCTCGGACCGGCCTTCGTCATGGCGTGTGCCAAGCAGGGAACCAATCCGTCCCAGACCTATGACCTGTCGTCCTTGCGAATCCTGGCGGCCGCCGGCTCGCCGCTGCCGACGGAGGGGTTCGTCTGGTTGAACGAACAGTTCGGCAGCCACGCACCGGTCTACGTGGGCAGCGGTGGCACCGATGTCTGCACCGGGTTGGTGCAGGGCTACCCGATCGTCCCGGTGTACGCGGGTGAGATCTCGGCCAAGTGCCTCGGTGTCGCAGCCTACGCCTACGACGACGACGGAAATTCGGTCATCGATCAACTCGGCGAACTCGTGATCACCGAGCCGATGCCGTCGATGCCGGTGCGGTTCTGGGGCGATCACGACATGTCCCGCTACCGCAACACCTACTTCGAGCAGTACCCGGGGGTGATGCGTTTCGGTGACTGGGTTCGGTTCAGCGACCACAACACGAGTGTGATCACCGGCCGTTCCGACGCGACGCTCAATCGAGGGGGCGTCCGGATCGGTACCGCCGAGATCTATCGCGTCGTCGAGCAGATGCCGGAGGTCGTCGACAGCCTGGTGGTGCATCTCGAGGATCCGTCAGGAGGAATGGGCGAACTGATCCTGCTCGTCCAGGTGGGTGGTGTCGGCCTCGACGAGACGGTGGAGGCGGCGATCCGGTCGGCGATCCGGTCGGCGTTGTCGCCGCGGCACGTTCCCGATCGGATCGTCGGTGTCAGCGGTGTGCCGCGCAACCTCACGGGCAAGAAGCTCGAGCTGCCCGTCAAGAAGATCCTCCAGGGCGCCGACATCGCAACCGTGGTGTCCCGCCAGGCGATGGCCAACCCCGACACGCTCGACGACTGTCTGGCAGCGGTGAGAGGCCGCTGATGTCACGGATCGCGATCATCGGAACCGGCGTCATCGGATCCAGTTGGGCGGCGCTGTTCGCTGCGCACGGCCACGAGGTCTGCGCGACCGACCCGCGTCCCGACATGGCCGACGAGTTGCGGCGAGCCGTCGAACAGTGCTGGCCGTCGCTCCAACGCCAGGGTCTGGTGGCCGACGCCGCGACGCCGGAGTCGGTGAGCGTCGCCGGCTCGGCGGCCGAAGCGACCGAGGGGGCGAGCTTCGTGCAGGAGAACGCGCCCGAGCGGCTCGACCTCAAACACGACCTGTACCGCGAGATCGATGCGATCGCCGGGGCCGATGTCGTGATCGCGTCCAGCTCGTCGGGCCTGATGGCCACCGACCTGCAGCGCGCCTGCGAGCATCACCCCGAGCGAGTCCTGATCGGTCATCCGTTCAACCCGCCGCACCTCGTTCCACTCGTGGAGGTCGTCGGCGGTGCAGGAACCTCCGACTCGGCGATCGCCACAGCCATGGACATGTACGCGTCGATCGGCAAATCGCCGATCCACATCCGGGCCGAGCTGCCCGGCCATGTCACCAATCGTTTGCAGGCGGCGCTGTGGCGAGAGGCCTACTGGCTCGTCGAGCAGGGCGTGGTGTCGGTTGCCGAAGTCGATCGGGCGATCTCGTCGGGTCCCGGGCTGCGATGGGCATTGCTCGGTCCGTTCGCCACCCAGCACCTGTCGGGCGGCGAGGGCGGTATCGCACACGTTCTGGAACATCTCGGTCCGCCGATGGTCGAGTGGTGGGAGACTCTGCGATCGGCCGAATGGACGACCGAACTGCGGGCCGCAGTCGTCGCCGGCGTGGACGACGAGCTCGACGGCATCGATCAACATGAGATGCTGGACGCGCGCGCGATCGTCTGCTCGAACAACTGGT
>CAVOVK010000026.1:0-24401 GCA_963699815.1 uncultured Acidimicrobiaceae bacterium | reverse complement strand
CTTGACCGATCACGTTGTTGATCTTGTGTGACCCGGTGTGGTTGAGGTCCTCGCGCTTGAGGAACACCCTGACGCCGAGCTCTTCGCTCAGCCGGAAACACTCGGTGAGCATCGAGGGGCGACCGGCATAATCGCGGAGGATGGTGTCGAGCTCACGACGGAACTCGGGATCGGCCCAAGCAGCTCGGAATCCCTCCTCGAGTTCCTGGCACGCCGGCACCAGGGTCTCTGGCACGAAACGACCACCGAACTCGCCGAAGCGGCCGGTGTCGGAGGGCTCGGTCATCAGCGAGTCAGGATCGACCTTGGGGGGTCTCGCTCTATCGGTCATATCAATGGGTGCGCCATTCGTGTCATTCGTCGGCCCAGTTGTAGGGGAGTTCATCGGGGCCGAGGTAAGGGGAGGGTGCAGCGGCTCGTGCGTTGGCGATGAATCTTCGCACCTTCGTCGGATCTTTGCGTCCCGGAGCCGCCTCGACGCCGGAAGAAACGTCGACGCCCCAGGGCTCGACGACACCGATCGCATCAGCGACATTGTCGGGATCGAGACCACCAGCAAGGATCAAGCGGAGACCACCCGGCACCTCGGTGGCGAGACCCCAGTCGAACACCTTGCCCGAGCCTGGAGTGGGAGCATCGACGAGCACGAGGTCGGTGCCGTACTGATCGGCCTGTTGGATGTGCGGAAAATTCGAGGCGAACGCCTTGATGACATAGCGAACGCTGCGGCCAATCTCGATCACCTGTTCCGGCGTTTTTCGCGCCCGTGGAGCTGAACGGCCTTCACCCCCGAGCGGTTGGCGACCTCGATCACGCGGTGAGGGGTGCTCGTCCCGGAACACGCCAACGGTGAGGACCTCCGGCGGGAGCCGTCGGGTGATGTCGTACACCGTCTGCGCCGCGACCTGGCGAGCAGACGGCGCGAACACGAAACCGACTGCGTCAGCCCCCATCGCCACAGCGAAGAGAGCGTCGTCCTCGTTGGTGATGCCGCAGATCTTCACGAACATGCGTCACGAACCGTACCGGGCCGTGATGTGAAACCTCGCTACCATTCGGCGCGACGGCTCACCCGATCAGCTGCGACACGGCGAGCGAAGGATCGCCGGATGTCACGAGCGTTTCACCGACGAGCACCGCGTGGAAACCCGCCGCGTGGAGGGTTCGCGCATCGGCGGCCCCGCGAACACCCGATTCGGCGACCTTGACCACGTCATCAGGAATCCGGGCTCCGACACGCAGCGCCCGCTCGTGGTCGACCTCGAACGTGACGAGGTCGCGTTGATTGACCCCGATCATCGTCGCGTTGGCCGCGAGAGCCGACTCGAGTTCGGTCTCGTCGTGGATCTCGACCAACACATCGAGACCCAACTCGATGGCGAGCGCATGGAGGTCGCCGAGCATGCATGACCGCAGGGCGGCGGCGATCAACAGCACGCAGTCGGCCCCGATGAGTCGTGCGTCGACCACGTCTCGCGGCGACACCGTGAAGTCCTTGCGCAAGACCGGCAGCGAGCACGCTGACCTGGCGACCTGTAGATCGGCTACCGAGCCACCGAAGAACTCCTCGTCGGTGAGCACGGACAAGCAGGCCGCGCCACCCGCCTCGTACTGTGTGGCCAGCAATCGGGCGTCGAGGTCGGCGTTGAGGTCACCCTTGGACGGAGAGCGGCGCTTGATCTCACTGATCACGGCGAGTCGGTCCCGACCGGTGAGCGCCGCCCGAAAACCTCGCGTCGGTGGGCGCTCGAGCGCCTCGACGATCATGGCGTCGAGTGGTCGCTCATCCTGGGCGGCCAACTCCCGATGGCGCTCCAGAATGCGATCGAGATAGGTGGCCACGGGGCGTGAAGCTAGCTCAGAAGCCGAGCCGCTCGGTCACTGTCCGGAGCAGTTCGTCGATCGGCACGCGGATCTGATCCATCGTGTCCCGATCGCGGATCGTGACGGCACGGTCGTCGAGCGACTCGAAATCCACCGTGACACACAACGGCGTGCCGATCTCATCCTGACGGCGGTAGCGGCGCCCGATCGCCTGTGTCTCGTCGTAGTCGACCATGTAGCGGTCGCTCAACAGCTTGCGCACTTCATGGGCGAGCGGCGTGAGCGTGTCTTTCTTCGACAACGGCAGCACCGCGATCGTGTGGGGGGCGAGGCGCGGATGCAGCCGCAATACGGTACGCGTCTCATCGTTGACCACCTCCTCGTCGTACGCGGCGAGCAGGAACGCCGCCATCGTGCGGGTAGCACCCGCCGCCGGTTCGATCACGTAGGGCACGTAGCGCTCGTTGGTCTGCTGATCGAAGTAGTCGAGTCGTTCGCCAGAGCGTTCGCTGTGCGCCTTGAGGTCGAAGTCGGTGCGCTGGGCGATGCCTTCGAGTTCGTCCCAGCCCCATGGAAACAGGAATTCGACATCGGACGTGCCGGTGGAATAGTGCGACAGTTCATCGTCACCGTGAGCACGGAGCCGGAGCATGTCGGCGGGAATGCCATGGCGGATGTACCAGTCGAGCCGTTCGGCACACCAGTACTCGTACCACTCGGGCCCATCGGCCGGGGGCACGAAGAACTCCATCTCCATCTGCTCGAACTCGCGGGTGCGGAAGATCCAGTTCTGTGGAGTGATCTCGTTGCGGAAGCTCTTGCCGACCTGAGCGATACCGAATGGTGGCCGCTTGCGACTGGTCTGGAGCACCTGCCCGAAGTTGGTGAACATGCCCTGGGCGGTCTCCGGCCGCAGATACGCATCGGCTCCGGAGTCGGCGATCGGGCCGGCCTGGGTCTTGAACATCAGATTGAACTGGCGGGCCTCGGTGAACGTGTCCGTCGCACCGCAGCTCGGACACGTGTTGGGGTCGTCGAGCTTGTCCTCCCGGAAACGGTTCTTGCAGCTGGTGCAATCGACGAGCGGATCCGTGAAGTTGGCCAGGTGGCCGCTGGCCTCCCACACCTGCGGTGGCCCGAGGATCGCCGCATCGATCAGCACGACGTCATCCCGCTGCTGCACCATCGAACGAATCCACGCATCCTTGACGTTGCGAAGCAGCAGCGACCCGAGTGGGCCATAGTCGTAGGTCGACCGGAAACCGCCGTAGATCTCGGCCGACGGATACACGAATCCGCGACGCTTGCACAGGTTGACGATCTGATCGAGCTCGGTAGCGGGCATAGGCCCAACAGGCTAGAAGCACGCCACCTGATTCCGCGGGTGGCTTCTGCGCCGATCCGCTGCGGGCAGCGTTGCCCGCAATACGACTCGGGCGGCCGCGCTGCTCGTCAGTGGCGTTCGAACATTGCGACCGCCTTGAGGCGGCGTTCGATGTGATGTTCGAGCGCCCTGGTGGCGAGCGCCCCGACCTCGTGCGTCGCCGATGACTCCTCGAGAGCCAATGCCTCGTTCATCCGCCCACCGAGAATGTCGCGCATGATGCCGAGCGCTGCGGACGAGACCGGCGTGCCGGACCTGCAAGCTCGGCACAACACACCACCCTCGTTGAGATCGAACGACACCAGCTGCACCTCCGGGCCTGCCTCTCCACAGCGGACGCACGCGTCGAGTTGCGGTTCGAGTCCCTCGGCGGCGAGCAGCTTCCAGTAGAAGGCCGGAACGTTGAGAGCGGCCGGACGTTCGGCGATCGTTCGCAACACGCCGACCACCATGCGATACAGCCGAGGATTCGGCTCACGCTCGAGACCGAGCTGATCGACCGCCTCGATCGCGGCGATCGCTTGCGAGGCCCGGTCGAGTGACGACAGCAGCGGTGACAAGGATTCGACCGATTCGGCCTGGCTGACGATGTCGAGTTCACGACCGCGGTACAACAAGAGGCGGACATGACTCATCGGTTCGAGTCGGGCCCCGAACTTCGACTTGGTCTTGCGGACCCCCTTGGCGACTGCACGGACCTTGCCGTTGTCCTGCGTCATGATCACTACGATTCGATCGGATTCGCGCAGCTTGTAGGTGCGCAAGACCACCCCGACGTCCCGATACAACTCACTCATCGTCGTCGAGACCGCCGAACCGACGTCGCCGGCTGGAGAAGTCGGCGACAGCCGTGGCGACAGCGTCGGCGCCGAGGTCGGCCCACGACACCTGGGCGAACACCAACTCGGCGTAGGCGAGCTCCCACACCAGCGACGGCGGCAGTTGCGTCGGCGGCCCCAGGACGACGACCAGGTCGGGTTCACAGTCGGCCGGCTCATAGAGCGCCGCTGCGACAGTTGCCTCGTTGACCTCATCACCTGGGTCGAGCCGTGACAGCGCATCGGCGAATCGCTGCCGCCCGTCTCCGCACGGATCGACGACGATGTCGCAGCCGTCGACCGAATGCCGCCACTGGCCGAGTTCGACACCGAGCTCGTCGGTGCCTTGTTCGTAGGCACGCAGCGTGAGCCAGGGCACCCCGAGTTCGGCGCACAGCGAACCGAGTTCGGCCACGCGATTCGCCCACTGCGAATCGGACATCGATGCCCACTCCCCCAGTGTGCCGCCGACGACCAGTACGTGTCGAAGCGACGAGTTCGACGCCTTGGCCGGACTTCCCGGTGCGCTGGTTTGCGGCATCGGTGCCGACGTGGACTGCTTCACGCTGCCATTCTCCCACGCCGATGGCCCTCCGGCGCAGCTCCCCGACCGCTACCGTGGTCAGCCTGTGAGAAGTGTCGCCGACACCGAGGAATCGAAGGGGGCTGATGCGCGGTCGCCCGGGCGTCCCCTTCACGTCGCCATCATCATGGACGGCAACGGACGGTGGGCCGCCAGTCGCGACCTACCTCGAACCGACGGCCACACCGAAGGCGAGGAGAACCTGGCCCGGGTCGTGCGGCTCGCCGTCACCCGCAATGTCGGCTGGCTGACCGTGTTCGGATTCTCGACCGAGAACTGGGTTCGGCCGCGCGGTGAGGTGCGGCACATCCTCGGTCTCCACGAAAAACTGTTCGGGCGCGTTTCGCGAGCTCAACGAGTTGAACGTTCGGGTTCAGTGGATCGGGCGTCCATTCGACAGCCCGGCGGCGCGGACACCGAAATATGTGCAGCGGGCGATCCGCAAAGCGATCAGCGACACCGCCTCCAACACCGGCATGGTGCTGACCGTCGCTTTCGACTACGGCGGTCGCACCGAACTGATGTCGGCTGTGCGCGCCGCCCGCACCGTCGGCGAACCGATCACCCCCGACACGATCGATGCCCACCTGTACCTCCCCGAACTTCCGCCCGTCGACGTGATGGTGCGAACGAGCGGTGAGCAGCGCGTGTCGAACTTTCTGCTCTGGCAGAGCGCCGGGTCGAAGATGCACTTCACCGATGCGGCCTGGCCCGACTTCGGCGCCGCCGACCTCGATGCTGCGATCGCCCTCGTTCGATGACCACCAACGAGCTGGCCGCTGCGGCGGTCGCCGCGCTCGACGCGGTCACGACTGCGCTGCCGGCGGCGGAGGACCGGCCAGGACAACGCCAGATGGCCGAACAGGTTGCGACCGCCATCGAGCACGGTCGGCATCTCGTGGTGCAAGCCGGGACCGGTACGGGCAAGACACTCGCCTACTTGGTTCCGGCGATCGTTTCCGGCAAGCGGACGGTCGTCGCCACCGCTACCAAAGCGTTGCAGGACCAGCTCGCCACGAAAGATCTACCGTTCCTCGTCGAACAGCTGGGCGAGCAGGGCATCGAGGTCGAATCGGCGGTACTCAAAGGCCGTAGCAACTATCTCTGCCTGCAACGACTCAGAGAAACGAACGATCCCGCTCAGGCCCAGCTCGATCTCGACGAGATGTCGGCGACGACGAAGCTCGAGATCAAACAGCTCGGTAAGTGGGCGGCGACCAGCGACACCGGCGACCAAGCCGAGCTCGACTGGAACCCGAGCGACGCCGCCTGGCGTTCCGTCAGCGTCGGCTCCGACGAATGCCCAGGGGCTGACCGTTGCCCGATGGGGCAGGAGTGCTTCGCCGAACTCGCCCGACGGCGCGCCCAAGCCGCCAACGTGATCGTGGTCAACACCCACCTGTACGGGCTCCACGTCGGCAGCGGCGGCGTCATCCTGCCGGAACACGACGTGGTGATCTTCGACGAGGCCCACGTCCTGGAAGACATCATGAGCGACACGGTCGGCGTGCAGATCGCGCCCGGCAGATTCGTCACGGTCGGCTCGACCGTCCGCCGATTCCTCGAAGATCCGCAACTGACCGGCGCGATCACCGATCTCGCGTCATTGTTTCGCGAAACGTTGGCGCCCTTCGCTGGTCAACGGCTGACGACACCGCTTCCCGAACCGATCGCCGATGCGCTGCACGAGGCCCAACTGCGCTTGACCCGCATCGGAGAGGCCGTCGAGAAGATCGATACCCCGATCGAGGACGCCCAACAGCGAAAGCTGCGGGCCCAGCGCATCATCGGGCGCACCATGGAGTCGGTCGAGGCAGCGCTGAGGGCGAGCGACGGCACTGTTCCCTTCGTGTCCGGCAGCTCCGACAACCCGCGTCTCGAGATCGCACCGCTCGATGTCGGACCGACGCTCAGTGCAGGTGTCTGGGAGCAGCACACCGCGATCCTGACCAGCGCGACGATCCCGTCATCGCTCGGCCGCCGCGTCGGACTCGCCGACGCGAACACGGTCGAGACCGATGTCGGAAGCCCATTCGACTACGGCTCGCAGGCGATGCTGTATTGCGCGATGCACCTTCCTCCCCCAAGTCGCCCAAATTCCGAGCCGCCGTCGGCGAGGAACTGATCGCGCTGATCGAAGCGGCGGGTGGACGAACGCTCGCGTTGTTCACCAGTTGGGCAGCGATGGACGATGCGGTGGAAGCGGTCCGCGACCACATATCGGTACCGCTGCTCACCCAGCGCGATCTCCCGAAACCCGCCCTCGTTCGGAAGTTCGCCGAGTCCGAGGAGACCTGCCTGTTCGCCACGACCGGAATGTTCCAGGGTGTGGACGTACCCGGTAGCACCCTGTCGCTCGTCGTCATCGACAAGCTGCCGTTTCCACGTCCCGACGATCCGCTGCTCTCCGCACGCCGCGAGCGATTGGGCCCGAACGCCTTCTCCGAGATCGACGTACCTCGAGCGGCGACATTGCTCGCCCAGGCATCGGGTCGATTGATCCGGAACGCCACAGACCGGGGCGTCGTCGCCGTGCTCGATTCGCGGCTCGGGTCGGCCCGCTATCGATGGGACATCGTGAATGCGTTGCCGCCCATGAAGCGCACACGCGACCGGGCCGAGGTCGAACAGTTTCTCCGCAGCTTGCACCAGAACTAGCGGCGACTACGGTCGAACCACATGGGAGAACTCGTCCGTCTCGTCGTCGCCGATGACGTCGCCAACATCACCCTCGACTCGCAGCACAACCGCAATGCCCTGTCGAGGCAGCTCGTGTCCGAGCTGGCGGCAACGCTCGCCGAGGTCGAGGTCTCCGGCGGCCCGCGCGATCGTGCTCGGTCACGAGGGCCCGGCGTTCTGTGCCGGTGCCGATCTCAAGGAACGCTCCGGCGACAGTGGTGCCACCGACTCACGGCCATTCGTGAACGTGCTCGAGCAGCTCATGGACTCCCCGGTACCGACCATCGCGGTCGTGCAGGGCGCCGTGCGGGCGGGAGGTATCGGCTTGATGGCTGCTTGTGATCTCGTCGTCGTCCACTCGTCGGTCACGTTCGCGCTCACGGAGGTCCGCATCGGCGTTGCCCCTGCGATCATCTCGGTCCCGATCCTTCGCCGAGTGCCGCCCGGCAAGATCGCAGCTGCGATGCTGACGGGTGAACCCTTCGATGCGATCGAGGCTCGATCGATCGGCTTGGTCACGCACGTCAGCCACGATGTCACAGCCACCGTCGCCGCCTTGTGTGACGGGGTCAAGGCCGGTGCCCCACGCGCCGTCGCAGCGACCAAGCGCATGCTTCGCGAAGTTCCGGGACTGGACCGTTCGACCGCCTTCGCTGCGATGAGCGCACTCAGCGAAGAGTTGTTCGCCGGCCCCGACGCCGCGGAGGGAATGGCTGCCTTCCGCGAACAGCGGCCACCCGTCTGGCCGAAATGACCCATCGGTGACGATCGAACGGTGCCGGCGCTCGCTGATCAGGACATCAGGCGATAGCCGATACCTCGCACGGTGACGATCAGCTTCGGATCGTCGGGGTGGTCTTCGATCTTCAGCCGCAACCGCCGCACGTGAGCGTCCACGAGTCGTGAGTCGCCGAGGTACTCATATCCCCACACTCGTTCCAACAGCTGGTCGCGCGACAGCACCGCTCCGGCATGATCAGCGAACTCGCACAGCAACCGGAACTCGGTCTTGGTGAGGCTCACTTCCTCGCCGTTGCGCAGCACGATCCCCTGTTCACGGCGCAGTTCGATGTCGCCGAACCTGGTCGACTTCGGCGCCGAACTCATCTCTTGGAGCTGCACCCGGCGAAGCAAGGCGCGGATGCGGGCTGCCAGTTCCTTCGGCACGACCGGCTTGGTGACGTAGTCATCGGCTCCCGCCTCGAGGCCGGCGACCATGTCGTAGGTGTCGGTCTGGGCCGTGATGATGATGATCGGCACGATGCTCTCGGCCCGCATCGCCCGACACACGTCGAAACCCGACATATCGGGCAGCCGCAGGTCGAGCAAAACCAGATCGACTTCGTGCTCGCCGAACACCTGGAGGCCCTGCGTGCCGTCGACGGCCTCGTAGACGTGGTAGCCCTCGTCCTCGAGCGCGAGCCGAAGCGCGAGCCGAATACCGTCGTCGTCCTCGATGAAGAGCAAGCTGTTCACGGTCGTCACAGTGTGCCACGAACCTACGACGCCCTGAAACGTCACTATCAGGTACTTCGCGAACAAAGCTGACCTGTTTGTTACGGAAATCGCACACTTCCGGTGTGCTGTCGTCACAGACGACGACCAACATGATGTTTGTTCACGCTGCCCCGGTGGGGTGCCTTCCTCCCCCTGGCGCCTCACCGGCAGCGGTGACCACCCCGGAATCCGGCGCTTCGAGCGCCTCCCGGGTCCCTCCTACGGCACGGCCGGTTCGTTCGGTGCCACACTACTGCACATGGCTCGTCGTCGATCGCTGCGTCTCAGCACACGGGTGACGCTGTTCTTCGGTGCGATGGCCCTGCTCGGCGGGATCGGATTGACGCTCGCCACGTTCCTGTTCGCTCGGAACTCGCTGCTCGACCAACGGGTCAGCGCCGCCAAGGTCACCGCGATCCAGCACGCCACCGATCTCAACGATCTGCTCGACACGGCGCCCGACTCGCGCACGGTCGCACAGGCGGTCCAGGACCTCGATACCGAGCAGGGCGGATATGCCGTACTGCTCACCAGCCCGGCAACCGCCGCGCGACCTGTCAACGTGTTCTCCCGAATCGGGTTCTCGGTCCAGGATCTTCCTGCACAACTCGTCCAGTCGGTCAGCAACGGCCAATCCGGCCAGCAATTGTTCGCCGACGACGGGGGCAAACCGTGGCTGGGTGTGGCACTCAGTCTCCGCGCCCACGACGTCGGGTACGTCGAGGCATTTCCACTCGACAACACCGAGCGAACGTTGCGAGTGCTGGCGTCTGCGCTCATCGTCGGAGCCATCCTGGCCACGCTGGTCGCGACCTTCTTCGGCTGGTCGACCAGCCGCCGGCTGCTCCGCCCGCTCTCACGTGTCGCCGACGCCGCCGGCGACATCGCGAGCGGAACGCTCGGTGCACGGCTCGACGCAGAGAACGACCCCGACCTCAACCGTCTCGCCGGCTCCTTCAACGACATGGCCGACGCCGTCCAGGAACGGATCGAACGCGAGCAGCGATTCGCCTCGGACGTCAGCCATGAGCTGCGCTCCCCCATCACCGCCCTCACCGCCGCCGTCGAAGTCCTCGACGCCCGCCGCGCCGACCTCCCCGAGCGCACCCAGCAAGCACTCGACGTCGTCGTCAGCCAGATCCGGCGATTCGACGACATGGTGATCGACCTACTCGAACTCTCGCGACTCGAGGCAGGCGCCCACGACCTGCACCCCGAGTCGGTCGACCTCGTGGAGCTCGCCGACCGCGTGTCACAGCGTTTCGGCTACGGGGCGCTCCCGATCGAGGTGCACCGCCGTGCGAAACGGCGCGCCCTGGTCGATCGCGTCCGTTTCGAGCGAATCCTCGGCAATCTGCTCGACAACGCCACCCATCATGGCGGTGGCCCGGTGCGGATCGCCATCGAGCCATCACCGGTCAAGAAGTCGGTGCTGTTGGCCGTCGAAGACGAAGGCCCGGGCGTGGCAGCGAGCGAACGAACGCGTATCTTCGAGCGATTCGCGCGCGGGAGCGCAGCCCGCAACCGCATCGGCACGGGGCTCGGACTCGCCCTGGTCGCCGAGCACGCCGCAGCGCTCGGTGGGGAGGCGTGGGTCGAAGATCGACCCGGTGGCGGCGCTCGATTCGTCGTCCGGCTACCAACGGAGGATTCATGATGGCGGAGGATTCATGATGGCGGAGGATTCATGATGGCGGAGGATTCCTGATGGCGCCGACGACGACCGCCGCCAACGTACGCGCCCGTGTCGCGGCGGCGTTGCTGTTGCCGCTCGCTCTCATCTCGTGCAGTTTGCCGACCGATGAACGTGTCACGCCGTACAACCCGGCCGACCTGCCGGATGACCTGACCAACACCACGACCACCAGTACCACGACCACCACCACCACGCTGCCCGGGCCGATCTCGGTACCGGACGGTCAATCCACCACGACGACCACGACCACCACGCTGCCGGCACTTCTGACATCCCCGGTCGACATCTATTACACGCTCGGATTCTCCGACGAGATGCAGAAAATCCGGCGCGATCAGATCCCGCCCGTGCCGATCGATGCCGTGATCACACAGCTCGAGACTCCCGTCGGCGACATCGCACAATTCGGGTTGCGCAGCGCCGTTCGCCCTGACTTGATCGCTGACGTCGAGCTGGAGCGGGCGACCGCGACGGTGACGCTGAACCCGAGCGTGCTCGACCGCCTGTCGAACGACGAACAACGGCGAGCGACCGCCCAGATCGTGTTGACGCTGACTTCCTTCCTCACCGCCGACGAGGGAGCAATCGGGTTCGTGCGGTTCGAAGTCGACGGCGAAGGTTTTGCCGTGTTCGTTCCCTCGCTGGGCGGATCGAGCGACCCGGGCGAGCCGATGGCATTCATCGACTTCGCGAGCCTCGTGGTCGACACCTCGCTGACGTCACCGACGACCACGACGACCAGCACCACGGTGTCCCCCATCTCGGACGGCTGAGGTTCGCGATCGCAGGCGCGGCGGCGTCAATAACCGAGGCGTTCGATCCGGTCCGGGCGACGCTGCCAGTCCTTGTCGACCTTGACACGAAGTTCGAGGTAGACACCTTCGGGCATCTGCGCCCGGGCTCGGCTCCCGACCTCCTTGAGCACGCTGCCGCCCTTGCCGATCACCATTCCTTTCTGGCTGTCGCGCTCGACGATGATGTCGACGCGGATACGTGGCCACTCCCACTCGGTGACGCGCGTGGCGATCGAATACGGCAGCTCGTCACGGGTGACGGCGAGCAGCTGTTCGCGAACCAACTCGGCGACGAACTGTTCCTCCGGCATATCGCTGAGCTCGTCGTCGGGAAAGTATTTGTGCCCCTCGGGAAGTCGAGAAGTGAGGTGCTCGACCAGGGGGCCGATGCCCTCACCGGTCTGGGCCGACACGGGGAAATAGGCCTCGGCGTCGAGTGCCCCGGCGGCCGAGAGCATCGAGATCACCTGGTCGCTCGTTGCGATGTCGATCTTGTTGACGATGACGATCGCATCCGGCATGTGCAACTTGTCGGCGACCCACCGGTCTCCCTTGCCGAACGGCATCGTCGCGTCGAGTACGAGGCATTGCACATCTACACCCGCGGCACTCTCGATGGCGGTGGCATTCACCCGCTCACCGAGCGCCGAGACCGGTTTGTGCAGACCCGGCGTGTCGACGAACACCAGTTGGACGTCGGGGCGCGTCAGCACGCCCATGATGCGATGCCGGGTGGTCTGGGGCTTGTCGGAGACGATGCTCACCTTCTGGCCACAGATCGCGTTGATCAGCGACGACTTGCCGACGTTCGGCCGACCGACGAACGTGATGAAGCCCGATCGGAAACCGACTCCGGGAGCATGGTCAGACATTGCTGCCATGCCCCTCCCAGAACGGCTGGCGCAACTCGCGCTTGAGCACCTTGCCAGAACCGGTCTTCGGCAGCTCGTCCATCCAGGAGATCGAACGCGGCACCTTGTACCTGGCGAGGTGTTCACGCGGATACGCGACGACATCGTCCTCGGTCAGAACCGCCCCGGCCTTGGGGACCACGATCGCGTGCACGGTCTCCCCCCATTCCTCGCTGGGGATGCCGAACACCGCCGCCTCGAAGATGTCGGGATGATGCTCGAGCGCGGCTTCGATCTCGGCCGGGTAGATGTTCATCCCACCGGAGATGATCATGTCCTTCTTGCGGTCGCAGATGTACAGGAATCCTTCGTCGTCGCGATAGGCGATGTCCCCTACGGTCTGGAAGCCATCGCGGTGATCTTCTTCGT
This sequence comes from uncultured Acidimicrobiaceae bacterium, assembly GCA_963699815.1. Lineage (GTDB taxonomy): Bacteria > Actinomycetota > Acidimicrobiia > Acidimicrobiales > Ilumatobacteraceae > Ilumatobacter. Next base: position 11,846 of record CAVOVK010000026.1, on the reverse strand, counting down.
ACTTGTCGCGCTGCTTGTAGTAGTCGGCGAACACCGACTCGGAGCGGACGTACAGCTCGCCGGTCGCATCGGGACCGGTGCCCGACACGATGTTGCCGTCGGCGTCGTACAGCCGAATCTCGACCATCGGGGCCTCCTTACCGCACGATCCCGGCTTGCGCATCTGGTCCTCGGGTCGCAGGATCGTGTTGACGCCGAGTTCGGTGGAGCCGTAGACCTCGAACAGCGACTCGGGCGGGAAGTGAGCGACATATTGCTGCTTGAGGGCATAGCTCCACGGCGCGGCATTGGCGATCATCACCCTCATCGACGATCGGTCGTATTTGGACATCACCTCGTCGGGTACGTGGCAGATCATGCGGATCGGTGTCGGCGCCGCGAACGTGGAGGTGCACCGGTAGGTCTCGAGCAACCGCAACCAGTCCTCGGGATCGAACTTGTGCTGCAGAACGATCGTCTGCCCCATCACGAGGGCGATACCCATGAACGCGCCGGGCCCCGAGTGGTACAGCGGTCCGGTCGTGAGATACACGTCATCGGGCGAGTAACCGATGAAACTCAGCATCGCCGTCGACTGAGCGGCCGACGAGACCCTGCGTCGGTAGGCGCCCTTCGGCTTGCCGGTGGTGCCCGACGTGTAGATCATCGTGGCACCGTCTGCCTCGTCGACGGCGGGGTCCGGCAGCGGTTCGATCGACGCGGCTGCGACGAGCGGATCGCAGGCGACCATGCCGTCGGGTGCATCGCCGTCGAAGACGAGTATGTGCTCGACGTTCGGGATCCCGGCTCGGATCCGTGTGAACAGGTCCGCGTAGGCCGCGTCGACGTACACGAGCACCGCGTCTGAGTGATCCGTGACGTAGGCCGCCTCTTCGTCGCTGAGGCGGTAGTTGAGCGGAACCGCGGTGGTCCCCACCTTGCGCGATGCATTGACCATCTCGACGATGCCCTGCGAGTTCTGCCCACACCACACCACCTTCTGCCCCGGCCGCACCCCCAGATCGGCCAGCACCCGAGACAGCTGATTCGATCTCGCCTCGAGTTCCGCATAGGTGAGCTTGCGAACATTGCCGCCACCGCGATCGTCGACGACAGCGAGTTTGTCGGGCTGTGCTGCAGCGTGAGCGGTCAACAGATCAGTCATCGCCAGTATTCGTATCACTTCACGGCGGGGTGACATGCTGGCGGACATGTCTGCACGCATCATCAATGGCACCGATGAACTCAAGGGCCTCGTCGGTGAACACCTGGGCTACAGCCCGTACACCGAGATCAGCCAGGAGCAGGTCAACCTGTTCGCCGAGGCAACCGGTGACCATCAATGGATCCACGTCGACGTCGAGCGGGCCAAGACCGGACCGTTCGGCGGGCCGATCGCACACGGCTACCTCACGCTGGCGCTGGGACCGACCCTCTATCCTCAGGTCGTCACGATCACCGGGTTCTCGATGGGCGTCAACTATGGCGCCAACAAGGTCCGTTTCCCGTCGCCGGTCATGGTGGGCTCACGACTGCGACTCGGCGTCAAACTGCTCGAGGTCACCGACATCGCCGGCGGCGTCCAAACCGTGTTGGAGTTCACGTTCGAGTGCGAGGGAGCCGCGAAGCCGAGCTGCGTCGCAGAGGTCATCTACCGCAGCTACCTCTGACGGCAGCTCCGGACGAAGCTGTCCACCGCCGCGCATGCCGACCGGCTCCGCGACGAGCCGTGCCATGGCCACCGCCACGGCGCTGATCGAGCGTCAGCGGAACTCCGGCATGATCTCCGTCGCGAGCAGTTCCAACGTCTCGGTGTCCGGGTAATCGCTGCACCACGGCACGAAGCCCCCACAACCCAACTCGACGTAGGTCCGCATCTTCTCGGCGACCTGTTCGACCGTGCCGACGAGATTGTTGGCGCGCCACTCATCGATCGGCTGCCCCCAAACCGCCAACGAGCCGGCAGCCTCGACCTCCGCCTCGGTTCGCCGGATGAACACCTCCGGCGACCAGGTCATGCGAATCTCGCCGGGGTCGCGGCCCACCGACTCACAGTGCCGGCGGAGCACGTCGCGCTTGTGGGCCCAGATCTCCGGCGGACCGCCGAAGTTCGAACAATCAGCATATTTCGCGACGGTTCGCAATGTGAGCTGCTCGCCGCCCCCACCGATCCAGATCGGTGGAGCGGGCTGCTGCAAGGGCTTCGGGTCGCACTGCGCCCGCTTCATGGCGTAGTACTTCCCTGAAAACGTCGTCTCGGGCTCGGTCCACATCGAGCGCACGATCTGCACCGTCTCGTCGAGCATGCCGATGCGATCCTTCGGCCGTGGAAACTCGAAACCGTATGCTCGGTACTCGTTCTCGTACCAGCCGGCCCCGATGCCCCAGTCGAGTCGCCCGCCGGAGATCACATCGATCGTGGCCGTGATCTTGGCCAGCACACCCGGGTTGCGGTAGCTGTTGCAGCCGACCATCTGGCCGAGTCGGATCGTCGACGTGAGCTGGCTGATCGCCGCCATCGTGGCCCAACACTCGAACACCGCCTCGTTGGCCGGACGCGGGACATTGTGAAAGTGGTCGTACACCCAGACCGAGTCATAGCCCAGGCGTTCCGCGAGCTGGGCGACCTCGACCGCCTTGGTCCACTTGGCGGCGGCGCCGTCGATCTCCGTCAGCTCCATCTTCCACCCTTGCGGGACGAACGCACCGAACACGACTCTTGTGTCACTCATGTGATCCAAGCTAGGGCCTCACCCGCATCGGTGCCGTGCTGGTGACGAGCAGCAACAATGGGCCGATGCCGCCGGATTCGATCGATCGCCAGCCGCTCGACCGTTTCGTGGAGGAGTTCGCCACCGAGCGGCGATGCCCGACGGTCGCCTGGGGCGTCGTGCAGAACGGATCGCTCGACATCACCGGCGCGATCGGCGACGTCGACGAGCACACCGTCTACCGGATCGCCTCGATGACGAAATCGTTCTCCGCCGCCGCCACATTGTCGTTGCGCGACGACGGGGCGTTCCAGCTCGACGATCCGATCGGACGGCTCGTGCCCGAACTCGCCCCGCTTCGCAGCCCGACCACCGATGCGCCGGCGATCACCATCCGCGACCTGCTGGCGATGACGAGCGGGCTGGTCACCGACGACGCATGGGCCGATCGTCACCTCGACCTGACCGACGAGCAGTTCGACGCGATCGTGGCGGCAGGTCCGGTGTTCGCCGAACCGACAGGAATCGCGTACGAGTACTCGAACTTCGGATACGCCGTGCTGGGCCGAGCGATTCACCGGCTGACAGGGCGCCGGCTCCAACAACACATCTCCGACCGGCTGATCGAGCCACTGGGAATGACACGCACGACATGGGTCATGCCGCCCCACGACCAATGGGCCCGTCCGATGCGTTGGCTCGACGACCGATTCGCCGACGAGCTACCGCCACTCGGGGACGGTCTCATCGCCCCGATGGGTGGCCTGTGGGCCACCGTGGCCGACCTGGCGACCTGGATCGGCTGGCTCGACGACGCCTTCCCGGCGCGCGACGACCCTGACGGCGGCCCGTTGTGCCGTGCGTCGCGGCGAGAAATGCAGGCGTCGCATCAGCATGTGGGCGTACGAACGCTGGGCGAGCGGCACTACCAGACGTCGTACTGCCTCGGCCTCCGCACGCTCCACACAGCCGACCGCGGCCAGATCGTCTCCCACTCCGGCGGTCTGCCCGGCTACGGCTCGAACATGAGTTGGCGGCTGGGCCGACGACTCGGGGTGATCGCCCTGTCGAACGCCACCTATGCACCGATGACCGAGCTGGGAATCCGCCTGCTCGAAACGGTGTCCGATCAACTCGCGATGGCGGCATCGGTACGCCCGATCCCTGCCCAATTGGCGAACGCCGCCCACCACCTCGTCACCTTGCTCAATGTGTGGGATGTGGACGCCGCCGACCGGCTGTTCGCCGACAACGTTCGCCTCGACGACGACTGGGAACGCCGCCAGACAGCACTCGAACCGATTCGGCCCTTGACTCTCCAGTCGCTGGTGGCCGTCAACGATGCCCGAGCAACGGTGACGTGTGTGGGCCGGGATGCACGGCAGGTGACGATCACGTTCTCGCTGTCACCGGACGACGTTGCTGCGATTCAGGAGTACGAGATCACGTCAAACGACCGAACCGACTGACGATCGGGTCGGCCGAGATCAGCCGCCGCTGCGACGACGTTGGCGCCTGCCGCGCCGATCTGCCACCCATAATCGAGCGACCAGCACGAGCGCTTCGTGAACGATGCCACCCGACAGCTTCGACTCGCCCGCGACCCGCTCACCGAAGGTGATCGGGAACTCGACGATCCGGCCACCGGCGCGCACCAGGCGATGCGTCATCTCGACCTGGAACCCATAGCCGTCGGCGGTCACCGTCTCGTACTCCATCCGTTCGAGCGCCGCGACCGAATAGGCCCGCAGTCCGGCCGTCGCATCGTTCACGGCGAGGCCGAGCACCCCCGCCGCGTAGCGATTGCCCCATCTCGACAGGGCCTGGCGCCCCCGATGCCAATCGACCGTTCGCCCACCCGGCACGTATCGGCTGCCGATCGCCAGGTCGGCGCCGTGTTCGATGTTCGCCACCAACGCCGGCAACACCTCCGGATCGTGTGACAGATCGGCGTCGATCTGGACACAGACCTCGGCACCCTGCAGGATCGCCGCCGCGAAACCGGCCCGGTAGGCGGCTCCCAATCCTCCCTTGCGGGCCCGCTGCAGCACCGTGACCCCGCCGAGTCGCTCACCCACCTGGCGGGCCATCACAGCGGTGCCATCGGGACTCGAATCGTCGACGATCAGCAGATGCGCATCCGGCAGCGCAACTCGCACACGCTCGCACAGCGGAACGATGGTGTCAGCCTCGTTGTACGTCGGAACGACGACCACTACGTGCACGGCCGGGAACTCTACGCACCCCACGCCCGCAAGTGGGTCGTGGAGCCTCGTAGGCTGGCGTCGTGCCGGACCAACGTCCCCTCTCGGCGATCCCGCCGGTCGCCGCTCGTGCCATTGCGTTCGTCGTGATCCTGCTCGGTGGGCTGGCGGGCGGGCTGATCGGGTTCGCACTCGTCGACCTGCAATGTGAAGGCGACTGCGCTGTCCCAAAGGGCATCGGACTGTTGATCGGCGCCTTGACCTGCGCCGGAGGGATGGCGATCGTGTCGGTGCTGGCCTTGCGGGCGATGGGCGAGTGGCGCGAGATCTCGGACCGCGAGCAGGCCGGGCACGCTCCGCGATGAGCGTCGACGACGCCGAACGGGCCGCTCTGCGATCGCTCGCCGAACAATTGGCACGCGAAGCCGGGACGATCGCACGGCGCGGTCGGACCGCGAGATCGGCGAACTCTCCGGCGACACCAAATCGTCGCGCACCGACATGGTGACCGAGTACGACCGCGCCGCGGAGGCCTACATCGTGGGAGAGCTGCGGCGAGTTCGTCCCGACGACGCGATCATCGGGGAAGAAGGCACCGACGACGACGGCACGAGCGGATTCGCCTGGTTCCTCGACCCCATCGACGGCACGACCAACTTCGTCTACGACCAACCAGCCTGGGCGTGCTCGATCGGCGTCGCCTACTGCGACACGATGCAGGCGGGGGCGGTGTTCGTCCCACCGCTCGACGAGATGTACACAGCCGCGCTGGGTGCCGGTTCGACGCTCAATGGCCGTCCGATCTTCGCGAGTTCTGCCACCGATCTCGGCCTGGCGCTGATCGGTACGGGTTTCGGGTACCGAGCCGAGACCCGGCGCGAGCAGGCCGAGCACCTGCTCGGGTTGATCACCGAGGTTCGCGACATCCGGCGGCTCGGCTCGGCGGCGGTCGATCTGTGCATGGTCGCCTGCGGCCGTCTCGACGCCTACTACGAACGACATCTCAACTCGTGGGACGCCGCCGCGGGCGAGTTGATCGCTCGCGAAGCAGGCGCGATCACGACCGATTTCGCCGGTGCGCCGGCCCGACCCGAGGAGATGCTCGCCGCCGCTCCGGGCGTGCATCAGGCGATGCTCGAGGCGGTTCGTTCGGAGCATCGCACCGATTGATCGCGAATTGTCGCCCGGATGCGGCATCATGGTGAGCGTGGGAACTCGCATCCTTGCCGTAGAAGACGATGAGCGCATCCGCTCTGCCGTGAAGCTGGCGCTCGAGGATGAGGGGTGGACGGTCGACGAAGCCGGAAGTGGCGAGGAGGCGATCGAGCTGTTCGCCGCCGTCGCTCCCGACGTGGTCCTGATCGACATCATGCTGCCCGGTATCGACGGCTTCGAACTGTGCCGCACGATTCGACGCACCAGCGACGTGCCGGTCGTGATGGTGACAGCTCGCAATGACACCCACGACATCGTGGCAGGGCTCGAAGCGGGCGCCGACGACTATCTCACCAAGCCGTTCGCCGCCAAGGAGTTGTCGGCACGGATCCGTGCGCTGTTGCGTCGCATCCGTCCCTCGTCGCTGTCACACGCCCGGCTGGTCTTCGGTGATCTCGAGCTGATCCCTGAAGAGGGCAAGGTGCTTCAGGGCGGCCAGGAGGTACACCTCACCAAGACCGAGTTCCGCCTGCTCTGCGAGTTGGCCGAGAACCCCGGCAAGGTGTTCAGCCGCGAGGCCCTGCTCGACAAGGTCTGGGGATACGACTACTTCGGCGACGGCCGTCTCGTCGACGTCCATGTTCGCCGGCTGCGCACCAAGGTCGAGCAGGATCCTGCGAACCCTCGCCACGTGGTGACCGTTCGCGGCCTCGGCTATCGCCTGCAGACGTGACCTGGGGTCGTCCTGGTGGGTGACCGATCGTGACCGCCGCCACCGTCGAACCCGGCGCCTTCGAGGCCATGTCGCATGTTCCGTTCGGGGCCAACACTCGGCGCAAATGGGGACTGCGACGACGGATCCTGCTGATCTTCACGCTCGGTGCTCTGATGCTGTCGTTGGTCCTCGCCTTCGTCACCTACGGTTTCGCCCGTTCCAGCGTGGTGCAGCAACGCGACAACGATGCACGGGCCGCTGCCCGCCGCAACGCATCGATCGTCGTGGAAGCCCTGCGTGGCAATCCAGCGAATGCCCAGCCGGCGATGACCAGACTGGAAGACCTCGGCGTGCAGCGCCCGCTCGTCTGGTACAACGACGTGTGGACGCCGGGCCGCACGAGCTACGACCAGAACGAGCTTCCCCAATCCCTGGTGGACAAGGTGATCGCGGACGGGGTCGCGTCCCGGATGGTCGTCCACGTCGGCGACGAACCGAACATCGTCGTCGGCTATCCCTTGACGACGACCGATGCGGCGTATTTCGAGTTCTTCAGTCTCGACGAGGTCGCGAACACCCTGCAGTCGGTGCGCCTCTCGCTCGTGCTCGGCACCATGATCACGACGGCACTCGGCGTGCTGGCCGGATCGTTCGCAGCACGGCGCGCCGTTCGTCCCGTGGGGGTCGCGGCACAGGCCGCCAAGGCGATCGCAGGCGGACGGCTCGACACGCGTCTCGAGCCAACCGAGGACCCTGACCTGAGCGTGCTGGCCAACTCGTTCAACGACATGGCGGCGGCGCTTCAGAGCCGCATCGAACGCGACGCGCGGTTCGCCTCCGACGTCAGCCACGAACTCAGGTCACCGTTGATGACGCTGTCGGCATCGGTCGAGGTGATGGATGCACGCCGCGAGGAGATGCCCGAGCGTGCCCAGGCCGCGCTCGACTTGTTGAAGAGCGATGTGATTCGGTTCCAGGGACTGGTCGAGGACCTGCTGGAAATCAGCAGGTTCGACGCGGGAGCCGTTCAGCTCCACATGGAAGAGCTGATCGCCTCCGAGTTCGTGCGCCAGGCCGTCGGTGTCAGCAGCATGCCCCAAACGCCGATCACCGTGTCGCCGCGTGCCGAGATGGTGCTCATCAACGGTGACCGGCGTCGATTGGCACGCGTGATCGCCAATCTGATCGACAACGCTCGCATCCACGGCGGCGGATCGCCGGAGATCTCGATCGCCGAGATCAACGGCCCCGACGAGACCGTCAGCGCCATCCAGATCGCGGTGGAAGACCACGGCCCTGGGGTTCCCGAGAACGAGCGCGGGTTGGTCTTCGAACGGTTCACGCGTGGCGGCGTCGCGGGTCGGCGCGCCTCCAGCGACGGCGCAGGACTCGGACTCGCACTCGTCGACGAACACGTACGGTTGCACGGGGGACGCGTCTGGATCGAGGACCGACTCGACGGTCGACCCGGCTCGCGTTTCGTCATCGAGTTGCCCGCCGAGGAGTTGGACGAATGATCTGGCGACGCATCTTCGTGAGCGCGGTATCGGTCCTGGCACTGGGAGCGTGTGGGATCCAGACCGATTCGGTCCCGCGGGAGGTGCCGGAGGACGAGCGGGCGTTGGCGATCGGTGGCAGTTCGGCAGGCACGGACGCCTCGGGGGCTGATCGCATCTATCTGGTCGCTCCCGGTGAGGAGCGCCTGCTCCGATCGGTTCCCCGCGATGCAGCGCTACGAGAGGACTTGATCAAGATCCTGCTGCTCGGTCCGAACGACGATGAGAGTGCCGCCCAGTACAGCTCGTTCATCCCCCCGTCGACCCAGTTGATCTCCGCCCGCTCGAAGGGTCAGATCCTGATCCTCGATCTCACGAAAGAGATCGCGGAGCTCAGCGGACAGAGCCTGTCCCAGGCGATCGCCCAGATCGTGTACACGGCGAACGAGATCGACGGCATCGAGGCCGTCCAGCTCAAGGTCGAGGGCGAGGAGCTGGCGTGGCCCAAGCCCAACGGCGACACCACGACCGACCCGTTGCGGATCTACGACTACCCGGGCTTCGTGCAGACGGCGCAGCCCGCATATCCGGCGATCCCCGCGGCAGCCTGAACACAGCCGCCGTGATCAGGCGAAGAACACCTGGGCGACGTCGTCGAACAACGACAGGTCGAGCTGACGCGTGCGACCGGCCACATCGATCAACGGCACGTCGACGACCCGGTCCGCCTGCAGCGCGACCATCTGTCCCCATGCCTGCCGATGAACGGCATCGATGCCGGCGACGCCGAATCGCGTCGACAACACCCGATCGGACGCGGTCGGCGTGCCGCCGCGCTGCACATGCCCGAGCAACACCGGCCGGGTCTCGAACCCGGTTCGATCCCCGATCTCCTGGGCGACGAGTTGACCGATACCTCCGAGTCGGATGTGTCCGAAACGGTCGACCTCGCGATCGGCGACCTCGATCGTGCCGGTCTCCGGAAGCGCCCCTTCGGCCACTACGACGATCGACGCGAACCGACCCCGGTGGTGGCGGCGGGCGATGCGGTCGCAGACCTCTTCGATGTTGAAGTGCCGTTCGGGAATCAGCACCACTGTGGCGCCGCCTGCGATCCCGGCGTAGGTGGCGATCCATCCACTGTGACGGCCCATCACCTCGACGACCAGAACCCGGTCGTGACTCTCAGCGGTGGTGTGCAAACGGTCGATGGCATCGGTGGCGATCTGAACCGCCGTGTTGAATCCGAACGTGACCTCGGTGCCCTCGATGTCGTTGTCGATGGTCTTGGGGATCCCGACGATCTTGAGCCCGTGCTCGGCGTGCAGCCTGCTCGCCACGCTCAGCGAGCCGTTGCCGCCGACCACGATCAGACCCTGGATTCCCATGTCGGACATCGTCGCGTTCACCGACTCGATGCCATCGGGCCGATCGAACGGGCTCCCACGACGTGTGCCCAGCATCGTGCCACCGCGCGGCAAGGTGCCCCGCATCGTCTCGATCGTGAGCGGCACCGTCCGCCTCTCCATCACACCGTCCCAGGCATCGAGAAACCCGACGATCTCATCGCCATAGAAGCGCTCGCCCTTGCGGACGATGGCGCGCAGCACGGCGTTGAGCCCTGGGCAGTCTCCCCCACCGGTCAGAACTCCCACGCGCACGAACGCCGAGCCTACGAGACGAACCTGGGCGTGCAAACGCCCGGCATCGGCGACACCGCTTCCTCGCGTCGCCGGTCACCTGCTAGGAACTGGGACGTGGCATGGGATTCTTCACGTCCGGTTCCCTGGCAGCGCCTGACTCGCGAATGGCTGCTGTACGTCGGCGTCATGGCGGTGCTCTTCGTGGTGTTCTTCAGAACGACATCACTGTTCGGGATCCTCGCCGGGTTGCTGGTCAGCGGGCCGATGTACCTGCTGTTCGGCTACGTGCTGGCCAAGTTCGGCTATCAGCGCAAGTCGCTCAAGCAGCTTCGTGCCGAAACGCCGACACACGCGGCTCCAAGAGTTCGAGAAGCGCCACCACGGACTCCGACCCACTGCAGCCCCGACCCAAGCCGGCACCCACGAGCCGCACCGGGGGCGGCCCCTCCAGCGGATCGAAGCGGCGCCGCTGAAGCCGGTTTGCGAGCGTGACGTCCATGTCCACCGCCACCTGCGTGATCGCCGTCGATGCGGGAACGACCGGCGTGCGCAGCCGGGCAGTGTTTCTCGATGGCCGCCCCGCAGTCGCCTCGTACCGGGAGTTCTCGCAGCACTACCCCCAACCTGCGTGGGTCGAGCACGACGCTCAGGAGATCTGGGAGGCCGCTCGCACAACGCTGGACCAGGTGATCAGCGAGGTCGGCCTCGACTCGGTCGCCGCGATCGGCATCGCCAACCAACGTGAGACCGTCGTCGCCTGGAGTCGTTCGACCGGGGTCCCCTACGGCAATGCGATCGTCTGGCAGGACCGTCGCACCGCAGCGCGCTGCGACCAGTTGGTCGCCGACGGTCACCTCGATCTGGTGCGCCGGCAGACCGGTCTGGTACTCGATCCGTATTTCAGCGGTACCAAGTTCGAATGGATGCTGAAGAACCGTGAGCTGACCGTCGACGAGGATCTGGCACTCGGCACCATCGATACGTGGTTGATCTGGAACTTGACCGGGGGCGAGGTGCACGCCACCGATGTCACCAACGCCAGTCGCACGATGCTGTACGACATCATGGATCGTCGTTGGAGCCCCGACATGTGCGATCTGCTCCACGTACCGATCGCGGCGCTTCCGGAGGTTCGCCCCTCGAGCGGCCGATTCGGCATCACCTCCGACGCCTGCGGCGTGCCGGGCGGAATCCCGGTCAGCGGTGTGGCAGGCGATCAGCAGGCGGCGCTCTTCGGGCAGGCCTGCTTCGAGCCGGGGATGGCGAAGAACACCTACGGCACCGGAAGCTTCATCCTGCTCAACGTCGGCGATTCCTGTCCCCCGCCGACGGAAGGCATGCTGACGACCATCGCCTGGGAGCTCGCCGACGGCACGATCGCCTATGCCCTCGAGGGCGCGATCTTCGTCACGGGTGCCGCGATCCAGTGGCTCCGCGATGGCCTCAGCATCATCGACCACGCCGCCGAGGTCGGCCCACTCGCCGAGAGCGTGCCGGACAGTGGCGGCGTCTTCGTGGTGCCCGCGTTCGCCGGCCTCGGTTCACCCTGGTGGGATCCGTACGCTCGTGGCACGATCGTCGGCATCACCCGCGGCACGACGCGCGCCCACTTCGCTCGTGCCACCGTCGAGGCAATGGCGTATCAAACGCGTGATGTCATCGATGCCATGGTGGCGGCCAGCGGCACCCCCATCACCGATCTCCGGGTCGACGGAGGGGCGTCGGTCATGGACTTCATGCTGCAGATGCAGGCCGACCAGCTCGGCGCCACAGTTCGCCGGCCCGCCGACCAGGAGACGACCGCCCTCGGGGCTGCATTCCTCGCCGGGCTGGCGGAGGGTGTGTGGCCCGATCTCGCAGCCATTCAGGCCACCTGGAGGCTCGAGGCCACCTTCGAGCCCGAGCCCGATCGCACGTTCACCGATCTGGCTCACGCTGGAATT
>CAVOVK010000025.1:0-144015 GCA_963699815.1 uncultured Acidimicrobiaceae bacterium | reverse complement strand
ACGACAGTCGCGTCCACGCCGGCTGATAGAGCCAATTCGAGGCTTCTCGTCGAAGTACTCGGTGAGCCGTCGTTCGGCATCCACACCGAACAGGATCTCGGCGACCTCAGCGAGGCCGGGGGATGTTCGGATCGCCTCGTCGGGCACGACCAGGTCGATCTTCGAACGCCGCCGCATGAAATCGTCGAGCTTCACGATCATCTCGTGTTCGGCGGCGTTGTGGAGCTCGGCGCGCAAGTAGTCGGCGGAGCCCATGATGTCCTCGCCCATCGCCGGATCCGCCCGGATGGCCTCGAGCAGGTCGAATGCCCTCCGGCCGTACCGACGCCAGAGCCGATCGCTCAGCGGCTCGGTGTCCGGCTTGGATCGGAGCCGATCGAGCTTCATCAGCTTGGCTTGCCGGAAGAACTCGGAACGGGTCGCCTTCGCCGGTTCGCCGTACCAGTTCGCGAGATCCTTCTCGAGCGGAACGCCGAGCTGTTCGATCTCGTGAGCGACCTCCTCGCCGACGTTGAGGCAGTCGGTCAACTTGCCTCCGAAGACGGTGACGACGCCGAGGTCGTCGTCGCGCTCGATCTCGTGCTTGCGACTGAGCGATGTCCAGTCGACGTCGCGCTTGTCGCCGCCTCTGCGCTTGACCACCAACGGGCGCACGCCAGATCGTTCGGCGATGATGTCGTCGACGGTGAGGGGCTGTTCGAGATCGAGGCGAGCATTGATCTGGGCGAGGAGGAACTCACGATCCTCGTGATCGACCTCGGTGAACGGTGTGTCGATGCGGGTATCGGTGGTGCCGATCACCGATCGGCGACCCATCGGGATCACGTAGAACAACCGTTGCGTGTCGTCGAAGAAGGCGAGTACCCGATCGTGTCGCCGCGTGGTGAGGCGCGGCACGACGAGATGGATGCCCTTCGAGTAGACGATGCGATGTTCGGTCTCGAGCCCCCACCGGCCGTTGATCTCGTCGACGAACGGGCCGCCGGCGTTCACGATGACCCGCGCCGACGTGGTGAACTCCTCACCGCTGTCGACATCGCGAAGGCGTACCGTCCAACGATCGCCCACACGCTCGGCCGTCAGCAACTCCACGTAGTTGGCGACACATGCCCCGGCCTCGATCGCCGAGCGCACGAACGAGAAGACGAAGCGCGAATCGTTGTCGATCAAATAGGCATCCTGGTACTGGATCCCGCCCCTGAGGTCGGTCGTGTCGATCGCCGGCTCCTCGAGCTTCACCCGCTCGACGTCGTACAGCTTTGGTGGTTTGGTGCCGAACAACCCGATCATCCAATATCCCAGGGCGCCGAGCGCCACGAACCACGGCCGGTACGGCGCCGTGCGGTCGAGCGCAGCCAGGAAGCCGATCTCCTTGATGTTGTCGGGGTACGCCTTCATCAACCGGTTCCGCGATCGACACAAGCCGAACACGAGCGGCAGCTCGAAGTGCTCGAGGTACTTGAAGCCTCCCCAGACGAGATTCGAGGACTCCTGGCTGGTGAAGCTGCCGAAATCGCCGCGGTCGATCATGGCGACGGAAGCACCCCTACCGGCCAGTGCGGCCGACGAGACGGCGCCGTTGATGCCGGCCCCGATCACGAGCACATCGAACAGACCATTCCGAAGACGATCGATGTTCGCTCCACGCAACGTCATACCCCCAGCGTCGCAGCCGACGACGACGCTTACCAACCGTGGTGGGAAAAGGCCGGCGATCGTTCGGTCGGATGATCGCCGATCGTCCACGCGGTCGATGCGACGGGGCGGGCCAGGTCGGTACCGTGGAACACGATGGGTTCGGCCAGAGGATCGCTCGAGAGGGTTGCGACGTGGTCGAACACGCACCCGTCGACGACCGACGCACTGTTCGCGGCGCTCGTCGGCGCCGTCTCGATCCTCGGATTCGTCACCGCTGAGGCGACAGGCAGCCAACGGCCTCAAGACGTATTCGGCCTGACCCTGATCATCGGCGAAACGATTGCGTTCACCGCCCGCCGGCGCGCCCCGCTCCGCAGCATGATCGCGGTCGTCGCGTTCACCGTCGTGTTCTGGATCGCCGACTATCCCGGCAACGTCGATCCGTTCTCGCTGCTGGCCGTCTATGCGGCGACCGCTCACGCCCGTGTCGATCGACGCATCGTGTGGCGCACCGTCGGCAGCGTCCTCGCCTTGCTCACCGCGATCGCCATCGTGGGCGTGCTCGTGCCCTCCGAGGAGCTCCCCGCCGCAGCCGTTCTCGGCATCGCTGCGATCCACCTCACCGCGGCCATCATCGGCGAGATCGTCTACGACCGGCGCAGAAGGCTCTCCGAACTCGAGGACCGAGCCGTCCGAGCCGAGGCCGAACGCGAGCTCGTCGCCCGTCAGGCGGCGCTCGACGAACGGACCCGGATCGCGCGCGACCTCCACGACGTGGTGGCCCATGGAATGAGCGTGATGGTGGTCCAGGCGGGCGCGGCTCAACGCCTCATCGCCGACCAACCTGATCGCGCCGCGGAGGCGCTCGAACAGATCCAGCTCGCCGGGCGCGAGGCGCTGACCGAGATGCGGCGCATGCTCGGCGTGCTACGCGGCGAGCAGTACGAGACGGAACGCGTGCCGCAGCCGACCATGGATGATCTCGAACAGGTCGTTCGGCACTGCGTCGATTCGGGGATTCCGACCGAGTTGACGATCGAGGGGATCCGACCGGCACGGGCGGTTGCGGCGGAGGTCACCAGCTACCGCATCGTGCAGGAGGCGCTGACCAACGTGATCCGCCACGCAGGCCGTCCGGCCAGGGCGGCTGTCAAGGTCACGTATGCACCCGAACAGATCCGCGTCGAAATCATCGACGACGGCGCGGGCGCGACCGCCGACCAACTGCGAACCAACGTGGGTCATGGGCTGATCGGTATGCGCGAACGCGTCGACCTGTTCCATGGGGCGCTGCACGCAGGCCCCCGCCCGGGCGGTGGGTTCCGGGTCTCGGCCACGATCCCGCTCGACCGTACGAACGGCGCTCACCGATGATCCGGATCGGCGTGGTCGACGATCAGGCGCTGGTGCGCACGGGGTTCTCGATGATTCTCGGCACCGAAGCCGATCTCGAGGTGGTGTGCGAGGCGAGCAACGGACGCGAGGCCGTCGAGCTGTGTCGTCGGTACCGTCCGGATGTGGTCCTCATGGACATCCGGATGCCCGAACTCGACGGCATCGAGGCGACTCGTCTGATCACGGCTGATGCCGACAACCACACCAAGGTGTTGATGCTCACCACGTTCGACATCGACGACCACGTGTACGAAGCGATTCGAGCGGGTGCCAGCGGATTCCTGCTCAAGGACACCCCGCCGGACGAACTGATCTCCGCCGTACGCGTCTTGGCGGCCGGCGAGGCGCTGTTGGCCCCTTCGGTGACCCGACGCCTCATCGAAGAGTTCGTCGCGGCCTCGAATGGCTTCTCGACCACTCCTGGTCTCGCCGATCTGACCGATCGCGAGACCGAGGTGCTCAAGATGATGGCGCGCGGCCTGTCGAACCAGGAGATCGCCGGCGAGCTGTATCTCGGCGAGACCACCGTCAAGACGCATGTCAGTCGCGTCTTGATGAAACTCGATGTCCGCGACCGTGTCCAGGCCGTCATCAAGGCCTACGAGTCAGGTCTGGTGCGCCCTGGACAGCAACCGACCCCACCCTGACGCCTCCGGCCGGTGCTGAGCGAACACGGTGATGGCTCGAGCCACGTGTGCTCGTTCGAACGGAACGCGACCCGGAGTTGTGCACAGCGCCGGAGCAACCTGCTGCGCACGCGCAGCGACCCCGGGCCGAAGCCCGGGGTCACCGTCGTACACCGTGTGAACGTCAGCTGCAGCCGCTGGTGCTGCCACAGCTGGGACAGGCGTGGCAGCTGCCGCCGCGCACCATGTGAACCCCGCATTGCATGCACATCGGAGCGTCGATGGGACGCGATGCCGCCGGCGCCGAACCCGTGATCCCACGAGCCGGCGTGTTGTCCTCGACGGTCGGGGTCATCGCGCCGCTCTCGATCGCCGAAGCGAGCTCGTCAGCCGAGGGAACGCTCTTGGGGTCGGGTGCGAGCTCCGAACCCTGGTTGGTCTCGATCACGTACTCCTCGACACCGGGCAGCGTCGGCTGTGTACGTTCTGCGATCGTGAAGATGCTCAGCTCCGCCGCGCTCGTCATAGGTCATGTACTCGAGCGCGAGGCGCCGGAACAAGTAGTCCATGATCGAGCCGGCGAAACGAACGTCCGGATCGTCGGTCATGCCGGCCGGCTCGAACTTCATGTTGACGAACGCCTCGACATAGGCGCGGATCGGAACGCCGTATTGCAGGCCGTAGCTGATCGACTTGGCGAAGGCATCCATGATGCCGGCCATCGTCGAGCCCTGCTTGGACACGGTGAGGAAGATCTCGCCGGGTTGGCCGTTCTCGTATTCGCCGATCGTGGCGAAGCCCTTGCAGTCGGCGACGCGGAACTCGAACGTGCGCGCCGAACGCGACCGGGGCAGCTTCTGGCGGATCGGCTTGTGGACGATCTTCTCGACGATCTTCTCGATCGTCTGCGTCGCCGCAGCTGCCGGATCTGGGGCATCGCCACCCTCGCCGTGCTTGGCATCACCCTTCTTCGCCGTCGAGAGTGGTTGTCCGACCTTGCAGTTGTCGCGATAGATCGCAACGGCCTTCAGACCGAGTTCCCAACTCAGTTGGTGCAGGGATTCGACCTCCTCGACGGTGGCCTCCTCGGGCATGTTGACCGTCTTGGAGATCGCCCCCGACAGGAACGGCTGCACCGCCCCCATCATCCGCACGTGCCCCTCGTAGTGAATCGTGTTGTCGCCCATCGAGCAGGCGAACACGGGCACGTGATCCGCGACCAGGTGCGGGGCGCCGAGGATCGACTTGTTCTCGTCGATGTAGGCGATGATCTCGTCCACCTGCTGGGCGGAATAGCCGAGGCGACGCAGCGCACGCGGAATCGTCTGGTTGACGATCTGCATCGTGCCGCCACCGACGAGCTTCTTCATCTTCACCAAACCGAGATCCGGTTCGATACCGGTCGTGTCACAATCCATCATCAGACCGATCGTGCCCGTGGGGGCGAGGACCGACGCCTGGCTGTTGCGCACCCCATGCTCCATGCCATCGCGAACGGCGTCCTCCCAGGCTCGCTGACCGGCCGAGAGCAGCTCCTCGGGCACCACGCCGTCGTTGTCGATCTGGTAGCTGGCGTCGCGATGCATCGCGAGCACCCTCAGCATGTGCTCCTCGTTGTCGGCGAAGCCCTCGAACGGCCCCAGCCGCGCTGCAGTGCGAGCGCTGACGGCGTAGGCGTGGCCCGTCATGAGCGACGTCAGGCTGGCGGCCCACGCACGACCCTGTGGCGAGTCATAGGCGTGGCCGAGCGCCATCAACAGCGCTCCCAGGTTGGCGTAGCCGATGCCGAGCTGACGGAACTTGCGGCTCGTGTCACCGATCGGCTCGGTCGGATAGTCGGCACGACCGACCAGGATCTCCTGCGCCGTGAAGATCATCTCGATCGTGTGCTGGTAGGCATCGACGTCGAACGTGTCGTCGCCGTTGTCGGCATTGAGGTCGAGGTACTTGAGCAGGTTGATCGACGCAAGGTTGCAGGCGGAGTTGTCGAG
This sequence comes from uncultured Acidimicrobiaceae bacterium, assembly GCA_963699815.1. Classification (GTDB taxonomy): domain Bacteria; phylum Actinomycetota; class Acidimicrobiia; order Acidimicrobiales; family Ilumatobacteraceae; genus Ilumatobacter. The sequence continues at coordinate 138,365 of CAVOVK010000025.1, read as the reverse complement.
ATGCATGTATTCCGAGCACGGATTCGAGCCATTGATACGACCCGTGTTGTGGGCGGTGTGCCACTTGTTGATCGTGGTGTCGAACTGAAGACCGGGGTCGGCGCACTCCCACGAGGCCTGAGCGATCTGACTCCACAGTTGGCGAGCCCGAACGGTCTTCACGACCTCTCCGGTGGTGACTGCCTTGAGACCCCAATCGGCATCGTCGACGACGGCTTGCATGAACTCGTCGGTGACCCGCACCGAGTTGTTGGCGTTCTGGTACTGGATCGAGAACGAATCCGAGCCGTCGAGGTCCATGTCGAAGCCGGCGTCGCGCAACACGCGCGCCTTGCGCTCTTCTTTGACCTTGCACCAGATGAACTCTTCGACGTCGGGATGATCGATGTCGAGGATGACCATCTTCGCAACGCGCCGCGTCTTGCCACCGGACTTGATCGTGCCCGCCGACGCATCGGCGCCACGCATGAAACTGACCGGGCCCGAAGCCGTTCCGCCACCTTCGAGGGGCTCGACGCTGGACCGGATCTTCGAGAGATTGACGCCCGAACCCGAGCCGCCCTTGAAGATCGTTCCCTCTTCGCGGTACCAGTTCAGGATCGAGCTCATCTTGTCGTCGACCGACAGGATGAAACACACGCTGGCCTGCTGCGGAACGTCCTTGACGCCGATGTTGAACCACACCGGGCTGTTGAACGCCGCCCGTTGCGTGATCAGGATGTACTTCAACTCGTCGCTGAATGCGCTCGCCTCGGATTCGTCGGCGAAGTAGCCACCCTCGCGCCCCCAGCGGGTCACGGTGTCGACCACGCGGCTGACGACCTGGCGCAACGAGTTCTCACGCTCGGGTGTGCCGAGCGTGCCACGGAAGTACTTCTGGGTGACGATGTTCGTGGCGTTGACCGACCAATCGACGGGGAACTCGACGTCGAGCTGCTCGAAGGCGACCGATCCGTCCTTCCAGTTCGTGATTCGAGCGTCCCGGCGCTCCCACACGACCTCGTCGAACGGGTCGACGCCAGGAGATGTGAAGAGCCGACGAAGTCCGATTCGACCCGTGGTAGTCAGTCGTTCAGGCGCCAGAGACATGTGAGTTCCTTCCAATGGTCATTCAGTTCAGCGTCAGCGTCCCGAGCGGGCATAGACACAAGATGTGGTTGGGTTTCCCCCCGTCCCCTGCGTCGAGCCACAACAAGTTGTGTCACCACGAGGGGGCGACGTATTACACCACTGTAGTTACAGTGATGTCAACGGTTGCCTGCCTCTGTCGGCAAACAATCCTCTGACCAGCGACGACACGGGCCCGCCGACAGCGGATCCGCCCGCCGGCGGGCGAGCGCGACACACAGGTTCAGGGCTCGACCTGCCCCAGGTGGTCCGTCACCGGCTAGCCCCCAACGCTGCCAACTCCCGATTTCCTTCCACGTATTCGTCCGTGTGTCGCGCCACCTCCGGCACGAGGCACCACCCTACGGATGACCCCTTGTGGAACGGAAGGGGACAACCATGTGAATTGCAGAAGTTTCCTGTGGGTGGCGTTGTGGACAACACACAGTTACCCACAAGCATCCGGCGAGGTGGCAAGATCGTTGGCGATGAATCCTCAGCTTCGCCGCCTCCACCCTGGGGTCCCGGGGCCTATCACGGTCGGCGACGCCTACGACGTCGAGCGTCGAGCGCCCGAGGGCCGCCCTTGGATCGGACTGTGCATGGTGACGAGCCTCGATGGCTCGGTCACGATCGATGACACGTCGGGCGGGCTGGGCAACCCCAACGATCTCGAGGTACTGCTCACCCTGCGCGACCTCGCCGACGTGGTGATCGTCGGAGCGGGCACCGCACGCGGCGAGGGATACGGCCCGGCCCGCCGCTCGGGCAAGCGGATCGGCGTCGTCACCAACACCGGTCGGGTCGATCTCGACACAGCGCTCTTCGCCTCGGGCAGCGGATTCCTGATCGCGCCCCAGTCGGCAGCGATCGACGAATCGCGCACACAGGTGCTTCGCTCTGGGCAGACCAGCGTCGATCTCGCCGACACGGTCGCCCGCTTGCACGAGGTGGTACCCACCGTTTCGTACGTCCAAGCGGAGGGTGGACCGACGCTCAACGGGGCGCTGTTGGCCGCCGACCTGATCGACGAACTCGATCTGTCGTTGTCGCCACGACTCGTCGGAGGAAGCGGTCGGAGGCTCGCGTCCGGAACGTCGGAACTCGACCGGCGGTTCGAACTCGCCCACCTGTTGGCCGACGACGAGGGCTACGTGTTCACTCGCTGGGTTCGGCCAGCTTGCTGAGCAACTCGAGTTCACTCTGGAAGTCGGCGGCCGCGTCGAAGTTCTTGTAGACCGAGGCAAACCGCAGATAGGCCACCTCATCGAGCAGGCGCAGCCGATCGAGCACACTGAGGCCGATCTGGCTGGTCGTGACCTCGCCTCCCAACAGGCGCATCTCGTCCTCGACCAGTGTCGCAAGCTGTTCGACCTCGGAAGTGTCGACGGTGCGCCCCTTGGTGGCGGCGAGAACACCGTTCACGATCCTGTCACGATCGAACGACTGGTGCGTGCCGTCCGATTTCACCACCACGAGTGGAACTTCCTCGACACGCTCGAAGGTCGTGAATCGAGACGAGCAGGTGAGGCACTGTCGACGCCGACGAACAGAAGCACCCTCCTCAGCGAGGCGGGAATCCACGACCTTGGTGTCATCGGCGTGGCAGCTCGGGCAGATCACCCCGCCAGGATAGTCAGCCGAGCGTCGATGTTCAGGGAAGTCGAACGGCCTGCCCGGCCTGGATCGACGGCCCGCCATTGAGATCGACGAGCTTGTCGACGTACCGCGTGATCGGCACGGAGCCGTGGTTCGCCTGAGCGATCGACCACAAGGTGTCGCCTGGCTGAACGGTGACCGACCGAAGAGTGTGTGCCGGCTGGCCCGCAGCGGCGGAGGCAGGTGCGCCACTCGAGCCGGCCAGCACATCATGGGTCAGCACGATGCCGACCGCGACCACCATCGCCAGCACGATGCCGACCATCGCCCGCCGCCGCCGATAGGTGGCCTCGCTCGCCCGGCGAGCGGGAACGACGCGGGCTGATGCCGGTCGGACCTGGCTGCGGGTCGGTTGCGGAAAGCTGATGGCGGCGGCACTCATGTCGACGGTCTCCCAAACTGATCATCGAGGCGGTTATCAATCGAACTGCTGTACGGGAGAACATTTGTACCCGAACAATCGTTCGATGTCAACCTGAAACCGAACACGTGTCCCCCGAACAGGTGTTTGACTCGGGAGGCGAACGCCCGTACGATGTGTGCATGGCCGACAAGCAGATCAGCAAGCGACAACGGGGCATCCTCGACTTCATCGAATCCGAGATGCGCGATCGGGGCTATCCGCCTTCCGTGCGCGAGATCGGTCAAGCGGTCGGACTCACGTCACCATCGACCGTGCACAGCCATCTCAACACCCTCACGCGGCTGGGCTACCTGCGACGCGATCCCACCAAGCCGCGAGCGATCGAGGTCAGATGGGATCCCAACTCGGGCGTGGTCATGGAACGCCGCCCGGTGCGCCACGTCCCTCTCGTCGGCGACGTGGCGGCCGGCACCGACGTGCTGGCACAGGAGAACGTCGAAGAGTTGTTCCCGGTGCCGAGCGATTTCACCGGCGATGGCGACTTGTTCATGTTGCGGGTGCGCGGCGAGTCGATGATCGGGGTCGGCATCCTCGACGGTGACTTCGTGATCGCCGTGCAGCAGAAGACAGCAAAACACGGTGACATCGTGGTCGCCGGCATCCCGGGCGAGGAAGCGACCGTCAAGACCTTCCGCACCAACGGAGACCGGGTGATCCTGGTTCCCGCCAACCCCGACATGGAGCCGCTCGAGTTCTCGGCCGACGACGTCACGATCTACGGCCGGGTCGTCACGATCATGCGACGCCTGTGATCGCACGCGGCTAGTCGTCGCCCGCGTCCTCCGGATCGACAACATCCTCCGACACAACGGCGTCCACCGGCTCGACAACGTCCTCTGACACAACGGCGTCCACCGGCTCGACAACGTCCTCTGACACAACAGTTGCCACCGGCTCGACAACGTCCTCTGACACAACAGTTGCCACCGGCTCGACAACGTCCTCTGACACAACAGTTGCCACCGGCTCGACAACATCCCCGGGCTCGACTGCTGATGGCGTGTCTGGGGGCTGGTCTGGAGCCGAAGCATCCGGTCCCGGCGGAACCGGCTTCGGGCGAACCGGGAGCGGCGTGCTGTTGACCGCATCGCCGGCGGCGGGCGGACCCCACACCGAACGTCCAGCCGCCAGCATCCCGTCGGCCTCCGAGAGCGGTGGGGCGATCGTCACGGGTGCGGGGGGATCATGGGGATTCACCGGCGTCTGCCACGGCGAATTGGCATCCGCCGACCAGATCGAAGCCCCGGCCCCCTGTGGGGGCGTTCGAACAGCACCGTCGGGCGGCGCGAACTTCGCTGCTCGCTTCGACCTTCGTCCGGCCAGCCAGAGCAACAGCACACCCAGCACCACCCCGAACACGGCAACGAGCACCGCTGACCGGCGGAAGTCTTGCACCCCGTCGTCGGGATCGCGACCGATGGCAGCCACCACGGCGGGATCGTCACCGACCACCTGCAATTCGTACTCACCGGCCGTCGTGATCTCGACGCGCGCCACCGATTCACCCAGACCCTGATCGGTGTCGTAGGCCAGCGAATCGTCGGCGCGCGGAACGACCGGGCCGTCGGGGCCGGTCAACTCGAAGGCGAAGGTCTGCGTGGGGTCAGCCAGCGGCTGACAGCCTCCAGCCGGAGCGGGTTCGACGCCACCGAGTTCCCTGAACACGAAGAATGTTCCCGTCTCGGTGAACCGCAGCGTGGTCGTGCACCCGACCGGAGCCCTGGCGAAACCTTCCACGGCCTGCGTCGGCCACCGCTGGGACCGGACGAACAAGAGCCCGCCTCCGACCAGTCCAGCGAGCAGCAGGAGCATGCCGAGCACTGCAGCCGTTCCGCGGCCCCTCGACTGTCTCGCCATGTTCGATCACTCCCGCCGCTCAGGCCCCGACCCCGAGCCGTTCGGCCACGAGTTCGATGCGTTCATCAGGTTGTACCACGGCGACGCGCACGTACTCCGAACCTGCCACCCCGTAGAAGTCGCCCGGGCTGACCAAGGTCCCCGCATCCCTCGCGAGCCGTTCCGTGAACGCCCAGGCATCACCGACTCGGAACCACAGATAGAAGCCGCCCGCCGGCAGCGGGACATCGAGACCCGACCAGCGCTGCAGGATCTCTGCCATGCGGCGCAACCGTGCGGAGTAGCGGTCGCGTTGCACCGCGACGTGTTGGTCGTCGTCGAGCGCCACGGCGCCGGCGGCCTGGGCAGGGCCGGGGACCATCATGCCCGCGTGCTTGCGGACCTCTTGGAGGTACCCCACCAGTTCGGGGTCACCGGCATAGAATCCGACACGGGTACCGGCAAGGTTCGAGCGCTTCGACAACGAGTGCACGGCCATGACGCCGTGATGTCCGTGTTCCAGGATCGTTCTTCCACGGTCGGCCCAGGTGAACTCGATGTAGCACTCGTCGGAGAACACCGGCACGTGATGCTCGCGTCCCCATGCCGCCGCAGCGCCGAGATCGTCGAGCACACCGCTCGGATTGGCGGGGCTGTTCACCCACAGCACCATCGCTCGCTCGGCATCGGCGGGGTCGATCGCATCGAGCTGCAAACCGCCCGTCGGCGTCATCGGCACCGAGACCGCCCGGCAACCTGCGAGTGTCGCACCCATCGCATACGTGGGGTACGAGATCGAGGGGAACAGCACCGTGTCGAGGTCGGGGCGGCGAAGTTTGAGCCATTGCGGGAGCGTGCCCACGAACTCCTTCGTGCCGATGCAGGCACCGATCTGGGCCGTAGGCACGTCGACGTCGAATCGTCGCCCCATCCAGTTCTGAACGGCCGTGCGCAGGGCGACCGAACCGATGCTGGGCGGGTAGCCCCGTTCGGCTCCCGACGAACCGAGCGCCTCGATGACCGCAGCGGGCGGTGGGTCACAAGGCGTTCCGATCGAGAAGTCGATGAGCCCACCCTCGAAGCGGTCGGCGAACGGCTTGAAACGATCGACACGGTCGTACGGATATGGAGGCGGGATGAACCCGGATGCTGTCGTGGAACCGGTCATGTCGTTGCCGATGTTACGACGAACTCGGAGAGGCGCCCCGCCGACGCATCCGACAGCCGGGCGCGGACGCGCAACCCTTCGTCGGTCTCGGTGGTCGACACGACCTCACCTTCGCGATGCACCGACGCGATGATGTCGCCGCGGTCGTACGGGATCTCGAGTTCGACGACCTTCGTGATCGATCGGAGGCGGTCGGCCAGTGAGCGCAGGAACCCGTCGACGCCCTCGCCGGTGACGGCGCTGACGGCCACCGAGCCGACGTGATCGGCCACCAGTTGCTTGGCCTCGAGCGGGGCCAGGTCGGACTTGTTGAAGACGATCAGCTCGGGCACCTCGGCAGCATCGATCTCGGCGAGCACCTCGCGCACGGCGGCGATCTGGCCATCGGGGTCTGCCGCACTGGCGTCGACCACGTGCACCAGGTAGTCCGCCAGTGCGGCGACCTCGAGCGTGCCCTTGAAGGCCTCGACGAGTCCGTGCGGAAGACTGCGCACGAACCCGACGGTGTCGGTCAGCAGAACGGGCTCACCACCGGGGAGCGAGAGTCGCCGGGTGGTCGGGTCGAGCGTCGCGAACAATCGGTCCTCGACGAGCACACCTGCATCGGTGAGCTGGTTCAACAGCGTCGACTTGCCGGCGTTGGTGTAGCCGACAATCGCCACCGTGGCGAGGCCGCTGCGACGGCGCGACTTGCGCTGCAGGTCGCGTGTGGCGGCCAGCGAACGCAGGTCCTGTTCGAGCTTGGTGATTCGTCGCATGATCCGGCGACGATCGACTTCGATCTTGGTCTCGCCACCACCGAATCTGGCACCCACGCCACCTCGCTGTTGGGCCAGCTTGGCCTCCTTGCCCCGACGCAGACGTGGCAACCGGTAGCGCAGGAGCGCCAGTTCGACCTGGGCCTTGCCCTCCAGGGTGTGGGCGTTCTGGCCGAAGATGTCGAGGATCACGGCGGTCCGGTCGATCGCCGTGCGTCCCAGTGCCTTTTCGAGATTGAACTGTTGGGCCGGGGCGAGCTCGTTGTCGAATACCACGGTGTCGGCATCGACGGCGAGGCAGATCTGCTTCAGATCGTCGACCTTGCCCTTGCCGATGTACCACGTGTGGTCCGGCGCCGAACGGCGTTGCACCACGCGCTCGACGACGTCGGCACCGGCGGTGTCGACGAGCAGCTCGAGTTCGTCGAGGCTGGCGTCGACCGATTCCTCGGTGTCCCCCGGGAGGGCGACGCTGACGAGCACGATCTTCTCGCGGATCGTGCGGTCGATCAGGGAGGCGCCGAGGGCTTCTTGATACGGAGTGTTCACTCAGATACTGATTTCGATCGTGGCGACGTATGTGGCCGGGCCGGTGAGGGTGACATGACCCGCTGTGGGGGCGTCGAGTTTCACTGTGGCACTGCCACCGTCCATGTGTACGACGACGCTCCGGTCCGACGGGGTCGCCAGACCCCACATCGCCGCCGCGTGAGCGGCGGCGCACGCCCCGGTACCGCACGCCTGCGTGATGCCCGCACCCCGCTCGTGGACTCGCATCCGGATCTCGTTCGGACGCTCGCCTGGCTCGACAATCTCCAGATTGAGCTGAGGCATCCGCGACCCGAGCGACGGCAGATCGACCGCGTCGACGTCGTCGACGCCCACCACGGCGTGCGGATTGCCCAGGCTCAGGTGTGCCACCGGTCGGTCGGCGTGACATCCGAGCGCGGCCCAACCGGCAGGCTCGGGAATCGTGCTGACCTGTCCCATGTCGACGGAGGCGAGGATGGTGTCGGCCTCATCGGTGCCTGCGAGGTTCACCAGACGTTCCCCGGCGTCGGTCAGGATGCGCTGGGGATCGAGGTTTCCCCGCCGCGCTGCGAGTGCCTGCGCGAAGCATCGGATTCCGTTCCCGCTCATCTCGGCACGACCCCCATCGGCGTTGAACAGCAACATCCGAGCCGCATATCCCGGCTCGGTCTCGCCGACCAACAACCCGTCGGCACCCAGACCGCGGCGGCGATCGCACAGGCGGCGGGCGAGCGCGGCGAGGTCCTGGACGCCGGGGTGAAAGACGACGAGGAAATCGTTGCCGAGCCCGTGGTGCTTGGTGAGGGTCAGTCCGGTCATGTGATCGCTGTCCCCCAGCGTACGGCAGTCGACCGCATCAGGGACGCGTCCGGCGGCGCGATGCGGTGCGGGCGGCGCCGGACAGCGTCCCACCACCGATCACATTCGTGGTTGACTGACGGTGAGGGATCGGGAACGAAACCCGGTCGACGTGTGTCTTCAGTACAGGAAGGCTGAGGACGAGGAAATGGCCGCCATGACGGACCACGATGAGGAATCCCGGGTCTTCGCCGACCTCTACCCATCGCTGCGGAGGTTCGCTGCCGTCGTCGGCCCGATCGAGAGCGACCCCGACGATCTTCTCCAGGAAGCCGTGGTTCGCACGCTCCGCCACCACCACCTCGACGAACTCGATCATCCGGGCGCCTACCTGCGACGGACGATCATCAATCTGGCGTCGAACGAACGGCGCAGCTTGGCGATCCGCCGCCAAGCCTTGACCCGATTCGCATCCGGGCTGGCGATGACGACCGACGACTACCCGTCGGACATCCAGGACCTCTGCAGCGTGCCCCCGCCCGAGCGGGCGGCGCTCTATCTCAGCGAAGTCGAGGGCTACGGATATCGCGAAATCGGTGCCGCCCTCGGCTGCAGCGAGGGTGCCGCCCGCAAACGGGCGATGCGCGGTCGCCGGCGGCTTGCCGCGGCGTTCGACGAGGAGGTACGCCATGCATGATCATCTCGCTGACACCCTGGTTCGGCTGTCCGAGCGGGGGCAGCCCCGCGGCGCCGCCTCCGTGCTCGACCAGGCTCGCCGGCGGGTCGAGGATGCACCGGTCCGGCGACCGGTGCGCCACGCCTTCGCTCCGGACTTCGCCATCGCAGCCGTCGTGCTCGTGACGGTCGCCGGTCTGGTCACGCTCCGGCTGGTGCGGAGCGATCCGGTGTCGATCGACGAACCGGCACCCGTCACCAGCACCCAGACGACGACCACCGAGTCGCCCGACACCGACGCTGCGATGGTCGGCGCCGACGGCGCGCTCGAGCTGGCTCCGGTGGAAGGCTTCGACCCGGTGCGCTTGTCGACCTCGATCGGTGAGATCGAGTTCACCACCTGGGTGCATCCCGATGGGGAGGAGCCGCCGTGGGCGATGACCGAGACAGCCCACGGGGTCGTCGGGGCCATGAGCCCGGACGGGACGCTGGCCTGGTCGGCCGACGGGATCACCTGGATCGAGATTCCCTTCCCGACCGACGCGGACGGATGGTCCGATCAGTCGGCGACCGGCACCGACGACCTTCTCGTCTCGAGCGTAGACGATGGTGTTGTTCGGGCGAGCTGGGACGGCACCGGGTGGGTCGCAGCCGAGATCTTCCCCGACTCCCGACTCGACGGTGCCGGTGCCACGGTCGTCGGACGGCGCGGAACCGTGGTGGTTCACAACGCCGACGTCTACTACTGGAACGGCGCCGCGTTCGTCGAGGCCACGCGGCCTCCCGACCCATCGCTCCACGCCGGATCGAGCCCCGCTTGCTCGGCACACAGTTGGCTGGGATCGGGCATGCTGGCGGAGCTGGGACCGGTGGCCGCGACCGACGACGGCTTCATCGCCCTCGCAGCCCGCAATGAGGACGACTGGCACAGCTTCCCGGTGTGCGAGCCGATCGTCTGGTTCTCCACCGACGGCACCGAGTGGGCGCCCACCACCGACGAGTCGCCATTCGGAGAAGGCGCCGTCGTTCGCGACATCGCCGTGGCCGGCGGCAGGATCGTGGCCGGGGGCGGCACGTCGTACTTCGACGCCGCCGTGTGGGTCTCCGACGACGCCGTCACGTGGGAACACGCCGACCTCGATGGTGCTCACATCCTGCAGGTCGCCGGCAGCGATCGGGGCTGGGTCGCAGCCGGGCACGGCAACATCATGTGGTTCTCGCCCGATGGCCGCACGTGGGACGGGCCGTATGAACGGCCTCCGGGCTGGGGCGACATCTGGGACATCGTCGGAGTGGCGATGCTCGACGACCGGATCATCGGCGTCGGCGAGTTCGGCGGAGTGGCGATCGAGCAATCGCCGGCGTCGGGAGTGGTCATCGGGGTGTTGATCGAGGAGTGAAAGGAGACGGCCATGAAGTTGATGACGACACGAACAGCAGCGCTGGTGTTCGCCCTGTTCGCCGCGACGGCCTGCGGATCCTCATCCGAGTCGACGACAGGATCGGCACCGTTCCACGCCGTACCCGACGACGCGGTCGTGGTGTCCGGCTCGGCCGCATGCGACTTCTCGGACGAGGGCGTCGACCCCGAGGGAGGAGCCGGATTCCTCGTCGTGTGCGAACTGGAGATGTCCGACCCGAGGGTCAGCGGCACCGAGACACACGACCGCATCCGCTTCGTAGCCGACGGACCGGTCGGCTTGGTGTGGATGGCAGAGGAGGCCGTCATCACCAATGCCGAGGGAACGTGGCGTGGCTCAGCCCAAGCAACGGACGACGGCGTTCCCTCGGGCGAGGCCCACTACGTCGGCGAGGGCGGCTACGAGGGTCTCGAATACCACTACTACTTCGGTGGCTCCGACGACGCCGAAGTAGCCATAGTCCGCGGCTGGATCACCGGCGGGACGTGAGCCCCGATACGAGGTGAATCATCATGAGGAATGGACTGTTTCTCGTGGCGGCAGCCGGGCTGGTGATGTCGCTGTCTGCATGTGGCGATTCCGGCTCGAGCGACGAAACGGACGCTGCCCGGACGACGATCGAGGAGCCAGACGACTCCGGTTCCGGACCGTTCCCGGCCGGCGAACCGGTGGACGTGGTCTACATCGCCGACTCGAGCAGCGTCGGCGTGCCGTACGCCGACCTGGTGGCCGAGATCCTCGACCGCGAGGTCCGGCTCGACGTGGAAGTCGAGGAAGATCCCGACGCGATCCGAACGACGTACGCCGATCGGATCGCGGAGGCGGAGATCATCGTCTTCTACTTCAACTCGATCGCCTTCGATGAGGACATGCCGGGGCCGACCTTCGACGAGAGTTGCCTCGAAGCGGTTTTCGCCCTCGAGAACCCGGACGAATCGGACAGCGGAGTGGACGCCGGGGACGAAGTGGCAGCCGGTCCCGGCAGCGCGTACTGCGGACGACTGGCGTCCGTACCGGGACTGGCTGTCGGAGGTTTGGGAATCGATCTGGGAGGTCCGTGAGGGCCGGCCGGTGGTGCTCCGGGCATACGACGTCTACAACCCGTGGTTCGGCCAGTGGGTCGAGCTCGGGATCGAACCCGAGTGCAGCGCGGTCTGGGCGGGCCAGGCGCAGGCGGCCCGCGAGGCGGCCGAGGCGAACGGCGCCACGTTCGTGTCGTTCTACGACCTGTTCAACGGGCCCAGCCACGATGAAGATGCGCGGGCCAAGGGCTGGATCGCCGACGACGGCATGCACGCCAGCGACGCAGGCGCCGCCGCAGCCGCCGAGGCGCTCGCCGCGGTCGGCTTCGAGCTGAACGAGGCGCCGGGCTGACGCCACGTCATCATCCGGCGAAGGCGTCGAGCACGACCGGCGTCGCTTCGGCGACCGCGTCGTGCTCGACGTCGACCCACGTCACCCGCGGGTCGCGCCGGAACCAGCGCTCCTGTCGGACTGCGAACTGGCGGGTACGGACGATGATCAGCTCGACCGCCTCGTCGAGCGACGTCTCACCCCCGAGGTGGGCCAGCAACTCCTTGTAGCCGAGCGCCTGGGCGGCCGTCTTCGACAGACCGGCGACCGCCGCGCTCGGACCTCGTCCAGTAGCCCGTCGGCGATCATCCGATGGACCCGCTGTTCGATGCGGTCGGCCATCGCTGAACGGTCCCAGCGCAGACCGATCTGGACGACCGGTGAAGGCGGGTAGGCGTCGAGGCCGGGCCCGAACGAACTGAACGGGCGACCACTCCCCTCACACACCTCCAGCGCTCGGACGATCCGGCGGGTGTTGGTCGGTTCCATCCGTTCCGCCGCCATCGGATCGATCCGCACCAGGCGAGCATGGAGGCGTTCGGACCCCAGCGCCTCGGCCTCGCCCGCCAGTCGCGGCTCTGAGCTCGGGCCACTCCCCCGGCATGTCGAACTCGTCGATCACGGCGCGGTGGTACAGACCGGTGCCACCGACGAGCACGGCCCGCCTGCCACGTGCGTCGATGTCGGCAACCGCCGATCTGTAGGCGTGCTGGAAATCGGTGACGGAGAACTCCTGGGTCGGTTCGACCAGGTCGATCAGGTGATGACGGACCCGAACGCGTTCCGCCTCGGTCGGCTTGGCGGTACCGATGTCCATGCCGCGGTACACCTGCATCGAGTCGACCGAGACGAGCTCGACGTCGCCTTCCAGCTCGGCGACTGCCATCGCCACCGCCGACTTGCCGGACGCGGTCGGGCCGAGCACGGCGACTCGCCTCGGCACATCGTTCACAGGGCGTCGACGGGGATCCGCAGCTTGTGGGTGGGTTCGGCGAGCAGCTCGACGAAGCGACCCTCGAGATGGTGCGGGGCACCGCGGGTGATCTCGACGTTGGCGTAGCTGCCGGTCCTCAACGGCCGCGGCGGGGTGAAGTGGACGAGCTTGTTCTGACGGGTGCGCCCGGACAGCACGTCGGCGTGCTTCTTCGACGGCCCCTCGATCAGCACCTCTTCGACGCGTCCGACACGGGCCTCGTGCTTCTGCAGCGCCGAATGGTCGATGACGACCTTCAACCGCTGGAAGCGCTCGCCGGCGACAGTCGGGTCGACGAAGTCGGCCTGCATGCCGGCGGCCTCGGTGCCCGGCCGGGGCGAGAAGATGAACATGTAGGCGTAGTCGTACTCGGCGGCGGCGGCGACCTCGAGCGTGCGTTCGAAGTCGTCATCGGTCTCACCTGGGAAGCCGACGATGATGTCGGTCGACACAGCCAGATCGGCGACGACACTGCGGGCCTCGGCGAGCCGCTCCAGATAGCGCTCGGCGGTGTAGCCGCGGTGCATCGAGCGCCAGCACGCGGTCGCTCCCCGACTGGAGCGGGTAGTGCAGGTGCTCGCACACCGCTGCCGTCTCGGCCATCGCAGCGAAGGTCTCCGGGCGCATGTCCTTCGGGTGCGGGCTGGTGTAGCGGACCCGGCGGATGCCGTCGACCGAGCCGACATCGCGGAGCAGGTCGCCGAACAGCGGCCGCAGCTTGGCCGCGGCATCACCCGCCTGGCGGGCGGCGAGCTGGAGGTCGCGACCGTACGAGTTGACGTTCTGCCCGAGCAGGGTGACTTCGGTGACGCCTTGCGACGCCAGGTGCTGGACCTCGTCGAGGATGTCGGCGTACGGGCGGCTGATCTCGACACCGCGCACGGCCGGGACGATGCAGAACGCACAGTTGTTGTCACAGCCGATCTGGATCGTGACCCAGGCGTTGTAACTGGTCTCGCGGCGCGCCGGCAGCGCAGACGGGAACATCGCGTGGTCATCGATCACGGCGGCCTCGAAGATCTCGGTGAGCGGTCCGTCGGTGTCGGCTGCCTCGTGCAACAACGCAGCGGCCCGGTGCACGTTGTGGGTACCCATCACGACGTCGACGTGCTTGGCCTTCTCGGCGACCAGCTCACGATCCTTCTGGGCCAGGCAGCCGGACACGACGATCTGGCGACCCTCCTTGGCGTCCTTCCAGGGGCGCAGGTGACCGAGGTTGCCGTACAGCTTGTTGTCTGCGTTCTCCCTGATGCAACACGTGTTGAGGACCACGACGTCGGCCTCGTCCTGCGACGCCGCGCGCACGTACCCGTCGGCCTCGAGCAGACCGGCGATCCGCTCCGAGTCGTGCTCGTTCATCTGGCACCCGTAGGTGCGCAGCACGTAACTCCGTGGCGTGCCGGTGTCCATGGCCGACCAGGCTAACGGGCGGGCCACGGACGGCGGCTTCCGGTCGCTGGTCCGGCGTGAAGAACACCCGAACTCGATGGCCACTCCGCACAAGGACGAGGACGGTACCGACACCTTGGTGCCTCGGTCGGGGACGACCTCGGCGCTGGCTCGCACGGCTGCGAATGCGGTCACCGACACGGACGGGTCGACGACCCCGATGCGAGCCGCGCCATCGATCGTGAACGGTCACGATCGATGCCGACTCCCGACTCGTCACGGCCTTCCCACATCAGCCGATCGATCTCTGCGGCGGTCCATGACAGCCGTCACCAGACGACTGGTACGGTTGACGCATGGGGCTCGCCGAGGAGAAGTACATGTCACTGACCACCTTCCGGAGGTCCGGGACACCGGTCGCATCGCCGGTGTGGGTGGTCGACCTCGGTGACCACAAGTTCGGGTTCTACACCAGTTCTGGGTCCGGCAAGGCAAAGCGATTGGCCCACACGTCGAACGTGATCGTCCAGCCGTGCGACTCGCGCGGACGGGCCAAGGCCGGCACCGAGCCGATCGAAGCCACCGCAGAGCTGGTCACCGGCGATCAGCTCGCCGTGATCACGACCAAGGTCCGGGCCAAGTACGGCCTGTTCACCAAGGTCACCAAGCTGCTCGGAACGATCGGCGGCATCGTCAAGCGCAACCGGATTCCCTACGCCGACCTCGGCGTGGTGGTCACGTTGCCATCCGACGCCGTCTGACCGCCGCACGGCTCGTGTGGGAAGGAATCCTCACCCACCGGTGTTCAATCACATCGTGCCCGATGAGCAGAAGCAGCCTGACCACTTCGACTTGATCATCATCGGAAGCGGGTCGGCGAATGCGATTCCGGCGTACTTGTCCGAGTGGAAGATCGCGATCGTCGAGCGTGGCACGTTCGGTGGCACCTGCCTGAACGTCGGTTGCATCCCCTCGAAGATGTTCGTGTTGCCCGCCGACATCGCCGAAGAGGCGAACCACAGCCGACGACTCGGTATCGATGTTCGCTTTCACGGTGCCGACTGGGCGCGCGATCCGGGACCGGGTTTTCGGGCGGATCGATCCGATCGCCGAAGGCGGACGCCAGTACCGCGTCAACGGCTCGGAGCACATCACCCTCATCGAAGGCACCGCGCGCTTCGTCGTCACCCAAGGTGCTCGACGTCGAGGGCCGCCGCCTCACGGCCGATCACGTACTGGTCGGGGCCGGATCGCGGCCCGTCGTGCCACCCATCACCGGACTCGTCGAGACCGGACTTCCACACGTCCGATTCGATCATGCGACTCGACGAGCTACCCGAGCGACTCGGCATCATCGGTGGCGGATACATCGCGGTGGAGATGGGTCACGTGTTCTGCCTCGTTCGGTTCGAAGGTGTCGATGTTCAACCGATCGAACGTGCTCCTGCGGGCCCACGACGCCGAGATCGCGCAGCGGTTCACCGAAGTGTTCTCGACCCGTGTCGACGTGCACCTCGAACACCTGCCCTCGAAGATCGAGCGCCGCGGTGACTCGATCGCCATCCACTGTGCGGGCGAGGTGATCGAGGTCGACGAGTTGCTCGTCGCCACGGGCCGGGAGCCGAACAGCGACCTGCTCGACGCCGAGCAAGGCGGCCTCACGTGCCATCACCACGGCACGATCGTGGTCGACGAGCACATGCGCACCGCCGTCGACGGCGTGTGGGCGATCGGCGACATCGCCAACGAGTATCAGCTCAAGCACGTCGCCAACCACGAGGCGACCGTCGCGTTCTGGAACATCGCCCATCCCGACGAGCTCAAGCGGGTCGACTACACGTCGGTACCGGCCGCAGTGTTCAGCAATCCCCAGGTCGGCATCTGTCGGCCTCACCGAGGAGCAAGCCAGAGCTGATGGGCGCGACTTCGTCGTGGGACGCCGCGACTACGGCGGAACGGCGTTCGGGTGGGCGCTCGCCGACGAGACGTCGTTCGCCAAGGTGATTGGTCGACGCGCCGACCGGTCTGATCCTCGGCGGCCACATCATCGGCCCGCAAGCAGCGTCGCTGATCCAGCCGTTGATCCAGGCGATGCAGTTCGGTCAGACCGCGGCGCAACTGGCACTCGAGCCGTACTGGATCCACCCGGCGTTGACCGAAGTCGTCGAGAACGCACTGCTCGAAGCGATCGAGCAACTCTGATCGACCGAGACACGCGCCGTCTGCGGCGCTAGCGTGCCGACCGTGATCATTGCTGCTGTCGACTCAACCGGCTACCGAATCATGGAGCTGCTGCACGTACTTGCTGCCGTCGTGGCGTTCGGCCCGCTGTTCTTGTACCCCGGGCTGCGCAAGGCCGGCGAGACGACCACCATCGCCAAGACACACATGCAGATGACATTTCCTGCGCTCGTACTGCTGTGGGTATTCGGCATGGGTCTGGCCGGGATGTCAGACGGTTTTTACGAGATGAGCCAGACCTGGCTCAGCCTGGCGATCGTGGTGTGGGCCGTGATGATCGCCGTGAGCTGGTTCCTGATCAAGCCCGCCATCACCGACTCGAGCGAGTCCGCCAACGCCAAGCTGTCGGCCGGCATCGGCGTGACCCACCTCGGTCTCGTCGTCGGCCTGGCGCTGATGATCTGGAAGCCTGGCCTCTGACCCGAAGCGATCGCTGAGCGATCTTCGCCGTGCGGTGCGAGCCGGCGGGCCTCAGTCGGGCAGCTCCATGAACCCTGCAGCGTCGTTCGGAGAGTGTGGGTTGTGGGCGATCTCCCACAGGTGACCATCGGGGTCGGCCACGTACGACGAGTATCCACCCCACTCGACCGACTCCGGTCGCTTGACCGGCGTCGCCCCAGCGGCGATCCAGGCTGAGTACAACTCGTCGACGTCAGTGGGGCCGTCACAGTTGAGCGCGAGCGTGACCGCCCGGAAACCGGTTCCTTCTGCAGACACCCGCGCGTCCTGCGCCAGGGCCTCGCGACCGTACAGACCGAGCACGCTCCCCTGCATCGAGAAGAACGTGATCGTGTCCTGGGACGTCGACGACCGACGCCACCCGAGCGACTCGTAGAACGATGTCGATCGAGCGACGTCGGCCACACCGAGTGTGACCATGGTCAAGCGTTGCGGAACCGCCATGCGGAAACGTGGTCAGTCCAGGCTGATCGGCTGGTCGTGTTCTTCGGTGAACTCATCGACTTCGTCGGCCACCTCGATCGGCGCATTCGGATCTGGCTTGAGCCCGGCGGCGATCATCACCTTGTCGCTGACCTCGACCATGATCTCAGGGTTCTCGGCGAGGAAGTTCTTGGCGTTCTCACGACCCTGCCCGAGCTGCTCGCCTTCGTAGGTGAACCAGGCACCCGACTTGGTGATGATGCCGAGATCGACAGCGATGTCGAGCAGACCGCCTTCACGGCTGATGCCCTTGCCGTACATGATGTCGAACTCCGCCTGGCGGAATGGCGGCGACACCTTGTTCTTGACGACCTTGACCCGGGTCCGGTTCCCGACGACCTCGGCACCATCCTTCAACGACTCGATGCGGCGGATGTCGAGGCGGACCGACGAGTAGAACTTGAGCGCCCGGCCGCCGGGCGTGGTTTCCGGTGAACCGAACATGACACCGATCTTCTCGCGGAGCTGATTGATGAAGATCGCAATCGTCTGCGTCTTGCTGAGGTTGCCGGTGAGCTTGCGCAAGGCCTGGCTCATCAAGCGAGCCTGCAAACCGACATGCGTGTCGCCCATGTCGCCTTCGATCTCGGCGCGAGGCGTCAACGCCGCCACCGAGTCGATCACGACCACATCGATCGCCCCCGACCGAACCAGCATGTCGCAGATCTCGAGCGCTTGCTCGCCGGTGTCGGGCTGCGAGATGAGGAGCTGGTCGATGTCGACGCCGATCGCCTTCGCGTAGATCGGGTCCATTGCGTGCTCGGCGTCGATGTAGGCGCACACCCCACCGTTGCGCTGTGCCTCGGCCACGACATGCATGGCGAGAGTGGACTTACCCGATGACTCGGGCCCGTAGATCTCGGTGACGCGGCCACGCGGCAGTCCCCCGATACCGAGCGCCAGGTCGAGCGAGAGCGCCCCGGTGGAGATCGACTCGATCGCCATGCTGGTCTTGTCGCCCATACGCATGATCGATCCCTTGCCGAACTGCTTGTCGATCTGCGCCAAGGCCATGTCGAGCGACTTTTCGCGGTCGTTGCTCATGTGATTTCGTCTCCCTGTTCCTGCTTCGTTGGTGGGGGCGTTGGGGCCCGATCCGTGAGGTGTCGCCGACTTGTTGTTCGGCTGACGATCACCGTACGGAGGGGGTGTGACAGTGTTCCCGGTCGGGAATGACAACACTGTAGTTGTCGAACAACCGTTCGGCAAGACTTTTGGGGAACGAACGTTCGATTCACTCCCGGGCGGCCGCACAGCCCGGGCGGCCCCACAGCCCGGGCGCCCCACAGGGACAGATCGCTCAGAGGGTGGCGTCGCCCTCGCCGGCGAGCTCGGCGGGTGTCGGGCGACGCATCCAGAGATCGACCGCCTGCCAGAACGTGAACGACACCGGATAGAAGATGGCGGGCCGAACAAACCGACCGCCCCGGCGGCGAGCATCACGCCGAGTACCGGCACGTCGGGGGCGTGAGCACCACGAGCACCAGCACGGTGACCAGCAGCGACAGAAACGTGAGGATGATGTTGGCGGTGATCGCGCCCAACTCGAAGGCCTCGTCGCCGCGACGGTACGCATGCCCGCACGCATGACAGCGCTCCTGGCGCTTGAACCAGCCGATGAAGTAGGCCTTGCGGTCGCCACACCAGGCACAGCGGCGCGTGATACCACGGGCCAGCAGGCGGGGGCGCGGACGGGAAATCGTCGATCGGTTGAACCGTCAAATGTCCGGATGAACTCTCCACAATCGTAGGTTACCCATCGGGTTTGGCAGACTCTCCGGCGATGGAGCGAAGTCTTGCCGGCATGTTGTTCCTGATCGCCGCTGTGGCGATCAGCATCAGCGCGGGCGGGTGGTGGATGCAACGCATCGTCTTCACTCCCGACGCGACCAGGGACACCGCGGCCGCGATCCTCGAGGATCCCGACATCCGGCTCGAGATCAACGGACTCGTCGCACCGGCCAGCGCACCTCTCGTCGAACGACCGGTCTCCGACTTGAGCAACTTCCTCGAGACCGAGATGCTCAGCACTCGGGCCGGAGCGGCGATGATGGCCCCGATCATCGAGGAGGCGCACAACCGGATCCTCGGCCTGCGCGACGATCCGGTGCGCATCACCGGCACACAGATGATCGAGATCGTGCGCGACCAACGCGCCGCCGATGTTGCCACGGTCACGTTGCCGATCGACCCGATCGGCACGCTCAAGACGACACGCGCGGTGCTCGGCTGGATGATCCCGATCGCCGGCCTGCTCGGCCTCGTGTTGTTGTTGCTCGGGATCTTCACGCGGCCCGAGCGACGTGACATCCTCCGCGGTCTCGGTGAATTCGGCGTCGCCTTGGCAGCATCCGTCCTGATGTTCGGTTACGCCCTGCCGGTGCACATGATGACGGCGATCGACAACCGCACCTGGACCCACGCGATTCCCCGCCTGGCGATGCGCACCCTGCCGGTCGTGCTCGGGCTGGCAGCGATCTTCGCGCTCGGAGGGGTGGCGTTGATCATCGCCTCCACGTCGGGCGGCAAACGCCGTCAGTGGTCGACGCCGCTGTCGGTCGCCCGTTACCGGGGCGGCAACAACCCCGGCTGGGGCTGACCGCAGTGGTATCAGGCGACGTCCATCGAACGCAGTCGAACCGCTGCTAGCACGAGGGCGACAACGGCGACCACGAGCGGAACGATCACACCGACCGCCAACGACAGATCGCCCAGGTCGAGGTCGACATCGGTGATCGAGGTGAGGATCGACCGCGTGTAGCCACGTATCGCCAACTTGGCGGCGAAGCTGCCGAATGCGGCGATCAATCCTTCCCAGATCATGATGTAGCCGAGTCCCCAAACGATCGGGTTCTTGAGCAACAGGCCCAGCAGCACGAACAACGCCGAATAGGCGACGACACCGACCACGCCGGCCAGCACCGTCGCCGTGATCAGCTCGCTCCCGCCGTCGACCGCAACCGCCGACACGACGAGCGGCACCATCGTGAGCGGCAAGCTGAGCGTGATCGACGCCAGCCAGGCTCCGACGGCGATCGGCCAACGGTCCATCGGACGCAACCACAGGTAGACGAGGGTCCCGTCCTCGCGCATGTCGCCGAGTGCTGCCGTCGCGAACACGAGGGCGATGATCGGCACGAGCAGCGTGAAGTGCAGCGACGAGATCAGCTCGACGCCGGTCTGGAGTGGATCGGAAATGTTGTCGGAGGCGCCGACCGCGATGGCGATCACTGCGGTCGCCGCTCCGACGAACAGCAAGGCAGCCATCCGGCTGCGGGTGACCAACTGGCGGAGCACGATGCCATACGACAGCCGGATCGCACCGGGTGAGGACACGGTGCCGCTCATCGCCGCTCCACCAGATACCGGAAGACCGACTCGAGATCGTCGTCGGTCGGTTCGACCTCCCGCAGACGAACCCCACACTGCTTGGCCACCACCGCGATGTGGCGGCCGAACCGGTCGACGTCATCGGTGTCGACCATCAACGAATCGACACCGATCGACACGCCGTTCACCAAGCCACGTTCGACCAGTGCCGCCGCCAGGACTCGGGCGCCGTCAGCGGCAACTCTGATGCGGTGGGGGCGATCGTCCATCAGGTCGCGGAGGTCGCGATAATCACCGGTCGCCGCGAGCCGGCCCTGAGCGATGACGAGGACGCGCGATCCCAGCCGCGCCACCTCGTCGAGCACGTGGCTCGACACGAGCAGACACTTGCCGTCGTCGCCGAGCTGGTGGAACAGACGGATCATGCGGTTGCGTTGGACAGGGTCGAGACCGGTGAGCGGCTCGTCGAGGATCAACAGATCGGGTTCGTGGACCAGTGCGGCCGCCAGCTTGACGCGCTGGCGCATCCCCTTTGAATACGCCCCGACCACTTTCGGATCGTCCGCATCGAGCTCGACGACGGCCAGCACCCACCGCGCTGGCCGTGTCGGGGTCGGCGACACCGTGCGTCTGTGCGGCCACCTCGACGAATCGGTGGGCGGACAACTGATCGAACAGGGCGTCCTGCTGTGGAGCGAGCCCGATCCGGCCGCGCACGGTGCGATCGTTGCGGGCGTCGGCGCCCAGCACTCGCACCGTTCCCTTGGTCGGCGCCGTCAATCCGCACATCACGCGGAACAGGGTCGACTTGCCGGCTCCGTTGGGGCCCAACAACGCCGTGACACCAGGGCCGACCGTGAATGTGACGTCGGATACCGCGACGACATCGCCGAACGACTTCGTGACGTTCGTGACCTCCACGATCGCGTTCGGATCGGTAACGGCCGGAGCGATCAGCTGTGCACTCGGTGGTGCCCAGTCCGTCATCAGACCGCTGCCAGCCTGCGATAGCGACCGATCAGCAGCGCCGAGCCGAACACCGTCCAGGCCGCGCTGCCGAGCACGACCAACCAGGTGCTGATGTTTCGGAACTCCTCGCTGCGATCGCCGAACAGACGCGGCGCGATCTCGAGCGTGCCGCTGATCGGATCGAGGATCCGCCAGTTCTCACTGAAACCGGCGACGTCGACCAGCACGCCGGCGGCGATCGAGGCGCCGAGCATGACGAACACCACGGCGATGCTGGCGAACGCCCGACGGTCCGTCAGACTGGACACGCCGAGGCTGATGGCGGTGTAGACCACACAGATCACCACACCGGCGAGCAGGATCCGACCCATGACGCTCACCCAGTCGAACAATCCCTCGGGCCCCTGGCTCTGGAACGTGTACCCGATCAAGAACAGCACCGGGGGGCCGACCACGACCAACGCCATCGTGCTCATCACGGCGAGCACCTTGGCGAACAGGTAACTCGGGCGAGCGAGCGGCGTCGAGAGATACAACGAAAACATGCCATCGCGCTCGATCGCGGACGATCGCTTCGGGCGCCACCAATGCGACGAACACGATCGTGGCGACGAACGAGAACCCGAACATCTCCCAGTACGCGGGCCGCAACTCACCTTCGAGCAGGTCGCCGATCAGCACGGTCAACGCCATGAAGACGATCGCCGGCACGAACGACACGACGAGCACGATGATCGGAAAGACCTTGTGGCGAGCTTTGCGACCCAGACCGAGGATGCTGCGGACCGTGTGCCAGGTGACCGACCGTATGGCGCCCGCGACCCCGGATCGGGTGCCATCGAATCGGCGGTAGCCGCGATCGAGAATCTGTGCGTCGCTCATCGCTGGGCCCCTTCGAACAGGTCTTCCAGCCGCCGCCGGCGCCGGACGATCCGCCCGACCCGCCCCTGCGCCTCGGCAACCGCGTCGCGCACGCTGTCGGCGATCAGATCAGCGTCGGTGCCGAGCACCTCGATCCGATTCGCACCCTGTTCGCGGCGCACCTCCAGGCCACGCTGCTCGAGGGCGGCGACCACCTGACCGATCGCATCCGGTCGGTCAGGTACCTCCACCAATTCGACCCACACGCCCTCGTCGTGGCCGACCAGCACGTCGAGGCGACCCTGTGCGACCAACCGACCCGCATCGAGGGCGACGACATGGTCACAGATCCGCTCGACCTCCTCGAGCAGGTGCGACGACAGCAGGACGTCGATGTCGTACTCGGTGCTGATCTGACGGATCAGCGCCAGCATCTCGTCGCGCTGCACGGGGTCGAGGCCATCGGTCGGCTCGTCGAGCAGGATCAACGACGGGTCGGCAGCGAGTGCTTGCGCCAACTTGACGCGTTGACGTTGACCCGTCGACATCGTGCCGAGCGGACGGAAGCGTTCCTCACCGAGCCCGACCAACCACAGTGCGTCGCTGGCACGACCGCGCGCCTCGGTCCGCGGCATGCCGCGGACCTCGGCAAGGTGCTTCACGAAATCGGAGGCGGGCATCTCGTCGGGGAACACGTTGCGTTCGGGGCCGTACCCGACGAGTGATCGCAGCTCGGGCCCGTGGCGTGTCGGATCGAGCCCGAGCACCTCGACGGTGCCGGACGTCGGCGGGCGCAGGCCGAGCACCAAGCTCATGAACGTCGTCTTGCCTGCTCCGTTCGCACCGACCAGGCCGATGACGCCCGACTCGACGATCACATCGAGGGCGTCGAGGGCGCGTTGTTGACCGAACTGCATCGTCAGGCCCTCGGCAACGATCACTGGCACGAACGACATCATGCCTGATCCAGCGGTGATTTTGTGTCAGACCTTCGGTCGAGCTTCGATCGTCCTCGCGGCCGATGACCCGAGGACGACCGGAAACATGACGTTCAGCCGGTCAGTTCGTCGACGAACTCACCGAACACGTCGGCGTACATCATCGCGTCGGTCTCGTCGTGCATCACCGAGATCAGCCACTGCTCGTCGAGGCCGGGCGGCAGCAGGACTCCCCGGTTGATGCCGTGGATCCACTGGGCGAATGCCAGATCGAAATCGCTCGCCTTGTAGTCGCGGTAGTTGCGAACCGGGCGATCCAGCCAGGTGATGCAGCCCTTGGCACCGAACTGCACGGTGTGGGCGGGGATGCCGGACGAGTCGATGATGCCCTGACACGCCTGGACGAGTCGGGTGTTGCGGGCGATCGCCTCGCCGACCGTCTCGCGCGTGCATGCTTCGGTGAGCGTGGCCTTGACAGCTGCCATCACGAGCGGGTTGCCGTTGTAGGTGCCGAGGTGGAGGACCTTGCCCTGCGTGATCAGGTCCATGTACTCGGCCTTGCCACCGAACGCTCCGACGGGGAATCCACCACCGATCGATTTGGCGAGCGTGACGAGGTCGGGTCTGACCCCGAGCTGGTTCGTGGCACCGCCATAGCCGGCCGTGATGCCGGTCTTGACCTCGTCGAAGATCAGCAACGTTCCGTGGCGGTCACAGATCTCGCGTACCGCTTGCAGGTAACCGTCGATCGGCAGGCAGATGCCGATGTTCTCCATCACGGGCTCGACGATGAAGCACGCGACGTCGTTGCCCGACAGGGCCCATTCGAGGGCATCGGCATCGTTGTACGGGATCACGACCACGTCTTCGAGCGTGCTCTTGGTGATGCCCAACGACTGCGGGACCGAATTGGGTCGATCGGCCGGTCCGGCGACGTCGAGCGACGGCTTGTTCGACACCATCACCTCGTCGTGATGACCGTGGTAGCCGCCCTCGACCTTGACGATCTTCTCACGGCCGGTGACGCCGCGAGCGAGACGGATCGCATCGTGGGTGGCCTCGGTGCCAGAGTTGGTGGGCCGCCACATCGGGAAGCCGTAGCGTCCTGCGAGCAGCTCCCCCACATCGGCGTTGAGCTCGCAGGGAGTGACGTACAGGGTTCCGTGTTCGAGCTGGGCCGCGACGGCCTTGCGAACGGCGGGATTCATGTGACCGGCGAACAACGCACCGAAGCCCATGTCGTAGTCGACGTACTGGTTGTCGTCGACGTCGATCATCCTCGCTCCGGCAGCATGCTTCACGACGATCGGCCAGGGGTCGTAGGCCTGGAAGCTGGAAGGTACGCCCGCCGGCATCACCTTGCGGGCACGCTCGGTCGCGATCTGCGAGTGATGCGTGCGCTCGGAGTAGACGGCCATCTCGCGGGCCGTGATGTCTTTCGCCTTGGCAACGAGTTCGTTGTGGCTGGACACGGTTATCAGTGCTTTCTGTGAGGTGGGAACTCAGCCTACGTGATCGAACGAGGCGGCCGCCCTAGCCGCGTTGCCTCAGTCGGCCACGGTCACCGTCGCCGCAACCGGGTCGACGGTGACGATCGCGCCGTCCGGGATCCGTTCGAGCGCGTCGGCGACGCCGATCACGGCCGGAATCCCGAGCTCGCGGGCCACTAACGCCGTGTGGCAGTTCGGGCCACCCGAGGTCGTGACGACGCCGCCCAGAACCGGCATGATCACGTTGAACGCCGGTGTGGTGAATGTGGTGACCAGCACGTCACCGGGTTCGACCCGCTCGAGGGCGTCCGACGGGGTGGTGGCGACGACGGCGCGACCCGTGGTGGGCGTGTCGCCGACACCGACCACCGGCGCTGCGGGGTCACCGAACTTGGCTGCCAGGAAGGCGCTGAAGTGGCGTACGTGCTGGCTCACCGGAGCCGGGAAGAGACCGGCGTCGGGTGGTGGAGACGGAGGGGAACCGAGATGGGTGGGAGGAACGACCGCGGCTCGCGCCTGACGGATCACGAGCCGGTCGGCGACCTCCTCGGGACCGGGCCCGCCGATGCCCATCAGCAGATCGACGATCTCGGCAGGGCGCAGCACGAAGATGTCGTCGCGAGCGGCGAGCACCCCTCGCTCGACCAGCCGATCCGCGGCCGCGACCTGGGCGCGCCGAACGAGTCCTCCCGGCCATGCGGCGAGCAGACCCGAGTTGTCGTCGAGCGCGGCGTGGGCACGCTGCGCCCTGGCCAGCAGGGCATCGAACGACCCACGATCCGACGCGGGAACACTCTCGCGACAGGTCGCTGCCGCGGCGGCGATGTCCGGCTGTTCGTCGGACACGCCACCGCGATGACGTTCGATCGTCTGCAACACGACGTCGGGAAGTTCGGCGAGCGTCTCACGCACGATGTCATCGGAGAGCACCCAGCTGCCGTGATGTCGCAGGTAGTCGTCGAGGGCCTCGGCCGCCTGTTGTGAGTGGAGCCGGACCTGATCGAGGTCGTGCACGACCGCGTCTCCCAGGGCATCGGCGATCGCCATCAAACGCCGCCGCCCCTCCGCCGAGGTGCGGACACCATGGAACGCTGCCTTGCCCGCCACCTTGGGGTCGATCCCCCACTCGCCGGTGCGCAGCAAGTACTCGCCGACCGGGATCACCTGGCTGAGCAGAGCGAAATGGAGCGTGACGCCGTCGCTGAAATGAGCGGCCGTGAAGCGCACCTGGTCGGCCAACTCGGCATCCGAGCAGATCCCGAGCTCGACGTCCTGGAACTCCAAGTTGCGTTCGATCCAGCTCGCCCGCAGCTGCTCCCATCGTTCGATCTCGCCGAGTGCGACGTCATCGTCGATCGCAGCTGCCGCTGCCTTGATGCGGCGGCGGGCCGAGGGAGACACCCGCGACAACAGTCTCACCACGATCGCCGGGGGCGGCTTGCCGTTGCCTGCCGCGCGGTGCACCGTGGATGAACGGGCTGAGGTACGCCCAGCCGTTGACGAAGCGCACCTCCATGTGTGACAGCGGAAGACCGTAGAGTGCGAACGCCTGTAGGAACCCCTCCTTGACCGCCACCGGGAAGATCTCCTGCAACGTGGCAGACGCGGGCTCGGCCTGGTGCGACGCGTCGAGCTCCCACTCGCCGGGGTCGGGCGGCTCCCAGCTCAGCGACGCCACCGCCGCATCGATCGAGTGCTGATCGGATCGGTTGATGGCCATCTCTCCCCCTTGACCGGCCACACCACGTTGCCATCCACGACAGCGATGTTCAAGGGGTTGCGACTACTTGGCGCGATGCCCCCGCTGCCAGACGCCGGTCACCCGATCGGCGTCGCCCCAGACCGACCGATCGTCGAGTGGGTTGGCGTCGAGCGTGATCACGTCTGCGTCGAATCCGACGGCGAGCTGTCCGGTGTGTGGCGCCTGTGGTCCGAGCGTGTCGGGCCCGTTGGCGGTGGCGGCCTCGATCGCCTCGAGATCGGTCATGCCGGCGTTGATCAGGTACACGATCTCGCGGCTGCTGCTGCCGTACATCTGGCCCGACACGAAGATGTCGCAGCCGGCGGCGATCTTGACGCCCTTGGCCACGGCGATCTTCATCGCCTGTTCATGTGCACCTGCGACCATCTGCCCCTTCTCGTAGGCGTATCGGGGCAGTGCGTCAGGTGTGCCGAGCAACGCCTCGACGACGAACCGCGTCGGCACCAACATCGCACCAGTCGCGACCATCACATCGGCGGCCTCCTCGTCGAGGAAGCTGCCGTGCTCGATCGTGCGGCATCCGGCTCGGAGCGCGGCCATGATGCCGGCCTTGCCATGGCAGTGTGCGGCCACGATTCGCTCGGCGCGTGTGGCCTCCTGCACGATCGCTGCCAGCTCCTCGTCGGAGAACTGTTGGTGCATCGGATGATCGATCTCCGACATCACGCCGCCGGAGGCGCAGATCTTGATCAGCTTGGCGTTGGCCCGCAGGTTGGTGCGCACCGCCTTGAGCACCTCGGGCACCCCGTCGCACAGGATGCTGAAGCCCGACCTGCAGGTGATCTCGTGGACGAAGTCGAGCGCCAGGCTGTGGATGTCGGCGTGTCCGCCGGTGGTCGACAGGATCCGCCCGGCAGCGTGGATGCGGGGCCCACGCATACGACCCTCCTCGACGACCGGGGCGAGCTGCAGACCGAGACCGCCGACGTCGCGCACGCTGGTGACCCCTCCGTCGAGCATCGCCGCCGCGTCGTCGACGGCACGGGCAGCGAGGCCCACCACGTCGGAGGACGCGAGCAGTTCGAGGTTCGGCTGTGGCATACCGACGAAATGGGTGTGACAGTCCCACAGCCCCGGCATCACCGCCGGCGCCTCGTGGACGTCTTCGTCGGGAGTAGGTGCCGGCGCGCCGGCCGTCGGACCGGCGTAGGCGACGGCGCCGTGCTCGAGCACGACCGTGCCGCGTTCGATCGGATCACCCCGACCCGGGATCAAGATGTCAGCGATGATGCGTGTGGTCATCACATGCCTTTCGGTTGCGTCGGAGAAGTGCCTGGCACCTTCCCGTCAGTTGCGTGGTACCTGTGCCCAGGGAAGTTCTTTGTCGACGCGGGGCTCACCGGGCAGGCCGAGCACTTGCTCGCCGAGGATGTTGCGCAGGATCTCGGACGTACCGCCCTCGATCGAGTTGGCGCGGACTCTCAGGAAGGCGTACTGGAGGCCCTTGTTGGTGCCGGTCGCGTCGAGCTCGGTCGGACGGCGGAACGTGTAGTCGTAGCCGACCTGGCCGTCCATTCCCATCAGGTCGATACAGAAGTCGTAGAGCTGCTTGTTGAACTCGGAGAACTCGAGCTTGGCGACCGACATCTCAGGGCCCGGGTTCCCGGTCTTGGCGGCCTCGGCGGCGCGCATGTTGGTGAGGCGACCGACCTCGCCACGCACCCACAAACGCATCAGCTCGTCCTTGCGGGCGCCCGTGCGCTGGGACTCGTCGATCGAGTTCCACACGGCGACGGCGTCGTTCGCGGCGCCACCGCGGCGCGGCTTGCCGCCACCTGCCGAGCCGCCGCCGATCGCCGATCGCTCGTTCATCAGCGTGGTCAGCGAAGCGCGCCAGCCTTCGCCTTCCGCACCGATGCGATCGGCGTCGGGCACCCGGACATCGGTCATGTAGACCTCGTTGAACTCGGCTTCGCCGGTGATCTGACGCAGCGGGCGCACCTCGACACCCGGCGCGTGCATGTCGAGTGCGAAGTAGGTCATGCCCTTGTGCTTGGGCAGGTCGGGATTGCTGCCGCGTGACGAGCATGCCCCAGTCGGCCAGATGGGCGAGCGTGTTCCACACCTTCTGACCGTTGATGACCCACTCGTCGCCGTCGCGCACCGCCCTGGTGGCGAGCCCGGCGAAGTCGGACCCAGCGCCCGGCTCGGAGAACAGCTGACACCACTTCTCCTCGCCCGTGAACATCGGGCGCAGGAACCGGTGCTTCTGCTCGTCGCTGCCGTGCGTGACGATCGTCGGCCCGGCGAGCGCCATGAAGAAGGTGGTCGGGTCCGTGGCGGCGGCGCCGGCCTCGCGGAACCGCCGATCGATGTGACGGTTGAGATCGGGCCGCAACCCGAGGCCACCGAAGCCGACCGGGAAGTGCACCCAGGCGAGGCCTGCGTCGTAGCGCACACCTCGCAACTCCACGTCGGAGACGGTGGTGGGATCGTGGACCGCGAGCACGGCGTCGATCGCCGCATCGACCTGTTGCAGGGGGGAACTCTTCGTCACATCGCGAGTCTCGCGAATTGCGGGTGTGTCGATTGCAGTCGAACCTGGCAGAATGTCGGCTCACACCGTGGACCCGGTCCACGACATGGTGGCCGTAGCTCAGCTGGTGGTAGCGCCAGGTTGTGATCCTGGAGGTCGGGGGTTCAAGTCCCCTCGGTCACCCCATAGTGCCCAGGCAGTGGGGGTCGAACAGTCGGCCCCTACACTGCCTGGGCCGCAAACCGCCTCTAGCTCAACGGCAGAGCAGTGGACTCTTAATCCATTGGTTCTGGGTTCGAATCCCAGGGGGCGGACCCCGAAATCCCAGCTGTGAGCTGGGATTTCGTCGTTTCCAAGGACCGGGTCCCAACGACGGGCCGTCGCGACACAATTCCTGGTGGGACTCGATCCCGTATCGAGAGCGAAGCATCTTCGCACCGGCGGAATGCGAATACCACCTGGTCGATGTGGGTGGAGGATCGCGTCGTGATCGAACCAGTGATGTCCCACGGGGTGTGCAGAGCGCCCGAGCGAGAGCAGGGCGACGATCGAGCCGCTCGCGTCAGGTCGGTTCGGGACAACCGATGTCGACGGGCCACACGAAACCCAGCTCGAATCGCCAACCGGTGTGACAGTCGGCGCATTCGAACACGACCGCACCAGCGGTCTCCCTGACCTCGAACCGGGTGGCGCCGCACCGAGGGCATTCGGCGAGCGGACCCAGGTGATCGGTCATCTGGTGATGCACCGTCGTGGGCGCGCCGTCGACAGCACTCGTCCGCTGCTCATCGGGTGTGGTGGCGGCCACGATTGAAGTTTCGTCGACCGGGAGGTCGACACGCAAGGGTCGGAGGTCCCCGTTCCTCGCGGTGTGAGGATGCACACTGGAGCGGAACGTTCAGTACCGGCGCTCGATTCTCTACCGCCGGCGTGACGAAGGTGGTAACGATGACGGACTCGCCCTGGAACTTCGCCGCAGAGAGCGCCTCCGCCGTGGGTGGTGGCGGCGGCGTCACGATGGTCGACGGCACGACGTTCATGGTCTGCAGCGGCTCCGGTGACATCGACGAAGACGATCCGCACGGGTTGTTCATGTTCGACACGCGGGTGGTGTCGCGTTGGCGTCTGACGATCGACGGCAATGCCGTCGAGTCCCTCGCCGTGACGCCGAACGGCCCGTTCTCGTCGACATTCGTCGGACGCGTCCACGACCCGGCCGTGATCGACGCCCCGATCACGGTGGTCCAACGACGCCACATCGGACATGGAATGCGCGAGGATCTCGAGGTCCGCAATCACGGCACGGTGACGGTCGCCGTGCAGCTCGCGATCGAGGTCACGAGTGACTTCAACAATCTCTTCGACGTCAAGTCGGGGCGACGATCCGGACATCTCGTGACCGGCCGCCATCTCGACGGCGGTGAGCTCGTGATACGGACCGAACCTGGTCCCGACGGGATCGTCTCGCACGCGACCCGCATCACCTGCTCGGACCATCCGAGTCATCTGGCCGGCGACCGCCTGGTGTGGGAGCTCGAGATCGCACCCGGCGCGTCTTGGTCGACATGCCTGCTGGTAGGGATCACCGTCGACGGTGTCGACTTCGAGCCGGGTTACCGATGCGGTCAGCTCGTCGAGGACGCGATTCCCGCCAGTCGGCTGCGACACTGGCATCAACGGGTGACCGTGATCGACACCGACGACAGCGTCCTCGAGATGGCCGTCCGGCGCGCCGCAGAAGACCTCGGCGCGCTCCGCATCTTCGACCCCGATCACCCGGACCGGGTGGTGATCGCCGCCGGGGCGCCGTGGTTCATGACCCTGTTCGGACGAGATTCGCTGCTCGCTAGCTGGATGGCGCTGTTGCTCGACCACGACCTGGCGGCCGGTGTGCTGCTCGAACTCGCCGAATCGCAGGGCCGTACGACCGATCCGATCACCGAGGAACAGCCGGGGCGAATTCTTCACGAGGTGCGCTTCGACAGCGCGAGCGCGCGCCTGCTCGGTGGATCGAACACGTACTACGGCACGATCGACGCCACCCCCCTGTTCGTGATGCTGGTCGCCGAGCTGGCGCGCTGGACCGGGATCACCCCGGCGATCACCGCGCTACTGCCGGCGGTCGATCGCGCCCTGTCGTGGATCGACGAGTGTGGCGACCGTGACGGCGACGGCTTCGTCGAATACCTGCGAAGCGACCCGAACGGCCTCGAGAACCAGGGTTGGAAGGATTCGTGGGACGGCGTGCGCCACGCCGACGGGCGGACCGCGACCGGCCCGATCGCGCTGTGCGAGGTGCAGGGCTACGTGTACGCGGCGTGGCGTGGGCGCGCCGGACTGGCGCGCGCGATCGGCGAGCCGGCGACTACCGCTCGGGCGTTCGACGACCGCGCCGACCAGCTGAGGGCACGGTTCGACGAAGCGTTCTGGCTCGACGACGTCGGTTGGTACGCGATCGGACTCGACGGCGACAAGCGACCGATCGGATCGCTGACATCCAACATCGGGCACCTGCTCTGGACGGGCATCGTGCCGGATCATCGCGCCGAGCGGCTGGCCGAACTCCTCGCCGGCCCGTCGCTGTCGACCGGTTGGGGCATCCGCACCCTGGCCGACGACCATCCTGCGTACAACCCGCTCTCCTACCACTGTGGATCCGTGTGGCCACATGACACCGCCCTCGCGGTCGCCGGCCTCGCTCGCTACCACCGTGACGGCGAAGCACATCAGCTCGCCAAGGGTCTGTTGGCGGCTTCAGTGTGGAGCGGTGGCCGACTGCCCGAGCTGTTCGCCGGCTTCGGCGATGATGATCTCCCCGCACCCGTGCCGTACCCGGCGTCGTGCTCACCCCAGGCCTGGGCGGCTGCATCACCCTTGCTGCTGGTCAGATCGATGCTCGGGCTGGAACCGGATCTGCCCGCCGGCGAACTGCACTTGCGGCCCCGGTTGCCGGAAGGTATGCGGCAACTGCGGCTCACGGGAGTCCCCTTCGGTAGCGGAAGCATCGACATCACCGTCTCGGGTGGCGACGTGGTCGTGAGCGGACTTCCCGACGGAGTCGTGCTGCGGATCGACACCGCCTGAGCCCCGCTGCGTCTCAGCGGTAGACGACGACACCGCCGCACAGGACGATGACGATGCCCGACGGTTCGCCAGCACGTCACGGTAGAGATCGATGTGGTCGGCAGCCATCCGATCAGCCGAGAACCGTTCGACCGCGACCTGTCGGCAGACCCGGCGATCGATCTCGTCAATGCGGGCAAGGCCCGCCGCGAGCCCCGCCTCGTCGGCGGCCAGGAATCCGGTCATGCCGTCGTCGACGATCTCCGGCGCCGCTCCGTGGTCGAAGCTCACGATCGGGGTGCCGCACGCCAACGCCTCGATCATCACCAGTCCGAACGGCTCCGCCCACCTGATCGGGTTGATCAGGGCCCGTGCCGTGGTGAGCAGTTCGATCTTCGTGGCAAAATCGATCTCGCCGACGTAGCGCACCGTGTCGTCGAGGATCGGTTCGACCACGTGACGGAAGTACCGGAACTCCCCCGGTTCACGCATCTTCGCTGCGATCAGTAGTGGAATGCCGATCGTCTTTGCGAGACGGATCGCGATGTCGACGCCCTTGTCCGCGGACATCCGCCCCAAGAACAGTAGGTGCTCACCAGGATCCTGCGCCGCCGGATACCGGTCGAGGTCGATGCCGTGCGGGATCACGCGCGCGATCGGGACAGTGGGAGGCGCTTCACGCGCCTGATGATTCGAGATCGCAATCACGGGGATGCGATCGGCGACCCGGCCGTAGAGATCGCTGAGATCGGTGTCGAACGGGCTGTGGCTGGTCGCTACCACCGACAGGTCGGGAAATCGTTCGCTGTAGAACAGACCGGTCAACGTGTGATCGTGCACGATGTCGACGTCGCGGAGTGCGTCGTAGGCAGCTGCCACGTGGCGCAGCTCGAGCACCGCCATCCCGACGCGATCCGGATCGGCGTGCTGGAACAACCAGCGCTTCGGCACCGGGCATCTGGAATCGCCGATGGTGAACAACGTGATGTCGTGGCCTGCCCGCTGCAACGCGACGCAGAGTGCGTCGAGCATCAACTCGATGCCGCCGTATGCCGATGGCGGTATCTCGAGCCACGGCGGTGCGATCATGCCGATCCGCAGCGGACGCGCGACCATCTCGACCTCCCGAGTCTCTCGATTTCATCAAACCGCACGCGGACGTGCCACGCAACGGTCGTGATCCGGACACCGCCATGACCTCCGGCCCTGGTCGACCGACCGGAGCCACAACAGGATGAACACGTGGAGACCGGTCACGCCACGAGCGGGGTCGCCGACGTGGGCGACGGCGATGCCTGGACGATCAGATTCGACGTCACCCGGACCGACCGACGAATCCTCGAGAGCCTGGCGACACTCAGCGACGGCAAGTTCGGTAGCAGGGGCCTGTTGGCGCGTCGCCGTACGGCCGGGCGTCCGCGCGTGGTGTGCAGCGGCGTCTTCGACAGTGGCGAGGTACCCGATCTGCTACCCGGGCCGAACTGGACGAGCGTCGAGCTGGAGAACATGGCGAGGGGCGACGAGGAGGGCGAGCTCGATCTGCACACCGGCGTGCTGCGGACCACGATCACCCATCACGGCGTCACCGTGACGGCGATCCAGTTCGCATCGCTCGTCCGATCGGGGCTGCAGGTGCTCCGCATCCACGGCGACGCTGGAACCCTGGCCACGAACCCACCTCTGACCGCTCCGGCACCCACCCCGAGCGTCGCGATCGAACAGCAGGCCGGACCACCGGCGACGATGACCGTGACCAGCACCAGAGGTCGATGGGCGGCGGCCGCCCGACAATCGGTCGACGAGGACGGGTCACGACGCACCCTCACTCGAACCGCAGCCTTCGCCACCGGAGGGATCGATTGCCCGCCCGCCGATCTGGAGCAACGCTGTCGAGACGTGCTCGACGGTACGGAAACCGCCACATTCGACGACCTGCTCTCCGAGCACGAGGGCGCCTGGCGCCGCCGCTGGGAACCGATCGCCATCGACCTCCCCGCCTGGCCGGACCTCGAACGCTCCGTCCACTTCGCACAATTCCATCTGCTGTCGTCATCCCACGGCGACGGCGAGGCAGCGATCGGGGCACGCGGCCTCACGGGACCCGCCTATCGGGGTCACGTGTTCTGGGACACCGACGTGTTCGTCGTCCCTGCCCTCGCCGCCATGGCACCAGAGCTCGCTCGAACCGCGCTGTGCTACCGCTGGCATCGGCTCGATTCCGCCCGACGACGCGCTGCGGCCGAGGGATTCGCAGGTGCACGATTCCCCTGGGAATCAGCCGACAGCGGGTTGGAGGCCGCTCCTCGCACGGGGCGCGATCTCCATGGCCACACGGTTCCGATCAGAACCGGTCAGCACGAGGAACACATCGTCGCCGATGTCGCCTGGTCGGTCTCGAATTACGTCGCATGGACCGGCGAGGAAGCTTTCCTCCGCTCAGCCGGAGCGGAGATACTGCTCGAGACCGCCCGCTATTGGCAGTCGAGGATCGAGTTCGACGAGGACGGCACCGGTCACATCCGCCACGTGATCGGGCCCGACGAGTACCACGAGGACGTCGACGACAACGCCTTCACGAACGTCATGGCGCGCTGGAACCTCCGTGAAGCCGCCGACGTATGTGACCGACTCGGTCTCGGCACGCCGGACGAACGCTCGGCGTGGCGCGACACGGCGGACACGGTGGCCGACGGGTTCGATCCGGTGAGTCGGGTCCACGAGCAGTTCGCCGGATTCTCTCGACTCGAACCGGTCGACGCGTCGAGCATCGGCAGGCCGCCCCTGCCGGCGGATGCTCTGCTCGGGCGCGAACGGATCCAGCAGACCCAGATCATCAAGCAACCCGACGTGATGATGCTCCACCACCTGATCCCCGATGCGATGCCCGCCGGGTCGCTCGCCGCCGACCTAGAGAGATATCTGCCACTCACGGCCCACGGCAGCTCACTGTCACCGGCGATCTCCGCTTCGACACTGGCTCGCGCCGGACAGATCGAGGACGCACTCCACTGGTTCGACCTGGCGGCCCGATTCGATCTTCACGATCTGAGCGGGACCACGGCCAACGGTGTCCATCTGGCCACGATGGGGGGCCTCTGGCAGGCCTTCACCCAGGGCTTCCTCGGGGCTCGGCCGACGGTCGGCGGGCTTGCGATCGCCCCCGTCATCCCCGTCGCGTGGGGCGAGATCACCCACCGGTTCCACTATCGGTCGACCCCGGTTCGGATCACGGCGACCCCGGATACGTTCGACCTCACCAGCGTCAACCCGATAGCTGTGATCACGACGAGCGGCGAACGACGTTGCGCCCGACGCGTCGTCGGACGGCGCAGCCGTTATGGATGGGAGTTGTCATGAGCCGAGTCCTCGCCTTCGTCGATCGCTCGCCGTGCGATGTCGCGGTCGTCAAGACCGCGGCCTCTCTGGCCGACCTGATCGGAGCGACGGTGGATGCGATCACCGTCCGGCCACCCGACGGTGGCAGGCCAGATGTCGGCCCGTCAGACGTCCGCGTCATCCGTGGCGAAGCAGTCCCTGACCTGCTGACCCAGTTGCGGTTCGCCGATGTCGCGTTCGGCGTGCTCGGTTCGCGTTCCATCCACGCCAAACCTGAGCTCGCCGGACACGTCGCGCTCGCCTTGCTGAAGGCCTCGCCGGTCCCGCTGGTACTCGTCCCGCCGCACGGTCACGGCCTCCCTGCGAAGGGGCCCCGATTCCTCCTTCCCCTCGACGGGACGACGGAGACGACCACCGCTCTCGAGCCGATCGCCACGCTGTTGGCCAACGCCGATGCAGAGGTGCTCATGCTCCACGTCTTCGACAGCGCGTCGATCCCGCCCTTCATCGATTCGACCGAGGATCTCGACATCCTCGCTGCCGAGTTCGTGTTGCGGCACCTCCCCGAGCATTCCACGAAGTGTGTACTGCGGATCGGTGATCCGGGCCCACACATCATCGAGGTCACCGGCAGCGAGCAACTCGACGGCATCATCGTCGCCTGGCGACAGGATCTGTCGGCTGGCCGAGCCGAGGTCGTCCGGCACCTCATCCGCGAGACCCACGTCCCGTTGATGTTCGTGCCGATCGACACGAGCCTCAGAAGCACGGTCGTCGCGACACGGTGACGCCGATCCGTTCGGCATGACCCGCTGCATCACACAGACAGACCCGTGGCCCACCGACCCGCATCGAATGCCGCGTGGGTATCGCGCCTGATCGTGGGAGCACTCGCCCCTGAACCGCGGCAGCTGCCCGAGTGCTCCCGGTGTCGGATCAGCTGCGACGGGCGGATCGGCGTTTCCGGCCGACCAGATCGCTGGTCGGCACCCACGGTTGCCGGCGCAGCCGCCGGAACGGTGCCGTGCGTGGTGTTTGCACCACGGCGGGCGGTCCCAATCGCCGCTTGCCGGGGGCGCGAGCGGGGTCGGTTCGCCGCACCTCGCTCACTCGTGGTTCACGTTGTCGAGCCATCCTGCTCACCTCCGAACCCGTGACAGTCTCTCTGCAACTTCACGTCGACAGCCGCGACCTGGTGGGCACCGGCACCCTTCGGCCCACCGTCACCACCCCGCTGCTCTGGGCCGGGCTGCTCATCGACTCGGTCACGATTCGACAACTTGCGCTGCTGACGAAATCGTTCGAGGACCACCCCGCACAATGCGATCAGGCCGCCCAACACGACATCGAGGACGTAGTGGTTGGCGGTGGCAACCACCGCCCATGCCATCGCGGCGGGCATCAGCACCGCCGCAACCCGCCACCAGCGGGAGCGGCCGACCCTGAACCAGGCGATTCCGACCAGCAGGTTCCATCCGAAGTGGAGGCTCGGAACTGCGGCGTAGGCGTTCACGAAGCCGGGCGGTTGCAGCACACGATACGAGTGGGATCGCTCGGTGACCGTGTCGACGAACTCGGGGCTGTACAACCGCGGAGGCGCCACCGGAAACGTGGCGAAGATCACCAACCCGATCAGACCCGAGATGATCATCGCGTTGCGCAGCGCGATGTACTCGTCTCGATCCACGACGATCAGCCAGATCAAGGTGCCGATCAGCACCGGCCAGTGCATCCAGATGTACACCCAGTTCGCGAGTGTGACGACGGAGTCCGAGGCGATCAAGGCCCGTTGCATCTGGTGCTCCACGGCGACGCCCATGCTTCGTTCGAAGTCGAGCACGAACTGGGCATTGCGCTCCGCCGTCGCCACCGAGCCCTCGGTCAGGCCGCGCACACCGAAGTAGGCGATCACCGCCCCGGCGACGATCACGATCTGGCGCAGCACGAATACGGCGGTCCGAGATGATCTCACATCATGCTCCTCCACCCATCGTGCCTGGCTTCCGGCGCTGTGGCCAGAGCCTTTCTCCTTCGTCCACCGGGTCCCGGGCCCGCAGCCCGTCGTCGGCCCCGGATCGCTTCGATCGTATACGCGATCGTTGGCCCGCAGCCCGTCGTCAGTCCAGGATCGCTTCGATGTCGACGTCGTTGGACGCGAGCACGAATGCCACGGGCGTCGTCGTGACCACATCGGCGAGCAGCGATGCGAGGCGTTCGGGGAAATCGTCCGGGTGGGCGCACGGGTCCGGCAAGCCGATCAGGCAGAGGTCGGCCGTGGCCGAGCGATCGGTGATCACCTCCGCGACCGGGCGCAGGTCGGCGATCACGTCGACGTCGACCGTGAGCCGGGCCTGTGCGAACACCGCCCGCAGGTTCGTCGTCACCTCGACGGCGACATCCTCCTTGGGCACCACCATCCGCACGGTGATCGTCGCTCCTCGCCATGACTTCGAACCGCGCGAGTGTGTTCGCGAGCATGATCATCAACGCGCCGTTGTCCCGCATCGACCGCAACCAGACGTCTATCCGGCGGCGATCCCCGAAGGTCGTGTCGTCGGCGGCACGGACGACGACGACGTTGCGACCGGCATCGTGGAAGTGGTGGATCATCGTGGCGTACTCGTCAGCGTCCGAGGTGGTCTCTCCGTCTCCGAGCAGCACGGTGTTGGGCACGAGGCCACCGAGGCCGTACGCCTCGACGAGCACCGAGGCTCCCACGTACGGCGTCGGGGCCGATACGACGCGGACGAGGGCATCCACCTTGCGCTCGGCGAGATGCTCGCGAACCGTCTCGGCGAGATGACGCTTGCGTTGGCTCGGCGC
Organism: uncultured Acidimicrobiaceae bacterium; assembly: GCA_963699815.1. Taxonomy (GTDB): domain Bacteria; phylum Actinomycetota; class Acidimicrobiia; order Acidimicrobiales; family Ilumatobacteraceae; genus Ilumatobacter. The sequence goes on along the minus strand of CAVOVK010000025.1, from coordinate 100,042 downwards.
CGGCTCGGGAAGGATCGTCGCGATCGTGAGCAAACCGCGGTCGTGCGACAGCGTGTTCGCGAGATCGATCAGGTACCACCGCTTGGTCGGGCTACCCGCCAGCACGAGGATGTTCGGACGCCAACTCTTGGCGTGCGTCGATGGACGGATGTGGGCAGCGGCCCAGCGGATCAAATTGATCCAGAGACCCTGGCGGATGTCGCCCCACTGTGCGCGCGCCCGGCGCCGATTGAGCAACCCCCAGATCACCGTCACCACCGCCATCGCGACGATCGTGGCCACGGGATTGATCAGGAACATCACAGCCACGCACCCCAGTGCGCCGGCGAACGACAAACTCCAGTGCACTCGAAACGTCGGCCGGAAGGCTGGATTGCGAAGGAAGCGTTCACTGGCCGAGACGAAGTTGACGACGGCGTACGATGCGAGGAAGAACATGGTGAGTACAGGGGCGACGGCGTTCAGATCACCGACCGCCACCACACCGAGCGCGAGCGCGAGCGAGAAGTAGGTGCCGAACCGTGGCTCGTCGTTGACGCCCGAGCCACGACCGAAGATCCGCATCGGTCGGGGCAGGATGCCATCGCGCGCCAGCGCCTGGAGGATGCGGGGAGCACCGAGGATGCTGCCGAGCGCGCTCGACAGCGTCGCTCCCCACACGCCCAGGAGGATCGCCGGGCCCCAGAGTGCGAGCGTCCGCATGATCAGCGGGTCGGTCACCAGCGACTCGGTGTCGGCCCGACTGTTGAGTTCGAGCGGGATGATCATGTAGATCACGTAGCTGACGGCGATCGCCGCCAGCGTGCCGCGCGGGATCGACCGGCGCGGGTTCTTGAGATCCCCGCTCATGTTGACACCGGCCATGATTCCGGTGACGGCCGGGAAGAACACCGCGAACACCACCCAGAAGGGCTCGGGGATGAACGGGTCGGCCTCCACACGCGCGTGGGGCGGCGGGGCCGACACATGATTGGTGCCGAGGAAGAACGACACCAGCGAGACGACGATCACCGCCATGATCAGGTACTGAGCGCGGATGCGCCGTGCGGGCCGACACGAGGGCCAGCAGGGTCACCCCGACCGTCGTCGCCAGCGCGAGCGGCCGGATCGGGATGTGCGGCGCCACTGCATGGACGCTCTCCGCGAAACCGAGCGTGTACAGCGCAACCGAGAGGGCCTGGGCGAGATAGAGCGGGATGCCGATCGCACCACCGATCTCCGGCCCGAGCGAACGGCTGACCATGTAGTAGGCGCCGCCGGTGCGGACCACCTGATCGGTCGAGACCTGAGCGATCGACAATCCCGTCAGCAGCGTGATCGCGGTCGCGATGGTCACGATGATCAAGGTGTTGCGAAGTCCGGCGTTTCCGACCACCCATCCGAACCGGAGGTACATGATCACGCCGAGGATCGTCAGGATCGACGGTGTGAAGACACCCCCGAACGTGCCGAGCCCGCGGCGTTCCGCAACCCCCTTGGCCGGACCCGAAGTAGTCATGCGATGCTCACGGCCCTTCAAGAGATGATGCCGCCCCGCGGCGGTCGGCGCAGCGGCAAACTAGCGTGCCCTGCCGGCGGCTGCCGCTCATGTGCAGGTTCAACTCACGGTGGCGGCGACGTAGTGGACACCGATCTGGTGCGCGTAGTCATCGTTGTTCGGCAGGTAGGGCCGTGGATCACTGACCCAGATCGGCACCCAGGTGCCATCCGCCGCCAATCGGTCGATCACCCCCTGGGAGTCGCGTGGCTCCCACAGGTCCTGTCGTTGCGTCGCCACGACCACACCGCCTGGCCGAACCACCCGGCAGAACTCCCGCCAGCACGCCTCCACCTCCGGCACGTACGTCATCACCCCGACACAGCTCAACGCATCGAACGAATCGTCCTCGAACGCCAGCCGTTCCTGCAGGTTGGCGGCCGAGACCGTGTCGTACGCACCCGACTCGCGAGCGATCGTCAACGACGACTCCGACAGGTCGATCCCGTGCAGCAGGCCGGCGAAACCCGCGGCACGTAGCGCCCGCCCGGAGAGCCCCGTTCCACAGCCGGCATCCAGGATCGATCGTGCGGTCGGGGCATTGGCGATCAGCACCGACGCAACCACGGCGGGCGCCCGATAGGCCCAGTCCTCGAGGTCGGTGTCGTAGCGGTCGGCCCAGTTGTCGTAGTAGGCGGTCACTTCGGCAGGGTCGGCACTCCCCTGCAACAACCAGCCGTCGTCCGAGGTGTTCACCCACCCCGTTGTATCAGACGACCGAGGGAACCTCGTCGAGCGAGGCGTCGGACGCCGACGGCGGAACCTTGCGCCGTCGGACGATCTGCCAACCCACGGCGCCACCGATGATGACCGCGGCACCGAGCAGATACCACCCATAGTTCTCGGTGGTCGGCATCTTGTTGACCAACCAGGTCTGGATGTCTTCTCCGAGACCGATGATCGGGTCGTCGACCGGACCGTCGAAGAAGAACAGGCGAACCTCGTAGTAGCCGTAGTAGGCGACGTAGGCGCCGGCGATGACCAGGAACACACCGGCGAAGACGTTCATCTTCGGGAGCAGCGAGCGGAACTTGTTGACCAGGCCGTCCTTCGCCAGGGCCACCGCAAGGGTGAGCACACTGACGACGATGCCCATTCCGAGCCCGTACAGCACGAACACCATCACGCCGCTCAGGTAGCTCTCGTTGCGAAACGTGGTGGACGTGACGGCCAGGAACGGGCCGAGCGTGCACGACAGCGATGCAACCGCGTAGGAGACACCGAACAGGAACATCGACAGCAACGTGCCGTCGGCGCCGCCCTTCTGCAGCTTGGGGATGTTCACCACGAGTTGGCGCCCGGTGAGCAGATAGATGCCGAGCCCGACGAGGCCCATGCCGATCACGATCGTCGCCCAGGGGAGGTACTCCTGGATGCCGGACACGAACTTGGTGATGACGATGCCGATCACACCGAACACGGCCACGAATCCGAGCGTCAGCACCGCCGAGACCTTCAAACCACGACCGACCGCCGTCGACTTGCTGCTGCCCTCGTCGAGACCGACGAACGCCGACAGGTACGCCGGGAGCAGAGCGAATCCACATGGGTTGACGGTCGCCGCCATTCCGGCGGTGAGAGCGAGAGCGAATGGACCGTTCAGCACCACGGGGAAACACGGTAGAGCGAGATCCGCATTCCGACACCACGATCCGGGAAACATCCCGAGAACAAGGTGCCGCTCGGACCAAGCCGACGAGAACACGGGAGTTCCTCTCCGCGCAGCACCGTGCCCCCCGGATCGCCGTCGTGTCGGCGCCGATGTCTGCGGCCTGCGGAAGCGGCGACCGGGCCAAGGTGCCGTCTCCTCCTGCACTCTCACCCGGTACCGGCGCCGAGTCGCTCGGCCCGATGGGCCGGTGGAGACTCCCCTGACCTGGCTTGCCAGGCACTCGGAGTGCCCGTCAGCCGGCCATGGCGGCCACGATCGCGGCCAGGACCGCCGGAGCCGTCGCGAAGTTGAGTCGCGCGTGCCCCTCGCCCTGGGGACCGAAATCCGGGCCGGCGCTGAGTGCGACACCCCGCTCGAGGAACGTCGTCGCCGGGTCGGGCCCCAGCCCGAGTGCCGTGCAATCGAGCCAGCGCGAGATAGGTCGCCTGGGGTGGGTCGTACACGACGCCGGGTAGATGCTCGGCGAGCAACCCCGACAGCGCCCGGCGGTTCTCGTCGAGCAGGTCGACGACAGCTGCCAGCCACTCGTCGCCACGGGTCCAGGCGGCAACGGTGGCTGTGACCGCCATCAAGTTCGGGGCCCCCAGATAGTGGCCGGGGAGCCCCGCGAGGACCTGATCCAGACGATTGCTGCCGACGTGCATCACCGCCCAGCGAAGCCCCGCGAGATTGAACGCCTTCGAAGCCGACGCCAGCGTCACGGTGCGCGCCGACACCTCCGGCCCCAGCGACTCGAACGGCACATGGGTATGGCCGAGCATCGTGAGATCGGCGTGGATCTCGTCGGAGATCACGGTGATGTCGTGCCGCTCCGCGATCTCGGCGATCCGCTCGAGTTCGGTTCGATCGAACACATAGCCGAGCGGGTTGTGCGGATTGCACAGGATCCAGATCGACGCCCCCGATACGGCCAGCTCGGCCTCGAGGGCGTCATAGTCGAACGTGCCACCCTGGCGAACGACCGACACGAGTCGGCGATCCATCTGTGAGATCGTGTCGAGAAACGGGTGATAGGCCGGCATGTGGAGGATCACGCCGTCGCCCGGTTCCGACAAGTGCAGCACGGTTGCCCGCACACCCTGGAGCACGTCGATCATGTCGCGCACACGATCGTGACGCACCTCCCAGCCGTACCGTTCGGCCATCCGCGGGCCGAACAGCTCGGCTGCCGGCGACAGCGCGTACGGGCCGCCCCAGTTCGGATAGCCGAATTCGTTGCGATCGATCACCTCGCGCATCGCGTCGGTGATCACCGGGGCGACCGGAAAGTCCATGTCGGCGACCCATGCGGCGAACGGTGCGTGACGGGACTGCCATTTGGCGCCCTCTCTCGAACGGAGCATCTCGATGTCGAGTGACCGCAACCCGAAAGGATCGCTCACGGCACCACCACCAGCTTGCCGGACGCCCGCCGTTCGGCGAGGTCGCGCAGCGCGTCGACCGTTCGTTCCAGCGGATACACGGTCGGCTCGACCGGGTTGAGCTCACCCGCGGCGATCATCGCCATCACCTCGCGCTGCAACGCGTCGTTGTCGCTGCGATGGTGCATGGCCCAGGATCCCCACTCGACTCCCGTGATCGATCGATTCCGGAGCAGGACCTGATTGAGCGGGAGCGACGGGATGCCACCGACGAATCCGATCACCAGGAACTGGCCGTTGTCGCCCAGTGTTCGCAACCACGTCTCGGCCCGGTCGCCGCCCACGGGGTCGTAGACGAGATCGACCCCGGACCTGCCGTCAGCAGCCACCAACTCGCGCACGGCAGACTTGACGTCGTCGTGGATGTCGAACGCCGCCTCGGCGCCCTTGTCGAGCGCGAGCTGACGCTTCTCCGGGCTCGATGCGACGGCGAACACCCGCAGCCCCATCGATGCGCCGACGTCGACCGCCGCGAGTCCGACGCCACCTCCGGCTCCGATCACGAGCAATGATTGACCACGCCGGGCATGTGCCCGACTGCGCAACGCGAACATCGCCGTCATGTAGCTCTGCACGAATGTGGCCGCGACGCCGTCGGAGATCCCATCGGGCACCACGGTCACGGCATATGCCGGTGCGACAACCTCGTCGGCGAAGGCACCAGAGCCCGCGGCGACGAGGACCCTGGTACCGATGGTCAAGTGCGGCGCGTCGTGCGCGACATCGTCGGCGACGTCGACGATCTCGCCGACGCACTCCCAGCCCGGAGTGAACGGGGTCGGCGTCTTGAGCTGGTAACGGCCCTGCACGATGAGGGTGTCGACATAGTTGACACCTGCCGCGGCGACGCGCACCTTCACGGTTCCGGGCCGCGCCTCCGGCGACGGCACCTCGTCGAGTACGAGGTCGTCGATCGGGCCGTACTCCCGGCAGAGAATCGCACGCATCCACCGATTGTGACACTCCGCTACCGTCCGGTCCGTGCCAGAGCCGCTCACGCCCATCACACTCGAGGGACGCCATGTGCGCCTGGAACCGCTCGATCACCACCACGCCGAAGGCCTTGCCGCCGCAGCTGCCACCGACCGCAGCACGTTCGGGCTCACCTGGGTGCCCGACGACCTCGAATCGATGCGTGCCTACATCGATTCGCTGCTCGCTGCCCACGCCCGAGCCGAGGTGTTGCCGTTCGCTCAGCGACGGGTCGACACCGGTGAGCTCGTCGGGTGTACGCGATATCTCGATCCGCATTGGTGGGTTGGGCGCGAGCGGCTCGCAGAACTCGAGATCGGCGGCACATGGCTCGCGGCGAGCGCACAACGGAGCGCGATCAACACCGAGGCCAAGCTCTTGTTGCTGACCTACGCCTTCGAGACGCTCGGCGTGTGGCGCGTTGCGATCTGCACGGACGCCCGCAACCAACGCAGTCGCGATGCGATCTTGCGGATCGGCGCTTCGTTCGAAGGCGTGCTTCGCAACCACCGGGTTCGCTCCGACTCCGTCGAACCTCGTCCGCGCCAGACGGCCCTGTATTCGATCACCGACGAGGAGTGGCAGTCGGTGAGGGCCGGCCTGCAACGTCGACTCGATGCAGCACGTTGACCGCCCCGGACACGCGGCTCGGCCCACGTCCGACACCGATCGCGTACGCTCGGCGGCGATGCAAGCCCTTGTGGTGATCGCCCATCCCTGCGACGAGAGCTTCAACCACGCCGCTGCGAGGGAGGCTGTCGGCGGCCTCCTCCGGGCCGGACACGACGTCGACGTGATCGACCTCTACGCGGAGGGCTTCCGATCCGGCGATGTCGCTCGAGGAACGCCTCGCCTACGAAACGGACGAGCCGGTCGTCGACCCGTGCATCGCCGGACACGTCGAACGCCTCCGCCGGGCGGAGATACTCGTCTTCGTCTATCCGACGTGGTGGAGCGGTTTGCCGGCGGTGCTGAAGGGTTGGCTCGAACGCGTGATGGTTCCCGGTGTCGGCTTCACGTTCGACGCGCGGTCCGGCAAGATCCGGCCAGGTCTGCAGCAGGTCCGTCACATCGTCGGTATCTCCACGTACGGCTCGCCTCGCTCGTACGTGCGCCTGGTCAACGACAACGGACGTCGCATCCTGACGAGAGCGCTACGGATGTCGTGTGGGCTGCGCGTACGAACGCGATGGATGGGGATCTACGCGATGGACACGGCGACTGCCGAGGAGCGCGCGAAATTCCTGGCGCGGATCGAACGGCGGATGGTGACCATCTGATGCAGGTCCTCGTCGTGTACTGCCATCCGAACAACGGGTCGCTGGTCGCGGCCGCCCGCGACCGGGCGCTCGACACGCTCGCGACCACCGGCCATGACGTCAGGCTGACCGATCTGTACGCCGACGGCTTCAGGCCGGAGATGTCGGCCGACGAGCGACGGACCCACAAGACCCCCGGCGTGGCGGCCGAGCTCCAGCCCTACGCCGACGACCTGACGTGGGCGGAGGCTCTGGTGCTGGTGTACCCGACCTGGTGGAGCGGTCAGCCGGCGATGCTCAAAGGGTGGATCGATCGTGTCTGGGTGGCAGGCGTGGCGTGGGAGTTGCCGGAGGGCACGAGTGTCGTGCGACCGCTGCTGACGCGCATTCGTCGGATCGTGGTGGTGACGACCCACGGTTCGTCCAAACCGGTCAACATGCTCCAGGGCGAGGCCGGCAAGCGGACCGTCACCCGTTCGCTCAGGGCGATGTGCAGCAAGCGTGCCCGCACGACCTGGTGTGCGGCGTACGGCCTCGACCGGGCCGACGCGCCGAAGCGCGCGGCATTTCTGGATCGGGTCGAGCGTACGATCGCCCGGCTCTGACGAGCAGCTGCCGCATCGTCGGCCTCAGCCGGCCACGGCGACGGCGATCGCAGCGGCCACCCGGGCGTTGTTCTCGGCGAGGGCCAAGTTGGCCGGGATGCTGCGTCCGCCGGTCGCGGCACCGATGCGAGCCAGAACGAACGGAGTGATCGCGGCACCCGTGATGCCCATCGACTCGCACTCGGCGAGCGCTCGGGAGAGCACGCCGTCGAGCTCGATGGGGTCGAGTTCGTTCTCCTGGGGAATCGGCACCCCGACCAGCACGCCCGACGCCTGGCGAGTGCGGTTCGCCAGGACGTCTGCCACCTCCGACGCCGAGTCGACCCGATGCGGAACCCGGAGGCCCGAAGACCGCGTATAGAACGCCGGAAAGTCGTCGTGTTGCCATCCGAGTACCGGAACCCCGACCGTTTCGAGGTACTCGAGCGTGCGCGCCAGGTCGAGAAATGCCTTCGCCCCGGCACATACGGTGATCACCGGATGGTGGGCGAGTGCGTCGAGGTCGGCGCTGACGTCACCGCTGAGCCCGGCTCCGCGGTGGACGCCGCCGATACCGCCGGTGGCGAACACCGACACTCCCGCTGCGGCGGCCAGAGCGACCGATGCGGACACGGTGGTGGCACCGAACACCCATCCCTGGGCGACGGCGACCGGCAGATCGCGTTCGGCGGCCTTGTTCGCGACCCCGAGGATGCGACCGTGCTCGTGGGGCGACAGACCGACTCGCGCCACCCCGTCGAGCACAGCGGTGACGGCGGGGACGGCACCGCCCGCGACGACGGCCGCGAGGCACCGGTCGAGCGCCTCCTCGTTGGAGGGTGATGGCAGCCCGAGGTTCGAGAAAATCGTGGATTCGAGGGCGACGACCGGCTGCCCGTCGGCGAGGGCGGCGGCAACGGCGTCGGAAAGCACGGGTTTGATCACGGCGACAGTCTGCCAGCGATCACTGGTGCACGAACCGGGTGACACATTCGACGTGATGGGTGTGGGGGAACAGGTCGAGCACTTCGGTGCCGTCGTGCCGGTAGCCGTGGCGACCCAACAACACCGAGTCGCGGGCCAGGGCGACCGGGTCACAACTGATCAGCACGAGCACCGGCGCCTCGGTTGCCACGACGGTCGCGACGCCGGGGCGCCCCAGCCCGGATCGCGCCGGGTCAGCGATGACGACATCGATCCTGGAGCCGCGGTCGGGCCTCCACGCCCCGACCTCGGCCTGCTCGACGCGGGCATCCCGCCCGGCCAGGTTGGCCCGGCAGTCACCGACCGCCGATTTGGAGTTCTCGACCGCCACCAAACGAGTCGGCGGCAGCGTGGTTCCCAACGCGAACAGCCCGACTCCGGCGTACGCATCGAGCACCGTGCCGGCGCCGGCGAGTTCGGGTGCGGCGCGTTTGGCGGCGTCGATCAACAGCTCGGCTGCAGCAGGACCACTCTGGAAGAAGGAGCCGGCCGACACGCGCAGGCGGTGCTCACCGATCTGTTCGGAGAGTCGTGCCGAGGGCCCGACGCGGACGGCGACCGGTAGCCCGGTCACATCACCGTGGACGGTGTCCCAGCGAGCCGTCATCTCCCCGGTCGCGACCGAGCAGCGCAGGGTGAGCTCCAGTTCGGGCGTGAGACGGACGGCATCGAGCACCGGCAGCAGCGACGGATGTGCGATCAGGCAGTCCGCGGCGCGAACCGTGTCGTGTGACCGGTCGATGCGGAACGCTGCCCGCCCGTGCGCATCTCCGACGACCCGGACCGTGGTGCGATACCCGCGATCGGGAACCGACGACCCGGGCCGCAGGTCGGCATCGGGCAGCTTGCCCGTACGCCGCAGGGCATCGCGCACGATCTCGATCTTGGCCGGCAGTTGGGCAGCGACTGCGATGTGCTGCCAATCACACCCACCGCAGCCCTCGCGCCGGCGCTGGCACGGTGGTTCGACACGATCCGGAGATCCGACCAGTACGCGGTCGATGGCAGCTCGCGACCAGTCACCCTTCGACTCGATCGTGGTGACCGTGAGCTCGTCACCCGGCACGCCGCCACGGACGAACACGACCTTGCCGTGGACATCGTGGGCGATCGCCTCGCCGCCGGCGATCAGTCGCTCCGGTCGCACCGTCGAGGCGTGGTGATCGTCGGTCATCGCTCGGACACTACCGACGCGCGAACCTGTGAGCATGAACGAACCCCATGCGGAGTGGTATTGGGATCTGAAGCGCTCGGTGGCCGTGCCCGCCGCCGAGCGCGGACCGGGCGACCATCTGCTCGGGCCGTACCGCACCAGAGGTGAGGCCGAGAACTGGAAGGCGACGGTCGAGGCCCGCAACGAAGCCTGGGAGGACGACGACGACCGGTGGAACGGCGTCGACAGCGACGATGCGGGGCGAGGCCCGACTGACTAGGTTCTGCAGTCGTGGCCCGACCGATCCAGATCGTTCCTTCCGTCCTGCCCGCCGACTTCGCGCGCCTCGGCGAGGAGGTCGCGGCGCTCGAGGCTGCCGGCGTCGACCTGATCCAGTGGGACGTCATGGATGGCCAGTTCGTGCCGAATCTGACGTTCGGCCCCGACGTGATCAAGGCCGCTCGCTCATATTGCACGGTGCCCTTCGAGGCGCACCTGATGGTCTATACACCCGACGTGATGGCCCAGCAGTACGTCGACGCCGGGTGTTCACGGTTGATCGTGCACGCCGAGGCATGCAGCCATCTGCACCGAACGCTGGGCCACATCAACTCGATGGGCGCGCGGGCGGCCGTCGCGATCAACCCGGCGACTCCGGCGTCAGCGGTCGAGCACGTACTCGATCTGGTCGACCTGGTACTGGTGATGACGGTCAACCCCGGTTTCGGCGGGCAGGCCTACATCGCGACCATGGAACCGAAGATCGCCGAAGTGCGCCACATGATCGATGTCGCCGGCTTGACCGACATCGTCGATCTCGAGGTCGACGGCGGTATCGCACCGTCGACCATCGCGGGTGCGGCCGCGTCGGGCGCGAATGTGCTGATCGCGGGCAGCGCGCTCTATCGCGACCCCGAAGGCCTCGAGCACGCGGTGACCGAACTCAGGGCGCTCGCCGAGGCCGCCCGAGCGTGACCACGCCGGTTCGTCACACCCCTTCTCTACGATCACCTCCGTGACCATCCGTACGCAGTTCGTGCGCCCACGCGACGCGCTCGGGGCGCTGGCTGACGCGGTCCGCACGGTCAAGGGTGGCGCGCCGCTCACACCGGTCACCGTGCTGGTCCCCACCAATGCGACAGGGGTGATGGCGCGTCGGTCACTCGGTCGCCAGGGCGGCATCGCCGCGGTCGACATGGTGACGCCCTACCGGTTGGCCGAACTGGTCGCCGGACCGCGGCTCCACGCCGATGGCCGCAACCCGGTGTCGACGCCCATCGTCGACCTCACGATCCGCGGCGTGCTCGCCGACGACCCACGTTCGTTCGCCGACGTTGCTGGGCACCCCTCCACGATCACCGCCTTGCGAGACCTGCACCGCGAGCTGCGTCAGGCCGGGCCCGCAGCACTCCAGTCGTTGGCGGCCTCCGGCGAACGGGGCCGGGAGGCTGCCCGCGTCTCCGCAGCGACCACGTCTCGATTGTCCACCGAGTGGTACGACGAGGGCGACCTCCTGGAGGGGACCATCAAGAGGTTGTGCGACGGCCCGGTCCCAGGCCTCGAACGGGTCATCGTGTTCCTGCCGCACCCCGCACAGGGGCTCGCGCTCGACCTGCTGCGTTCGATCGGCGATGCCGGCGAGGTCCAGGTGGTGTTGGCGCATACCGGGATCGCTCCGGTCGACGACGAGATGTACGCCTTCGCCGAGCAACTCGGGACGACCCCGGCGCCGGCAGCCGACGTGATGCCGCGCCGGCGGCCGCCGGTCGTGTTGTCGGTCACCGACGCCGACGACGAAGTGCGCCACGCCGTCCGCGTCGTGCTCGACCGAGCCAGGTCTGGTGTGCCGTTCGCCCGCATGGCCGTGATCTGGCCGACCGACCGACCATACGCCCGCCTCGTCGAGCACCACCTCGACGTCGCCGGCCTACCGTGGAACGGTCGCCCGGGCACTCTCGCCACCGAACGTCTCGTGCCGCGCTTCCTGCTCGACCTGCTCGACGTCGATCGTCGCGGCCTCCGCCGCAGCGACCTGTTCGACCTCCTCGCCGACATCCCGACCCGGGGCGAAGACGGTCAGGTGGTCCGGTTGGCTCGCTGGGAACGCGTGGCTCGCGAGGCCGGGGTCAACCGGGCCGAACACTGGCGGCCGCGCCTCGCCAGGTTCGCCGCCGCCGCACGCGCTCGCGCCGAACGCACCGCCGATCCCTCGCCGAATGCGAACCACTACGCAGACGCCGCGGACGAGCTCGCCGAGTTCGTCGACGCTCTGCAGCGCGACCTCGGCCACCCGATGGCCACCCGCAACTGGAGCGATTGGGCCGATTGGTGCGAACACCAGATCTCCTGGAGGCTCGGCGAACGACTCATCGGTCGACTCGACGAGGCCGAACGCCTGGCGCACGACCACGCCGTTCGGGTCCTCGATCGGCTCCGTCATCTCGACGCCGTCTCTCCCCCGGTGCGCCGCCGTGAGTTTCGTGCCGTGTTCGCGGCCGAGTTCGAGGTTGCCCCGGGTCGGCTCGGCCGGATCGGCAGCGGCATCACGATCGGATCGCTGACGGGTGCTGTCGGACTCGACTCCGACCTCGTGATCGTGCTCGGTGCGGCCGACGGGATGCTTCCACCGGCACCCAACGTCGATCCGCTCATCACCGACACCGACCGACGCTCAGCCCAGTTGGTCACGTCGCGGGCCCGCAGTACGCGGGCCCACCGCAACTTCCTGGCGGTGCTCGACACCGCAGACCATGTCGTCATCGGCGCTCCACGGGGCGATCTGCGGTCCGCCACAGAACGCCCCCAGTCGCGCTGGCTCGAGGCGCACATCCCCGACGCCGAATGGCACGTCGTCAGCAGCCATCACTCCGGCCTCGTACGAACTCCGTTTCCCGCCGCGGCGGCCGAGCATCGGCTCCGATCGCTCGCCGCGCTGGCGACCGCCGAACACGCCGATCTCACCATCGCTTGCGCCGGCGACACGATCGCCCTGCGAGCACTCGCGATGCGGGCGGCGCGGCGCCAACCCGAGCTCACCGAGTTCGACGGCGATCTCAGCAACTCGTCCATCGATCACTTCGCTCGACCGGTGTCGCCATCCCAACTCGAGGCGTGGGCGAAGTGCCCACACGGATACTTCGTGCAGTATCTACTGGGCGTCCGCCACCTCGACGACTCGTCGGAGGACCTCGCGCTGTCACCGCTCGAACGCGGCAACGTCGTGCACGACACGCTCGATCGGTTCAACCGCGAGGTCCTTTCCGGGGCGTTGCCACAACCGGACGGCCAGGGCTGGCAGTCCGAACACGTCGAGCGGCTGATCGAGCTCTACGACGAGGTCGCCGACGAATTCGAACGCACCGGTCGCACCGGCCGAGCAGCTCACTGGCGACTCGACCGGAACTCCGTCCTGACCGATCTCGTCAACTGGTTCGCACTCGACGGCCAGGTCGCGGCTGCGCGCAGCGCATCGATCGTCAGTTCCGAACTGCGCTTCGGAGGGGACGGCTCGGTCACCTTGCCGCTTCCCGACGGACGCCGCCTCGCCGTTCGCGGTTCGGTCGACCGGATCGACCGACGGCGCACGGGCGAACTGATCGTGATGGACCACAAGACGGGCCGCGACATCGACTTCCGCGGTATCCACGCCGGCGATCCCACCGAGGGTGGCACCAAATTCCAGCTCCCCGCCTACGCCGCGGCAGCGTCCGCTCTGTTCGGTGGGCCCGATGCCTCCTCCACCTCGGTCCGTGCCGAGTACGACTTCTTCGATCGGGGCGGATACCAGCGCTACGGCTACGCATTCGATGACGACGTGTGGGCTCGCGTGGCCGACGACCTCCAGCATCTCGTCAGCGGTATCGAATCCGGGTACTTCCCGGCCACTCCGGACGCACCGAAGTGGGAGTTCCGCATCGCCTGCCACTACTGCCAACCCGACGGGCTCGGCGTGGCCGAGCGGTATGCCCAGTGGCAGCACAAGCGTGGCGATCCCCGGCTCGCTCCATGGTTCCCGCCCGACGATGCCGATCTCTCCCTCGACTCGGGTCCATCCGGCGGAGGCGATCAGTCGTGACCGTCGACGGAACCCTCCCCGATCAACGTGATCGCGACGCCATCGTCCGAGATCTCGACATCAACCTCTTCGTCGAAGCCGGTGCCGGCTCGGGCAAGACGAGCAGCCTCGTCGAACGCATCGTCGCGTTGGTCGCGAGCGGCATCGAGATCGGAGCAATCGCCGCCATCACGTTCACCGAGAAAGCGGCCGCCGAGCTTCGCTACCGGCTGCGCACCGCGCTCGCGACGGCGGAAGCTGCCGCACGCGCCGCCGATCCGACACGGGCAGAACGTATGCATGCAGCGCTCGATGCGCTCGACCACGCACCGATCGGGACCCTGCACGCCTTCGCTCGACGCATCCTCAACGACTTCCCGGTACAGGCCGGGCTCCCCCCGGGCTTCCGCGTGCTCGACGAGCTCGAGAGCCACCTCGCGTTCGAGGAACGATGGAGCATTCTGCTCGACCAGATCCTCGACGACCCCGAGCCACCCGGTGGCATCGTCGAGGGTGGGAGCGCACTGATCGAGTTGTGCGGGCTCGACAACTTCGGCCTGCTCTCGGGTGGCCGACGGGTGGCAACCGGCTTCCACGACAACTGGGATCTCGTCGAAGCTCGCGTCGATCGCTCCGATCCGCCGCCCTGGCGCCTCGACGCGGGGGCCTTCGCAGCCGATGTGCTCGCCGTGTGTGGTACCCCTTGTCCCGCCGACGACGCCCAGTCGGCACGACTCGACCAGCTTCGTGACGGCGCCATGTCGCTGCGCACGTCGAACCGGCTCGGTCAGCAGATCGCCCTGCTCGTTCACCTCGAAGATCGATGCCGAAAGGTCAAGAACACCGGGTCGAAGGCGAAATGGAAGGCCGCAGGATTCGATCCCGCCGGACTGGCGACGCTTCGCGAACGACAGATCGATCTGGCCGATCGCGCCCAGGCGCTCCTGCAGTCGGTCCGCGACCACCGCATCCGTGTGCTGGGTGCGCTGCTCGGAAGGTGGGTGCTGGCCAATGCACACGCCCGCGCCGAAGACGGCACACTCGAGTTCCACGACTTGCTGGTGCTGGCACGGCAACTGGTGGCGGTCCACGTCGACGTCCGCGACGAGCTACATCGTCGCTATCGTCGGATCCTGCTCGACGAGTTCCAGGACACCGATCCGATCCAACTCGAGATCGCGGTGCGACTTGCATCGGACCCCAGCGACGAACACCAGGACGCGGCACGCGGCGACTGGACCCGCCTCGATCCACTGCCGGGCCGGCTGTTCATCGTTGGCGATCCCAAGCAGTCGATCTATCGATTCCGGCGCGCCGACATCGCCCAGTACATGCGCGCGGCCGACCAGATCGGCGCCGCCACGGCCGGACTCACGTCGAACTTCAGGTCCTCGCGACCGGTGCTCGAGTGGGTCAACCACGTGTTCGCCGGCCTGATCGAACACGATGTCGACGTCCAGCCGAGCTATCAGCCACTCGAGGCTCGCCGTCCGCACTTCCGAGAGCACGGCTCGGTCACCGTATTGGGCGCCGACGAACACGCCGACCTCACGACCGGCCCGCGCGCCGAGACGCTTCGCCGGCGGGAGGCGACCGAGGCCGCCGACGCCGTGGCCACGGCGCTCCACGAAGGTTGGCTGGTCAGCGACCGCGATGTCCGCGGCGAGCCGGTGCTACGCCGCTGCCGACCGGGTGACATCACCGTGCTGCTTCCGGCGCGCACCTCGCTGCCCGCGCTCGAAGCCCGCGCTGAGCGAGCGGGAGCTGCCATACCGGGCCGAGAACAGCTCGGTGGTGTATACCACCACCGAGATCCGACATCTGATGCTGGCGCTGCGCGCCGCCGACGATGCCACCGATCAACTGGCGCTGGTCGCCGCCCTGCGGTCGCCGCTGTACGGTTGCAGCGACGTCGAGCTGTACGACTGGAGAGTCGGAGGCGGAGCCTGGTCGATCTGGGTCGACCCACCGTCGCCGCTCGCCGATCATCCGGTCGCCGAGGCGATCGCCCATGTCCGCACGCTCGCGGAGCGCAGCACGTGGTGCACGCCGTCGGACCTGCTCGCAGCCCTCGTCGACGAACGTCGCGTGCTCGATGCAGCCCTCGACAGCGCCGATGCCCGAGATGTATGGCGCCGTGTGCGTTACGTCATCGATCAGGCTCGGGCCTGGAGCGACGCCGGTGGCCACGGCCTACGCCGATACCTCGGCTGGGTGGGCCTGATGGCGAGCGAGAGCCGTAACGCCGACACCATCTTGCCCGAGCACGACGACGATGCCGTGCGGGTCATGACCATCCATGCGGCCAAGGGCCTCGAGTTCCCGATCACCGTCGTCTCGGGCCTCACCACCAAGCCCTCCCCCACCTACTCGAACTCGGTCGTGTGGCATCGCGACACCTGGACGATCTCGAACAAGAACGGTGACGAGATCTACGAGGACTTCAAGCCGCTCGACGAACAGATGGGTGACGCCGAGCGCCGCCGTCTGCTGTACGTGGCGTGCACCCGGGCGGTCGATCACCTCGTGGTGTCCTTGCACCGCCTGCCCGCGCCCACCGCGCTCGCCCACAACGCCACCAACGCGGCATTGCTCCACGCCGGCGGGGCCACCGGCGCCGGGTCGGTGCCCTTGCGTACGGTGCCCGGTGGCTTCACGGTGCCCCGACCCGAACCCCCTGCCATTCCCTGGTCCGACGCCGCCGAATGGGAACGCGAACGCGCTCGGGTCGTCGCCGAGGCGAGCTGGCGGCCTACCGTCAGCGCTACCCGACTGGCCGAGGAGATCGGAACTCCAGGCAGCGGCGATCCCGGCGCATCCGCCGACACCGGTCTCGCCAAGGATCCGGTCGACCTCGATCTGCCGCCGTGGCAGCGGGGGCGCTACGGAACCGCCGTGGGGCGAGCGGTCCACGGCGTACTCCAGTTCGCCGACCTTCGCACCGGAGCCGACATCGACGTGTTGGCCGCCTCACAATGTGCCGCCGAGGGCATCAACAGTCTGGAAGGTCTCGTGGCATCGTTGTCGCGGTCGGCTCTCCAGGCACCGATCGTGCGCGCGGCAATCGACCGCGAACACCACCGCGAGCTCTTCGTCGCGGCACCGGTCGGCGATCGGCTGCTCGAGGGCTACGTCGACCTCCTCGTGCGAACCGATGACGGATACGTCATCGTCGACTACAAGACCGACGACTGGACCGATCGATCGCAGCAGCGCGAACGCATCGCCCGCTACCGACGCCAACTCGCCGCGTACGGCGTGGCACTCGAGGGGGTCATCGGCGAGCCGGTCATCGCAGGATTACTCGTCAGGTGCGTGGCAAGCGGGCCTGCCGAACAGATCGTGCTGACGGACTTCGACGAGGCGCAGCGCGAGGTGCGCGCCGCACTCAGCTGAAACGACGTCGGCCGCCGTCGACCAGGCCGTGATACAGCGCAGCCAAGCTCAACCGGAACATCGCCAACAAGAAGATCACGCCGACGGCGACACCCAAGGGCAGCAAGAGGGCGCCGAGGAGACGCAGCTTGGCATCGAAGAACGGCTGGAGAACGCCCGCCTCGATCGGGGTGCCGTCGAGATGCAGCGTGCGCATCGAGTCCTCGAAGTCGGGGCAGCTCACGTCGGTCTCCGAGACACCGATCACCTCGTCACCGCCGAAGTTCTCGATCGGCTCGGTCACCCTCGAGACGAGCAGGCCGAGATCCGGATCGACCAGCGCCGACACCAGGTATCGCTGATGGTCGTCGAGATACTGGGCATCGATCCCGTACCGGATATCGATCAGGTTGCCGGACACGAACGGATCGCCGCGCCCGTACCTGATCTGCTCGATCTCGAAACGAACGGTGCGGTAGTCGCGGTCGACCACCTTGCCCACGAACACGATGTGGGGCAGTTGTGGAGCCGAACATCCCTCCGGCACCGGGATCAATGGCAGCGTCACGGGCGGGGCGTCGTCCACGTCGCCGCTGATGGTTCCGAGATCGTCGCTGGGCGGATCCGTCACGGGTGGCGCGGCGATCGATGCGGAGGGGTTCCCGAACGCTGCACCGAGCACCCCGGCCGCCATGACTCCGACGATCAGCGCACGCCGCATCCGGGTGAGGGTAACCCAATCACGTCGGCGATACTGGCCGGATGGGGTTCAACCCGCACCGAAGGTTCAGGGCCCGCACCGCCGACTACGTGGTGGTGGCCGCTGCATCGCTCGCAGCGTTCGGGCTGGTCGTGTGGGCATTCTTCTCGTGATCTGAGCGGAGCCCTCAGAATGCCGACGGATGATGTGTCAGCGCGACACCGTCGATCGCGATCACGTCGAAGCGGACGTCGAGCCCACCGAGGCCGGCATCACCCCCGTCGTGCTCGCGGAGCCAGCTGGAGGCGAGTGTCCGGACGCGTCGTTGTTTGGCGGCGTCGACGGCCGCCGCGGCACCGCCGAAGTCCGAGCTGCGACGTGCCTTGACCTCGCAGAACACGATCACGTCGTCGCCTCGCGCGACGAGATCGATGTCGCCACGCAACTCGCGTTCCGACGGTCGCCAGTTGCGATCGATGATCGCAAATCCGAGCGATCGCAGGTGGGCAGCGGCTCGCGCCTCGCCCCAGCGCCCTCTGGCGCGGTTCGACAGATCGTGCATGGACACGTGGCTCCCGAGATTCGACGACCAGCGGGGCAGACGATGCCCGAGAGTGAGTCAGCGACTCAGAATTCGCGCTTTTCGCGGACCTTGGCAGCCTTGCCGATGCGATCGCGCAGGTAGTACAACTTGGCCCGACGAACGTCGCCGCGCTTCATGACCTCGATCTTCTGCACGGTCGGGGCATGGATCGGGAACGTTCGCTCGACACCGACGCCGTAGCTGAGCTTGCGTACGGTGTACGTCTCGTGCAGGCCGCTGCCCTGACGCTTGATGACGTTGCCCTGGAACACCTGGACACGCTCTTTGCCGCCCTCGACGACACGCACGTGCACCTTGAGTTCGTCTCCCGGGAAGAATTCTGGAATGTCGTCGCGGAGCGAGTCTTGGTCGATGAGGTCGGTCGTCTTCATGGCGTCTCTCTCAGATCGTCGGGCAGGGTCGCCCTGTCGTCGTTCGCCCCTGGCATCGATAGCAAGGGAGCGGATGAAGGATACGGGACTGGGGGGAACTCTTCCAACAGCGCGCGCTCATCATCTGAGATTCCCCCGCGGGCCTCGATCAGGTCGGGACGCGACCCGATCGTGCGATGCAGCGCCTGCGCTCGGCGCCACCGGGCGATTCGTGCGTGGTCACCGCCCCGCAACACATCGGGCACTTCCCAACCCCGAAACTCCGCCGGTCGCGTGTAGTGCGGCTCCTCGAGCAATCCGCTGGAGCCGAAACTCTCGTCGACAGGACTCGCCGCGTTGCCCATCGCTCCCGGGAGCAACCGCGTCACGGCCTCGACCACCAGACAGGCCGCGACCTCTCCCCCGTTGAGCACGACGTCACCGACACTGAGCTCACCGTCGACGAGGTGCTCGCGAACCCGATGATCGACGCCCTCATAACGCCCGCACAACAAGCTGAACCCACCGGTTACGGCAAGTTCCGCGGCCAACCGCTGGTCGAAGCGTCGGCCGCCAGGACCGAGGAGCAAGAGCGGCCGAGGCGGCTCGGCGGCTTCGACGGAGGCGAACAGTGGTTCTGGCCGCATCAGCATGCCCGCTCCGCCGCCGAACGGCGCATCGTCGACCGTGCGGTGCACATCGCTGGTGTGGTCGCGGGGATCATGCAGGCGCAAATCGACGAGGCCCGTGGCGCGGGCCTTGCCGAGCAGGCTCTCCGAACAGAATCGATCGACCGCCCCCGGGAACAGCGTGAACACGTCGATCCGCATCTGGGCCTACTCGTTCAGTTCGAACAAACCGTCGGGCGGATCGATCGTGATCAGTACACCGGCCGCCGTGTGTTCGACCGCCGTGACGAACGTGACCGGCACGAGAGCGCCCGATTCGAGTTCGAGCAGGTCGGACGCGGGATTCTCGATGACCGAGACACAGCGACCGCGATCGGTGGCGTCGACCTCGACCACGCCGGCACCGATCAGTTCATGGACCCACAACGCATCGGGATCCTCGATCGGTTCGGCGCTGACGACCATCCCGGTGATCGACTCGGCAGCCGTTCGGTCGTCGACACCCTCGAGGTGCACGCGCCAGCGCTGGTTCGCAGGGCTGGACTGGACGATCGTCCACCAGCGGTCTCGCGCCCAGAGCCGACTGCCCACCTGGGCACGTTCGGTGTGATCGGTGACGAGGTCGAGAAAGACATCGCCCTTGATCGCCGTGAGGCCGCCCGATCCGGCCGACCTCCAACAACCCATCAGGAGTTTCCACCGAGTTCCTCTCCACAGGACTTCAACGTACCCGCACCACTCAGCCGCGGTCCGAGAACATGCGTTCAATCAACTGACTAGCGGGAGCTGGTCTTCGTCCTGGCAAGGAGGAGTGAGCCCGAGTTGCCTCCTGGCAACGAGCGGCGAGATCCGACGCAGCCAGGGCGGAAACCAGCCCGGCTAGTCGAGGAATTCGATGTCGAGGTCGACGCCGTCTTTCGACGCAGCAGCCCGGGTCACCGTACGAATGCTGGCGGCCGTGCGACCGCGACGACCGATGACTCGGCCCAGGTCACCCTCGCCGACACGGACGTCGAGACGGTGCTTTCCCTCGCCGGCAACCTCGTCGACGGTCACCGCATCGGGCTGGTCGACGATCGACTTGACGATATGGGTGAGCACCGCTACAGCGGTCGGAGCAGACTGAGCGTCGCTCACTTGCTCGCCTTGAACTGTTCCATGGCGCCCGACACTTCGAGCAGCTTGGCCACGCGTTCGGTCGGCTGCGCACCCTGACTGAGCCACTTGACGGCCTTGTCGTTGTCGACGGTGAGCGCCGACGGATCCTGACGTGGGTCGTAGTGGCCCAGGATCTCGATGAAACGGCCATCGCGCGGCGAGCGCGCGTCAGCCGCGACGATGCGATACTGGGGCTGCTTCTTCTTGCCGACTCGGGTGAGGCGCAGCTTGACTGCCATGTGAACTGACTCCTGGATGCGATGAGAGAACCACGAAAGGTTAGCGGGGATGTCCCCGATTCCGAACGCCCCGACCACATCGGGCACGTGCTACACCAGAGCTCGCATGGACCTGTTCCGCTTCGACCCACCTGACCTGGCTGCCGACGACGTCGCCGAGATCGCGGCCGAGCGATATGGGCTCTCGGGCACGACCCGTCGCCTCCGCGGGGAACGGTCACACAACACGCTGTTCACCGCCGACGACGGCAGCCAGTTCGTGCTGAAGATCGCGAGCGCCGGCGAACCACCCGCCACGATCGACTTTCACGCCCAGGCTCTGGTCCACCTCGAGCATC
This sequence comes from uncultured Acidimicrobiaceae bacterium, assembly GCA_963699815.1. Taxonomy (GTDB): domain Bacteria; phylum Actinomycetota; class Acidimicrobiia; order Acidimicrobiales; family Ilumatobacteraceae; genus Ilumatobacter. The sequence continues at coordinate 79,013 of CAVOVK010000025.1, read as the reverse complement.
GTGCGCCCGGCCTGCCGATCGCCCGCATGGTTCCCACCCTGAGCGGCGAATTGGTCACCGTCGTCGACGTCGCCGGCAAGCAGCATTCGATCCGAATGGTCACCTACCTGCCGGGGGTGACGTTCGAAGACGACCAGCTGATCTCGGCCTCCGGACTGCACGCGATCGGCACGCTCGTCGGTGCACTCTCGGCGGCCCTGGCCGATTTCGAACACCCGGCAGCGTACGACTTCATGCCGTGGGACATCGCCAACGGACTCGTTCTCGACACCGAACTGTGGGCCGGTTTGGGCCCCGACGCCCGGGACGTGCTGAGACCGGCCCGCCAACGGTTGGCCGCAGCGACCGAGATGATGTCGACGCTGCCGCGCCAGATCATCCACAACGATGGTCACGCAGGCAACCTCTTACGATCCCACGCCTCCAGCGACAGGGTGACCGGCATGATCGACTTCGGCGACCTCGTGCACACGGTGACCGCGGCCGATCTCGGGGTGTCAGGGGCGAACCTGGTCCCTCATCAGGTCGATCCCCCCGGAGCCCTCGCCGCACTCACGGCCGGCTTCCACACCAACAGACCGCTGTCCGATCCGGAGATCGATGCGCTCCCCGAGCTGGTGCTCGCCCGGCTGGCGTTGAGCACCCTGCTCGTCGAGTACCAGATCACCCACGCCCCACACATCGCGACTGCCGTGGCCGCCGAGCGCCCAGGTCTGCTGGCCAACGTCGAGCGGTGGCTGGCGGTCGACCCACGAGCAGCGACGGAGCGGGTCAGGGAGGCCTTGTGATCACGAGTGACGACGAGCTGCGACGCCGCAGGGCAACGAGCCTGGCGCCCAGCTACCAACTGTTCTACGACGAGCCGGTGCATCTCGTTCGCGGCGAAGGCGTGTGGGTGTACGACGCCGACGGCAACCGTTTCCTCGACTGCTACAACAACGTGCCCTCCGTCGGCCACGCCCACCCCCGGGTCGTCGCCGCGCTCGCCGAGCAGGCGGCGTTGATCAACACCCACACTCGATATCTGCACGAGAAGGTGGTCGAATTGGCCGAGCGGCTGGGAGCGATCCTTCCCGGCGACCTGAACACCTGCTATTTCGTGTGCACCGGCACGGAGGCCAACGACCTCGCCGTGCAGATCGCCCGGGCCGTCACCGGACATCACGGAGTGATCGTCACCGAGCGCTCGTACCACGGCAACTCCGACTTGGTCGGCAAGCTGTCGACCGACAGCTATCCCGCGTCGGAGCGCCCCGGCTGGCTGGGCGTGGTCGAGCCGCCGAACGTCTACCGCGGACCGATCACGGTGTCCGAACCGGACCCCGGAGCGAAGTACGCAGCACTGGTCGGGGATTCGATCGTCGAGCTCGCCGAACGGGGCCACGAAGCGGCCGCCCTCCTGATCGACACCAGCTGGGACTCGAACGGCGTGCTGGTCGCCCCGAGCGACTATGTCGTCCGTGCGACCGAAATCGTTCGTCGCCACGGAGGTCTCGTGATCGCCGACGAGGTGCAGGCCGGCTACTGCCGGATGGGCACCCATTTCTGGGGGCATGCCCACTACGACCTGGTGCCCGACATCGTCACGATCGGCAAGCCGATGGGAGCCGGACACCCTGTCGCCGCCGTGGTCACCACACCGCAGATCGCTGCCGCGTTCGCCGAGCGACGCAACTACTTCAACACGTTCGGCGGCAACCCGGTCTCAGCGGCCGTCGCACTGGCGGTCCTCGACATCATCGACGACGAGCAGCTGTTGGAGAACGCGACGTCGACCGGCGCCACGCTCGGGAGCGGGTTGAACGAGATCGCCAACCGGAACGAGATCGTCGGCGCCGTGCAGGGCCGTGGGCTGTTCTGGGGGCTCGACATGGTCAGCGACCGGGCCACTCGCCGGCCGATCGCCTACACCGACGCCAAGCGGATCGCCACCAAGTTGCGCCGACGCGGGATCCTGGCGGGGATCACCGGCCGCTATTCGAACGTGCTCAAGATCCGCCCGCCACTGGTGTTCCAGCCCGAACACGCCGAGGTACTGCTCGACGAACTCGATGCAGTCCTGGACGGCTTCGAGTTGCGGGGTGGACTCGACACCCGGGCATTGGGTGCAGAATGGTGAGAGTGTTGCGTCCCTAGCGGGGCAGGCCGGGTACGCCGCCCTGGCCACCCATCATCTGCTCGAGTTCGCCCATGTCGGGCATGCCGCGTAGGCCGCCGAGACCGGGCATGCCGCCGCGCTTGCCCTTCTTGCCACCGCTCATGCCCATCTTCTTCATCATCTTCTGCATGTCACCGAACTGCTTGACGAGACGGCTGACCTCGCCCGGCTCGCGACCGGATCCCTTGGCGATGCGGGCACGCCGACTGGCACTGATGATCTGCGGGCGGGCGCGCTCTTCAGCGGTCATCGAATGGATGATCGCCTCGATCGGCTTCAGGTCGTCATCGCCGATCTTGGCGTTCTTGAGTTCCTTCGGCATGCCGGGCATCATCCCGAGGATGCCCGACAGCGGCCCCATCTTCTTGAGCGCCTGCATCTGCTCGAGGAAGTCGTCGAGCGTGAACTGGCCATCCATGAGGCGGGCCGCCGCCTGCTCGGCCTGATCGGCCTCGAACGCCTGCTCGGCCTGCTCGATCAGGGTGAGCATGTCGCCCATGCCGAGGATGCGGCCGGCCATTCGATCGGGATGGAACTGCTCGAAGGCATCGAGCTTCTCGCCGGTGGACGCGAATGCGATCGGCCGTCCGATCACTTCCTTGACCGACAACGCTGCGCCGCCGCGTGCGTCGCCGTCGAGCTTGGACAAGATGACGCCGTCGATCTCGAGTGTGTGGTGAAATGCTTCGGCGGTCTGCACGGCGTCCTGACCGGTCATCGCGTCGATGACGAGGAACGTGTAGTCGGGAGACACAGCGCCGGAGATCAGGCGAACCTGTTCCATCATCTCGGCGTCGATCGACAAGCGGCCGGCGGTGTCGACGATCACGACATCGCGGCCGAGACGCTTGGCCTCCTCGACCCCCTGGAACGCGGTCAGCACCGGGTCCTCCGGGTCAGAGTAGACCGGCACATCGACCTGACGCCCGAGCGTGCGGAGCTGCTCGACAGCGGCCGGACGTTGCAGGTCGGCACCGACCAGGAGCGGCTGACGGCCCTGCGACTTGAACCACTGGGCGAGCTTGCCGGTGGCCGTGGTCTTACCCGAGCCCTGCAAGCCGGCCATCAGGATCACGGTCGGAGGCTTCGGCGCGTATTTGACGACGAGTGTCTCGCCGCCGAGGATGCGGGTCAATTCGTCGCTGACCGCCTTGACGACCTGCTGGCCGGGATCCAGCGCCTGTGAACGCGTGGCGCCGATGGCATGTTCGCGAATGCGGTTGCACACCGACCGGACGACGGTGACATTGACGTCGGCCTCGAGGAGCGCCGAGCGGATCTCCTTCATCACCTCGTCGACGTCGGCCTCGGTGAGACGGCCCTTGCCGCGAAGTCGCTTGACGATCCCGTCGAGTCGATTGGAAAGATTGTCGAACATGAGACGACCCAGGCTACCCGCACCGGTTCGGCGGGACAGCCTGGATCGGCTCGGCGTTCTCGGGCGTCAGTAGGTGCCGTCGATGCGAGTGACGATGTCGCCCTCGACGGACACGTTGACCCGGCTGAATCCGAAGTCGTCGGTGACTGCGAGGCCGACCCCGTCCTGCTCGATGACTCGCACGGTCGCGCCGAGCGCTTCGGCATCGGCGGTGAAGTCGGCGAGCGACTTGCCGAGCGACCCCTCGAGCAGGGTGGCGTCGAACAACGCCGGCTCACCGGGCTCGGTAGCGGGCGGCTCGATCGGCTCGCCGGGGACCGTCTCGACCGGCAACGGCTCGGGAACGGGCAACGGCCCATCGACGGTCGGCTCGGCCTGGATCATGAACTCGTCGGTGACGGCCGGCACCACGTGCCACCCGCCATCGGTGTCGACGAAGCGGTAGGCAGGGAGCAACCAGACTGACCCGTCGGCGTCCCATGCCCACCACACGTCGGCCTCGACGTCGACGAGGGTGACGGTGATGGCTTCCGGCTCGGGGAACTCCTCGGGCACCATCGAATCGACGGGCAGATCCCCGACGGGCATCGTCTCGGGCGGCAGAGGCTCGGTCGCCTCGCCGGCGACGCTTTCGTCGACAGCGCTCTCGGCGACACCAACCGGTACATCTTCCATGATCGCCACACCACCTCGGGCGTAGCCGCCGCCGAACCACATCGAATTCTGATCGGCCAGACGGGCAACCGCATCGTCGAGCCCGACCAATGGGTACGGCCCGACACGCTGCGGCTCTGCCAACTGTCCGCTGGCGTACTGCATCACGCCGTCGGCGCCGAAGCCGAAGTCGAATCGACCGGCGTCGAACAGGCCGTCGACCCGGTGGACGGCCGACACGCTGGCGTACCACTCGTCGGCGTAGGTCTCGAACTGGTAGGCGGCGGGATCGGCTCCGATGGAGGCGACCACGTCCCGAGCACGCTGCTCCGCCTCGGCAGCGGTCGGCACGCCCTCGGGCGGTGTCGGTGCTTCGCAGCCGATGGCATCGGGGTCGGTCACCCCGACGTCGGTGACAGCAGGTTCGGTGCCTTCGACGACGTCGGCACCCTCGGCCGGATCGACCATCGCCGGTTCAGCCACGGCACAGCTGACGGAGGCTCGCTGATCGGCCCAGGCACTGTTGAAGTTCCACGAGAGTTGAGCGTCCTCGTACAACCAGAACGTCGGCGCGGTACCGTCCTCCGGCCCCACTCGCCAGTAGACGGAGTAACCGTCGTCGATCCGGACGGGTTCGCCTTGGGCACCGAGCGTGGCCGCAAGGTCAGCCACCTGCGCGGCCGTGGCGGCTGCGCCGCTCTGGAACACGTAACCGATGTCGTTGGGCGGGAGTGCGGGCATGCCCTCGCCGACGACGTAGTCGGCGATGAAGTACGGCATGGCCATGTCGGACATCCGGGAGTCGGCGGCGACCTCGGCCGACGCCGTCCCGAAGTTGCCGCCGCCTGCGAGGTCACCGACACCACCACTGGCGATCTCGATCGGTCGCGGTGGGATGAGGCCATCGTCGACGACCGACGGTGCCGTGCCGTCGGTGCCGGGCGTGGCGGTGCTGTCGGTGTCGCTGCCGCAGGCAGCCAAAACCAGTGAGGCGGCGAACGCCGCAGGAAGGATCCTCGATGAATGGCGTTTCATGCTGTTCTGACGCTCGGTACCCGGCACCGGTTCCCGATCAGGAAAAGTTTTCGCCGCGACGTTCAGCGCGTGTCGAAGAGCGCCGAGACGAACTCGGCCGGATCGAACGGCATCAGGTCGCCGATTTGCTCGCCGATGCCGACCAGCTTGATCGGAATGCCGAGTTCGGTCTCGATCGCGAACACGATCCCGCCCTTCGCCGAGCCGTCGAGCTTGGTGAGCACCACGCCGGTCACATCGGTGGCGTCGCGGAACTCGCGGGCTTGGGCGAGACCGTTCTGGCCGGTGGTGGCATCGATCACCAACAACGTCTCGGTGACGGTTCCAGCGCCCTTTTCGGCGACCCGGCGAACCTTGCGGAGCTCTTCCATCAGGTTCGTCTTCGTGTGCAACCGACCGGCCGTGTCAGCCAGCACCAGATCGAGGTGCTTGGCCGCCGCCCGTTCGACGCCATCGAAGATCACCGACGAGGGATCGCTGCCGTCGGCACCGCGCACGAACTCGACCTCCGAACGCTGTGCCCAGGTGCCCAGCTGCTCGGCGGCAGCGGCCCGGAAGGTGTCACCGGCCGCGAGCAACACCGATCGCCCCGCGTCGACCTGTTGACGAGCGAGCTTGCCGATCGTGGTCGTCTTGCCGACCCCGTTCACGCCCACGAACAGCCAGACGTTCGGGGAGCCTGGTTCGAGCGAGTCGTCGAACTGGATCTGACGGTCGGCACCCTCGAGGCGGCCGATCATGTCGGCCTGCAGAGCGTCGAGCAGTTGGGCCGGATCGTCGATCTCCTTCTCCCTGACGCGCCCCTTCAGCCCGTCGAGCAGGGCCTCGGTGACGCCGAGGCCGACATCGGCACGCAGCAGCGCCTCTTCGAGATCATCCCACGTGTCGTCGGTGATCGCCGACCGGCCCAGCACGCCGGCGAAGGCCCCGGAAAAGGCGAGGCGGGCCTTGGCCAACCGGTCCCGGAGCGAAGCCGGCTCCGGCGTCGGAACGGCCGCCGGCTCGACCGTGACCTCTGTTTCCCCGATCGGTTCGACTGGTCTCGCAGGCGGTACTTCCGGCGCCTCGACCAGCCCTGCCGGTTCGTCGGGGAGCTGCCCGCGACGACGGTTGACGAGCACGACCCCGAAGCCGAACACCATCACGGCGACAGCCAGGATCAGAAAGATCCAATACATCTCCATCGCATCGGACGCTACCGCCGGCAGCCCGAGGGGAGACCGTCGCACATCCCCGGTCGACGACGACCGACGAACCGACGTGGATCCCCTGGGCAAGATCGACACCCAGGACGCACCCGCTCGTGGACCTCGGGGACGAGGCCGACCCGGCATTCCCATCGAAGGTCGAGGCCCGAGCGTCCTTGGCGAAGCGCCCGAGCATCCACGACGATCGCCACACCTGGGGCTTGACGTTCGAACCGCGGCACCGGTCGCCTCCTTCGGGTTCGGGAGCGACCGCGGGCGACCCCGCTCGTCCGCCGGACCCGGTCGACTTCGGGTGCGAGTGGCGACATGCCGACAACGGGCAGATCGACCACCTTGTCATCAATTGCTCCCGGATCAGGGGCGACATCGCCGAGTTCCGGTCCCTTTCGGCGGTTCGAGGCGCGGTGTTACGATCACCACAGAAGCACTCTTGGAGGTCCGCCATGTCCATTCGCCTCGGCGACGAAGCGCCCAACTTCACCGCGGTCACCACCGACGGGGAAATCACGTTCCATGACTGGAAGCAGGGCTCCTGGGCCATCCTGTTCAGCCACCCAGCCGACTTCACACCGGTGTGCACGACCGAACTCGGCCGCACCGCCGCATTGAAGGACGAGTTCGCCCAGCGCAATACGAAGGCGATCGCCGTGTCCGTCGATCCGATCGCCGACCACCACGGCTGGGCACCCGACATCGGCGAGGTCGGAGGCACCGAGTTGAACTTCCCGATCATCGCCGACCCCGATCGCACGGTCTCGGAGCTGTACGACATGATCCATCCCGGCGAGGGCGACACCTCGACGGTGCGCTCGGTATTCGTGATCGACCCATCGAACAAGGTCCGGCTCACCCTGACCTACCCGAAGTCGGTCGGTCGCAACTTCGACGAGCTGGTCCGGGTGGTCGACGCGTTACAGGCCACGGACGCAGCCCCGATCGCCACGCCGGCCGATTGGCGACCCGGCGATCGCGTGATCGTGTCTCCGGGATTGTCGACCGAGGACGCCCGCACCCGCCTCCAGAACGTCGAGGAGATCAAGCCGTATCTGCGCTGGGCCGATCAGCCCTAACGCGAGGGATCGGCGTCGGCCAAGCGCTGGGCCAGCCACGCGAGTGGGATCGAGACGATCATCACGAACGTCGCCATGACGTTCACGAGCGGCACGTTGTTGGGGCGACTGACGTTGGCGAAGATCCACTGCGGCAGGGTCTGATAACCAGAACCCGCTGTGAACGTGGTGACCACGATCTCGTCGAAGCTGAGTGCGAAGGCGAGGATGCCTCCTGACAACAACGCCGACCGCATGAGCGGGAACGTCACGAAGCGGAAGGTCTGGAAGCCGTGTGCCCCGAGATCTGCTGACGCCTCGAGCAGGTTCGGTGACGAGCGCCGCAAGCGGGCGACCACGTTGTTGTAGGCGATGACGATGCAGAACGTGGCGTGGGCGATCACGAGCGATTGGAAACCGAATCCGATCCGAAAGTCGATCACTCCCAGATCGATGGTGCGATCGAACGTGTTGCGGAGCGCGATCGCCGTGACGATGCCGGGCAGCGCGATCGGCAGGATCAACATGAACGAGACGGCCTGCTTGCCGAAGAACCGGAACCGTTGCATCGCGAACGCCGCGAGGGTGCCGAGCAACAGCGCGATCAATGTGGCGACCGACGCCAGCTTGATCGAGTTCCACAGCGCCTGCCTGGGACCCTCGGCTCGCCATGCCGCCTCCCACCACCGTGTCGTCAGTCCCTTGGGAGGCCATGACAACGACGTTGCCGAATTGAAGCTGAGGATGGCGATGACCAGCAGCGGCAGGTACAAGAACACGAGCGTGCCCCAGGTCCAGACTCGCAGGGACCACCGAGTGGATCGGGAGAACTTCATCAGATGCTCTCGAAGGCGCCGAGTCGCCGCATCCCGGCGAGGTAGACGATGACGATCATCAACGGCCACAGCGTGAAGGCGGCAGCGAGTGGTTGATTCGGGGCGCCGAGGGTGCGCTGGATCAGGTTGCCGATCATCTGCACCTTGCCCTCGGTGACCAGGTTGGGCGTGATGAAATCACCGAGCGACAGCGAGAAGGTGAAGATCGAACCGGCAGCTATCGAAGGGATCAGCATCGGCAGCACGATCGAACGGAATGTCGTGAGTGGGCGCGCGCCGAGATCACCACTGGCGTCGAGCAAGGAAGGTTGCAGACGATCGAGCCCGGCGTAGATCGGGAGCACCATGTAGGGCAGCCACAGGTACGAAAGAGCGAGCACCACGGCGGCCCATCCGAAACCCGGCGTCCATCCGAAGGTGGCGTTGAGGAATCCGCCGTTCGAGTCGATGCCGAACTCCGAGCCAGGACGAAGCATCGCCTTCCAGGCATAGCCCTTGACCAGATAGCCGGCCCAGAGCGGCAGGAGCATCGCAACGATCAGACCGCGCCGGGCCCAACGAGCCGCAATTTTGGCGACGTAGAACGCGGTGGGCAGCGCGATGACGAAGCACACCACCGTCACGGCCGCTGCGACTGCGACGGATTTCAGGACGACCTCGACATACGCCCAGGTGGTGAACGCCGTCTCGAGGTTGTCGAGCGTGAGCTCGTTGGTGGGTTTCTGGGAGAGCGTATCGAGCCGGAAGAACGCCGAGACCACCATCAACAGCAGCGACCCGATGTAGATCACGACCATCCAGGCAGCGGGCGCGCCGAGCACCGACGCCAGGGAAAGGCGTCGGTGCCGGCGCAGAACGCTGCCCACTGCTCGCATCAAGACGTGTTCAGCTCCGCAAACTGTTCCAGGCGTTGACCCATTCGGTATAGGGCACGCACTCCACGTCGGTTCGTCCGTCGAGGCACGCCTCTTCGGGGGTGGTCCAGTACCACACGTCCTGCCAGTACTCGGTCTCCCCGGCGTGGTAGTTGGAGCAGTGGTCGGGATCGGCGGTGAGGTCGCAGCTGGTCGCGTTGGAGGGGGCTTCGCCGAACCACTCCGCGACCTCGGCATTGGCCTGCGGGCTGATGATGTGGTCCATCCACATGTACATGCAGTTGGGATGCGCGGCCTTCGAGGAGATCATCCACGTGTCCGACCAGCCGGTCGCGCCTTCCTGCGGCTTGATCGCGTCGATCTTCGCACCGTTCGCCTGAGCGAGATTGACGATGACCTGCCAGGTGGTACCGACCAGGGCCGTGCCGCCCTCGAGCGCCGCCTGTTGGTCCGTGTACAGCGCCCAGTACTGACCGGCAATGTCTTTCTGCTGACCCAGGAGCTCGATCGCGGCGTCGAACTGTGCCTGGTCGAGCGAGTACGGATTGGTGATTCCCAGCTCGGGCTGCACCGACATCAGGTAGAGCGCAGCATCGGCGATGTAGATGGGCGAGTCGTAGATCGACACCGCCCCTGGTGCGGCGGTGCTGGACTCGAACATCTCCCCCCATGAATCGGGGGCGGTGGTGTACAGATCGGTGTTGAACACGAGCAGATTGGCGCCGCGTCCGTGCGGGACGCCGTAGGCGACACCGTCGACGGAGTTGTGCTTCTGAAGTTTCAGGTCGGCGAACACGTCCGCGTAGTTGGGGATCAGATCGGTGTTGACCGGCGCGACCTCGCCACCGGCGATCAGGCGCAGCGTCGCGTCTCCCGAGGCCGAAACCCCGTCGTACTCACCCGTCTGCATCAGCTGCACCATCTCGTCGGAGCTGTTGCCGAGCTGAACGTTCACCTGGCAGCCGGTCGCCTCCTCGAACGGGGTGACCCAGTCGACGGCGGGATCGGTCGACCCGTCCTCGACGTATCCGGCCCAGGCGATCAGATTGACCTCACCTTCGCCTTCGCCGAGCGAGGTCGGCATGTCCATGTCGTCGGCAGGAGGATCGGTAGCCGGAGGATCGGTGGCTGGCGACGTGGCCGGGGTCGTGGCCGGGGTCGTCGGTTCCGCAGTTGACGAATCGTCGTCACCACCGCACGCCGCTGCGACGATCGAAAGGATCGCGGCGCCGGCGATGAGCCGTCGCGCGGATCGTTGTGTCTTGGTCATGGTGTCTCCCCGTTCATTGTTCGTAGTTGTCGATGGTTGTTCATGGTTGTTCATGGTTGGTATTCGATGGATGCTCGCTGCTTGCGACGACGACGGCTGCGTCGGCCGGCCATGCCAGCCTGACCTTCACGCCGTCGGTGACACCAGCGAGTGCGTCGCTCGCGACGCTGGCGACGAGCATGCCTCCAGCGTCGAGGTGGACGCGGAGTCGACTGAAGGACCCGAGGTATTGGACGTCGACGACCGACCCGGTTGCGTCGCACGCACCCGCCGGTAACAGGTCGTCGAGACCCAGGACCGAGATCCGTTCCGGCCGCAGGGTGTGCGGCCTCGCCTGACCGAGCAGCCTGGCCGACACGTCGGTGTCGAGGAGGTTCGACGTGCCGACGAATCCGGCGACGAACGCGGTCGCCGGCTGCTCGTAGATCTCGACTGGCGTCCCGACTTGTTCGATGCGGCCGACATTGAACACTGCGATGCGGGTACTCATCGAGAGCGCCTCACCCTGATCGTGCGTGACGAACACGAACGTGATTCCGACCTCATGTTGAATCGCCTTGAGCTCGGTCTGCATCTCCTCGCGAAGCTTGAGGTCGAGGGCTCCGAGCGGCTCGTCGAGCAGTAGGACGGCGGGTCGATTCACCAGCGCTCGAGCAAGCGCGACCCGTTGGCGCTGACCGCCACTCAGCTCGTTGGGACGACGGTCGCCCAGATTGCCCAGCCTCACAACGTCGAGCATCTCGCCGGCCCGTAGACGACGTTCACGTTTCGCGACACCTTTCACCTTGAGGCCGTACTCGACGTTCTGTTGGACACTCATGTGCGGAAACAGGGCGTAATCCTGGAAGACGGTGTTGATGTCGCGGTCGTAGGGAGCAACGTGGGTGACGTCGCGGCCCTCGAGCAGGACTGCGCCACCGCTCGGCTCCTCGAACCCGGCGATCATCCGCAGCACGGTGGTCTTGCCGGAACCCGATGGACCGAGCAACGAGAAGAACTCGCCGTTGTCGATGGTCAAGTCGACGTGATCGACCGCAACGACATCACCGAACGCCTTGTGTACATGGATCAGCTCGATCGCATGCTCGGTTGCCACGAACTATCGGTCTCCCAAGGATGCCGGCGGCACCCGAATGTCGAGACAGTAGCGCTCGCGAGCCCCGTCAGGAGCGACTGGTGGCGGTACTCGCCCGTTCGGTGACGACCTTCGACGAACCACCGGGCTGCATCGACACACCGAGCAGACTGTCGCCGGCCTCCATCGTCCGCTTCTGGTGCGACACGATCAGCAACTGAGCGTCCTTGCGGAACTCGGCGATCAAGCCCAGAAACCGGTGCAGGTTCACATCGTCGAGGGCGGCCTCGACCTCGTCCATCACGTAGAACGGTGAAGGTCGGCTGCGGAACACGGCGAACAGGAATGCGAGCGCCGTCAGACTGCGCTCGCCACCGGACAACAGCGACAGCTTCTTGACGTTCTTGCCACTCGGTTTTGCCTCCACCTCGATGCCGGTGCCGAGCAGGTCGTCGGGAGTGGTCAATTTGAGCTGGCCGGTACCGCCTGGAAACAGCGTGGCGAACAACTGGGTGAAGTTCAGGCTGACATCGGCAAACGCCCCGGCGAAGACGTTCTGGATCTCCTGGTCGACCGCCTTGATGACGCGGCTGAGGTCACGCCGGGTCGAGCGGACGTCATCGAGCTGCTCTTCGAGGAACGTGTGGCGTTGCTGCAACTCGTTGAACTCCTCGAGTGCCAACGGGTTGATCGGGCCCAGCAACCGCAGTTCCCGGTCGAGCTCACGCACCCGGCCGGCCGCCGTGGCGCCCTCTGGCAGGTCGGGCATCGCGGCCGACTCGGCGACCTCGGGTTCGATGTCGAGGTCTCGCCGCAGCGTCTCGATCGAGGTCTCGAGGCGCAGCTTCGCCTCGGCTTCTTCGATCTCCGAACGATGCGACTTGTGACGGGTCTCCTCGAGTTTGCGCTCGGCCTCGGCGCGGCCCTTGCGGGCAACGTCGAGCGCTGACGTGAGGCCGCGGACCTCCTCGCTCTGACGGCGTCGGCGCTCGGACAGATCATCGTGCTCGACCTCGATGACGCCACGGTGAGCCTGCACCAACGCCACCAACCGGTCGATGGCCACGATCGACCGTTCGATCTGAACCCTTCGTTCTGCGGCGAGGTCACGCGCCTCCTGATCGGCTTCGAGCCGGCGCTCCGTCTCGACGATTCGTGCCTCGAGGAACTGCTGACGCTCGTGGAGCCCGGCGTTGCGAACCTCGAGCTCGCGACGGCGCGAGGCCAGCGCCGCGGAACGCGCTTCGAGTTCGGCGCGGGCCTCGCCACGCGCTTTCGCAGCATCGGCCTCGGCCTGCTCGTCGGCATCGAGCGATGGCAAGAGTGCTTCGAGTTCGCCGATGCGCACACGCTCGCGATCGAGGTGCTCGGTCATCTCGGCGACGGTTCGATCGAGCCCTTCGAGCTCGGCCTGGAACTCGCGTCGCTGGCCCAGTGTCCGCGCGAGCGCCTCAGACGCTGCGATGAAGCGCGCATCGCTCTGGTCGAGTTGACGGGTGAGCGAGATCTCCTGCTGGCGCGTCGCCTCGTGGGCCCCGCGAGCGTCGCGGAGTGCAACCTCGGCCGCGGCGAGGGCAGCCTCGGCGACGAGTGCACGCTCTCGCGCGTCGGCGAGCGCAGCCGCGGTTGCACCACCAGCGGCGGCACCGACGCGCCAGCCGGTCGGGGCGAACCGATCCCCTGCCGGCGTGACGATGATCGCATCGGGATGCGACATCGCCGCCTCGACCGCCTCGTCGATCCCATCGACACGCACAGCCGCACCGACCAGCGCATCGAGCAGGCCCGACATCCCAGGACGACCGGAACGCACATGCGGGAGGACCGGATCGCCCACGGTCGGCAACCGTTCGTGTGTCGGCGTGACGCCGGCAGCCAGCACCGCACCACTGGTGCTGGATTCGCTCAAAGCGGCGAGCGCCCGCTGGGCCGAGCTCGGACCGTCGACCACGACGGCCGTGAGAGCCTCTCCGAGCGCGGCCTCGACCGCCGCTTGCCAGCCGGGATCGATCTCGACCAGATCGAGCAGTGTTCCGAGCACGCCGTCGACACCGGCAAGGCGCTCGGCACCGGCCCGGGCGCGGGCTGCGTCGAGCGCCATCTGCAACGCCTCGACCCGAGCGCCGGCCCGCGACGCCTGTTCGGATGCATCATGACGTTCGGCGGTGCACCGTTCGAGCGCTTCGTCCGCCGCCGCCCGTGCCCGTTCGGCCGCTTCGATCTGATCGACGAGCGGGCTCTCGACGGCTTCGGCCTGTGCACAGTCGCCACGGAGGCGATCGGCTTCGGCGCCGAGCTGGGCGAGCTGGGCGCGCAACTCGTCGCTGCGCGCGGTGGCGCGTTCCAGCTCGTGCTGGGTGCGCTCGGCACCCGAACGAACCGACTTGAGCTCACCGCGGACTTCAGCAGCGGCGCTCGCCGCCTTGGCTCCGCCGTCGTCGGCCGTGAGTGCCTGGGTGACGAGCGCCCGCTCGGAACGGAAGGCTGCTTCATCCGCATCGAGGGCCTCGGCGTCGGGTGCAACACGTTCGAGCGCGATCACGACGTCGTCGAGTTCGCTGCGGAATCGAGCGACGTCCGCTTCGAGATTCGCAACGACGCCGGCACCCAGCAGCTGACCGTGATCCCGCTCGAGCGATCGTTTGCGTTCGGCCAGGATGCCTGCCAGCCCGCGTGCGCGTTCACGAAGCTGTTCGACCTGCATCAAACGATCGCTGACATCGTGTTCGCCCCGAGCCGACAGCTCTGCCTCGATCGACATGATCTCGGTGTCGAGCTTCGCGAGTTCGGACTTCAGTTCGGACTCGTCACGCACCGCGTCGACGCGATCGATGGCGATCGCCTCGAGTCGGGCTCGCAGACCGCTGATCTCGCGTCCGGCTACGTACACCCGCAGCGTCGTCAGCTCGGCGACCAACGACTCGTGACGGCGAGCCGCCTCGGCTTGCCGCTCGAGTGGCCGCAGCTGCCGGCGTACCTCGCGCAGGAGATCCTGCAGACGCAGCAGATTGGCCTCCGTGGCATCGAGCCGACGCTCGGCCTTTTCCTTGCGCTTGCGATACTTCAGGACGCCAGCGGCCTCCTCGATGATGCCGCGACGTTCCTCGGGTCGAGCGTTGAGGACCGCGTCGATCTGGCCCTGACTGACGATGACGTGTTGCTGGCGACCGACACCCGCGTCCGACAGGAGTTCTTGGATGTCGAGCAGCCGGCAGGGAACACCGTTGATCGCGTACTCGCTGTCACCCGTGCGGAACAGAATGCGGGTCAAGGTGACCTCGTTGAACTCGACCGGAAGCAGGCCCGACGAGTTGTCGAGCGTGAGGCTGACCTCGGCCCGTCCGAGGGCCGACCGCCTCTCGGTACCGGCGAAGATCACGTCGTCCATCTTCTGGGACCGCACCGACTTCGGGGCCTGGGCGCCGAGTACCCAGGCGATGGCGTCGACGACGTTCGACTTTCCCGAGCCGTTCGGCCCGACCACCACGGTGACCCCGGGCTCGAGGTTCATGACGGTCGAGTCGGCGAACGACTTGAAGCCTTTGAGGGTGAGACTCTTGAGAAACACGGTGGGCCTGAATCTACTCGCGGCAGCTGCCGATCGGCTGGGTCCTCGGTGCCTTCCACCCTCCGCTTCGGATCGGTGCAGTCGCCGAAACGAGTACCGTCATGCACGGTCGCATCACCATCGACCCGACTCCTAGCGTTGACAACGTGGGCAGTAGTGCGTCGAGCGTTGGGCCGACACCGTCCTCCGGATCCATCCGCTGCCACACGTCCGACAACGCTCGCCCGCGCGGCCGTAGACGTGGTGCGCGTCCTGATACGAACCGCCCGTACCGAACAGATCGACGTATTGGGCGTCCCCCAGCGTCGACCCGCCGGCGCTGATCGCCTCGACCAGGATGCGATGCATCGCGGCGTGCAGGCGACGCTCGGATGTGGTCGACAACTCGTCGGACAGCCGATCCGGGCGCAGGCGCGCCTCGTGCAGGATCTCATCGGCATAGATGTTCCCGATCCCGGCGATGACGTGTTGGTCGAGCAGCAGCGGCTTCAGCTGACGGTGCCTCGCCCGTAAGAGCTGGCGCAGCTGCGGCAGCGTGATGCCATCGGCGATCGGATCAGGTCCGAGCCCGGCGAGATCGGGAATCTCGACGGCGACATTGTCGGGATCGAACACCACCACCTCACCAAAAGTTCGCGGGTCGACGAACCAGAGCTCGTTGCCGTCGTCGAAGTGCATCACGACATGTGTGTGGGGCGGCCGATCGGTGCCGGCAGCGGCGACGAGTACCTGTCCGCTCATTCGAAGATGGATCATCACCTCGTCGCCGCTGTCGAGCGGCAACAGCAGATACTTGCCCCGACGGTTCGCGGCCAGAATCCTGGCGCCACTCAGCCCGTGGATGAGCGCCTCGCGCGAAGTGCGCCGTACCGTCCGCTCGCGACCCACCTCGACTCCGTTGATACGGCGACCGACCACGAAACGCTCGAGTCCCCTGCGTACGGTCTCGACCTCCGGAAGTTCTGGCATGTACGTCTCGGAGCTCAGTCGCTGGTCAACATCGTGAACGCGGCGCTCGCCGCGGCCTGTTCGGCTGCCTTCTTCGATCGGCCCTCACCTTCACCCAGCAGCTGGTGGGCCACCTCGACTTTGGCGTAGAAGGTCTTGTCATGGTCGGGCCCGGTGGAGCGCACCGTGTAGTCGGGGATCGGCCTGCCCTGTTGAGCGAGCACCTCCTGCAGCGCCGACTTGTAGTCGAGCCGGTCGAGCATGCTGATCGCATTCTCCAAGCGGTGCACGAACAACCGCTCGATCACTTCGAACACTGCGCCGGCACCACCATCGACATACACGGCGCCGAGCACGGCTTCCATCGCGTCCGACAGGATCGAGACCTTCTCGCGGCCATTGGCCGCGTCCTCGCCCTTGCCGAGTAACACGTGCTCGCCGATGCGCAGTTCGGCCGCGACCTCGGCCAGGGCGTTGGCATTGACGACGCTCTTGCGCAGATCGGTGAGAGCACCCTCCGCGAGATCGGCGTACCTCGCGTAGACGAGGTCGGCGATCACCCATCCGAGCACTGCGTCGCCGAGGAACTCGAGCCGTTCGTTGCTGAGCTCATCATTCGACTCCGCGACCCAGGACCGGTGACACATCGCGCGTCGCAGCAGCTCCTGGTCACCGAAGGTGTGACCGAGGCGCTTTTCGAGCGCGCCGAGACCCACCCGTCAGCTGCTCGTGCGTTCGTGGACGTAATCGACCGCGTCGCGAACGGTCTTCAGGTCCTCGAGGTCCTCGTCCTCGATTCGGAAACCGACGGTGCGGTCGCTCAGCTCTTCCTCGAGTGCCTCGACCAACTCGATCAACGCCAACGAATCGGCTTCGAGGTCGTCAGAGAACGACTGGCCCTCGCTGATGGTGGACGGGTCGATCTCGAGGATTTCGGCCAGCTGATCACGCACGATCTCGAAGATCTCGTCGCGTCCGATCGGGCCCTGGTTCACATGAGTCTCTGCAGGCACGAGTCAGATGCTACCGGACCGCCCTCGCGGGATGGGCCACGTCGTAGGCTGGTGTGGGAGGAGCGATCATCATGAAAGATCTCGAACCGATCACCAAGGTGATGACGACCGAGATCGTGTCGGTCGACGTCGGACAGCCGCTCAGCGAGGTGTATCACGCCCTCAACAGGGCCCCGTTCGACCACGTCCCGGTCCTGGACGGCGAGGTGCCGGTCGGCGTCATTTCGTCGACGGACGTGCTCAGGCTCGTGTACGACGTCGACGGTAACGACGACCGGATGTTGACCACGATGCTCGATCACCAGTTCACGCTCGAGGACGTGATGAGCACCGAGCTCGTCACCCTCCCCGATTCGGCCAGCATCCAGGATGCCGCCGAGGTGCTGGCCAGGGGCGGACTGCACTCCGTACTCGTCCTCGACGTCACCGGCGCCCTCTGCGGCATCGTCACGACCACCGATCTCGTGCGTTATCTCCGCGACCTTTAGCTGTGACTACGGCGTGGTGACGTGGTCGACCCGCTGGCAGGTGTTTCCTCCACCAGGCACCGGTCGGAGCGGAGCGATACCCAAGTGTCCGGACCGGAGGGTGCGCGGTCGGTCACCGACATTGACACCTCGGGCGATTCCGGTGCGTCGATCTGTACTACGGTCAATCGACGTCGTCGACCAACGCCCCCGATCCAACCCACATCACCAGGATCCAAGGAGAGCACGATATGACCGAGATCGGGATCGTCGGCGGCGGCATCTCGTCGCTGCACCTGGGTTTGAAGCTCCTGAGCGAAGGGATCGATGCGACGATCCTCAGCCAGCAGTCGGCCGACGAGATCGGCAACGGGCGACTGATGAACAGCGTGGTACACCAAGCCGACACCGTTCGTCGGGAGAATGAACTCGGCATCGACCAGGCCTGCGACCCGGCGGGATTCGACCAGGCCGTACTGTCCGCGCTCGACGAACACGTTCCGCACACGTCTGCGCGTGTCGATCTCGATACGTTCGGGCTCCACGATGGTCGAGATCTGCTGCAAGGCCAAATCCAACCGGTCGTGCGCCGGGCCTACGCAACGAGCGACAGCGAGCCGCCGGTCATTGCGATAGGTGACCTCCGTGTCACGGTCGATCCGGTGACCGGGGCCGGCGCCAACCTTGCCTCGTTCGGTTCGTGGACTCTCGGTGAACATGTCGCGGCCCACAGTGGACCGTTCGACGAAGCCTTCGCACGCGGATACGAGGACGCCCTGATGCCCCGAACCGAAGCCACAGTCGGGTTCAACAACCTCGTGCTCGACCCGCCGGACTGTTTCGTAGGACTCTTACTCGAGATGGCCGACAACCGGTCGCCCTGCGATGCGTTCACCGAAGGGTTCGCCGACCCGGTGCACCTTTGGTTCGACTGCGTCAAGGACGCAGATACCGCGGCGGCGTTCGCTGCAACTCATCGCTGAGCCTCCACGACGAACCGGACCAATGGTGTCGACGGCCGCCAACATCCGAGGTCCGCAGTCGAGGTCCTCAGCTGCGGTCAGCAGCTGAGGACGATGGCCTCCCTGGTGTTCCGCTGGTCGGGTGTCAGGCGTCGGCGCTCGAGCGGACTGCCGCGCTGATCTGGCCGACGACATCGGCTTCGACCATTTCACGGGCCACGGCGATGGCGTTCACGATCGCCCGCTCGCTCGACGAACCGTGCGAGATGATGCACACGCCGTCGACGCCGAGCAGCATCGCGCCGCCATACGTCTCGGGGTCGAGCATCTCGTAGACCGGAAGCAGTGCGGGCATCAGCGCATCGGCATGCTGCTGGTACTCGGGCGACGACCCGAACGCGCCGAGCAGAGCACCGATCACCGCTTTGAGACCACCCTCGAGCGTCTTGAGCACCACGTTGCCCGTGAACCCATCGGCGACGATGACGTCGGCTGCATCGGTCATCACGTCACGACCTTCGACGTTGCCCACGAAGTTCAAATCGCTCGTCTGGGCTGCCGCCGCCAGCAGTGGATACGTCTCCTTGCGGAGCTGATCGCCCTTGCCCGGCTCTTCGCCGATCGACAACAGCCCGACCTTGGGCGATGCGACGCCGAAACGGTGGCGGGAGAAGATCGAACCCATCTGGGCGAACTGCACCATCCATTCGGCCTGCACCTCGGCGTTTGCGCCGGCATCGAGCAGCACCGTCGGCCCACCGCCCGGCACGGGGATGATCGTCGCGATCGCCGGACGGTTGACACCCTTGATGCGACCGATCCGCAGCAGCGCCGATGCCATGGTCGCCCCGGTGTTGCCGGCCGAGATCATCGCCGATGCCTCACCGTCGCGGACCGCCTCGGCAGCGCGCACGAGGGTGGAGTCCTTCTTGCGTCGGACGGCCTTTCCACCGTCCTCGTCCATCTCGATGACCTCGCTCGCCACGATGAGCGGGAGGTCGCCGATGTCGACCAGGTCAGCGAGGTCGGCAGGACCGACGAGAACGACGGGTGTGCCGGCATTGGCGGCGGCCCTGGCACCAGCGACGATCGCGTGTGGTGCGTGGTCGCCGCCCATTGCGTCGACCGCAATGGGCAACATGGTCAGTCAGCGACCGCGGTCAGCCGACGTCGATGACGACGCGGTTCTTGTACCAGCCGCACGACGGACACACCGTGTGCGGGGTCTTGGCATTGCCACAGCGTGGGCAGAGGCTGCGGCTCGGCGCACCGAGCTTCCAGGCGGCGGCACGAGTACTGCGGCTCTTGGACTTCGATTTCTTCTTCTTCGGAACGGCCACCGTGGGTCTCCAGCGATCGAGATCTGATGATCAGAGTGTGTGCCCGTGCAGTTGCACGAACGGCTGCGCCAGGCTATCGGCACGATCTTCGAGAACGAACGTGCCGTACGGAACGCACCGGATCCCGTCAGTCTCCATCGAACTCGATCCCGTCGAGTGCCGACCATCGCTCGTCGCGGACGGCGGTGTCGCACGCGCAGCTCACCTGGTTCCGGTCGACGCCACAGATCGGACAGATCCCTGCGCAATCGTCTCGGCACAGTGGCCCGTCGGGAAGCTCGAGCAGGACGTATTCGCGCACTGCCGGCGCCATGTCGATCTGATCGCCATCGATCTGGAAGGCGTCATCGTCGCCGACCTCGTCCTGGTACACCTCGTCCACTTCGATCCTGGCGGTGCCGGCGACGTCGTTCAGGCAACGACGGCACGGGACCCGCCAAGGGGTCGAGATCGACCCGGCCACGACGATCCCATCGATGCTCGAAACCGCTTCGAGCTCGATGTCGACGATGCCGGCAACCCGTTCGTCGGTCACACCGAGGTCGGCTGCATCGAACGAGGTCTGGATCTTGCGGCTCGTGCCCGGTTGACGGAGCAACTCGCGAGCGTTGAGGCGCAGGACATGGAGCGGATTCGAGGGCACGTGCGGGCCTGGTATCAACGATCCTGGTCGAAGAACCCGTTGGTCAGGTCGTCCTCGTCCTCGACGTGAGTGGTCGGTAGGTGCTCGCCGGCGTTGCCGATCGAGAGTTTCTGTCGGCCTGCGGCGACGGTCTTGCCCAACTTGTCGAGCAGGATCTCGAAGCTGGCGAGTCGTTGATCCAGGAAATCCTCGGTCTCCAGCCGCAAACGACGGGCGTCGGTCTCGGCGGTCTCGACGACCTGGCGCGCCCTCGACTCGGCGGCGCGAACGACTTCGGTGCGCTGCACCATCCGCTCGGCCTGCACGCGGGCGGCCTCGAGCATCTCGTTGGCCTCGCGCCGCGTCTTGTTGACGAACTCCTGGCGCTCCTTGAGCATCCATCGTGCCTGCCGCAACTCGTCGGGCATGCTGGCGAGCGCACGGTCGAGCAGCTCGACCACCTCGTCGCGGTCGATGCGCGGAGACGACGACAACGGCATCGTCGGGGCGTTCGCGACGATGTCGATCGCTCGCCGCAGCCAGGTCTCTGCGTCGCCGACGTATCCCGTGCCCTGATTCGGATCGGGATAGTCGTCATCGATCTCCCCGTAGGCGACGTCGGAAACGCCGTCAGAGGCGTCGTCGCCGTAGTGGTCGTCGTATCGATCGTCGTAGGTCATGGAAGTCTGTGCCTCACTCGGGGGAGGGACGGGCGAATCTATCGGCGAGAGCGGCCGCAACGGGTGCAGCGACCAGATGTTCGATCGTTTCGCCGTGGGCGGCGATCTCGCGGATGAATCGGCTGGAGATGAATCCGAGGTCGGATCGACAGGGCACGAACACGGTGCGGATACCGGTGACGGAGTGGTTGGTGTGGGCCATCTGCTGCTCGATGTCGAAGTCGTTCGGCGTGCGCAGCCCTTTGACGATGAAGTCGGCGCCCACCTCGGCAGCAGCTTGCACCGCCAAACCGCCGAAAGCCCGGACCGAGACCGACGAGCGGCCGGGCAAGCTGGCTCGGGCCAGCTCGACGCGCTCATCGGGGCTGAACAGACCGGACGGCTTTTCGAAGTTGACCAGCACACCGAGCACGACGTCGCCAAAGAGTTCCGCGGCCTGATCGACGACGTCGATATGACCGAGGTGGAGCGGATCGAAACTGCCGGGGATCAACACCGTTGTCATGGGTGACCCTACGGTAGTGCCGTCATTCGCGCTCTGCGATGATGCCATCATCGCCGTCGTCGGGCCCGGTGGCATCGGATCGCTGGAAGAACGTGACCCAGGTTCGGCCGTAGCGCTTGGTGCGCGTTGCCATCCAGCCGGGGATCGACTCGGGGTCGAGTCGATCGAGGGGACGACCCGCCTCGGCAACCACGAACGGAGCCGCCGTCGCGGCGAGCAAGTCGGGCCAGCGATCGAAGTCGTACGGCGGATCGGCCAGCACGATGTCGACGTCGAGCGACGCAACCAGCACCAGCGCGTCGCCCGGAACGATCTTGCTGCGGTCATCGAGTCCGAGGTCGGCGACGTTGTCGCGAAGCGTGCGCAACGCCTTTCGGTCACGCTCGATGAACGTGCAGTGAGCTGCACCTCGCGACAACGCCTCGATCCCGAGCGCGCCACTGCCGGCATACAGGTCTGCGATCCGGGCGTCGCGAATCGAGTCGAGGCTGGTGAGAGCGTTGAACACGGCCTCACGCACGATGTCGGTGGTCGGCCGGGTGTCGAGGCCGGGCGGGGCCTCGATCCGACGACCCCGCAGTTCACCAGCAACCACACGCATCCCTCAAGGCTAGGTCCGGAAGCGGCCAGGCATACTGGGTGGCATGCTGGAACCCGACCGCGAGATCACATGTATCGATTGCGGTGGTCGCTGCTTCCTGCTGACACCGCCGAACGAGGACGGGAGCTGGATGGTAGGTGACGTCGTCGCCTACCGCTGCCAGGACTGCCTCGACCGGTGGGACCTCGTGCTCGAGGACGACGAAAACACCGGCGACCTGCCCGACGCCTGAGTCATCGGCTCGATTCGTCGCGGATTCGCTTCTTGGTGGCGGCCCAGCCGCAGATCGGGCACGTCGACAAGTCGTGACGCAGCGCAGGGCAATATTCGCGTCCGAAGAAGATGATCTGGAGGTGGCGGGCATTCCATGTGCGCTCGGGGAACACGGCTTTCAGGTCGCGCTCGGTGCGCTCGACGGTGGTGCCATTCGACAGTCCCCAGCGGGCGGCCAGGCGGTGGATGTGGGTGTCGACCGCGAACGCAGGGACGCCGAACGCCTGCGACATCACCACGCTCGCAGTCTTGTGTCCGACCCCCGCCAGCGATTCGAGGAACTCCCAGTCGGGCAGCACCTCTCCCCCGGCGTCGATGATCTGATTGGCCGCTGTCCACAGGTTGCGGGCCTTGGTCGGTGCCAAGCCGATCTCGCGGATCAGTTCGAGGATCTGATCGGGGTCGAGCGCCGCCATCTTCTCTGGTGTGTCCGCCACGGCGAACAAGGCAGGCGTGACCTGATTGACCTTCTTGTCGGTCGTCTGCGCCGACAGCGCCACTGCAACGAGCAGTGTGTAGGGGTCGACGTGGTCGAGCGGCACCGGCGTCTCGGGATACAGCTCGTCGAGGATCTCACCGATCCGTTCCGCCTTCTCCCTTCGCTTCACGTGGCGGAGGCTACGGCACGTGGACCGTGGCAGAGACGTCGGCCGGCACAACTCCGCCACCCGACCCCAGCGTCGCCGCCCCCGAGCACGCCCAGCCACGGCGTGACCTCCCCATCCGCATGACATCGATCTGGAGGTCGGTGCGGTCACCGAGGAGCGGCAGGCCGCCTGACCCGCGGAGTGTGAAGGATCGATGGTGGCCGCCATCCTTCAGAGCCCTCCTGCCCACACCGCCGCGACGACGGCGGGGTCGAAGAGCAGCTCGCACGGAAGGCCGTTTCCGTCGACGTCCATCCGAGCGGGTTGGCCCTGCTCGAACCAATACGCGAGCACCCAGTGGTAAGCGAGCACCGAATCGTTCCACGGTGGCGATTCGCCGAACGCCCGCATCGCCGCCTCGAACTCCGGCCGAGCGAGATACTCGCGGCACAGCAGACCGTCAGGGGCCCTCGGCGGAGGAGATGCACCTGTCACATCGACCCATGTTGCGGTTCCCCGGTCGTCGAGGACGATGAGGTGCCAAGCGTGCGGGAGACCTGCCACGCTGGTCTGGCAGTTCACGGTGTCACCACGGCGGAGGATCCGCGACTGGTCGTCCTCGCACTCGAGCGTCCTGTCCTCGACCACGCTGTCCCGGTACCGGTCGAGGATCCGGTACAACGGCACCCCTGTCGCTTCGACGAGGAACGCGTCGGTCCACTCGGGACGGTCGGGCAGCGGTTCGTCGTTCGACAACCACGCTCGCCACTCCTCGTCGGTGAGCCGTGGCTCGGACGTCGACCGCCAGAACTCGTAGTACGAAGCGACCTGACCGACGGCGAGCTCGAACCGCCCGTCGCCGATCGGGACGATCACGTAGATCGGCTGGATGTCGCCGGTACCGAGCTGGAGGTAGTCGAACGAGGTCGTGAAGATGTCGGTCACGAGACCGGCCCGCTCGTCGAAGTCCGGGACCGCCGCTCCGTATTCGGTGAGCTCGATCTCGCTGGACACGATCCAGAGGTATTCGAGCTCCGAGCCGATGTCGAGCAGTCGTCGGTTTTCATCCTCGCTGGCCACCGTGCCGGCGAGCTCGCGGGAGGCGATTCCACCCAGCCACACGGACAGCTCGATCAGGGTCGACAAGAGATCGTCGGTGTCGTCGGTGAGCAGGTCGCGCTCGACGAAGCCGTCGCGCAACAGCCCGGCCGCAGCCGCGATCCGACCGAACGCAACCGGGTCGGGTTCGACCCAGTGACGCGGCACGAAAGTCGCCGGTTCGGGGCCGTCGCCTTCGCCCGAGGAGCCCTGCTTGGTGTACAGCACCGTGTCGTGCTTGAGCTCCGTGTACGAGGCGAGGCCGGTCTGGAGCGTCTTGGCGGCCCAGGCGTCGCTCTGCATGAAGTCCGGGTAGGCCTGGGCGCGCGGCTGGAACTGGGGCTCGATCGCAGCCAGCCAAGCGTCGTACACCGTGCCGGCCCAGTCGTCGGGTCGACGAGCCTTCACGATCTCGGTCATCGCCGTGAGTTGCTCCTCGTACCGGTCGTAGCCCGACTCGGTGGCGAGCTGCAGATCGCGAGCGAACGGTGAGCCGAACGCAGCAGCCACATCGAGCGCCGACACGTGCACTCGGCGCTCGTCAGGCGGCTCCCGTCCGACGTTGGGCCACGCGAGTTGGTCGAGGATGAACGAGTCGAGGGTGAAGCGCGCCCATCACGCGCACGCTGGCTCGCTCGGGGTCGATCGCGACACCATGACCCGCCAGGACCGCTTTGGCGACCGCTGCGGCATCGGCGCCGATCAATTGTTCGGGATCGGACGACCAACCGGGGATCACGACGTCGGCTGCAACGGCGAGTTGGAACGGGTCGATGTCGTCGGCAAGGCCGACGAGGAACGCCGTCGGCTGGTACAGCGCCGTCCACGCCGCGCTCAGTTCGAGGTCCTCGACCAGCACACGGGTGACGAGCAGACCGGGCACGATGCCGACGCCCTGATCGAGCGCGAAGCCCTCCTGACCGAGCAGCGACATCGCTCGGAAGTACCGCTCGAGATCCGGGGTGCGGTTGTAGTGGCCACGCGGCAAGAACAGGCTGAAGTCGACGCACCCGACGAACGATTCGGGTGCCTGGCATTGGACGATGCCCGTGATCGGCGAGGTCTCCATGCCGGCGGCGGCCTCGACCAACCGAACCTCTTCGGTGGCCAGGTCGTTGATCTGCCCGACGTCCAGCTCCAGCAGGACCGCGGCGGCCTCGTAGTAGGCGGTCGCTCGATGGGCGGCGTCGGCGAGTGCGGTTCCGGTCAGGTCCGCCTCCTGGTCCCGCGCGGCAGCGACCGCAGACAGGAGCAGATCCTCGAGGATCGGCAGCAGGCGTTCTTGTTCGGTGTCGCGCAGCACCTTGTCGAACACGAGATGCCACGAGTGGTACAGGGCATCGGTCGTCACGAACAGTGGGTAGTCCCAGTAGGCGTCATTCTTGTACCCGTCGTGGAAGAACCGGTACCCGCCTCGACCATCGACCACGAACCCATTCGCCTCCAGCCGATCCACGAAGCCGGCCCATGACGTCGGGTCATTGTTCGAGAGGTACTCGAACCGATTGACCTGGGCAGGTACGAGCAACACGTCGTCGAACGACGTCGGGGTGGGTGGACCTGCGTACCGGGCGTCATCGTCGAGCGGTGGCACCCAACGGTAATCGGCGAACGGGGCAACCGACCGGAGGCCCGCCGGCGACGACCGGACCGCTCGGTCGGGTGGCACCGAGGCGGTCGTGGTCGAGGTGGTAGTGGTCGCCGGGGAGGTCGTCACGGTCGGTGCCGAGCTCGTGACGGTCGGGTTCGGCGCACCGGTGGTCGCCGGGGTGGCCGAATCGCCGCCGGAACATGCGGCCACCGCCAACGCGATCGCCATCAGCGCGGCGACTGACCGGCGATGTGGATGAGGTCGATGTCGCATGTCGTTCCTCTCAGTCATGCCCGAAAGGGGCTGTGGAACCGGTTGCGGGTTCGCTCGCACTGAACGTTCGGAGGGCCGGATCGGTGGTCTGACGATCGGCGAGCACGGGGTCCGCCCGCCCGTCGTGGTCGATGTCGGCGCAGGTCGGTGTCGCCGCTCCGGGCAGCACGTGTGCCGTCCGGAAGCCGAAGCCGTCCCAGAACCACGCACCGCCGGTGGCGAACGTGGGCCCGCCCATGGTGGTGAAGCTCAGCGCCATGGAGCCGTCGCACACCGAGATCCCGTCGACGGGCTGGAACATCAGCGCCGCCCCCCAGCGCAGGCGTCCGTCACGGGTGTAGACGCCGAGGTGGGCGGTTCGCCCCTGGGCGTCGAACCAGTCGACGTCGGGGAGCGCATGGTGGGCGGGTTCGGTGGCGGCTGGCCGCCGGGAGGCGAGCACGATGTCGGTCACGCCCGTTCCCGTGACGTCGCCGACCGACCGAGCGACTTCGTCGGTGCCGCCCGGCAACGGGCTGTCCCCCCAGTCCTGAGCCGGTTGGGCGGCAGACGACCAGGGCCCTACCGGCGTCCACCAGTCGGCGTCGAACGCGACGGCGTCGCCGAGCGGATCGTCCCATCCGACGAACGTCGAACGTCCCGCGTCGATCTCGACCCGACCGGTACGCAACGCCAGCACCCCGTCATGGTCGGCCAGCACCTCGAGAACCGAACCGGCCCTGGTGCGGGGCGCACGCTGGTCGAACAGAGCGTTCCCCAGGCCGGGCGCCAGGACCGACGCCCGCTCATCACTCTCCAAGATGCTGACTGGGTACACCACGTGGGCACCATGCCCCCACACCACGTCCGCGCCCCATTCGGCCAACAGCTCGACCACGTGAGCGAGGGCCGGGTCTGGGCGAGTCAGATATTCGACGCCGCCGTGCAGACCGACGACCACGATGTCGACGGTGCGGCGCAGCTCTGTGACGGCGGTCCGGGCGGCATCGACGCTCCAAGCGTTCACACCGGCCGTCTCATCGGTCGCGGGCAGACCGCCGGCGTTGTCGAAGGCGACGACGCCGACCGTGGTCCCGCCGACGTCGAGCACCAACGGCTCCGCGGCCGCGCCCGCCGTGGGACCGCCACCGACGCTGGCGAGACCCGCATCACCGAGTGTTGTCAAGGTGTCGATCACGGTGTCGGGGCCGCCGTCGGTCGCGTGGTTGTTGGCCACCCCGAGCACGTCGAACCCGGCGCCGGCCAGTAGCCCCGCGGCTGCGGGATCCGCTTCCAGGGCGAACTCGCCGAAGAGGTGCGGTCGATCGGTGAGCGGTGATTCGAGATTGGCGAATGCGACGTCGGCGCCGACGACCGCCGGTCGCAGATGTTCGAAGATGCTCGACGGATCGCCGGTCACCACCGGTGCGACACCGCGCCCGAGCATCACGTCACCGACGAAAACAAGCCGGACCGGGGCGGACTCCCACGGCTCCGCCCCCGGCTCCTGCCGGCCCGTGGCCGACGAAGCACACGAGGAGGCGAGCAGGCCGAGAATGAAGGCGAACGACCTCGCTTTCATAACTTCAGCGTGCGCCCGGGGAGGGCGCTACGGCAGGGTCGAACGACCCAGCGGCAGCAGGGC
This sequence comes from uncultured Acidimicrobiaceae bacterium, assembly GCA_963699815.1. Lineage (GTDB taxonomy): Bacteria > Actinomycetota > Acidimicrobiia > Acidimicrobiales > Ilumatobacteraceae > Ilumatobacter. Next base: position 51,323 of record CAVOVK010000025.1, on the reverse strand, counting down.
TGGCACGGGGTCAGACGCGATAGCCGATGGCCCGTAGCAGTTCGAGCCGGGCGTCGACATCATCATCGGTCTCGACGCCCAGCGGGGGCTCGCCGTCGACCACGCCCACGATGCCGCGCCCCCGGTCCGTGACCGCGACCAGTACCTCCAGCGGGTTGGCCGTCGCACACAGGACCCGGCAGACCTCGGGTACCGATTTCAGTTGGTTGAGAACGTTGACCGGGTAGCCGTCGCGGAGGTACACGACGAAACAGTGACCTGCGCCGATCGCCAGAGCGGCGGTGACGGCTGCGTCGACCAGCTCGGGGTCGTTGCCCGAACGGCGGACGAGCCGCGGGCCCGACGCCTCACAGAAGGCAGCGCCGAAGCGCAGTGACGGCGACGATCCTGCCAACGACTCGTGCAGGTCGACGATGGTCTTGATGAAGTGGGACTGCCCGACGATGACGTTCGCCCCGACGGGAATCGCAATGGAAACGGCTTCGAACTCCATATCACCAGCCTGCGGCAGCAGTCGGCGCGCCGCAAGGGTCGCCGATCAGCTCTTGGCCAGAAAGCCTTCGTCTTCTTCGGTGAACAGCAGATCGAGCTCGTCCCGGAGCACCGGGTGATTCGCCAACTCCGGGTCGGCATCGACGATCTCGAAGGCGGTCTCACGAGCCAGCGCCACCAACTCGCGATCCCGCCGAAGTGATGCCAACTTGAGATCGCTGCGGCCCTTCTGACTGGTCGACATCAACGTGCCTTCTCCGCGTAGGTCGAGGTCGACCTCCGCCAGCTCGAATCCGTCGGTCGAGGCCACGAGCGCTTCGACCCGAGCGTTGCCGCCCTCCTGCTCCTGGGTCACCAGCCAACACGTCGAGGCGTGGGCGCCACGGCCGACGCGGCCACGCAACTGATGGAGCTGGGCGATGCCGAAGCGGTCGGCATCGAGTACGACCATCATCGTGGCGTTCGGTACGTCGACCCCGACCTCGATCACGGTGGTGGCCACCAGCACGTCGAATTGACCACTCCGGAACAGGTCCATCGTCATTTGTTTCTCCGCCGATGTGAGGCGGCCGTGCAGCAGCGCGATCCGGAGGCCCTTCAGCTCGTCGTGCACCAGGCGCTCGAACGTCTCCTCGGCCGACGCGACCTCGAGCTTCTCGCTCTCCTCGATCAGCGGGCACACGACATAGGCCTGGCGTCCCTCGGCCACCTCGTGACGCACGTCGGCCCACACCTCCACCTCCAGCAGCGGGCCGTTCGCCCACTTGGTCAGGATCGGCGTGCGACCGGGCGGCATCTCGTCGAGCACACTGACATCGAGATCGCCGTACACCGTCATCGCTGCGGTGCGCGGGATCGGCGTGGCGGTCATCACCAGCACATCGGGCACGTGCCCAGCCGACTTGTCGCGCAGGGCGGCGCGTTGCTCGACTCCGAACCGGTGCTGCTCGTCGACGACCACGGCGCCGAGGCTGTGGAACTCGACGCCCTCCTGAATCAGGGCATGGGTGCCGATCGCGATGTCGACGGTGCCGTCGGCCAAGCCGGCGAGGACGTCGCGCCGGTCCCCTCCGGTGACACGATTCGTCAACAGCTCGACCCGCAGCGGACGGTCGCCGAACAGGTTGTCGGGGTCTGGCACCTTCAGGTCGCCGAGCAAGGCTCGAACGCCCGTGAAGTGTTGCTCGGCCAACACCTCGGTCGGCGCCATCAACGCACCCTGGTGACCGCCCTGCACGGCCGCCAGCAGGGTCGACACCGCGACCACGGTCTTGCCCGAGCCGACGTCGCCCTGCAACAGCCGGTGCATGGGGTTCGAGCTGGCGAGGTCGTGATCGATCTCGCCGATCACCCTCGCCTGGGCCCCCGTCAGCGGGTACGGCAGCGCCGCGTGGAATCGCCGCACCAGCTCGCCATCGACCGTGTGCGACAGGCCCTGCGACGAACGTTCGAGTTCTCGCTTGCGCAACACGAGCACGAGCTGCACGCGCAGCAGCTCGTCGAACGCCAGCCGGCGGCGGGCCTGCTCCTTCTCGCGGATCGACTCGGGGCCATGAACCGACCAGAGGGCTTCCGAACGACCGATCATCCCGAGTCGGGAGATCACGTCCGCGGGAACCGGGTCCGCAATGCCGCGGTCGCGACATCGACGGAGCGCCTCCTCGATCCACCCTGCCAGCTCCCAGGTAGTGAGTTGGGCCTTCTCGCTCTGCGGGTAGATCGGCACGATCTTGCCGGTTCGGTCCCCGATCAGGTCGACGATCGGGTTCGACATCTGCAACCCGCCCCGATAGGTGTCGGCCTTGCCGAACAGTGCGATCTGGAGGCCTTCTTTGAGCTGGCGTTCGCGCCACGGTTGGTTGAAGAACACGACCTCCATGCGGCCCGACCCGTCGCCGACGTTGGCGGTCACCATCGAACGGCGGTTGCGGGTGGTGCGCTTGGTGACCGATCTGACGATCACCAACACGAGAGCCTCCTCGCCGGGAACGAGATCGGCGATCCGGGCCTCGTTGGTGCGGTCGACCCATCGCCGCGGGTAGGTGGTGATCAGATCGAGCACCGTGTCGATGCCGAAGGCAGCCAACGAGGCACGACGCTTCTCACCGACGCCCTTGATCTGCCCGACGTCGATCTCCGCCAGGTCGCGCAACGTGATCGGCGGACGGGAGTTCACGCTGGCGGTTCTACTCGACGCCGAAGAGATACGGATACAGCGGCTGCCCGCCCGCGTGGAGCTCGACCTGCACGTCGGCGTGTTGGTCTGCCATCCAGCCCTCGATCTGTGCGGTGATGGCCGGATCGGCGTCGGAACCGGTGATGATCGTGAGCAGCTCACCGTTGTCGGCGAGCAGCTTCTCGAGCAGCTGGGTCGAAGCACTGAACACCGAGTCTGCGACCGCTGCGATGCCATCGCCCCTGACGATGCCCATCCAGTCACCCGTCGCGATCGGGCCGACGTCACTGTTGGAGTCGCGAACCGCCTGCGTCACCTCACCCGTCGCCACCGATTCGATCGCCTCGTTCATCTCCTCGGCGTTCTCGTCGGCATCCGCCTCGGGGTCATACACGATGAGCGCGGCGAGCGCCTCGGGCATGGTTCGCGTCGGCACGACGACAACCGTCTTCGACGTCAATGCGTTCACCTGCTCGGCAACCGGGATGATGTTCTTGTTGTTGGGCAAGATGACGACCTGGTCGGCATGGACATGCTCGACCGTGTCGAGCAGCTCCGCCGTCGATGGGTTGAGCGTCTGGCCACCCGTGACGATGCCCTGCACCTTGAGGTTCGCAAACAGTTCGGCAAGCCCGTCGCCACTGCACACTGCGACGACTGCGGTGGTGACGGGCGGTAGCCCGGCACCGGCACGGCTCGGCACCCCGGTCATCGCTGCCTCGCGGTGGGCGTGCTCCTCGGCGACCTCCTCGAACAGGTCGGTCACCCTGATCTGCCGCGGGCGCCCGCCCATGTCCAGGGCGACCTCGATCGTGGCCCCGATGTCGTTGGAATGCACGTGGCAGTTCCAGATCCCGTCGCCACCGACGACCACGATCGAGTCGCCGACCTCACCCCAGCCGTGTTTGAACTGCTCGATCAGATGATCGTCGAGGTCGAGGAAGTACATCACCTCGTAACGCTGCTCGCTGACGTCGAGCTCCCCCTCGACGCTCGAGACGCGATGGGCGACGGCATCGAACTGCTCTTCGGTCAGACCATGTGCATAGTCGTCGATCGAGTCGGGCTCGGGTATCGGCACACCATCGATCACGTGCAGAGCGGAGTCGAGGAACAACAGGTAACCGGCGCCGCCGGCATCGACCACCCCGGCATCCTTGAGCACGGGCAGCAGCTCAGGGGTGTTGTCGAGCGCCAGCTTGCCGGCATCGCGAGCGGCCCGCAGCGTTTCGACCAACGTGGCATCGTCGGCCGATGCCACCTTCGCGGCCTCGGCGCTCTCACGCACGACGGTGAGAATCGTGCCCTCGATCGGTTTCAGCACTGCTTGGTAGGCGCCGGCGGACGCGGCCGTCAGGGCCTCGGCCACCTTCTGGCCGGTGCCCTCGGCGTGTTGCTTGAGCGTTGAGACGAGACCGCGGAGTATCTGGCTGAGGATGACACCGCTGTTGCCGCGCGCACCCATCAGTGAGCCGTGGCTGATCGCGTCGCAGGTGGCGCCGAGATCGGTCGCGTCGGCGCCCTCCATCTCGGCGACGACTGCGTCGAGGGTGCGCGCCATGTTGGTGCCGGTGTCACCGTCGGGCACTGGATACACGTTGAGCAGATTGAGACCGGCTGCGTGGTCGCGCACCGTGTCGCGGAAGGTCGTGATCACATCACGCAGGGCATGGACGTCGAGCCGTTCGAGCGTGGGCACCGGTCCATCGTAACGGTGGGGGTGCTCTACCGGGACCTCCATCGTGAACGACGCCGCTGCCCCCCCACCGGAAATCCGGAGCCGCCGGCGGGCATGGAACGCCGCCAGCGGGCCCCGAGCGAGCCGAGCGAGTCAACGGCTGACGTCCTAGGGTGAAGCGTTCCCTTGATGAGAGCTGAGCCGCATGGACATGACCGAATCGATACCCGACAAACCCTCGACCGACGAACAACCGGGCGGCGAACAGTCGGGGTTCGCCGCGCTCGATCTTCGCCCGGAACTGCTGGCTGCGCTCGAGGATCTCGGTTACGAGGAGCCGACACCGATCCAGCAGGCGACCATTCCGTCGCTGATCGCCGGGCACGACCTGCTCGGCCAAGCCGCCACCGGAACCGGCAAGACCGCCGCCTTCGCATTGCCGATCCTGCATCTCATCGACACCCACAGGGGACGTACGAAGGCGCCGAGCGCCCTCGTACTGGTGCCGACCCGCGAGCTGGCGATGCAAGTGAGCGAAGCGATCTTCAACTACGGACGTCACCTCGGCGTCAGGGTGGTGCCGATCTATGGCGGTCAACCGATCTACCGTCAGTTGCAGCAACTCGACCGCGGTGTGCACGTCGTCGTCGCCACGCCCGGACGCGCCGTCGATCACATCGGGCGCGGCTCACTGCCACTCGACGACGTGCGGATCGTCGTGCTCGACGAGGCCGACGAAATGCTCGACATGGGGTTCGCCGACGACCTCGAGGCGATCCTCGGTGCAACGCCCGACGAACGTCAGACCGTGTTGTTCTCGGCCACGCTGCCGTCACGAATCAACTCGATCGCTCGCAAATACCAACGCGATCCGGTTCGGATCCAGATCGGCAAGGGTGACACCAAGCCAGGCGCCGAGCTCGTTCGCCAGAGCGCCTATGTCGTACAGCGCGCCCACAAGGCCGCAGCGCTCGGACGGATCCTCGACGTCGAGTCTCCGACGGCCGCGATCGTGTTCTGTCGCACCCGTGGCGAGGTCGACCAGCTCACCGTCACGATGAACGGTCGCGGCTATCGGGCCGAGGCACTCCACGGCGGCATGGACCAGCATCAGCGCGACCGGGTGATGGCACGGCTGCGCGACGGCACCGCCGAGCTGCTGATCGCGACCGACGTCGCTGCCCGCGGGCTCGACATCGACTCGCTCACCCATGTCGTCAACTACGACGTGCCCTCGGCTGCCGAGAGCTACGTACACCGCATCGGCCGCGTCGGCCGTGCCGGCCGCGAGGGCGTTGCGATCACCCTGGCCGAGCCTCGTGAACAACGCCTGCTCGCCAACATCGAACGATTGACCAAGCAGCAGATCAGCCTCGAGACCGTCCCGACGGTGGCCGATCTGCGTGCTCAGCGCGTCAGTCAGACCGTCGTCGCGATCCGAGAGGCGCTCGATTCCGAGGACCTCGACGAGTTCCAGCCCGTGCTCGACGAGCTCAGTGCCGACTACGACCTCGCTCGCATCGCGCTCGCAGCAACCAAGCTTGCCAACGACGCCGACGGAAACGCGGTCGACGACACGCTCGAGATCCCCGATGCCCGGCGGTACGACCGCAACGACAAGGGCCCACGAGCTGGAGGCAAAGGCACCACGAAGGGCCATCGGGGGCAGACCGAGCGCGGCTCGCTCGACGAGCGTGGTCGCGACAACAGCGAGCCGACCGGCTATCTGTACGTGTCGATGGGCCGAACAGCCGGCATGCGCCCCGGCGATCTGGTAGGAGCGATCGCCAACGAGGTCGGCCTCGAAGGTCGTCAGATCGGCCCGATTCGCATCGCCGACAAGTACAGCGTGGTAGGGATCCCCGAACGTTCGGTGGATCATGCCATCACGGTGCTCAACGGCTCGTCGATCCGCGGTAAGCCCACCAAGGTGCGCCGCTATCAGGACTGAACGTTGCTCGTAGGTTGTTCTGCGTTGCGCCGCTAGCATGCTGGAGCCGTGTGGACAGGGTTCTGCTGTCCACGAGCGAAGCGCAGGAGTACTCAAAATGGCATCGGTTTGTGAAGTGTGTGGCAAGGGCCCCTCGTGGGGTATGTCGGTGTCGCACTCGCATCGCCGCACCAAGCGTCGCTGGAACCCGAACATCCAGCGTGTCACGCGCGCTCGTGAAGGGCGCACCCAAACGGCTCAACGTGTGCACCTCGTGCATCAAGGCCGGCAAGATCGTCAAAGCCGGTTGAGCGAGGCCAGCTTGCACGCTGGCTGCGTTGGGGATCGGGCTCCTTGCCACACAAGGCAACTTCGCCCTCCCCCGCCTTGCCAGCGCACAACCTGATCCTCGCTCAACGACTCGTTTCTGATTTCTCGGGCTCGCAGGTTGCGGACACCTTCGGCGACTTCGCCCTCCTGCGCCCTGCACCGCGTTGCGCGACTTGGGCAGTCTCGAACGGGCGCCGCTAGTCTCGACGCTCATGCAAGGCGTCATCAAGGCTTACGATCCCGTCTCGGCGCTCGGCGTCGTGATGTGTGACACCGATCTGGCCGACTACGACCTGGCCGCCGACGCCCTCGAGGGCTCGATCTTCCGGATGGTCCGTCAAGGCCAACGTGTCGTGTTCGATCTCGACGATGCCGGGCGTGCGACACATCTCCGACTCGGCTCCGAGATCGACATGGGCACCCCCGGTTCGCACTGAACCTCACCGTCACGCCCGTTCGCGACAACGCCCTCGCATCAACGCTCACAGCGCTGGATCGGACATCGGCATCTGATTTTCCGATATTCGCATCTGCACAAACCGACGCGAGATCAGAACCCCCGACCCCGGCGCGAGACGTGCGGATCGACCACACTGTGTGATAGGACCGGGAGCAGGACGTCCACAGGAGGGCAAGAATGGCTGGGACAACGGCGAACGCGCAATTCGCGCGCATGGGTGGACGAGTGGGCAGCGATCATGCAGCCGGCCGACATCTACTGGTGTGATGGCAGCGCTGACGAGTACGAGCGACTGTGCGGCGAGCTCGTGGCATCGGGCACGTTCACCAAGCTCGACGAGGCCAAACGCCCGAACAGCTACTGGGCACACTCCGACCCGGGCGACGTCGCACGCGTCGAGGACCGCACCTTCATCTGCTCCGAGACCGCAGAACAGGCCGGCCCGAACAACAACTGGCGCGACCCCGACGAGATGCGCGCCGAGATGATCGGCTACTACACCGGCTCGATGAAGGGACGCACGATGTACGTGATCCCGTTCTCGATGGGACCCCTGGGATCGCCGATCGCACACATCGGCGTGCAGCTCACGGACTCGGCGTACGTGGCCACCAACATGCGGATCATGACCCGCATGGGACAGGGTGCACTCGACGTGCTCGGTGAACACGGCGAGTTCGTTCCCTGTCTGCATTCGGTCGGCGCGCCCCTTGCTGACGGCGAGGCCGACGTGCCGTGGCCGTGCAATCCGGACAACAAGTACATCGTGCACTTCCCGCACACCCGCGAGATCTGGTCCTACGGATCGGGCTACGGCGGCAACGCACTGCTCGGCAAGAAATGCTTCGCGCTGCGGATCGCCTCGGTGATGGCACGCGACGACGGCTGGCTGGCCGAGCACATGCTGATCCTCAAACTCACGAACCCCGACGGCGAGTCGAAGTTCATCGCCGGCGCGTTCCCCTCCGCCTGCGGTAAGACGAATCTGGCGATGCTGGTGCCCACCCTGCCAGGATGGACGGCCGAAACGATCGGCGACGACATCTGCTGGATGAAGTTCGGTGACGACGGCCGGCTGTACGCGATCAATCCCGAAGCCGGGTTCTTCGGTGTCGCCCCCGGCACGGGCCATGCGACCAATCACAATGCGATGGAGACGCTCCACGCCAACAGCATCTACACCAACACCGCGCTCACCGGCGACGGCGACGTGTGGTGGGAGGGTATGACCGATACTCCCCCGGCGAGCGCCACCGACTGGCGCGGCAATCCCTGGACCCCCGGCGTCGAGACCCCCGCCGCCCACCCCAATGCACGCTTCACCGCACCGGCTGCACAGTGCCCGTCGATCGCTGACGAGTGGCAGGATCCGAAGGGGGTCCCGATCTCGGCAATCCTGTTCGGAGGTCGGCGCCGCACCACCGTGCCCCTGGTGACCGAGTCATTCGACTGGGAGCACGGAGTGTTCCTCGGATCGATCATGTCGTCGGAGACCACAGCGGCCCAGCAAGGTGCAGTGGGGGCTCTGCGATTCGACCCGATGGCGATGCTCCCGTTCTGCGGTTACAACTACGCGGACTACTTTGCCCACTGGCTCACGATCGGAAAGGCCACCGACCCCAACAACCTGCCGAAGATCTTCTTCGTCAACTGGTTCCGGCGGGGCGACGACGGCCGCTTCCTGTGGCCGGGCTTCGGCGAGAACAGCCGCGTCCTCAAGTGGGTGTTCGAGCGGGTCGACGGCGGTTCCGAAGCGGTCGACACACCGATCGGTCGCCTGCCCACGAAAGCAGCGCTGGATCTCGACGGGCTCGAGATCGACGAAGCCGATCTCGACACGATCCTGGCCGTCGAGTCCGAGGGCTGGCGGGCCGCGATCCCGCAGATCCGCGAGTTCTACACCAAGTTCGGCGACAAGCTCCCGGCCCAACTCCAGATCGCCGTCGACACGCTCGAGGCCAATCTGGCCTGAGCCCAAGCTGGCCTGAGCCTGGCCTGAGCACGGTTCAACTCGGCGTCGCGCCGCGCGTGTGCATCATCGCTGTCACGACGATCGCGAGGCCGATGAGAGCCACGATCATCGACGAAATCGCGCCGGTGAACGTCGTCGCCAGCAGCGCCTGCGTGGCGACCAATGCGCCGATCACGCCGAGCACCAACAACGGAACCAGACGGTCGTTCAACGCGAACACCACCACGGCAGCGGCGATCAGCAAGGCGACTGTCGGACCCAGATGGCGGTTGTAGTCGCTCAGCATGAATCCACCGATGAACGCGCCGAACGAACCGGTCGCGACCACGATGAGACGCGGCTGCAGGCGATGCACCGCAGCGCCTGCCGAGACAACCAGACCCACGCACAACAGGGCGATTCCGCCCCACCACGCCTTCACATCCGTGAGCGCACCGATGCCTCCGAGGCTGAACCCGAAGCCGACCGCAGCCGTCAGGAACTGCAAGGGTCGATCGAGGTTGCGCCAGAGGAGCAGCCCGATCGCCAGCACCGGCAGCCCGACCCCCAGCGCCAACCAGCCACCCGGACGCTCGTCGAGTTCGTCGATCACCACGGCGACTCCCATCGCGACACCCGCTGTTCCGAGCAGCCACAGGTACGAGCCGAGTCGAGCTGCACCAGCCTCGTCGAATCGCATCAGCCAGGTCCCGGCGAGGAACCCGATCAGCGCGATCAGCGCTGCGATACCGACACGCCCGAACACGGTCAGATCGTCCCAGCTCTGCCCCACGGCGACAGCCCCGCCCATGATGGCGAGCACGCTGCCGAGATACGCGGCGACCTCGGTGGCGATCGTCAGACGTTGTGGAGCGACGGGCTCATCGAGATGTTCGAAGTGTCGGATCGACTCGGCCTGATCGGGTGAGATCAGACCGGCTGCGACCCACTCGTGGGCGTGGCCCTCGAGCCACGCGCCGTCCTTTCTTTCCAACGTCGAGGGTGCCATGGCTACCTCCTCACCGGAGCGTCCTAATTGAAATTTGCGCCGCTGTCGACGGCCCAGTCAGGGCCGAAAGTCACACCGGTCCAGCGCACCTGGCACCAACTACCTCAGCCGAGGTAGAGATTGCGCAGGCCGAGGCCCATGATGAACCAGCTTCCCAGGCCGTAGAGCAAGAGCTCCTTGCCTTTCATGAACGGGCTGGTGCGATAGCTGTAGAGGATGCCGACGGCGACGATCGCTGAGAACCCGTACAGCGCGTGCATGTCGTCGAGTTCGACCCCATCACGGTTCGCGAGCACCGCTCCCACCAACGCCTGCACGAACACCGTCGCCTGAGCGACGATCACGACCGACCAGAGCGCTCGGCCGCGCAGCGCGGTGAACTGGTGGGCGAGCAGGGCCCACCCGCCCACGGCGGCATTCGATCCGATCAACAACCAGGCGTTGATCTCGTGGAGCTCGTGCACCTCGTGCGCCCGGCCTACTCGAAACAGCCGTATCCACCGAACATCACGGTGACGACGTCTTCGGGAGACGTTCCCGTGAGCAGCCCGCGGAAGTTGTCGCTGACGTAGAAGTTCGGCGGGATGTTCAGATCTGCCTCACCCTCGTTGACCGAGGCATCGGGAAACTCGGCGAGCAGATCGACCACTCGGCTACCCAGCGTCGTGCCGCCGGCGGTGCGCAACCCGGCGGGTTCGTCACCGATCTGGCCATCGAGGCCGTACTCCCAGCCCATGAAGTGACGGCGACCGCTCGCGACGTCGGAGAGGTCACCGAAGCGCAGTTTGAGTACCCCCCAGTCGACGCGCCTCGCCAGCGTGCCGTCGCACACGGCGCCCAGCACCGGAGCCAACGGGTCGACCCAGCCGGTGTCACCGGTGTTGCCACCGAGGATCGACGTGACGTAGCCGATCACGCCATCGGGATCGGCGCCGAACCGAGCCGAGCCGATACCGTCGCCGCGCAGCACCAGTTCTTGAATGGCCAGCGGCTCGGTGGTCGTCGTGACCGGCACCATCGTCGTGGAGGTCGTGCTCGTCGTCTCCGGCGGCTGCGTCGACGGGGGCGTCGTCACCACGGCGGAGTCCTCGGTGGTCGACGTGGTGGAATCGAGCGGAGCGATGGTGAACACCGGAACGCTGGGGGCGGGACGTGCATCGTCGCCCTTGGAACACGCCGCTGCGAGCAGCAACGGGCCCAACAACAGTGCGATGTACCGACCGGGCGTGCCGGAACGGGGGGGCCGTGGCATGGCAGTCATTGTGGTGGACGATGCCATGATTTCCGCGGATTCGGAGGTCGCGACGGCATTCGCCGTCTGCGATCACCGGATCAACGTGTCGGCCTCGCGGCCCCCCTCGACGAGTCGTAGCCCACCAGATTCGATCGCCACCGTCGTGACCGAGCAGTTGTCGAGGCTGCGGATGACGAGCCGGTCGTCACCCAAACAGGTCCCGATCACGGCGTTGATCGCGATGAAGTGCGAAAAGATCAGGGTGTCGCTGTCGCAGCCGCGCACGTACTCGACGACCGCATCGCGATAGCGCGTGTAGGTCTCGCCGAGATCTGTCCATGTGCCCTGCATCGCCGCGCGCAACCAGTCGACCCGGTCGGCCATGTCGATGCCCTCCGGCGATGGGATCTCGGCGACCTCCCGTGCGATCGCCACAGGACGACCGGAGAGATCGGCGTAGCAGTGAGCGGTCGACATGCACCGCAGGAGCGGGCTGCTCACGACCCTGAACGGACCCACGGCCAGCAACTCATCGGCGACCGCTGCCGCCTGTGCCCTGCCGACCTCGTCGAGGTCGGGATCGGGGTCGATGTTCCAGCCCGCGGCTGCTCGCCCGTGTCGAACGAGGCGAACGAGGCGCCGACCCTGCCTGGCTGGACTCACTCGAACAGCCATCCCGAGTGCAAACCGGGGGGTTGGTCGTGTTCGATGAACCACTCATGGCCAAAGGACTGGGCGAACATCTCCGGCGGCATCTGCAAGAAGAAGCTCGAATCGGACACCTGGCTGCGATGGGCGGCGAGCGCAGCCCGCTTGTTCTCGATGAAGGCTCTGACGTCGACGCCGAGCGTCAGCTCGGCCTCGGGCGTGCCCATCGGATTGCCGTCGTCCATCGGACCGTCGGGATCGAACGCTTCGGCGTCGTCGCCCTCCGACCCGAAGTCGTCGAGACCCATTTCCCGGGCGATCTCGATCGATCGTCGCATGCCGTCACGATTCATGGTCGCCTCGAGCACTCGGAGATTCGGCAGATCGGCACACACCAGCTGTTCGGCACGGCACCCGACACGATGCACCTGGATATGGTCGGGGTGTCCATACCCACCGTGCCAGTCGTAGATCGTGAACAGATCGGCTCGTTCCTCGCGCAGCAGCACGGCCAACTGTTCGGCAACTGCGTCGATGTCGGCGCGGCAGAACGCCTCGTGATGGCCGTTCTGCTCCCATCCGGTCATTCCCGAATCCGTGTAGTCGAGGAACTCGACCCGATCGATCCCGAGCGCAGCAGCCGAGGCCATGGTTTCGACGCGCCGCCGGTCCGCCAGGGTCTCGCCGTCGGCCAGGTCGTCGGGGACCTCTCCGTGGGCGCCATCGGTGGCCACGATCAGCACCACCCGATGACCCTCGGCGTGGGCGCGGGCCATCGAGCCGCCCGTCGTCATGGCCTCGTCATCGGGGTGCGCGTGCAGGCACACGAGCGTGCCCACTACGCCTGCCTCACCGCGCCGGACTCGACGAGCTCCTCGATGCGATCCAGGGAGAAACCCCAGTCCGCCAACACCTCGACGGTGTGCTGTCCGTCGTGAGCCGGCGGCCGATCGATCGTCGGGCGTCGTGCGACTGAACCGTGGTGCCGGCGCCGGCTGGGTCAGCCCTGCGACCTCGACGAAGGTGCCGCGCTCGACATTGTGCGGATGGGTCGCTGCCTCGTCCATCCGCAGTACCGGAGCAAAGCAGACATCGGTGTGCTCCATGATCTCGCACCATTCATCGCGCGACCTGGTCAGGAACACGTCGCTCAGTCGGGCCTTGAGATGCGGCCAGTGCGAGCGGTCCATCTGGGCGCCGAACTCGGGGTCGCCATCGAGTCCGGTGAGCCGCATCAGCTCGGCATAGAACTGCGGCTCGATCGAGCCGACCGAGATGTACTCGCCGTCGGAACATTCGTACACGTCATAGAAGTGGGCGCCCGTATCGAGCAGGTTCTCACCGCGCCTGTGGATGTCGTGCACGCCCATCTGGCTCAACGACCAGAACATCGTCATCAGCGTCGCGGTGCCGTCGACCATCGCCGCATCGACCACCTGACCCGAACCACTCCGTTGGGTCTCGAGCAGGGCGCACACCACTCCGAAGGCCAAGAACATGCCACCACCGCCGAAGTCGCCGACCATGTTCATGGGCGGTGTCGGCGGTTGGCCGGCACGGCCGAAATGGGCGAGCGCACCGGCGAGCGAGATGTAGTTGATGTCGTGGCCGGCCGCCGAGGCATACGGTCCGTCCTGGCCCCATCCCGTCATCCGACCGAAGACGAGCCTCGGGTTGCGGGCGAGGCACTCGTCGGGTCCGACGCCGAGGCGCTCCATGACTCCGGGGCGGAAGCCCTCGATCAGCGCATCGGCGCGCTCGACCAGGTCGAGCAAGGTGTCGGCGCCATCGGGATGCTTGAGGTCGAGGGCGATGTTGCGGCGGCCCCGGCGCAAGATGTCGGGATGTGCAGTGTGTGGGGCCGGTCCGCGCACCGAGCCCGCCCGCTCGACACGGATGACCTCGGCACCCATGTCGCTCAGCAACATCGCTGCGAACGGGCCGGGACCGATCCCCGCGATCTCGATCACCCGGTAGCCGGTGAGCGGGCCGCTCACGACGCCACCACCATCGCCGCATTCGCTGCGGCGACGTCGCCGTGAGCGATGATCGCTCCCACGATCAGCGGCCACAGCTGGCGGGGCAGGTCGTGACCCATGTCGGCGATCTCCAAGAGGTGTGAGCCCGGAACCAGCTCTGCCGTGCGCCGACCGCCCGATGGGTCGATCAGCGCATCGTCGAGCCCGTGGATCACGAGCATCGGCACCGAGACGCCGGGCAACAGCTCGGATCGGTCGCCGCTGGCGAAGACTGCGGCGACCTGGCGATAAGCGCCTTCGGGATACGACGACCTGTCGTATGCCGCGGCGGCGAGCCCTCGTGAGCGATCGGCATCGAAGTAGCGCTTCGATGCCCATACCCCGTAGTCGCCGGCCCTGGCGATCGCCTCGTCTCGACCCGTCGGCGGCGGCGCGAGGATCACCAGCATCGCCTCGGGCGTGGCCTGGCCGTGTGCGAGGTCGCCGATCGTGGACATGATCGACGTCACGCTGAGCAGGCGCTCGGGATGCTCGATGGCCATCGTCTGCACGATCATGCCGCCCATCGATGCCCCGACGACATGAGCCTTCGCAATTCCGAGATGATCGAGGAGGCCGACCGCATCGGCGGCCATGTCCGACAACGTATACGGGACGGCAGGCACCTCGGTCCTCGTCATCGCCGCCCCGATCACCGCCATCGCATCGACGAACTGCCCGTCGAGTTTCGTCGACAAACCGCAATCGCGATTGTCGAACCGGATCACGAACCGGCCATGGTCGGCCAACTGCTGACAGAACGCCACGTCCCATGCCGTCAGTTGGGCTGCCAAACCCGCCACGAGCAACACAGCCGGGTCGTCGGGGGAGCCGAACGTGTCGTACTCCAGCTCGATCGCCGAGCTCGATGAAACGGTCCTCATGGCCCGAGTGTGACACGCGCGCGGCTCTGATCCTCAACGGGCCGTGGCTCGCCCGCAGGAACGTCAGCCACCGAGCAATTTGCGCTTCTGCTCGTCGAACTCCTCGCGGGAGAGTGAGCCGCGCTCCAACAAGCCCTCGAGCCGCTCGAGCTGAGATGTGACGTCGACGCCCGCCGCAGGCGCAATGAGCCGACGCGTCTCGTTGACTCCCATCTGGGCGTGGATCAGGTTCTGCACCCGCTCGGGCTTGCGGACATCGCTGAAGCGCTGCTGGCCATCCTCACCACCCGATTCGATCAGCAGGTCCCCAGCACCGACCATCCGCTCGAAGATCGACTGGTTGAAGATCACGTTGTTGACACGCTCGAGCGGGATCTCGATTCCCCGCTTGGCGAGCACGCCGCTGCGGAAGATCAACCGATCGCTCGTGATCACGAAGTTGGTCGTCGCCCATCTGAGGTAGCGCACGACCAACCAGGCCGCGCAGAAGAGGATGACGATGATCGCCGTCCACGTCAGACCTCGCTCGGCCTCGCCACCGAGCGTCACCCGAACCATGATGCCCAATACGATCGAGACGAGGAGTGCGAACACCGGGCCGGCGAAAAACCACCAATGGGGATGCAGATCGAGAGCGACCGTCTCGTAGTCATTGAGCAGCTTCCTCGGATACGGCATGCCACGAACGGTACCGTTGCGTCGGTGGCAGACGAGTCGTTGTCCCCGGATCTGCTGCTGGCGGATCTCGACGCCGACCAGCGCCGCGCGGTCACGACCGATTCGCAGCTCGTCGCAGTCGTCGCCGGTGCCGGGTCAGGCAAGACCCGAGTACTCACCCGGCGGGTCGCCTATCGCATCGCAACCGGGTCGGCCGACGGCGCCCACACGGTCGTGCTCACGTTCACCCGCGAAGCAGCCGGCGAACTGCGGCGGCGTCTTCCCCGGCTCGGATTGACCGAGCGCATCGCAGCAGGCACCTTCCACTCGATCGCCCAACAGCTGCTGCGGCAACGATGGATCGACCTCGACCAGCAGCCGAAGACCATCATCAGCGACCGACAACGCCTCGTCGCCGATTTGATGGGGCGCGACGGTCTGGACGAACTCGTCGACGAGATGGATTGGGCGACCGCACGCGGAATCGACCCTGACGGCTACGAGAGCGCGGCCCGCCGTGCCGAGCGACGCTCGGCGGTGGACCCCGCCAGGGTGGCCGAGGCGATGTCCCGCTACCGCCAGGAGAAGCGACAACGAGGCGTGCTCGACCTCGACGACCTGTTGAGCACCACGATCGACGCGATGCAGAGCGATCCGGAATTCGCCGCCAGCGTGCGCTGGCGCTTCCGCCACGTGCTCGTCGACGAGGCGCAAGACCTCAACCCACTCCAACATCGGCTCGTCGATCTGTTTCGTGACGGCCGCGACGACCTGTTCATCGTCGGCGACCCGGCCCAGGCGATCTACGGATTCAACGGCTCGGACCCAGCGTTGCTGCTGGAGGTCTCGGATCGCTTTCCCGGCATCGAGATCGTGCGACTCCCCGTCAACCACCGCTGCACTCCCCAGATCGTCGACGCCGCTGCCCACACGCTCCGCTCAGACGGTCAGCCGACACAGGTGGTATCGGGCAGACCGGACGGTTCGATCGTGGTGACCCGGTCACACGACGACGAGCGCGCCGAGGCGATGTGGGTCGCTCTGCACATCGCTCGGCTCGATCCGACACTCGTTCGCAATGCTCAGGTGGCGGTGCTGGCGCGCACCCACGCCGTGCTGTCAACCGTGCGAAGCGCTCTGTCGAATGCCGGCGTGGCGGTCCGTCGGCTGGTCGACGGACCCGGGTCTCCGTTCACGCCGATCCTCGCTGAGGCGTATCGCCTCGGCGAGCCGAATCGGATGCGTCAGTGGGCGCGCGATCAGTTCGACCGGATCGAGCATCCGGGTGATCCGCGCGCCGAGGTCGCGGAGGCGGCACTCGAGTTCTTGCGTGAGCAGCCCACTGGCGACGGATCCGCGTTCCGCAACTGGGTCACCACCACCGACCCGTTCGGTCGCGACCTGCCGGGCGTCGATCTGCTCACCTTTCACGGTGCCAAGGGTCGCGAATGGCACACCGTGTACCTGGTGGGCTGCGAGACCAGCCTCGTGCCGCACCGGTCGGCGACCACCAATGCCGCCCGCGCCGAGGAGGCTCGCCTGTTGTACGTCGCGCTCACCCGCGCCACCGATGTCCTCACCGTCAATTGGGCGCAACGGCGGGGCGGCTACCAACGCAAGCTCACTCCCCTGCTCGACGGCTTCGTCAGCGAGGCAGCCGAGACGGTGGGGCCGCCGAGCGAACTGGTCACGGTGAAGCGGACGGTTCGGCAGGTGACGCTGGACCGGCTCCGCGAGTGGCGCAGCGGCGTCGCGCGGGCGGGGGGTATCCTGCCGAGCGCGGTGGTATCCGACCATGTGCTTGCCGTGATCGCCGACCGGAGGCCCGGCACACCCGACGAACTCGATCGGATGACCGGCGTCGGGGCGATGACGGCACGGCGCTTGTTCGACGGCATTTCGGATGCGCTCATGGATCGAACCGAATCCGGTTCGTCGATCAACCAGTGAGGTCGACCATCACCGGCGCATGATCGCTGGGCTGTTTGCCTTTGCGGGCATTGCGGTCGATCGCGCTCCATTCACAGCGCTCCGCGACCGATGCCGAGCCGAGCACGAGATCGATGCGCAGCCCACGGCCCTGGTGGAAATCGCCTGCCCGGTAGTCCCACCACGAATACACCGAGTCGACATTCGGATGTTGCCGGCGGAACAGGTCGGTGAGGCCCCATCCTTCGATCGCAGCGAGGCGGTCACGTTCGGCCTGGCTGACGTGGGTGGAGTTCTGGAACTTGCGGATGTCGTAGACGTCGCGATCTTCCGGGGCGATGTTGAAGTCTCCGGTGACGATCACGTCGGTATCGGGTGAGGTGTCGCGGGCGAGATGATCGACCAGACGGTCGAGCCAGCTCAGCTTGTAGGTGTAGTGGTCGTCGTCGAGGCTGCGTCCGTTGGGTACGTAGCAACAGGCGATACGGACACCTCCGCAGGTGGCGGTGATGATGCGGGCGTCGGGGTCCGGCTCGATGCCGTCGGCGAAGTTGGTCACGACGTCGTCGATGCCCACCTTCGACACGATCGCGACACCGTTCCACTGGCCCTGGCCGTAGTGGGCCGATTGAT
Organism: uncultured Acidimicrobiaceae bacterium; assembly: GCA_963699815.1. Taxonomy (GTDB): domain Bacteria; phylum Actinomycetota; class Acidimicrobiia; order Acidimicrobiales; family Ilumatobacteraceae; genus Ilumatobacter. Next base: position 33,294 of record CAVOVK010000025.1, on the reverse strand, counting down.
AGCCGAGCGCCTCGAACGCGAGCCCTGGAAAGGCGTCGTCGGCCAACTTGGTCTCCTGGATGCACAACACGTCCGGTTGCACTTCGGCGATCCATTGCTCGACCCGCTCGAGTCGTGCCCGCAGCGAGTTGACGTTCCAGGTGACGACCCGCATCAACCCGTCGCCTTCTTGGCGGGAGCCTTCTTGGCCGGAGCCTTCTTCGCGGCCGACTTGCTCGCCGGAGCCTTCTTGGCCGGAGCCTTCTTGGCCGGAGCCTTCTGCGCCGCCGACTTGCTCGCCGGGGCCTTCTTGGCCGGAGCTTTCTTGGCCGGAGCCTTCTTCGCGGCCGACTTGCTCGCCGGGGCTTTCTTGGCCGGGGCCTTCTTGGCCGGAGCCTTCTTCGCGGCCGACTTGCTCGCCGGGGCCTTCTTGGCCGGAGCCTTCTTCGTGGGCCGCTTTGCTGTCTCCGGGGTCGGCGGTTCTGCGACGGGTATCTCGACGCTGGCGATCGTCGCTGCGGTCGCCATGTGCGGCAGAGCGGCGTCGATCGACCGGCGATCGGCCACGTAGCCGACGATCACCGCGGTGACCGCTTCACCGGCCGCCAACACCGACCGTGCACTGCGTGGGGCCGGGTCGTCCATCAGCCGGAGGGGGATGTAGATGAGGACGTCGTCGACGCGTGCGTACGCACCGTGGGAGGCGTAGCTCTCGACGACGCCGGTGCAGCTGGTGCCCACCGGATGGCGCTGGACGAACTCGAGGAACGGCATCAACTCGTTGACCGGACCCCGCGTCGAAGGGGCCGTTCGCTGCGCGCCACCCGTTTCCTGCGCGTCCGCGGCTACGGCGGCGACCGACTTCGCGCCGCGACCGCGGCCGCCACGGCTGCGGCCGGATCGGGCTCCCGACTCGCTCGCCGACGGCGATGCGACCGACTCGGCCGCTGCTTCAGCCGGCGACTCGGCCGTCGCTGTCTTCTTGCGGACCCGGCTGTTCGCACGCTCCTTCGTCGCTGTTCGATCTGCACCCTTGGTGTCACTCTTCGCCTCGCGCACCGACTGGCGACTCTTGGGACCGCGCACCGGAGTGCGCGGCGACGAACACCCAACCGACATGTGGCACCGGTTTGCCACCGATCAGACGGCCCTCGTCGAACAGCCAGTCGTACTCACCGTGGAACTCCTGGAAGGAATCGTTGGACAGGACGCCGGCGTGGGCTTTGTCGGCGATGCTGAGCACGAACGCGTCGCCACGTCCGATCGCCCCGGCGGGCGGAGTGACCAGCTCGTTGTTGGCCACCGCCTCGTCGAAGGCCTTCACCTCCTTGTTGTCGATGCGGTGACCGAACGTGGCATCGACCACCACGGTGATCACGGCGTCGGGATGGTCGTCCATGAATGCCAGGACCGCGTCGTTGAGCTGTGAGAGGCTCGGCTGGCTGCGGCCCTCGGTTGCGATGTTGGACCCGTCGACCACGAAGTGGTCCGGTCTGCGTGCTTTCGCCATGTGGGAATATCTCGATTCGTTGCTGCGTGCACCAGGTGGGCGCGACGCACCCGTACATCGTAGGGTGCCCGCCGATGGAGACCACCGGATACGCCGCCGTGTTCTGGGACTTCGGCGGGGTGATCCTGTCGAGCCCGTTCGACGCCTTCAACGAGTACGAACGGGCGAACGGTCTGCCGATCGACTTCATCCGCACGCGTGAACAGCCGCAATCCCGACACCAACGCGTGGGCGTTGATCGAGCGACGCGAGGTCGGTCCCGAACAGTTCGACGAGCTGTTCGCCGACGAGTCGGAGGCGCTCGGCCATCGCGTCCCCGGCCGCGACGTGCTCGGCATGCTGCACGGATCGGTGCGACCCGAGATGGTGGCCGCGCTCGATCGTGCGATTGCTGCCGGGTTCGTCACCGCCTGTCTCACCAACAATGTGTCGTCGGACCGATCGTCCGACTCGTCGGACGATCATGCCCGCCCGGAGGTCGAAGCGGTGATGGCCCGGTTCGATCACGTCATCGAGTCGAGCAAGGTCGGCTGCCGCAAACCCGAGCCGCAGTTCTACGAGCTCGCCTGTGCGGCGGCCGACGTGTCGCCCCAGCGGGTGGTCTTCCTCGACGACCTCGGCATCAACCTCAAGCCTGCGAAGGCGATGGGCATGACCACGATCAAGGTGCTTACGGCGGCGCAGGCGATCAACGACCTCGAATCGGTGCTGTCGATCCGGCTGACTTGACGTCGCCGACACCGCTCGCTCGGGCGAGCGAGCGAGCACCTAGTGTGTGGCGGGGTCACCGGCTGGGGGTGTTGTGCCTGACGATCTGGAAACTCAACTGGCGACGTCCAAGCGCCGTGAGGCCGCGCTCGCCGGGGTGCTGCGTTCGGTCGCCGCGGCGGGCGAAGACGTTCCGCGCCTGATGCACGAGATCGTCCGACACGCCGTCGCGTTGTGCGGTGGCGACGGCGGGGCGGTCTTCCTCGAGCAGGACGGCCAGATCGTGCTGTACACGCTCTGGCCGATCGTCTGCGCCGACTGAACCGGCGGTCTCACAGGCCGGCGAAGACGCCTTCCATCAGGTCGGCGAGTTCTTGGTCGTGCACCGTCTTCGAGCCGGTGGCCGGGCTGCCCGACTCGACCCGTGTCACATGACGCAGGTCGTATCCGAGCTCCTTCACCCGCCACGTGTGATGCTCGATGAAGTTCCACGCACCCATGTTCTCGGGCTCCTCCTGGAGCCAGCGAATCTCGCGGGCGTTCGGGTACCGGTTTCGGACGATGTCGAGCATCTGCTCACTCGGCAGCGGGTAGAGCTGCTCGACGCGCACGATCGCGGCCGGCGCGTTGCGAGCATCGCGCTCGGCGATCGCGTCCCAGGCGACCTTGCCCGAGCAGAACACGACCCGCTTCACACCAGCCGGATCGGCGACGTTCGGGTCGTCGAGCACCTCTTGGAACGAACCGGTCGTGAACTCGTCGATGTGGGAACGCGTCTGCTTCATACGCAGCCCCTGCTTGGGGGCGAACAGCACCAGCGGTGTGTGGCGCTCGCTGTGCACCTGGCGCCGCAACAGGTGGAAGTACTGCGCCGCGGTGGTGGCGTTGCAGACCTGCATGTTGTCTTCTGCAGCCAGGGTGAGGAAGCGCTCGATTCGCGCCGACGAGTGCTCGGGGCCCTGGCCCTCGTAGCCGTGCGGCAAGAGCAGCACCACGCCGTTGCGCTGACCCCATTTGTCCTCGGCGGCGACGATGTACTGATCGATGATGATCTGGGCACCGTTGATGAAGTCACCGAACTGTGCCTCCCACATCACGAGCGCCTCGGTGTTGGCATGTGCGTACCCGTACTCGTACCCGAGCGCCGCGTACTCGGACAACAGCGAGTCGTAGACCCAGAAGTTGGCCTTGGCACCTTCGAGGTCCCACAGCGGCACCCAGGGGATACCGGTGTCGAAGTCGACCAGGGCGGCGTGGCGCTGGCTGAACGTGCCGCGCCGCGAATCCTGGCCGGCGAGCCTCACCGGGTGGCCTTCGAGGATCAGCGATCCGATCGCCAACGCCTCACCGGTCGCCCAATCGACCTCGTGTTCCGACTCGAATTGTCGGCTGCGCGCCTCGAACTGCCGCACCAGTTTGGGGTGTGGCGCGAACCCATCGGGATACGCCGTGAGCTGGGTGAAGATGCGATCGAGCGTTGCCCGTTCGACACCGGTGGGAATGTGCGGCAGCACCCCGAGCGGCTTGGGGGGACGCGGCACCTTGGGTGCCTCGTTGCCGCGCGATCGCGTCTCGTCGAGGGCGACCTGCAATTTGCCCTGGAAATCGCTGAGTGCCTGTTCGGCCTCGTCGACAGTGATGTCGCCACGTTTCACCAACGACTCGACGTACAGCTTGCGAACATTGCGCCGCTCGGCGATCGCCTTGTACATCAGGGGCTGGGTGTAACTGGGATCGTCGCCCTCGTTGTGCCCATATCGCCGGTAGCACACCATGTCGATGACGACATCCTTGTGGAACGCCTGGCGGTAGTCCCACGCCAGACGGGCCACGCGAACACACGCCTCGGGGTCGTCACCGTTGACATGGAAGATCGGTGCCTGCACGGTCTTGGCCACGTCCGAGCAATACAGCGACGAGCGGCTCCACTCTGGAGCGGTGGTGAACCCGATCTGGTTGTTGATGATGAGATGGATCGTGCCGCCCACCCGGTACCCGCCGATGTCGCTCATGGCGAGGCACTCAGCCACCAGGCCCTGGCCGGCGAACGCCGCGTCACCGTGGATCAACACCGGCAACACCGAGAACGCTCCGGGGGGATCGATCTGATCCTGCTGGGCGCGAACCATGCCCATCACGATCGGGTCGACCGTTTCGAGATGGCTGGGGTTCGCGGCGAGTTCGACCCGGATGTCCTTCCCCGACGGACTTTCGTACTTGCCGGTCGCTCCCAGGTGGTACTTGACGTCACCCGAGCCCTGCACCGTGTTGTGGTCGACGTGCCCCTCGAACTCGGAGAAGATCGCCTCGTAGCTCTTGCCCATGATGTTCGACAACACATTGAGGCGGCCGCGGTGCGCCATGCCGATCACCGCGCCGTCGAGACCCTCGTCGGCGGCGCCCGACAACATTTCGTCGAGGATCGGGATCGCCGACTCGGCACCTTCGATGCCGAACCGCTTGGTGCCGACATATTTCGTGGCGAGGAACTTCTCGAACGCCTCGGCCGCGTTGAGCCGCTCGAGAATGCGGTCCTTGCGTTCTTTGGAGAGCGAAGGGGGCTTGATCTCGACGTGCTCCTGGATCCAACGTTGCTCTTCGGTGTTCTGGATGTGCATGTACTCGACACCGATGCTGCGGCAATAGGCGTCGCGCAGCACACCGAGCAGGTCGCCGAGGGTGAGCTTGTCGGTGCCGGCCACCCCATCGGTGAGGAATTCGCGATCGAGGTCCCAGATGGTCAGGCCATAGGTGGCCGGGTCGAGCTCGACCGGGGTGTGGGGCTCTTTCCAGTGCAACGGGTCGAGATCGGCGATGAGGTGCCCTCGCACGCGGTGGACACGGATCAATTTGGCGACCGCCATCTGCTTGGCGAGCATCGCCTCTTCGCGATCGATCGGGTTGATGTCGGGCCGCCACTTGACCGCCTCGTAGGGCATGTCGAGGTCGTGGAAGATGTCTTCGTAGAAGCCGTGCTCACCCAGCAACAGTTCGTGCACACGCTTCAAGAACATCCCCGACTCCGCACCCTGGATGATGCGGTGGTCGTAGGTGCTGGTGATCGTGACGACCTTGGAGATGCCGAGCGACGACAGGTTGCGGCGGTCGGCACCCTCGAACTCGGCCGGGTAGTCGATGTTGCCGACACCCACGATCACACCTTGTCCGGGCATCAGCCGCGGGACCGACTGCACCGTGCCGATCGTGCCCGGGTTGGTGAGCGTGATGTTCGCACCCGCGTAGTCGTCGAGGGTGAGCTTGTTGTTGCGGATCTTGCGGATCAGCTCTTCGTAGGCGGCGAGGAATCCGTTGAAATCGAGCGTGTCGGCGTTCTTCAGGACCGGCACGACGAGCGTGCGGGTGCCGTCCCCCTTGTCGATGTCGGCGGCGAGGCCCATGTTGACGTGCTCGTGACGCACCAGGCGTGGCTTGCCGTCGACGCCCTCGACGAACCCGTTCTTCATGTTGGGGACGGCATCGACGATCGCTTTGACGAGCGCATAGCCGATGAGGTGGGTGAAGCTGACCTTGCCGAGGCCCGACCGGGCGCGGTAGCCATTGATGACCTTGCGGTTGACTTCGAGCAGTTTCGCCGGCACGTTGCGGAAACTGGTGGCGGTCGGCACCTCGAGGCTGGCCGACATGTTCTTGACGATGACGGCACCGATGCCCTTGATCAGCTCGCCGGGCTCCTCGGCCGGGGTCGGACTCGACGGGGTGGATGCGGCTTGGGACGGAGCGGGCGAAGGGGCCGGCGGGGCGGCAGGGAGTGGGGCAGCGGATCCGACCGTGTCGGGGCCGGGCAGGGGTGTCTCGGGGTGTGCCGGCGCTGTCACCGACCGGTAGTCCTCGAAGAACTCCTGCCAGGATTCGCCGACCGACTCCGGATCGGACCGGTATTGCTCGTACATCTCTTCCACGAGCCATGAGTTGGCTCCGAACGAGGACCCGGCAGAATCTGAGGCAGACATCGCGTCCGATGGTACTCCCACCGGGCCACCACACTGCGGGGAGCGTCGATCGGCGCCGCGCACCGGACGACAATCTGTGGCCGGTCGCACCGAATCGCCCAGCGGAACAGCACTCCGATCTGGCACGATGTACGGATGCCAGGCGGAGAAGCAGACCACACCCCGGTGGCGGGCGTCCCCGCACCGCCACACGGCGTTGCGCCGCGCCACGACGAGACACGAGCGGCGAGCGAGGTACCGATCGATCCGGTGCTGCCAGGAGCGCCGGCGGCGCAACCGCCGCCGATGCCGTCGACCACGCATCGCGGCGCCGCGTGGTACCGAACAGACCAGGCTCGCAACAAGAGCGTTCGACGTCGAGCCAATCCGTGGTATCGCCGGCTGGGGCGCAGCGCCGTGGCACTCGGTGTGCTGGGCGTGATCGGGGCGGGCCTCTACTTCGGGGCGCGGGCGGTCCAGGACTATCTCGACCGCGACCGCCTGCCGGCACCCGGCGCCGAAGTGCCCGAGATCCAGGAGACCAGCTTTCAGATCCGCTCGAGTTCGCCGGCACCCGAAGTCGACGGCGTCCTCACGCTCGATGCGACGACGGGCGCTTTCTATTTCGTCGGCCGTGGCGGAGGGCCGCAGAGCGGCATCGAGGTCGTCAGCCCGGACGGATCCACGATGTACATCAGCGATTCATCCGGCGGTTGGAACCTGACCGGCTCGGACGACACCACGTCCGAGGCGATCGGAGAGGCTGTCGGATTCCTGCAGAACGACAAGAACGCCGACGCGATTCTCACGAATCGGCTGCGCCGCGGCTACGTCGAGCTGGTCGCGCAAGCGACCGAGGGCGAGGGCGACAACGAGCTCACCAGATACGAGATGGAGCTCGACACGCTCAGTTTCAGCACCGATTACCCGCTCCAGTGGGGCGACTTCCAAGACGGCGCGATCCCCGGGGTACAGGCGAGCCGTACCTTGCCGGTCGTGATCTGGATCGACAAGGACGGCGTACTGGTCAGAGTTCGCGACGACCAGACCAACTGGTCGTGGGAACGCCTGACGTACTCCACGCTCCCGTTCTTGCCCCCGAGCGTCGTTCCGTCGCCGGCGGAGACGACCGCCAGCACCCAGCCGAACGGCTAGATCCGTTCGAGCGCTCCGCCATCGAACAGGGGTGTGATACCGAGATCGTCGATGTCGGCGTCCATCTCGGCCTCGCCCGGCAGGTCGAGGTCGCCGGACGCAGCCTCGAAGATGAACGGCAACAGCCTCGCATCGCTCGTCGTGTTCAGGAACAGGTCCTCGCTACCCAACACGTACCGCACGGCCCGCGCGATCGCCGCCGGATCCGAGATCGGCTCGTACCAGCTGTACTGGCCGGCGGTCGGGTCGGCCCATCTGCCGCGGGCAATGGACTTGATCGTCTGGGCGGCGATGCCCCGGTCCACGCACAGCTGACGCAAAGCATCGACGTCGGCGCGGTATTCCTCGTTGCGAAGCAACGCCCGGTTGTATGGAAACAGCACGCTGGCGAAATCGAACCGCTCGACGCTGCGGAGATGCATGCCAGCGATGCGAAGTCCGTGACCGGTGACACCGATGTGCCTCGTCAGACCTTCCTCGCGCGCTTGGGCGAGGGCCTCGACGGCACCGCCCGGAGAGAACACGACCTCCCACTCGTCGGGCTCGACCAGGTTGTGGAGTTGTACGAGATCGACGTGATCGACACCCATCCGCTCGAGCGAGCGTTCGAGTTCGGCCCGGGCGGCGCTCCCCGCCCGCTCGCCCGTCTTGGTGGCCAGGAAGAACCGATCGCGGTGGTCCGCGAGGAACGGTCGCAGGCGGTCCTCCGACTCGCCGTAGGAGGCGGCTGTGTCGATGTGGTTGACGCCCGCTCGATCGATCGCCGCCAATGTCGCGTCGGCGCGTTCCTGGCTCATGGCTCCCAGCGCCGCCGCCCCGAAGATCACACGAGTCGAGCGATGGCCGGTACGGCCGAACGGTGCCTGAGGGATCATGGGACCGACAGTACCAGCCTGGCGCGTTGGTGGATCCGGGGCCTGATCGATGTATCCGATCACCCATTCGAGATGACGTGATCTCGGCGACGTCGAGCTGACTGGTCGAGCGTCGGCTCCGCAGCCGGCGTCGAGGTTGCCCGACCGCCAGGACCACGGCAAGCGCCCGCTGCCCCGGCACTGGTGGCCGGGCGGGCGTCTGTGAGAATGTGGCGCGATGACCACCACCCCCGACGTGGACAACGAGGCGTTCCGGCGCGACGGCGCAGCCGTGTTGCGCGGGGTGCTCTCGCCGCATTGGATCGACCGGCTCGCGGAAGGGATCGAGTACAACCGCACGCATCCCAGCGAGTGGTCCCACTGGTACACCAAACCCGACGAATCGGTCGGATTCTGGACCGACTACGTCACTTGGAAGAACGTGCCGCAGTATCGCCAGATCGTCTTCGAGAGCGGCCTCGCACGGGTTGCCGCACAGCTGATGCAGTCGGAAACAGCGAGGTTCTTCCACGAGCACGTGCTCGTCAAGGAGCCGGGGGCGTCCGAGCGGACGCCGTGGCATCACGATCAGCCGTACTACTGCGTCGACGGCGATCAGAACGTCAGCATGTGGATCGCCCTCGACCCGGTGCCGGCCGCCAGCGGGTTGCGGTTCGTCGCCGGTTCACACCGCTGGGACCGCTGGTTCATCCCGCGCAAATTCATCGATCACACGCCCTATGCCGACGAGAGCGACCGGTACGAGTTGCTCCCCGACATCGACGCGCTGATCGCCGAGCACCCCGACGAGTACCGCATCGTCTCGTTCGATGCCGAGCCCGGCGACGTGATCGTGTTCCATTATCGAACCCTCCACGACGCCCCCGGCAACACATCCCTGTCGAACCGACGACGGGCGGTCAGCTTGCGTTGGGTCGGCGACGATGCCGTCTGGGCCGAGCGTCCGTGGCAAGTGTCGCCTCCGTTCGAGCCGGAGGGCCTCCAGGCCGGAGACCCGCTCGACGAGCAACGTTTCCCGCTCGTCAGCTGGTGACGTGCCCGGATCGGAAGACCGTTTTCGCCCATCGCCGAGTGCAGCGCCGAGGCGCACGACACCGCGCGACTGGGGCCATCGAAGGTCGCGAGCGAACCATCGCTGGTCGTCTTCGCCAGTTGACCGCGGTGTCCGGTGATGCCTGCCCGCGCTACCGAGTCGTGTCGGTCGAGCTGCTCTCGCCAGGCTCGGTCTCCGGCCTGCGAAGCGGCGGGCGTGGAGTCGACGATGTCGGTGAACAACACCGTGGCGAGCCGTCGGTCGAGATCGATCTCCGGGCGGACCCCGCTGTGAGCGACATTGTCGAGGGTCGCATCGATCCACTCCCTGATCGGTTCGAGTGATCGACCGGGCGTCGCGCCCGCAGTCGGCTCATTCCGCCGACCCCCTGACCAGTCTTCGTCCATTCCTTCGCCCACGACGACAATGGTCGCGTCCCCGCTCACAGCCTGCGGTCGCTGCGACACTACGGTTCTTCCATGAGCAAGCCGACGTTGCCCGACGGACTCGTGGTCGTGGTCAAGCGCGACTGCGAGACGTGCCAAACCGTCGTTCCCGTGTTGCAGCAGCTCGCCGCCGCGACCGATCTCACGGTCTACACCCAGGACGACCCGGCTTTCCCCGGTGATCCGGCGGCCGTCCACGACGCCGACCTCGCTGTCAGCTGGCACCACGACATCGAGACCGTCCCGACGCTCATCAAGGTCGCCGACGGCGTCGAGATCGATCGCACCTTCGGCTGGCTACGAGACGTTTGGGAAGAGTTCACCGGCATCTCGGACCTCGGCGACGGTCTTCCCCCGATGCGACCAGGCTGCGGCTCGAAGAGCGTCGACCCTGACCTCGTCGACGAACTGAACGTGCGTCACGGCGGCAGCATCCTGCGCTCGCGACGCATCGAGGTGGCCGAGGCCGAGGACGAGATGGAGATGATGTTCACCCGCGGCTGGACCGACGGCCTGCCCGTCGTACCGCCGACCGAGCAGCGGGTACTCAAGATGCTCTCCGGCACCACGCGAGCGCCCGGCGAGATCGTTGCCACCGTGCCACCCGACCTCGTCGACGTCACGGTCGAGAAGGTTGCGATCTCCGCTGTCATGGCCGGCTGCCTGCCCGAGTACTTGCCATGGGTACTGACCGCCGTGGAGGCCGTCTGCAACGACGAGTTCAACATGCACGGCCTGCTGGCCACCACGATGCCGGTCGCCCCCGTGCTGGTGTGCAGCGGCCCCGGTACACGGGCGATCGGTATGAACTCGGGTATCAACGCCCTCGGCCAGGGCAATCGGGCCAACTCGACGATCGGGCGGGCCTTGCAGCTGATCGTGCGCAACGTCGGCGGCGGACGGCCTGGCGAGGTCGACCGCGCTGCCCACGGCGGCCCGGGAAAACTCAGCTTCTGCTTCGCCGAGAACGACGCCGAGTCGCCCTACGGCACGCTGGCCGGCCAGCACGGTGTCGAGCCGGGTATCGACGCCATCACCGTGTTCGCCGGCGAAGGGCCGCGCGGAATCGTCGATCAGTTGTCGCGAACACCCGAAAGCCTCGCCAACACGCTTGCCGCCCAACTCCAGGTGATCCACCACCACAAGCTCGTGCTCGGCTTCGATGCCATCTTGGTGATGGGCCCCGAACACGCCCGCGTGTTCGCCGAGGCCGGATGGGATCGCGACCGCATCCTGTTCGAGCTCCACATGCGGCTCACCACACCAGCGGCCCAGTTGGAACGTGGCGCAGGAGGTATCGCCGAGGGCGTCCCGGCCGGCCTGAGCACCGCCGACCTGCCGAAGTTCCGGCCCGACGGATTGATGCTGGCGTACGCGGGCGGGGGCGCCGGGCTGTTCTCGTCGATCATCCCCGGCTGGGTCAACGGCGAGATGGGTTCGAAGCCGGTCACCCGCGAAGTGCGATACTGATCACCGAACTGGGGGTACCGACATGAGCACACGCACGATTCTGGATCCGAGCGGCGAACGATCGGTCGCCGAACGCGCCCGCCTCGCCCGGCCCGCGTCACTCGACGGCCTCACCGTCGGCCTGCTCGACATCTCCAAGCCACGAGGCAATGTCTTCCTCGATCGCATCGAGCGGCGCCTCACCGGCATCGGTGCCAACGTCAAGCGCTACAAGAAGCCCACCTTCGCCAAGCCGGCACCGGTCGACCTGCGTCACGAGATCGCCATGGAGTGCCAGGTCGTGATCGAGGCGCTCGCCGATTGAGGCAGTTGCACGTCGTGCAGTGTGCACGACATCAGCGATCTGGAAATCCGTGGCGTCCCGGGCGTATTCGTGGCGTCCAGCGAGTTCGTCACCGCAGCCGAGTCACAGTCCAAGTCACTCGGCTACTCGGCGATGGCGCGGGTGTTCACACCGCATCCCATCCAGGACCGCACCGACGACGAGATGATCGCCTATGCCGACGCGGCATTCGAAGAGATCGTCAGCCAGATCACCGCCGGCTGACCGCCGATCAGACCGGCAGTCGAACCGAGTTCCCGACCTCCTGGCACAATCCTTCGTCGACGAGATTCGCCAGCAATCGTGCGGCCGTCGCGTCGTCGCGCTGCATGACCACGGCGATATCCGATCGCCGAACCGTGCCACGTGAGAGTGCCCGCATCAGCCGACCACGAGCCTGACGATCGCTGCCGTCGAACCGGGCCTGCGTACCGCTGACGCCACTCGACCCGATCGCTGGGTCCTCCAGCTGCGAGTTGTGCCCGGGATCCGATCGTATCGTTCCTGGTCCGTCAGCCCCGACCCCCCGCAACGACCGGTCAGAGTGCGCCCGGCGCCTCATGCCCCAGGCGCATCTCCCGATGAGCGGGCAGTCGTCGCAGCCGGGGTTCGTCGGCCGACACAGCACTGCGCCCAGGTCCATCAGGCATTGGTTCCATGTCCATGCATCACCCTTCGGTAACGCATCGTCGGCCATCGTCTGCAATCGTTTGGCGGTCAACCGTTCGCCGGTGACGCGGGCATAGACGCGAGCGATGTTGGTGTCCGCGACCGCCGCGTCGAGTTCGAACGCAAACGCCATCACGGCCCGCGCCGTGTACGGACCGATGCCCGGCAGCGCCAGCAGCCCTTCGAGGTCACGCGGGAACTGCCCGAGCTCGGTGACGCGCTGAGCGGTGGCGTGAAGGTTGCGAGCGCGCCGCGGATAGCCGAGCCCTTGCCATTGTCGCAGCACGTCGCCCAGCGGAGCCGTGGCACAGGTCGAAGCGTCCGGGAATCGATCCATGAACGCGATCCACTTCGGGACCACGCGGGCGACCTGCGTCTGCTGCAACATCACCTCGCTGACCAGGACAGCCCACGGATCACGGCTGCGCCGCCATGGCAGGTCACGGAGCCGCGGAACGCCCCAGGCCAGCACGTCGGCGGAGAAGTCGCTCAACGCCGTCGGTTGTCGCGCCAGTGCCGGAACCGTTCCTGCTGGCGATGGATCAGGTTCGAGTGGGTCGGCCGGGGGATCTGGTTGGTCTCATCGCGCGGCGGACGCCGAATCAGCTCGCCCGTGTCGTCTCGAGTCGGGAATCGCAACTGGAAGTCAATCTTCGATTCGCCACGCATGGTTTCCTCCTCGGCCAGATCGCGCAGGCGGACGAGTCGCTCTCGACGCTCGATCGACCACGGCCCGACGCGAAGCGAGAGGTACATGATCCCGCCGAGCAGGATCGGAAAGAAGAACTGTGCGAACCGGTAGGACGCCACCCCGAGCGCTGCCCGGCGGGGACCTGCGCCGAATCCGACGAGCATGCCGATGTAACTGGTATCGACGTATCCGAGGCCGCCCGGCGTGATCGGGATCGCCGCAAGCACGTTGGCGATACCGAACGAGATGATCAATGCGTCGAGGTCGAGCGTGACGTTGAACGCCCGGAGAAAGACCCACAGGGCCGCGGCGTCGAACAACCAGTTCAGGGCGGCCCAGAACGCCACCCGCCCGAGTAGCTGCTTGTCGCTGATGAGCTGCTCGAGTCGCTCAGCGAGGCGATGCAAGACGATCGCGGCCTTGTCCTCGTCGAACCGGAGTTTGCGTGCGATCCATCTGATGATGATCTCGGATCGGCCCTGACCCTCCATCAGCCCGAACACGAGCGCCGCGGCAAGGCCCATCACGATGATTCCGGCCAGCGCCGCTGATCCGTAGATCGCGTTGACCCCGCGAATCGGGATCGACACGATCAACCCGCACCACAAGATGAGATTCAGGATCACCGCCGACGCCAGGCCGACCGTCGCGAGCGCGAATCCGGCGTCGGGCCCCGAGACACCCGACAGCGTCATCAGCCGGTAGCCGAGCGCAGAGCTCGCAGCGCTGCCGCCCGGCACGATACTCGAGAGTGCCCGGGTGCTCATCTGGATACGGAACAGGCGACCCAGTGACAGCGGTAGGCCGGCGTCACCGAGCGCGGCCTTCATCAGCGGGGCGTAGCACCAGAGCGCGATGATCTCGAGACCGAGGCCGACCATCAACAGCACGGGTTCGACGCGCTGCAACTCGCTCCAGGCATTGCGGAAGTCGGGGATCAGCGGGACGACGAAGTAGTAGAGCACTGCGGCGAACGCCAACAGCTTGACCGACATACGGAAGTGGCGGCGAGGCTGCGAGACGACCTCGTCCTCGCGCAGCGCCGGCAACTCGCCCGTCCGGAGTACGGGCTCGACGGCGTCCGGTGCGCCGGTGGTGATAGAGGGATCGGTCATGGTCGAGAGGTTCGTCCGTCGCCGCAAACGCGACCATCAGCCTACGTGCTCGACGGCACGGCCTTGATCAGGTCGCTGAGATGACGGACCAGGTGTCGACGCACGGTTGCATCGGTCTTCCCCAGGTGCACCACCGTCAGCTCTCGGTCGGGGACGACGACGATGTACTGGCCCTCGAAACCGTGGGCCGCGATCGAACCCCGGAACTCGGGCCACATCCACCAGTGGCGGCCGTAATCGAACCCGAGTTCGAGATCGTCGGTGGGATCGTGAGCGACGAACGTGCGCCCGTGATCGGTCCACCCGGCAGGAAGCACCCGAACGCCGGTTTCGGCGACGCCGTCGTTGCGGTACAACTCGCCGAACCGTGCGAAGTCACGGGCGGTCGCGTACACGTACGAGGACCCGACCCAGGTACCGGCCTCGTCGAACTTCGGCGTTGCCGACGCCATGCGGGCCGGTTCGAACAGCCGGTCACGCAGGAATACCTCCATGCCCTCCCGGCCGCCACCGATCACGCGTCCCAGGATTCGCGCGATGATGTTGGTGGTCCCCGACGAGTAGTTCCAGACCGTGCCTGGCCGATGGATCAGCGGCAACCCAGCCGCGTACCCAGCGTGGTCACCGGCACCTTCGCCGAACAGCATCGCGAGGGTGTGTGACTCGTTGCTGTCGACATAGTCCTCGTTGAACTCGAGCCCCGAGCGCATCTCCAACAAGTCGAGCAGCGTGATTCGTTCCTTGTCGGTGCCGCGCCATTCGGGCACGTCTGCGGGCGCGCCGAGATCCAACCTTCCGTCGGCGACCAACACTCCGACCGCTGCGTGGGTGATCGACTTGGCCGTGCTCCAGGAGATCAACCTCGAATCGGTCGTTACGGGTTCCCCGGGTCCGAACAGAGTGTCCGGGTGGGTGCCATATCGTTCGGCGACGACCTCACCACGGTGCAGTACCACCATCGCCAGCGAGATGCCCTGGTCGTCGGGTCGATCGAAGACCGTGTCGACCCGAGTCTGCAACGTCACGCCCCCAGGCTAGACGGCCGCTCGTGCCGGGGACCCGGAAGCCGATGCCATCGGCTGGACGACCGATCGGCCGATCCGTCGACCGGTACCGAGTGACGGGATCGCCCACCGAACGGTGATCGAACAGCCGGCCAGATTCGAATGCGGGTACCCGACGTCGCAGCGTGGGTCGGGCGGACGCAGGCGATGCCGTGTCGTCGACGGCACGTGGTCGGCCGTGTCCGAGCCCCGATGGCGCGGCGCGTCAGTCGAGGGCGATCAGGGCCACCCCGACCAGCGCTGCCATCAAGCCGACGATCTGGGCGCTACGCAAGCGCTGTTGCATGAACAGCCACGCCAGCGCCACGACCACCGCCGGGTACATGGATCCCGACACCACGACCGGTGCGATCGGCCCCCGCTGGCCTCCGTACACGACGGCCGCCACGCCACTCGCTCCGAACACTCCGGCCAGCAAACTCCACCGCACGGATGTGATGTCCGCGAGCGGCGCTCGCCCTGTGGCGAGCCCGACGACGACCGCCAGTACGAATGCCGTGGCACGCTGCGACACGACCGGCCAGGTGCCGGCATCCGGCGACGACGAAACGGCGATCAGGAACATGGCGGCGAACGCGACGCCGGCGAGCGCGCCGAGCAAGATCCCGTCGCGCAAACCGTGACTCCCGGGCGCCCAAGACGTCAACACCAACGCAGCGCACCCGATGACGACCCCACACCAACCGAGCGCACCCGGCGACTGCCCACCTGCCGCGTCGTAGAGCACGGGCAGCACGGTCGACACGACGGCAGCGATCGGTGCAGCGACCCCGACGCTCGAGCACGCATAGGCCCACCAGAGCGTGGTGAGCGCCACGAAGGCGGCGACACCGGAGGACGCGCCCAACACGAGGTCATGCCGGGAGGGCGTACCGAGGAACGGCGAATAGACGGCTACTGCGACGGCCCCACCCAGGAATGCGGCGGTCGTCGTTTGCAGCGGTGTCGTGCGCCCTGCCGATCGGGCGCCGAGGAAGTCAGAGCTACCGATCAGCACCGACGCCAGAAGTCCCAGCAGGATTGGCACGTACGGCGAAGCTAGCCGTCGCCGTCGCAGCTGCGATCAGCGGACCGACGGATCGGTCCACTTGCTCGGACTCGACGGTGCCGGTCCGGTGGCGACCTCGATCGCTCGTTCGACCGACGCCGCTCGTTGGGCCATCGCCCGATGCTGCGGTTTGATCAGGCCCGACTCGACGGCTTCGTCGAAGAAGCGGAACAGGCTGTCGAAGTAGCCGTTGCCGTCGAGGAATACGATCGGTTTGGCGATCGTGCCGATCTGGTTCCAGGTGAGGATCTCCATCACCTCGTCGAGCGTGCCGAACCCGCCCGGCAGGGCGATGAACCCGTCGGCCATGTCGGCCATCGCCGCCTTGCGGGTGTGCATCGAATCGGTCACCACCAACTCGGTCAGGCCACGATGACTCACCTCACGTTCGACCAGGGCGTGCGGCATGAAGCCGTGCACCTCACCTCCCGCCTCGAGCGCGGCGTCGGCGACCGTGCCCATCAGACCGACCCGGCCACCGCCGTAGACGACTCCATGCCCGGCCAGTGCGATCGCCCGGCCGAGTGACTCGGCGGTGGCGGCGAACGCCAGATCGTTGCCGGGATTGGCGCCACAGAAGACACAGATCCTCTTCGTGTGTCTCGACATGGGTCACAGGATGTCATGCCGAACCAGCCGGGCGGAGGACGGTTACCGCGAAGTAAGTTCTCCGATCTAGGTTTGTCGGCATGACGACTCACGACCTGCAGGCTGCAGCGGCCGCGATCGCTCTCGCCGACGAGGCCATCGCCAAGGCGATCGCACGCCTCACCGAGCTCGGCGGCCCTGATCGACAGCAAGTACTCGCCTACGAACTCGCCCACGCCGGTGCCGGCATCGCAACTGCCAAGGCGATGCTGGACTACGGCACCAAAGGTGACGTCGAGGCCAACCTGACCTGCGGCTTCGCAGCGGACGCGATCCACGACCTGATCGTCAAGCTGATCGGTCGCGAGGAGTTGTGGGGCGTCGACCTCGCCACGCTGGCGGATGCACACGACTTCGTCGGCGCCTACCGGGACCCCGAGTTCCTCGCCTCGCTCGCCGACACGCCCGGTCCCCGCCACCTGGGCGGCGACATGGAGATGGTGCAAGACACGTTCCGTTCGTTCGCTGCGAACGTGATCGGGCCCCACGCCGAGCATGTGCACCGCACCAACGGCGACGTGCCCGAGGAAATCGTCAGCGGCCTGGCGGAGATCGGTGCGTTCGGGCTCAGCGTGCCAGGCGACTACGGCGGCTACAGCGAGGGCGGCGACGACGAGTACCTCGGCATGGTCGTGGCCACGGAGGAACTCAGTCGCCGCGAGCCTGGGCATCGGTGGCTCACTGATCACCCGGCCCGAGATACTCACCCGCGCCCTGGTGAAGGGCGGCACCGAAGAACAGAAACTCGAATGGTTGCCCAAGTTGGCCACCGCGGAGGTGATGCCGGCGGTCGCCGTCACCGAACCCGACTACGGCAGCGACGTCGCAGGCATCAAGGTCACCGCGACCCCGGCCGACGGGCCCGGCGGCGCGGCCGGCTACGTGGTCAATGGCGTCAAGACGTGGTGTACGTTCGGCGCCCGCGGCGACGTGCTGGCACTGCTGGCCCGCACCGACCCCGACCGGTCGAAAGGTCACCGCGGGCTCAGCCTGTTCATCGTGCCCAAGCCGCGTGGCGAAGCCCACGGGTTCCAATTCACGCAGGATCCGATCACCGTCGACGGTGCCGATCGGGTCGGCAAGATGGAGGGGCGACCGATCGACACGATCGGATACCGCGGCATGCACTCCTACGAGATCGCGCTGGAAGACTGGTGGGTACCCGCCGACAACTTGGTCGGCGGCGAGGACGGTCTCGGCAAGGGCTTCTATCTGCAGATGGCCGGCTTCGAGAACGGCCGCCTGCAGACGGCAGCCCGCGCGATCGGTGTGATGCAAGCCGCCTACGAAGCTGCCGTCGAGTACGCCCAGAATCGCAAGGTGTTCGGCGAGAACATCTTCGAGTATCAGCTCACCCGGGCCAAGCTCGGCCGGATGGCGATGATCATCCAGGCCAGCAGGCAGTTCTCGTACCAGGTCGCCACGTTGATGGCACAAGGCAAGGGGGCGATGGAGGCGTCGATGGTGAAGGCCTACGTGTGCAAGGCAGCCGAGTGGGTCACCCGCGAAGCGATGCAGATCCACGGCGGCTTCGGATACGCCGAGGAGTACTCGGTGAGCCGTCTGTTCGTCGATGCCCGGGTGCTCTCGATCTTCGAAGGCGCCGACGAAACCCTGTGCCTCAAGGTGATCGCCCGCCGCCTCACCACCGGCTGACCGACCGGGTCGTGTCGGACCCGTTACGGCGTGCTCAGAACCAGGCGACGATCTCGTGTACCGACGTGATGCGCTCGAATTCTGCCCCGCGTGGTCGTCATAGGGGTCGACCAGCACCGGGTGCAGCCCGGCGGCGCCGGCGCCCGCGACATCCATCGTCACGGAATCTCCGACGTACAGAATCCGGGCCGGATCGAACTCTCCGAAGTGCGGCAACGCGTGGTCGAAGATCCGCGGGTCGGGTTTGGCGACGCCGACCACGTGGCTGTCGATGACGACGCGCATCGACACCCCGGGACCATCACCTCGCTGACAGATTCCGGATCGGAGCAGGACCTCCTCGATCTGACCGCTCGCGTTCGACACCACGCCCATCGGAACGTCGGCGTCACTCAACAGCCGCAGCGCCCGCAGCGTCTCCGGGATCGGCCAACGCCACAGATGGGCCGAGCGCGTGTGGTCGAGCACCTCCGCGGCGTGCTCGAGCAAGTCGCTGCGAACTCCGACGGCAGCTACGTAGGCGACGTTGTAGGAGTGCCAGTCGCGCTCGTCGGATCGAGCGTGCGACTTGTGCGCCATTCCGGCGTAGTGCGCCCTCCGGTGGGCCGCCGTGTCGTCGACACCCCCGTAAGGCGCCAGCAGCGGGCGGAGCACCGTCGGATCCGGCAACACCAGAACGCCGCCGGCATCGAACAGCACGGCGTCGAAACGAGCGATGCGGTCAACCACTGAGCTCAGCGAGCCGTGCGAGATCGATGCCACAATCGGCGAACACCCCCACGATCGCCGCCATGTCGTCGGCGAAGTCGGGATCGGTGAAGTCGAAACCGTCGAAGATGCACCCTGCCTCGTCCGGGGTGAAGCCCTGGTTGACCAGCTCGGCGATCGTCTGCTCGCGAATCGTGCCGGCACCGGGGTCGAAGCTCCCGTCGTCGGCGCTGTCGTCCGAAGCGGTCATCCCGCAGACCTGCTCGTTGTAGGCATCGATCCTCTCATTCGCCGCCTGGGTCGCGGCATCGAGTTCGTCGATCACCGACAGATCGGCATTGAGGAAGTCGTAGTCGACGTCGATCAGCGCCTCCTGCAACAACTCGAGCGACTCGAGCGAACGCTCGACATCAACGCGCAACTCGGGCGGGGCCAACTTCGCCGCAGATTCCAGGCGAGGGATCATGTCCTCGAATGCTGCCTCCACGGCGCCCGGATCGGCGAAGCCGACGTCGTCGAAGGCCGCGCTGGCATCCTCGAGGTCCCTGGCGGCGACACACCAGTCCGACCCGGCATCTCCCGTGAAGGTCGGCGGGTTCTCTGTCGTGTCCGGAGCGGTGACGGCGACCGTGTCGAGGGTTGCCGTCGTACCGTCCGATGCCGTTCCGTCGGGCTCAGAGCCGGCGAGGGTCGTGGCGTCCGGGACCGGCGTGCTCGACGTGGCAGCGACCGACGTGCTGGACCCGGCGGACGAGTCGCTGCCGCCGCCGCAAGCCGACAGGGCGACGATCGAGGCAGTGAGGACGACGACTCGGCAACGCATCCGTCAGACGCTATCGGTCGGGTCGAATCCTTGTGGGGCACCAGCGATCGCCGAATATGGTGACGGAATGGGCCTGTTCCACTGGATCTTCGGCAAACACCCGCCACGCCCCGTCGACCCCGAACGCTCGGTCGCGGCGGCCTGGGTCCCGATGTGGCAGACCCAACTCGTGTTGCACGAGCTCACGGAGCGTGGCATCCCGGCAGTGGTGAGCGAGGATCACGCGTCACACATGATCGGGGTGTCGCGACAGCCGATGGCCCACATCTTCGTGATGGAGCCGCGCCTCGCCGAGGCCAAGGCGGCGATCGCGGAGGTCCTCGGCCCGCCGCCCGCCCGCCAGCTGTGACCCGGAGGTGATCAGAAGGCGCTGGTACGCAGCAGCTCGGGCGCCATCGGGCAGTCGGCGCGCAACGCGTCCGCCACCTGATCGGTCACGCCGTCGACGGATGCAACGTGGGTGACGAGATCGACAGGTAGGTCGTCGACCTCGAGATCCCATGCAGCGGTCTCGGCCGCCACCCGCTCGGCGATCGCATCGACGTACTGCACCGGCAATCGGCGCCCGATCCCGCTCACCAGCCAGACCGGCGTTCCGACCGACTTCGCGACCGCTGCCACGACGTGCGATCCGACGGGTGCCAGGACTCGCGCCGGACACGCGGCGACCGCCTCGATCATCACGAGATCCGCCACCGCAGCAGCGTGGGCGAGCGACTCGGCGGGAATCGGCTCGCAGTCGACATCACAGCGTTCGAGCCGCTGCATGAACGACGACGCCTGGTATCTGCTGTCGGCACACAGAACGGTGACGTCACCTCTGCGCATCAGTGCGGCGCCGCCGATCTCCGGCCATCCGATCGTCAGGACCACCGCCTCGTCCGGCAACGCGAGCGCGATCTGCCGTTCGGCCGTGTCGTCATCGATCTCGTCGGCCAACGCCCACGCCAGCGAGGACGGATCGTCGGAGGTCAACAGGCGAGCACACAACCACCACACGGGACCGAGTTCCGGATGCCGCTCCACGATGCGACGGCACGCGATCACGAGGTTCGACGGGTCGACCCTGAGCGAGCCCAGCGCCATCGCCGCCTCACGCACCAGCGAGGACGCATCGCCACCTCTGGCCCTGGCGACGTAGCGGAGATGTTCGATCGGATGCACCTGTGTACGGTACGTCAGAACCGGCGCCTTGTCGTGCTGGTTGGGGCAGCCCCGCATCGGGTCGTTAGGATCGCACGCCGTGGCGACGAAACTGCCTGCCGACCTCTCGCTCAACCCGCTCGACGGCGAGACGCGCGACCTCAGCCAGTGGCTGACCACGTTCCATCTCGCGAGTGTCGTGCTCGATCCGTACACGAACGAGAGCTCGTGGATCCTCAAGACCGCGGTACGAATCCTCGAGGAGTTCCGCGGCTCCGACGCCCGTGTCAACCTGATCGTCACCGCCGATGCCGACGACACCCGCAAGTTCGTTGGTCCCCTCGCCGAGCGTTTCCTCGTGTTCTGCGACGCCGACCGTTCCGCCGTGAAGGCGATGGGTCTCGAGACACTGCCCGCCTTCGTGTTCATCCGGGTCGATCGCGAGGTCCATGCCATCGCCGAAGGGTGGAACTCCGCACAGTGGCGCACGGTCGCCGGAGCGATCGCCGAGACCACGCATTGGAACGTCCCCACGATTCCGGCGCCGGGCGACCCGGGGCCGTTCGCCGGTTCGCCAGCCGCCGGCTGAGCGTGCCGAATCCGGCGCGGCCGCCCCTCCCCGACCTTCCGGTCGCCGAGACATTCCACCAACTCCGAACCGCGCTCGCCGAACGCGGTCGGGCGGTGCTGGTCGCACCGCCCGGTGCCGGCAAGACGACATTGGTGCCCCTCGAACTACTCGCCGAACCGTGGCTCGAGGGCCGGCGGATCCTGATGCTCGAACCGAGGCGCCTCGCCACCAGGGCGGCCGCCCGGCGGATGGCGAGCCTGCTCGGCGAGCAGGTCGGCGACACCGTCGGCTACCAAACCCGCGATGAACGCCACATCGGGGCCACAACCCGCATCGAGGTCGTGACCGAAGGCATCCTGACGCGCCGCCTCCAGGGCGACCCCGAGCTGCCGGGCGTCGGATTGGTGGTGTTCGACGAGGTCCACGAGCGCAACCTCCCGACCGATCTCGGCCTGGCGTTCACTCTCGACGTGGCGGCGACGCTCCGACCCGATCTGCGGATTCTCGCGATGTCCGCCACACCCGACACGCAGGCACTCGTCGCAGTGTTGGGCGATGCTCCCGTGATCGAGAGCGACGGCCGGATCCACGACGTGGAGATTCGCTGGATGCCTCGCGAGCGTCGCAGCCGGATCGAGGACGCGACCGTCGCCGCCGTGCAACGTGCCCTGCGCGAGGAGTCGGGCGACGTACTCGTGTTCCTGCCGGGTATCGGTGAGATCATGCGTACGCAGACCGCTCTGCAGCAAGTGACGGGCGCTGAGGTCGACGTGTATCCCTTGGCCGGCGCCCTGTCGCTGGCCGAGCAGGACCATGCACTGGCGCCGTCGCCGAGGGGCAGACGCCGCGTCGTGCTGTCGACCGACATCGCCGAGACGTCGCTGACGGTCGACGGGGTGCGGGTCGTGGTCGACTCGGGTCTGGCGCGGGCCCCTCGCTTCGACGTTCGCACGGGAATGACGCGACTGACCACCGTGACCACGAGCCGCTCGTCCGCGGAGCAGCGCGCCGGTCGTGCCGGCCGGGTCGAGCCCGGCGCGTGCGACCGCCTGTGGAGCAAGATCGAGCACGGCACCCGCGCCACCCACCGATCACCGGAGATCGAGGAGGTCGACCTCGCCGGGCTGCTGCTCGAGCTCGCTGCGTGGGGCACGCCCGCCGACCAGCTGGCATTCCCCACGCCGCCACCTCGCAAGGCGATGCGAGCGGCCGCCGAACTGCTCCACGATCTCGAGGCCCTCGATGGAGAGGATCGGCTGACCGGCGTCGGGCGTCGCATGCTCGGGTTGCCCGTGCACCCTCGTCTCGCGCGCATGTTGGTGGCCGAGCCGACGTCGCTCGGCTGCGCGCTGGCGGTGTTGATCGACGAGCGCGACATGTTGCGCGGCCGCCCCGACGAGCTGCCTTCGGATCTGTCGCTGCGCCTGCGGGTGCTCGTGGGCCGTGAGGGACACGACCAGGCGGATCGGCGGGCTGTGGCCCGCCTGCGCGACCGAGCGAACGACCTCGCACGCCGGATGCGGATCAGGTTCGATCCAGACCTCATCGACGCCGACCGGGCCGGGGGCGCATTGCTCCACGCCTTTCCCGACCGTTTGGCAGCGCGGCGCCGTCCCGGTCAGTTCCAGCTGCGGACCGGATCCGGTGCGTGGTTGCCCGACACCGACCCTCTCGCCCACGAGTCGTTCGTCGTCGCTGCGGATCTCGACGGCAAACGTGATCGGTCGCGCGATCAGGCTCGCTGCAGCGCTCGACGCCGACGACGTCGTCGACACGTTCGGCGACCAGATCAGCGAGACGGTCCGTCTCGACTGGGACGCCGGGCGTGACGACCTCGTGGAGCGCGTCGAGCGACGGCTGGGATCGATGCAGCTCGGGTCCGTCGTCCGGCGACCGACCGCCGGCGCGGCGACCACATCGGCGCTGATGGAGCGCGTGCGCACGACCGGCCTCGCCGTCCTCGGCTGGTCGGCGCCGTCCATCGCGCTGCGTGAACGCTGTCCACTTCCTGCACCGCAGCATGGGCGAGCCCTGGCCCGACTGGAGTACGGCCCATCTCACGGCGACGCTCGACGAATGGCTCGTGCCCTACCTCCCCGGAGCAGTGGGACGCCACGATCTCGAGCAGGTCGACCTCGCGACGGTGTTGCGTTCACAGCTCCCATGGCCGCAGGGTGGCGACCTCGAGACGATCGCCCCGTCGCGGCTCGAACTGCCGACGGGCCGATCCGTGGCCATCGACTATTCCGGCGATCAGCCCACAGCGAGCGTGCGTGTCCAGGACCTGTTCGGCGTCACCGTGCACCCCACCGCAGGCGATCTCCCGATCGTGCTGCACCTGTTGTCACCCGCCGATCGGCCGATCCAGATCACGGCCGATCTACCCGGCTTCTGGTCGGGGACGTGGGCCGCCGTCCGCAAGGAACTCGCCGGCCGCTATCCCAAGCACCAATGGCCCGTCGATCCGGCATCGGCTGCACCGAAGCGCCTGAAGGACCGCTGAGTGATCATCGCCGACATCCTCGGGTTGAGTCCGTGGGTCGCGGTCGTGTGTGTCGCGATCGTGTTCCTCGGCTCGGCGTTACAGGCCTCGATCGGGGTCGGTCTCGGCTTGCTGGCGGCGCCGACGCTCTCGCTCATCGACCCATCGTTCATCCCCGGCGCACTCACGATCTGCGTCGTTCCGCTGACCGTCGGCATGACGATCCGTGAACACAGCCACATCGATCGTTCCGGCCTCTCACCCGCCGTGATCGGCAGATTCACCGGTGTGGTCATCGGCGCGATCGCGATCGCCAACATGAACCAGACCGGCATCGCGATCGTGGTCGGCCTGAGTGTGTTGCTCGCTGTCGTCGGATCGCTCACCGGGCTGCGCTTCGCCCCGTCCTCACGGAATCTGCTGTTCGCCGGCACCGCATCCGGTTTCTCGGGCACCGTCGCGGGGGTCGGCGGGCCGCCGATGGCGCTCACCTATCAGCATTCCGACCCCCGAACGCTGCGCTCCACGTTGGCCACGTTCAACATGATCGGTTCGGCCTTCACGATCCCCAGCCTGGTGATCGCGGGGGTGATCGGACGTCACGAGCTGCAGCTGGCGGTGATGCTGGTGCCCGGCGTGCTGCTGGGGCTGTGGGTCGGTCGGTTCACCATCGCCCGCCTGCCGCCCGAGCGGGTACGGCCCTTCGTCCTGATCGCGTGCGCATCATCGGCGCTCGTACTGCTCGCACGGCAGATCCTCTGAACAGGTCGCGGTCCCGTCGCATAGGGTTTCGATCATGGCTGACGCTCAAGATCGCGACGATTTCGGCTTCACCGAGCTCCTGCCGCTCGGCGCCGACGACACCCCGTATCGACTGATCACGACCGAGGGTGTCTCGACCTTCGAAACACCGGTCGGCACGTTCTTGAACGTCGAGCCCGAGGCGATCCGTCGTCTGACGGCGGAGGCGATGCGCGACATCGCTCACTTCCTGCGGCCTGCCCACCTGCAACAACTGCGCACGATCCTCGACGATCCGGAGGCGAGCCCCAACGACCGGTTCGTGGCAACCGATCTGCTCAAGAACGCTGCGATCTCGGCCGGTGGCGTACTCCCGATGTGCCAGGACACCGGCACGGCGATCGTGAAGGCGAAGAAGGGTCAGTTCGTGTTCACGGGCGGTGGCGACGAACGCTCCATCGCCCACGGCATCCAGGACACGTATCTCACGAGCAACCTGCGCTACAGCCAGATGGCGCCGATCACGATGTACGAGGAGCGCAACACGGGAACCAACCTGCCGGGCGAGATCAAGATCTCGGCCGTGGACGGCGACGCCTACAAGTTCCTGTTCATCGCAAAGGGCGGCGGTAGCGCCAACAAGAGCTACCTGTTCCAGGAGACCAAGGCCTTGCTCAACGAGGCCACCTTGTTGCCGTGGGTGTTCGACAAGATGCAGTCGCTGGGCACGTCGGCCTGCCCGCCGTACCACCTCGCAGTCGTGATCGGCGGGACGTCGGCCGAGTTCGCGGTCGAAACCGCAAAGCTCGCCTCCACGAAGTACCTCGACTCGCTACCGACCGCTGGCGACGCGACCGGACACGGCTTCCGCGATCTCGAACTGGAAGCCAAGCTCCTGGAGCTGGCGCAGACGACCGGCATCGGCGCCCAGTTCGGCGGCAAGTACTTCTGCCACGACGTGCGGGTCGTGCGCCTCCCGCGCCATGGGGCCAGCTGTCCGGTGGCGATGGCGGTGTCCTGCTCCGCTGACCGGCAGGCGCTCGGCAAGATCACACGTGACGGCGTCTTCCTCGAGGAACTCGAGCGCGATCCGGCTCGCTTCCTGCCGCACCCGACCGCCGAGGACCTCGACGACACCGCGGTCGTCCACATCGATCTCAATCGGCCGATGGCCGAGATCCTCGCCGAGTTGTCGAATTTCCCGGTACGCACCCGGGTGATGCTCACCGGCCCGATGGTCGTCGCTCGTGACATCGCCCACGCCAAGATCAAAGAGCGGCTCGATGCCGGCGAGCCCATGCCGCCGTACCTGCGCGATCATTGCGTCTACTACGCCGGACCGGCGAAGACACCGAAGGGGTACGCATCCGGCTCGTTCGGCCCCACCACAGCGGGCCGCATGGATGCGTACGTGCAACAGTTCCAAGCCGCCGGCGGTTCGATGGTCATGCTCGCCAAGGGCAACCGGTCGCAACAGGTCACCGACTCGTGCAAGGAGCACGGTGGCTTCTATCTCGGTTCGATCGGTGGCCCTGCCGCCCGGCTGGCGCTCGACAACATCCGCAAGGTCGACGTGCTCGAGTACCCCGAGCTCGGCATGGAAGCGGTGTGGAAGATCGAGGTCGAGGACTTCCCGGCCTTCATCATCGTCGACGACAAGGGCAACGACTTCTTCCAGCAGGTCCGGGCCGAGGCCGCCGAGCGGGTGACGTCCGTCGGTCTCAGGCGCTGAACCCGGTTCACGCGGAGTCGGGGCCCTGCCGCTCACCCGGACCGAGTCGAACCTCGTGGAGCAGCCCATCGGTGACGTCGTAGACGAAGCCGGTGATGTGTTCCTTGTGGGGGATGAACGGGGTCATGTAGAGGCGTTGGATCGACTGACGGACGTCCTCGTACGGGTCGGCGAACGCCTCGAGTGACCACCACGGCTTGACCCCGAGTTCGGCGGCCAATTGGTCCCGGAACTCGGCCTCGTCGACGCGTTGTAGCCCGCAGTCGGTGTGGTGCACGAGCACGATCTCGCGGGTGCCGAGGAAGCGCTGGGACAGACACAACGAGCGGATCACGTCGTCGGTGATGACGCCACCGGCGTTCCGGATGATGTGCGCTTCGCCGTGTCCGAGGCCGAGCACCTGGAACATGTCGATGCGCGAGTCCATACATGCCACCACGGCGAGTTGGCGCAGCGGCTGCACCTGCAGGTCGGCATCGTCGAACCCTGCAGCGTACGCCTGATTGCGCTCGATCAGCTTCGCTACGTATGGCTGGAAGTCGGGGCTTGCGTTCATGGTCGGTTCGGCTCTCTCCGTTCGGCGGTGCTGGGCAGGATGGGATCGTTCACCGAGCGGAGGATCGCAGCCACGGTGTGATTCCGCTCCAATGGGTGGCGCAGCGGGCGATCGGCATCGACGTGGTACCGGTTGCGACGCCCGATCCGCTCGCGCCGGAGGTAACCGGCGTCTTCGAGTTCGTGCAGGATCCGCTGCACTGCACCCTCGGTGATACCGACCAGCTGGCTGATATCGCGCTGGCGTAACTCGCCGTCCCGACTGATCGCGATCAGGACGTGGGCGTGGTTGGTGAGGAACGTCCAAGTGGGGCGAGACGGATCCACCGGCGGCACCATGTACACATCTAAACATACCTTTTGTATTAGGTCAATCAAAGCGTATCTCTTCCGTGCCGGTGGTAGCATCTCGCTCCTCAACCGAGGTGCGCCGGGAAGTCTGGTCGGCAATACATCACCGTGATCCTTGCCGTCCTCACCCTGCACCTGGTCCTCGGGATCTCGCTGATCGCGGCAGGCGACCGGGTGGGCGCTCGCGGGTTCGCGATCGCCGCCGCGGCACCGACGTTCACGCTGATCTGGCTGACGACCAGGATTGCCGGAGTCCACGGCGGGGACCCGGTCGTGCAGACGGTCGAGTGGATCCCCCAACTCGACCTCGGCATCGATCTCCGGCTCGACATGATGTCGGCCGTGATGGTCGGCCTCGTGTCGGGCGTCGGCCTGCTCGTGTGCATCTACGCTCTCGGCTACTTCTCGCACCCCAAACCGGGCACCGGTCGTTTGTCCGGGCTGCTCACGCTGTTCGCCGGCGCGATGCTCGGGGTGGTCCTGTCCGATCACCTGCTCGCATTGTTCTTGTTCTGGGAGCTGACCTCGATCACGTCGTACCTGCTGATCGGCAACGACGACCGCAATCCACGCGCCCGCGATGCCGCTCTGTCGGCGATCCTGATCACCGGGGCCGGCGGCCTGGCGATGCTCGTCGGGTTCGTGCTCATCGGCCAGTCGGCCGGCACCTACCGGCTGAGCGAGCTCATCGACGCGGCCCCGACCGGAGCGACGGTGAGCGCAGGTCTCGTGCTCGTGCTCGTCGGAGCGTTCACGAAGTCGGCCCAGGTGCCATTCGCCGGATGGTTGCCCGGCGCGATGGTCGCTCCGACGCCGATCAGCGCGTATCTGCACGCCGCCACCATGGTCAAGGCCGGCGTCTATCTCGTCGCCCGTCTGTCGCCCGTGTTGGCCGAAACCGGGGCGTGGCGTCCGCTCATCCTCGTCGTCTCGTCGACCACCTTGATCGTCGGTGGCTGGAGGGCCCTTCGCCAGCACGATCTCAAGCTGCTGCTCGCCTACGGAACCATCAGCCAACTCGGTTTCATGATGCTCTTGTTCGGCATGGGTCGCTACGACCTGGCGCAGGCCGGCATCGTCGTGCTGATCGCCCACGGTGCCTTCAAGGCTGCGTTGTTCATGGTCGTCGGCATCATCGACCATCAGGTCCACACCCGCGATGTCAGGCGCCTGCACGGGTTCGCGTCGACATGGCGGCCCGTGACGCTGATCACCGTGCTCGCCGCAGCGTCGATGGCCGGCTTCCCACCGCTGCTCGGCTTCATCGCCAAGGAGAAGGGCCTCGACGCAGCACTCCACGGCGACTTCGCCGGCGCGGCAGCGCTCGTGTCGGTGCTCGTCGTCGGTTCGATCCTGACGGTTGCCTACTCGGGGCGCTTCGTACTCGGTGTGCTGGGGCGGCTCGGCCGGCCCGACCTGGAGGTGACGTCGCGTACCGCGGCTGCACCGACGGCATCGTTCGTGGCGCCGGCGCTGTTCCTGGCGATCGGTTCCCTCATCGCCGGCCTCGCTCCGGTGGTGGTCGACGAGGCCGTACGCTCGGCGACGATCTCGCTGTACCGCGACGCCAAGCCGAAGCACGTCGTGCTGTGGGCTGGATTCAACACGGCACTCGTTCTCTCCGTCGTGATCATCATCGTCGGGCTCGGTCTCGTCGCTGCGAGGCGGGCGGTCGAGCGGCTTCAGCGCGGATTCGGCGACGTCATCGCGCCGATCCCCGACAGTGATCGGTCGTTCTGGGCGATCCTGACCGGCACCTCGCGGTTCGCCAAGCGGACGACGAGGATCATCCAGAACGGATCGCTCCCGGTCTACCTGATGGTGATCCTCGGAGTGGCAGCGGTGCTGCCACTGATCCCGGCGATCCGCTCACTCGACCGGTTACCTGATGCGATCGGCAACTGGATCCACGTGCCGATCGCGATCGTCATCGTCGTCGCGGCGATCGGGGCCACGGTGGTGCGACGCCGGATCGCCGCTGCATTGATGCTCGGTGCCGTCGGCTTCGCAATGGCCGGTTTCTACGTGGTGCAGGGCGCACCCGACCTGGCCTTGACGCAGTTCGCGATCGAGACGCTGGCCACGGTGTTGTTCGTGCTCGTGCTGCGATTCCTGCCACGACGCTTCGTCGATGCCCGCGCCGCTGCGACGAGATCGGTGCGACTGCTCGTATCGGGCCTGGTCGGTGTCACCGTGTTCGTCCTGGCGCTGATGGCGGCCGGGGCACGCTCGGACGTTTCCCAGCCACCGATCTCCGACGAGATGCTCGAGCGTTCGGTGCCCGATGGCAAGGGTTCGAACGTGGTCAACGTGATCCTGGTCGACTTCCGCGGCCTCGACACACTCGGGGAGATCACCGTGCTCGTCGTTGCGGCGCTCGGTGCGGTCACACTCGCGCGCTCGGCCCGTCGGACCGGCGACCGGGCGAACGATCCTCCAGTCGAGCAACATTCCTTCGCTCGCCTCCCGCTGGTCGAGGTCTCGTCGCGGCTGCTCTACCCGAGCATTCTCGCGCTGTCGTTGTACTTCCTGTTCGCCGGCCACAATCAGCCGGGAGGCGGGTTCGTCGGCGGGCTCACCGCCGGCGCCGCGTTGAGCTTGCGCTACATCTCCGGTGGCGTCACGGCGGTGCGGACCTCGATTCGGCCTGCACCCTGGACCGTCCTGGGAGTGGGGCTCGCCACCGCGTCCATCACCGCGCTGATACCGCTGCTGGCCGGCCACGCGGCACTCGAACACGCCTCGTTCGAGCGCGACCTCCCGATCCTCGGCACGCTGAAGGTGACCTCGGCGCTCCCATTCGACGTCGGGGTGTACCTCGTGGTGGTCGGACTGGTGCTGATGGCCTACGAGGCGTTCGGTGACGAGGCCGACCCCGATACGGCGGTGACGGCATGACCGTTCTGCTTGCATTCGTCGCTGCCGTCCTGTTCGCCTGCGGCACGTGGTTGCTGACGCAGCGTCGGTTGTCTCGCATCATCATCGGCGTCGGGCTGCTCGGCCATGGCGCAAACCTGCTCCTCATCACCGCCGGCGAATCGGGCCGGCCACCGATCATCGGGTCGGGTACCGGCGACTACGCCGACCCGCTCCCCCAGGCGCTGGCGCTCACCGCGATCGTGATCACGTTCGGTGTCACGGCCTTGCTGCTCGCGCTCGGCTACCGCAGCTGGCAGATCACCGGCGACGACGAGGTGGAGGACGACGTCGAGGATCGCTTCGTCGCGCGGCTCGGAGCCGACCACGCGGAATCCGACCACGGCGCGGAGTTCCCGCCCGAGCTCGATCCCTTCGAAGCGGAATCGACATGACGTCACTCGTACCGCTCCCGGTGCTGATCCCGCTGATCGCCGCCGCGATCTCGATCATCGGCGGCCGGTGGCGGATGCTCCAACGCGCGGTCAGCGTCGTCGCGCTCGGTTCCGTGCTGGCGGTGTCCGTCACACTCCTCGTCGAGGTCGACGACACCGGATTCATCGTGCACCGCTCCGGCGGCTGGCAGGCGCCGCTCGGCATCACGCTCGTCGTCGACCGACTGGCCGGTCTGATGCTGGTCGTGTCGTCGGTCGTATTGCTGGCGGTGATGGTGTATGCGATCAGCCAGGCCGGCCAAGAACGCCGACGGGTGGCGTTCCACCCCGTTTACCTCGTGCTCGCCGCGGGTGTTTCGGCGAGCTTCGTCACCGCCGACCTGTTCAACTTGTTCGTCGCGTTCGAGATGATGCTCGCCGCCAGCTATGTCCTCATCACGCTCGGGGGACGTCCCGACCAGATCCGCTCCGGCATGAGCTACGTCGTGATCAGCCTCGTCGCATCGACGCTGTTCATCACGGTGCTTGCCTTGTTGTACGCCAGCACCGGCACGGTCAACATGGCAGACCTGAGCGTGCGGTTGGCGGAGCTCGACGGCGGGGTCCGCGCCGCCTTCGCGTTGGCGTTGCTGGTCGTGTTCGGTATCAAGGCCGGCTTGTTCCCGCTGTTCTTCTGGCTCCCGGACAGCTATCCCACCGCGCCCGGCCCCGTCACGGCGATCTTCGCCGGATTGCTCACGAAGGTCGGCGTCTACGCGATCATCCGGACCCAGACACTCCTGTTCGATGCGCCGGACTGGATGGGAACGGTGCTGATCGTCGTCGCGATCCTGACGATGACGATCGGCGTGCTCGGAGCGATCGCCCAGGACGACATGAAGCGAATCCTCGCCTTCCACATCATCAGCCAGATCGGCTACATGATCTTCGGGCTGGGACTGTTCACCGTTGCGGGGCTCGCTGGAGCCGTGTTCTACATCGTCCACCACATCATCGTGAAGACCGCCCTGTTCCTCGTGGCCGGACTGGTCGACCGCCGCGCTGGATCGAGTCGTCTGTCAGAGGTGGGCGGGCTGATCCGCACGGCTCCGATACTGGCGCTGCTGTTCGCCGTACCCGCCCTCAGCCTCGCGGGAATCCCGCCGTTCTCCGGATTCCTCGCCAAGTTCGCGCTCGTGGACGCCGGTCTCGCTGCGAGTTCGTGGTACGCCGTCGCCATCAGCCTCGCAGTGGGTCTGCTCACCCTGTTCTCGATGACGAAGATCTGGTCAGGTGTCTTCTGGGGCGAGCGCGAGGACACGCCGGCTCGCGAACCGCACACCGGCGACAAGCTGGGCGGCCCCATCGGCATGATCGCTGCGACCGCCGCGCTGGCACTCGCATCGATCGCCGTCAGCGTCGGGGCCGGGCCGTTGTACGAGGTGTCCGAGCGCGCCGCCCACGATCTGCTCGAACCGTCGCACTACGTCGAGGCGATACTGGAGGCAGGCGGATGACACCCGTTCGCGCCTCGGGCCTGCTGCTGGGGATCACAACGCTCTGGATCCTGCTGTGGGGTAACCTCAGCGTTGCCAACGCACTCGGCGGGCTCGCCGTCGCGGTCGTGGTATTGGTCGTCGCCCGCCTGCCGCGCCTGTCCCGGCGAGGCGGGGCCGACACCGCGAAGGTCGCTCCTCTGGCAACGCTGTGGTTCGGCGCATTCGTGCTGTTCAAGCTGATCGAGGCGAACCTGGTGCTCGCGTGGGAGATCGTCACGCCACGCAACCGGATCCGCACCGGCATCGTGCAAGTCCCCCTGCGCACCGAATCGGACCTGGCGACGATGGTCGTGGCCAACGTGATCACCCTGACGCCCGGCACCATCACCATCGAGATCGAACAATCACCTCCGGTGCTGTACGTCCACGTGCTCCACTTGCACGACCTCGATGCGGTCCGGCGCGACCTGCTGCGGATCGAGGAGCTGTCGGTGCGCGCCTTCGGCTCGCCCGCCGCACGAGCCCAACTGGCGAGGACGACGTCATGACCGCCGTCGCCTACGCCGTGCTGTCGGTGGCAGCGGTGCTGTTCCTCATCAGACTCGTCATCGGACCCAGCGTCCCCGACCGCGTCATCGCACTCGACGGTTTGCTCGTCACCGTGATGTGCGGGGTGCTCGTCGTGGCCGCCGATCAGCGTTCGCCGATCGGGATCGACACCGTCCTGGTCGTGGCGCTGCTGGGCTTCATCGCAACCGGAGTGCTCGCCCGCTACGTCGAACGGCGAGGTGGCTGATGGACCTGCTCGGAGGCATCGCGCTCGTCATCGGATCGGTGTTCCTGCTGCTGGCCGGGATCGGCGCCGTCAGGTTCCCGGACATCTACTCCCGATTGCACGCGGCCGCGAAGGCACCGACGCTGGGCGTGTTGTTGATCGGCATCGGCACCGTCGCGTCGATCCGGACCTTCCCGGCAGCGGTGGCCGTCATGCTCGTCGTCGCCTTGAAATTCATCGCCGTGCCGGTCGGCAGTCACATGTTGGGCCGCGTGCTGTGTCTAC
>CAVOVK010000024.1:0-45838 GCA_963699815.1 uncultured Acidimicrobiaceae bacterium | reverse complement strand
TTGACCCTCCGGGGTCCGTGGGTTCACATCCCACCCTCTCCGCCATTGGTCGAGCCGGGTGGTCGTGCGAGTCATGTCGCCCGGCACGTTCACGTTCAGCACCACCGCCCGCCCGATTGCTCGGACGTCGAGCCGTCGCGATCGAGTACTACAACGGTGTCATTTGATTACGGTCGGATGACACACGTGTTGCGGTTGCATGACGGAACGAGTAGACCTGGTGTCTGGAGTGCTCGTAGTTGGGCGCACGACACCATGACCACGCACCGAGATCAGCCGATCCCACCCTTCGATGTCGAGTCCGACGAGGCCGACGTCACCCAGCAGTTCTGGGGATCGTCGCGCGGCTGGACCTCGCATGGCAGACGGGTGTCAGTGCCCACGACGACCCGATGCGGGACACCCGGGGCGACGACAGCACCGGAGCGCTGCGGGCGATTCGTGACGGTGTGCGAGCGTTCCGGCCCCAGCGTGTCACTCGGTCATCACCGACCGGTCAGGTCGCGCGCGACGCGCCGACATCATGCGCTGCCTTCACCGGAGACGGTCACTCCGCCGCGCCCTTCGGCGATCGAAGCATCACTCGGCGACCTTGCCGCCGACTGGGGCGACGATGTCGATGCCGGCGATGTCGATGCTGTCGACCGTCGAGAATCTTCCGTCAGGAATCGTCAGACCGGCCAAGCGACCGATCGCCACGCGGCGCCCGACGACGGGCGACCTCGTGCCGCTCTCGCCGTTGAGCGAGCGGATCGGGCTCGGCGCTGTCGACCCGCTGCTACTGCGCATGGGCATTCTGATCCTGGTCGGCCTCCTGCTCGTTCCGCTGGCGCTCGCCTTGCGCTCCGGCTCCTCGTCGGTGATGGAAGGTGCGCCGACGGTGGCGGCACTCTCGCCCGCTGTTGCCAACGATTTCGACTCGACCGGCAACCAGGTGACAGGTTCCGATCCGACCGCTTCCGCTGCGACGCCCGAAGTCTCCGGGCATGGATCGCCGGCCGATGCGGTCGCGACCGCCGCCGGTACCGGCGTCGAACCCACGGCTGATGCGACCGATGACGCGGTGTCCGCCGCGGTCGCCGGCGGGGACCTCGTCGGGCGTGGGTGATGTCATCCAGAGCGAACAGAAACGATCCGCAGCGCAGCGGGCGTCTCGGCGGTCGCAGAGCGAGAAGTGCCGGCTTGTCCGAGCACGTATGTCGCAGGTGCCGGCGATTCGTGGTACCGCATCGCTGCCGCAGCCGACATCACGCCGAATGCCTTGTTCACCGAGAACGGGGCGACCGTCGACACGGTGATCTTCCCCGGCGATCCGATCTGTCTACCGGCCGGTGCCACCATGCCGTCACCACCGACCACCACCGCGACCACGAGCCCGGCCGCAACGATCTCCGTAGCCGCCGTCGACCGTCACTCCCACGACCGCACCCGCCACGACACAGCCCGCCCGACGCAGCCTGCCGTGCCCGGAACCGGGCCGCTGTGCAACAGATCATTCGTGACGTCTGGCCCGATGAGCTGGAAGAGCGGGCGCTCGAGATCGCCAAACGCGAAAGCAACTACATCGCGACGGCCCACAACGGCTGGTGCTGCTACGGCGTCTTCCAGCTGTACTGGACCGTCCACAAGAGCTGGCTCGACGACTACGGCATCTACTCGTCGACCGACCTGTTCGACGCTCGCAAGAACATCCGGGCGGCCTACGGTCTGTACCAGAGTTCCGGTGGCTGGGGCCCCTGGGGCGGCTGACCTGTCGTCGGTCTGCCCGGCCGTCCTGCAGGTTCCCTTTCCGACGCGACGGCTCTACACTGTTGCCGCTCGGCGCCCGTAGCTCAACGGATAGAGCATCTGACTACGGATCAGAAGGTTAGGAGTTCGAATCTCTTCGGGCGCGCTGAACAGATCCCCCGATCTCGGGGGATCTGTGCGTTTTCCGTGGTCGTGTCCGACCCGGATCGGTGTGGCCGATGATCAACGGATCCGACGAGACCGCGTCAGTGAAGGGTTCGGACGAGATGGGGCGCCTACGCTGTTCGCCGTGGCTGCTGCCGACCAACCGATGACGGCGAAGTTGGCCGGGTTCGGTACCACGATCTTCGCCGAGATGTCTGCGCTGGCGGTGCGGACCGGTGCGATCAACCTCGGCCAGGGCTTTCCTGATACCGACGGTCCGATCGAGGTGCTCGACGCGGCGGTCGACGGCGATCCGCTCGGGCGTCAATCAATATCCGCCCGGGCCCGGTATGCCCGTGCTGCGCGAGGCCATCGCCGAACACCAGCGTCGTTTCTACGGCCTCGACTTCGACGTCGACACGGAGGTACTCGTCACCGCCGGTGCCACCGAGGCGCTCGCCGGCGCGTTGCTGGGGATGCTCGACGCCGGCGACGAGGTCGTGCTGTTCGAGCCGATGTACGACAGCTATCAGGCCTGCATCGCGCTCGCCGGTGGCGTGCTCAAGCCCGTCGTGCTGCGACCCGAACCGGACGCCGGCGGTCGCTACGGCTTCGATCGCGTCGAGTTCCGCGACGCGGTCACCGAGCGGACGAAACTGATCCTGCTCAATACGCCTCACAACCCGACCGGCAAGGTGTTCACGCGCGACGAACTCGAGTTCATCGCGGCGGTCGCTGTCGAACACGACGTGCTGATCATCACCGACGAGGTCTACGAACACCTCGTGTTCTCAGGTGCCGAGCACGTCCCGATGGCCGGTCTGCCCGGCATGGCCGAGCGCACGCTCACGATCTCGTCCGGGCGGCAAGACGTTCAACACCACGGGCTGGAAGATCGGGTGGATGTGTGGGCCGGCGTCGATGATCACCGCCGCCAAGACCGCCAAGCAGTTCCTCACCTATGTGAACGGTGCACCGTTTCAGCCGGCGACCGCGGTCGGTCTGCGGCTGCCCGACTCGTTCTTCGATGGTCTCGCGGCGGACCTCGAGGCCAAGCGCGATCGATTGTATGCCGGTCTGGTCGCAGCGGGATTCACCGCATACCGGCCGGAGGCGACCTACTTCACCACCGTCGACATCAGACCCGTCCAACCCGACGGTGACGGCATCGGGTTCTGTCGCGGCCTGCCCGAACGAATCGGTGTCGTGGCGATCCCGAATCAGGTCTTCTACGCGAACCAGCAGCACGGTCGGCATCTGGTCCGTTTCGCCTGCTGCAAGCGGCTCGACGTGATCGACGGCGCCGTCGAGCGCCTGACACGATTGGCATCGTGAGCACCCTTCGCGTCGCCGCTGTCCAACACGACATCGCATGGAATGATCGCGACGCCAACTTCGCCCATCTCGCTCCGACGATCGCCGATGCGGTCGCCGGCGGCGCCGGGCTGGTGGTGCTGACCGAGACGTTCTCGACCGGTTTCGCGTTCGACGACCCTGAGCTGGTCGCCGAGTCCCAGGGTGGTGCGTCGTCGCGTTTCCTCGCCGAGCAGGCTGCTCGACACGGTGTGTGGGTCGGTGGCTCGTGCCCCGAGATCCGTGCCGATGCGCCGGCCGACGACCAGCGTCCATCCAACTGCTTCGTTCTGGCCGGCCCCGACGGCACCCAGCATCGCTATCGCAAGATCCATCCGTTCTCGTTCGCCGGCGAGGAGCGCTTCGTGCGGGCCGGCACCGAGCTCGTCACCGTCGAGGTCGCAGGCTTTCGCATCTCGATGTTCGTCTGCTACGACCTGCGCTTCGCCGACGAGTTCTGGCAACTCGCGTCCGATACCGATGTCTACCTCGTGCCGGCCAACTGGCCCGAGAAGCGACGTGAGCATTGGCAGGCGCTGTTGCGGGCGCGGGCGATCGAGAACCAGGCCTATGTCGTCGGGGTCAACCGGGTCGGTAGCGGCGGAGGGCTCGGCTATGCCGGTGACTCTCGCATCATCGACCCGCAGGGGGAGTTGCTCGCCACGGCCAGTCGCATCGAGACGGTGCTGCTCGCCGACCTGTCGACCGAGCATCTGGCAGCGACCCGCGACCAGTTCCGTTTCTGGCCGACCGCCGTTGATCGTATGAGCCGGCCGCGCAGGTCGCCCCTGCTGCATCGGCTGGGGACACCGATCGCGGCGGGTTGGCAGCGACTCGTCGCTCATGCACCCGTCAGGGCGCGCACACACCATTCGAGCAACCAACTCATGTAGCTGTAGAGGTGATACTCGGCCGAATCCTCGAGGCCCGGAGTGACCTCGTCGCCGTCCGGGTCGTCGGTGACGCCGAGCATCGTGCCGAGCACGAGCCTGATCGAGTTGATCGACTGCATCACCGCCAAGAGCTCGCTGTCGTCGACGCGACCGTCGCCCGACAGCGTGTCGTCGACGATGTCGAACGCGCTCAGTTTCGACTCGACCAACTCGTCGCGCATCAGACGTTGGTACTCGGCTTCCATCTCATCGTCGTCCGGATGAGCGACGGGGAACAGGCGCGCCAACAACCTCTGGGCGCCGTCGTCGGGGTCGGGGTCGGTCAGCAGTGCACGCAGTTCTCGGATGAGTCGCCGGATCGAGCGCCGACTCGTCGGCGCCGAGATCCACGATGAACCCATCGCCCTTCGCCCGTACCGGTGGTCGGAATCGACTCATCCGTCGGCTGCCGTCATGTGCTCGGGCCGTCCTTCTCCATGGTCGCCCAGAGCCCGTGCTCGTGGAGGCGGAACACGTGCATCTCCGCCCGCTCCCGCGTATCGCTGGCGACGACGGCCTTGCCCTTGTGGTGTACATCGAGCATCAGCTCGGTGGCCTTCTCGCTGGAGTAGCCGAACAACTTCTGGAGCACGAAGGTGACATAGCTCATCAGGTTGACCGGGTCGTTCCACACGATCACGATCCACGGGTGGTCCTCGGCGACGCGCTCGTCGACATCCGGTTCCATCACCCGCGTGGGTTCCAGCGTCGTCGTCACCTCTCCATTGTGCCTGGCCGGGAATCATCGCGTCACGACCGGTCGATGCGTGCGTTGGCCGCTTCGGCGATGCGGCCGTACGATGGGGCCGGTATGGCAGTCGGCAGTCGACCCCTGGTTCCGTCTCGGCTGACGCCGGGCGGTATCGCGCATGGCAGCCGTCGTACTGCGACGACCACGGTGGGCCACTACATAGCGCTCACCAAGCCGCGGATCATCGAGCTGCTGTTGATCACGACGGTGCCTACGATGGTGCTCGCCGAGCGTGGCTGGCCATCGACCTGGCTGGTGGTCGTCACCTTGATCGGCGGCACCCTTGCCGCCGGCGGCGCCAACGCCATCAACATGTACGTCGATCGCGATATCGACAAGCTGATGGAGCGCACCAAGAACCGTCCGCTGGTCACCGGGGTCATCGAGCCCCGCAACGCATTGGTGTTCGCGTTGGTGTTGGAGGTCGTCGCATTCGTCGTGTTGTGGGTGGGCGCCAACTTGTTGGCGGCCGCGCTCGCGCTCGCAGCCACAGCGTTCTACGTGGGCATCTACACGCTGTGGTTGAAACGTACGAGCAAACAGAACATCGTGATCGGTGGGGCGGCAGGAGCCGTTCCTGTGCTCGTCGGTTGGGCGGCCGTGCAGAACCAACTGGCATGGACGCCATTGGTGCTCTTCGCCGTCATGTTCTTCTGGACGCCGCCTCATTTCTGGGCGCTGGCGATCAAGTACGCCGACGACTATCGCGCCGCGAACGTGCCGATGCTGCCGGCGGTCGTGCCGTTCCAGAACGCCGTGCGCCAGATGATCGGGCACACCGTGGCCATGGTCGCGTGCACGTTGATCCTGATCCCCGTCGCCGATCTCGGCGCGATCTACTCGATCACGGCGATCGTGCTCGGCGCCGTGTTCATCTTCGCCACGATCTGGCTGGGAAGCCATCCCACCGCGACCGCATCGATGCGCGTGTTCGGTTTCTCGATCACCTACGTCACGGTTCTGTTCGGTGCGATGACGCTCGACGTGCTGCTCTGAGGTCGGCCGTGGCTGCTCCCGCCCCAGCCTTGCTCGATCTGCTCGACGAGATCGGCCTCGGTCGCGACGGCGTCGCCGAACTGCTCGCAGAGACGCGTCGGATCGTCGCCGCAGACGTCGCCGATGTTGCCGATGTTGCCGATGCCTCGATCCCCATCATTCATTTCGACGACCTGCAGGTCGTGTCCGACTCGACCCGGGAGTGGATCCGTCGGCGCGGTTGCGTCATCGTCAAGGGCAGCTTCGAACGCTCACAGGCCGAGCAGTGGGACCGTGAGATCGGCGACTACCTGGCGACCAACCGATTCGAGCAGCTGTTTGCCGAGCGGTACCCGGAAGCTCGCGAGCGAGGAGCTCGAATCTGGGGCATCTATTGGTCGCGACCCCAGGTTCGAGCCCGTCAACACGACCGGATGGCATCGGTTCGCCGATTCCTCAACTCGCTGTGGACCCACGAATCGAATGGCACCGAGTGGTTCGACCCCGATCACGACATCGCCTACCCCGACCGACTGCGGCGCCGCGCCCCTGGCGTAGTGGCTCGCGGGCTGCGACTTCATTCGGATTCGCCGTCGGCCGGCGGGTGGCGAGAAGCGGAGAACGTCGACGTGTTTCGCCACGTGCTGTCGGGCCATCCCGAGCGTTACGACCCGTGGGATGCTGCCCACCGCACACGAGTCGATGCCACCTCGCCGGTTCCAGCGACCGTCTTTCGCACGTTCCAGGGGTGGACGGCACTCAGCGAGATGCAACCCGTCGATGGTGTGCTGCACCTGGCTCCCGTTCCCCGTGCTGCCGCGTACACACTGGTGAAGGGCATCGCCGACGAACTCGGCCTGGAGGGGGAACCGACCCCGGCGCCTCGCCGCGCCCACCCCGACGACCTGTTGTCGCCTGCCCTGCGACCGATCCCCGGCGTCGAGCCCGGAGACACCGTGTGGTGGCACGGCGATGTTTTCCACAGCGTTGCGGACGCCAGCAACGACAGTCGTTGGGGCAATGTGATGTACATCGGATCGGCACCGCGTTGCCCCCGCAACGATCGGTACGCCGCCTCGATGCTCGACCGATTCGATCGGGGGCTGAGCCCACTCGACTTCCCGGAAGAGGACTTCGAGGCAGAATTCGTCGATCGGGCGACCCGAGACGATCTCAACAGCCTCGGGCGTCAACAGTTCGGGCTCGAGCCGATCCGGTGAGACGCCACGTCGTGTGGCGGATTTCCTCTCGGGAGTGGCTCGGCCAGTAGTGTTCCGTCGGTAGTGTCGTGACGACCGTCCGAGCGCTCGAAACCAGTTCAACCGTGCCCTGCGAAGTGCCAGCCAACGTTCAAGGAATCAGCCACGTCTCATGACGACGATCGACATACGTCCAGACGCCGCAGATGCGGCGAATGACGCCTCACGCGAGTCCACGGTGGCGTCGTTCTTTGTAGGTGTGGCGGCGTGGGTCACCACGACCGATCACAAGCGCATCGGCCGCATGTACGTCGGCGTCGGTTTGCTGGCGTTGCTCGCCACGGCCGTGCTCGGCACAGTGCTCGGCCTCGAACGTATCGACGACTCGAGCTCGTTGCTCGAGGCAAATGCGCTGCTCCAGATCTTCCAGGCCTACCGGGTCGGACTCGTGTTCGCCGCGATCATCCCGCTCGGACTTGGTTTGGCCATCGCGGTCACCCCGCTCCAGCTGGGTGCCCGGTCGATCGCTTTCCCCCGGCTCGCACTCGCCGGCTTCTACGCCTGGCTCGGCGGCCTGACGCTCACGATGGTGGCGTTGGGACGCAACGGTGGGATGGGCGGCGGCGACGATCAAGCCGTCGATCTGTTCCTGGCCGCACACGGGCTGATGATCGTCGGTCTGCTCGCTTCGGCCGGCTGTGTGGCCGCTTCGGTACTCACCACCAGGGCGCCGGGCATGACGATGCGTCGCGTGCCGTTGTTCGCGTGGTCGACCCTGATCGGGGCGCTGGGCATGTTGCTGGTGCTGCCCGTCATGTTCAGCGCGATCGTGTATCTGTTCTTGGATCACCGCTACGGCCAGTTCACCTTCGGCGGTGCCGAGGGTATTGCGACCTGGATCGGCTGGGGATTCTCGGTGCCCGCGATCGCGGCGTACTCGTTGCCGGCGATAGGCGTCGCCGCCGAACTCGTCCCGGTCACGTTCCGGCATCGTCAGGCGTTGCGTGGCGTGACGTTCGCAGGCATCGCGCTGGTCGGCGTCACGGCGCTCGCCGCCACCACCCAGCAGTACGTCCACGACGTCACCTTCGACACCGACGGCGAGACGTTCCTCAGGGGTGCGATCCCGTTCTTGGCCTTCTCGGGCCTGCCGCTGCTCGGTCTGATCGTGGTGATGGGCCTGGGAGCACTCACTGCCAAGGGCGGTCTCGGTGACGGGCGGCCCCGGATCACCTCCGCGTTCCTGTTCTCCTTCTTCGGCCTGGGGATGATCTTCGTGGGGCTCGTCGGCAACTTCGCGATGGGTATCACCGACCTCGAGCTGATCGGAACCGCTGTCGAGGAGGGCGCCACGCTCTACGTCGTGTACGGCACGGCATTGGGCGTCATGGGAGGCTTGATCTTCTGGGCGCCGAAGCTGTGGGGTCGCGTGTTGCCCGACAAGCAGATGCTGCCACTCGCACTGCTCGGCGCCGCCGCCACCGTGTTGGCCGGTCTGCCGCTCTACATCGCGGGTGTGCTCGATCAGGCGGGCGGTGTGCCATCGAGCGACGCCGACGTCGCCGCCATCTTGTCGATCGGAGATGTCGATCAGGGCGCGCTGTGGAACACGCTCTCGCTGGCCGGTCACGGCCTGATGGGCCTGACCCTGCTGGCGTTCGGCGGCTTGATGCTCAAGACCTTCACCGGCGATGGGGAAGCCGCGGACGAGAACCCCTTCGGTGGTCACACGGTCGAATGGGGTGCCGATTCGCCGGCTCCGGCTCACAACTACGACCAAGTCGTGACGGTGTCCTCACCCGAGCCCCTGTTCGACACGACGCACGAAGGGAGCCCGTCATGAGCACGTCCACGGCCCCGCTGGCACTCCCACCGGCGGCCCCGCCGGCCCCCCGGCGTCAGCTCTTCGTCGGCACGGCGCTGGCCTGTGTCGCCGGCACGATGTTGATCGGCGGAATGCTCGCGATCTGGGTCCTACTGCGCGAACGGGTCGTCGATTCGGGTGGGCGGTTCCCCGTCGACTACGTCATTTCCGAGGTCACGACCAACGTCATGTTGATCACGATCTGGGCACTCTGCTTGTTCGCACAGTGGGCGGTGTACTCAGGTTCCCGGGGCGATCGTGCCCACGCCGCCCTCGCGCTGGGTGTGACGGCCGTCCTGGCCGTCGCGTTCATCAACGCCCAGGCGTTCGTATACGTCGACATGGGCGTCGAGATGCGCGCCGACTACTACGGGGCACTGTTCTACGCGGTCACGGGCGCCATGCTGGCGATCGTGATCGCCGGTCTCGTCTACACAACGGTCGCCGCTTTCCGGGCCCTCGGCGGTCGCCTCCAAGAAACCGAGATCCTTTCGGCCCACGCCCTCTACTGGTACTTCGCAGCCACCGCCTACAGCGCGGTCTGGTT
This sequence comes from uncultured Acidimicrobiaceae bacterium, assembly GCA_963699815.1. Taxonomy (GTDB): domain Bacteria; phylum Actinomycetota; class Acidimicrobiia; order Acidimicrobiales; family Ilumatobacteraceae; genus Ilumatobacter. Next base: position 36,324 of record CAVOVK010000024.1, on the reverse strand, counting down.
CGTCGTCTACGTCACCAAGTGAGATCAGCACCACGATGTTCACCACCGGCTCCAAACTCCTGATCGGCTCCGCAGCGGCGGCCTGGATCTTCGCTGCCGTCTACGGCATCGCCCAGGAAGGCGCGCTCGGCACGCTCGGCCTCGTTTCGGCCGCGGTCGCGCTGTCATTTCTGGCCGGCATCAATCTGTTCGTCCGGGATTCCAACGTGTCGGCGATGGATCCCGGCGCGTTCGACGCGGCCCCGGCCGCGCAGGCCACCGCCTCTCCCAGCCTGTGGCCGCTCCTGGTCGCCTTGGGCGCCACCACGATGACGCTCGGTCTCGTCACGAATCGCACGTTCTTCGCGCTCGGCTTGATCGCGGTCGTGGCCGGCGCAGCTCGAATGGCTGGTCCAGGGCTGGAGTGAGCGTGCCTCGGGCGAGCAGTCGTACAACGCGGCAGCTCGCGACTACCTGATCGACCCGCTGGAACTTCCGGTCGCCGGCGCGATCGGCGCCGCGGTCATCATCTACGCGTTCAGCCGCGTCATGCTCGGCCTCCCCACCAAGACGGCGACGGTGGTTGCGTTCTCCCTCATCGCAGCGCTGGTGCTCACGATCGGAACGCTGGTCGGTCTCAAGCGGGGGATGTCGAAATCCACGATGACCGGGGCGTTCTCGATCGTCCTCGTGGTGCTGATCGCCGGTGGAGCGATCGCCGGTCTGAACGGCGAGCGTGAGATCGAAGAGCACCACACCACCGGCGATCTGGCCGAAGAGAACGATTGTTCCGCCGAGAAGACGGAGGCCGACGAGAAGGCCAGTCAGTCGGTGGCCGCCAAGTCCAGTGTCACGGCCGCGATCACGTTCGAGAACGACGATCTGAGCGCCGAGATACCGGGGTACGGCGCCGACTTCGATCAGCTCACGTTGCCCAGATCGAGTCCGAGCAATGTGTTGTTCCACAACGAGTCCGACGAAGCCGCCCGGCTCGTGCTCGAGTTGCACCCGGCTGTCGACGACAACGGCGTGGCGCTGGGCCCCGAACGGGTGTGCACGGCGCTGACCGAGCCAGGTGGTACCCAGCTGCTGACGGTGGTCATGGAACGGCCGAGCATCGCCGTCGAGGAGGGCTTCGCCTTCACCGTTGCGGGTTCCGACGCCGAGTTGGGCGTGGTGGTCCCGTGAGTCGTAACTTGATGCAGTCTCAGAAAGTCCGGACAGATTTGATGCCAGTTCATCCCCCCGCCTCCCGCTCGAACCGATCCCGATTGCGTACTGCAGCCGTCGGCGCCGGAGCCACCGTGGTCCTTGCTTCCTGCGCCAGCAATGCGCCGCAGGACACGTGGGCGCCGGAGGGCGAGTACGCCCAGGAGATCCACAACCTGCAATGGCCGATCTTCATGATCGCCGGGATCGTCGGCGTGATCGTTTTCGCTGTCGTGCTGTACGTGGTGATCAAGTTCAAGGACCGCGGCCAGCCGATCCCCGAGCAGGGTCACGGCAACGCGTTCATCGAGTACGTGTTCATCGCGATCCCGGCGTTGCTGTTGGCCGGCATCGCAGTGCCCACCGTCGCCACCGTGATCTCACTGGACGACACCGACAATGCCGACTGCGTGGTCAACGTCACCGGTCAGCAGTGGTGGTGGGAGTACGACTATCCGGTCGATGCCGATGGCAACATCTGTGGTTTCGCCCCCACCGGTGAGGCGGCGCCGATCATCACCAGCGGCCAGATGGTGATCCCCGTCGATGCCAAGGTCGTGATCCGGGGAACGAGCCGTGACGTGATCCACTCGTTCTGGGTGCCGAAACTCAACGGCAAGCGCGACATGGTGCCCGGCCGTGTCCACACCTGGAACTTCAACGCCAGCCGGCCGGGGATCTATGCCGGCCAGTGCGCCGAGTTCTGTGGACTGTCGCACGCGAACATGCGGATGGAGATCGTTGCCCTCGACGACGCCGACTTCCAGGCCTGGATCGACAATCAGCTCGAGCCGTATCAATCGCCCGAACCCGACACGCTCGCCGCAGCGGGCGAACAGACCTTCATCTCACAGTGCTCGCGGTGCCATCAGATCGATGGTCTCGTCGACGCTGATGGCAACTTGATCGTTTCGGCGCCCGAGCAGTTCGTCTGGAGCGGCGCCGCACCGAACCTCACCAACTTCATGACCCGTAACACATTTGCGGGTGCCAGCTGGGATCTCCTCACCGAGGACTGCCGCAGCGACGTGTGGGACGCCTCCCCGAGCGAATTCGGCAGCAGGTATCTCGAAGGCGTCACCAGCGACTGCCTCAACGAGATCGATCTCAAGGAATGGCTACGGAACGCACCCGAGAAGAAGCCCATGTATGCCGACCCGGAGAGCCTCGAAGCAACCGACGGCAAGACGCGCGGTATGCCCTACCTTGCCTTGTCCGAAGACCAGATCAACGAACTGGTCGCCTATCTGATCGAGCGGAAGTGATCTGACATGGCGCTGATCGAGAAACCTGCACCTGACCTCGTGCCAGCCGTTGCGACGCCCTCGTCGTCGTACGGCGTGTTCCGTCGACCCGTGGAATCCACCGGTTGGAAGTCGTGGCTGTTCACGATCGACCACAAGAAGCTCGGCATCATGTACGGCGTCGTCGCGATGTTCTTCTTCCTGGTCGGCGGGTTCGAGGCACTACTGATTCGTCTCCAGTTGGCCGGGCCCGACGGCACGATCCTGTCGGCCGACAAGTACAACCAGATGTTCACGATGCATGCCACCACGATGGTGTTCTTGTTCGTGATGCCGATGGCGGCGGCGTTCGCGAACTACTTCGTGCCGCTCCAGATCGGTGCCCGCGACGTCGCCTTCCCGCGGATCAACGCGTTCGGCTTCTGGTGCTTCCTGGCGGGCGGACTGTTCCTCAATACGTCGTGGATCCTCGGTGGCGCGGCCGACGGTGGCTGGTTCATGTATGCGCCGAACTCGTCGGTGCCCTTCTCGCCGACCAGCGGCATCGACTTCTGGGGCCTCGGGCTGCAGATCACGGGTATCGCCTCGCTCACCGGTGCGATCAACCTGATCGTCACCGTCATCAACATGCGGGCGCCGGGCATGTCGCTCATGAAGATGCCGATCTTCACCTGGATGATCCTGGTCGTGCAGTTCCTGCTGCTGTTCGCGATCCCCGTCATCACGGTCGCCCTGTTCCTGCTCATGTTCCAGCGCAACTTCGACGCCACGTTCTTCACCGTCGAGGCGGGCGCTGATCCATTACTCTGGCAACACCTGTTCTGGATATTCGGGCATCCCGAGGTGTACATCTTGATCTTGCCGTCCTTCGGCATCGTGTCGGAGGTGCTCCCGGTGTTCTCGAAGAAGCCGTTGTTCGGCTATCCGCTCGTGGTGTTCTCCGGTGCGGCGATCGGCTTCGTCGGCTGGGGTGTGTGGGCCCACCACATGTTCGCATCGGGTCTCGGCCCGATCTCGGTGGCCGTGTTCTCGGTCGCAACGATGGCGATCGCCATCCCGACCGGGGTCAAGATCGTCAACTGGACGATGACGTTGTGGGGCGGCAAGCTGACGTTCACGACGGCGATGTTGTTCGCGATCGGTTTGATCGTGCAGTTCACGATCGGAGGACTGTCGGGCGTCACCCACGCGGTGGCGCCATCCGACACGCAACAGACCGACACGTATTACATCGTGGCCCACTTCCACTACGTGCTCTTCGGTGGGGCGATCCTGGGTATCTTCTCGGGCCTCTACTACTGGTGGCCGAAGGTGTTCGGCAAGTTGCTCAGCGAGAAGTTGGGCAAGTGGAACTTCTGGACGATGATCGTCGGTATGAACCTGGCGTTCGGTCCGATGCACATCATCGGTCTGCAGGGGCAACCGCGTCGCATGTACGTCTGGACCGACGCCAGGGCCGGTGAGGGCTTCTTCAACCTCGGTTTCTGGAACCTGGTGTCGTCGATCGGTGCCTTCATCCTGGGCATCGGCGTGCTGTTGTTCTTCATCAATGCGGTCATCACCAGTCGTCGGCCCGAGAAGGCCCCGCTCGATCCGTGGGATGCCCGGTCGCTCGAGTGGATGACCACCAGCCCGCCCAAGGAGCACAACTTCGACGTGATCCCGACCGTCGGGCATCTCGACGAGTTCTTCCATCGTAAGTACGAAGACCGCGGCGAGGGCGATCATCACGACTTCCATCAGGTGGCCACGGCCGAGGAGATCATGGCCGAGCAGGAGGCCAATGCCGAGTCGGACATCCACCTGCCGTCGCCGTCGTACTGGCCGATCCTGCTGGCCTTCTCGCTGCCGGTGATGGCCTATGGGGTCATCTACAATCTGCTGCTGGTGCCCGTCGGAGCGGCGATCGCCCTGGCGTCGATGTTCGGCTGGAGCCTCGAACCGCACACGGCATCTCCCGCCGACTACGACCCGCCGGCTCCTCAGGGCGGCGCCGAACTGGAGGTCTCGACCAATGGCTGACACCGCGGTTCACGACGCCGTCGGCGAGCACGATGGTCCGGATCATGGCCACGACGACCACGGTCACCACACGTCGACGGGGTTGTCGAACAACAAGTTGGCGATGTGGCTGTTCCTCGGCTCCGAGTGCTTGCTGTTCGGCGGTCTGATCTCGACCTACATGCTCTACCGTGGCCGCCACTCGGCCAACGCCGGTCCCGATCAGTTCTGGGACATCCCGTTCACGTCGGCCTCGAGCTTCGTGCTGCTGATGTCGTCGCTCACCATGGTGTTGGCTGTCACGGCCGCCAAGCGCAAGGACGACCGCAATACGAATCTGTGGCTCACCGTCACCGCCGTCCTCGGCTCGCTCTTCGTCGCCGGCCAGGTGTACGAGTTCACGACCTTCTACCGTGAGGGCCTCGGCTACAGCACCAGCTTGTTCGCGCTCGAGCTTCTACACACTCACCGGTTTCCACGGTGTCCACGTCTCGGTCGGCGTGGTCATGCTGCTGGCCACGGTCGGCATGATCCTGAAGAATCGCGTGCCCGGCGACAAGGCCGAAGTCGTCGAGCTGGTCGGCCTGTACTGGCACTTCGTCGACATCGTGTGGATCCTGATCTTCACCCTCGTCTATCTGATCCCGGCATGAGGTACCTCGCATGAGCACCGACACCGCACACGTACCCGTCGACGATGAGGCGGGCGAACACGACGACCACTGGACCGACCTGAAGTACGTCAAACTCGCTCTGGCGTTGGCCGTCATCACGGCGATCGAAGTGGCGCTCAGCTACATGGTCGATGATCTCGGCTGGGCGTTCCTGCCCCTGCTGTTGATCCTCATGGCGATCAAGTTCTTCAGTGTCGTGTTGTTCTTCATGCACCTGAAGTTTGACAACCGTCTGTTCAGCATCCTGTTCTACTTGGGCCTCGGACTGGCGGTCGCCGTGTACGTCGCGGCGCTGTTCACCTTCAAGTTCTTCAGCCCCTGATCGATCCCGGAAAGGCGCCGATGTGGCGCAACACCTGAACCTCCAGCTCGGAGGCGGTTTCGCAGCTGATCTGCCCGCCCACCCGTTGGCCTTCCAATGGCACCCCGAAGTGTGGGTACTCGTCGCGTTCTTGATCTCTGCCTACGTGTACATGGTGCGCGTGCATCGGGCCCAAAGCCGTTCCTGCCGGCGCGCCGGCGGTCAGCCGAGCCAATGTGATCTCCTTCGTGATGGCCGTGTCGGTGTTGTGGATCGCCTCCGACTGGCCGCTTCACGACATCAGCGAGGAGTACCTGTACTCGGCGCACATGGTTCAGCACATGATGCTGAGCTACTTCCTGCCGCCGCTGGCGTTGATGGCCACCCCGACGTGGCTGGCCCGCATCCTGCTGGGTGACCGGGCGGTCTACCGGGTCGTGAAGTGGCTCGCGATGCCCGTCGTCGCCGGCGTGCTGTTCAACGCCACCGTCATGATCGTCCACATCCCACTGCTCGTCAACGAGACCGTCCAGAACGGTCCGCTGCACTACAGCGTGCACGTCCTGGTCGTCGTCACCGGGCTGTTGATGTGGATGCCGGTGTGCGGGCCGGTGCCCGAGTTCCGGATGGGTGTCGCCGGCACGATGATCTATCTGTTCCTGCAGTCGGTGGTGCCGACCATTCCGGCAGCCTGGCTCACTTTTGCCGACGACGTCGTGTACAAGGCCTACGACAAGCCTCTGCGGCTCTGGGGCATCTCGGCGGTCAGCGACCAACAGCTCGCCGGCGCAGTCATGAAGACCGCCGGTGGTCTGTTCCTCTGGGGGATCGTGGTCTTCTTGTTCTTCACCAAGTTCGCGGCACGCCACAGCGAGTCGTACGACTTCAAGCGGAGCGGCAAGATCCCGTCGCTCGAGATCACCGGCCACGACGAGGTACCGCTCACCACCGCCGACGTCGAGCGCGAGTTCGCCAAGAGCATCCCTCCGAGCGACTGATGCACATCGGCGCCCGAGCGAGACCTCGCATCGAGGTCGAGTGGCGCTGTTCGATCAGGCGGCCGTCGGTGCGATCACGATCGGCGCGGGCATGCTGAGCGAGCCGGTGCTTGGGGCGGGCTCCTCCTGCACGCAGTGCCCCACGGGCGAACGCAGCGCCCGTGATCACGGGCAGCCACAGGTCGAACAGCCGGAAGAGGGCAACCGCCAGCGCCGCCGCGCCCCCTGATGCGCCGGCTGCGACCAAGAGGGCCGCTGTCGATCCCTCGACGACACCGAGCCCGCCGGGCACGATCGTCACCATCGACGCAGCGAGGGCGGTGGCGTAGATCACCAGGGCCGCCGGAACGCTGACGGGAAGACCGGCAGCGGCCACGGCTGACGCCAGCATGAGGGCGCCCAACACCTTCGAGGCCACAGCGTGCACGAACAGCTGTCGGATCCCACGTGGCCGGCGGCGTGCGGCAGCGAAGGCGTCGAGCATCTCGATCGGAAACGCAGCGTAGTGGGCGTTGCTTCGACCCCCGGGCAGGCGCCGCCGGGCCTGCTGGCCCCACTGCCACACCCGTGTCGCAGCGCGTCGGCTGCGAACGATCACCGCGACCGACACACCGACCAGAGCGGTGTAGATCGCAAAACCCGCTGCCGCTGCGATCCACCAGCCGGTGAGCCGGTCCGTCACGACCAGAACACCGATCGCCGCGACCAACAACACCCCCAGTGCAACGAACGACGCTGCGGCCGCGAGCACACAGGCGGCACCGACCGAGCCAGGCTCGTATCCGTTCCTTCGTCCGTGTCGGATGAACACCGCCAACCCGACCGCGCCCGCCGATTTGACCATCTTCTGTGCAGCGAAGCCAACCGCCGCGGTGTGGGTCATTGCGCCGATTCCGGCGTCGAGCCCGACCACTCGATGCGCTGCACGGTTGAGCATTCCCCGGTTCACCATGGCGACACCCGAGCAGACCAAACCGAGCCCGACGATCGCGAAAGTCGATCGATCGGGCACCGTCGGCCAAGCGACGGATGCCCGGAGCGGACGTGGCGACGAACGAGGCCGCGAAACGCGGCGAATGTCGCGATGACGATCCCGGTGACGACTCTCGTGTGACGGCGCATACGTTCGGATTCCTTCGGCCTCGTGGCCCGATTCGCGAGAGCCGAGAGGTGACTGTTCATCGGACGTCGACGCCGTGGGATGGAGTGCATATCGCGAGTTGTCACGAAAGCTTCAGTCGATCACCGTCGTGCATCGCCGAGCCCGGCCGGCCGTGATCGATGCCGGGCGAACACCCTGCCGCGATGACATCCGTGGCGGGCTCACCGCCCGCGCCGGGCGTGTCCCAGGCACAGTGGTCATGGCGTCGGTCGGCTGTCGACGATCGCTCGGGGTGACGACCGGTGCCTGACACTACGATCTTGCTCGTGATCGACGTCCGACTGATTCGCAATGAGCTCGACAACGTTCGTGCCGCGTCGAACGCCGTCACGATCCGAGCATCATCGAGTCGCTCGAGCACGCGTCGGCACTCGACCTTCGGCTGCGCGAGATCACCGCCGAACGCGACGAGCTGCGCGCTCGGGCGAATTCGGTGTCGAAGGACGTCGGGCTGCTGCGGCGCGACGGCAAGCTCGCCGAAGCCGAGGAACTCCAGGCGGAGAGTCGTCGGCTCGGAGAGACCGAGAAGCAGCTCGCCGCCGAGCACGCTGTCCTCAGCGGCCAACTCCGCGAGGAGTTGCTGGTCATTCCCAACATCCCGTACGCAGGTGCTCCCGATGGCACGAGCGACATCGACAACCCGGTCGTCAAGGGGCCGTTCGTGCCCGACACATTCCCCGAACATCAGCGTGTCCCGCACTGGGAGACCGCGACTGCGCTCGGCATTCTCGACAACGAGCGTGCCACCAAGATCGCCCAGTCGATGTTCACGATGCAGCGCGGTGCAGGTGCGACCCTCGCCCGCGCGCTGTGCCAGCTCGCGCTCGACCGCAACGCGGACGCTCACGAGGAGATCCGGCCCCCATCGTTGGTGTCCACGGCGACGCTCACGTCGACCGGTCAGCTCCCCAAGTTCGCCGATGATGCGTTCGCCATCGAACGCGACGATCTGTGGTGCATCCCGACCGCCGAGGTGCCACTGACGTCGATCTACGCCGGTGAGGTCCTCGACGCTGCCGATCTGCCCAAACGGTTCATGGCCTACAGCCCTTCGTACCGTCGCGAGGCGGGCTCGGCTGGTCGCGATACCCGTGGCATGCTGCGCGCCCACGAGTTCGACAAGGTCGAGATCCTCGCTCTCTCGACGCCCGAGCAGGCACCGGCGCTTCTCGACGACATGGTGGCGCGCGTGGAGGGCGCGATCGTGGCGCTCGGCCTGCCGTATCGCATCATCGAGATCTGTACCGGAGACATGGGGCAGAGTCATCACCGCAGCTTCGACATCGAGGTCTACGTGCCGGGCGCCGACCAGTGGCTCGAGGTCTCCTCGATCAGCTGGTTCAGCGACTATCAGGCCCGGCGTGCCGACATCCGTTACCGTCCCGTCGATGCCGAGGGTCGTCCGCAGAAGGGCACCGCGTTCGTCCACACGCTCAACGGGTCGGCGCTCGCGGTTCCACGGGTCTGGGCGGCAATCATCGAGAACTATCGCAACGCCGACGGCTCGGTCACGGTGCCCGAGGTCCTTCGCCCCTACATGCGCGGCATCGACGTCATCGAGAATTGACCCATGGATTCCTCCGACGATCGATCTCGTATCCGCGATCCGCAGGGTGCAGTACGAGACCGCCGGCCTCGAGCTGGCCGATCTGGCGCTCGACCCGATGGAGCAGTGGCATGTGTGGCACACGGCAGCATTCGAGGCGGGCGTCGCCGAACCCAACGCAATGATCCTGTCCACCGTCGATTTGTCGGGCGGGCCGGACGCCAGGGCAGTGCTGGTTCGCGATGCCGATCGATTCGGTTTCACCTTCTTCACCAACTACGAATCGATCAAGAGCCACCAACTCAGCGCTCGACCCGTCGCTGCTGCCACCTTCGCCTGGCTCGACCTGCACCGGCAGGTGAGGGTTCGGGGCCACGTCGCCCGAGTGAGCGATCGCGAGAGCGACGAGTACTTCGCTTCGCGGCCCGCGGCCCAGCCAGGTCGGTGCCTGGGCATCACCCCAGTCGGAGGTGATCAGGGACCGCCACGAGTTGATGGGCCTCGTGGTCGAGTTCGAGAAGCGCTTCGCCGGCCGGGCGGTGCCGCGCCCTGCGCACTGGGGCGGCTGGCGGCTCGCGCCGACGGAATGGGAGTTCTGGCAGGGCCGCCCGAGCCGTCTCCACGATCGATTCCGGTATCGATTGGTCGATGAACACTGGCGCATCGACCGACTCGCCCCCTGACATTCGGTTGCCGAGTGGCGCTGATCGGGCGTCGCTGCGCAGGTGCTGGTGGTCCGTTCGCGGTCTCGTCGATCGGGAACGTTTCGAAAACGGGGCGGTCAGGGGTTGAACGCGGGCCGTCCACCCGACAACCTGACGACATGAACATCGCCGGAGGTGGCACCAGGGTGCTCGTTGTCGACGATGAGCCCACGGTGCGCGAGGTGGTGGCCGGTTACCTGCGCCGCGACGGCCACGTCGTCAGCGAGGCCGCCGACGGTCCGACCGCCCTCGCATTGCTCGCGTCCGAGCCACCCGACCTCGTGGTGCTCGACATGATGTTGCCCGGCGTCAACGGGCTCGACATCTTGCGCAGCATCCGCCAGACGGGCGACATGCCGGTCATCATGCTCACTGCACGCGCCGAGGAATCCGATCGCGTTGCCGGGCTCGAGCTCGGCGCCGACGACTACGTCGTCAAGCCCTTCTCGCCGCGTGAGCTCGCCGCCCGTGTCAACGGGGTCTTGCGGCGTGCCGCTCCCAAGACATCGCCGGTCGCCGACCTGCTCGAGTTCGAAGGTCTGGTGATCGACAGCCGTTCTCGCGAGGTGCGACGCGACGGCGAACTCGTCGAGTTGACGCCCAAGGAGTTCGATGTGCTGGCGCACCTCGCTGCATCCCCCAGGCGGGTCTTCTCGCGGGCCGACCTCCTGCGCGACGTCTGGCAGTCCTCGCCCGATTGGCAGGACTCGGCGACCGTCACGGTGCACGTCCGTCGGATTCGCAACAAGATCGAGACCGATCCGGAAAACCCGCGTTGGATCACCACCATCTGGGGCGTCGGCTACCGGTTCGAGCCGTGACCGACGAACTGACCCGAGCCGTCCCGACCCGACCGGTCTGGCAGCTCAACCGACTGGGGCGGCGTTTCATGTGGGCCTCGCTGGGCGTTCTCGCCGTGGCGGTGGTCATGATCGTGATCGCCGCGCAACAGATGTTCATCAACGACCAGGATCTCGGATTCCTGTTGTGGATCATGATCCCGGCCTCGATCGCCGCTGCCTTGGTGGCGTACGTGTTGTCGTCACCGATCGCTCGCGACGCACATCGCATCAGCGACGCAGCGATGCGGGTCGCCAACGGTGATCTGACCGCGCGCTCGGGCGTGATGCGCAACGATGAACTCGGTGATGCCGCGCGTGAATTCGATCGCATGGTGATTCGGCTCGAGGCCGTCGAGAAGGAACGGGCGTTGATGTTGTCGTCGATCTCGCACGATCTGCGCACGCCGCTGGCAGCGCTGCGAGCATCGGTCGAGGCCATCCGAGACGGGGTCGCTCCCGATCCCGATGCATACCTGAACGGAATGGAGCACCAGGTCCGTGCACTGGGAGACCTGGTCGACGACTTGCAGCTGCACACCCGGCTGGCCAGCGGCACGCTGGAGATGCGGATGGGCAGAGTCGACGTGACCGAGCTGGCCGACGAAGCCGTCGAGATCATCCGTCCGCTCGCACAACGAAACGGAGTGTCGATCCACATCGATGCCGATGAGCGCTTGACGATCATCGGTGACGCGGCTCAGCTGGCGCGCGTCATCCGAAACCTGCTCGACAATGCGATCCGGCACACCCCGGTCGGGTCGAACGTGCGGGTTCAGGTCGAAGCCGCGCCCGAGGCGGTCGCGATTCGGGTCGTCGACGAAGGTCAGGGCTTCTCGGCGGAAATGCGTCGGCGTGCCTTCGAGCCGTTCACCCGCGGCGATCCGGCCCGTGACGTCAGCACCGGCACCGCCGGGCTCGGTCTGGCGATCGCGCGCGGCATCGTGGCCGCTCACGGCGGCACGATTCGCATCGTCGAGGGGTCGTCTGGCGTCGTCGAGGTGCGATTGCCGCGTTGAGCGCCATCGAAGCGGTCGGGAGCATTTGCCAGGACCGTATGACGACGTTATTGTGATGGCGACCGGGGGTATGACCTCCGTATTGGTGGCGGTCCACTTGCTGGTCGCGCCGTCGACGGGAATCAGCGCGCCTGGACGACTCCGCCGGTTGTCCAGGCGCCGCCTGGTCGCGGCCCGGTGGCGCGGCTCGGGGGCGCGGCTCGGGGCATGGCCTTCTAGACTGGACGGTTCATGCGCAGTGTTCTCCAGCCTCCGACTCTGCTTCCCCAGGCGAATGATCCGTGCTGGTGCGGGAGCAATCGTAAGTACAAGCGGTGTCACAAGAAGACCGAAGGGCGCGTCCTGCCCGGTGAGATCAGCCCGATGCGATCGGTGCCCGACCACATCGCCCGGCCCCCGTACGCCGACACCGGCGATCCGGTGCCCTGGGACGAGCCGCGCATCAAGTCGCCAGAGGTGATCGAACGGATGCGGCACGCCGGCAAGATCGCGGCCGAAATTCTGCGTCTGACGGGCGAGTTCCTGCGGCCGGGTATCACGACCGAGGAGGTCGACGCATATTGCCACCAGCTCTACATCGATCGTGGCGCATATCCGAGCACGCTGAACTACCACCACTACCCCAAGAGCCTCTGCACCTCGGCCAACGAGGTCATCTGTCACGGCATCCCCGACTCGCGCCCGATGGTCGAGGGCGACATCATGAACCTCGACGTCACGGCATTCATCGGTGGGGTGCACGGTGACACGAACGCAACGTTCCTGATCGGTGATGTCGATCCGCAGAGCCGCGAACTCGTTCGGATCACCGAGGAATGCACGTGGAAGGGCATCGAGGCCGTCAAGCCCGGTCGTCCCATCAGCGACATCGGCCGCGCGATCGAGGAACACGCGAATGCGCACCGATTGGGCGTGGTGAAGGCGTTCGTCGGCCATGGCATCGGTGAACAGTTCCATTCCGATATCCAGGTGCTGCACTACTACGACTCACGCAACTCGATGATCATGCGCCCCGGCATGACCTTCACGATCGAGCCGATGATCACGCTCGGCACGTGGCAACACAAGATGTGGGACGACGACTGGACCGCCGTCACCTCCGACGGTAAGCGCACTGCCCAGTTCGAGCACACTTGCCTCGTCACCGATGTCGGTGTCGAGGTGTTGACGGCCGTCGAAGGCGCCGTGTCGCCAAGTGCGCCGTGGGACCGGTGAGGGGCTCGGATCCCAGGCCAATTGTTCGGACGTATCGGGAACTAGCGGTCCGATCGCGACGACCAGTGTTGGTATGAATCGTGCTCGTGATCTCCTTGCCCCGGCACTCCTTGCCCCGGCACTCCTCGCCCTGACCCTCCCCGCGCTGGTGCTCACCGCCTGCGGCTCCGACGATGACGCAGCAGCCGACGGGGTCTCGATCGAAAACGCTTGGGCTCGAACCAGCGCTGCCGGCCAGACGACCGGCGCGATCTACTTCGATCTCACCGTCGACGAGGATGACACCCTGTCGGGTGCATCGGTGCCGGCGTCGGTGGCGGCAGACGCCCAGATCCACGAGGTCGTCATGAGCGACATGTCCGGCGACGACATGGGCGACATGGGTTCCGATACGACCGACATGGGCGACATGGGTTCCGACATGGGTTCGACGCGACATGGCGACATGGGTTCCGCCCGACATGCGGGGTTACGACCGACATGGGTTCCGACATGGGCGAGATGACGATGCAGGAACTGGTCGACGGCCTGGCGCTGAGCGCCGGTCAAATGGTCAAGTTCGAGCCGGGCGGCTATCACGTGATGCTGATCGATCTCGTCGACCCACTCGAGGTCGGCGACGAGATCGGCCTCACCTTGGAATTCGAAACAGCCGGTTCGGTCGAGGTCACGGTCGAGGTCGCAGAGTCCGCACCGTGACGACTCGAGGTCGCCCGCACGTGGCGGGGCTCGTCCTGATGGCGATTGCGCTGGCAGGGTGCGGCTCGTCGGGCGACGATGGAGCTGCCGGAGATGGCGATCGGCTCCCCGATGTCGAGATCCAGCGGATTCCAAGCGGTGACACCATCAGCCTCGCAGACATCGAAGGTCCGGCGGTCGTCAACCTCTGGGCGACGTGGTGTGCGCCGTGCCGGCGTGAGATTCCCGATTTCGAGGCTGTCCACCAGGAGCGCGGCGACGAGGTGTATTTCGTCGGCGTCAACGTCGGTGAGGACGAGGATCGGGCGGCCGATTTCGTCGATGACGTGGGTGCCAGCTACGACCAGTTCCTCGACTCGCAGGGTTATGTGGTGACCGAGTTGCGCACCAGCACGATGCCGGTCACCCTGGTGATCGACGCAGACGGTGCGATCCTGACGCGTCATCTCGGACCGATGGACCAGAGTGATTTGAACGATGCGATCGATGAGGCGTTGGCGGTCAACTCGTAACCGGCACGCCGGCCGGTGTGCGCAGTAGCTCCCATACGGCCAGAACGGTCAGCGTGGCGCCGCCTGTCAGTGCCGCACCAGTGACGAACCGGTCGAGCCAGAACGGCAGGTCGGTCGGCAACACGGCCTTGGTCAACGAGGATCGCCGACCGAACGCCCAGATCGTCAATTGCATGCCGGCGAGCGCCATCAGAGCGTTCTGGAGCATCACGCTGCGTCCGTAGAGCAGGATCGTCACGATCATCCATGCGAGTGCCATCGCGGGCAGTAGCCACCAGGTGAGCAGCGGCCCGGTCTCGCTCGGGAGCGATCGGAACTGCACGACGCCCGTGACCGTGGCGGCGATCGCGAGCAGAGCGGTGCCGAGCACGCGGCTCGCGGTTCCGGCAGCTGCGCCGAATATCGCGAGGCCCAATCCGACGAGCACGCCGACGATGGCGGGCAACGGTGATGGTGAGCTCTGCAGTGTCGTCTGGACCGTGACCTCGACCGGTTGACCGTCCACCCGCAGCCGGAGCGATTGGGCCGGCAGTGATTCGCCTGCGTCGAGCCCGATCGGTGGTTCCGAACCCATCCAATGGGCCCGGTGGTCGTGCCAAGCCCATCGACCGTCGTGGCCGATCTCCTCCCACTCGGGGCTGGCCTGGTTGTCGACGAAATCGGGGATGTCGTCGCTGCCGAATCGCGAAGCGTTGTAGTAGGTCGCCTGGGATCTTCGGTTCTCGGCGACGGTGCCGTCGGCGGAGATCCTGAGATATGGCTCGTCGTCGTAGCCCAGCACGATCGCCTCGTGTCCCGGTGCAACGACCAGCAGGAGGAACGAGTCACCGCCCTCGATCGACACGTCGATGGCATCGGTGGCGGGGGTGATCGACGTGACCTCGCTGCGATAGTCGGTGGGGCCCGCTGCATCGGCGTGCGCCACCTGTGGGGCCCCCAACAACGCGCCACCCATCGCGGCGGCTGCAACAGCGGTCAGCGCGAGTCGTCGGATCACGCCTCGACGCGCAGCGTGAAGGAACCGCTGGGATGCACGTCGCATTCTCCCTCCAAGACACCCACGCTGTTGAATCGCTGTGTGAGGGTTTCGCCCGATGCCACGAAGAAGACGCCGACCACGTGGTCCTCGGTGTCGTTGTTGACGATGCGAATCGCCTCGCCGACCTTCACCACGAGTTCGGCGGGCACGATCTCCACGGCCTGCCCGGCAGCGATCTGGTCGGCCGTTCCCGGAGGGATGGTGAAGTCGTACGCGAACTCGGTGGCACCGTCGGCACCAGAGATCTCGAACGCGCCGGACGACCCGTCACCCGAGCCGCCCGTTGCGCCGCCGAGCCAGAGCCCGCCGGCGATGACGATCGGCACCATCACACAGAGGGCGATCCATTGCAGGCGGCTCATACCGAGCTCGATTCGAGCAGCTGGGTGAGGTCGCTCGAAAGGTCGTCGATGGGGACCCCGAACTGCCACGTCAAGGCCAGGTGGCCGGTGTCGTCGACGACGTACAGCGACGTCGTGTGCGATACCTCGACGCTGCCGTCCGCCGCCTCGTCGACGTTGTAGGACACCCCGAACGGAGCCGCGACCTGCGCCAACCGCTGGTCGTTGTCGGTGCCCAACGCGTGGCCGTCGTCGAAGAAGCTCGCGATGTATTCGGGCAGGATCGGAATGTCGCGCCCGGGATCGACCGTGACCATCGCGACGTCGATCCTCGCAGCGTCTTCGTCCTTCATCCGCTTGGTTGCCAGTTTGAGGTCGCTGAGGGTCGTGGGGCAGAAGTCGGGGCAGTTGGTGTATCCGAAATAGACGACGAGCAGATGCCCTTGATCGGCCCGGAAGTCGAATTCCTCACCGGAGGCGCTGAGGTCGGGCAGCGCCAGCTCGCCGACCGCCGGCGCCGGTTCGCGGCGGTAGCCGGCGAGCTCGCGGGGCGCATCGCTACCGCACGCGCCCGCGAACAGCGATGCCGCGACCAGCAAGGCGCCGATGCGCCGACCGTTGGCACTGCGGTGTCGTCTCACGGCGTCGTCCCCGGAACGGCGCTGGAGAGCTCCTGGATATACGTGAGAACCTTGTCGATCTCGTCGTCGGAGAGCTGGTTGGTCGGCATCGGAAGGCGAAAACCTGCGACCTGCTTGGCCCCCGGCTCCTTGATCGACTCGATCAGGTAGTCGTCGTCGGCAACGCCCGCGGTGCCGTCGTCGAAGGTCACCGTCGAGCCGAACAGCCCGACGAACTTGGGCCCGACGCCGCCCTCGCCATTCGTACCGTGGCAGGCGGCGCAACCACTGGAGCGGCTGATCGTGCGACCTTCGGCGGCCTCGGGCGAAAGTTGGATGGCATCGGCGTCCGATGAGTTGGCCGCGCACGCACTCACGGCCAGCGCGCCGACGAACGCGAGGGCGCCCAATCTGGCGCTGGAATGGGGGGAAGGCATCATCGATGTGGTCGCCGGCGGCGATGTTCTGGTTCCGGAGTTTCGGTTTCTGCGGCGAGCAGGACGTCGAGGAGTTGGTCCCTCGCGCGTGCCACCCGTGACCTGATGGTACCGATCGGAACCCCCAGGATGTCCGCGGCCTCGTCATATCGCAGGCCGGTCAACTGGGTGAGGACGAACGCTGCGCGCCGATCATCGTCGAGTTGGTGGAGCAGTTCGTCGATCTCGAGTGCGCCGCCGACGGGCGTGAACCCGTCGAGCGCGTCGTGCGCCATGTTGAGAGCGCGGTACTCGGTTCTGCGTCGTCGGCTACGGCGTCTCGTTGCGTCTGCACACGTGCGCCGGGTGATCGTGAGCAGCCAATGCCGCGCCGGACCAGTCGCACGAAATCTGTGCAGCGACGAGAATGCCCGCTCATACGCCTCCTGCGCGAGATCTTCGGCGTTGTCCGGATCGCCCAGGTACCGGCAGAGTGAGATGACGTCGTGTTGGGTCGCCGCGACGAACCGTTCGAGTGCATCTGCGTCGCCGCGTTGGGCGTCGAGCAGGAGCGTCGTCAGATGATCCATGGCCGAAACAGTCTGCCGTGGGAACCATCCGGTCACTAGGGCCGACCGTCATATCGTGGAATCGGCGTTCGGGGATCGTGCGATGGGTTCGTGCCTCGACGCGGGGGTGCTCATCTCCGCTGCGGCGGATGACGAACTCCGTGGCGACGAGCTCCGGACCCTCGAGTTGCATCTCGAGGGGTGCCCCGAGTGCCGGGCCCGTGCAGACGCCGTCGCGAAGTTGACGCGATCGATTCGACTGCGGTCCGCAGCGCTCGAGGACGAGTTCGTCCGGCGCGTCGTCTCCAGATCGCGTCCTGCGCGTCTGGGTCGAGGTGGATGGCTGCGCCCCGCGCTCGCCTGGTTGGGGATCGTGATCGCGATCGAAAGTACTCGCCCGCTCGTGCTCGGCGAGATCGACGGTACGCCCACCCACATCGCTCGTCATGTCGGAGCGTCGGGTTTGGCGCTGGCGATCGGAATGATCTACGCCGCCTGGAGACCACACCGAGCCTTCGGCCTCCTGCCGTTCGTCGCGGCCCTGCTCGCCACGACGCTGTTGAGCACGCTGCTCGACACGGTGGAGGGTGACCGGGCCGTGCTCTCGGAGGCCTATCACGTGCTCGAACTGGCCGGGCTCGTCGTGTTGTGGATGGTGGCCGGTTCACCAGGATGGGAACGAATGCGCGATGCCGTGCGATCACTCAGGCACCGCGGGGGAGTTGCGCGGCCCACCAGCTGAGCAACTCGTCGCCGGTTGCGTTGCCGATGGCGTAGGCCTTCGTGACGGCACGTCCGCACGCCTGGATGTCTCCTGCTTGCAGCGCCTGCACTGCGGTCGCGAGATCGCCCGCCGGCCACGGGATCGCGGCCAGTACGGCCGGACCGATCCGCACGGATCTGGTCGACAAGCCGGTGCCACCGCCGGCGTGCCAAGCGAAGACCGAAGCGATCGGAGCGGTGAGTACCGCGGCCAGTTCCCAAACGGCACCGTCGGACACAACCGACGCCGCTCCCGATGCGCCGTCCCGTGTCCGATGTGGCGTCACCGTGGAAACCGGGACGCCTGGCAGCCAGCAGCCCTCGGGGTCCGCGACCGCCTCGACGATCCGTGTCTGATTGGCGACGAGCACCTTGGGTACCAGTTTGCCGCGTCGCCCACGCAGGAAACCGCCCGGGGAGCTTCGAGAGATCGACGCGCGGGTGGTCGAACGTGCGCTTCGCGAACTTGACCGGACGCTCGCCCCAATGACATCGACCGGGGTCGATCAATCCGCTGGTGATCAGCGGCGGACCGGCCGCCTCGTCGCTGACCGCAGGAACCAGTGCGTAGTACTCGTCGCGAAAGTTGGCGTTCAAGTCGGCTCGGTCGCCGAGTGTTCCGTTCGTGTCCAGGCAGGCCGGGTCGAGCTCTGGAATGCCCAACCGGTCCGTCACGACCCGTGTCCAAGTCACCGAACTCGTGGCTCCCGTCGCCGGGCGGCGAAAGCCCAGCACGCACACGTTGACGCTCGCGTCGAAGTGCTGTTGCTTCGGTTCCCACCACGACCAGGCCAGATCGGCTTGCTCGGCAACGGTGTGGCGCACGGGTCCACCATCGTGGGCCGCCAGGACCGACTGGGGCAGCACCATCGCGATTCGTCCGCCGTCCGGTCGAGCGAGCCGGATCGCGAGCGCCAGGAACTCGACGGCCGCGTCGGCGTACGGGCCGCCGCCGTGACGACTCGAGCCACCCCGAGTCGTCTCGGTCGCCATCTGCGACAGGAACGGAGGGTTTCCGATCACGACGTCGAACCATTCGTTCCCCCAGTCGCGGGTGAGCGCGTCGTCGTGGATGGGTCGAACACGCCGATCGTCGATGGCGCGGATCGCCGCTGCATCGACGTCACAGCCCACCAGCTCGGTCGGCTGCCCGAGTGCTGCCAGACGGTCGGCGATCGCCACCAGGAACCTGCCGTCACCGCAGGCCGGGTCGACAATGCGCAGGCTGCGCCCGGGCGCGGGATCCAGGTGAAGGTCATCGAGCACGCCGTCGACAGCGATGCTGATCAGCTCCGCCGGGGTGTACCAGGCGCCCCGCGCCTTGCGGGTCGGTTGCATCGGGGGCACCGACTGAGAATAGGTTGCACTGCGTGCCGCAGCGGTACCTCACCTTCGACCGGGACGACTGGGCGGCGCTTCGAGCGGCCACCCCGCTCACGCTGCGCGAGCGCGACCTCGATTCGCTCCAAGGCATCAACGAACGGATCGACCTCGACGAGGTCGCAGCGATCTACCTGCCCCTCAGCCGCCTGCTGAACCTGTATGTCGAGCGCGGTTCAGGATCTCCAGCGCGTGACATCGACGTTCCTGGGGTCGATCGCGCCAAAGGTGCCCTACGTCATCGGTGTCGCCGGATCGGTTGCGGTCGGCAAGTCGACGTTCGCCCGCATCCTGCAGGCGCTGTTGTCGCGTTGGCCCAATCATCCCCAGGTCGACCTGGTGACCACCGATGGGTTCCTGTACCCCAACGCCGTGCTCACCGAACGGGGCTTGATGGATCGCAAGGGCTTCCCGGAGAGCTACGACACCAGGGCGCTGCTCGGCTTTCTCCGAGCCGTGAAGAGTGGCCAGGAAGAGGTGACGGCGCCGGTCTACGATCATGTGGCCTATGACGTGCTGCCCGATGTCTCCGTGACGGTACGGCGCCCGGACGTCGTGATCGTCGAAGGGCTCAACGTGCTGCAGGTCAACCGCGAGGGCGACGAGTTCGTCAGTGACTACTTCGACTTCTCGATCTACGTCGACGCCGATGTGAACGACATCGAGGAGTGGTACGTGCGCCGGTTCTTCGCCCTGCGCGAGTCGGTGTTCAAGGACCCCGGCAGCTACTTCACGAATTTCGCCGATCTCACCGACGAGCTGGCCGAAGCGACCGCCCGTCACATCTGGGCCACGATCAACGGTCTCAATCTCCGCGAGAACATCGAACCGACCCGCGAGCGCGCCTCGCTGATCATTCGCAAGCAGAACGATCACCGCGTCAGTCAGGTCGCGCTCCGCAAGCTCTGATGTGAAGCCCGATGACTTCCGTTCGGGGATGACAGCCGACCTGGCACCCCCGAAAACGCGAGACCGGTCGCTCGTCCCGGCCGAGCCGCTCAGGCGTCGGCCAACCAGCCCGGGAGCTGGTCGATGCCGTCGAGTTCGACGAACCCGCCGTCGTGGTCGTGCACGACCTCGTGGCCCCAGGTGACGTGATACGGCACGTGGACCCCGTGACCGCCGAGCTCCAGGATCGGCAAGATGTCCGACTTCACCGAGTTGCCGACCATCAGGAACGTCGACGGTTCCACGCCCCACTCGGTCAACACCCGCTGATAGGTGGCGACGTCCTTCTCGAGGACCACCTCGATGTGTTCGAAGTGATGCTCGAGACCCGATGTGCGCACTTTGCGCATCTGGTCGACCAGATCGCCCTTCGTGATCAGCACGAGACGATGCGTCCTGCCGACCTGTTCGAGGGTCTCGGCGACGCCGTCGAGCAGTTCGACGGGATGCCGCAGCATGTCGTGGGCGTGGTCGACCAGCTCGCCGATCACGGCCGCGGGGACCTTGCCGCCGGTGGTGGTGACGGCGGCCTGCACCATCGAGAGTGCGAACGACTTGATCCCGTAGCCCGAGACCGGGAGGTTGTCGATCTCCGTGGCGTGCAAGGCGTCCAAGACGTCGATGCCGGGCGGAGCGTGTGGACCGACGCGATCGACGAAGAACGTCTGGGCGCGCGAGAAGTAGTCCTCGTTCCGCCACAGCGTGTCGTCGGCGTCGAATCCGACGACTGCGAACTGATCTGCTCGGGCCATCACGCCGACGGTATCTGTCAGCGATGGATTGCGTTCAGGTAGTTGTAGATCGTGATGCGGCTGACACCCATCGCGTCGGCGACGTCTTCGACCGCACGCCGGAGGATGAATGCACCGCGCTCGTCGAGCAAACGCACGGCGCGTTGCTTGTCCTCACGCGACAACGCCGGGAGCGGACCTCCGAGTTCGGTCTCGACGGTGTCGATCAACCGGTCGAGCGCCCCGTGCAGGGGAGGCATTCGTACTGCACCGACCACTTTGCCGTCCCACACCAGTGGGACATCGGAGGGTTCCTGGTCGCCAGGAGGAACCAGCGTGGCGCCGACTGCGTCGACGACGGGTTTGATCGCCCGCAACAGGGGATGCGGCTCGTTCACGCCTCACCCCGGGGGATAGGTGAAGTGGACCCGGCAACTTGAGCGACGTCGATGTTCACGTGGGTCGCACCGTTGGCGAACGCCGCTCTGACGACGGCGGCCACCACCTCGGCGGCATGCTGCTCGTCGATCGTGCAACCGGTTCCGAACGGTCCGAGATCGACCTGGAAGCCCATCGAGCTGATCGCGGCGATCGGTTCGGTGACGTGTGGACCCGGGTGGCCCTCGACGAACGGCTCGATCGTGAACTCCACGCGTTGCACGAAAACCGATCGTACGCAAGATCGACCCACGGCACACCAAGCGCAGCGGCCGCTTGGTTCGCGGTGTCGAATCGGGCTCTGCCTAACGGGCCATCGGTCTGCGCTGCCTACGATGCTCCGATGACGCTTGACACTCTCCGGAACGAGGCCCTGGATGTGTATGACGAGACGGTCGCTCTCCGCAGGTCGCTGCACGAGCAGCCCGAGCTGGGTAACGATCTGCCGATCACCCGGGAGCGGGTGCTCGAATCGATCGACGGGCTTCCCCTCGACATCACGCTGCACCAGACCACGTCGGGTATCTCGGCGCTGTTGACGGGAGGTCGGCCCGGGCCGACGGTTCTGCTGCGCGGCGACATGGACGCCCTGCCGCTGCACGAAGACACCGGTTTGGACTTCTCCTCGAAATCCGACGGCAGCATGCACGCCTGTGGCCACGACACCCACACGGCGATGTTGGCGAGCGCCGCCAAGGTGTTGTCGGCACACCGGGACGAGATCCCCGGACGGGTGTTGTTCATGTTCCAACCGGGCGAGGAGGGGCACCATGGTGCCAAATACATGCTCGAGGAGGGATTGCTCGATGTTCCAACGCTCGCGGACGGCACCGAGTCGCCGGTGACCGGCGCATTCGCGCTCCACATCACATCGACGATCCCGACCGGCATGGTGGCGACCCGTGGCGGGGCCTGTATGGCGTCGGCCGATCAGTTCATCATTCGAGTTCACGGGTCGGGTGGCCATGCGAGCGAGCCGTTCCGCACCATCGATCCGGTTCCGATCGCCTGTGAGATCGTCATGGCCCTGCAGTCGATGGTCACGCGTCGGATCGACGTGTTCGATCCGGCGGTGGTCACCGTCGGTCGCATCCACGCCGGAACCACGAACAACATCATCCCTCCGCTGGCCGAGATCGAGGGCACGATCCGCACCGTCAGCGAGCGCACCCGGGCACAGGTGCACGAAAGCCTCGAGCGACTCGCCCACAACATCGCCGAGGCACACGGCGCCACCGCCGAGCCCGAGATCATCCACGGATACCCGGTCACATCGAACCACGACCAGTTCGCACAGTTCACGATCGACGCCGCCACCGACGTGCTGGGCGCCGA
Organism: uncultured Acidimicrobiaceae bacterium; assembly: GCA_963699815.1. GTDB lineage: Bacteria > Actinomycetota > Acidimicrobiia > Acidimicrobiales > Ilumatobacteraceae > Ilumatobacter. The sequence continues at coordinate 13,643 of CAVOVK010000024.1, read as the reverse complement.
CAACGTGCACCGGCTCCCGAATCCGATCATGGGCGCCGAGGACTTCTCGTACGTGCTCAACGAGGTGCCTGGCACCATGATGTTCCTGGGTGGCACACCGCGCGATCGCGATCCGCGTACGGCGCCGGCCAACCACTCGAATCTCGTGACCTTCGACGAGACGGCGATGCCGGTCGGCGTCGAACTGTTCGCCCAGATGGCCCTGCGTCATCTCGGCGTCACCGCCTGACCCGACCCGGCCCGATCGGCGAGCCGGGACTTCGGCCCGACTACTTCGTGAACCTGCCAGCACCGTGGGTGGTAGCAGTGGTCGCTGTCACGTTCGACGTGTTCGATCTGCTGAATGATGTGATCGTGGGCACGGCGGTTCCGGGAACGGTCGTCGAGTTCGGTGTCGGCAACGAGAGTGAGGGATTCGGTGGTCAGACGACCGCTGATGGTTCCGGGTCGTGGTCTGTCGATCTGTCTGGCAACTTCGACTTGACCGGTGCGATGGGTGGCCAGGTCTGGGTGAACGACGACGACGGTGATCAGACGGTCGCCGAACCTGTTCCGCAGCCGACCTGAGTTGGGTCGACGCCGGGTGCCTGGCACCCGGCGTAACGCTCAGTCCTCGGGCGTCCGGGTCAGTCGCAAGGTCACCAGCTCGAACGGCTTGACCGTGAGGGCGCAGATCCCGTCGCCGACCTCGAGACCCGATTGCGGCTCCTCGAGGAGATTGCAGCGGCTCGCTGCCAGGAGGCGACGGTCGCAGGCGACCGTGATGCGGGTGCGATTGCCGGCCGACTCGTGGAGCCGCACGATGATGTCGCCGTCGTCGTCGTCGGCGGCCTTGATGGCGTCGATCTCGACCCCGGCGCCGACCAGGCGCACGATCGGGTCCGGCGCCGGCAGGGTCGCCGACCCGGACACGAGCTGTAGCGGATGGTTGAAACGCACGGCCTCGGCGACCACCTCGTCGAGGCCGGCAGCGTGGGGGAACAGCGCCAGGTTCACGGCATGCTCGCCGCGGTCGGCTTCGGGATCGGGATATCGGGCAGCCCTGGCGAGGCTGACCCGCACCCGACCGTTGAACAGGCCGTGTCCGTAGCGGCCGTCGTTGATGACGGCCACACCGAAGTCGGGTTCGCTGACGTCGACGTATCGGTGGGCGCACACCTCGAACTTGGCCGCGTCCCACGAGTTCGACGGATGGGTCGGGCGACGAACGTGACCGAACTGGATGTCGCAGGCCGCGGTGTCGGCTCGCACATCGAGCGGGAAGGACATCGAGAGCAGGTGCTCGGTGTGCTGCCAATCGAAGACCACACCGATGTCCAGACGGGGGCTGCCCGCCCGCAGTGTGTAGGTGATGGTGGCCGAGGACGGCCCGAACTCATGGCGGACCTGCACCCGGCCGATGAGCGGGCCGCGCTCTGTGACCTCGACCGTCTGCGGATGCAGTAGCGGCCGGCCGAGGGCCGGCGTCCAGGATTCGAGGTCCCATGCGTCGAAGCGAACGGGTCGATCCGGCGCCAGTTCCAGAACCGCGCAGCGTTTGCCCGTCGGCAGCAATTCACGGGCGCGGGCGAGGTCGATCAACGACACCAGCGCGCCGGTGTCGTCCCACCGCACGGCGAGATGGTGGTTGATCATCGACGACTCGGCGACGACGACGTGGTCGTCGGCCGGTATCGCGATCAATTCTGCGAACCCGCTGGCGGGCACCTGCACGCGGATCGGGCCTGTTCCCGGCACCTCGATCACCTCGTCGCGGTCGACGGCGGCGGCGTTGGCGAGGTGAGGGCTCGCCGGAACCAGTTCGTCGAACAGTTCGTCCAGCCGCTGTTCCAGCGCCTTGGCAACCGAACTGTGAGTTCGCTCCGCGTCGGCGTGTACCCAAGCGATGGACGACCCGGGGATGATGTCGTGGAACTGTTGGGTCAGCACCTCGCGCCACAGGTCGTCGACGTCGGCAGCTCGCCTCGCGGTGGCCGACCACAGTTCGACCTCGCGCAGGAGGCGCTCGCATCGGCGATTGCCGGCCTTCGTGCGCAACTGGCTGGTCAGCGTGCCTCGATGGGTCTCGAAGTACAGCTCGCCACGCCACACCGGGATGGGTGCTCCGTCGAACGCCTCGCGTTCGACGTGCTCGAAGAACTCGGCCGCCGATCCGATCGACACTCGTGGCGAGCCGTCGAGATCGGCCAGGCGTCGAGCCCGCTCGAGCATCTCCCGGGTCGGGCCGCCGCCCCCATCGCCAAACCCGAACGGCATCAGCGACCAGTCAGACCAGGCGGCGTCGCGGAAGCGACTGGCCGACGCGACGCAGTCGGCCGGTGTCACCTCTGCGTTGTACGTGTCGACGGGAGGGAAATGGGTGAGCACCCTCGTGCCGTCGAGTCCTTCCCACCAGAACGTGTGGTGCGGGAATCGGTTGGTCGTGTTCCACGACAGCTTCTGGGTCACGAAACGGTGCATCCCGCCTGCTGCGTAGAGCTGCGGCAGGCTCGCCGGGTAGCCGAACACGTCGGGGATCCAGACTTCGGTGCAGCGCCGGCCGAATCGGCTTTCGAACCAACGCTGGCCGTACACGATTTGTCGGGCGAGGCTTTCGCCCGAGGGCAGGTTCATGTCTGCCTCGACCCACATCCCACCGACCGGTAGCCATTGCCCGCCGCGCACCTTGGTCGAGATCTGCTCGAACAGTTCGGGGTGCCGCTCCTCGATCCATGCGTACTGCTGTGCCGACGAGCACGAAAACCGGTACTCGGGATAGTCCTCCATCAGACGTACGGCCGAGGCGAACGTGCGCGTGCACTTGCGCACCGTCTCGCGGATCGGCCACAGCCAAGCGGTGTCGATGTGGGCGTGCCCCGTTGCGATGATGCGATGGGTGCTCGCGGCAGCACTCGTCGCCAAGAGAGGACGAACCAGCTTGCGCATCGCAGCGACGTCGGGCAGCAGGTCGAGTGCCTCGGCGATCGTCCGGCGATGCCGGTCGCGTCGCGGGTCGTCGTCGGCCATCGTCTGCATGAGGCCGTTGAGCACGTCGAGATCGTGCGCCAACGCTTCCGCCTCGTCGTCGATCAGCTGCAGCTCGGCCCGCCGGAACCGGTAGAGCGGACGATCCCCGGCCGTGTCGAGCGAGCCCATCTGCGATGGGGCGAACTCGTGGAAGGTGGGGTTGGACGCGGCCTCCAGGCGAACGGTCACAGGGCCCGGGTCGGCGGGCATCTTGAGGTTCGTGCGTCGGGGATGGATGCCCTGCACGGGTCGCCCCAGCTCGTCGACCACCAGCCCTTCGCACTGGAAACCGGCCGCATCGGGATGGAAGCCGAGATCGATCACGGCCTCGACCCGTCGACCCTGCCAGGACGTAGGTATCTCGCCCGTGAGTACGAACCAGGTGGTGGCCCAGGGAGGACCCCAGCGCGTCCCGACAGTGAAGGGCCGTTGATCCTCGAGCGTCGGTCCCGACGTGATCCGCAGCGGACTTCGTTCGCGCCCGATCAGCGGCAGCACACGCTCGAAGAGCTCCCGATTGATCCGTTCATCGATGAGGTTGCGGTCGACCTGCACAACGCGACCGTACGCCAACCGGTCAGCGGAACTCGTACGAAGTCGCGGCCGCCGTCAATGCGGTGATGAGCGCCTCGGTATGCGGTACGAGGCCGAACTCCCAGTCCCACCACAGCGGGCTCGATCCGCGCACACGTGGTGGCAGTTCGATCTGGACCCCGCGGTTCTGAGGCAGGTTGACGGGATTGCGGTCGTGGATGCCGCGCAGTTCGACCGGAATGTCGTCGAGTTCGTCCACGACCTCGTACGCGGGGAGGGCGGCACGCAGATGCCCGGCGACGTGGGAAGCGAGTTCCCGGTTCTGTCCGCCGAGCAGCAGCGAGGTCAGCAGGGGGCGACGTCCATAACCGTGGATGGTGATCACGATGTCGACGTGTTCGAGAAAGCCGGCCAGTACGGGTGACTGATCGGGCGTGACCCGCGTCGAAGGTATGTGGAGATCCCAGTCGGGCGGATGCAATACGCCGTAGTACGACGCTCCCGAGCGAGCTGCTGCCTCACGAGCGACAGTGTCGGTGGTCTCCTCGAGTCCCCCGCCGTGGTAGGCCATGAATCCGAGCCGACCGCGCAGTGCACACTCCTCCACGACGCCCGGCAGGGTGAGTAGATCGGCGAAGGTGGGGCGGGTCATTGTTCCCATCGTCTCACGCCGCAATAGAGTCGCCACGATGCTGGTGTGGATGGATCTCGAGATGACGGGCCTGGATCACACGCGCGAAGTGATCGTGGAGATCGCCACGCTGATCACCGACGATGACCTCGAGGTGATTGCGGAAGGCCCTGATCTCGTCGTGCACCAGCCCGAGGAGTTCCTCGTCAAGATGGATCCATTCGTCGTCGAGATGCACACGCGATCCGGGTTGCTCGATCAGATCCGCGGCATCGACGATCTCGCTGGACGAGGCGGGTGCAGCGACGCTCGCGTTCATTCGTGAACATGTGTCGGAACCGAGAACGGTGCCGCTGTGCGGCAACTCGATCGGTACTGATCGGCGATTCCTCGCGGCCTATCTGCCCGAGATCGAAGAGTTCCTCCACTATCGCTCGGTCGACGTTTCCAGTCTGAAGGAGCTCGCACGACGGTGGTACCCCGAGGTGTTGACCCAACGCGGATGGAAGCAGGGTTCCCATCGCGCCCTCGACGACATCCGTGAGAGCGTCGCCGAGCTGCGGCTCTACCGAGAACTGATCTTCTGCAATCCGACGGAAGTCGCGGATCGGCTGGCGAAGATGACTGCGACTGCGACTGCGGCTGCGGCGCCCGACGACCAAGCGGCTACCTGAGCCGATCGACTCGGCGGTCTTGGCCACTCGAGTTCTCGGCGGACGTCGGAACCCGGCACACTGGCCACATGCGCGCTGTCGTCGTCACCGAGTACGGAGGGCCGGAGGTCCTCGAGGTCATCGAGGTCCCCGATCCGGCGCCGGGTCCCGACGAGATCCTCGTCAGGGTGGTCTCCAGCGCCTGCAATCGAGCCGACACACTGCAGCGGATGGGTGGCTATCGCGATCCGGTCGCTCGAGAACATGAGATCCTCGGTCTCGAGTACGCCGGCACCGTGGAGGCGGTCGGTGATCGCGTCACCATGTGGGAGGTCGGTGATCGCGTGATGGGTATCGAGTCCGGTGCATGCCATGCGGAGCTCGTGTCGACTCACGAACGCCAGGCACTGCCGGTGCCGGCGTCGGTCGATCTCGCCGATGCAGCGGCGATACCTGAGGTGTTCCTCACCGCGTGGGATGCGCTCGTGGTGCAGGGTGGCCTGACGAGCGGGCGGTGGGCCCTGGTCCACGCCGGCGCCTCCGGCGTCGGCACGGCGGCGATTCAGATCGCCAAGGCGATCGGAGCTCGCATCGCCGTGACGTGCTCGACGGCGAAGATTCAGGCATGTCGCGACCTCGGCGCCGACCTCGTTCTCGAGCGGTCGCCGGCCGACTGGTCGGCCGCCCTTCGGGACGCGGTGCCCGCCGGTGTCGACGTCGTGCTCGATGTCATCGGCGGGGACGAGGTCAATCGCAACCTCGCCTCGGTCAGGCCGCAGGGGACGATCGTGCAGGTCGGTCTGATGGGCGGAGGTCAAACTGCCGTGAACCTCGGGTTGCTCCTCGTGAAGCGGGTCCGGTGGATCGGCACCACGCTGCGGGCGCGACCGATCGAGCAGAAGGCCGCTGTCAGTCAACGGTTCATCGTCGAGATGATTCCATTGTTCGAGACCGGGGTGTTGCGTCCCGTGATCGATTCCAGGTTCGCGCTCGACGACATCATCGATGCCCATCGACACATGGAGGCGAACGCCAACACCGGCAAGATCCTGCTGGACGTCTGAGATGACGATCAGCGATGACGACCTGTGTTGAACACCTTCTGGACGAGAAGTCTCAGGCGCCGAGCGGTACAGATTCCTGAACGCGTGGCCGGGTACGGATCCCGACTGCAGCGGTGACCGTGAAACCGGCCCGGTAGCGATCTTCCTCGTTCTCGCCGCCCCAGAATCCGTATTCGCGATTCTCGCGGGCCCATTGGCGGCAGGGCCGTTGAACGGGGCAGACCTGGCAGAGGCGTTGGGCCTTGGCCTCGCGACGCGCCCGCGCCTCGGGTCGCTCGGCCTTGGGACCGAAGAACAACCGCGTCTCGCCCTTGCACGCTGCCAGTTCACGCCAGTCGAAACCCCATGGCACGTAGTCCAATGCCTCTGCTGCGCTCATCGGGTTCCTTTCACCGGGTTCGACATCCAGAAGATTTTAGCACACCTTAGTCTGATTTGCCAAGGAGATTCTCGAAACGCCACCGAGAGCGCGCGGCGTGGTCGAAGTACTGGTGATCGGCGGCCGAGCACGATCCAGGGCACAAACTTGCTTGACGCCGGTGGACCCGACATGGTCCACTGGGTGTCCCGCTGCGCACGGTTACGTCGCAGACCGATGACAGGAGACACGATGGACAAGATGACGACGACGCAACAGCTGGGCAAGACGCCCGCTCGCGCGCGCCGTGGCGTGTCGGCTCCCGTCGTCTGCACCAGCTGGCGCGAAATCACGGGCATCGACGCATTCCCGATGAACGCGTATACGGGCAACACCACTTCCCTGGCCGGCGCCGAGCACCTCTCGTTCACCAAGCGCCACGCCCGGCACCTCGCACTGGGGTCGACGTAGAAGTCACGTCGAACAACCCTCGTTTCGAGGCCGCCGGGTTCCGACCCGGCGGCCTCTTTCGTTTTTCCGACCTCCATCCCAGGACAGCACTCCGGTGACCGCAATCGATACGACAGCACCCGATCCACCAGAACTCGACTGGTTGCCCAGGACATCGGCAAACCAGGACTCCGGCACTCGCCGGACGACACATCCGCCACACCAGAAAGACATCACGATGAACACGATCCAGCTTCAGCCCATCGACGAATCCTCGATCTCGACCGTTCCGGTCGCTCGTTGTGCCGACGGCAACGGCACCCTCACCCCGCTGTTCTTCTCCGACCATGTCCTCGACATCGCTCGCGCCAAGGCGATCTGTGCCAAGTGCGCAGTGCGCGAGTCGTGCTTGGACGAGGCGCTCGAGCGTGAGGAACCCTGGGGCGTCTGGGGCGGCCAACTCTTGTCGGGCGGCCGAATCGTCGCCCACAAGAGACCCGGCGGCCGACCTCCCAAGAGGCCTCGGCCTCCGGTCATCGTGAACGAGCTCGGTGTGGTCGATGGTGACGGGACCGTCGATCGACTCCCCGTGTGACGCCACCACCTCGTCAGGATCGCCTGATCGGGCGTTCGCGGCTCGGAGCCCACGTCCCGGCGTGAGTTCCGAGCCGCCGGGTGCCCACGCCTTCCGCCTCGTAACCTTGACGCCATGACACTGCGAAGCCGTCACGTCGCCATCGCGGCCGTGGCGGGTCTGCTCGCGTCGGCCGCGGCGATCTTCGGTGGCGTCTGGCTGGCGGATGCACTCGATGACACCCCTCCGATCGACGGCGAGTTCGTGCTGGACGAACCCGGCATCTTCAGCGAGCCGACCGACGGGCTCAATCCCGATACGAGTGGCATCGCCTTGCCGCGTGTCGAACTCGCCGATGTCCAAGGCGCTCCGGTGGTGTTGACCGAGTATCTGGGGGCTCCGCTCGTGGTCAATTTCTGGTTCTCGCGTTGTGCTCCGTGTCGCCGTGAGCTGAGCGACTTCGCGACCGTGCACGCCGAACTCGGCGATCGGGTCCAGTTCGTGGGTGTCGATCCGTTCGACACTGTGGAGGCGATGCAACGTTTTGCTGCGGAGCGCGGCGTCGCGTACGACCTGCTGCTCGACGACGGCAGCCTGTCCGACGATCTCGGCATCGTCGGCTACCCGGTCACGTTGTTCGTCAGCGCCGAAGGTCTCGTACTGCGCCAGACGGGCGAGATCGATGCCGACACGTTGCGGGCGACCATCGAGGAACTCTTCTGATGGGCAATCGCCACTGATGGGCTTGTCGTTCCTGAGGGGCTTGGTGGCAGCCGTCAACCCCTGCGCATTCGTGATGCTTCCGACCTATCTCATGTATTTCCTCGGGATGGAAGGGCACCGTCCTGGTGATCAGCGCGCAACGGTTCGCCGTGCGCTCCTGGTGTCGGCTGCGGTCTCGGCCGGATTCATGGCGGTCTTCGTGGTGGTCGGGATCATCTCCGAGTACGCCACGCGACAGATCGAAGCGAACGCCCAATACGCCACGGTGGTGATCGGTATCGGATTCATCGTTCTCGGTATTGCCATGCTCTGCGGCTACCAGCTGCCGATCACCACACCGCGCCGTCCAGACGGCTGGCCACGACCGCACGCTCGGGGCCATGGCGCTCTACGGCGTCGCCTATGCCGTGGCCTCGATCGGGTGCACCTTGCCGCTCTTTTCGACCGTGGTGCTGCGCGGCACCGTGGACCGCGAGGGGTGGGGGACCGGAGTCGCCCACGTGGTGGCGTACGGCGCCGGAATGGCGCTGATCGTGACTGCGCTCACGATCGCGTTGGCGATCGCCAACACCAGTTTGCTGAGCGTCCTGCGAAGTGGATCGCGCCACGTCGATCGCATCGCTGCCGTGCTCGTGCTGCTGTCGGGCCTCTACCTCGTCTACTACTTCTGGGTCGTCGACGTGAACGAGGACCGCTCGATGATCACCGACCGAGTCGAGCGGCTTCAGCAGAGGATCCAGGCACAGCTCCTGGATCATTGGGGCCCGGTGGCCCTGGTGCTCGCAGCGGTGGTGGTGGGATCCGCGCTCTACGCGCTCGGGCGGCGACGTCCCGGCCCCGACGCAGACGCGTCGTAGTGCTGCTATCTGTTCGCCCCGAGTGTCGTTCCGTCACAGGTAGCGCATGCGCTCGGCCTCGTCGGCGAGTTCGGCGCGATGATCTGGATGTGCCACGTCGATCAACGCCCGGGTTCGCTCGCGGATCGAACGTCCCCGAAGCTCGGCGACGCCGTACTCGGTGACCACCTTGTCGACGGTGTTCTTCGGCGTGGTGACAGCGTCGCCGGCAGTCAGGCGGGGAACGATGCGGGTGTCGCCGGTGCTGGTGGTCGAGTGCAGCACCACGAACCCCTGGCCGTCGCGCGAGTTCATCGCACCGCGGGCGAAGTCGTTCTGGCCACCGGCCGACGAGTAGTAGTGGCCGCCGATGGTTTCGCTGGCGCACTGACCGAGGAAATCGACCGACAACGTGGCATTGATCGACACGAACCCACGTTCGCGACCGATGATCGACGGGTCGTTGACGTAGCGAACCGGCCACAGTTCGACCGCCGTGTTCTCGTGCAGGAACTCGTGCAGGCGTTTGGTACCGAGCGCAAAGGTGCCGACGGTCTTCGTACGGTTGAGATCCTTGCGAACGCCGTTGACGACACCCGCCTCGATCAGGTCGACCACACCGTCCGACAGCAGCTCGGTGTGGATGCCGAGATCGCGGTGGTTCATGAGCGCCGCCATGATCGCGTTCGGGATCGCGCCGATACCGGTTTGGAGCGTGGCGCCATCGGGTATCCGTTCGGCAACGTAGCTGGCAATCGTGCGATCGAGATCGTCGGGCTCGCGTGGCTCGACCTCGACCAACGACCGGTCGGTCCGGCACCAACCCGCCACCTGGCTGACGTGGAGCTGGTTGCGCCCGAACGTCCGCGGCATGTCCTCGGTCACTTCGAGGAAGAAGCGGGCGCGCCCGATGAAGCTCGAGGTGTAGTCGGCGGACACGCCCAGCGAGAAGTAGCCGTGGCGGTCCGGTGGCGATGCTGCGGCGATCACCAGCGGGTCGGTGGTGCGGGCCCGCATGATCGCGAACACCTCGGAGAAATGGGCAGGGATCAGGCCGATCGTGCCGTTCGCGAAATGACGCCGTGTGATGTGCGACAGGAAGTAGGACAGGTGCTTGAGCCGGTCGCCGAACTCGCCCGCCAGGTAGGGGCGCTCGTGGATCGCGTGCATTTGGTGGACGCGGACACCCTCGAGGCCGGGTGCCGCCTGTTCGATCGCGTCGAGCAGGCACGTGGGCTCCCCGTTCGCGAGCGGAACGATCAGTTGGGTTCCTGGACCGATGTGATCGAGGACATCATCCGGTCGTTTGCGGTTGTCCACAGCTCTGACGTTACCCACGGGTTGCAGGGTCGGATACGGTCGCCGGTCGTGACTGAAATTGACTTTGTGCCCGCTTCGTCGGTTCCCGTCCGGCCCGCTGCCACGGTGATGCTGGTGCGTGACGGCTCCGACGGCCTCGAGGTGTTCATGCTCCAGCGCACCATGTCGGCGGTGTTCGCCAAGGGCCAGTTCGTCTTTCCGGGTGGCAAGGTCGATGATGCGGATCATGGCGATGCGTTCGAGCCGATCTGCGATGGTCTCGACGATGCCACGGCGTCCGCTCGAATGGGCATGGATCACGGTGGTCTCGCCTGGCTGGTCGCGGCGATCCGCGAGTGCTTCGAGGAAGCCGGTGTCCTGCTGGCGCGACCGATCGACAGCCACGACATCATTCGATTCGAAGGTGCCGACGTCGAAGCCCGGTTCAACGCGGCCCGGCACGAGATCCATGATGGATCGCTCTCGCTGGCCCAACTGTGCGCCGATGAGGGCTTGCTGCTGCTCGTCGATCGCATTCATCTCGTCGACCACTGGATCACGCCCGTCGGCGAACGTCGCCGGTTCGATACCCGCTTCTTCGTCACCTTGGCCCCGGAAGCGCAGGAACCGTTGCACGACGACGGCGAGACGATTGCCAGTCTGTGGGTGCGGCCTGCCGATGCGATCCGGATGTGGCAGGTCGGTGAGCTACAGATGTTCCCGCCGACCGTGGCGTCGCTCGAGTTCCTCCAGCCCCATGCTTCTGCGGCGGGCGCGGTCGAGGCCGCCGCGAACATCGGGGTGCCGCCGGTCGTGCTGCCACGGATCGTGTTCGACGGGGATCGGATCGTCGGTATCCGTCGACCGGGCGACCCTGACTACGACATCACGCCGGAACCCGAGTTCGTGCTGACCGGACGCTGAGCGAGATCGTTCAGCTCGGTTCGGGTAGCGCGTCGAACGCGGCGTTGACGGCGTCGAGCAGTCGTGCCGAGCATCCCGTCATGTCGACGTCGGTCGGCGCTACCGGCGGGGCGATCTCGCTGCTGATGCGGGCAGCCATCGAGCGGAAGACCTGCGCCGCGGGACCCTCGCCGGTGAGCGATACCGGCTGACCCGCGTCGTTGCCGGCGGCCACCGCCGGCTCGAGCGGCACATGTCCCAGGAGCGGTGCGTCGATGTCGGCGGCGAGCGCGGCGCCACCGCCTTCGCCGAACAGCGCGTAGGTGTGTCCGTGGTCGCAGGTGAACGCACTCATGTTCTCGACCACCCCGACGACCGGCAGGAAACTGCGCTTCGCCATGTCGGCGGCAGCGCTGGGCGACCTTCTGAGCGGCGATCGCCGGTGTGGTGACGATGACCATCGAGGTGCGCGGCAGCATTCTTGCCAGGCCCATCTGAACGTCGCCGGTACCGGGGGGCATGTCGATCAACAGGTAGTCGAGGTCTCCCCAGGCCACATCGGCGAGGAACTGCTCGACCGCTTTGGCGAGCATCAGCCCTCGCCACATCAGGGCCGTCGATTCCTCGACGAGGAAGCCGGTCGACACGACCTCGAGCAGACCGTCGCCCACCGCTTTGCGGTTGGGAATGATCTTGGGCTTGTCGGAACCGTCGACTCGTTCGGCCTCCATCCGATCGGACATGCCGAGCAGGCGCGGCACGGAGAACCCCCAGATGTCGGCGTCGAGCACTCCGACCGTGTGGCCCTGGGCGGCCAGCGCGGTGGCGAGGTTGACGGTGACCGAGCTCTTGCCGACCCCGCCCTTGCCGCTACCGATGGCGAGGACCTGACAGCGCGACGGGATCTCGGTATCCGGTGCCAGTTCGCGGGCCTTCCAGCGCGCCTTGCCCATCACCTCTGCTCGTTCGTCGGCGTTCATCTCGCCCCACTCGATCGCGACCTCGGTCACACCCGGGTGCAGCCCGACCCGGCCCTCGACCTCGCGCTTGATGTCGGCTCGTAGCGGGCAGCCGCCGATCGTGAGCTTGATCCCCACGATCACCTTGCCGTCGTGGCCGACGACGACGTCGGGCACCATGCCGAGCGACACGATGTCGTCGCCCAGCTCAGGGTCGATCACCGTGCCCAGTACGCCCAGTACGTCGTCGCGGCTCGGTGGTGCCGGTCGGTCGGTGTTGGCCATCGCTCCATTTTACCGGCCATCGCCGTGTAATCTCCTCTCATGGGCGAGAGTCCCGAGATCCCGTCGTCGATCAAGGTCGATACCCGCCGCGACTCGATCTGTTCAAGACCTTGGGCGACGACACGCGATATGCGATCTACCTCGAGCTCGCCCGTAGTCCCCGGTCGCTGACCACGGCCGAGATCGCGGATGCGCTCAGCCTGCACCCGAATACGGTTCGGCCGCACCTCGACCGCATGCGCGATGTGGGTCTGATCGACGTTCAGGTTGGCGGACGGGGTGAGATCGGGCGTCCCCAACACCGCTATTCGCTCGGCAGCCGACGCCCCGTCGCTGGGGCTCGAACCCCCCGTCATGCCCTTGTTGGCGCGGATGGTGCTGGCGATGGCCGAGCGACTCAGAGCGGACGGGCACGATGCCTACGCCGTCGGTGTCGACGAGGGGCACCGTCGATCCGCCCCGTTCTCGAGCACCCCGTCGAGTCTCGAGGCATTCGTGAGCGATCTCGATCTGCTGGGCTTCGATCCCGTCGTCTCCGACCCCGACGATCCTGTTGACACCGCCGTCGTGGCGTTCGCGAACTGCCCGTTCGGTGAACTCGCGCGCCAGCACGCCGACCTGGTGTGCGGCTTGCATCACGGCTTGATCGACGGGTTCATCGACGCTATGGGTGACACCGAGGTCCGCAAGTTCTGCAGCGTCGTCGATCGCACGCCCTGCCAGGTGACGATCGGCGATCGAAGAGGGTCCGATTCGATCTGCACCGTGTGATGACGACGGGCCGTGGCGCCGGGTAGCATGAGATCTTCGTCGACTCGAGAAGGGACCGATTGATGATCACACTCACCGATACCGCAGCATCCAAGGTGAAGAGATATCTGCTCGACGCCGAGGGCGCCGCCGATCTCGCGCTTGCCTGCCGTAGTCCGGTCGGTTGCAGTCGGTTCTCGTACGAGATGTTCCTCGACGGCGACATCCGCCGCCGACGATCAGACGCCGACTACGGCGAAGCGGTCCGGGTGGTCGTCGACCAAGCGTCCCGCTCGAGCTGTTCGAGGGCGCCACGCTCGACTACAAGGACGGTCTCGACCAACTCGACTCGCCATCACCAATCCGAATGCCAGCCCGCACCTGCGGTTGCGGGCGAAGCTTCTCCTGACTTCGTGCCAGGCCGTCGACGTGCCCTGGCGTCGAACGACCAACTTCAGGCGTATGAAGGCTCGCCGACGTTTACGTTGCACTCCGTTGACGAGGTTGCAACACAGCCCATCGTAGTGAGATGGTGAGCGGCCATGGCTGTGCCATCCGTTCGTCGTGTGCCCCCGGTATTACCGCGCGGATTCTCGCGGTCGGAGTGGGTCTTCACGG
>CAVOVK010000023.1:0-194341 GCA_963699815.1 uncultured Acidimicrobiaceae bacterium | reverse complement strand
ACCGGCTCGGCAACGCCGACGATGCACGGGCACATCGGGCCGCGGCACAGCGACTGCTCGCCGACAAGGGCGTCACCGGACTCGCCGAGGCTCGATCGGAGCGTGCCGTCGCTGACATCTCCGAGCAGGGCCACACGGCCGACGACGGCGAGACGCAGCGGGCGGCGACGCTGCCCCCGAACGCAGCGTGGGAGGTCAACGAGGGGCTCTGGTCGACATGGATCATCAACGATCAGGCCGGGTACCTCCAACTCCTGGCGCCCGACTTCCAGGCACGGATCCACGAGCTCGGCCCGAAACTCGCCTTCTCCGGTGATCGGTACGCCACGGCGGACGTGCTGTTCGGATCACTGGTCGACGATCGGGTCCACGCGATCCCGAACCGGCTCATCGCGAAACGCGGCGATGACCTGGCCCTGATCGCGATGACCGTTCAGGATGGCGCCTCTTCGACCACCATGTACACCGTCTCGCAGGTGCGTGACGGCCGAGCGGTGCGAGCCGACACGTTTGCCGAGGACCAACTCAGCGACGCCCTCGACGAGCTCGACCGCCAGTGGATCGAACTCGGCGGGTCAACGGTCATCGCCGCGTGCTGGGCGCAGTGGCGGCGCACCTTCGAACCGGCGAACGTCGACCCACCCGCACTGCCGCTCACCGACGACTTCATCGATGTCGACCACAGAGATCTCGGCAAGGGAAGCCGGCGCCGCGACGAGTACATCGACACGTACGGACCACTCGCCACCGAGCGTGCGATCGTGATCCCCACTGAGATCGTGGAGTGGTCGGACCACGTCGCATTGTCCAGGCTGTCGATGGTCGTCACCGACTCCGGCGCGGCGTGGGACTTCTGGGCCGTCAGCGTCTATCGCGATGGCCTCGTGCAGCGAAACGAGAACTTCGGCCTCGACGCGTTCGACGCCGCCCGAGCGCGCTACGACGAGCTCACGAGCGGATCGCCATCCACTCCCACCACCCGTCGACGCGAACCGGCCACAGCGAACCGCTCGTCACGTGCCGTCGATGCCGTCGCCCGGGCAACGAACGCGGGAGACTTCGATGGACTCGCATCGCTCCTCCACCCGGATTACCGAATGACGTTCCGGTTCCGATTCGGAGAACAGCAGGAACCGCTCGACGGTGCGCAGTTGATCGACAATCTCGCCACGATGTGCGACCAGGGTGCGACCCTGACGAACGAACTCGTGGCGGTTCGTGGCGACGAGCTCTCGCTGACTCACACCGTCATCGCCGGCGAGATGGGGATATCCGAGCGGTATGTCGTCAATCGCACCTTCGACGGCCTCTCGATCGAAGGCGTCTCGTTCGACGGCGACCAATTGGACGAAGCGCTCGACGAGCTCGATCGTCAATGGGTGGGGCTGGGCGGTCCGACCCGACTCCTCCAACTCCAACAGCAGATGCGCAAGGCCAACCGGAGCGGTGACGCGGATCTCCTGCGCGGATCCCTGCTGCCCGAGTGGACGTTCCACGACCGGCGGCAGCTCGGCGTCGGGGCGATGACTCGCGACGAGTACATCGCGTCGTCGTTCGCGAAGCGGGGCGGCGTGACGGTCGTGATCTCCGAGTACCTCGACTGGAGTGAGTCCGCAGCGTTGACCCGTGATCGTTTCGTCAACCCCGACGGTTCGGAGTGGGAACACCTCGCAGTGGGCACGTACGAGCCGGTCGGGGTCCGATCCACCGACCTGTTCGACATCCACGACCTGGCCTCCGCTCGTTCCCGTTTCGACGAGCTGACCCGCGACGCAGCACGGGCCGATACGGACTCCCGCATCACCAATCGGGCCTGGGTCATCAGCCAGCAGGCCGTCGAGGCCCTCGACCGCTGGGATCGCGAGGCGTTCGTCGGGCTGCTCAGCGAGCATCTCGAGTCCATCGACCACGAACGCTTCAGTTTGGCCCACGGTGCGACGAGGAACCGGGACGAGTACGTCGCCATCATCTTCGACCGGCACGACCTCCTGGCCGGGTCCACGACGACCGGCAGACTCGTCGCGATCCGCAACGATGATCTCTGTCTCGTCGCCACGACGCGGACGACCGACGGCTACGTGATCGAACGACTCGTCGTCCTCGAGACTCGGGACGGGCGGATCATCCGCTTCGACTGGTTCGACGTCCACGACCTGGTCGGGGCGCTCGACGAACTCGACCGGCGGTGGGTCGCGCGTGGCGGCCCGGCCGAGGAGGTCCGGCTCGCCATCGCATGGCGGAACGCCCAGCACGCCGGCGACATCGAGACGGCGCGCCACGTCTTGAGCCCCGACTTCGTGATGACCGATCACCGTCGCCTCGGAGTCGGTCGACTCGGGATCGACGACCATCTGACCACGGCGGTACGCGGCGCCAGAGGCGTCGTCGCCATCCCCGTCGAGTACGTCGCGCACACCGACTCGGCAGCGCTGGCGAGGACCCGGTTCACGACGCCCGATGACTCCGAATGGGAACAGTGGGTCGTCACGAGCGTCGGCGGCGGCCTGACTCGCTCGGTCGACGTGTTCGACCCCGACGACCTCGCCGCGGCCCGGGCCCGGTTCGAGGAACTCGCGCCAGACCTCGGCGACGAGCTGTCCGCATTCTCGAATCATTCGTGGGAGGTCACTCGTTCGTTCGGCAACGCGCTCCTCGCCCGCGACCGCGCCACCGCCGGGGGCTTGCTCGCCGACACGTTCGAGTCGACGTCGCGGGAGCGGTTCGACGTGGGAGCACGTCTCGACGGAGAGATGTTCCTCGATGCGATGTTCGACACCTACCTGGCGGAGGGTGACGTCGACGTGATCCAACGCCTCCGGGCGATACGGGGCGACACGTGGTGCGTCTGGCAGTTGTCGGCGACATTCGGCAGCGGCGCGGTCGTGGAACGGGTCTGCGTGTCATCGGCTCGGGACGGACAGATCGAATCGACCACGTGGTACGAAGTGGCCGACCTGCACGACGCCATGGACGAGCTCGATCGCCGGTGGACGGCGAGCGGCGGGCGCGCCGACCCTGTTGCGGCAGCGGTCGCGCGTTCGATGTCGAACGGGTCTTTCGATGCCTACGCCGATTGCTTCGCGCCCGACTTCGTCTGCGTCGACCATCGAGAACTCGGCTTCGGCGTTCGATCGCGAGATCAATGGCTCGACACGACTCGCTCGCTCGTCGGGCAGGTCACCGACCTCGTGCAGGAGTACCTCGCCGTCGGCGACGGAATCTCGCTCAGTCGCATCGAGATGTCGTCGAACATCGACGGTTCGGTCTGGTCACTCTGGTTGATCGACCGACACGACGGTGAACGAGCGGTCGGATGGGAAGAGTTCGCGATCGACCAACGCTCCCAGGCGCTCGCCCGCTACCACGGACTGGCAACTGCGGCCGCGTCGGTGGAACGGACGCCGACCAATGCGGCGACACGTTTGATCGATGAGTACACCGCTGCCATCAACGACCGCGACCTCGATCGATTCGTTGCCGCATTCCATCCTGATATCCACCAGGAACTCCACCAGCGCATCCGTGTGGCAGACGTGGTCGACGCCGACGGTCTCGTCGACCTCGGTCGCGCGATCATTGCCGGCAATCCAGTTCTGTCGTCCGAGACGCTCGCGATCTTCGGCGACCACCTCGCGGTGTGCACACAGATCCTGCGTTTCGGACCCGACGAAGTCCGAGAATGCAGCGTGGTCGAGGTCGACGGCGGTTTGATCACCCGGCTCGTCAGCTTCGACGACGATCAACTGATCGAAGCGCTCGACACCTTCGCGCGGCGCTCGATCGAGCTCGGGCGACCGGCGGCACCGGCCGAGCTGGAGATCACCATCCGAGGCGCGCACTGGCGCCACGACGTCGACGCGTTCGAGCAGGCGCTCGACCCTTCGTGGACGTTCCACGACCACCGGCGACTCGGTCTGGGGTCGATGACCCTCGGGCAGTACCAGGCGTCGTCGTTCCCGCCCGGCCCGGGGCAGGTGATCTACTGGACCGTCGAGGTGCTCGCCGAGGCCGACTCGGTCGCGCTGACGCACGACCGATGGCTCGCCGCCGACGGATCGGGATGGGACCAGCTCCATGTCGGCGTCTTCCACTTGGGTGCCGCGCAGTCCTCTGACACGTTCGACCTGGACGACCTGGCCAGCGCCCGAGCCCGCTACGACGAGCTCTCTGCCGGGCAGAGGCTGTCGAATCGGGCATCGCGCGTCTCCGACCTGCTCACGACGGCAGGGATGAACGGCGACCGACCACGATTTACCGACCTCCTGACCGACGACTTCGCGTCAGTCACCCACGAGCAGCTCCGCATCTCCGAGGATCAGTTGCCCGACCGCGACACGTTCGTCGAACAGATCTTCGACGTCTTCGACCTCTCCACCGACGTCGAGATCGACTCGACGCTGGTCGCCGTCCGCGGTGAAGACCTCTGCCTGATGCGCATCGACACGCGACTCGACTCGGGCAACCTCGACAAGTACGTCGTGATGCAAACGGTCGGTGATCGGGTCGGTGCGACCGAGTGGTTCGACGTCGACGATCTCGCGGCCGCACTCGACGTACTCGATCGGCGATGGGCCGAAGCCGGTGGCCCGGCACGGGTGCTCGAACACACCGTTGCGCTCCGGCGCGCGATCCACGACGGTGACACCGCGGCCGCTCGCGCCGTCCTGAGTCCGGCGTTCCTCGCGACCGACCACCGCCGACTCGGTCTCCCGGCACTCGATCGGGACGGGTATCTCGCTGCACCCAAGGGTCGCCCCGGCACCCATTTGCTGGTGGTCGATGTCCTCCATCACGCCGACGACGCCACGCTCGAACGGATCCAGGTCACCCTCGAAGACGGTTGGTCGACGATGGAGATGTGGGCGGTGATCTCACTCGACGAGCACGGCATCGCCACGATCGACAACTACGACGTCGGCGACGCCGACGCCGCCCGCGCCCGGTTCGACGATCTGACCTCGATGTCGCCACCTGACGTACCCGAGGTGACCAACCGTGCTTCGGAGGCCTGGGCCGCTGTCGGGGAAGCCTGGCGCAAAGGCGGCCTCAGAGCGATAGAACCGTTCCTACACCCGGACTTCCGGTTCGAGGCACGGCGGGCGTCGATCCCGAGTTTCGGCGGAGATCGAGACGACTACCTGTCCGCACTCTGGATGTTCGAGGACGAAGGGCTGGCCGACCTCGCCATGGAGGTGATCGCAGTTCGGGGCGACCGCCTCGTGATGAGCGAGTTCATCATCACCATGTCGGCGGGTGATGAGTTACGCCTCCTCAACGTCGGCGAGTCGACTGCCGACGGCACCCTCATCGGAGCCACGACGTTCGACACGTATCAGTTCGCCGAAGCACTCGACGAACTCGACCGCCAGTGGTTCGAGCTGGGTGGTCCGGTCGATGCGGCGACACTGGCGCGGCAGGTCTCCAGGACCTTGTCGACGGGCTCGCAGGCGGAAGTCGCGGCGTTGTTCGGCGTCGGGTTCGAGGTCGTCGACCATCGGCCGTTGGGTTTGGGCACCCGCGACCGCGAAAAGTTCCTCACCTCGATCGAGCCACTCGTCGGTAACGTGAACGCCTGGACCGCGAAGGTACTCGAAGCCGACGATCGGGCGACGCTCACCCGGGTCGAGATGCGCTCCGCCGAGAGCGACATGGCCTGGAGCTTGCTGCTCATCACGACCCATGACGGCGATCTCGTCGAACGCTGGGAACAGTTCGCGATCGACGACTTCGCTGCCGCACTCAACCGATACGAGCAACTGACCGAACGGTCTCGCCCGGATACCCGGGCACACTGACCGATCGTGAGGACCAGCTGTCGCTGGCATTGACCGCCGCATGGTTGCGCGGGGAGGTCGATGTCGACGAGTACTTCGAGTCGGGATTCACGTTCGCCGGCCGACGTTCGTCGGCCCCCGCCGTCGACGGTGGTATCGAGGCCATCCGAGAAGTGCTCGGCTACTGAGCCGATGCCGGCGCGGTGCGGGCCGACACCGAGTGCATCGCCGTGCGCCGTGGATGATCTCTCCCTGCAGCGACAGACGTTCGTCACGTCAGCCGGCGACGAGTTCGCGACGGATCGCGGTCGGCCAGCTCGGTCCGTCCGTCCGCTGGACGAACTTCACGGTGTTCGACCCGGACCAGCCCGACGAAGCATTCGACGAGCTCGACCGGCGCCGGCTCGAGTCAGGCGGCCCGGCCGACATCATCCAGATCGTGCAGGCGAGATGCCGGTCGATCCGGGTGGGCGACCCGACGCTGCTGCGGACCGTGCTGGACGACTCGTTCGTCGACGGCGGCCATCGTCCGTTGGGGATGGGGTCACGTTCGGTCGACGACGATGTCGCATCGATCACGATGCTGACCGAGCACGGCGGCCGGATCTACTTGCCCAAGATCGCCGCGTACACCGACGGCCTCCACCTGATTCGGCTGGTGCTCGAGTACTCCGGAGGCTTCTCCGATACGTGGGTCGTGGCAACCCGCCACGATGGACGGCTGACCCGCACCGAGGACTACGCCGCCGACGATTACCCCGCGGCCAAGGCCCGCTACGACGAGCTCGTCGATCCGGACAAGAATCCCTGATCAGAGGTTGCGTATCGAACGTATGTTCGCTACGATTCGAACATGGCAAACCGCACCGACCCTGCAGTCGCCCTGGAGGCGATGCTCGCCGACGATGTCGGTGCGATCGATGCCTTGCGAGCCGCCGATGCCCTCGTCGACGTCAAGGTCGTGAGGGGCTTCATCGACCGCTACGAAGCCGCTGTCACCAGCCGGCTGCGTCAGCTGTACGAGCAGGGCGCCAGCGTGCCGGCGACCGATGTCCACACCCGCAACGGTGGCGTGTCCGCGAAGACGCTCGCCGCAAGGAACGCCGCGCCGAAGCCCTCGATCAGGCCCCGTCGATGGCCGATGCGTTGGCGGCCGGCACGATCGGTGCCGAGCACGCCGATGCCTTGGCGAACGCCACCTGGCGTGTCGACGACGACGTGAAAGCATCGTTCTTCGGCCACGACGCCGACCTCGCCCGCGATGCCGCCCGCACGACCCCCGAAGAGTTCGCCAACAACTGCCGTGACATGATTCGGCTGCTCGAACGCGACGCCGGTGTCGAACGCGCCGAACGGCAACGCCGCGAAACCCGGCTCACCAAGAACGTCGACCGCGAAGGCATGTACGTGCTCAACGCCCGGCTGCACCCAGAGTTGGGGAACGCCGTGTTCAACGCGATCGACGCCGAAACCGCGGCGCTGGTCACAGCCGGCGGCGATCGCAGCGTCGACCGCTCCCAACTCGCCGCCGAAGCGCTCGGCAACCTCGTCACCAGCGGACACCAAACCGCACGGCCCGTCGAGGCGGAGATCCGCATCCACATCGACGAGCACACCGCCACGACCGGCGAACTGCACGATCACTCGATCTGCGAATACGACGACGGCACCCCGATCCCACCAGCATCGGTGCTGCGCCTGATCTGCAGCGGCGTGATCGTGCCGATCATCATCGGCACCGACGGCAACGTGCTCGACGTCGGACGCCGACAACGCATCGCCAACCGGGCCCAACGGCGGGCGCTCCGGGCGATGTACCGCACCTGCGCTTTCCACGGCTGCGACATCGCGTTCAACCGTTGCGAAATCCACCACGTCAACCCCTGGGAACTGGGTGGATCGACCGATCTCATCAACCTGTTGCCGTTGTGCGCGAGACATCACCACCTCGTCCACGAAACAGGATGGTCAGTGAAGCTCGCGTCCTGACCGCACACTCACCATCCGACAACCCGACGGCACCGTGCACGCCACCACCTCCCCGTCGATGTACCGACGTTCCGCCGCGTTCGCCATCCCGACCCGGGATGAGTCCGCCGACCGACCACCCGGTCGACCACCCGATCGTGAGCGACCACCCGACGACCGCACCGGTCCTGGCGAACTGCTGTCCCTCAGCGCCTGAGCATCCCGTCGCGCGTGGTCGAGCAGAACATGGAATCGCCCCCACGGCCACGAACGTCGCATCCGGTGCCAGGCACCCGAGGTGACGACTCCTACACTCGGCGACGTGTCGCGATTGCTGGAGACCAAGGCCGTTCGGACGATTCTGAGCATCTGGGCATGGTTCGTGCTGGGGATCACGCTGATCGTCATCGTGCCGATGGTGGCGATCCTGAGGCTGCTCACTGCTCCGTTCGACAAGGGCGCGTACCACGCCGGTCTGCTGTTCCGGAAGGTCGCCGTCATCCATCAGAAGCTCAATCCACTCTGGAAATTCGAGGTGTCGGGTGAAGTGCCCACGGACGGTCGACTGCCCTACGTCGTCGTCGCCAACCACGAGAGCTTCGTCGACATCCTGCTGATCTCGCACCTCCCGTTCGAAATGAAGTGGATGTCCAAGAGCGAGTTCTTCAAGATCCCGTTCGTGGGATGGGCGATGTGGTTGGCCCGCGACATCCGCCTCGAGCGGGGCGACAAGAAATCGGGTGCCAAGGCGCTGATCGAGTGCCGCGACCGGCTGGAGCAAAAGGTCTCGGTCATGGTCTTCCCCGAGGGAACGCGATCGATGAGCGGCGAACTGGGTGAGTTCAAGGACGGCGCGTTCAAGATCGCGATCCAGGCAGGGGCGCCGATCCTTCCCCTGGCCGTGCTGGGGTCGCGCACCGCGCTGATCAAGCACGATTGGCGGTTCGGGCACAGCCACGCCGAGGTGCGAGTGCTCGACCCGATCCCGACCGACGGGCTCACCAAGGCCGACGTCGCCGATCTCCGTGACCGGACACGAGCCGCGATCGCCGACGCACTCGACTCGATGCGCGCCGAACGCGCCGCCGTGGAGTAGCCGTGCTCCAGGCGCCCGTCCGGCTGCTGTTCGCGCTCAAGCCGAAGATCCCGGCCGGAGTCCTCGCTGCCACGGCGGTCAGTACCGTGGTCTTCGCCGCCACGCCATTTCTCGTCAAGGGTGTCGCGGTCGACCAGGACGTCGCCGTGTCGACCGTTGCGATCATCTCGACCGCACAGCTGGCCGGCTTCATGCTGACGTCGTGGGGCGCCGGCCGCTATCTGCGGCCGCGGCGACGGGTGATGGTGGTCTCCTTGCTGCTGGGCCTCCTTGCAAATGCCGCGTCGGCGCTGACCCCCTGGTTCTCGCTGCTCGTCGGCATCCGATTCGTCAGCGGTATCTCGCTCGGCCTGATCACGTGGATCGCCTGGTCGGAGGCGTTCGGCAATGACGAAAAGGTGGGCGACGTCGCAGTGATCGGCCCCATCGTCGGCACGATCAGCGCCCCCGTTATCGCCACCCTGATCCAGGTGTCCGGCACCGATCTGTTGTTCCTAGTGCTCGCAGGCCTGCACGTGCTACCCCTCCCGTTCGTCCGCGAGACCCGACTCGAGGCAGCGGCCCGCACACAACGCGAACGCCACCGACCGACCCGCGCCGCGATGGCGATCCTGGTCTGCCTCTGCCTGACGACACTCGGCGGTTCAGCGGTGTTCGTGTTCGCCGCCGTGATCGGCCAAGATGACGTCGGGCTCAGCGCCTTGGCGGTCTCGTTCGTATTCTCGGCGAACGCGGCTCGCCGGTGTTCCGTCGGCGCGTGACCGAGGAGCACGCCCACTGCCCGGGTTCTGGATGACGCTCACCGGCGCGGCCGCGTGCTCGTTGGCCGCTACGGTCCACCAACCGATCGTGTTCTGGTTGGCCCTGCCCACATGGGGATTTGCATTCTGGATGGGCATTCCGGGCGTGTACTCGCTGCTCGCCGAGCGCTCGCACTACCCCGAGGAACGAGCGGGAGATGCCCAGGCGATCATGGCTGCCGGCCGTGTCGTCGGTCCCCTGCTGGGCGGCGCGCTGTACGCATGGTCGGCGATGGCGCTGGGGATCGTCGGGGGTGGGATCATGATGCTGGCGGGGCTGGCGATGGTCTACGTCGAGTGGCGAATCCGTCCCGACGTACTCGGCGACCTGGTCGGGGCGTGACCGGCCACGCCGCGGCACCGCAGCCGTGGCGCCTGCAGGTCGTCCTGCTGGGCCTCGTCACCATCGGCGCGTACGGGCTGATCCTGTACGGCTTCGGTGCGTTCGTCCCACCGATCCGCGACGACACCGGCTGGTCGAACGCAGCGATCTCCGCCGCGTTCTCGATCGCCACGCTCGTCGGCGGCCTCGCCGCGCTGGGAACGGGCCGATTCCTCGACCGGGTCGGTGCGCTGCCGGTCATGTCGGCAACATTGGTGGTCGGATCGAGCCTGCTCGTGCTCAGCTCGTACGCGGATGCCGCGTGGCAGTTCGTCGCGGCGTGGGGTGCCGGCGGAGCGATCGCGTCGGCCGGCCTGTTCTACAACGCAACGATGGCGGTCACCGCCAGGATCGCTCCTGCCGCCGACCGGCCCAAGGCCTACACCTGGTTGACCGTGATCGGCGGGCTGGCCTCCCCGATCGCTTTCCCGCTGGCCGGCGTGTTCATCGAGGCGTGGGGTTGGCGGGCCGCGATCCGAGCGATGGTGGCGTTCATGGCGTTGTGCACTCTGCCGGCACTCGTGGTCGTACGCGGCGACCGGGCTGCGATCGAGCACCCGGTCGACGCACAGCGCCCCGGATTCGACGATGTCCGGAGCGCGCTGTCGTCGTCGATCGTGCGACGCTGGCTGGTGGCCAGCTCCGCCGCCATGGCCGGTCTGGTCGCGGTACAGGTCCACCACGTCGGAGCGATCGAGGCGACCGGCGTATCGGTCGGATTCGCTTCGACGCTCGCCGGAATCCGAGGCCTGCTCTCGCTACCTGGCCGCGCCGCCGCCGCCTCGGTGACGAATCGGATCGGCGTCGTGAATGCGCTGCGGGTCACATACGTCACGATGGCGGTCGGCACGCTCGCGCTGGTCGCGGCCGGCACGATCGCTTGGGTGTGGATCTTCGTGGTGTTGACGGGTGTGGCGTTCGGTTCGATCTCGCCGATGCAAGGGCTGTACTCGGCCGAGCTCTACGGCCAACGCCGCATCGGAACACTGATGGGGATGCAGCAGGTGATCCTCGGCAGCGCCAGTGCACTCGGCCCACTGTTACTCGGCTTCACGATCGATGCCACCGGTGGCTACGCGATGCTGCTCGTGATCGCCACCGCGCTCCAGGTCGTCGCATTGACGTTGTTCCGAGACCCGGCGGCCGGTTGACCTCGTTGCGGCACCACCGATGAGCCCCAAGCCTGATCTGACCGTGCCGATACCGTGCCGCCGAGCGAAGGGACGCACCGTCGACCGGTGACCATCGCCGGCCAGCCACCGGCCCTGCGTCGATCGATACCGCGTCAGGCAATGCAGGTCAGCACCCGCAGCGACCCCGTCACCGACGTGAGCTGGAAGCGACCACTGGCGAGCGCCGGCAAGTAGATCTGTTCGTAGGGCGGCCGCCCGCCATCGGCCGGATCCGGGAATACGTCGTGGATCGCGAGTGTGCCACCGATCGCGACGTGCGGCGTCCAGCCTTCGTAGTCGTGCCGCGCCGGCTCGATCCCGTGCCCACCGTCGATGAACAAGAATCCGAGCGGAGTACGCCAGTGGCGTGCGACGGTCGGTGATCTACCGACCACACCGACGACGTGGTCTTCGAGACCGGCGTCGTGGACGGCGTTCCGGAAGAACGGCAGGGTGTCCATCTTGCCGACCCGCTCGTCGACGACTTCGACGTCGTGATGCTCCCAGCCGGCCTGGTTCTCCTCCGAGCCTCGGTGGTGATCGACGGCGAACAACACCGTTCCACACCGGCGTGCAGCGTCACCGAGCCAGATCGTGGATCGCCCACAGTACGACCCGACCTCGACCCATGGGCGCCCCGGCATCGCCTGGCCGGCCGACATCGCAGCCGAATGGATGGCGTCACCTTCGCTCGCCGGCATGAAACCCCTGGTGGCGATGGCGAGCTCACGAAGCGCTGGATCGATCGACATCTCGATCATGTTACGGGTGGGCGACATCGAGGGGCGCGGGGAACCCATCCCGGCCCGGCGAACGTCACAACGACATGCGAGTACTTCCTGGACTCCTCGTCGGCATCGCTCTCGTCGCTTCGGCCTGTTCGGACGACGGTCCCGCATCCGCACCCCTCGACGCCACTGCCCTCCGCACCGCTCCCCCGGCCGGCGGCTCCGCGACGACACCCCGTCCCGGAGGCGGAACCGGAACCGGCGAGTTCGTGCGGGCGCTGACACCGTTCGCCGACTGCAGCGCATTCCTCGAGCACGTCAAGGCCGTCGCCCGCGAGCGCGTCGGGCCCTACGGCCTCGAAGGTGCTCAGACCCACTGGCTGGTCGACGACGTGGTCATGGAGGAGATGGCACCGGTAGCAAGTGCGGCCGCCGACAGCGAAGGTGGCGGGCAGAACATTCCCTCCGCGCTCCCGAGCACTGGAGACGACAGCGCCGAACAGGACGGTTCGTTCACCGGCACGAACGTGCAGGAACTCGGCATCGACGAGCCCGACATCATCAAGACCGACGGGAACCGGATCCTGGTGGTCAGCGAGAACCGACTCGGCTACGTCGACATCTCCGGTGACGAGCCGGTGCTGACCGATCAGATCACCCTGCCGGAGGGTTGGGGACACGAACTGTTCTTCGCCGGCGACCGCGCCCTGCTGTTCACGAACAGCGGCTCGTGGGAGGTTCCGATGCCGGTCGAGCCGATCGACGACACGATCGGCGGAGTCCCGATCGATGACCATCGGCCCGCCCCTTACGCACCGGCCGCACTCGTGCTCGAGGTCGATCTCTCGGATCCGACCAACCTGTCGATCTCGGCATCGATGCGCATCGATGGTCAGTACCTCAGTGCCAGAGCGTTCGGAGACACCGTTCGCTTGGCCGTGTCGAGTGGCCCCAATCAGCTGCCGTGGGTGTACCCACAGAGCCAGACCGGCGAGCAGCGGGCCACCGAGACCAACCGCGAGATCATCGACGAGTCCACACTCGAGGACTGGATCCCGTCGTATCGACTCACGGCGAGCCATGCCGACGACGAGACGCCGCTGCTGACTTGCGACCGTATGCATCACCCCGCCGAGTTCTCGGGTTTCGAGGTGATCTCCGTGATCGAACTCGATCTCGCGGTCGACCTCCGGAACGGTTTCGACCGGAACGACTCCGTCGGCGTCCTGGCGGGTGGACAGACGGTCTACTCCTCCTCGGACCGGTTCTATGTCGCCACCACCAAGTGGACCGGTGCCGATCTCGCCCTCGCCGATGCAGCGGAGCGCCAGTGGTCCGACGATTACGAGACCGATCTCCACGCGTTCGCGATCGCTCCCGGCGAGCGGACCGAGTACGTCGCCGGCGGCAGCGTTCCGGGGAGTCTGCTCGACCAGTTCTCGCTCGACGAGTACGAGGGCTACCTGAGGGTGATCACGACCGCCGGCTCACCGTGGGACGAGCGCGACCAGAGCGAGACCGGCCTGGTCGTGTTACGCGAGCAGGGTGATCGGTTGGTGCAGATGGGCGCAGTCGGTGGCATCGGCAAGGGCGAGCGGCTGTACTCGGCCCGGCTCATGGATGACGTCGGCTTCGCTGTCACGTTCCGCCAGACCGACCCGTTCTACGTGCTCGACCTCAGCGATCCGACCAACCCACGGATCGCTGGTGAGTTGAAGATCCCCGGCGTGTCGACCTACCTCCACCCGGTCGGCGACCACATGGTGCTCGGCGTCGGGCAGGACGCCACCGAGGAGGGTCGCACCACGGGGCTCAAACTGAGCCTGTTCGACGTCAGCGATCCCGCCGGGCCGCGGGAGGTTTCGGTGTGGACGATGTCCGACTCGTACTCGCCTGCCGAGAACGATCACCGTGCGTTCCAGATGTTCGGCTCGACGGCGATCGTGCCCGTGCAGAACTGGACCAACCAGTTCAACGGCGTGATCCTGTTCGATATCGGCGACGCGATCACCGAGATCGGACGCGTCAGCCACGTCGCCGACGTCGTCGCCTCTTCCGACTGCCGCCCGCTGACCGGCGACGACGTCCCGGAGGACAGCGAGCTGTGGTGGCTCGTCAACGACCCATCGGTGCACCTCCAACTCTGCGACGCCGACAGCCGCGGCGGCTGGGGGGACAGTCACTGCGAGACCACACCGGTCGACGAGATCGCTTACTGGTACGCCGACGAAACGGTGGTCGACGACGTGATCGCCAAGCTCGGGGCCACACCGGACGATCGGTTCGAGATCTGCCACACCAACGACTACTACCAGGCTCAGATCCAGCGCAGTCTGATGGCGAACGGGGTGTTGTGGACGATGTCACCGACCGATCTCCAGGCCAACGACCTCGCCTCGCTGCAGCAGATCGTCACGTTCGATCTGCGTTGAACACGGGTGTGTCGGCGCCCGTCATTCGTCGAGTTCGGCCAGGCGCTGCACCTCGCCAACGGCATCAATCAGATCCGTCCAGATCACCGACGCAAGGGTGAGCAGATCGGCGCCGTCGGCCGCATGGTTCACGATCACGCCGGTGGCGACCAGCCGCTCGGCCAGGGCCGTCAGCTGCGGCAGGCGTTCGGACCAGAGCTCGAGCCGGCTCGACCGGGACACTCCGGCATGGGTCGGAAACAGCAACGACAGCACCGACCACTCGGTGATCGGCAGCTGATCGATCACAGGCCAGTTGGAAGCGACGTATGTATTGATGTCGCGAATCCGTTCGATACCGCGAAAGACCGGATCGGGGGCCAGCACCATCACGCGTCGAACAGGACTGAGCCGGATCGCCCCGAGGCACTGCACGCACGGCTGCAGTGTGGTGTGCATCACCAACCCGTCGTCTTCGTGTCGGCGCATCCCGAGCTTGGCGAGCGCGTTCAGCTCGGCGTGCGCCAGCGATGTTCCGGCGAGCACATCATCGCCGGGATCCTGCTCGAACAGTCGATTGCGCCCGGTCGCCACCACCCTGCCGTCGCGATCCACCACCACAGTCCCGACCCCGAGGCTGCCGGCGCACACCGATTCCCATGCCAGCCCCAGGGCACGCCGCATCGGTGGTTCGAGGGTCACGAATGAACGCTCGATGACTTCCTGCACATCGGCAGCGTAGGCACGCGTCCCACGTGGCAGCATTGCGGCCATGGCGGACGCCCTCCAGAACCTGATCGAACTGCTCGATCTCGAACCGATCGAGGTCAACATCTTCCGGGGCGTACAGCCCGACGAGGACCGCCAGCGTGTGTTCGGTGGCCAGGTCGCCGGCCAGGCACTCGTCGCTGCTGCCCGCACGGTCGACGAGCCGGGCCGCCTGGTGCACTCGCTGCACGCCTATTTCCTGCGACCCGGTGACCCGAGCGTGCCGATCCTGTACGAGGTCGATCGACTGCGTGACGGCCGTAGCTTCACCACCCGTCGCGTCGTGGCGATCCAGCACGGCCGGCCGATCTTCAACCTCCAGGCCAGCTTCCACGACCCGGAACCCGGCCTCGATCACTTCATGCGGGGCCCGGACCACGTGGCCGACCCCGAGACCCTGCCCGGGTTCCGAGAGCGGATGGAGCCCTACCGCGAGCGGCTGGGCGACTGGTACAACCGCCCGCGACCGATCGACACCCGATATGTGCCACCCGACCCGGCGTTCGAGCCAGGGGTGAGAGCCGATGGGCAACTGGTCTGGATGCGTGCCGACGGCACACTCCCCGACGATCCGGTGCTGCACGCCTGCATCGTCACCTATGCGAGCGACATGACGTTGCTCGACACAGCGCTGCGACCGTTCGGCATGTCATCGTTCAAGGACGATCTGATGATGGCCAGTCTCGATCACGCAATGTGGTTCCATCGGCCGTTTCGCGCCGACGAATGGCTGCTCTACCAGCAGCAGGCGATCTCGAGCTCGTCGGCCCGCGGACTGTCGGGCGGGTCGCTCTACAACACGAACGGTCAGCTCGTCGTGAACGTCGTGCAAGAAGGGTTGATTCGAGTCATCTCATGAGACGCGCCCTGTTCAGACCGCCCTTCCACCGGTCGCCGCGGCGGTCTTGTTCGCGGCGTGTGCGGCAGACGGCCCACGGGAGCGGCGGTACGGCGGTCGTCGCCACCACGACCACGCAGAGCGCCACGTCCCAGAACGCCCCAGCGGCCTCCGACTCGACGTCGCCAGCCGATCGACCGGCGACCGCCGGTACGACGCCGGCGCCGACGAGCACCACGCCCGCGGCCTCTGGCCCACCGGTCACAGAACCCCGCGTCGGCGACCCGCGGGTCGCGTCGGTCGAGATCGGCAGATTCGACCAACCGGTCGACCTGAAGGTGCGCCCCGACGATCCTGCGCTCTACATCGTCGAACAACCAGGTCGCGTCGTGCGCTACCTCGACGACCGGGCGGTCACGGTCGCCGACGTCACGGATCGCACGTCCGCCGATTCCGAGCGCGGGTCTGCTCGGCCTCGCGTTCTCCCCCGACGGGAGCCGCGCGTACCTCGACTACACCACGTCAGGCGGCGACACCGTGGTGGCCGAGTATCCGGTGCTCGACGACGGCGAATTCGAGATCGACGACGAGCGGGTGGTGCTCACGGTCGACCAACCGTTCGGCAACCACAACGGAGGTGACCTCCAGTTCGGCGACGACGGAATGCTCTACATCGCCCTCGGCGACGGGGGTTCGAGTGGAGATCCGAGGCGCAACGCGAGCGATCCGTCGACGCTGCTCGGGTCGATCCTTCGCATCGACCCGACCCCCACCGCCGAGGCCGCGTACTCGATACCTCCCGACAACCCCTTCGCGAACGGAACGTTCAACGGCGTGCAGGGCGCCCCGGAGGTCTGGTCCTATGGGCTGCGCAACCCCTGGCGGATCGCCTTCGATCCGCTCAACGGCGACCTCTGGATCGCCGATGTCGGGCAGAACGCCGTCGAGGAGGTCGACGTGGTGTCATCGACCGACGACGAGCGCGCCGGGCGCGGCGCCAACTTCGGATGGAGCGCGTGGGAGGGCACGCAGCGATACAACGACGACGTCGACGACGTCGACACAGTGCCACCGGTGCTCACGTATCTGCACGGCGACGACGGCTGCTCGGTCTCTGGTGGCGCGCTCTACCGCGGGTCGGCGATCCCCGAGCTGGAACCCGCCTATGTGTACAGCGACTACTGCTCGGGCATCGTGTGGGCCCTCGATCTCGCCGGAGGCCGAAACCTGACGCTGCTCGACGGGTTCGAGCGGGTGTCGGGCATCCGGGTCGGACCCGACGGCGAACTGTACGTCCTCGAGCTCGGCGGACGGCTGAGTCGCCTGATCGCCGGGTGACCGAACCACCGACGAGTCAGCTGACCCGCTCGAACTCGACCAAGCGGCGATCTGGATCGGCGACCGTCAGCCGCACACGGATGCTGTCGCCCGGGTCGACCCGGCGGGCCACGAGCCGCACCAGCACTGCCGGATCACAGATCTGGACCTCGACGCCGCGGTCGCCCTCGTCCACGACCACGGCGTCGAAGATCTCGCCTTCGCGCCCGGACAGCACGACTGCCTCCGCGAGGTCGAGCGCCTCGCGCTCGGCACGGTTCGCGCGCTGGTCGCCCAGCGACATCGAGCGCGGCAGCCGCTCGAACGCCGCCTCGATCTCGTCGGGCACGGCGCGACCGTTCGCGACGGCGAGCGTCGCCTCGATGACGTAGCGATCCTGCAGACGGCGCAAGGGTGCCGTGGCCTGTGCGTACGTCGCGGCGACCGCAGAGTGCCATGGACGTCGTTCGGGATCGAACGGTGCGTAGGACGCCCCGCCGGCGGCCCGTCGAACCGCGAGCAGGAACGCCGACGTCCTCGGGTCGGATCGCGGCAGCGCACGCTCGAACGAGGCGAGCGGAACGCCGTCGGGCCACTCGAGTCCGAATGCCCGCGCCGTGTGCCGAAGTCGGCGCACCTGGCGATCCTCGACGTCGGCCATCACGCGGAACAAGCCGGTGCCCGCGCCGTACAGCGCCTCCGCGACCGCCAGATTCGTGGCCAGGGAGAGCGCAGCATTCTGCTCCTCGGTGGCGAGACGCGGTCGGAAGCGCACTACGTAGTGCCCGTCGGGCTGTCGGTCGATCTCCTGTTCGGGGAACTCGACGCGGGGCGCTCCACGAGCGTCCTCGGCGCTCTGGATGCGCCGGTGGAGTTCCTCGAAGCCTGCCGGAAGCTCGTCGGAGTTCACAGCGTCGTAGGCGAGCTTGGCCTGGCTGCACACGATCGCCCGCTCGACCCCGTCGAGCGAGGTGGAGCCGTCGGAGGCCACGCGAACGGTGAACACCACGGCGGGTCGCTCGACATCGGGGAGCAGGCTTGCGGCACCCTCCGAGAGCACCGGCGGATACAGGGTCGCCCGCCGGTCGGGCAAGTAGATCGTGACCGCACGCTCGAACGCCTCCACGTCGAGGGCGTCGCCCGGTCGTACGAACCAGCCGACATCGGCGATTGCATAGTGCAAGATGATCTCATCGCCGGCGACCTCGATCGCGAACGCCTGATCGAGATCGATCGATGTAGCCGGATCGAGCGTGACGAACCAACGACCTGTGCGGTCCACGTGAGCGGATCCGAACGACTTCGCTGCGGCGGCGCGGGCTGCGGCCAACACGCCCTCCGGGAACGACTCGGGAACACCGGCGTCGACGCGGATCTTGTCGAGGCCCTTCGCCATCGCCTCGACGGCGCCGGCACGAAGACGCATCGTCAGCGACGCGCCCCCATGAACATGCCCTTCAACGCGTCATAGTGCTCGATCACATGGCCGGCGCCGAGCACCACCGCCTCGAGCGGCACATTCGACATCCGTACCGGCACCTCGGTCTCGAGTTCGATACGTTCGGCCAGCCCACGCAACAGCCCACCACCACCGACGAGGTACATACCGCGAACGAGGAAATCCTGCGAGAGCTCGGGGGGCGCCTTCGACAGGCAACGGATGACCGACGACACGATCGACGACACCACGTCGTCGATCGCATAGCGCACCTCTTCGGGCGTGAGGATGACCGTTTTCGGAAGACCGGTCATCAGGTCGCGTCCACGAACCTCGGCCTGCGACTCCTGCGGGGTCGGATGGGCCGAGCCGATGGCCATCTTGATCTCTTCTGCCGTGCGCTCACCGACGGCGATGCCATGCTCGCGACGGATGTAGTTCTGAATCGCCGCATCGATGTCGAATGATCCGACCCGCACCGCCTCGAGCGCGACGATGCCGCCGAGACTGATGACAGCCGTCTCGCTGGTACCGCCGCCGATGTCGATGACCATGTTGCCGACGGGCTCGTCGATGGGCAGGTCGGCCCCGATCGCCGCTGCCATCGGCTGCTCGATCAGGTTGGCATCCGCGGCACCGGCGCGCCGCGCGCCGCATCGGTGACCGCTCGCCGCTCGACCTCGGTGATGGCAGAAGGGACGCAGATCACGACCTTGGGCCGAGTGAACCTGCTGACTCCGACCCGTTGCAGCAAGAGGCGGATCATCCGCTCGGTGATCTCGAAGTCGGTGATCGCGCCGCCGCGCAGTGGGCGCACCGCCACGATGTAGCCGGGGGTGCGACCGATCATCTGCCACGCCTCACGACCGGTGGCCAGCACCTCGCCCGTTTGGCGGTTGAGTGCGATCACGGACGGCTCGTTCAAGACGATGCCGCGACCCTTCATGTAGACGAGCGTGTTGGCTGTACCGAGGTCGATCGCCAAGTCACGGGCCATCTGGACCGCCATCGTCGGTGTCGGGCGCGGAAGGATCGGGTCCGTCTGCCGAGGGCTCGGGTCCCGATTCGTTGCGGCCCGATGCGCCGTACATCTGGTCGATCACGGGACGGCGAGCCTCCGGAGACAGGGCGTCGATCTGACGGCGGAACGAATCGACGCCATCGGTCGAATGCCGGGACCGCGACACGAGCACGACGACGACCACGATCAAGCCCAACGCGACGACGATCATCAATGCGGTCCCGACGGTCACGATTCGACCCGCTCGGTGTTCGGGGTGGCGACGTCGGCCGCGTCGATCAGGTCGGCCGCATTGGTGCCCCAGTCCGACCCACCGTCCCAGATCTCACGTTTCCAGACGGGGACCGAAACCTTCAGGGCATCGATCGCGAACCGAGCAGCGGCAAATGCCTCGGGCCGGTGCGCCGCCGACACGGCGGCGACGACCGACGTCTCACCCAGTTCGAGCCGGCCGACACGGTGAACGAGGGCGATACGGCCGATCTCCGGCCAGCGAGCGCGCGCCTCGGCGACGATCTCGCGGAGCTTGGGCACGACCATCTCGTCATACGCCTCGTACTCGAGGAACTGGACGTCGGTACGACCGTCGGCGTGATCGCGGACGGTGCCCCCGAACAGCACCACCGCCCCACAGTCCGGTCGCACGCACCACTCGTACATCGAGCCGATGGGAAGCTGAGCATCGGCGAGCCCTAGCCAGTCATCGCCTTCGGCAGGTGGTTGCACAGTCGCATCGTAGCCTTCCGTCCCGGCGCGCGACGCCCGCGGGTGTTGCGCCTTCACTACGATCTGTCAACTGTGGAGCGTGGCCCTCTTCCGCCGCACGAGCGAACCTGGCGGCATCCGTCAGAAGTAGCCGCCGAAGAACGAGCATCGGTGCGCGCCCAGGCAGCGGCTCCGTCGACCAGGGTGTTCGCGTTGATGACCGGCTCGCTCGGGCTGCTCGCCGTCGGAATCCTCATCCTCACGGTCACGCCTCGCGGCCAGCAGTCGCCGATCGCGATCAGCGTCACCACGACGCCGGCCACGTTCGTGTCCACCGTGTCCACCGTGCCCGCAGCTTCGCGACCTGCGACCCTGGCGCCGGCGTTCGCGTCGCGCGGGGGATCCACCACCGCACCGCGGACTCCGACCCGGGCCTTGGCGACACCGATCGGCGAGGGAGGTCTGGCGATCATCACCCATGATGCGATGCCGGACCAGGATGCGACCTTCGTCGACGTACAACTGGCCTCCGGCACGATCACCGTCGGCCGGGTCATCGAACGCTTCAGCGAGACCACGGTGATCCTGCTCCCCGACGAAGTCACCGATTCCGAGAAGAACGAACCGGGCCATCGGATTGCGCCGGAGATGCCGAACGAGTCGGAGGTCGTCGTCGTGATGGCGTCGCCACCGATCACGATCGCGTTCGCCGACGTCGAAACGCTCGATGTCGGCGAAGGCACCGCCGTACTGGACCGGGCCGGCCGACTGGTGGGGATCTGCACCCACCGGGACCGCGTCGACGGCGTGCGGTTGATCGAAGTCAGTGACGTTCCCGACGGCGCCACCAGCGTCGTCCCGTGAGCACGCCGGCCAGCGCGAGCGCCACCAGACCGCCGATCATGGCGCCCAGTGCGATCTCCTGACGCCGCTGCGGCGTCACCATCGTCCACCATTTCGCCTCGGTGCCCTCCACGTAGGCCTGTTCGTTCGTCACCGTGGGCACCCATCCCTCGGCGCGCAGTTTGTCGTTCGCGATGACCCACGGCTCGCGTGTGTACGAGCGCAGACCGGGTGGAATCGGACCGCGCTGAAATCGCCATCGCAGCGCACCCAACACATCGGCGACACGATCCGGTACCGGCAGACGAAGACGCTGACCGGACAGTGAGCGAACCTGATCACCCGGGATGCTGCCGTCGGGCGCAACGTTGTAGACGCCGTCGAGATCTCGCTCGACGGCGAGCACGACCGCGGCGGCGACGTCGTCGTGATGCACGAACTGAGCACCGGGGGCGGATTCCCCGAATCGCTGACCGAATCCGGCCGTCAGTGCACGTGCGATCGACGAGGTGCCGGCGGCCGCGATCGGCACCGCCGGCCGCAACATCGCCACCCGTCGACCGGGAGAACTCGCGCGCCACGCCTCGATCGCCTCCTCCGCTGCCGCCAGCTGGCGCGCGTACACGAAGTTCGTGTCGGGTCGTAGCACGGCCGCCTCGGTGAGCGGCACCGGGTTGTTGGGGAGCGCTCCGTACACCATCGCAGACGACAACACCACCAGCCGGTCGGCACCAAGAATGTGGGCATCGATGAGCAGTTCGTGCGCTCCGGCGGTGACGCTGCGCCACGGCGTCCCAGAAGATCGTGATCCGCGACCCCGACGTCGACGATCGTGTCGAACGTTCCGAGTTGGGGACCGGCAGGCGCATCGCCGGATGCAACCACGATCTCCAACTCGGTCAGTTCGGACAAGCGATCGGCGACACGCCAGCCGAGCGGGCTGCGAACACCGCGGACATAGACGCGGCGGGTCGATCGGGCGCTACCAGAGCCGGCGCCGCCCGAGCCGACCGTCGAGGAAAGATCGGCGTCTGCGCTGGTCCGAAGGGTCACGCTCGCGACGCTAGTACGGCGTAGCTGGCAAACGCGCCGGGGTCCCGTAACATCGGTACATGGCCGAAGGCCCCGATCCCGACGATCCCGACGACGCCAGCGACGAACACGACGCCGGCCAAGAACACGACGGCGCGCCCGATCCGCTCGCCGGCAACCCGTTCGCCGGCTTGCCGATGTTCGGAGACCTGGCCCGCGCTCTGCAAGGGCAAGGACCGCTCAACTGGGACGCGGCACGTCAGTTCGCGATGCTCGGAGCGACGCAGGGCCAGCCCGAACACAACATCGAACCCGCGGTACGGATTGCCTACACCGAACTGGCTCGGATCGCCGGGATGCACGTCAATGCCGTCACCGGCACCGACACCATCTTCCCGGAAACCCGCATCGTCACCCGCGGAACGTGGGCCAGCGAGACGCTCGATGCGTACCGTCCACTGTTCACCGACATGGCGACTTCGCTCGGCCAACACGGCGACGAGCAGGCCCCGGAAGACGCGGCCGACCCGATGATGCAGATGATGGCCGGGCTGAGCCGAATGATGGCACCGGCGATGATGGGCATGTCGGTCGGATCGATGGTCGGCCAGCTATCGCAGCGTGTGTTCGGCCTGCACGACCTGCCGATCCCGCGCGCCAAGCACGAAGTGGTTCTCGTCGCCCAGACGATCGACGAGTTCGCCACCCGATGGGAGATTCCGCTCGATCAGATGCGCTTGTGGGTGTTGGCCCATGAGCTGTCGGGATTCCAGGTGCTCTCGATCCCTCATCTCCGCGACGAGTTGGCCGACCTGGTGCGCGCCCACGTCAGCGGTTTCCGACCCGACCCGTCGGCGATCGCCGACAAGCTCGGCAGCTTCGATCCGCTCGGTGGCGATGCGTCGGGCGACCCCATGGCCGCGCTCCAGCAGGCGTTCTCCGACCCCGAGATCCTGCTCGGCGCCATCGAGTCCGACGCGCAGCGGGCGTTGCGGCCGCGTCTCGACGCAGCGGTCGCCGCCGTGGTCGGCTACACCGACTGGGTCGTCGACGCCGTTGCCGTGCGGGTGATCGGCGGCGAGGCGCTCGGTATCGCCGAGGCCGTTCGCCGCCAGCGCGCCGCCAGAGCATCGGACGATCTGTTCGTCGAGCGGCTGCTCGGCATCCGCGTCGGCGAGGATCAGGTACGGCGCGGTAAGGCGTTCGTCCAGGGCGTCGTCGACCGGGCGGGCGAAGCCGGCCTCACCCGCTTGCTGCAGTTGCCCGAGTCGATGCCGACCCCCAGTGAGATCGACGCCCCAGGGCTCTGGATCGCACGCGTCGGCGGCGAGTAGGGCTCTGCTCGGTGGCGCCGTTCAGCGATGGGGAACCGCCCGCTGCGACGGGTCGTCGGTTCGCACGCCCGCCACGTAATTGATCACCGCCGCGGCGGCGACCACACCTACCAGCATGAAGCCGACACTCCCCGGTATCTCGAGGAGCACCGGGAGCACCGCTGCTATCACCCAACCGAGCTGAAAGCGCGTCTCGAAGCGGGCGAACGCCTGACCACGGTTGGCCTCCGGGCCGTCGCGCTGAACGATGCTCTCGAACGACAACCGGCCGATCGCAGCGGCGAAGTTGGCCACCACGGCGACAGCGATCCCCGCCCTCGCCCCGCCGACCACACCCGCGATCAGCCCCGCGGCAGCCACCATTCCCAACGCGAGCGCGATCATCCGTTCCTCGTGCAGCACTCGACGCAGACGGGGAGCGAGCGCGTTGCCCGCCATCGTGCCGAGCGACGACAACCCGATCGCAATGCCGAGCAAGGCTTTGTCGTTCTCCTGACCGCGGAACAGGAACGCCAGATGGAACAACATGAAGCCGACCGACGCCCGCAGGATCAGCATCGCGACCCATGCCAGCTGCAAGCTGGTCGTTGCGACATCGTGGCTGGCGGCCGACGGCACCCCGGGCCGGACCGCGAGTTCACGCGGCAACCCGAACGATGCGAACAGGGCGACGGCGAACAGCAGAGCACCGTACGCGAGCGTGGCGGTGGCGCCGATCGTGTACTGCAGAGCGGCAGCCGGGATCACGGCGACCGCCCCTGCGAGCCCAGCGATCAGGCCCAACTTCGAGTTCGCCTCGACGAGTTCGCGATCGGTCCGCACGACAGCGGGCACCAGAGCCGATTTCGACACGATGTAGGTCTTCTGGAGGACGAGCGCGATGAACACGAGGGGGAACAGGGCGATGTCATCGATGAAGCGGATCATCAGGAGCTGGACACCGATCCGGGCCGCGGCGACCGCTTGCACCATGAAGCGTCGTCCACCCCGCACACGGTCGATCGCAGGCCCGATCATCGGGGCGATCAGCAGGAACGGCGCGAAACTGACCAGCAGGAACCCCAGCACCTTCGTGCGTGCACCGCTCGGGTCGACATCGAAGAAGAACGAATCGGCGAGCGCGACGACCATGGTCGCTTCGCCGGCGATCATCGCAGCGTGGGTGAATGCGAGCTGCTGGAACTTCGAGTGCGGCGCCGCGGTCACGATTCGATCGTAGGCGCCCGGGGATTGCGCTGGTTCGCGCCGCCCGCTCAGGTACCGGCGAAAGGACGCTGGTGCGGGCGACCCTCCGGGCCGACGCTCAGCCGGGGACGCCGGCAGCCTGACGCTCGTATTTGTAACCCAGACCGCGGATCGTGATGATCCGTTCGGGCGCCGACGGGTCGACCTCGATCTTCGATCTAAGACGCTTGATGTGGACATCGAGCGTCTTCGTGTCGCCGACGTAATCGTCGCCCCACACGCGATCGATCAGGATCTCGCGCGTCAGAACCCGCCCGGCATTGGCGAGCAGCAGGTGCAACACCTCGAACTCCTTGAGCGGCAAGGAAACGTCGGTGCCGCCCACCGTGACCCGATGTTCGTCGGGGTCGAGGGTCACCTCGCCGACTCGAATCGTCGAATCGAGCGGGCGGTCGAGTTCGCCGGCTCCGTCCATCGCCGTTCGGCGCAGCAGGGCACGGATGCGAGCGACCAACTCGCGCACCCGATAGGGCTTGGTGATATAGTCGTCGGCACCGACTTCCAGGCCGACCACCGTGTCGATCTCGCCCGACTTGGCCGTGACCATGATGATCGGCACGGTGCTGGTCTGCCGGATCTGGCGGCACACGTCGATACCCGACAAACGCGGCAACATCACATCGAGCAGCACCAGATCGGGCTGCAACCGAGAGAATCGCTCGAGCGCCTCCACACCGTCCGTGGCCACCTCGACGTGGAACCCCTCGCGCGTCAGGCCGATCTGTAGGGCATCGACGAAGCTGGCTTCGTCCTCGACGACCAAGATGGTGTGTTGGCTCACGCAACTCCTTCGATGTGTTGGGCGACTCCCATGGCTGTGTGCTCCGTCGGTCCCTGGCCGGACCCGGAGTCGGCATCCGACCCGATGTCGGTGTCGGACCCGGCATCGACAGCGATCGCCTCCCGCGCCGGCAATCGCAGCACGAACGTGCTGCCCTCGCCCTCGGTCGAGGTCACCGTGACCTCGCCACCGTGGTTCGTCGCGACATGGCGGACGATCGACAACCCGAGCCCGGTGCCGCCGGTGTAGCGGCTGCGCGCCGGGTCGACCCGATAGAACCGCTCGAAGATTCGCGTCAGATCGCGCTGTGGGATACCGACACCGTGGTCGACCACCGCCAGCTCGATCCAATCGCCGTCGCGCCGCGCCCACACCTGGACGAGCCCGCCTTGTTCGCTGTACTTGACCGCGTTCTCGACGAGATTACCCACGGCCGAAACGAGTTGTCGCCGATCTCCCTGGATGACGAGCGAATCGGCAGCCGGTTCACCACTCGACGGACCCATGTACGAGATGTCGATGCCGCGCTGAGCAGCCAGTTCGGTCACCCGACCCGAGGCGCTGCGGAGGACGTCCGCGACGCTGACGGCTTCGACGTTGCGTTCGCCACCCAGCTCGATGCGCGAGAGCTCCATCAGATCGTCGATCGTGCGCGAGGCGCGTTCGGCCTCTCCCATCATCCGCTGCAGGACCCGACTGATCGTGGCGGGATCGGTCTCTTCCTCGAGCGTCTCCGCGAGTACCGACAGAGCACCGATCGGGGTCTTGAGTTCGTGGGACAGGTTGGCCACGAAGTCGGTGCGCACCTGCTCGACACGCCGCTGCTCCGAGATGTCCTGTACGAAGGCGACAGCGCCTCCGGGGGGCAGAGGCCGCGCCTCGACCGTCACGACGGTCTTCGGTGGTCCGTACAGCTCGATGACCTCGTCGCCGGAAGTGCCCCGGCGTGCCACGGCGAGGTGCCGGGCCACCGCCTCGTCGATCAGCACGCCGACGTGGGTCCCGCGCAACGACCTCGCTGCCGCGTTCCGGAAGTGAACCGCACCCGATGCGTCGCACACGACGACGCCCGACGGATGGCCCTCGAGCACGTCGGCGAACGACGGGACATGTGGGGGCGCCTGGACCGCTGTGACCGGAGATCCTTCGGGCGCGGACCTTCGGGCGCGGTGCAGCATCCAGCACGCGGCGAATCCGACGGCGGCTCCCACGATCGTGAGGAGCGGCGTCACGGTTCAGCTCCCGCCTTGATCCCCCGCGGGCGCGGCATCACCCTGACGATCCAGGAGGCGTTTGGCGGCGTCGTGCTGTGGGAGCCAACCGGTGCTGATGTAGATCACGCGGTGACTGATGTTGACGGCATGATCACCGAGTCGCTCGAAGAACCTGGCGACCACGGCAAGCTGCACCGCGACCGGCAGGTCGATCGTGCCGGCCGCATGACTCTCGAAGATCTGGGCGATGAACTGGCGATGCATGTCGTCGAGGTGGTCGTCCATGTCACGCAGCGCGGCGGCCCGATCTGCGTCATTGGCGATGTAGGCCTCGACGGCCTCCTTGTACTCCTGGTGTGCCTGATCGGACATCCGTTGGATGCCGCCGCGCAACTTGGGATCGAGATCGTGGCCGTAGATGCGTCGGGCGGCCTTGCAGAGGTTGCAGCACAGGTCGGCCGAGCGCTCGATCTCGGGGGCCAGCTTGAGCACTGCCGCCACCTGTCGGAGGTCGGCGGCCATCGGCGCTTGGAGCGCGAGCATCGTCAGCGCCCGCTCCTCGATCTCGATCGATCGGGCATCGATCTCGTCGTCGCCCTGCAACACGTATTCCGCCCCCTCGAGATCCTGTTGGAGCAGGATGTCGGTGACCCTGGGGATGAGCTCGATGACCGAAGCACCGAGCCGGGCGATGTCGTTGCGCAGATCGTCGACGCCACCGTGGAACCGGGTCCGCAGATCGGTGTGCTCGGACATCAGCCGAACCTTCCCGTGACGTAATCCTGGGTGGCCTGCTCGGTGGGATTCGAGAACATGGTCACCGTGTCGTCCATCTCGATCAGGCGCCCCGGCTCGCCGGTTCCCGAGATGTTGAAGAATGCGGTCCTGCTGCTGACTCTGGCCGCTTGCTGCATGTTGTGGGTGACGATCACGATCGTGAACGTCTCCTTGAGTTCGAGCATCAGCTGTTCGATGGCCAGGGTCGAGATCGGGTCGAGCGCCGAGCACGGCTCGTCCATCAACAGCACGTCGGGCTGGACGGCGATCGCCCGCGCGATGCAGAGGCGCTGCTGTTGTCCACCGGACAGGCTCGAGCCGGGCTTGTCGAGCCGGTCCTTGACCTCATCCCACAGGTTGGAACCCCGCAGCGACCGCTCGACCAGATCGTCGGATTCGCTCTTGCGCATCCGCTTCGAGTTGAGCCTCTGACCAGCGATCACGTTGTCGTAGATCGACATCGTCGGAAACGGGTTGGGCCGCTGGAACACCATCCCCACCTGGCGCCGAACCGCGACCGGATCGACGCCGGGTGCGTAGAGATCGTGGCCGGCGAGTGTGACGTGGCCCTCGACGCGGGCGCCGGCGATCACCTCGTGCATGCGGTTCAGCGAACGGAGGAACGTCGACTTGCCACATCCGGATGGCCCGATCAGCGCCGTGATCGCCCGTGGCTCGATGTCCATCGAAACGTCTGCGACAGCGCGGAAATCCCCGTAGTAGATGCTCAGGTCGCGCACGACGATCCGATGATCACGGGCGTCCCCCGCGCCGGCGGGCACGGAGATCGGCGCTTCGGTTGCGGATTGGGGTGACTCCACGGTCGCGGGCCGCCTTTCGGTCGTGAACTCAGTGTAGTTGGGGTCGGTTGCGCTCATCGAAGGCCCTTCGGCTTGAGAATCGTCGCCATCACCCTGGCGATCGTGAACAAGATCCCGACGATGAGGACGAGCGTCAACGCTGCGGCCCACGCCCGGTCGATCGAGGCTTGGGGTGGCAAGGTGGGGAACTTGTACAACTGATACGTGTAAACGGGCAGCGTCGCCATGCGATCCGAGAACGGATTAAGGTTGGTGTCCTGCGCCAAGCCGGCCGTCACGAGCAGCGGCGCGGTCTCGCCGATCACACGCGCGATCGCCAGCGTGACACCGGTGAGGATGCCGGCGATCGCGGTCGGTATCACGATCTTCAGGATCGTCTTCCACTTCGGAACCCCGAGCGCGAGCGAAGCCTCGCGCAACTCGTCGGGGACCAGTCGGAGCATCTCCTCCGCTGAACGGATGACGACGGGGGTCATCAGCACGGTCAGGGCAACCGCGCCGGCGATGCCCGATCTGGTGCCCGGACCGAAGATGATCACGAACAGCGCGTATGCGAACAGGCCCGCGACGATCGACGGGATGCCGGTCATCACATCGACCATGGCGGTGATCCACCGGGCCAGGCGGCCTTTGCCGTATTCGACCAGGTAGATCGCCGTGAACAACCCGAACGGCACCGACAGCACGGCAGCGAGTCCGGTGACCACCAATGTGCCGTAGACAGCGTGCATGGCTCCGCCGACCTCGGCCCCGTCGTTCTGGGACAACAGCTGGTCGGGCGTCAGCCGCATCGTCTCGCT
This sequence comes from uncultured Acidimicrobiaceae bacterium, assembly GCA_963699815.1. GTDB lineage: Bacteria > Actinomycetota > Acidimicrobiia > Acidimicrobiales > Ilumatobacteraceae > Ilumatobacter. The sequence goes on along the minus strand of CAVOVK010000023.1, from coordinate 165,076 downwards.
GAAGAACGTGGAGTCGAAGCGCGCACTCCCCTTGCTGATGACCGTCCAGGTGACCGACACGAGCGGGAAGAGCACCAGCACGAAAGCCATCGTCATCACGGCTGTCGCCAGGCGATCGGTCGCCTGGCGACGATCCTCGAGGCGCCGGGCCACGACGTAGATGAGCACGACGTAGGAGATCGCAGCGAGAATCAGTGCCCATCCCCACTTGAAACCGCCGGTGGACATCGTGACCAGGATCCCGATCGCGACCGCTGCGAGGCCGATGCCTGCGTGTTGCATCGATCCGAGCCGCCCGCGCGACAGCGGGTTCTCCCCGCCCGGTGCCTGGTCCGAGGGAGCGCCGACGGTGGCGGTCATCCCGCAGCTCCCGAGAAGCCGGCCCTGGCGATCCGCCGCGCCCCGGCATTGACGGCGAACGTGATCGCGAACAGCACCAGACCGGAGGCGATCAGCCGATTCACCTCCAACCCCGACGATTCGGGGAACTTGAGGGCGATATTGGCAGCGATCGTGTTCGAGTTCTGGTTGCTGATCAGGTTCAACGAATACAGGTCGGCGGGCGACAGGATGATCGCGACGGCCATCGTCTCGCCGAGCGCCCGCCCGAGGCCGAGCATCGCCCCGGAGATCACACCGGACCGGCCATACGGCAGGACCGCCTGGCGGATCATCTCCCAACGCGTCGCCCCGAGCGCCAGCGACGCCTCCTCGTGGAGGCGTGGGGTCTGGAGGAACACCTCGCGGGAGATCGCCGTGATGATCGGCAGGATCATCACGGCCAGCACCATGGCGGCGGTCATCATCGTCCGGCCGCTGGTGGACGCCGGGCCGGCGAACAGCGGAATGAAGCCGAGGTTCGCCTCGAGCCATGGGTACACGTTGGCAGCCAACAGCGGGGCGAACACGGTGATTCCCCACAACCCGAACACGACGCTCGGGATCGCCGCCAGCAGATCGACGAAGTACCCCAACGAGAGCGCCAGGCGCTTCGGGGCGTAGTGCGTGATGAACAACGCCACGGCAACGGCCAGCGGGGTCGCGAGGACCAAGGCGAGCGTGGCGGCCAGGAACGTCCCGAACACGAGCGGACCGATGTACTCGACGAGTGTGTCACCGCCGTCGAGCACAGTCACGTCGCCGGTCAGCGCCGGCCACGCCTCGGAGACCAGGAAGAGCGCCACTGCCGCCAGCGTGACGAGGATCAGGACACCGGCGCCCCGAGCGAGCCCACCGAAGATTCGATCGCCGAGCTTGCCCACCGGCGCGATCTCACCGGTCTGCGGTGAATCGTCGAGGATCGTCACGTTGTGGGTCTCCCTGGGACGTGGAATCGGGCGGAGCAGATGAGCGTTCGCGAGGTGTTCGTGATGGACCGTCCGGGACGGTCCATCACGAACACGCTCACGTGGGGGAAACTAACCGACTCAGCCGGCGACCGAAATAGTGTCGACGACCGCCGCGAGTTGGGCGCTCAGCTCCGGGGTGATCGGAGCCGACCCGGCGGACGCCTGAGACGCAGCCTGACCCTCGGCGGAGCCGACGTAGAGCATGAAGGCCTTCACGAGGTCGACCTGCTCCTGGGTCTCGTACTGCAGGCAGACGATGTGATACGACACGAGCGCGATCGGGTACACACCCGACTCCGTGGTGTCGCGCTGCAGATCGAAGGCGAAATCGCCCGTCGGCCGATCCGCTGCCGGCGACGACACGTCGACGATCTTGGCGGCGGCTTCGGCGCTGTACTCCACGAACTCGTCACCGACGCCGATCGCGGCGGCCGGAAGTTCGCCGATCTGGGAGGCATCGGCGTAACCGACGGAACCCTCACCCTGACCAACCGCGGCGACCACACCGGAGGTACCATCGCCGCCTTCGCCGCGACCGGGGCCGTCGGCGTCCCATGCCTCGATCGCGCCGTAGGTCCAGACGTCGGGGGCCACCGCCGAGAGGTACTCGGTGAAGTTCTTGGTGGTGCCCGACTCGTCGGAGCGGTGGACCGGGTTGACCGTCGTATCGGGGAGGTCGACACCGGGGTTGTCAGCGGCGATCGACGGGTCGTTCCACTTCGTGATCGTGTTGGCGAAGATCCCGGCGAGCACTGCAGGCGACAGCTTCAGCGTCGTGCCGTCGAGCGACGGCAGGTTGTAGGCGACGGCGATCGGCGAGATGTAGTGAGGCAGGTCGATCGCGCCCATGTCACCAGGGCAGCGGTCGATCGCAGCGGTGAGCTCCTCCGGATCCAGGTAGGCGTCGGACCCGGCGAAATCGGAACCACCGGCGAGGAATTGCTCGCGGCCACCACCGGAGCCGATCGCGTCGTAATTGACGGTCGCATCGGGGTTGAGTGCCTGGAAACCGGCCTGCCATCCCTGCATACCAGCCGCCTGCGACGACGCGCCGGCGCCGTTCAGTGTTCCCGAGACCGGGGCCATCGGGGCCATCGTGTCGCCGGTCATCGGCGGGCTGGTGTCGCCCGCAGCGGTCGTGGCCGTGGGGGCATCGGTCGCTGGGGTGGTGGTGTCGTCGTCGCCGCCACAGGCGGCCAAGACGAGGGAAGCTGCCACCGCACCTGCGATGAGCTGCCGAGAAGAGATCCGCACGCTGTGTACTCCAATCAGAGATGTTCACGAGTGATGAAGAAGTCGTCGACTCCATCGACAACGGTACGGAACCGAGGTGAACGCCCGGGGAGCGATCAGATGAACCGCGTCTGAACTGTCGGCGCCGGGCAAAACGCGCTGAGCAGGGGTTGTTCACCCGTCGTTCACCGACGGTCAAGGTCCTCGATCAACTCGTGACCGCAGGAACGAGCGGATCGACGCGAGCCGTGGTCGACGCGACCTGCTCAGCGCCGAACCTGGTGCTGGCGTTCGACGGTCCACCGGTACATATGCTCCTGCGCATCGGGCTCGAAACTGTCGACCGGGCCACACCGCAACCACGAGTCGTCCGCTTGCAGCTCCCAGCGCACGATGTCGTCGGCGAGGTCGAACTCGAGCACCTGATCGAGCCACTCGCGATGCTTGGGATGCTCGATCGGAACCAGCACCTCGACTCGCCGCTCGAGGTTGCGCGGCATCAGGTCGGCCGAGCCGATCATGTAGATCGGTTGATCGCGATCATCGCCGTGTGCGAAGCGGTAGATGCGGCTGTGTTCGAGATAGCGGCCGAGGATGCTGCGGACCCGGACGTTCTCCGACAGCCCGGGCACGCCGGCGCGCATCGTGCAGATGCCGCGCACCACGCAGTCGATCTGGACCCCTGCCGCGCTCGCTGCGTACAAGGCCTCCACGACGTCGATGTCGGCCACCGAGTTGCACTTCAGCACGATACGACCCTCGTCGCCGTAGGACGCCTCGTGCTCGATCAGATCGAGTATCTGACGCTTCAGATCGCGCGGTGCGACCATCAGCGCCCGGTACTCGACACTGCGGCTGTACCCCGTGAGATGATTGAACAGCTGTGTCGCGTCGGCGCCGATCTCGTTGTCGCACGAGAACAATCCGAGGTCTTCGTAGAGACGGGCCGTCTTCGAGTTGTAGTTGCCGGTTCCGATGTGACAGTACCGACGCAGCTGGTCGCCGTCATCGCGCACCACCAACACGACCTTGCAGTGGGTCTTGAGCCCGACCATGCCGTACACGACGTGGACGCCGGCACGTTCGAGCTGTTTGGCCCACGCCACGTTGTTGGCCTCGTCGAACCGGGCTTTGAGTTCGACCAGGACGGCCACCTGCTTGCCGCGCTCGGCCGCCGTGATGAGGCTGCGGATGATCGGGCTGTCGCCACCCGCGCGATACAGCGTCATCTTGATCGATTGCACCCGTGGATCGGTCGCTGCCTGCTCGAGGAACACTTCGACGCTGCTGGCGAAGCTCTCGTAGGGGTGGTGCACCAGGATCGCGCGGTCCCGCATGACCGAGAACATCGATCGGTCGGCCTCCTCGGCGAGGAACAGTCGACCGGCCGTGAGGGGTGGCCAGGGCCGATCCTTGAGGTCCGGCCGATCGACCGCATGAAGATCCCACAGACAGCTGAGGTCGAGCAGCGCTCGGTGTCGCGAGACGTTGCGCCGGTCGAGTTCGAGCTCGCGCACGAGTCGGTCGAGCAATTCGTCGCCGATGTTCTCGGCGACCTCGAGCCGGATCGCCTTGTTGAAGCGTCGCTTGCGGAGCTCGAGTTCGACGGCCTCGAGCAGATCGTCGGCCTCTTCGTCTTCCAGGGTGAGATCGGCATTTCGAGTGACGCGGAAGACCGCCCACTCCTCGACGACCATGCCCACGAACAGGCTGTGCAGGTGGGCCGAGATCACGTCCTCGGCGGGCACGAACCGCCCGTCACCGAGAGCGATCAGGCGAGGGAAGACGTCGGGCACCTTGAGTCGGACGAAGCGACGCTCGGCCGTTTCGGGATCGGCGACGTGGGCCGCGAGGCTCAACGCGAGATTGGAGATGTACGGAAACGGGTGACCGGGGTCGACGGCCAGCGGTGTCAGGACCGGGAAGATGCGAGCCTCGTAGTAATCGCGCATCATGGCGCGGTCGCGCTCGGACAGCGAATCCCACGACACGATCTCGACACCCTCGGCCGCGAGTGCCGGGGCGATCTGGTCGACGAAGATCGATTCCTGGCGGGCGATCATCTGCGGAACACGCGCCGAGATCTCGAGCAACTGTTGGTGCGGGGTGCGACCGTCCCAGGTGGGGTCTTCGATCCCGGCCGCGACCTGGTCGCGCAGCGCGGCGACGCGCACCTGGAAGAACTCGTCGAGGTTGGTCGCGAAGATCGCGCAGAATTTTGCGCGCTCGAGCAGCGGGATCCCGGGTTCGGAGGCCAGGCTGAGGACGCGATCGTTGAAGTCGAGCCAGCTCAGCTCACGGTTGAGGACGCGATCGACGAGCTGATCTGCCGGAGTGGCGGCGCCCTGGCTGAGATCGGTCTCTGTCATGGATTTCGACGGGTGAGAGGGGTCACTCGCCGGAGTCCTCGGGGAGCCCGAGCTCCCACTCGAGCGAGACCAGCTCACGCTCGGCGTCGCGGTTGATGCGCTCTTTGTTGCGACGGAACTGGGGATCGTCGCGCGGCAGCAATACCAATCGCGCCAGCGCCCGAGCGCGGAACTCGTCGAGGACCTGCCGCTCGCCCCAGTCCCCGTAGACCTCCCAGTGCGGGGACACCGGGCCGAGGTACACGATGCGGGCGTGCGCTCGTGGCGCTGCTTCTTCGACGACGTCGGACATTTTCCAGAGCCTAGCGGCCGACCGAGGCGTCGAGCAGGGCGAGATCGCGCAGCGATCCGTCGGGAAGCAACGTTCGTCGCCGCAAGGTCACCAGCGACCCCGGCGCGGGTTCCCATCGCAGCCGGCGCCTGCCGCCCGGCACGATCCGGCAACATGTCGAATGGATGACGAACGGTGCCGGAGTCGACGCAATCGACCACTCGGATAGACTTTTTATTACAGTTGCGTTACGCTCACCCCAACAGCGGGAACCAAACGGCTCTGCCGAACGTCAAGATCAGTAATCCGAATGATGTAGCGAGCCGATTGGTTCAGGAGAGCGCAATTGCGTTGCCTGGCCGCTGAAAGGCATCGGCATCGCAACCATGACCCCCCCCCCAGGAGGCACGACCAAGATGAACACCAGTCCACGGCCTGATCCCGACTCGGTCACCGCATGGATGGGTGATGGCCTGTGCCGCATGTATCCCCCCGCCACCTTCTTCCCCAGCGACGGCGTGGGCGTCGACAAGGCCCGCAAGATCTGCGCCGGCTGCCCGGTCAAGGACACGTGCCTCGAGCACGCCCTCGACAACCGGATCGAGCACGGCGTGTGGGGCGGGTGCAGCGAACGAGAGCGTCGTCGAATTCTCAAGCGCCGGCGAATCGAGACCGCTGCGCTGTCCAACACGAACTAGACGCAACACGAACTGGACGTGACGACGGGGCCGTGCTGGCCCCGGTGTCGCGGCGTCAGCTCTTGTCGGCGTTGTCGTCGTCGTCCTTCATACCTTCGGCGAGACCATCCTTGAACTCTTTTTGGGCCTTGCCGAGGTTCTTGGCCAGCTTGGGAAGCTGCGAGCCCCCGAAGACCAAGAGCACGATGACGAGAACGATGATCCATTCGGAACCGCTGGGCATTTCCACAGCCTATCCCCGCCGCGGCCACGGCGGCGGGCAGGCGAGCGAATCTCGTCGCCGCCGGCGCTAGGCACCGATGATGCTACGAGCGGCCTGGGCCCGCTGGCGGCGGATCCGCCGGCGTTCACGTTCGGACAGCCCACCCCAGATACCGAACTTCTCGCCGTTCTGGAGGGCGAATTCGAGGCACTGTTCGCGTACGACACAGCCCCGGCAGACTTCCTTGGCCTCACGGGTCGAGGCACCGCGCTCGGGGAAGAACAAATCGGGATCGACCCCGAGGCAGTTGGCGTCATCTTGCCAGTTCTCCTCGAGCTCGGCCGGTTGCAGCGTGTCGTCGTAGCGTTGAGTCATATTGGTGGGCCCCCCTGCCATGGTCGCCCGCGGCGCATCGGTGCGAGCTGCCGCTCCCGGGCGATGAACCGATTCCGATCGTTGACCGTCGACACGGTTGTGACGACGGTGTAATTACATGCGTGTGATTCTCGCATACCATACCGGTTTCCCGCAAGAGTGCATTTCGCGATTCCCTGACCAGGCTTCTCGCGCGGTTCACACTGCGCTGCGCAGGCAGCATCGAGATCGCCACGCAGAGGGGTCGGTCACGCGCCGAATCGTGACGGCCGCGTCTTGATGACCCAATCTTCGTGACGGAGTCTTCGTGACCGAGCGCGGCCGGCGCGAGTCGGTCCCTCCCGTCGGGCGGCAGAGCGGTAGGCCACCGCGCCGTACGCCCGGGGTTCCTATCCGGCTCGCCGCTGCGTCATCCGTCGACGGTGCTCGAGGAAGTCGACCAGCACGTAGTCACCGAGCGACTCGTTCGTCGTATAGAACGCACGACCGCCATTGATCTCGGTCAGGCGATCGATGAACTGGGTGAGAGCGGTCGTCGCATCGAGCACGAACGTGTTGATGCGAATCTGATCCTTGGTACATCGCACCACCTCGCGAAGCGTGGCCTCGATCGTTTCCCGTACGGGTGGGTAGTTGAAATAGACATCGCCCTGGGGAGTGATGTGAGCAGTCGGCTCGCCATCGGTGATCATGATGATCTGCTTGGTGCCGGTCTGCTTCGACAGCAGCTGACGGGCGAGCGTGAAGCCGTGGTGCATGTTCGTGCCGTACACGAAATCCCATGACACCTCCGGCAATTGCTCGGCAGTGATCACCCGTGCGGTCTCGCTGAACCCCACGAGGCCGAGATAGTCGCGGGGAAACTGCGACGAGATCAGATGATGCAGCGCCATCGCGACCTTCTTGGCCGGGAGGAAGTTGTCACGCATCGGCATCGACATCGACAGATCGAGCATCAGCACCGTCGACGAGCGGGTGAGGTGCTCGGTGCGCTCGATCTCGAAGTCATCGGGATGCAGGCGAACGGGTGTGCCCTGTCCCGTGCGGCGGAGCGCATTGCGTATCGTCTTGTGGAGATCGAGTTGGAACGAGTCGCCGAATTCGTAGGCCTTGGTCTGATAGGTGCGTTCGTGACCCTTGCCCAGCTGGTGGGTCTGATGTTGCCCGACATGTTCCTTCGTGAGCTTGGTGAACAGGTCGCGCAGAGCGTTCGAACCAATGGCTCGGAGCCCACGCGGCGTCAGCTCGAGACGGCCTTCCTTGTTCTCGATCAAGCCCGCCTCCTCCAGCATCTTGGTGAGTTGGCTGAGACGCTCGAGTGACTTGGCGGCATCGTCGCCCAACAGCTCGCGCACGCGGTCCATGTCGGCCTCGGCGAGAGCGCCCGGATTGGTGGCATTCCTGAGCAGGTTCTCGAGCTGATCGAGATCACCGAGATCGGCCATGGCCTGCATCGCCTGGCTGAATCCCATCGGATCCTGCCCCTCGAATTCGTACGACTGGCCCCAGTTCAGCTGCGGAAACATCTGCTGCAGGTTCGAGCCGAGCTGATCCATCTGCCATTGGAGGTCCATGTCGGACAGCAGCTGCTCGGACAGCTGTTGCAGCTGGGCGCGCTGCTCGGGCGTCATCGAGTTGAGCATCGCCTGCATCGCCGCCATGCGTTTGGCCATCGCCTCCAGCAACTCCTCGACGCTCTGAGGGTTCTCGGGGAAGAAGTCGCCGAACTCCTCCATGAACTGCTCGAACCCTGGGTCCTCGCCCTGTTGATGCTTCTCGAGCATCTCGTTGAGGGCGGCGAGCATGTCCTTCATGCGCTGCACGTCGGCCGGTGACATGTTCTGCATGCCGTCGCTCATCTGGTCGACAGCCTGCTGCATCAGCTGCTGACGGAGCTTGTCCAACATCTGCTCGAAGCGTCGTTGGGCCTCGGCCGACTCGAAGTCGTAGGCGCTCAGCTCACGCACCTTGCCGGAGAGATCGCTCGGCATCAGATCGAGCCGCAGATTCCGCTCGCCGGCGGTGTTGCGGGCCGCCTCGGCACGGCGTTCGTCGCCACTGGCCTCGGCGGCGCGCAGAGCGTTGTCGATGGCATGCCGTTCTTCGTCGACGATGTCGTCGAGCTCGTCGGCGATCTCGTCGTAGACGCCGCCGAGACTCGATTGCTCCAAACGATCCTGACGTTCCTGTCGCAATCGTTCGAGCATGTCGCGCAGCCCATCGAGTCGCTCGCCGTCGGGACCGCGCATGCCTTCTTGCATCATGCGCCGCAGTGCCGCGTTCACGTCGCCGTGATACAGCAGCTCGTCGGTGAGCTGATCGAACAACAGATCGGCATCGAGATCGAAGCCACGCTGGGTGCCGTCCCACCGCGAGTACGTGAAGCGGGGAGCCATTCCCCAACCGTACCGTGGCCACCGATCGCTGCCCAGACGCGACACCCGACGATGTGACACCCGACCACTTCAAAAGCCCCCACCGGGTACCGATGTGACATGTGTGCCAGACATCACGAACTCACCTGTCATCGAACGGCCGTCGGGTCGGCGGACCTAGGCTGAACATATGCGTGTCCCCCGCACGTTCATTTTTCTCGACCTGTCGGGATTCACCCAGTACACGGCCGCCTACGGCGACGACGCCGCCGGGCGAATCCTCGGTACGTTCCGCACTCTGGTTCGCGAGGTGGCGTCCGAGCGTGGAGTCCGAGTCGCCAAGTGGCTCGGCGACGGGTGCATGGTCGTGGCTGTCGAGCAGCAGGCCGGGATCGAGTTCGTGACCGACCTCGCCAATCGTGCCGCCAGCGTGTGCGCCCCGCTCACACTGCGGGCCGGCATCGCCACCGGACACGCCTTGTTGTTCGAGGGCGACGACTACATCGGGTCGGCGGTCAACATGGCCGCTCGCCTGTGTGACCGCGCCCAGCACGTCGACGTGCTGATGCCGGTGATGCAACTCGAACGTCTGCCCGCGGGTGTCTCCGCCGAGCATGTCGGCGAGATCGAGTTGCGCGGGTTCCCGGGCAAGATCGGGGTCGTGCGTCTCGTCGGCGTGCCCAGTTCGGCATCTCGACAAGACGACGGCGAACTCGGAACCCGCAGCACGTTCATCTGACCCGGGCAGCGTGCCGCTGATGTCCGGCCCGCCTGCGGTTCACGACGAGTCGCCGGCGCGGGTCGAAGCGGACAGGCGCAGCATCAGAGCCGGCCGCGATAGGTGACACTGGTACCGGAATCGTCCTTGTTGAGGCGCTTCGACAGGTGGAGCCCCTCCAGGATGAACTCGACGGCAGCCGCGACCGATGGCGCCGAGGCGTCGCCCGCCGCGAGCACCCCGACCGGCTCACGCAGTGCGGGCACCTGCTCGACCAACGCCGCGAGCTGGTCGCTCGTCATGTCCTCGCCGGTCTGCACGATCAGACCCTCCTCGAACGCGTCGACGATCGGTGTGGTGTGCATCGGGTCGACACGATCCTTGAAGACGGTGAGCACTGCGCCCTTGACGAGGTTGTCGAAGATGACGCCCTCGCGGCCGTCTTCGAGCGCCTCGATCTCGATCTTGCCGATCGAGCTTCGCGGCCAGCGCGTCGAGATCGTCGACGCGAGCGACGACGGTTCGTTCGCCGGCGCGCAGGCCACGTCGCAGGGCGTTGGCAGCGAGCGCCTCGTAGTTCGACACCGACAACCGCACGCTGACACCGCTGCGTTGGTTGACATGATTGCTCGACCCGCGCGAGCTGGGTGAACGTGGCCACGACCTCTCCGAGGTAGTCGGGCACGGTGACCCCGACGGTCTCGCCGATCGAGAGAGGTCGGGCCTCCTGCTGCATGATCTGGTACTCGAGCTCGGCGTCGAGCGGATAGTGCGTTCGTATCTGCGACCCGAAGCGGTCCTTCAAGGGGGTGATGATGCGCCCTCGGTTCGTGTAGTCCTCGGGGTTCGCCGACGCGACCAGCATCACGTCGAGTGGCAGGCGGATCTTGTATCCCCGGATCTGCACGTCGCGCTCCTCGAGCACATTGAGCAGACCGACCTGGATCCGCTCCGCCAGATCGGGGAGCTCGTTGATGGCGAAGATGCCGCGGTTGGTGCGCGGTACGAGGCCGTAGTGCAAGGTGAGCTCGTCGGACAGGTACCGGCCCTCCGCCACCTTGATCGGGTCGACCTCGCCGATCAGGTCGGCGATCGACGTGTCGGGCGTCGCGAGCTTCTCGCCGAAACGACGGTCGCGGTGGACCCATGAGATCGGCGTGTCATCGCCCATTTCGTCGATCAGATCGCGGGCGTACTTGGACACAGGAGCGTACGGATCGTCGTTGATCTCGCTACCTGCGATGATCGGCATCCACTCGTCGAGCAATGTGGTGAGCGATCGGATCATGCGAGTCTTGGCCTGGCCCCGCTCGCCGAGGAAGATCACGTCGTGACCCGCCAGCAACGCGTTCTCGAGCTGGGGCATGACGGTGTTCTCGTAACCGACCACGCCGTCGAACAGCGCCTCACCGCCGCTGATCTTGGCAACCGCGTTGGCACGAATCTCTTCCTTGACAGGCTGCGATCTCCAACCCGATGCTCGAAGCTCACCCAACGTCGTTGCGCGTTCTGACATGGGCTCGAACCTAGCCCACGATTCCGGAGTCTGTCCCTTCGGCCTCCCGTCAGATCAGCCCCGACAGCAGCCACAGCGTCGTCATGCCGGCCACCAGCGTCCAGATCAAACTCTTCCGCCACACAGCGACTGCTCCAGCCACGATCAGCGCGGCCACTTCGGCGACCTCGAGGCTCGGCCCGCCCTCGCCGCCGGCCGCGAGATTGATCGCCAGCGCCGCGAGCACAGCGGGGCCGACGTTGCGGAGCGCCCGCTCCACGGGGACCGGGATCGGGCGGCCGCCGAGAGCCACGATCACCACGGCCCGCGTCACGTAGGTCATCATTCCGACCACCAGCACGAGCAGCATCGAAGCACCGGCGCTCATGGGTGCGCCCCATCGGTTGCGGCGACCGCGTGGCCACGGCGATCCTGGACCAGCTCGGCGATCGCTCCCACGGCCACACCGGAGACAGCACCCACGAGAATGCCGAGCCGATCGTTGAGGCCTGCCGTGGCCAGGCCCACCAGGCCACCGACCAGGGCTGCAACGGCCTGGGGCAGTCGTCTGATGCCGATCAGGACGAGCCCGACGAACATCACCGGCGGCGCGTATCCCAGCTGCCACGAGGCGGGAACGATGGGGCCCACGACCATGCCGAGTGCCGTTGCCCACTGCCAGTTGGCGAAGAAGAAGATCCCGCACGTGAGGTCGTACCGCCGGAACTCGCCCGGTGGGCGATCGGCGTGCAGGATCGACGCCGCGAACACCTGATCGATGAGGAAGAACGGACCGACCCATCGCATCCATCGAGGCTGGAGACGGAAGATCGGCGCGAGGGCTGCGCTGTACATGACATGGCGGGTGTTGATCACCAAGCCCGCCGCGACGACCGCCAACAACGAGGCCGTGCCGGCCAGCGTGAGCACGGTCAGCTGAGCCGCTCCTGCGAAGATCAGCGGGGACGTCGACCATCCGATCGCCGCGGGCATCTCACCTTCGGTCACGGCGAGGCCGAGCACGAAGCCGAACGGGATCGCAGGAAGGAACAGCGGGATCGAGTCGGAGATCGCCCGACGATCGATCCGACCGACCTGCGGGCCGGGATCCCCGGACGCGAGCAGGTCGGGCATCACCGGAGGGTAGCCCGCCGGCCATGGGTACGATCCGGCCGTGGACCTGAACGGGGTGTGGCGAGTTACGCCCGCCGACGACGACCTGCGGCGCGACGGGATCGGCCTCGACGTCGACGACTCGTCGTGGAGCGAGATCCTGGTTCCGGGGCACTGGCGACACCACCCCGACTTCGCCGACCACGACGGCCCGCTGCTGCACCGTCGACGCTTCGCGATCCCCGAACCCGCCGGAAGGTCGTCGGCGATGGGTCACCCTCGACGGCGTCTTCTACCAAGCCGACGTCTGGCTCGACGGCGCATACCTCGGCGATCCCGAGGGCTACTTCATGCCGCACTCCTTCGACATCACGGCGTTGTCGCGGATCGGTGACGAGCACGTCGTCGCGATCGAGGTGGCCTGCCCGCCTCAAACCAGTCATCGGGGCAAACGCAACATCACCGGCGTCTTCCAGCACTGGGACGGCATCGATCGCGACTGGAACCCGGGTGGACTCTGGCGGCCGGTGCACGTCTACGACACCGGACCGGTCCGGGTCGAACGGTACCGCGTGCTGTGTCGCGATGCAGACGACGCCCGGGCCCACCTGCTGCTGACGGCACGGCTCGACAGCGACCGCGCCCGTAGCGTCACCATTCGCACGCCTCGTCGACGGCAAGCTGGTGATCGACGACGAGCGACGAGTTGCCAGCGGCCCCAACGACGTCAACTGGAGCCTCGACATCGCCGATCCGAACCTGTGGTGGCCACGGGCGCTCGGTGACCAACCGCTGACCGAGATCGCGGTCGAGGTCATCGTCGACGGCGAGCTCAGCGATCAGCGCGGGCGGCGGACCGGCCTGCGCGTCGTGGCATGGAACAACTGGTCGTGTTCGGTCAACGGTGAGCGGCTGTTCCTCAAGGGCGCGAACCTCCTCCCGACACGGGCGGCACTGGGAGACGCCACGAACGAAGAGCTTCGCCGCGACGTCGAGCTGGCTGTCGAGACGGGGCTCGACGCTCTGCGCGTCCACGGCCACATCGCCCGCCGAGCGATCTACGACGCGGCCGACGAACTGGGAGTGCTGCTCCTCCAGGACTTCCCGCTCCAGTGGGGCTACGCACGATCGGTGCGCACTCAAGCGGTCGATCAGGCTAGGGCCGCGGTCGATATGCTCGGTCACCACCCGTCGATCGTGCAGTGGAACGCCCACAACGACCCCAGCTCGATTGCGATCGGCATCGAGCGGGCGAGCGCTCCCGGCCATTCCGTACCTCGCCGGCGCAGCAACTGCCGTCATGGAACAAGTCGGTGCTCGATCGATGGGTCAAGCGCTCGATCGAACAACGCCGATCCGACCCGGCTGTGCGTTCCCCATTCCGGCGTGCTGCCGCATCTGCCGCTGCTCGACGGCACCGACAGCCACTTCTACTTCGGCTGGTACCACGGCGACGTCCGCGACATCGAACGCCTCGCGAAATGGATGCCACGCGTCGTGCGATTCATGTCGGAGTTCGGCGCACAGGCCGTGCCCACGACGTCCGATTTCATCGATCACGAGCACTGGCCCGACCTCGACTGGGACCACCTGGAGGTGCACCACGGGCTGCAGAACTGGGTGTTCGACGACCGGGTTCCCCCGGACGCCTTCGCGTCGTTCGAGGACTGGAAGTCGCGCGACCCAGGTGTATCAGGCCGAGTTGCTGCGCCACCACATCGAGCTGCTGCGGCGCCTGAAATACCGGCCCGCCGGCGGATTCTGCATGTTCGCGCTCAACGACCCGGCGCCGGTGGTGTCCTGGAGCGTGCTCGATCATCGTCGGGTGCCGAAACTCGGCTGGCGGGCGCTGAAGCAGACGCCTGCGCCCCGGTCATCGTGGTCGCCGATCGGCCTCCCAGCCTCGTCTCGCCCGGTGAGCGACTCGAGCTCGACGTCCATGTCGTCAACGACCTGCGCGTCGACGTCGATCCGGCCGTGGTCGACGTGCACGCTCGTTGGGCCGGCGGCGAGCGCTCCTGGAGGTTCGGCGGCGGCGCTCCCGCCGACGACTGCGCGCGGGTCGGCACCATCGAGCTCGAGGTGCCCGACACGCTCGGAGCGCTCGTCATCGACCTCACGCTGACGGCGGGCGACGTCGTCGCCACCAACCGGTACTCCACCGCGGTGACCGTCGTGCCCTGAACCGATTCCCGAACCGGGGGCGGTGACGCCGGCACCACACCGTACGATCCGAAGATGGGCTCGATCCAGGTCTCGCAGCTCGGCTGGAAGCTTCCCAGCGGCGAGGAACTCTTCCGCGACATCTCGTTCTCGGTCGGCAACGGTGACCGCGTCGCGCTGATCGGCGCCAACGGCGTCGGCAAGTCGACGCTGCTGCGAGTGCTGACCGGCGAGCACAAGGCCTCGGCGGGCACAGTGTCGATCGACGGGCGCATGGGTGTGATGCGCCAGATGGTCGGGATGGCGGACGCCGGCGAGCAAGCGAACACCGACGTCCGATCGTTGCTGCTGTCGCTGGCCCCGGGTCGGATTCGGGCAGCGGCGAAGCGGCTCGACGCGGCCCAGCACCGTATCGACACCGATCCGATGCGTTACGCCGAGGCGTTGAGCGCATGGGGGGACGCCGGCGGTTACGACATCGAGGTGCAATGGGACGAGGCCTGCGGACGCACGCTGGGTATCGACTTCCGCGACATCGCCGACCGCCCACTGCGCAGCCTCAGCGGCGGTGAGCAGAAGCGACTCGCGCTCGAGTATCTCGTCCGCGGCGAGGACGACATCCTCGTGCTCGACGAACCCGACAACTTCCTCGACGTCCCGGCCAAACGATGGCTCGAACGCGAGTTGAACGCAATCCGCAAGACGGTCTTGTTCGTCAGCCACGATCGCGAGCTGCTGGCTGCCAGCGCAACCAAGATCGTCACAATCGAGGCGTCGGGCGCATGGACGCATGGGGGTGGTTTCGGCACCTACGCAGCCGCGAAGGCGGCTCATGCCCACAAACGAGCCCGCGACACCGCCCAGTTCGACGACGAACGCAAGCGATTGGAGGACTATGTCGTGCTCATGCGACAGCGAGCCAAGATCAGCGACACGTTCGCGCCCAAGCTGAAGGCAGCCGAGTCGAAGCTGCGCCAGTTCCTCGACAAGAACGAGCGCCCCGCCGAGCTCGCCGACCAGAAGATCGACGTTCGGCTCCGCGGCGCGCGAACCGGCAAGCGGGCGGTGATCGCCGAACGGCTCGAGGTCGCCGGGCTGACGGATCCGTTCGATGCCGAGCTCTGGTACGGCGAACGGATCGCCGTGCTCGGCGGCAACGGCGTCGGCAAGAGCCATTTTCTCCGGATGCTGGCCGGCATCCGACCGTCGAATACCGGGCACGTGGCGATTCGGCGCGAACGTCGTGCCTGGATTCTTTCACCAGACCCACGAGCATCCCGAGTGGATCGGACGGACCCTCGTCGAAATCCTTCACGACCATGACGTCGTGCTGGCGCCGGCGATGGCGATGCTGCGGCGCTACGAGATCCACGGGTGCGCCCACCAGCCGTTCGAGACGCTGTCGGGTGGTCAGCAGGCCCGGTTCCAGATCATCCTGCTCGAGATCTCCGGGGCCTCGTTGCTGCTGCTCGACGAGCCGACCGACAACCTCGACCTCGTGTCGGCAGAGGCGCTCGAAGTCGGACTCGACAAGTTCGACGGCACGGTGATCGCCGTCACACACGACCGCTGGTTCCTGCGCGGCTTCGACCGATTCCTGGTGTTCGGCGACGACTGCGCCGTCACGGACCACGCCGAGTGCCCGCCCGCCTGGCGCTGAGCCCGCGGGGTGGCACCTGGGCACCGTTGCGTGACGCGTCAGGTGCGGCTGAGGGTCTTGCGGTTCTTGAACTTGGCCTTGAAGTAGTCGGCGTTCATCAGGGCGATCACGTCGATCGAGATGGACTTCGGGCACGCCGACTCGCATTCGCCGTGGTTGGTACACGAACCGAAGTGCTCGTCCATCGTCTCGACCATCGCCTCGGCCCGCTGGTAGCGCTCGGGCTGACCCTGCGGGAGCAGGTTGAGGTGCGCCATCTTGGCCCCGGTGAACAAGCTGGCCGCACCGTTCGGGCAGGCCGCCACGCAGGCGCCGCAACCGATGCACTCGGCCGCGTCCATCGACGCGTCGGCAACGGGTTTCGGGATCGGGATCAGGTTGGCGTCGGGCGCTCCGCCGGTCTCGGCGGTGATGAACCCGCCTGCCTCGACGATCCGGTCGAGCGGGGCTCGATCGACCATCAGATCCTTGATGATCGGGAAGGCGCTCGCCCGCCACGGTTCGATCACGATCGTGTCGTTGCTCGCGAACTTGCGCATGTGGAGCTGACAGGTGGCAGAGCCCTGCTGCGGCCCGTGCGCCTGACCGTCGATCATCAGCGAACACGTGCCGCAGATGCCCTCACGGCAATCGTGATCGAAGACCACGGCTTCCTTGCCCTCGCTGATCAACTGCTCGTTGAGGAGGTCGAGCATCTCGAGGAAGGACGCCTCGTCGCTGATCTGCGGCACGACGTAGTTCTCGAACCGCCCGCCGTCCGACGGACCCGATTGGCGCCAGATCTTGAGCGTGATGTTCGTCAGGTGGTTGCTCACGTGAGACCTCCGATCGGTGAGTTCCGAGATGTCGGGTGTGATCGCATCGTTCGCGACGCCTCGTTCACTTGTAACTCCTCGTCTGGAACTGGATCTCTTCGTAGACGAGTTCCTCCTGGTGACGGTTGGGCTTCATCGGGTCGCCGGTCCATTCCCAGGCAGCGACGTGTGCGAAGTTCTCGTCGTCGCGTAGCGCCTCGCCCTCCTCGGTCTGGTGCTCGGCGCGGAAATGGCCGCCGCACGACTCCTCACGGGTGAGCGCATCGAGACACATCTGCATGCCGAGCTCGAAGAAGTCCTCGACCCGGCCGGCCTTCTCGAGCGTTTGGTTCGTGCTCACGCCGTCCCCGGTGACGCGCAGGTCCTTCTGGAACTCGTCGTAGAGCGCCGGCAACTCCGAGAGCGCCTTTTCGAGGCCCTCCCTGGTTCGGTCCATGCCGCAGTAGTCCCAGATGATCTTGCCGAGCTCGCGGTGGAAGTAGTCGGGCGACCGGGTGCCGCCGACCGACAGGAATCGCCGGAACCGGTCGGTCGCCTCGCCCTCTGCCTGCTTGAACGCCGGATGGCTGGTGTCAGGGATCGGCTTGTTGAGCCACTCCGCCAGGAAGTTCGAGATCGTGTACGGCAACACGAAGTAACCGTCGGCCAAGCCCTGCATCAGCGCCGAGGCACCGAGCCGGTTCGCGCCGTGGTCGGAGAAGTTGGCTTCACCGGCGCAGTACAGGCCCGGGACCGTGGTCATCAACTCGTAGTCGACCCAGAGCCCACCCATCGTGTAGTGGGAGGCGGGGTAGATCCGCATCGGCGTCTCGTACGGGTTCTCGCCGGTGATCCGCTCGTACATGTCGAACAGGTTGCCGTAGCGCTCCTTGATCGTCTCCTTGCCCAGGCGGCCGATCGCGTCCGCGAAGTCGAGGTACACCCCGTTCTTGAGCGGACCCACACCCTGACCGGCATCGACCGCCCGTTTGGCGGCTCGTGATGACACGTCGCGGGGCGCCAGGTTGCCGAAGCTGGGGTAGATGCGCTCGAGGTAGTAGTCGCGCTCGGCCTCGGGCACCTGCGCCGCAACCCGCGTCTCGTCGGGGTCGACCGGCACCCACACGCGCCCGTCGTTGCGCAGCGACTCGGACATCAGCGTGAGCTTCGACTGGAAGTCGTCTGCCTGGGGAATGCAGGTGGGGTGGATCTGGGTGAAACACGGGTTGGCGAAGGCGGCCCCCTTGCGGTGGGCACGCCACGCAGCGGTGACGTTGCAGGCCATCGCATTCGTGGACAGGAAGAAGGCGTTGCCGTAGCCGCCGGTCGCCAGCACGACGGCGTGTGCCGAGTGGGAGCTGACTGCTCCGGTCGTGAGGTCACGCGTGACGATGCCGGCGCAGCGCCCGTCGATGTTGACGATGTCGACGAGCTCCATCCGGTTGAAGAGACGAACGCCGCCCAGGCCGATCTGGCGGGCGAGCTGCTGGTAGGCGCCCAGCAGCAGTTGCTGACCGGTTTGGCCACGGGCGTAGAACGTGCGGCTGACCTGAGCGCCACCGAAGGAGCGGTTGTCGAGCTGGCCGCCGTACTCGCGAGCGAAGGGGACACCCTGTGCGACCATCTGGTCGATGATGTTCACGGACACCTGCGCCAAGCGGTGGACGTTGGCTTCGCGGCTGCGGAAGTCGCCACCCTTGACGGTGTCGTAGAACAGCCGGTGCACCGAGTCGCCGTCGCCCTTGTAGTTCTTGGCGGCGTTGATGCCGCCCTGGGCGGCGATCGAGTGGGCCCGGCGCGGCGAATCGTGGAAGGTGAACGCGTCCACCTGGTAACCGAGCTCGGCCAACGTCGCGGCTGCCGAGGCGCCGGCGAGCCCCGTGCCGACCACGATGATCTTGAACTTGCGCTTGTTCGACGGGTTGACCAACTTCTCGTGTTCTTTGAAGTTGTCCCACTTGTCGGCCATCGGCCCGACGGGCACCTTGGAGTCGAGATTGATGCTCATTCGGATTCCTCCACGCTCGGGACCGCCGAGTCGTACTCGATCACACCGGCGAGCGTCATGATCGGGAACGACACATTGCCGACCACGATCACCGTGGCGATACCGGCCGCGAGGCCCTTGCGCCATTGGTTGAACCGCGGATTGTTCCAGCCCATCGACTGGAACAGGCTCCATGTGCCGTGGAACAGATGGATGCCGAGCGCGATGTTGGCGACGACGTAGAGCAGGGCGACGGGCACACGGCTGAGGCTGGCGTCGAGGTTGCGGTAGACGGCTCCACGGACGAAATCGGGGTTGAACCAACCCCACGTGAGATCGGCGAGGTGCCAGAACAGGAAGAGCACGACGATGATGCCGGTCCAGCGCATCGTGCGGCTGGCGAAGTTGGCGACCTGGTAGTCGCGGGACGACTGGTATTTCACCGATCGGGCCTTGCGGTTCAGGATCGTCAGCGAATACGCAGCGTGGATGTGCAGCACCACCGCGCCGATCAGCACCAGCCGCATGATCCACAAGAAGTAGCCCCGGGGCAGGATCGGCACGAGGATTTCGCGGAGAAACTCGCCGTACACGTCGATGTCGTACGCCTCGCCGCCGTCGTGATCGACCACCCCGAGATACGCCTTCAGGTTCCCGACCATGTGCCCGATCACGAATCCGATGCCGATGATGCCGGTGATCGCCATCACGTATTTCTTGCCGACTGCCGTGGAGTAGAAGTCGATCAGGAAGGGCTTGCGCTTGCCCCGCTTGCCGACCGCAGTACCCGAGACGGGGCCACGCCCCCGCTCGTTGGAGATGGTCTGTGCCATTCGCACGAAGCTACTCCGCACCGCGCCTCCGCCCCGAAATCTGCCCGGGATCGATCACGATCGACGCCGGTCCATCGTGCACATCGACGACAACTCTGCCTTCCAGGTTGGAGACGAGGGGTCGGACCGACCATCATTGGTCGACCTTGAACGGACGCCTCAGGAGGCACGCAAACAGTGGAAGCAGTTCCATATCTCGCCGCGCTCTCAGCCCTCGCAGGGCTCGGACTCGCCGGTTACTACTACACCTGGGTCAAGCAGGCATCGCCAGGCAGCGACCGGATGGTCTTCCTGATGACGGAGATCCAGAAGGGGGCTCGGGCGTTCCTGCGCAAGGAATTCCAGTGGGTCTCGCTGTTCGCGATCGCCATGGCAATCCTGCTGGCGATCGTGATCGCACCGCTGGCGGCTGTGACGTACCTGCTCGGAGCGGTGCTCTCGGCAAGCGCCGGCTATGCCGGCATGACCGTGGCGACGATGGCCAACGCCCGAACCACCGAGGCCGCCAAACACGGCCCCGGCAAAGGCCCTGCCGGTCGCCTTCCGGGGCGGCGCCGTGATGGGGTTCTCGGTTGCCGGTCTGGCGTTGCTCGGACTGACCGTGACGTACGTCGTGTTCGTCACCCTGCTCGAGGTCGACAAGGCATTCGAGATCGTCACCGCATACGGCCTCGGCGCATCGACGATCGCCCTGTTCTCGCGTGTCGGCGGCGGCATCTACACCAAAGCTGCCGACGTCGGCGCAGACCTGGTCGGCAAGGTCGAGGCCGGAATCCCCGAGGACGATCCTCGCAACCCTGCCACGATCGCCGACAACGTCGGCGACAACGTCGGCGACGTGGCCGGCATGGGTGCCGACCTGTTCGAGTCGTACGCCGGCTCGATCATCGCTCCGATCTCGTTGTTCGCCTTCGCCGGTGCCGGCGCGGCCGGCCTGATCGATGCCAGCGAGGCCGGCAACGACGGCGCCATCCAGTTCTTCGTGTTCCCGATGCTCGTGGCGTTCATCGGCATGGTCGCGTCGATCATCGGCTCGTTCTTCGTCAAGGGTGGTGAGTCGACCGACTCGAAGGCACTCAGCCGCGCCCTCCACATGGGCACCAACGTGGCGATGGGGATCACAGCGGTCGGCGTGCTCGCCGGCTCGTTCTGGATCTTCGGCGGTGACACGTTCCCGGAGGACAAGCCGTGGGGACTCGCCGTTTCGGTGTTGGGCGGACTGATCGTCGGCTGGGCGCTCGGCAAGACAGCCGAGTACTACACCTCCGATCATTACAAGCCCGTGAAGGACATCGCTCAGCAGTCGGAGACCGGCCCCGCCACGACGGTGCTCAAGGGCATCAGTATCGGGATGGTCTCGGTTGCAGCCTCCGTAGCTCTGATCCTCGTGGGTGTCGGGATCGCCTACTGGGGCGGCGAGCAGACGCTCGGCAGCGACAGCGCCTTCGGTGGCATCTATGGCATCGCGGTTGCTGCGATCGGCATGCTCGCCACGACCGGCATCGTCGTGTCGGTCGACGCCTACGGTCCGATCGCCGACAACGCCGGCGGCATCGCCGAGATGGCAGAGCTCGACCCGTCGGTGCGCGAAGTCACCGACGCACTCGATTCACTCGGCAATACGACCGCTGCGGTCGCCAAGGGGTTCGCCGTCGGATCGGCGGCGCTCACGGCGCTGGCGCTGTTCAAGAGCTTCGAGTTCGCCGTGTCCACGGCGTCCAAGGGCGAGAAGCTCCTGAGCCTCAACATCGGCGACGTCGACGTGTTCACCGGGTTGTTCATCGGCGCTGCATTGCCGTTCCTGTTCGCAGCGTTGACGATCGATGCAGTCGGTCGCGCCGCAGGGCAGATGATCGAGGAGGTCCGTCGCCAGTTCCGTGAGATCCCCGGCCTGCGCGAGGGCAAGGAGGGAGTCATCCCCGACTCCGCCCGCTGCGTGGCGATCTCGACCGAGGCGTCGCTGAAAGAGATGATCGTTCCCGGCGGTCTCGCCGTCGTGGTGCCGCTCGTCGTGGGATTCGTCAGCGTCGACGCCCTGGGAGGCCTGCTCGCCGGTGCGCTCGTCACCGGCTTCGCACTGGCGATCTTCATGGCCAATGCCGGCGGCGCGTGGGACAACGCCAAGAAATACATCGAAGCCGGCCACCACGGCGGCAAGGGTTCCGACCCCCACAAGGCGGCCGTCGTCGGCGACACCGTCGGCGACCCGTTCAAGGACACGAGCGGCCCGGCGATGAACATCCTCATCAAGGTGATGACGATCGTCAGCCTGGTCTTCGCCAGCGCCTTCGTCTGATCATCGACTGGACTGGAGCTCGACGGGGCCCGGGTTCCGCGAGGAGCCCGGGCCCCGTCGCGTCTCGGTCGGACCGGAGCCCGGTCGGAACGAGCCGGTCACTGTCTCCCCGAACCGCGCGTGCCGCGTTCCGTGCGACCGCTGCGGCGCCCGCGCCGGCCGCGCGTCTTCTTCATCGGACTCTCGGTTCCGAAGATCGCACTCCAAGTTGCGATCGCGGTGGGAGGCCGCACCTCTCGGTGGACGTCTTGGTACCGGTTGTCTGCCAGCGCACTGCGCCAGGAACCATGTGCGGACCGGCACGAGCCTGACGACCGAAGCGCCGAGGGCCAGCGAGCGTCCGACCGAGCGGGGTTGTTCGGACGGGTTTGCCTGATCTACGGATCCAGCCGCTTCGCGACCGCCCCACCCCCCTCTGTATCTCTGTGACACCCCTGTGTGCATGATGGTGGTGTTCCGGCTTCCCCAATCATGACTGCTACTGATTGGAGACAACTGATGAGTCCTCCCGACACCGATGCCGTGTTCGCGGCGTTGCGTGCGGCCGACCCGGACGTGATGGACCGTGACGAACTGGCCGAGGTGACCGGTCAACTCGCCGACCTGGAAGCCTGGTGCAGTGCGTTCAAGGTCCGCCTGACGCGCCGAACCCGCCAACTCGCCGCCGAAGGTCGCGCCGAACCATCCCGAGATCTGCTGAGCCGCCACGGACGACACTCCTCCAAAGACGCCAAGACCGCAGCTGAGCGTGAACAGGTCTGCAGCTCGCTGCCGGCATTCGAAGACGCGTTGGCTGCCGGTGCAGTCTCTGCCGGTCACGTCGACGCGATCGCACATGCCACCCGCAACCTCGACGACCAACTCCTCGCCGAGTTCCACGCCTGCCAAGCCGACCTGTTGACCGACGCCGGCAAGCAGAGCGTCGACGCCTTCGAACGCGGCTGCCGAGATCTCGCTCGGCATCTGATCGCACGATCGCAAGCCAGGTCGGATGCTGACGAACTCGACGAACAACGCCAACGTTCCAAGGTCAGGCGATGGGTCGACAAGACCACCGGCATGTGCCACACCCACCTCGAACTCGACCCCGTCCGCGACCGCGCCCTGTGGGCCGCCATCGACGCCTCGCGCGCCAAACTCCGCCAAGCCGACGGCAACCGACGCACACCCTGGGCCCAACTCGAAGTCGACGCCGTGATCGCCGCCATCGGCGGCACCGGCGACCGGATCCCCGAGATCACCGTGCTGATCGACCACGACACACTGATCGACGGGCTCCACCAACGATCGATCTGCGAAACCGACAACGGCACCCCACTGCCGATCTCCACGGTGCGACGACTGTGCTGCGACGCCGAGATCCTCCCCATCGTGCTGGGTGGCGACAGCGAAGCCCTCGACGTCGGACGCTCCGCCCGCACCGCCACCCGAGCCCAACGCCGAGCACTACGCGCGATGCACCGCACCTGCGCACAGCCCGACTGCACCGTCACCATCGACGCCTGCCGCATCCACCACATCATTCCCTGGCTGCAACCAGCCGGCGACACCGACATCGACAACCTGCTCCCGTTGTGTGAAACCCATCACCACTCGGTCCACGAAGGCGGCTGGGGCTTGACGATGACCCCCGAACGCGTCGCCACCTGGACCCGACCCGACGGCACCCACCACCACACCGGCCCCACCACCGATCGCACCACCGGCAGGCTCGACACACGGGTCGTCGGAGGAGTTCCGCAGCTGGTCTGATCGGACGCCACGTCCCGTCGGCACGGCGTCGTCCGCCGGCACCTGAGTTTGGGGAATGACGAGACAGCTGGCCGCGCCCAGGTCGTGCGACGTCCGACGGGACCGACGCCCAACGACATCGTCGACACTCGGACGGCGCGCGCGTTCGCCCACCCCGCAACGCGGTACGGGTGGGCCACCCCGCCGCGTCCCGACACATCGAAACGCAGCGCTTGGGATGAGCGGATCCCGGCCACAGGCGACGAGGCCCGGCGCCACATCGGGGTCCGGGCCCTTCGCTACCATCGAGCCGGCCGGCCGGGGGGATATGTCGGGTCGGCTCGAATCGGAGATCTGTGGTCAGTCGAGATCGACCTCGACGAACACGGTCTGGCCCAACGCATCGTCGAGACCGTCGTTGTCGGTCACGCGGGTCAGAACTCTGCCACGAAATCGATCAGGCGCTCGACGGCGCCGACCAGTTCGGGTTCGAGGTCGGCGTAGGTCGTGACCTGATTGCGAAGTCGCGGCCAGAAGCCGTCGAACGGCACATCGAGCGCGGCGCAGATGCCCTCTTTCCACGGCTGTCCCCTTGGCACGTCGGGCCATGCCTGCAGCCCGACCACCTTGGGGCGGATACCCGCCCACACGTCGACGAACGGATGGCCCGTGATCAATACCGAGGGATGATCGACGGTGGCGGCGATCCGGGATTCCTTCGAACCAGCGACGAGATGGTCGAGCAGCACGCCCAGCCGACGCTGACCTCCGGGCCGGAATTCACCCACGGCGGCAGCGAGATCGTCGGCACCGTGCAACGGTTCGACCACGATCCCCAGTTCGCGGCAGATCGTCTCCCCACACGTGTTCGAGCAGCTCGGCGTCGTGCTTGCCCTCGACCCAGATCCGGCTCGCCTTGGCGACCCGCGCCGGCCGACCGGTCGGCGGCGATCGAACCCGACGCCGTCACCTGCTGTGTCGCCGACGCCTGTTGCGCCGGCCTCGCCAGCGTGACCGGCTCGCCCTCGAACAGGAACCCGCCAGGCTTCCACGTGAAATGACGCAGGTACTGGTTGCGGTCACGGAGGGTGACAGCCTCGTAGTTCCACCTCACCACGTCGCCGACGAACCCGCTCGAGCGATCCTCGACGACGAGTCCCATCGACACCTCGACCGTCCGGTACTTGGTCGGTCTCTTGCTCTCGGCGAAGTCGTCGAGGATGTCGCGGTCGTAGGCCATGCGACCGTCGAGTGTGCCACGGGAACCGCTCCCGATCGCGGCACGTCCAAGGGACATGGGGAGCACCACGGCATCACGACACATCCGGCGATCACCGTCGCCTCGATCGCGGTCACTCCGGCCACGGCAGCGAACACGGGTGAAGCTCGGCGGCCTGGCACTCGCCGGAGCGCTGGTGCTGGCGGCTTGCGCGGGCAGCGACGACGACAGCATGGCGCGCGAGTCGAGCGTGGCCCCGGCGGCCCAAGTGGGCGGTGCGTCCCTGACCGAGAGCGATGCTCTCGGCGACGGTGGCGATACGCCCGCGGGCGTCGCCACCGAGGGCAGCACCGCCGGCGGAGGGTTCGACATCGGCATCGTCGGCCGCGACGTCATCATCGAGATGCACGTCACGCTGAGCAGCGACGACATCCAGCGCACTGTCGCCTCGATCATGGCGACCGCCTCGTCGCTCGGTGGCGGGGTTGCGTCGTCGAACGTGGACTACGGCAATCGGAGCGAACCCAGCGGCACCGACGGATATGCGGTGCTGGTGGTGAAGGTGCCACCAGAGTCGCTCGACCGGCTGCTCGCCGGTCTCGACGACTCGGGCACGGTGCAGTCGATCAACCAGACAGCGCAGGACGTCACGGATCAACTCGTCGACCTCGACACGCGCATCCGCAACGCCCGCCAGAGCGTCGACAACGTGCGCGAGTTCATGGACCGCACCGAGAACCTCCAGGAGCTCGTCACCCTCGAGGGCGAGCTGACCCGCCGCCAGACCGACCTCGAACGGCTCGAGGCGCAACAGCGCAACCTCAGCGATCGCGTCGCGCTGTCGACCGTGACGATCGAGGTGACACCGACCGCACGGATTGCGGAGTCGATCGACGAGGACGAGTCGATCGCCGACGCGTTCCGGAAGGGATGGGACGCGTTCAGCGGCGCCGTGTTCGGCGTCGGGTTCCTGCTCGCGGTGCTGTTGCCATTCCTCGCTCTCGCCGCCGTCGTCGCTCTCGTCGGTTGGCAGGTCGTTCGGCGGGGTCGTCGCCCCGCGACGAACCGGATCACATCCTCGCCGGCCACCGAGCCGAAGATGGCCGACCCTGCTGCCGCCGACGTCAGCTCGGGCGATACCGAGCCCGCCAACCCGACGGCGTGAGCACCCAATCGCTCGACCTGCCGTTCGGGAACGAGAACGGAGCTCGCAGGCCGGTGTGGGCGATGGCCCGTTCGAGTGGCAGCGGCTCGAGTTCCTGGCCATCGGTCCACCGGTGCCAACGCAGGGCCGGCACCTCCTCCAGCTCGACGTTCGGCCGCCCGAGCGCCTCGACGACTCCGTGCAGCACGCCGACCTGTCGATAGCCGTCCGCGATCGCCTCGGCTCCCTCGGTGGCGTACCACTCGAGATCCATCGCCATCGGGGTCGGGACACCGTAGGCCCGACCGAGCGCCTCCTCGGGCTCGTCGAGGGCGGCGGAGTGGGCCTCGTTGCCGACGGTCCATTGCTTCATCGGGTCGACGCAATGATGCTCGGCCCACATCTCTGGTGCCTTCACGATGAACGGGTCGGCACGACGCACCACGTTCCATTCCGTGAGATGCAGCAGTGGCCGACCCGTCTCGACCATCGCCGCCCAGTACCAATCGCCGCCCGCCACCAGCCGGTGACCCGACACGACGCCGATGTGTGCGTCAGCTGTCCATGCCGCGAACAGCCACTCCTCCAGCGCCGCGTCGGCGTGGGGCAGGTCGTCGGTGGGCGAGAGCACCATGATCGGGCAGACTAGGGATCCTCATGAGCGATGACACGACGATCCGGTACCTCGGCCTGGCCTGGATCCGCGAACTGGCGCGCGAGGTCGGCGAGAGCGAGGCGCTGCGCGAACTCGCCGACGAGCACACGATCGGTGTCACCCAGGTGGTCACCGACGGTCCCGAAGGCGACGTCACCTACCACCTCCAAGTCGGCGACGGTGTGGCTTCGTTCGGCGCCGGCCCGGCGGAACCCGAAGACGTCAAGATGCAACAGGATTGGGCCACCGCGGTCGCGGTGGCGACCGGCGAGATGAATGCTCAGGAGGCCTTCATCACCGGCAGGATCCTGTTGTTCGGCGACCAGCAGGCGCTGATGGCCGCACAACCCGTGTTCGGGGCACTCGACTCGGTCTTCTCGACGGTGCGCGAGCGAACCCGCTACGAGTGAGCTGACCGATGCCCGAGCTCCCCGAGGTACAGGCCCACGCAGAACGGCTGGCCGACGAGTTCACGGGCCGCGTGTTGGTTCGATTCGTGCCCATCAAGTTCACCGCATTGCGAACGGCGGTTCCGCCGCCCGATCAGGCCTATGGCACCCCGCTACTCGGCGTCGGCCGTCGAGGCAAGTACCTCCTGCTCGAGTTCGAGTCCGTGCAGTTCGCCGTGCACCTGATGCAAGGCGGGCGGCTGCTCGTCGACGCCAAACAGTCGGCGAAGCCACGCGGTGGGCAGGCCCGATTCGTGTTCGACGAGGGCCCGGCGTTGCTGCTCACCGAGGTCGGCACCGAGCGCCGCGCCGGCGTCTGGTGCCTGCCCGCCGCATCGGCCCTGACGTCACCGCCGCTCGCCGTGCTCGGACCGGAGGCCGACCAGGTGTCACCCGACCAGATGGTCGGTCTGCTCGCGGTCAAGAACCAGCGGGTCCACGGTTTCCTGCGCGATCAGCGCTCGATCGCCGGTCTGGGACGACGGCTGGCGAACGAGATCTGCCACCGCGCGCAGTTGAGCCCGTTTGCGATGACCGGGAGACTCGGCCTCGACGGAGCAACCAGTCTGGTGGAGGCCATCCGGCAATCCGTCGACGAAGGGTTGGCGTACGAGCGCACGCGCCCCGACATGAGTTCGTCCAAGGATCGCCCCGGCGGTGTCCACGGGCATACCGGTGAACCGTGCCCGGTATGCGGCGACGTCGTGCGCGCCGTCGAGTACAGCGGCTACACCGTGAACTACTGCCCGACGTGCCAGACGGGCGGCAAACTGCTCGCCGACAACACCACCAGCAAGTTCTTGAAGTAGCGGGCAGCAAGTTCTCGAAGTAGCGGGTTCGTGAAGTCGTCCGGTACGCCCAACCGACCCTCGTCAACCGGCCCTGCGGATCGGCGGCCCATCGAGGATGAGGCCGAACCCGAGTTCGCGGTGCTCGTGCACTTCACCGGCGTAGCCCGCTCGGAACCGGGCCCGTGGCATTCATGGGACGGTCGGCGGCACCGAGCGCCCACATCGCAACCCCTCCCGACCGTCCGCCGGAGAACAGCCCCGGATTCCGAAAATGTCGAGCTCCCTGGGTGCCTTGCTGATCGCCGCACCACACTGCGGGCGTCTCGGCGAATACGCTCGGCATCGTGCGTATCGGCATCCTCACCCGCGAATATCCGCCCGACGTCTATGGAGGAGCCGGCGTACACGTCGACTTCCTCGTCCGCGAGCTCGTGAAGCTCGCCGAGGTCGACGTGCATTGCATGGGGGAACCGCGCGACGGCGCGGTCGCTCACTCCGAACACGAGCCGTTCCTCGATGGCGCCAATCCGACGCTGCGAACGCTCGCTGCCGATCTGGGGATGGCCGACCAGACGGCGGGCTGCGACCTCGTGCACTCCCACACCTGGTACGCCAACATGGGCGGTCATCTGGCGAAGCTGTTGCATGGCATCCCGCACGTCGTCACGTCGCATTCGCTCGAGCCCCAGCGGCCCTGGAAGGCCGAACAACTCGGCGGCGGCTACCGCGTTTCGTCGTGGGCCGAACAGACCGCCTACGAGGCTGCCGACGCCGTGATCGCCGTCAGCCACGGCTCACGGCGAGACGTGATGGCGTCCTACCCGAACCTCGACGACTCGAAGGTCCACGTCGTGCACAACGGCATCGACACCGACTTCTACCGACCCGATCCTGCCACCGACGTGCTCGAACGTCTCGGCGTCGATCCCGCCCGTCCGTCGGTGGTGTTCGTCGGCAGGATCACGCGCCAGAAGGGCGTGCCCCATCTGCTGCGGGCAGCACTCCAGTTCGACGAGTCGGCGCAACTGGTGCTGCTCGCAGGCGCCGCCGACACGCCCGAGTTGGCGGCCGAGACCGACGCCGCGATCGCCGAGCTGCGCGCCTCGCGCGACGGCATATTCGTCGTGTCCGAGATGCTTCCGCGCGACCAGGTGCGCCAGGTGCTCACCCACGGCACGGTGTTCGTGTGCCCGTCGGTGTACGAACCACTCGGCATCGTGAACCTCGAGGCGATGGCATGCGAGACGGCCGTGGTGGCCAGCGACGTCGGCGGCATTCCCGAGGTCGTCAACGACGACGAGACGGGTCTGCTCGTGCATTACGACGAGAGCGACACGACTTCGTTCGAACGCGATTTCGCGGTCGCGGTCAACGCACTGGTCGGCGACCGAGGACGCTCCGATGCCATGGGCGCTGCCGGCCGACGACGCGCGATGAGCGAGTTCGGCTGGGACGCGGCCGCCCGCAAGACGATGGCCATCTATCAGTCCGTGCTGTGAACACGATCGCGCTACGACTCGAGCCCTGACAGAGCGGTCATGATCGACAGCGGCCTGCCGTCGTCGACCCTCGACGACATGGTCGATCAACTCGCGCCCGAGGAATGCCACGCCACGCCGACGAGCTCCGAACCATGGGTCGGCGCGACACCGGCGAGCATCGCGCCTTTCCGGTCGGATACCGTGGCGCGCACACCACGGCGAATCGGGAATCGGTGTCCGGATCGGTGCGGTTCGGCCGGATCGCTCCGGCGTTGTGCGGGCCGACCCCACTACCCTGGGGCGCCGAATGAGTGCCACCGATCGCCTCCCGGAGCTGCCCAAGGCCTACTCCCCCTCCGACGCCGAACCAGCGGTGACCACCGCCTGGGCGGCCTCCGACGTGTTCCACGCCGAACCGGTCGATCGCGACGCCGACCCGCGACCTGAGACCTACTCGATCGTCATCCCGCCTCCCAACGTCACCGCCGCGCTACACCTCGGCCATGCCCTCAACAACACCCTCCAAGACGTGCTCATCCGCTACCACCGCATGCGCGGCGACGAGACGTTGTGGATGCCCGGCACCGACCACGCCGGTATCGCGACCCAGACGGTGGTCGAGAAGCGTTTGCTCGCCGAGGGCGTGAAACGACTCGAGATGGGCCGCGAGGCGTTCGTGGCCAAGACCCAGGAATGGAAGGACGAGTACGAGCAGGTCATCATCGAACAACTCGTCGCGATGGGCGCCTCGTGCGATTTCGAGCGCACCCGCTTCACGATGGACGAGATGTGCGCAACTGCGGTCCGGCATGCGTTCTTCGTGCTGTTCCGAGACGGCTTGATCTATCGCGGCAAGCGGCTCGTCAACTGGGACCCTGCCACGCGCACGGCGCTGTCCGACGACGAAGTCGAGAACGAGGACGTCGCCGGCCACATGTGGTACCTCCGGTACCCGCTCGCGGACGGGCCACTCCCCGACGGAACCGCCTACGTCACGGTCGCCACCACCCGCCCCGAGACGATGCTCGGCGACACCGCCGTCGCCGTCAACCCGGCCGATCCCCGAGCCGAACAACTGCTGGGCAAGATGGTGATCCTTCCGATCGTCGGTCGCGAGATCCCGATCGTCGCCGACGACTACGTCGTCATGGCCGATCCCGACAGCCCCGACACCAAGGCCCGATACGCCTCCGGCTTCCTCAAGGTCACGCCAGCCCACGATCCGAACGACTGGGAGATCGGTCTGCGCCACGACCTCCCGGTGATCAACGTCATGGGCCCCGACGCTGCCATCTCCGACCAGCACGGATGGGAGGACGTGTCGGACGTGGCCAGGGAATTCGTGGGCCTGTCACGCGAGGATGCCCGTACCGCGATCGTCGACTGGTTCGAGCGCAACGAGCTGCTCGACGAGGTTCGCGACTACTCCCATTCGGTCGGCCACTCCTACCGCAGCCACGTCCCGATCGAACCCTGGTTGAGCGACCAGTGGTATGTCGCAGTCACCGACGAGCGCCTGCGCGGCTCGGCGCTGCGGGCACAAGACCCGGATCAGGCGCCGACACTCCCGGCCGGCGTCGCCGACCGCGCCGACCGCGTCGGCGACGGCGACCTGCGGATCTTCCCGGATCGCTACGCCCGCACCTACCAAGCGTGGCACGACGGCATCCGAGACTGGTGCGTCAGCCGTCAGCTCTGGTGGGGCCACCAGATCCCGGTGTGGGTCCGAACGGTCGACGTCGCCGATCGCGCCGGCGGTGGCGCGTTCGATCGCCCTCGACGTCGCCGTTCCTGTCGACTCGCCGCTGGGTTGCCGCGGGTGCCGCCCACCTCGCCCGTCGCACCACCGATCGCGAGGTCGAAGAAGCGGTCTGCGTCCCGCCCGACAGCACGCTGAGGCGCCTTCCGCGATCGGACGACTCGATGGATGAAGCACAGCTGGTTGCCGCGCTCGAGGCCGACGGCTTCGCCCGCGATCCCGATGTGCTCGACACATGGTTCTCGTCGGGCCTCTGGCCGATGTCGACCATGGGATGGCCGTGGCCCGACGACTACCCCGACACGGTCGGGCTGCTCGACTCGTTCAATCCGACGTCGGTGCTCACGACCGCTCGCGAGATCATCACGCTCTGGGTCAGCCGGATGGTGATGTTCAACCGGTACTTCCTCGACGGCCGACTCCCGTTCCACGACGTGTTCATCCACGCCATGATCCAGGACGGTCACGGGCAGAAGATGTCGAAGAGCCTCGGCAACGGCGTCGACCCCCGCGACATCATCCATATCCACGGCGCCGACGCGATGCGGTTCACGCTCGTGCAGATGACCACCGACACCCAGGACGTCCGGATGCCGGTCGAGCTGGTCTGTCCCCACTCGGGCCAAGCGTTCGTCCCCGAGTTCGTCACCACGCCGGCAGGGCACGTCGTGGCGGCACCCGTGCAGAACTCTCCAGCCGATCCGACCAAACGGATGGTCAGCGCCTACGGGGTGGCGGCCGGCCTCGTCGAGCCGACGAACGATGTGCCCCTGGCCCGCAACACGTCGTCGAAGTTCGACCTCGGACGCAACTTCGCCAACAAGCTCTGGAACGCCACACGGTTCGCGCTCAAGCGCGTCGATCCCGAGGCCTCGAACTCGGAACCGATCCGCATCGAGGACCGGCCGTTCGCCGACCGCTGGATCACGGCGCGTCTGGCAGGCACGGTCGATCGGCTCGAAGCCGCACTCGCCGGCTACCAGTTCAACGCCTACGCCGACTCGCTGTACGACTTCGTCTGGCACGACGTGTGCGATCGGTACCTCGAGATGGTCAAGCCGACGATCGACGACGATCAGGCGCAGCAGGCGGTGCTGACCTCGGTCCTCGATGCAGTGCTGCGCATCATGCACCCGGTCTGCCCGTTCGTCACCGAAGCCCTGTGGCCCCACGTGAGTGCGGCGCGATGCGGTGACATCGACGGGCTCGGCCTGCCACCGTCCACGCTCCTGGCCGCCGCGACCTGGCCCTCGGTCGATGCCCGGCTCCACGACACCACGGCTACCGCCGTGTTCGAACGCGCCGCCGAGCTGATCGGCCGGATCCGCGCCGTGCGCGGCAGTCAGAGCCTCTCGCCCAAGCAACGGATCGTCGTGCACGCCCCGGCGAGCACACGCGAGCTGTTCGCGGCGGTCGACGGCACGATCGAGGTGCTCGCCGGCATCGGCGAGGTCGTCGACATCGGTGCTGAACGTCCGGCGGTCGTGAGCCCGATCACCTTCGAAGGAGCCGAGATCCTGCTGTCCGGGCTGATGGACGACGTCGATCTCGATCAGGAGCGGGGCCGGCTCCAGAAGGCGATCGAGGCCAAGACCAAGCAGATCGCCGGCTTCCGTGGTCGGCTGTCGAACGAGGGCTTCCTCGGCAACGCCAAGCCAGAGGTGGTCGCCGAGACCCGAGCGATGCTGGTCGCCGCCGAAGCGGACTTGGCAGCCGCTCAGACGGCACTCACCAATCTCGGCTGAGTCGCACAGCATCTCACCGGGCCCCACTGCCCCATCCGAAGTGGCCTCGGACCTCCAGGTCGACGTCGCCGATGCCGATGAACTCCATTGTGAGATCTGAGCGCTCCCCTCGACGTGACGTGCCACCGCCGATAACCTCCACGATCATGCGATCGATGTTGGGACGATGTGTCGCGTCTTCGGTGTTCGTCGCGGCGCTGATCGTCGGTGCTCCGCTGGCGTTCGCCGCCGCACCCGGCGCGACATCGACGACCACCAGCGCGCCGGGCCCCACCCAGCCCATCAACAACAACCTCGCGGAGGCGTCGACGACCACGACGACGACCACGACGACCACGACGACGACCACGCACGACGCACCACGACCACGGCGACCCCGGCTCCGTTGGTGGCTTCGGTTCCGGCGTCGCCGTCACGCGCCACACCCTCGAGGGGCACGCAAGCCCAGGTGACCGAGACGCTGCCTCCGCCGCCCACGACCACCGTGCCCCCCAGCTGGGTGCTGCCCGCCGACTCCGGAACGGGCCGTCGTGTCGTCTACTCCAAGTCGGTGATGCGAGTGTGGACGGTCGAGGCGGACGGCACGGTCTCGAAGACCCACCTGGTGTCCGGTCGAAGCACCTGGAATCAGCCGCTGCCGGGCACGTACAGCGTGTTCTCGCGATCGGCCTACACGTGCAACATCAAGAACCCGGCGATCTGCTGGCGCTACATGGTGCGCTTCACCAAGGGTCCCGATGGCGACAACATCGGCTTCCACGAGATCCCGACCAATACGACGACGGGCCAACCCGTCCAGTCGGTCTGGCAGCTCGGAACGGCGCTGTCGGGCGGCTGCGTCCGCCAGGCGACCCCGGACGCCCAGTACATGTGGAGCTGGGCGCCGATCGGCACCAAGGTCGTCGTCCTGCCCTGACCACACGGTGATGCGGCCGGTACGCTGTCGTCGCCATGACCACGAAGAAGGTGCGGCGAAGCTGGCCACAGCGGTTGACGTTCGGCCTCGTGATCGTCGTTGCAGTCGCATGTTTCGGAACCGCCGCCGGCCTCGCAACGGGGCAGTGGGTGCTGTCCCAACGCAGGTTGATCCAGCTCGATTCGCCCACATCCGATGCGGGCTACGTGGGCACACCGGTCGTGGCGGTCCCTGGGGGGAGCACCACGCTGCCGGCGGCGAGCGACCCCGATGCGACCACGACCAGCATCGTGCTCGCCGAGCCCGAAGCCGCCAACTTCTTGATCGTCGGCGCCGACAGCAATGCCTGCGCCGACGCCGACAACGCGACGATCGGTGATCGCAGCGCTCTGGGCGAGCGTGGCGACACCATCATGATCTGGCGCGCCAATCCGGAGACCGACCAGCTGGCCGTGCTCTCGTTGCCCCGCGATCTCTATGTCGACATCGCCGGTGGGCGCAAAGCGCGTATCAACAGCGCGTACCGCCGCTGACGATCCGACCCGTTTGATCGACACCATCTACCTGAACTTCGGGATCCCGATCGACCACTACATCCAGGTCGATTTCTGCGCGTTCGAGCGGCTGGTCGATGCAGTGGGCGGCATCGAAGTGCCCTTCGAGTTCCCGGCCCGAGACAGGTCGAGCGGCTTGTCGATCCCGAACGCCGGTTGCGTCCGCCTCGACGGTGATTCGGCGCTCGCTTACGTGCGCTCACGGCACTACCAGTACGAAGATCCTCCGGGCAGTGACAATTGGCGGACCGACGGCACCTCTGACTTCGGTCGCATCGCGCGCCAGCAAGACTTCCTGCGACGGGTCATCGCCAAGGTGATCAACGACGGGCTCTACTCGCCCAGCGTGGCGACGGCGCTGATCACGACCAACCGCGACTACCTGGTCACAGACACCGGCCTCACCGTGCGACGAATGCTCGAGTTCGGCAACACCCTTCGCAGGCTCGACCCCGGCACGATCACGACCTACCGGATCGAGTCGACGTCAGAGACGACGAGCAACGGGGAATTGGTCGAGCGGCCGCGCATCGCCGGCGACAACATGAAGGCGATCCTCGCGGTGTTCCGAGGCGAGGCGACGCTGGCCTCGGCACCGGCCCAGCAGTTCGATCCCGAAAACACCACCACGACAGCGACGTCGGCCACGACCACGACCACGACCCTTGCCGGTGGATCCGACGACGGTGGATCGACCGGCGAGAACGGCGATGGTGACGCGGCGACGACAACGCTCCCCGCGGTTGTCGCCGACCAGAATGTCGTCGGGGTCGCCCCCGACGCCACCGCCTACTGTGACTGATCGGCGATGGCTCAGCGATCGAGCACGCGAGCGATGGCGGCGACCACCGATGAAGGACCTTCGATCGTCGTCCAACGTGCGCCGACAGCTTCGGCCAGTTCGGCCGCTTCGGCACTGTCACCCTCCGGCGCCAGGATGACGACCTCGTCGAGGGCTCTGGCGGCGGCGATCGCATCGCCGGGTTCGGTCGATCGGCAGTCGGACAACAAGATCGTGACCCGCCGTGCTGCACTCGCAGCTCGCAGCTGCTGGCCCGCCGACCACAACGCCCGGGCGACATCGGTCGTGCCGTGCCCGCGCAATGCCAGCACACGGTCGATCACATCCTCGATCGACCGGACCTCCCACATCGCCTTAGGGGCCACGACCTCCCGACCGAACGACAACACGGCATAGTCCCGGTCTGCGCGGAGTGCGACGGCAGCTGCCGCGAGCGCCGCCGTCGCCAACGGTTCGCCGTGCATCGATCCGCTGCGGTCGACGACCAGACACCAGGCCGTGGTCGGGCTCGCCCACGAACGAAGGGCCAACTCATCCGGCTCGACGAGTCGCCGCTCGGCCCGCGCCGCGACGATGCCCTCGAGGCTGCGCTCGACGTCGAGGTCGCCACCGTCGGGACGGTACGGCACGGTGACGATCCGGCCGATGCCCGATGAGTCGGGGGCCTGCTCCCTCGCGACATCGAGGACGAGCCGGGCGGCGAGCGCTTTGGCGAGCCCGCGCAAGCCGAGATCGGTAGCGTGGCTCATCTCGACGAGCAGGGACAACAATTCGTCGGGATCGGCCTCGAGCGCTTCCGACACGGCCGCCTCGTCGATCTCACCCAGCTCCGGTGAGATCTCCTCGAAGAGCGACGACTCCGACAGCTCGCGACGCGACACCGTGCGACGGCGCGCCTCGTCGATGAGGCGGTCGGCGTCGGAACCGGACGCGGCCGGGGGCGTCAGGGAGGCGGCATCGCCCCCGTCGGGGCGATCGCTTTTCCCGCGTCGGCCTCGGCGCTCGCTGGGGCGAACACGTCCTGCCACAGTTCGGTGATGATCGACTCTGCGTCGCGGGCCGACCCTTCCCGTACCCGTACTCGACCCGAGAGCGCCACGAGCGCCGCGTCCAGCGAGATGTCAGGATCCGTGATGGGGCGGGCCCGAACACCGGCGAGTGACTCGACCACCGCACACAGGTCGATCGCCCCTCTCACCGACGAGCCGACGCGCAGGTCGGGGTGCGAACGTGTTCGACGCACCAGGTCGACAGCCTTGGCGACCCACTCGTCATCCACCTCGGCGCCGTGCCGGGCGACGATGGCGACCTCGTCATCGGCGCTCTGGTAATCCACCGCGAGTCGGCAGACCCGGTCGTAGATCGCCGACGAGATACGGGCCGTTCCGACGGCGTCGAACGGGTTCATCGCCGCCACCAACCGGAAGCCGGGCGCGGCGACCAATCGACCGAGACGCGGAACGTTCAGCTCGCGCTCGCTCATCACGGTGACGAGCACGTTCAGCGTCTCCTCGGGCACGCGGTTGAGCTCCTCGACGTACAGCAGCGAACCGGTTCGCAGGGCGGCAGCGAGCGGGCCATCGACGAACACATCCGGGTCGTAGCCGTCGGCCAGGACCCGAGCAGGGTCGAAATGGCCGATCAGGCGCGCCGGTGTCAGCTCGGCGTTGCCCTCGACGAATTCGAACCCGAGTCCCAATTCATGCGCGACCGAACGCAGCAGGGTCGACTTGCCCGTACCGGGCGGGCCTTCGAGCAGGATGTGCCGCTCGGCTGCGAGCGCGGCGACGACCAGGTCGATCTCACGTCGTCGACCGACGACCGTGTGTGCCAGTCGCTCGACGAGTTCGTGTGTGTTCACAGCGGCGACCGTATCCGGCCGTACCACCGGTCGGTGCCCAGGGTCGATCCGATCAGTCGAAGACGATGACGCCGCGGATGTTCTCGCCGTTGCGCATCGCGTCGTAGCCCTCGTTGATCTGGTCGAGGGTGTAGGTGCGCGTGACGAGGTCGTCGAGGTTCAGCTGGCCCTGGGTGTAGAGCTCCATCAGCCGCGGGATGTCCTTGCGGATGTTGCCCGAACCGAACAACGAACCGATCAGCTGCTTCTCCATCAGCGTGAGGAACGCGCCGGGCACCTGGATCGACTGCTCGGACGTGGGGTGGATGTTGGTGACCACGATCTTGGCGCGCTTGCCGCCGAGCTGGAACGCCTCGCCCAGCGCATCGCCGTCGCCGACGCCCATCGTCATGATGACCTTGTCGAACCCGCGACCCCAGGTCGAGTCGGTCGAGGTTCTCCATCGCCTCCTGGATCGAGGAGTAGGTGTGCGTGGCGCCGAACATCCATCGCCTTCTCGCGCTTGAACTCGACCGGGTCGATGGCGGCGATCGCTCGGGCACCGGCCATCTTGGCACCCTGCACGGCATTGGCGCCGATGCCGCCGATGCCGACGACGGCGACATAGTCACCGGGCTGCACGTCGGCGGCGTACACCGCCGAACCCCAGCCGGTGACCACGCCACACCCCAGCAAGCAGGCCTTGTCGAGCGGCCAGTCCTTCTCGATCTTCACGCAGCTCGACTCGTGGACGACGGTGTGCTCGGCGAACGTGCCGAGCAGACACATCAGGCCGAGGTCCTGGCCGTCCGATCGTGTGGTGGCGAGCCGTACCGTCGCTGATCTGCATCCCGGTCGGGAACGCTGCCGCGTTGTCGCACAGGTTCGAGTGCCCCTCGACACAGCTCGATGCAACGTCCGCAGGCGGGTACGAACCCGAACACGACGTGGTCGCCGGGCTCGAGCCAGTTGACGCCTCGACCGACCTCGACCACGACGCCGGCCCCCTCGTGCCCACCGATCATCGGCGGCGAGGCGTGGCCCCGGCCAGGTCGCCGGTGACGACGTGCTCGTCGGAGTGGCACATCCCGGAGGCGGCCAGCTTGACCAGCACCTCACCGGCCTTGGGGGGGTCGAGTTCGATCTCCTCGACGCTCCATGGTGCATTGCAACTCGCGGAGGATGGCGGCTCGTGTCTTCATGTCGACTCCTCGTGGATGTGTTGCTGGCGTTCCCCGGGTTGCTGGGCGATGGCAGCGCTGCCGGACATGGTCTCGACAGGTTTCGGTGCTCCACCGACCCGTTCGGGGCAGACCCGACGTTAGCCACCACCGCCCGATCGCGGAGTGTCGGACAACGGGACCCGGGGTTGTGGCAAGCTCGTCCAGTGTCCCGCAGATTTCAGCAGGTCGACGTGTTCGGCACGACCCCCCACTCGGGCAACCCGCTCGCCGTCGTCGTCGACGGCGAGGGCCTGTCGACCGACGAGATGCAGCGATTCGCGAACTGGACCAACCTCTCCGAGACCACCTTCCTCCTCCCGCCGACGGACCCGGCAGCCGACTATCGCGTGCGAATCTTCACCACCACCTGGGAGCTTCCGTTCGCCGGCCACCCCACCCTCGGTTCGTGCCAGACCTGGCTGGACCACGGAGGCGTCGCGAAAGAGGCAGACGTACTCGTTCAGGAATGCGGCGTCGGTCTCGTACGGGTTCGCAGGGAGGCCGACCGGTTGGCCTTCGCCGCACCCGACCTGATCCGCTCGGGACCCGTCGACGACGCCCTGCGCGGTCGGATCGAACAGGCGCTGCGCACCGAGATCGTCGAGATCGCGTGGGCCGACAACGGTCCGGGCTGGGTCGCCGCGTTGCTCCCTTCCGCCGATGACGTCTTGGCCCTCGATCCCG
Source organism: uncultured Acidimicrobiaceae bacterium (assembly GCA_963699815.1). GTDB lineage: Bacteria > Actinomycetota > Acidimicrobiia > Acidimicrobiales > Ilumatobacteraceae > Ilumatobacter. The sequence continues at coordinate 126,152 of CAVOVK010000023.1, read as the reverse complement.
ATTTCGGCGACTCACTCGATCTGAAACTCGGCGTCGTCGGCCGTGCCGGACCCGACGCGGACGACGATGTCGAGGTGCGCGCCTTCTTCCCGGTCCCCGAGTGATGGAGGAAGACCCGGTGACCGGCAGTCTGAACGCGTCACTCGCCCAGTGGCTGATGGAGCGAGATCCGAGATCTGCGTTCGTACACGGCTCGGCAGGGCACGCGACTCGGGCGCAGTGGCCGTGTGCACCTCGATCGCGATGACGACGGAACGATCTGGGTCGGTGGCCGCGTCAATCCGTCGATCACCGGCACGGTGCAGCTGTAGTTCGACCGATGACCGTCAACGGGGCGCTACGACGACCTGGATGTAGTCGTCGGCGCTCACGTGGTCGGCGAGGAACGAACGCACGGTCGACGCAGACACAGCCTGGAGAGCTGGGTACTCGAGCAGATAGTCGTCGAGATCGTACGCCGGATCGATCGCGTCATCGAGCAGTTCGGTGATGAACTCGCCGTTGTTGACGAAGTTGTACGACTCCTCGACCTGGGCGAAGGCATTGGCGAACTCCTGATCCGAGGGGCCCCGCGCGGCGAGATCGGCGAGTTCGGCGACCACCAGATCGGCGACCGCTTCGATGCGATCGGGAGATCCCGTCACCGACACGTAGGTCTGGACCACGGGGTCAGGGTCCGTCGTGACATAGATCGTTGCCGACGGCGAGTAGGAATCGCCGTTGCGCTCACGGATCACATCTGTCAACCGGGCATCGATCGCCTCGGTCGCGACGTCGGCGTTGACCCGCAACCGCGCGTCGATACCGGTGACGGGGCTGGTGAACAACACGGTCAACGAGGCCGTGTCACCGGTGCCGGCCTGCACGTCGACGCTGACGACGCCGGAGGGAGGTGGATCTTCGACATCGATCCACCGCTCCTGCTCGCCGGTCGGCAAGGTGCCGAGATATGAACCGGCGAGATCGGTCACCTCGGCGACATCGAAATCACCGGAGAACACGAACACCCAGTCGCCCGTGTTGCCGAACCTGCTGGTCCAGACCCGTTCGACGCCGTCGAGGTCGAGGGTGGCGAACTGGTCGGGGGTCGGCAGCGCCGCGTATCTCGACTCACCCGGGTAACGAGCGTCGAGCAGCGCATCGAATCCAGCCAGTCCGGGCGACGAACCGGGATCGTCGACCGACGGTCCGACGAGATTGCGCAACTGGGCGAGTGCCACCGGATCGAATCGGGGCCGGGTCATGTACTGGTTCAGCAGTTGCAGCAGCACCTCGACGTCGACGGTGGCCGCCGAGCCGCCGAAGTTCTCGCGGTACGGGGTCAGCCAGGCACCGACATCGACGTCGCGACCGGCAACGATCTGATCGAGCTCGGCCTGGTTGAAGTCGGCGACCCCACCGGACGTCACGATGTCGGCGGCGTACAGCGCATCGACGACATCCTCGTCGGCGACCAGCGACGATCCACCCGGGCTGCCGGCCTGGAAGAACACCTGACCCTCGACGATGGTGTTCGAGTTCAGGATCACCCGCACTCCGTTGGGATACCGGATCTCGACCGGGTCGAAGTAGGCGCTCCCACCGTCGAGTACCTGCGTCGACCGAGGAGGGTGCGACGCTCGTTGGTCGTCGCATCAACGCCTCTGGAAGCTCGCGCTGGCCCGAGCGCGGCGACAGCTCTCGGTCGCTGATGCCGGCGATCATCGTCATCACCTCTGCGTCGGTCGGCATCTGCGATGCGACGGCGGCGGGTGCCGAGATGATCACATGCGGTGCGCTGTTCGCCCAGCGTGCCCGGAATCGCAGATCCACTGCCTCGGCGTCGATCGCGTCGAGCAGGGCGATCGAGATGTCGTACTCGTCGGCGATCGACGGGTACGGCGAACCGCTGAGGAAGTGGTCGACATACTCGTCGGCGTAGCCGTCGTCCTGTGCACTGTCGCGGCCGGCGTAGAACGTCTCGTAGTCCGCCCGCAGCTCGCTCTTGGCCAGCTCGATCTCGTCGTCGGTGAACCCGAATCGGTTCACCCGTTCGTATTCGTCGAGCAAGGCCTGCAGGGTGTCGGTCGCCCGTTGCCGCCTCGGTCGATGCGTACAGCGCCGGCGCATCGAGTGACTCGACGAGGCTGTTGGTGCCGGGTCCGATCCGGTCGAACGCTGCGGTCCCGGCCGCGATGTCCTGATCGAGCCGTCGCACCAACGCATCGCTCACGATCAGATCCAGCAGCTGTGCCCGCCAGGCGGCCGTGCCTTCGCCCTCGCCCGCCCCGAAGGCCGGCAATGGCAGGGTGACCTCGACGTCGACGGTTCGCTGATCGGGATCGGCGAGCAGCCCGAAGTCCGGCTCGGTGTCGATCGGGAACGTGATGTCGACGACCGCCTGCGCGACTTCGGCGCGCGATGTCGCCGGGCCGAACAGGCGCTGGATGTCGGCCTCGATGTCCGACGTGTCGATGTCGCCCACCACGACGATCGCCGCATTGTCGGGCCGATACCACGTGTCGTAGTACTCGCGGAGTTCTGAGTCGGTCATGGCCGAGATCGAGTCGTCCGTTCCGATCGGTGAACGACCGCTGTAGGCCGTATCCGCGAGGTACATCCGCTCGGCGAGATCGAACAGCCGGCCGCTCGTGCTCTGGGTTCGCACGCGCCACTCGTCGAGCACGACCCCTCGCTCGGCCACGACCTGGTCGGGATCGAACGTGGCGTGTGACAACCACTGTTCGAGCACGTTCAAACCGGTCTCGACCGACTCCTCCGCGTTCGGCACGGTCAGCAGATACACCGTCTCGTCGTACCCCGTGTAGGCGTTGATGTCGGCGCCGAACGCTGCGCCGAAACTGCGCAATACATCGATCAGCTCGTTCTCGGGGAACTTCTCGGTGCCGTTGAACAGCATGTGCTCGACGAAGTGGGCGAGGCCGGTCGACGGGGTCCGACTCGTCGACCGAACCGGCCCCGATCGCCAGCCGGAGGTCGGCCTTGCCCCCCGGGTTGTCGTTCTCGCGGATGTAGTACCGGAGGCCGTTGTCGAGCACACCCGTGCGGACCGCATCATCGTTCGGAATCGACTCGTCGGACACGTCGAGCAAGCCGGGCAGTTCGGGGCCGGCACCGTCCGCGGACACGGCACCGTCGACCGACGGTCGGGTCGTCTCGACAGCGTCCGATTCGACGACGGTCGTCTCGACAGCGTCCGATCTCGACGACGGACGTCTCGGTGGTCGCCCGGCCACCCTCCGCCAGAAGAGCATGCCGCGAACACGCCCGCGGCCGCGATGATCGACCCGAGACTCCGCCGCACCCCGGCGATGCTACGCGCGATGCCTCCACGAACCACCGACCACCACCATCAAGAGCCGCGACCCGCCTCCCAGTCGACGCGGTCGATGGCGTACTCGACATCACCGTGCTCGTCCCCCTCGATGCGCACCGGCCAGTCGGCATGGAACGTCCTCGCCAGGCGCATTCCCGACTTCTCCATGACCCGACGAGAAGCGGTGTGGACCAACATCGTCTCGGCCAGCACGCGTTCGACTCCGAAGTGTGCGAAACCGCGATCGATCAGAGCACGGGACCCCTCGGTCGCCAGCCCGCGCCCCCACGCCCGACGGTGCAGGCGGTATCCGAGCTCGGGTTCCGTCGCGTCGTGGTCATCGTCCGGGCGGAAGTGGAACCAGCCGAGGAACGATCCGTCCGACCGATCGATGGCCGCCCAGAACCCGAACGCATCACCACGGTCGTAGTATCGGAGCCACCAATCGAGCGCCTCGGCGACGTCGCCACGGTCGACGGGAAGTCCGCCATTGATGTAGCGCATCACCTCCCGGTCGTCGTCCAACTCGACGAGCAGCTCGAGATCATCCGGCGTGAACCGCCGCAACCACATCCGCTCGGTCTCGACGATCACGTGCACGGTCGTCATTCTGCGTGCTCGCCACCGCGTTCGGCCAGACCTGCGTGGGCGAGTCAGGCGATGACGGGCGGGCGATCGCCGGAGGTGACGAATGCGAGCTCCTGGACGGCTCTCGTCATCGCTACGTACAACAGCCGGCGCGCCTCGCGGGGAGTCGCCGAGGATCTCGTGGGGATTCACCACGACGACGCCATCGAACTCGAGCCCTTTGACGGCCTCGGGCCCGAACAGCGGAACATCGTCGTGGCCGAGCTCGTGCACGTGGTCGACGGCGACGAAGCCGCCGCGACCGAGCGCATCCCCGATCTGCTCATGGAGTTCCACCGGTGCGACCACGCCGGTCAGACGATGACGATGCTTCACCTGCCGGACCACATCGGCAACGGCGAGCGGCAACGTCGCGGCATCGACGTGATGCCAGCTCGGGGCCTCGCCCTCTCCTCGCACCGACCGGCTTGCCGCGGCATCGACGCCGGTCATCGGCAGCAATCGGTTCGCGACCTCGAGAATCGGCTCGGGCACGCGGTAGCCGATCGTGAGATCGGCGATCGTGCCCTGCACCCCCCTGACTCCGAGGTGTGCGAACACATCCGCCCACCGTTCCTGGCCGGCGGGCGTGGTCGACTGTGCCACGTCACCCACCAGCGTCAGCGATCCGGCGGGGGATCGCCTCCCGATCACGCGCAGCGCCACGGCCGAGTGGTCTTGTGCCTCGTCGACGACGACGTGCGCATACGTGAACGGGGTGCCGTTCAACAGCGTGTTCGCCTCGTCGACGAGGTACTGATCGGCCGCCGTCCAGGCTCGACGCTTGCCGCTCGGGCCGGGAAGATACCGGTCGACCAGCGGGATCGGCTTCTGGATCGGCCAGCTCTTGTTGAGCACCGTCTTGAGCGGAGCCGCCTGACGCCACTGGTCGTCACCGTTGCACCGGCGCCTGAGTTCCTGTTGCGCCAAAGCCCGCAGTCGCTCACGGCGCTGGTTGATCGGCACCACGCCTGACTTGGCCGTCGTCGATCCACTCGGCGATCACGGCGGGCTCGAACACGTGCGTGCGAGCACCGATCGGAACCCGCACCGCCACATCCGGCGGCTGGATCGCCGCGAGCGCGCACGCCTCCAATTCGACCAGTCGCTCGGCCGAGCCTTTCCATCGTGCGGCGTCGGGCTGATCGAGCGCGGAAATGTCGAGTTTGGGAATGCACAGATCGAGTGCCGTGCACTGCCGCACGCTACGTTCGCCGAGCGAGGGCAGCACGTTGGCGATGTAGTCGAGAAACGCCCGGTTCGGCCCGACGACCAGCACACCCTCGCGTGCCAGCCGACCACGATGCTCGAACAGGAGATAGGCGGCACGGTGCAGCGCGACGGCCGTCTTGCCGGTCCCGGGTCCACCCTGCACGATCAGTGCCTGGTCGATGCCGGCACGGATCACGATGTCCTGTTCGGCCTGGATCGTGGCGACGATCTCGCGCATCGCCCCTGATCGGGCCGCTCCGATCTCCGCGAGCACCGGATCGGGAATGCCGGCCACGACGTCCGCCGCGTCCGGATCGTCGAGATGTTCGTCGAGATAGGCCGTGAGGTCTCCGTCCGACAGCGTGAACCGCCGCCGGAACGTGACGCCCAACGCGTCGACGGCGGTCGCCCGGTAGAAGGGCGCAGAGATCGGTGCCCGCCAGTCGACCACGACCGGATCATGCTGGTCGTCCTCGATGTGGCGCCGTCCGATGTACCAGCGGTCGATGCCGGCGCCCGACGGTGACGGCTCGTCGATGCGACCGAAGAACTCCCCCGCTCCGGGCGAGCGGAGCGAATCGAGTGCCTCCCACACCGTCATCTCCACGTACTCGGCCGTGATGTCGTCGGCGGCGCTGGTGGGATCGACGCGTTCGAGCCGCTCGGATCATGCGGTCGCGGCACTTCCGCGCGAACGCGAGCCGATCGCGCTCGCGGTCGAGTTCGGGGAAGAGGTCGACCGGCGGCTCGTTCGACATGGGTGCTCGATGTTAACGCCGCGGCGCTCGCACGGGCCCTGGGTCGTCACCGAACGGTCCGATCCGGCAGTATCGAGGCGGCATCAGCGGCCGATCGAAGGGACCTACCATGGACATCCAGCGCCTGTTCTCCGTCGAGGGCAAGATCGCCCTCGTCACCGGCGGGTCGCGAGGCATCGGCGAGATGATCGCCGCTGGTTTCCTCGCCAACGGGGTGAAGGTGTACATCAGTTCGCGCAAGGCTGCGGCCTGCGAGTCGACGGCGACGCGGTTGATGGAGCAGTTCGGTGGTGAATGCATCGCCTTGCCCGCTGACGCCTCGACGCTCGACGGCATCGACGCCCTCGTGAGCGAACTCGCCGATCGCGAGACGCGACTCGACATCCTCGTCAACAATGCCGGCGTGTCATGGGGGGCACCACTCGAGGAGTTTCCGGAGATCGGCTGGGACAAGGTGATGAACACCAACGTCAAAGGGCCGTTCTTCCTGATCCAACGCCTGTTGCCACTGCTCGAGGCGGCCGGAACGTCCGACGATCCGGCTCGTGTCATCAACATCGGATCGATCGACGGCATCAGACCGCCGATCTTCGAGACCTACTCCTACGGGCCGTCGAAGGCGGCCCTCCACACGATGACGCAGCAACTGGCGGCCAAGTTGGCGAGGCGCAACATCATCGCCAACGCCATCGCTCCCGGCCCGTTCCCGACCTGGATGCTGAGCACCGGGGTCGGGACCGGCGGCGACGTCGACGGAACCGATTGGGACGCCGTCGGCCGCGGCACCCCGCGGGGGCGCGTCGGAACACCTGATGACATCGTCGGGCTCGCGATCTTTCTCAGCTCGAGAGCCGGCGCGTTCACGGTTGGTGCCGTCATCACCTGTGACGGAGGCACCGCCGTCTCCTGAGCTCCGGAACCCTCGGAGAAATCCGACGCGGCTCTCCGGATCGACGAATCGGCGGCAAACTGTCGGTCATGTCGCTGCCACCCCCCGTCGCGATGCCGCTTCGCATCGCCGGCCTCACCAAGTGGTTCGACGAGACCTTGGCGCTCGATGCGCTCGACCTCGACGTTCCGACCGGGAGCTGCTTCGGCCTCGTCGGCCCGAACGGCAGCGGCAAATCGACCACCGTGCGATCGGTGATCGGCCTCGTGCGACCCGACGGCGGCAGCATCCAGGTGTGCGGACACGACATCTCGATCGAGCTCCGACAGGCACGCTCGAAGATCGGCGTCGTCCTCGATCCACTCCAGCTGTTCGAACGACTGACCGCACGCGAGTTCCTCACCACCATGGGTGAGCTCCGTCGGCTCGATCCCGACCTCGTTGCCGAGCGCAGCGCCCAGCTGTTCGACACGTTGCAGCTCACCGACGACGCCGACCGGCAGATCGCCGGATTCAGCCACGGCATGCGCAAGAAGACCGCGCTGGCTGCCGCCGTCCTGCACCGACCACGACTGCTGCTGCTCGACGAACCGTTCGAGGGCGTCGATCCCGTGTCGGCCCGAACGATGCGCTCGATGCTCGATCGATTCCGTGCCGGTGGAGGCACCGTGGTGTTCTCGAGCCACGTGATGGACCTCGTGGAGCGTTTGTGCGACTTCGTGGCTGTCATCCATCGGGGCCGCGTCGTCGCCAGCGGACGCACCGACGATCTGCGCGATGGACGGCGCTTGGAGGAAGCGTTCATCGACGTCGTGGGCGCCTCCGCAGTCGACGACGATGCCCTCTCCTGGCTGGGCTGAGACGGCAGGCATGCAGGTCGCATCTGCGTTCGTCCGGCTGCGATGGCGGCTCCTGCGCGGCTCGATCCGTCACGGGGGCGCCGAACAGCTCGGTGCGATCGTCTCGACGGTGGCGTCGGCACTGGTCGGTCTCGCCGGCGGCGCAGCGATCTTCTACGCCGGTACCGACGTCACCCGCCCGGACGAGCTGGCAGTCGTCTTCTGCACGGTCGTGGTGATCCTGCTCGTGGGCTTCGGTGTCGTCGCTGGCGTGGCCCAACCCATCGATCCACGAGTGGTCGCGGCCGAGCCGTTGTCGGATCGGGAACGAGTGGTCGGCTTGCTCGCGTCGTCGGCACTCGGACCGCCGGGATTGGCCGGTATCGCTCTGGGCATCGGGCTCGGAGCAGGCATGGTGCGCGGTCCGGCGACGATACCGTTGATCGTCGCTGCCGTCGCGTCGTGGCTGGTCGCGTTACTGCTCGTGACCCGCACAGCCACCAATCTGCTGGCTCTGCTGATCAGCCGCTTCCCACGGGCCGGCCAACTCGTCGTGGGTAGCTGCGGCCTCGTGTTCTACGGCATGTTCCAGTTCGTGCCGGCCTTTCTCCGTGGACTCGATGACGATCAACGCACCGGGCTCGCCCGGACCTTGCGTTGGACACCACCGGGCCAACTCGGTGAAGCTCTCGGTTCGGTCGGCGAATCCGTCCCGGGAGCTGCCTGGCACCTGGTGCTGGGCACGCTGTGGGTGCCCGTGCTGGTGGTCGCCTTCAGCTGGTCGGCGCGCCGATTGACGCTGGCCGTCCGATTGGCCGGTGGGCTCGAAACGAGCAACGCCGAGGCGAGTTGGATCGGCCGGTCCGCGCGGCGGGCGTGCGGCGACGGTCCGAGTGCCTCGATCGCGTGGCGAAGCCTGCTCACGAGGTTCCGCACACCCCGAACAGCACTCGAGACGTTCACCGGGGGCGGCGTCGGCCTCGCAGCGGTACTGGTACCGACGCTCGTGCGCGACAGCCCGGGCAGCGGAGCGGTGCTCGTCGGCGGCGCCGTCCAGCTCGCCGTGCTGTTCATGTCCGGCAACAGCTTCGGTGCCGACGGTGCGGCCCTCACCCACGAGCTGCTCGCCGGTGCCGATGCCCGCCTGTTGGCTCGCGGAAAGGCGCGCAGTATCGCAATCGTCGCGTCGCCGCTCGCCGTGATCGGCCCGCTCCTCGCCGCATCGATCACCGGCGAGTGGCGCTACCTCGCCGCCGGATTCGGCGTGGGTCTCGGCGCGCTGATGGCCGGAACCGGCGCCGCGATCGTCCAGTCGGCGCTGGTGCCGATCGCCATCCCCGAGTCCGACAACCCGTTTGCGAGCGGCGAATCCGGCAAGGGCCTGGTTGCTGCACTGCTGTTGTTCGTCGTGCTCACCGGGCTCGCCATCGTCACGATCCCGGTTGCGCTCGCCCTGTTCTGGGCGACGAATCGCGGGCGCGTCGGCCTGGTGTCGGTCTTCGGTGTCCTCACGATCGCCGTCGGGTGGGCCGTGATGCACCTCGGCATCCGCATCGCGACCAGGCGCCTGAACGACCACGACCCCGAGTTCATCGCGTCTGTCACACCGGCGCGATGACCGACGCGACTACCCTGACGCTCGTGCAGCTGTTGGTCGCGATCGTGGTCGTCCTCGGCGTCGCGGTCGGCGCGTTCTTCCTCGTACGTCGCAGGCCCGCCCGGCCGGCCGACACGAGCGGCACCACTGCGGTGGAGCCACCGCGACCCGCTCCACCCACGTCGATCCCGATGATCGACCTCGAATCGGCGCTCGCGAAGGTGACCGACAGCACCGGGCGGCCGATTCGCGATCGCATCGACGCCGAGAGCGGCCACATCGACGAGCTGCGAACGCCCGGCGACACCGGGCCGCTGCTACGCCGAGCGCTCGATCATGTCGCCAAGCCGTCGGGAGCCGCCTCTCCACACGCGGCAGTAGGCGAACCCGTGGAAGAAATGTCGTCCGGCGACGACACAGCTCGCGCCTGACACGAGCGTTCGAACTCGCCGTGCCCTGGGCGGTACAGTCACCGGCATGGACCAGGACACCAACCTGCTCGACTCGGCCGACACCGATGAGATCGATGACGAGGTCGTCGACGAACTGTTGATCGAGGAGATCTCGATCGATGGCATGTGCGGCGTCTACTGAGTCAGCCGACCGCACCGTGACCGCCGTCGACGCTCACGTCGCGCTGTTCGAACGGGCGCTCGCCCTGCACCCGCAGGTCGCCCTTCGACCCGAGCCGTTCGGCGCCCTGGCGTACCACTACGACACCCGACGGCTGGTGTTCTTGAAACATCCTGACGTCGTGAGCGTCGTGACCGCCCTCGAACACCACGACACCGTCGTCGACGCACTGGTGGCTTGTGGAATCGCTCCGACCCGATTCCCCGCCTTCGAGCGCGCACTGTCCTCCTTGATCGATTCGGAGATGCTCCATGACCGCCCTCGTTGAGCAACTGAAGGGCGGGTTGGATGCTCCGATCTGCTTGACGTGGGAACTCACCTACGCGTGCAACCTCGAGTGTGTTCACTGTCTGTCGTCGTCGGGCCGTCGCGACCCTCGCGAGCTCTCGACCGACGAAGCCAAGGGAGTGCTCGACGAGCTGCACGACCTCCAGGTGTTCTACGTCAACATCGGTGGTGGTGAGCCGATGATCCGGCGCGACTTCTTCGAGTTGATCGAGTACTCGATCTCCAGAGGGATCGGCGTCAAATTCTCGACGAACGGCGCCTTCATCGATGCCGATAAGGCCCGCCGGTTGGCCGCGATGGACTACCTCGACATCCAGATCAGCCTCGACGGCATCGACCCTGCGACCAACGACGCCGTGCGCGGCGATGGCTCGTACGCGACGGCGATCGCGCGCCATGGACCACCTCCGCGACGCCGGGTTCGGACCGTTCAAGATCTCGGTCGTCGTCACCCGCCACAACGTCGACCAGCTCGCCGGATTCAAGGCGCTCGCCGATTCCTACGGCGCCCAGCTGCGTGTCACACGGTTGCGGCCGTCGGGTCGCGGCGCCGACGCGTGGCACGACCTGCACCCCACCAACACCCAGCAGCGCCAGATCTACGACTGGTTGCTGACACATGGCGACAACGTGCTCACGGGTGACTCGTTCTTCCACCTCAACGCCCTGGGTGACCAGAACTTGCCCGGACTCAACCTGTGCGGCGCCGGCCGGGTGGTGTGCCTGATCGACCCGATCGGCGACGTGTACGCCTGTCCGTTCGTCATCCATGACGAGTTCAAGGCCGGCAACGTGCGCGATCGGGGCGGCTTCGCCCGGGTCTGGAAGCACAGCGATCTGTTCGTCGGTTTGCGCGAACCGGAATCGGCAGGGGCGTGCGCATCGTGCGGCTCCTACGACGCATGTCAAGGCGGTTGCATGGCCGCCAAGTTCTTCACCGGCCTGCCGCTCGACGGCCCGGACCCGGAGTGTGTCGGAGGCGAGGGCGAGCTGGCATTGACCGGTGTGTCGGCCGGCGCCGCCCCTCGGCCGATGATGGACCACTCCAAGCCGTCACGGTCAGCGACGGCGCGGTCCACGCCGGTCACCTTCATCCAGAAGTAGGTTTCACCTGGTGTGGATGCTGCTGATGCCGGTCGCCTATGTGATCGGCACGTTCCCGAGCGCTTCGCTCGTGGCACGGGCCAACGGCGTCGACATCCGCACGGTCGGATCCGGTAATCCCGGTGCGTCCAACGTCGCCAGGGTGCTCGGCTGGCGACGAGGCGTCTGGGTGTTCGCGCTCGACGCCGCCAAAGGCGCATTGGCCGCGGGTCTCGGTTTGATCGTCTCGGGACGGCCGGCCGGCTACTGGCTGGGGGCTGCTGCGGTGATCGGCCACGTGTTCCCGGTTTGGCAGCGATTCAGGGGCGGCAAGGGGGTCGCCACGGGAAGCGGCATCATGGCCGTGCTCTCGCCGCTCGTGTTCGTGTCGGTCGTCGCGTTGTGGTTCGTATTATCGAAGCTGACGAAGAAGGCCTCGGTCGCGTCGATCATCACCGTGACGTTGCTCCCCTTGGGTGTCGGCCTCGTTCACCAGGAGGCGTGGGAGGTGTTTGCCTCAGCAGGACTCTGTGCGCTCGTGATGGTGCGCCATCTCGGCAACATCAAGCGCCTCGCCACCCGCAAGGAACACGCCCTCACCTGACGATGTCGAGCAACGGCGTCAGATCGAGATCGTCGAGCGACGGCAGGTGCAGGTCGACAGCGTCGTGCAGCAAGGATTGCCAGAAGTCGTAGCGGAAGAAGTGCCGGCCTTCCCTGATCACGTAGTTGAGGAGGAAGAAGCGGTAGGCCTCCTCCAGGAACAACACCTCTTGTTCGGTCAGCGGGAACACCTCGTGGTAGGCACGCAGGAACAGACGGAATCGGGGCTCGAGCAGGGTGTGCGAGCTGTACGTGAACGAACTGCGGTCGCCGGTTCGCGACGAGACGCCGCGACAGGAAGTAGAAATCGAGCAGGCGCGATTCGATGCGGAACCAGTCGTAGTCCCAACGGCTGAACAGCCGGAACGCACCCGGGGCGGCCGGATCAGGTTCGACCGAGAAGTTGCCGAGGTTCCAATCGATCAGGACCGGGATCTTCTGCCAGTAGTCGTAGCCCGATTCGTGGAGCGACATCAGGAATCGGTGGGTGTGCCGGCGCACCAGGTCGAGGCGGCTCTGCTCGAGACCGAATTGCTCACCGGCGTTGCGGGACCCCAGCATCTCGAACAGGTTGACCGCGTCGCTCTTGGCGGTCTTCGACTGCGGCGGGATGAAGCGCGAAATCGCCGCGCAGGCACGATGGAACTTCGCCAGTTCGCGACCGAGATTGGAGACCTGCGCATCAGAGAGGATCCGCGGTAGCCGGTCGCGGTCGGCGACCTCCTGGTAGAAGACCGCCCACATCTCGCCGTCGTACCACAGGTACGGCTCACCGTCAGCGGTCAGCACGCCCGCCATGAAGTGCTCGTACGGCCCCCCGTGCAGCAGCTGCGTCGCACGGTGCAGGCGGTCGTGGTCCTCGGCGAACAGGAAGAACGATCCGTAGTTCGACGATTTGGCGATCACGTTCGAGCCGTCGTCGAGCGAGAGCCGATACACCCGGTTCGTGGACACCATCGCGCTCAGTTCGTGAACCTGGACGATGACCCGCTGGTCGCCGTAATCGCGCCAGGCAGCCGAGATCACCTCGCGATGACGGGCTTCGTTCGCGTCCACGCCGAGAGCCTGCCACAACTCGAACCGCAGGCTTCATGTCGCCGGTCATGGAAGTGCGCCGGGCATCGGCGGCTGAATCGATCCGGGGTGCGACACCCGGCGGTCATCGCCCGTGTGACGAGTTCCGGCTCAACCTGTCACCGCACCCGCCCGGAAGCGTCTGAGGCGCAATGAGTTCGTGACCACGAAAACGCTCGAGAACGCCATGGCCGCCCCGGCGATCGCGGGCGACAGCCGTCCGGTCATCGCCAGCGGGATCGCCAACACGTTGTAGGCGAACGCCCAGAACAGGTTGCCCTTGATCGTGGCGAGCGTGCGCCGCGAGAGACGGATCGCGTCCGCGGCCGAGTTGAGATCGTTGCGGACGAGCGTGAGGTCGCTGGCCTCGATCGCCACGTCGGTGCCGCTACCCATCGCGATCCCGAGATCTGCGGTCGCGAGCGCGGCGGCATCGTTGACGCCGTCGCCCACCATGGCGACGACCTTGCCGGCACCTTGCAGTTCGGTGACCACCGCCACCTTGTCGGCCGGCATCACCTCGGCGATCACGTGTGTGATACCGACCTGAGCGGCGATTCCTTCAGCGGTGATCCTGTTGTCGCCGGTCAGTAACACCGGTTCGAGACCCAGTTCGCGGAACCGCTCCACGGCGACCGCGCTAGTGGGTTTGACCGTGTCCCCGACAGCCAGATGGCCGAGCACGATCCCGTCGCCGCGGCGCAACTCGACCAGCGTCTCGCCGGGGCCGACCTCCACAGTCGTGGTCGGGCGTCCGATCTGCATGGCCACGCCCGCGACGACGCCCTCGACACCGGCACCGGGCAGGCTCATGAACTCGGACACGGGCTCGAGCGAGCCGAATCGATCGAGCCCGGCGGCCGCGATCGACTTGGCGATGGGATGCTCACTCCCCGATTCGAGCGCCGCCGCAAGGCGTAGCAGCTCGTCGCGACCGACATCACCGGTCGGGCGCACATCGATCAGCGACATCGTGCCGGTCGTGACGGTGCCGGTCTTGTCGAGCACGATCGTGTCGACCCGGCGCGTGCTCTCGAGGATCTCGGGGCCCTTGATGAGAATGCCGAGCTGAGCGCCCCGGCCTGTTCCGACGAGCAACGCGGTGGGTGTCGCCAGGCCCAATGCGCACGGGCAGGCGATGATGAGCACCGCGACCGCGGCGCTGAACGAACGCTCGGCATCGCCGGTGCGGATCAGCCACCCGAGCAGCGTGATCAGCGCCAGGCCGATCACGATCGGCACGAACACTGCGGCCACCCGGTCGGCCAGCCGCTGCACGGGTGCTTTGCCCGATTGGGCGTCGCTCGACGAGGCGCGCCATGATCGCCAGCTGGGTGTCAGCGCCCACGCGCACCGCCTCGATCACCAATCGACCGTGAGCGTTCACCGTCGCTCCGATCACCGTGTCGCCGGGCCCGACCTCGACCGGCACGCTCTCGCCGGTGACCAGCGATAGATCGACAGCGGAAGCACCGTCGACGACGCGACCATCGGTCGCGATCTTCTCGCCGGGACGCACCACGAAGCGATCGCCCACCACGAGCTGCTCGACGGGTACACGGTGCTCGCGACCGTCCTGGTCCAGCACGGCGACGTCCTTGGCGCCCAGATCGAGCAGCGCACGCAACGCATCACCAGCGCGCCGTTTGGCGCGAGCCTCGAAGTACCGTCCGGCCAGGATGAACGCGACCACTGTCGAGGACACCTCGAGGTAGATGTGGTAGCTCCCGTCGGACGAACCACCGTCGAGCGACATCGACATCTCCATGCCGACCTCGCCCGCCGGGGTGAACAGCAGGGCCCAGAGCGACCAGGAGTAGGCGGCGATCACGCCCACCGATATGAGCGTGTCCATCGTGGTCTGGTGGTGACGGAGGTTCAACACCATCGCCCGATGGAACGGCCACGCGGCCCAGGTCGCCACGGGTGTGGCGAGCACGAGCGCCACCCATTGCCAGCCATCGAACTGGAGCGGCCGGGATCATCGAGAGCAGCAACACGGGCAGCCCGAGTGCGACCGCGACGATCAACCGTTTGCGCAGGTATGCCGCCCGGTCGGGGCTCTCGGAGTCGACGGACGGCGGCCGCGCGCCGTATCCGGTGGCCTCGATGGTCGCGATCAGGTCGGCCACGTCGATCGATGGCACCTCGATCTGTACGTGGGCCTTCTCGGTCGCGTAGTTGACGGCAGCGGAGACGCCTTCGAGCTTGTTGAGCTTTCGCTCGATGCGCGAGGCACAGGCCGCACAGGTCATACCCGTGATGTCGAGGTCGACGAAGTTGGGACGCTCCGGTAACGGAATGGAGCCTCGAACACCATCGGACAGGTCGTTACGCGACATCGAATCCGGCTTCGTCGATGGCCGCCACGATCGCATCTCGATCGAGACCTACGCCGGTGACGACGACGTCCTTGGTGTCGAGGTCGACGTCGATGTCGGTGACTCCGAGGACGCCGCCGACCTCCTTCTTGACCGACGTTTCGCAGTGACCGCAGGTCATTCCGGGAACGGAGAGGGTGAGGGTTTCGGACATGTGCGCTCCCTGTCAGGACTTGACCAGCCGCTCGATGGCGCGGCTCGCTTCGGTGATGATGCGGTCGCTCTCGACGGCATCATCGGACTGCACCGCGTGGGTGACGCAGTGGCGAAGATGGTCGTCGAGCAGCTGCACCGCGACGCTCTGCAGCGCGCGCGTCGCCGCCGACACCTGCGTCAACACGTCGATGCAGTAGGTGTCGTCGTCGACCATGCGTTGCAGACCCCGGATCTGGCCCTCGACACGCTTCAGCCTGGCGAGCACCGCCGCCTTGTCGTCGTGGTACCCCGGATTCGTCATATTTATACCCTACCGGGGTACCCCATGCGATGCCAAGGCCGTTCGTCCCGAAAGCCACCGCACGCGGAGACGACGAGCGACAACGCGGCAAGCCCGAACACGAACTTCCCGAGAGTGCTCAGACGAGGAGCTTCTCGGTGAAGAAGTCGAGCACGCGCATCACGCTGGCGTCATCTCGTTGCTCGGTCAGCACCGAGTGGTCGCGCTTGGTCCGGCTCGGCAGCTCGATCGCGATGAACGCATCACCGAGCTTCTCGCGCAGCGTGTCGAACCGCGTGCCGACCGCCCGGTCCTCGGTGAAACGCAATCCGAGCACCTGACAGCCATCGGCAGTCCGCTGGAGCACGGTGGCCTCGTCGTCGGGCGACAACCCGAGGTTGCCCCGGGCCTCGGCGTGGCCGCGGGCGATCGGAAACGAGGGCTGCGACAGGACGGGCGCCACCATCACCTCGTCGACCATCATCCCGAGTGCGAATCCACCGCTGAAACACATACCGACCGCCCCGATCCCGGGCCCCCCGAGTTCAGTGTGCAGCGCCCTCGCGAGCGCCCGTAGCCAGGCCGTGACGGGGGAGGTGCGATTGAGTGCCCACGACGTGAACTCCTTGGAGATGCAGACCTTGACGAGGCTGCTGACGAGGTACGGCATGCTGACCGGCTTTCCGGGCGTGCCGACCAGATCGGGCATCACCACGGTGAACCCGCGCTCGACCACCTCATCAGCGAAGGCAGCGACCTTCGGTGTGATGCCAGGCACCTCGTGGATCACGACCACACCGGGCCCACTGCCCTTGCGATACGTGTCATGGGTGCACCCGGCAGCCGTGAACGCCGAGCGCTCCCAGCCGATCAGAACATCGCTCATGGAATTCTCCTCACCGATTCCAGGGCCTTGGCGGCGAGATCCTCCGTTCCGGATCGGAACAGCTCGAGCGCCTCGGGGTCGGCCTGCGCCCCCATGGCGCCGTGCAGATACCTGGCGTAGACGCCCTCGCTGATCACCGCCAACCGCCACGACGAGAACGCTACGTAGTAGTCGATGCCGGACACGTCGCGTCCGGTGCGGGCGGCGTACCGGGCGACCACCTCGGCATACGACATGAAGCCGGGGGCACTCGTCGGGTCGTTGTGGCGACCCTCGCCATCGGGCCCCACCCAGTACACGCCGAGATAGCCCAGATCGGCCAACGGATCTCCCAGCGTGCACAGCTCCCAGTCGAGCACCGCGGCGACGCGACCGTGTTCGACATCGACGATGCAGTTGCCGAATCGATAGTCGCCATGTGCGATCGACATGCCCTGCTGTACCGGCACGTGCGCAGCCAGATGTGTGGCGACCTCGTCGATCGCCGGCAGCTCCCGCGTCTTCGAGTTCGTCCATTGTGTCGACCAACGTTTGATCTGACGCTCGACGTAGCCCTCTCGACGGGCAAGATCCCCGAGACCGATTGCATCGACATCCGCAGCGTGCAGGTCGGCCAGCACATCCACGAGGTGCTCGCTGGTCGGACGGCGCAGCTCGGGGGCCAACGCCTCGGCCCGCTCGGGGCTGTCGAGTACGACACCGTCGACGTGCTGCATCACGTAGAACGGCGCGTCGTTGACGGACTCGTCGATGCACAGCCCGAGTGTGCGAGGTACGGGTACGCCGGTGCGGCCGACCGCTGTGATGATGCGATGCTCGCGGGCCATGTCGTGGGCAGTGGCCAATACCTGCCCGGTGGGTGGGCGCCGCAACACGAATCTGTTCCCGGCCGAGTCGATGACGAGGAACGTGAGGTTCGAGCGACCACCGACGATCAGATCGAACTGGAACGGAGCCACCGCGCCGTCGATGTTGTCGGCCAACCAGGAGCTGACTCGGTCGCGATCGATGCCCTGCACGAATGACGACCGTAGTGCCATGGCACCCCACACCGACAGCCCGCGGCAGCAACCGGCGGGGCGGGTCAGCCGGAGACGGTCGCCGGACGGGTCAGCCGGGTCGGCCGACCGCGGTGACCTTGCTCCAGCTCACGCTGGAGACCTTCACCACGGTACCCGAGTTCGGTGCGTGCACCAGCAGCCCATTGCCCAGGTAGATCCCGACATGGCTGATCGGCGAGTAGTAGAAGATCAGGTCTCCCGGCTGGGCTGCCGCGGCGGGCACGCCGCGGCAAGGAGGCGGCCTGCGCACGCGAGTTGCGCGGCAGGTAGACGCCGGCCTGCCCCCAGGCATAGTGGGTGAGGCCCGAGCAGTCGAAGGACACCCCGGGGCTCGACGTCGCGTACCGATACGCGACTCCGAGCTGGCCTTGGGCGGCTTGGATGGCAATGCCGGCACGGCCCGACACCGACGGGACGTTGGCCGCAGGCGCAGGCGTAGGCGAACTGCTGGCACCACCACCCGAAGGCGCAGCACCACCACCCGAAGGCGCAGCACCACCACCGCCCGAGGTGGCACCACCATCGGATCCACCACCGGTTCCGCCACCACCCGATCCGCCGCCACCACCATTCGTGGCAGCGGCCTGTTGTGCGGCGAGGTCGGCCTGCAGCTTGGCGAACGCCGCTTGTTCACGACGCTGCTGTTCTTCCTGGATGAGCTGTCCGAGGCGAGCTTCGGCGGCATCGCGGCGCTGCACGTACTCGGCCGTGCGGTCCTCGGTCTGGCGTTGCTTGTCGGCGATCGTGGCCGTGAGGACTTCGGCTTGCTTGCGTTTCGCCTCGAGATCCTTCTTTTCGTCGGCCAGGTCGCTGATCAGCTCGTCGAGATCGTCGGTGGTGCTGGTGCCGACGCTCAGCGCGACCCGGCTGTACTGATCGCGGCGCAGGCCCTCGCCGTACGCGCTGGCGTTGGAGAACAGCGGGCCGAGTACATCGGCCCCGGTACCCGTGAAGGCACGGATCGCGACCTCCGACAGGTCGCCGCGCAGGCTCTGGAGATCGGCCTCCTTGAGGGCAACCCGTTGTTCTGCAGCGATGATGTCGAGATCGAGCTGATTCTTGTCGTCGACGGCCTCGGCATAGTCCTCGGCGAGGATGTCGGCTTGTTCCTCGAGGCGATCGAGCTCGTCGACGATCCGTTCGACCTCGCGTTGTTGCTCGCCGACCGAGGCGCGAGCGACTTCGGGGAAGACGGCGGGCAGCACCAGGGTGAGCGCCGAGGCGACGAGGACGGCCCGACCGAGGCGGGTTGCAGACGAGAACTTCATAGGGACCGACGAGAGTGTATCGAGTATTACGAACACGTTGCGATCGGGGAAACGGACGCACGTTCGGCCGCTGGCGCGGCCGAACGTGCGATCACTCCCACTCGATCGTTCCGGGCGGCTTGGAGGTGATGTCGTAGGCCACTCGGTTGATGCCCGGCACCTCGTTGATGATCCGCTGCGACATCTTCTCGAGCAGATCGTACGGCAGCCGAGCCCAGTCGGCGGTCATGGCGTCGTCGCTCGTGACGGCACGGATGATGATCGGGTGGCCATAGGTGCGCTCGTCGCCCATCACACCGACCGAACGGATGTCGGGCAGCACTGCGAACGCCTGCCAGATCTCGCGCTCGAGGCCGGCCCATGCGATCTCCTCGCGGACGATCGCATCGGCCTCCTGCAAGGTGGCGACCTTGTCGGGTGTGACCTCGCCGATGATCCGCACACCGAGCCCCGGGCCAGGGAACGGCTGGCGCCACACCATCTCGTCGGGCAACCCCAACTCGGTGCCGAGCGCCCGCACTTCGTCTTTGAACAGATCACGCAGCGGCTCGACGAGCTCGAGCGTCATGTCCTCGGGCAGTCCGCCCACGTTGTGGTGACTCTTGATGACATCTGCCGTGCCGTCTGCCCCACCGCTCTCGATCAGATCGGGGTACAGGGTGCCCTGCACCAGGAACGCCGCCTCGGTCAGCCCACCGGTGTTCTCCTCGAAGATCCGGATGAACTGCTCGCCGATGATCTTGCGCTTGGCCTCCGGCTCGGTGACGCCCGCCAGGGCCTCGAAATACCGGTCGCCGGCCGACACGTGGATCAGCTCGAGGTTCATGTTGCGCCCGTAGGTCTCGACGATCTGGGCACTCTCGTCCTTGCGCATCAAGCCGGTGTCGACGTAGATGCACGTGAGCTGATGTCCGATCGCCTTGTGGACCAGCGCTGCTGCAACCGACGAATCGACGCCACCGGACAGCGCACAGATCGCCCGCTGGTCGCCGACCTGGGCGCGGATCTTGGCCACCTGCTCGTCGACGACCGATGCCATCCGCCAGTTGGGTTCGCAACCGGCGAGATCACGCAAGAAGGTCCTCAGCACCGCCATCCCGTGCGGAGAATGCACAACCTCGGGATGGAACTGGACGCCCCAGATGCGTCGCTCGTCGTTCTCGAGCACCGCGACGGGAGCATCCTTGGTGGATCCGGTCGCCCGAAAGCCGGGCGGCGGTTCGGTGATCGCGTCGAAGTGGCTCATCCACACGTCGTGCTGGTCAGGGATGTCGACGTGCAACACCGACGAGTCCGCCGTGCGAGTCAGGAGGGCCCGGCCGTACTCCCCCGCCAACCCGCGGCCCACGGTGCCGCCCAGTTGGGCGGCGATCAGCTGCGCCCCGTAGCAGATACCGAAGATCGGCACACCGAGTTCGTAGATGGCAGGATCCAGCCGGGGGGTGTCCTCGATGTTCACGCTGGCAGGGCCACCCGACAAGATGATCGCCGACGGCTGCTTGGCCGCGACCTCGGCGGCGGTGATGCGGTGGTTCACGATCTCGGAGAACACGTGCAGCTCACGCACGCGCCAGCGCGATCAGTTGGGCGTACTGGGCTCCGAAGTCGACGACGAGCACCGTGTCACGACCCGAATGGTCGGCTTCGTCGCGATCGGAAACGTCTGCGTGGGAAGTGTCGCCGTTCAAGTCCTCGATGGTAGACAGTCGCGGTGCTCATGCGCGTTTTCGCCATCGCCGCCACCCTGCTGATCGTCTCTCCGGCTGCCGAGGTGTCCGCCTCCAGCGTTCCCGCGAGTACTGCCGCGACGAGCGCTCCCGACAACGCAACACCCGACACCACCCCGACCAGCGATACGTTCAACGTGTACTTCCCGGAGGAGCGTTCGCTCAGCGACTGCCTCAGCTCGCTCCCCAAACCAGGTTGTGGGAGCGATGCCCGGGGCGGCTGGCGTCAGTCCCTGGTGCTGGTCGTCATCCTCGGCGGCCTCGCCTTCATCGTATGGCGAATCGTCGCTGGATCCCGAAAGGGCCGATCCCGAAAGGCGGTGCCATGACCCCCGACGAGTTCCGTCACAGCGGCTACGAGATGATCGACCTGATCGCCGACTATCTCGAAACGATCGATGACCGGCGAGTCGTGCCCGACATCGGGCCTGGGGTGGTGCGGGCGATGTTGCCCGAGCACCCGCCGACCGAACCCGAATCCTGGGATGCCGTCATGGCCGACGTCGACCGTGTCGTGCTGCCCGGCATCACGCACTGGCAGCACCCGAGCTGGTTCGCCTACTTCCCGGCCAATACCACCTACCCATCGATCCTCGGCGAGCTGTTGTCGGCCGGACTGGGTGTGCAGGGCATGAGCTGGATCACCTCCCCTGCCTGCACGGAAATCGAAACCCTGGTGCTCGACTGGATGCAGGAACTTCTCGGGCTGCCCGAGCGCTTCCGGTCGACCAGCGAACGTGGGGGCGGGGTGATCCAGGGTTCGGCCAGCGAGGCCGAGCTGGTTGCCATCCTCGCCGCCAGGTGGCGCGCCACCGGAGGCTCCGTCAACGTCGACGGCGACGCGACACGACTGGTCGCCTACGGCACGGCACACACCCATTCGGCGTTCGAGAAGGGCCTCCGGATCGCCGGGATCGGGACCGACCGCATGCGCCTCGTCGACCACGACGAACACTTCGCGATGCGGCCCGACGCCCTCGCCGCAGCCGTCACCGCCGACATCGAGGCGGGACTCGTCCCGTTCTTCGTGTGCACATCACACGGCACCACGTCGTCGATGGCATTCGATCCGACCGGCGCGGTGGCCGACATCTGCGAGGCGCACGGGCTCTGGCTGCACGTCGACGCCGCGATGAGTGGCATCGCTGCGCTCGCGCCGGAGTTCCGGTGGGTCAATGACGGGCTCGACCGGGCCGACAGCTACGCCACGAACCCTCACAAGTGGATGGGCGTCAACTTCGACTGCACGACGTTCTGGGTAGCGGATCGCCACACCTTGGTCGAGGCGCTCAGCATCCTGCCCGAGTTCCTTCGGTCGGCAGCCAACGAGTCGGGTGCGGCGATCGACTACCGCGATTGGCAGGTGCCGCTCGGGCGCAGGTTCCGGTCGCTCAAGCTGTGGTTCACGATCCGTCTCGACGGCATCGCATCGGTGCAGGAACGGATCCGTCGGGACGTCGCCCTCACCCAGGAGCTGGCCGGCTGGGTCGCCACCGACGGGCGGTTCGAGATCGTGGCACCGCACCCGCTCAATCTGCTCTGCATACGCGTCGTCGGCGACGACGCCCTCACCGAGCAGCTGATCGAACGCATCAACGCCGGCGGAGAAGCACACGTGACGAGAACCGTGCTCGGCGGGCGCCCGGTGATGCGAATCTCGGTCGGCGCCCGTACGACCGAACGCCATCACGTCGAAGCGCTCTGGACCTCGATCAGAGCAGGCTGAACTCCGGCGTCGGATACGCAACGCGCTCCGTCGCACGGGACAAGGCACACCCCTTCGCCTGGATCCCGACGACTTCGAGATCGAGTGCACCGAGCACCTCGCCCGCTCGGACTCAGGTGACGACCAGCGTGCGGCGCAGCAGGTCGACGAGCATGTGGGCCGTTGCGCCCCACACGGTCTCGTCGTCGAGCTCGAAGAAGTGCAGCAGCCGATCGGTGGCTCCGACTCCCCACACCTCGGATCGGTAGGTGTCGGGCCGGGTGAACTCGGCGAGCGGCACCCACATCACCCGGTCGACCTCCATCGTCTCGGCCCGCAACGGCAGGCGTGCGGGGAGCGTCGCCACCTTGGGGACGATGTAGCTGCGGCTGACGACCGTGTTCAGGTGCTCGAGCTCACCCCGCACCTCGACCTGCGCCGGGTCGAGGCCGACCTCCTCGTGGGCCTCACGGAGCGCGGCGTCGACGGGAGTCTCGCCGGGATCGAGGCGGCCTCCCGGAAAGCTGACCTCGCCACGGTGGGTGCGCATCTCCCAGGAGCGCCTCGTCAGCAGTACTTCCGGCCCATGCGGTCCGTCCGCGAGGGCGATCAGCACCGCCGACGCTCTGGCGCCCTCGAAAGCGGGAAGCATCGGACGATCGTGCTCGGGGACCGCTGCGAGCACGTCGGCCATCGACGGCGCGGCACCGGTCGGCCACGGCGCTCGCGGACCGGGCGACCACCGGAGTGGGCGGGGCACGATCTGCTGTCCGCCGGGTCGGCGAGCCGCCACGTCGCTCACGTCAGCTCGTCTACCTCGTCGGGGTCCAGCCACTCTCGATCAGCTCGCTGAGCACGGCCGCCAGGCCGGCGGTCTTGAGGTTCGCCAGAACCTTGCCCGGCTGCTGTTCGCCGCGCTCGAACTCCTCCCAGGCGTTGAGCAGCTTGTTGAGATCGGGGGCGGGACGCTCGAACGTCGACATGGGCACCAGCCTACGGGTGCCCGCTCCCATCTCGCAGCTCCAGATACACTCGCAACAACACGGTTGCCACCTCGTCTGTGTCACGGTTTTCGTGAGCGCTCACGAAAACCGTGACACAGACGAGGTGGTCGTGACACGCACGAGGTGGTGACTCGCAACCATCCGGGGAGAACCGTCACCGTGACAGAAGCAGACCAGGGCACCTCCCCCCGCCCAGTACCCGCAACCGTCCACGATCCGCTCGGCCCCGACTACCGCAGACTCTTCAGCGCCACTGTCGCGTCCAATCTCGGAGACGGTATGTCGATGGTCGCCTACCCCTGGTTGGCGTCCTCGATCACCCGCAACCCGATCCTGATCGCTCTGGTCATGATGATGCAACGGCTTCCCTGGCTGCTGTTCTCGCTCCCGGCCGGCGTCATCACCGACCGGGTCGACCGTCGCAGGGCGATGGTCGCGATGGACATCGTCCGCGGGGTCGTGACCGTCGGAGTCCGCGTTTGCCGTGCTCGGGGCACAGGATGCTCTGCCGGGCCCCGATGCTGTCGACTCGGTCAGCGGCACACGTTCGGGGTTGTACCTCCTCGTGCTGTTGGCGACCCTGCTGCTGGGCATGGCAGAAGTACTCCGAAGCAATTCGGCTCAGACGATCATGCCCAACCTCGTGCGCCCCGACCAACTGGAGAAGGCCAACGGACGGATGGTGCGGGAGTCGAGTGTCACGAACATCCTGATCGGGCCACCGCTCGGATCGCTGCTGTTGCTGGTCGCGGTTCTCGCTGCCCTTCTTCGTCGACGCCGGCACGTTCTTCTTCGCCGCAGCGCTCGTCGCTCTCATCCCCGGCACATTCCGAGCTCAGCGCGACGTATCCGCATCGCGGCAGGCGTTCCGACACGAGCTCGGCGAGGGCGTGCGGTGGTTGATGGGCCATCCCCTGCTACGGCCGATGGCCATCATCCTCGGCTTGATGAACGGCGCCGCGATGATCGGTGCAGCGACGTTCGTTCTCTTCGCTCAGGAGGTGATGGGCGTCGGACCGTTGCTGTTCACGGTGATCGGCTTCGGCGGTGCGGTGGGCGGGGTGATCGGTGGCTACGTGGCGCCGATGGTGTCGAACCGGCTCGGCAGCGGATCGTCGCTCTCCCTCGCGATCGGCGGGTTCGCCGTGACATCGTTCCTGATCGGGGCGATCGCCTGGTGGCCCGCGGCACTATCCTGTTCGGTTTCGAGGCATTCTTCGCCACCCTGTGGAACGTCATCACGGTCAGCCTTCGCCAGACGATCATCCCCGAGGAACTCCTCGGTTCGCGTGAACAGTGTGTATCGGTTCTTCGCTTGGGGCATGTCGCCGATCGGAGCGGCGATGGGGGGCGTCATCGTCATCGTCGTCGAGGGACTCGCGAACCGTGATCTCGCGCTGCGCACCACCTGGTTCGCCTGCGCCGTCGTGAATCTCGGCCTGTTCGTGTTCGGACGCTCCAAGCTCACGACCGATCGGATCGAGACGGCGCGAGCGGCGGCTACTCGGAGCGTTTCTTGATCACGTTCTTGCCCGTCAGGTAGGCGTTCGCGGCCATCCGTCCCGCCGAACGACCGATCGCGTCCCCGGTCGTGCCAGCACGAGCGTCGCGCCGGGCCGTGCGCCCCGGGCGCTCGGCCCAGTCGGTGTAGAACCACAAGAACCCGAGCGGAACCAGCATCACCGCCATGATCAGCCGACCGGTGATCTCGACGGTGATCCAGGGTTGCACGATGCCGACCACGATCGCGGCCATCACCGCGACGTCGAGCCATCGATGGAGTCCTCGTCCGACCAAGCGGAACGCTCCCAGTGGGCCACGAGCAAGCGACGTGTTCACCATCACCAGTGCTCCGGCGACGGTCGGCACGAGCGGCGAGAGGTCCTGCATGCCTTGCGCGACCAGTGCGATACCGATCAGATACTCGGCAAGTTGGTGGACCCAGAAGGGACGCATGGCACGTTCGCCCACCCCCGCAACCTATCCGCACACCGTCGTGGTCACCCTCGATCGACCCGCGAACCGATCATGTTCTGCAGACGGGTCCGCTCGAGCTGGGTGATGTTGCGATCCTGCAAGCGGAACGTCGCCGCCGCGCGAATCGAACGTCTCGTCGCTCGTCGCCCGCGGAACACCTCGAAGACGAAGACGAACACCCGCGCAGCCACCTGCTCCCGGGTTTCGGACAACTCGGCGGTCGTCATCAGCACGCTGCTCATAGCGGCGTCGAAGCAGCCGTCGCCGCGAGTTGCGTTCGTCCAATCGATCACGACCGGACCGTCCCCGGTGAGCATCACATTCATGGGGTGCAGGTCGAGATGCACGACAGAGTCGCCGGTGGGGACACCAGGCTCCGACTCCAGCCACTCGGGTGCCCGGAGATCGTTCAGACGGCGTTGGAGTTTGGCGAGCAGGTAGGCGTGGTGGATCAGCCGCCACGGTCGCCGTTCGAAGTCCTCGAGCATCGTCGGCCCGACGACACGGGACATCACGAGATCGCACCCGTTCGCACGATGCACGGCGGGTACCGGGAAGCCCTGGCCGACGAGCCATGTCATCAGCCGCGCCTCGTTGGCCGCATCGTGCTCGATCCGGTAGCGCCGCAACACCGTGCCATCGCCCTGGTCGTACACGTCGGCGGCGCGTCCGCTGGCCAGCAACGCTCCGGGCTCCACCGACGTTACCGTACCGCGCCCGCTCGCGGACGCGGAACGGCCCGGGGCCGAAACCCCGGGCCGTTCGCGTGAACGTCGATGCGTCAGTCTCCGCGAGGGGACTGGATCACATCATGCCGCCCATGCCACCCATCGGGTCCATGCCGCCACCCATCGCGGCACCGGCCGGTTCGGGCTTGTCGGCGACCAGGCACTCGGTGGTGAGCACGAGGGCCGCGATCGACGCTGCGTTCTGCAGCCCCGAACGTGTGACCTTGGCCGGATCGATGATGCCGGCCTTGACCAGGTCGACGATCTCACCGGTCGCAGCGTTGAGTCCGTTCGAGCCGGTCTCGGCCTCGATCGCACGCACCATGACCGAGCCCTCGAGCCCGGCGTTCTCGGCGATGTTCCGAGCCGGAGCGGTCAACGACTCCCACACGAGGCGGGCGCCGGTCTGCTCGTCGCCCTCGAGCGAGTCGACCACGACCTGGACGGCCGGGCGGGCCCGGATCAGGGCGGTGCCGCCACCGGCGACCACACCCTCCTCGATGGCTGCCCGAACCGACGACACGGCGTCTTCGATGCGGTGCTTCTTCTCCTTGAGTTCGACCTCGGTTGCCGCGCCGACCTTGATGACGGCAACGCCGCCGGCCAGCTTGGCGAGGCGCTCTTGCAGCTTCTCGCGGTCCCAGTCGGAATCGGTGTTCTCGATCTCGGCCTTGATCTGGTTGACACGGCCGGTGACGTCGTCGTGGCTTCCGCCACCGTCGACCACGGTGGTGGCATCCTTGGTGATGATGACGCGCTTGGCGGTTCCGAGCAGGTCGAGCGTGGTGTTCTCGAGCTTGAGGCCGACGTCTTCGCTGATGACCTGACCACCGGTGAGTACCGCCATGTCCTGCAGCATCGCCTTGCGGCGATCGCCGAAGCCGGGGCTTTCACCGCAGCGGCATTGAACGTGCCGCGGATCTTGTTGACCACCAGCGTGGCGAGCGCCTCGCCCTCGAGGTCCTCGGCGATGATCAGCAACGGCTTGCCGGTCTTCATCACGGCTTCGAGCACCGGGAGCATCGCCTGGACGGTAGAGATCTTGCCCTGGTTGAGCAGGATGTAGGCGTCCTCGAGTACCACTTCCTGGCGCTCGATGTCGGTGACGAAGTACGGCGACAGGTAGCCCTTGTCGAACTGCATGCCCTCGGTGAACTCGAGCTCGGTGCCGAACGTGTTCGACTCCTCGACCGTGACCACACCGTCCTTGCCGACCTTGTCGATCGCCTCGGCGATGACGTCACCGATCGAGCTGTCGGCGGCCGAGATCGTGGCGACGTTGGCGATGTCGCTCTTGTCGTCGACGTCCTTGGCCTGGCTCTGGAGCGACTCGACGGCGGCGGCGACCGCCTTCTCGATGCCCTTCTTGACGGCCATCGGGTTGGCGCCTGCGGCGACGTTCTTCATGCCGACTCGCACCATCGCCTGGGCGAGCACCGTTGCGGTGGTGGTGCCGTCACCGGCGATGTCGTCGGTCTTGGTGGCAACTTCCTTGACGAGCTGGGCACCCATGTTCTCGAACGGGTCCTCGAGCTCGATCTCCTTGGCGATCGAGACACCATCGTTGGTGATGGTGGGAGCCCCGAACTTCTTGTCGAGCACCACGTTGCGGCCCTTCGGGCCGATCGTGACGCGGACGGCGTCAGCGAGCTTGTTGACGCCGGCTTCCAGCGCGGCGACGAGCTTCGTCGTCGAATTTCAGCATTTTTGACATTCGAATTGAGTCCTCAGTCTCTTGAATCTTCTGCGTACGGGTGGATCAGTTCTCGACGACGGCGAGTACGTCGCGTGCATTGAGCACGAGCACCTCATCGCCGGCGACGGTGACCTCGGTGCCGCCGTACTTCGAGTAGAGGACGGTCTGGCCGACCTCGATGCCGAGCGGAATGATCTCGCCCGACTGCTCGGACCGCTTGCCGGGGCCCACGGCGAGAACCGTGCCCTGCTGCGGCTTTTCCTTGGCGGTGTCGGGGATCACGAGACCCGATGCGGTCTGTGTCTCTGCCTCGTTCGGCTTGACGACGATACGGTCATCCAGCGGCTTCAGGTTCATGGGTGCATGCCTCCAATGGCGTGTCACGGTGGTGGTTTGATCTCGTTGGTCGGTGTCGTTAGCACTCGACCATCGCGAGTGCCAATGCTAGACAGCTGACACCCCCATTAGCAACCGGCAGGCGAGAGTGCTAACGCAGAGTCTGTGGCGGAGCGGTTCCCCGAGTCGGTCCCGTCGCAGGCAGATCGAGTTCACGGGCGGATCGGGCTGGCAGCCAGATCGGGTACCCGGGTCACTGCCCCACCTCGACACCTCGGCCGAGGCACCCGTCACGATCTCCGTCCCCGCCGACATCCGTGTCGACGAGCTCCCCATCGGCGATGCGGACGATCGTCACCGGGCGCTAACTGCCCACGACACCGACGCCGCACATTCGCAGCACGCCGATCGTCTCCGCCAACGGCAGTCCGATCACGTTGCTCGGGCTGCCGTCGATGCGTTGTACCAGCGCTCCCCCCGCCGTCTGCATGCCATAGGCGCCGGCCTTGTCGCGATGTTCCCCGATCGACAGGTACCACGCGATTCCCTGCTCGCTGAGATGCACGAAGGTGACGTCGGTCGTCACCGTCGTGGCATGCACGCCCTCGATGGTCCAACCCACCACCGCTGTGTGGACCTGATGCGTGCGGCCGGACAGTCCGCGGAACATGGTTCGCGCGTCGTCGTCATCGACCGGCTTGGCGAGGATCACCCCGTCGAGATCGACCGTGGTGTCCGCGGCCAACACGGCAGCGTCCTGCGGCGCCCCCAGGAGATCGGCGACGACTGCAGCCTTGGCGCGGGCGATGCGCTCGACGTAGGCACGCGGGTTCTCGTTCGGCGCATCCGTTTCGTCGATGTCGGCGGGTTGCACATCGAACTCCAGCCCGATCGTGCGAAGCAGCTGTCGGCGACGCGGCGATTGGGATGCGAGGACGAGCCTGCGCCCCAAACTCAGCCGCGGGCGTTCTGGATGGATGCCCACACCCGTTCGGCGGTGCACGGCATGTCGATGTGCGTGATGCCGAGATGCGACACGGCGTCGACCACTGCGTTCTGGATGGCAGGCGTCGACCCGATCGTGCCCGACTCGCCGATGCCCTTCGCTCCGAGCGGGTTGCGCGGGCTGTCGGTCTCGGTGTTCGAGGTTTCGAAACTGCACAGCTCGGCCGCCGACGGGATCGCGTAGTCCATCAGGTTCGACGTGATCGGATTGCCCTCGTTGTCGTACTGCACCTGCTCGTACAGCGCCTGGGCGGCCCCCTGCGCGATGCCACCGTGCTGCTGGCCGCGGACGAGCAGCGGGTTGAGGATCCGACCGCAGTCGTCGACCGCGATGTGGCGCAACATCGTGACACGACCCGTCTCGGTGTCGACCTCGACCACTGACACGTGCGCACCGAACGGGAACGTCGAATCGGAGCCGTCGAAATCGAGCTCGTGACGCAGCGCACCGGGCTCGACACCGTCGGGCAGCTTGGAAGCATCCTTCGAAGCGGCTGCCAGGTCGACCCACGACACGTTGTTGGCCGGGACACCGGCGACTTCGAGGCCACCGTCGCCGACCACGATGTCGTCGGGCGACGCCTCGAGCATGTGGGCCGCGATCTTCTTGGCCCGGTCGAGCACGCCTTCGGAAGCGAGGTGGATCGCGCTGCTGGCCGTCTGCAACGACCGCGAACCCAAGGTACCCGAGCCGCGCGGCACGGTCCTGGTGTCGGAGTTGACGAACTTGATCTTGTCCATTGGGATGCCGAGCATGTCACTGGCGAGCATGGCGAACGCCGTGTGGTGGCCCTGACCGTGAACGCTGGTTCCGGCGAACACGGTGGCCGATCCGTCGTCGTTGATCTCGCAGGCGCCCCACTCGATGTGCAGCCCGACCGGAGCGGTGACCTCGACATATGCCGACAGGCCGATCCCCAATTGCTCGGAATCGCCCGATGCCCGGCGGGCAGCCTGCTCGGCGCGCAGATCGGCATATCCGGCCGCTTCGAGAACTGCATCGAGCGACTTCTCGTACTCACCCGAGTCGTAGTTGCCACCCGTGATCGTGGTGCGCGGGAAGGAGGCCGGCTGCATGAAGTTGACACGCCGGATCTCTGCGGGATCCATGCCGATCAGGTCGGCGGCGACATCCATCACGCGCTCGATCAGCTGTGTGGCCTCCGGTCGGCCGGCACCTCGGTAGGCGCCGATCGTGGTGTTGTTCGTGAGCACCGTCTTGGCGTCGAAGCGCACCTTCGGGATCTCGTACACACCGACCGACATCATCTGGGTCAGCATCGGAAGGATCGCTCCGATCGCAGGATAGGCGCCGGCGGCGGCAACGACCGTGCCATCGAATCCGACGATCTTGCCATCGTTGTCGACGCCGAGCCGCTCGGTCATGACGTAGTCACGACCCTGCACGAGCGCCAACATGTCCTCGGAACGGGTGGCGATCCACTTGACGGGCCGATTCAGCACCTGGGCCGCCTTGGCGGCGACGATGTGCTCGACATAGGCAGCCGCCTTGGGGCCGAATCCGCCACCCACCCAGGGGCAGACGACGCGCAGTTTGTCGGGCTCGATCCCGAGCATCGGCGCATACCCGGCATGGGCGGAGTGCGGCGCCTGGTGCGACACCCACATCGTCATGCTGTCGCCGTCCGGCACGGCGACCACACCGTTGTTCTCCATCGGCACGCCGGCCAGCCGCTGGCTGACCATCGTGACCTCGGCGACGACGTCGGCCCCCTCGTTCGGATCGCCGTCCTCCTTGCCGAACTCACTGACGAAGCAGATGTTCGATCCGGTCTCGGGGAACAACAGCGGGGCGTCCGGAGCGAGCCCATCGAGCGGGTTGGTGAAGCTGGGCAGGATGTCGTAGTCGACGACCACCGCCTCGGCAGCGTCGCTGGCCTGGGCAGCCGACTCCGCGACGACCGCGGCGACGATGTCACCGACGAAACGAACCTTGCCGACCGCGAACACCGGCCGGTTGAGGGTGTCGGGCATCATCGGAAAGCCCTGGAACGACGGCAACCCCAGATCGTCGCCGCCCGCGTGCGATAGATCGCAACAACGCCGGGCATCGATTCGGCATCGGAGGTGTCGACCGACAAGATGTCGCCGTGGGCGACGGCCGAGCGCACGAAGTGCACGTGCAGCATGCCCGTCTCGACGAGATCGTCGACGTACTTTCCCTCACCGGTGAGCAGTGTCGGATCTTCCAACCGCTGCACCGCGTTGCCGAAGATCGAGCCAGAACCAGCCATGTCGAGACTCCTGTCGTCGCGCGTTTCCCCGAAGCCTGCCGAACCAGATCACTCAGGAACGACAGGAGGAACCTGATCCTTGCCGGTTCGCCGCCAAGTGTCAATTTGCAGGAGTTGCGGGTACCGGTTGACAGTCACAGCAAGGTCCAGCGGACCGGTCGCCACGCTCCCGGTCGTTCCGCATGATCGGCCGTCGTCATTCGTCGTGATCGGTCGTCGTGATCGATCAACGTTGGCCGGCGGGCTCACTCCCCGGACACGACATCCGGCTCATCCACCCGACAGCGCCATCACGTCAGCGTCGTCGGGAACCACGAGATCATCTCGATGGTCGAGATACCCATCAGGAAGCGACACCTTGATCGGGCCGTTGGTGTGACCGCGCTTGATGCGCTCGCCGCCCTCGACGATCCGGGTCGACCGGTCGAGTGGGCCGATGATGTGCTCGATCTCGGCCAGCGAAGAGATCTGGGCGAGATCTCGACGGATCGACGGCCCGACCGGATACCCCGACACGTACCACGAGGTGTGCTTGCGGAAGTCACGCATCGCGAACGGCTCGCCGCCGAAGCCCTCGTAGTGCTCGACCAACAGTCGTGCGTGGAGCAGCATTGCGTCGAGCACCTCGCCCAACGACCGCGGGGCAGGAGCGTCGCCGCCGTTGAGCACCGTGGCCAGATCCCCGAACAACCAGGGGCGGCCCAGACAGCCACGCCCGATCACGACGCCATCACACCCGGTTGCAGCGATCATCTCGACGGCGTCGCTGGCTTGCCAGATGTCACCGTTGCCCAGCACGGGAATGCCGTCGACCGCCTGCTTGAGCTCACCGATCGCGTCCCAGCGAGCGCCACCGGAGTAGTGCTGTTGCACGGTGCGGGCATGCAGCGCGATCCAGGCGACCCCCTCCTCGGCGCAGATCAGTCCCGTCGTGACGTCGGTGCGAAGGTCGTCCCACAGGCCCATCCGGAACTTGGCCGTGACCGGAACGCCATACGGAGCGGCGGCACCCACCGCGGCACGCAGGATCGCCCTGAGCAGCCGCGGTTTGGCCGGCACGGCTGCGCCACCACCCTTGCGGGTGACCTTGGCGGCCGGACAGCCGAAGTTGAGATCGATGTGGTCGACGAGTCCCTCGTCGCACACGGTGTGCACCGCGCGACCGAGCATCACCGGGTCGCTGCCGTAGAGCTGCAGGCTGCGGGGCGACTCGTCCGGCCCGAAGCTCATCATTCGGAGCGTCTTGGCGTTGCGGTACACGACCGCGGTCGACATCACCATTTCGTTGACATAGACGAGATCCGGTCCGTACGAGCGGCACATCGTGCGAAACGCGGGTTGGTGACGCCCGCCATAGGTGCCAGCACCACCGGGGCGGCAGGTGTGAATTCTCCGATGCGAAGTGGCAACATGACCACGTAACGGTACCCGCACCCCGGCCGGGAGCCGCTCGGTACAGTCGCACCATGCAGTCACCAGCCGTCACGACGCGAACCTTCGCGGATCTCACGGTGAGACAACTCCACGACATCTTGCGCCTCCGAGGGGAGGTGTTCGTGGTCGAACAGGCGTGCATCTATCCCGATGTCGACGGCCGCGATGTCGAAGCGACCACCCTCCATCACTGGATCGAGCGAAGCGGTGCGATCGCGGCCTACGCCCGCACGCTCACGGATCCCGGCGGTGCCACCCGGATCGGCCGGGTGGTCACGGTGCCCCACCGCCGCGGCGAGGGCCTCGCCGCGATACTCGTCCAGCACCTCACCACCACGATCCCCGGCCCGATCGTGCTCGACGCCCAGAGCTACCTCGTGGGATGGTACGAACGGATGGGGTTCGGTGTCAGCGGTCCGGACTTCGTGGAGGACGGCATCCCACACGTTCCGATGGAGCGGATCGCGCCCTGACCCGGCGGTGATCCTGAACCGGGGATCCGGCGGGGCGATCTCGGCCTGTCCACCCCTCCTGATGTTCGGGTTGATCGACTTCGAGCTCACCGACCGGACCGCGGCGGCGACCACAGCCCCTAGATCACCAATTCCAAGGGATCAGTGGTCGTAGGCGACGAGTGAGCGTAGGACGGGTTGGTCGGTGTGGTGGTTGTGCCAGATCGCGGCGGTGAGGGCGAGGAGTCGTTGCACGATGCGGGTGGCGACGCCTTGCTGGGTGTGGCCGCCGTGGTGTTCCAAGCTCAGCTTGCTCTTCAACGTGTGGTTGATCGACTCGATGATCTGACGCAGCGATCGCAGTTCGGGCTCGCCGCGTCGTGGCCCTTCGCGATCCGTCGAGGGTCGGACGAGTTCGATGCCGAGATCGGCGAGGCGGCGCTCGAACTCGGCTGACCGGTAGCCCTGTCGGCCAGCAGTGTTTGGCGGTGGCGGCCGGCGAGGAGCGCCGGGTCGGACTCGAACAGGTCGAGCGCGATCTCGCGTTCGTCGGCTTTCGGGTTGGTAAGCGCGAACGTGATCGGCAGTCCGGCCGGGGTCGCGACCAGGTGCAGACGCAACCCCCAGAACCAGCGAATGCGACACGCAGGTGCCCCATCGCCCGGCCCACCCGGCGAGATCGGAACGCTTCACGGTCTCGCGGGAACGCCCGCACTCGACCGGGGTCGAATCGATCAACCACACGTCGTCGTGGACAACATCGACCTGGCCGCGAGCAGCCGGATCAACGCTTGCATCTGCGTGGTCGACTTACAGGAGCCGCTTGTTGTAGCCCGACTGTCCGGGCAGATACGGGAACAACCCGCGCAGACCATGCTCGGCGTGGCGGAGCCAACGGGTCTCCTCGGCGAAGCCCTGGAGCACCTGGATCACCGCCAACGTCAACAGCTCGGCGTCGGACAACTTCGGGGCGATCCCGACCTTCGGGCGCCACGGCACCAGCTCAGGGCCGTCGTCGCGACCCATGCCCCCCGGGCGAGCACCAGATCGGGCTGCGATGACGCCCTCGAACCGGTCGCCCGGCCAGGCATCTCGTGCGGATCACACGTCGAGCAGTGGCAACTTCAAGTTGGGAGAGGCGCCGACGTCGAGCGCGGTCGGCCCGTCGCTCGCCAATCGATACCAGCCCGCGGCGGCGATCATCGCCGCATTGTCCGTGCACATCGCTCGACTCGGCAAGAAGCCGCGCACCCCCGCCGAGGCGCAGGCACCCAACATCTCCTCGCGCAGCAATGAATTGGCGGCCACTCCGCCGCCCAGCACGATGCCCTTCGCCCCGATGATCTCCGCGGCTCGGCGAGCCTTCTTGACGAGCACATCGACGACCGCCATCTGGAACGAGGCGGCGACATCCGCCGACGCGACGTCGGGGTGCTTGCGCACATAGTTCATCACAGCGGTCTTCAACCCGCTGAAGCTGAAGTCGAGGTTGTCACGGTCCTCGCTGAGCGCCCGCGGAAACCGGATCGCGTCGGGATCGCCGTTCAACGCCGTGACATCGACGGCCGGGCCACCCGGATACCCGAGGCCGAGGAACCGTGCGACCTTGTCGAACGCCTCACCGGCCGCATCGTCGATCGTCTGACCGAGCAGGCGGTACTGCCCGTGGCCTCGCATTTCTACCAGCATCGTGTGACCACCGGAGACCAGGAGCACCACCAGCGGGAACTCCAGCGACGGATCCTCGAGAAACGCGGCGTACAGGTGGGCCTCGAGGTGGTTGACGCCGATGAACGGCACATCCCAGGCCAACGCCAACGACTTCGCAGCCGATACGCCGACCAGTAGTGCGCCGATCAGGCCGGGGCCGATCGTGCAGGCGACCGCGTCGATGCGCTCGTCGTCGACACCGGCCTCGACGATCGCCCTGGCCACGACCGGATTGAGAGCGTCGAGGTGCGCCCGACTGGCGATTTCGGGCACGACCCCGCCGAAGTCGGCATGGATCTCGATCTGACTGGACACCACGCTCGAGATGACGTCGTTGCCCCCCATCACGAGCGCGGCCGCGGTCTCGTCGCAGCTGGTCTCGATGCCGAGCACCAACGTGGATTCGTCAGGTGTCATCGTGCAAGCGCTCCCAGTCGGTCCGCGTACTCGGCGGAGTGGATGTCGTGACACCACATCACGATTGCGTCTTCGGTGTTCTCGTAGTAGCGCTTGCGAACACCGGCAGGAGCAAACCCGAACCCGCGGTACAGGGCATGCACGCCCAGACTCGAGGCGCGCACTTCGAGTGTCCAGGCAACGCAGCCTCGCTCGATCGCGATCGTCGCCAGCGCCAGCATCAGCTGGGTGGCGACGCCCTCGCGCCGGTGCGACGGAGCGACCACGATGTTCGTGACGTGCGCTTGATCGCCGTCCGGGTCATCCACGAACCACAGCCCGGCGTAGCCGACGACGCGCTTGTCGATGAGAGCGACCAGGTAGCAACGCGAACCGCCCTTCACCTGTTCGAGTTCGCTCTCGAACACCGAACGGGACCACGACTTCGGGTACGCCCCGACCTCGATGGGCAGCACCTCACGCAGGTGCCGACGACGCATCGGTTCGATCACGAGCCGATCGGACGCCGAACCATCGGCTCGGGACAGCAACCGCGAGATGACGCTCATGGGCGGCTCTCTCGTACCGACCAGTTGATCAGCGCATCCGGTGCCCGCAGATAGATCGGCTCGATCTCTGCGGGGCGAACCCACTCCTCGCGCAGAGCACGCGAGTGGGCGAGCTGCACCAGCGCGCCCGGCGACGGGTGTACGGGGCCCGAGATCTCGCAGTGGAATCCCTCGAGGATCTCGGCGTGATATCGCTCGGCGCCGTCGCCGACACAGAGCGCATCCTGGCTGCGTGCCAGGAGGTCTGCCACGAGGTCGTCGACGGGACCGGCGGTCGGCGCGCTCACTTGCTGCACGCCGCCGGGCACCTGACGGTACATCGCCCAGAACACCTCACCCTTGCGGGCGTCGATGACCGGCACCACGACAGCGATCGGTGTGTCGGGACGGGAACGCCAAGAGGTCGAGCGAGCTGATTCCGATCATCGGGATCCGCAAGGCCTGCGCGAGCGCCTTGCCGGCGGCCAGCCCGACGCGCATCCCCGTGAACAGGCCGGGACCGACATCGACGGCGATGCACCCGAGCTCGCCCAGTTCCACGCCCGCCTGCCGGCAGACGAATTCGATCGACGGCGCGAGGATCTCGGCGTGGCGACGACCGCGGGCCACCTCGAAGGTGGCGATCACGCCCTCGTGGCCGCCGATCGACACTCCGACCTGCTGCGTCGCCGACTCGATACCGAGGATCAGCATTGGTACACCCCGAGCGCGGCAACGACACGGTCCCAGCGCCCGGCCCACGATCGCCCCGTGGCCTGCACCTCGATCAGTCGCGACTCGTCCAGTCCGAAGTCGTCGTCGACCACGGCGGACCCGCCGCCGACGACCAGCTCACCGCCGGATTGATCGTCGCCAGATTGATCGTCGCCGGACAGAACTTCATCGGATTGATCATCACGGGCCAGTCGAACCTCGAGATGGTCGCCGAAACCGGCTGCGGCAACGTCACCCCATTCGA
Organism: uncultured Acidimicrobiaceae bacterium; assembly: GCA_963699815.1. Classification (GTDB taxonomy): domain Bacteria; phylum Actinomycetota; class Acidimicrobiia; order Acidimicrobiales; family Ilumatobacteraceae; genus Ilumatobacter. The sequence continues at coordinate 89,249 of CAVOVK010000023.1, read as the reverse complement.
CCAGCACGATGCCGTCGAACTCGGCCAGCTCGGGGAGTGCCAGCTCGTCGACGTCACCGGTCGATTCGAGCCGATAGATGTCGGCATGATGCAACGTGAGCTTCCCTGAGCACGGGTAGCTGTGGACCAGCGTGAACGTCGGGGACGTGATCGGCTCGGACACCCCGAGCGCACGCCCGAAACCCTGCCGCGAACGCCGTCTTGCCGGCACCCATCTCGCCGGCCAACACGATGATGTCACCGACGCGCGCCAGACCAGCGAGAGCCGACGCGATGGCATAGGTGTCGGAGAGTGAGGTGGCGCGCAACAACATCTGGGATTCGATGCTACGCGTTGAGCGGTGCACCCGGACACGTGAGCAGTGGCAGCTCTCCGTGATGCTCACCCATCTGGCCCTGCCCCCAATTCGATCCGCGGGATGCGCTTGCTGATTCCGCACACGATCTCGTAGCCGATCGTGCCCAGCCGGTCGGCCCATTCCTCGACCCGGATCCGTTCATCCCCTTGTTCCCCGATCAGCACCGCCCGGTCACCGACCGACACGTCGAGGTCTCCGACGTCCACCATCAGCTGGTCCATCGTGACCACGCCGACGATCGGACATCGGCGACCGCCGACCAGCACATCGGCGCCGGCCCGGTCGGGAAGGGTGCCGAGCCGCCGGGGCACTCCGTCGGCATATCCGATCGGGAGCGTCACAACCGTGGTGGCGTGGTCGAAACGATGCCGCCACCCGTACGAGATCGCACTTCCGGCGGCGACACGCTTGACGTGCGACACGCGAGCTCTGAGGGCCATCACCGGCCGCAGCCCGGTGGTGAGATGATCCACACCGGGTCCGGGAGAGATGCCGTAGAGCGCGATACCGGCACGCACCAGCGATCGCCGCGTCGATGGCATCGCCAGCCGCGGCCGCCGAGTTCGCCACGTGCACCAGTGCCGGACGCACCCCATCAGCGGCGAGCCGGGCCAAGACGGTGTCGAAGCGATCGAGCTGGTCAGCCGATGCCGGCGAGGACGGCTCGTCGGCACATGCCAGGTGGGTGTAGATCCCTCCGAGCTGCAGGGCGAGCACGTGATCCCGAACAGCCTGCACGAGACCGGCAGCACCATCGGGAGCGACGCCGACGCGTTGCATGCCCGTGTCGACGTTGACGTGCACTGCGACCCGTCCCAGGTCCGACGTCACGGCCGTGCGCGCCAGGCGGTCGGCGAAGTCGTGCGTGTACACCGTGGGAATCAGGCGGTGTCGCACCAGATCGACCATGCGCTCGGGAGGCTGCTCGCTGAGGACGAGAATCGGGGCGTCGACACCTGCCGCCGCGCAGCTCGATGCCCTCGTCGGCCAGGGCGACGCACAGACCCTCGGCGCCCGCCCCGAGCGCGGCGCGCGGGCGGCCCTGACCGCACCGTGCCCGTAACCGTCCGCCTTGACCACCGCCCAGACCTGGCTGGGTGAGACCACACGGCGCATCACCTCGACGTTGTGGGCCAGGGCGCCCACGTCGACCTCCGCCCAGGCCCAGCGATCGGGACTCACGACCCCGTCACCGCTCACGATCCCGCCACGATCGCGCTCGTGTCGAATCCGAGTGCACCGAGCGTCCCGGTGTCGGCGACGCCGGTCGGCGACAGCGACGCAGAGCGCTGGAACCCAGCGACCGAACGCTGGGTCGGAGCGTCGAACCAGCCGGTCGCCTGGCCGTCGAGCAGGTCCAGCCGGATCAGGCGGGTCTGCAACGCGCGGACGTCGTCGCCGCTCATGCCGACCGCCAGCTCGCGCGTGAGCTGGATCACATGCGTCTCGTCGCGGCACTCGAAGCGTCGTTCGATACCGATCTCGTAGCACAACACGCCTTCTGCACCGATCGGATACAGCGCTTCGATGTCGGCGACCGGCCCCGTGGTATCGGGATCGGGACACGGATCGTCCGGCACTCCGGCGGGAGTGGACGGCACAGGACACCGACGACCGTCGAGAAAAGCCATCTTGCGTGTGAGGTAGTCTGACGCAGCCCATGCACCGACGGCTCGGTAGTGCACACCATCGGTTACGAACCATTCGGGCTTGTCGACGGTGTAGCCGCCCCAGTCCGCCAGCACGACGTCGGGGAATTCGCCGGAGGCCAGACGATCGCCGATGATTCGATTGTTGATGGCGAAGGCCTCGTGGTTCCCCGCGAAACCCGGCGACACGTAGTCGACGTCCGAACGCAGGCTCCACCAGACGATCCGGCGATAACCGAGCTGGCGGGCGCGTCCGACCACGGCATCGAACGACGCCCCGAAGCTGGCCGCGCCGTCGTTGTAACCAGTTGCGACCACGAGTGTGTCGTACTTGTCGCCGTGGAACTCCAGCGCCTCGTACACGGTCGGCGGCACCCGACCCTCTCGGCCACGACAGGACGGGGTGAACAGTCGACGGCACGACTCGAGATCGAGCGTGTGCTCGAATCCCACGACGGCGGAAGCGGCTCTGGGTATCCAGCGCAGCGCCGCAATCGCCGAGTCGCCGATCACGACGACCGGTGCGGGCGGGTCGATCCGGATCGCCCGCCGTGTCGGCATCCCTGCCGATTCCTCGATCGGTGTGGCCGCCAGTGTCGATCCGGCGAGCGCGAATGCACCGACCAACGCCATGGCGAACCACGTGCCGCGGCCGAGCTTCGCCCCAGGTTGCGACCTCACCACTGGCTCACGTGTGGGATCGCGGCCACGACGTCACTGGCGACCATCCCGACCTCGACCGCACCGGCCGCCGCCTCGGCGTGGATCCAGGCCCCAGCGGCAGCAGCTTCCGCGGCGGGCACTCCCCTGGCGAGCAGGGCCCCGATGACACCCGCCAGGACATCTCCGGTTCCGGCCGTGGCAAGCCGCTGATCCCCGTTCGTCACCAGACGCGTGGGAGCATCCGGCGCTGCAACCACCGTCGTCGCACCCTTCAGCAACACGACACACCCACACGATTCGACGAGCTTCTCGGCGGCCGCGATGCGGTCGGCACCGGGCCGCGAACCCGTCAACAGTCCGAACTCGCCGTCGTGGGGCGTCAACACTGTGGGCACCAATCGATCGAGCAAGAAGTCCGGCGTGCCTTCGTCGTTCCAGGACATCGCAAACAGCCCGTCGCCATCGACCACGACGGGGACCACCGACTCGAACACGGCCTGCACGATCGACCGGACCGCGTGCTCCTCGCGACCGAGGCCCGGTCCGATGACCAGGGCGTGGAAGCGATGCAGATCGGCCAGGACCGCATCGGCCCAATCCACGCGCGGCACCCGCCGATCGATCGCCTCCAGCGGAGCGGACGCCTCGATGCCCGGGCTCGACAAGGTGACCATGCCGGCGCCGGTCCGCTGTGCGGCGGCAGCGACCAGGTACGCAGCCCCCGTCATGCCCGGCGACCCTGCCACGATCCGCACGGCATCGCGCCACTTGTGGGCGGTACGAGGTCGCGGCGGGACCCAGGCTGCGATGTCGGCACGGTCGACGATCGACATCGACGGCTCGCCGATATCGAGACCGATGTCGACCACCTCGAGCGATCCCACGACGTCGGGTCCGTCGCCCAGGACGTGGCCGGGCTTGGTCGCGGCGAACGTGACGGTGGCGTCGGCCCGCAGCGTGCCGGGTGCGGCCACGCCGGTGAGAGCGTCGAGCCCGGTCGGCACGTCGACGGCCAGCACCTGTGCCTCGCCCACCGCGGGCGCCTGCCACACACCTCGGAATCCGGTGCCGAAGGCAGCGTCGATCACCAGATCGACGGCGGGGAGGTCGCTGGGACAACCATCGAACTCGAACGTGCGGACGGAGACGCCGCGTTCGCGGAGCAGATCGGCTGCGACACGACCGTCTGCACCGTTGTTACCGGGCCCGACGATCACCGCCACGGTCCGCCCGTACGCTCCTCCGAGCAGGCGGAGTGCGCTGCGTGCGACGGCTGCGCCGGCGCGGCCGACGAGCACGTCCACGGGCTCGGGCGCGGCGGCGTCGATCAACCGCATCTGCTCCGGAGTGACGACTGGGATCACAGGTCGCAGGCTAGACGCGCCGACCGCCGAGTGATCACTGCGCGGGTCGTCACTCCGCGACGACGTAGGCGATGGCCACGAGGTCGGTGTGGGTCAAACTGAGATGCCACTGCTGCACCCCCGCCGCAACGGCCAACTCGGCGGCGCGACCGGCGAAACACAGCGAGGGTGCTCCGGTCTCGGCCCGTTCGACCCATACATCGTGGAACCCGAATGCACCGAGTCCGACGCCGAGCGACTTCATCACCGCTTCGCGAGCCGCGAAGCGAGCGGCGAGCGACGGCACTGCATCGGACTTGGGTGCCACGTAGGCCAGCTCTGTCGCAGTGAACAGGCGTTGACGCATCGAGGGCGTGCGTTCCAGGGCGAGCCGGAACCGCCCGATCTCGACGACGTCGACGCCGATGCCGATCACTGGATCACCTCCTCCACAGATCGGCCGTCTCCGAGATCGGGTCGATCAACAGCCGATCGACGGGCAGTTCGCCCAACTTCGACTCGTCGAAGTCGTCCTCGGTCTCCGACACCCAGTCGACCAGCCGGTCATAGCGGTGGTCGTAACCCTGGAGTGCACCGCGCATCACGTCGGCGGGCAAGCGGTCGTGCAGACGTACGTGGAGCAAGGTGATCCCGGTACACGCATCTGCCTTGATCTCCGGAACGAAGATGACGGTGCGCTGGTCGCGCCGCCCGCGCGCCACGAGAACCTCCCTCGCCGTCGCGACTCGGTGTTTGGTGCCCACCAGCCGGTGATCCGTGTCGACCCGGCTGTTCAGCTCGCGCGAGATACCGCCTCGATCGACGATTGCGATCGAGTCACCGTCGATGCGATAGCGGGTGAAGCCGACGACGTCCACCACCGTCGGGCTGAGCCCGGCGAGCACCTTGAGCGTGCGATAGCTGAGGACGTCACGGCCGGCCCCGGCGTGCAGCGTGGCCTGCACCAACAGACGATCGAGCACACCTTCGTCGCTGCGAGAGATCCCGACGGTAACCGTCTTGGCCTGGTGCTTGATGGCATCGATCGGGCGCGTGAGTTCCTCGATCCCCTCGGTCAGCGCAGCCACCAGCTCGTCGATCAGGGCACCGGGCGTACCGACCTTGCCCGATGATGCCGCATAGGTCTCGACCGGGTTCGGGGCACGGAGATCGCGCAGCAGTCCGATCAATCGCACCGCCGTGCTGGCCTCGAGGTGACCGTCATAGGTCCGGTCGCGAAGCCCGTCGTGGAACGCCCGCAGGATGACGGGGGCCTCGTCACGAATCGCGGCCAGCACGTCGTCGCCGCGCTCGTGCTCGGCGACGGATCGCTCGACCAGTTCGCGCGCCTCGCGAAGGGGACGGGCCGACCCGTCGATCGCCAGCGCCGCCTCGTACCCGAACAGGTGTCCCACCATCGCCGACAGCACGAATCCGAGGGCGGGGTCGACCGGTGGAACCGTGATCGTGGCCGCGGCGCTGAAGCGCACCTCGCCTTCGTCGGCGACCACGATCGTGGTCGCCTTGTGCGCCTTGAAGATCGCCGTCTCCTTCGCGACATCATCGGCGAGACTGCCCTGCAATCCGGCCGCACACAACAGGATCAAGGGCTCGGACGACAGGTCGATGTGCTTCTTGTCCTCGGTGACGTCGGAGGCGATCGACTTGTAGCACAGCTCGCTGAGTTTGATCCGGACCTCCTCGGCTGCGACATGGTTCGGCCCGTTCCCGACGACCGCCCAATACCGCTTCGACGGGGCGAACCGGCGAGCAGCGTCTGCAATCTGGTCGCGTTTGCCCAGCACCGTCCGCATCGCCGCCGGCAAGGTCCGCAGCCCCGTGAGCAATTCGTGCCGTCGTTGCGGGGTGCCGCAGCCTGCCGCCTCGGCGATCGCACAGGCCAAGATCGCACCGGCCGCCACCTGTGCGTAGAAGGCTTTCGTCGAAGCGACGCTCATCTCGACGTCGCGCCCGTCCGAGGTGTACAGAACGCCGTCCGCCTTGTCGACGAGATCGCTCGCACGCCGGTTGACGATGCCGATCACCGCCGCTCCTCGCGCACGGAGCAGATCGACGGTGCGGTTCGTGTCGGTCGTGGTGCCGCTCTGGCTGACGGCGATCGCCAGCGTGTCGCTCATGTCGAGCCGCAGCTGGAAGCCGGACAGTTCGGTGGCGGCGATCGCATCGACATCGATCGCACCGCCGCACAGCTCGTCGAGCAGAGCCGCCGTACTCTGGCCGGCAACCGCTGCAGTTCCCTGGCCGATCACCCGGATACGGGTGATACTGCCGTCCGACAAGCGTTCCGCGATCGATGGGAGCAGAGCACGATCACCGACGGAAGCGCGCAGCAGCCCGTCGCGCTCGACGATCTTTCCGCGCAGCGTCTTCTGCAGGCTCTGTGGTGCTTCGCCGATCTCCTTCAACAAGAAGTGAGGAGCGCTACCGCGGTCGATGTCCCGGGTGGTGACCTCCGCAATGGCGACCTCCGCCGGCCTGATCGGAACGTCGATCCCGTCGTATCCGAGGCGACGGACGCCCTCGAGTTCGCCGGCGAAGGCACCCTCCAGGACGACGATCTCACCACCCGTCTCACCATCGAGCCGGAGATAGCTGCTCGTCTCCTCGACGACGCCGTAGGGTTCGCTCGCCACGATGTAGCAATCGTCCGCGAAGCCGACGTAGAGACCCTGCCCACTGCCGCTCAATGCCAGCAGCAGCGTGTCGGGCGCCTCGGCGCTCATGGTCGCGATCGCCACCGACCCCTCGAATGCCGAGACGGTGCGTCGGAACGACTCGACGAGGTCGGCGCCATGGGCGGCGTGACGAGCGACGAGCATCGGGATCACCTTGGCGTCGGTCGTGATGTGCTGGTGGATCCGCAGCTCGTGGCCGACGCGCAGGTCGGCGTGATTGTCGACGTCGCCGTTGAGCGCGGCCACCACGTACGGAGCGGCGCTCACCGAGGGTGATTGTTCGAGCTCGTCGCTGTTGAGCGGATGGGTGTTGGGTTCGGAGATGATGCCGACGCTGGCCCAGCGGGTATGGCCGAGCACCGAGACCCGTGCGTGTTCGGATGCCACCGCCCTGCGCAGGAGACCGTCGGCGGACACGGCATTCCTGATCACTCGGGTGTTGTCCCCGAGCTCGCCGATCTCGGCGGCGGCCTTGTAGACGAACGACAGCACGTCGCCGCAGACGCGCACCGAGCCCGACTGGAACGTCGGGTCGTGCATGCGAGCTTCGACGCGCGGAGCGCACGGACGGGTCATCCATTTCCAGCGCGTGCCGATCGACGAGCACATGGATGCCGGCCGAATCGCGGCCCCGCACCTCGAGCCGGTCGATCGCCGACAGCGATTGTTGGATCGCGAGATAGGCCGCGACTGCCCCCGCACTGGCATCGTGACCGGTCAACGCCGACACCTCGCGTGCGGTCCGCAGCCGATCGTTGCGAAGCGCCCACAGGACGTCGCGCAGAGCGATCGACTCGGCGCTGAGCCGCTCGAGGACGATGGGGTCGTGAGCACCAGATTCGAGGTGGGCATCGACGTCGTCGACATACGAGTCGAGCTGGTCGAGTCGACTGGCGATCGCCGCGACGAGCTCGTGATGGTGCGTCAACGCCATCACGCCGGGAACACCGCGAAGCAGAAGATCCGCTTCCGCGGCCCGGCGCGTGACGGCGACCGGATCGCCGAACGAGGCGATCGCGGCATCCAGCAGCTCGAGCACGTCGTCCGGACTCGGCACCGGTCGGGTGGCCCGACGACTGATCACTCCGACGATGCCGCACATGGCTCACCAGGCTACCGATGTGCGGGCCGCAGATGGCTCCGCCACGGAGGGCCCGCAGCGACCGAAGGGGTCGGAAGGTCCGCTCTCGTACCGGTGTCAGGCCTTGAGATCGGGGTGATCTCGGATCAGCTCGGCGAGACGATCGCCGGCCGCCTGCGCGAGCTCGTGGGTCGCCGCCTCGACCATGACACGAACCAGCGGTTCGGTACCGCTGGGCCGGACGAGGATGCGCCCCGTTGAGCCCAGTCCCTCCGCGGCGGCCTCGATCTCGGCGGCCAACAACTCGGCGACGTCCGGGTGACGATGCGCGACGCTCACGTTGATGAGCACCTGGGGCAGCTGCGTCATCGCATCGCGGGCCAGCTGCGACAGCTGACGCCCGCTGCGTTGGACCACGTCGAGCAGCACGAGGGCGGTCAGCATGCCGTCGCCGGTGGTGGCATGGTCGGTGAAGATCACATGACCCGACTGCTCCCCGCCCAAGGAGTACCCACCGTCGGCGAGCGCCTCGAGTACATACCTGTCGCCGACACCCGTTTCGACGACCTCGATACCGACGGAGCGCATCGCGAGGTGGAAGCCGAGGTTCGTCATCACCGTGATCACAACCGTGTGGTCCCGCAAGCGCCCACGATCGTTCAGATCGGTGGCGCAGATCGCGAGAATGTGGTCACCGTCGACCACGTCACCACGTTCGTCGACGGCGATCAACCGGTCGGCATCGCCATCGAGAGCGATACCGACGTGGGCCCGCTCCGCGACGACGACCGCCTGCAGTCCGGCCGGGTCTGTGGCGCCGCAGCCGGCGTTGATGTTCATGCCATCGGGGGCGGCGTTGATCACCACGACCTGGGCGCCCGTTCGCTGGAACACTGCAGCCACGAGGTGTGAGGCGGCCCCGTTCGCCGCATCGACAACGACCCGGAGCCCGGTCAGATCGCGCCCCTCCAGCACGGTCAGCAAGTGCTCGGCGTAGTCGTCCCCCGTATCTCCCCGCCCGTGGACGGCGCCGGGATCTCCGTCGGCCGGGCGCAGTGTCCGGATCGCCGCCTCGATGCGCGCCTCGACCTCGTCGGGAAGCTTGGTGCCACCTGGTGCGAAGAGCTTGATGCCGTTGTCGTAGTAGGGGTTGTGCGACGCCGAGATGACGGCGCCCATCGCCCCGGTCCTGGCCGCTTCGAAGGCGACCGCCGGCGTCGGCGTGACGCCCAGCCGATGCACCTCGACACCTTCGGACGCCAGCCCGGCCACGAACGCGGCCTCCAGCATCGCGGTCGAGACGCGGCTGTCGCCCCCGACGACCGCTAGTCGAGCTCCCAACACCTGGGCCGCGGCGCGACCGAGGTCGAGCGCGAAGGCTGCGGTCAGATCGGTGTTCGCCCGACCACGTACACCATCGGTGCCAAAGCGCACGAACGAACCTGATTGTCCGAGACGCTGATCAGCGCTTGGTGAACTGAGGCGCCTTGCGAGCCTTCTTGAGGCCGTACTTCTTGCTCTCCTTCTTGCGCGAATCACGCGTGAGGAGGCCGGCCTTCTTCAGCGCGCCCCGGAGTTCCGGATCGAGCTCGACGAGCGAACGAGCGATCGCCATGCGCAGCGCGCCGGCCTGTCCGCTGACACCACCACCGTGGATCGATGCGTCGATGTCGTAGGTCTCGAGCGCTTCGGCCACGTGAAGTGGCTGAGAGACGATCATGCGCTGAGCATCGGTCGGGAAGTAGACGTCGAAGCCACGTCCGTTGATGGTGATCTGACCGGTGCCAGGACGGAGCCGGGCGCGAGCCACGGCTCGCTTGCGTCGGCCGGTGGTCTGGGTGAGCGGGGTTGCCATGACGATTCGTTTCCTCGTTCTCAGCGCTTGATCTCGAACGGCTTGGGCGCCTGTGCCGTATGGGGATGTTCGGAGCCTGCGTAGACCTTGAGCTTCGTCATCTGCTGACGCCCGAGCGGGCCTTTGGGCACCATGCCCCGGACCGAACGACGCACTGCGTCGGCGGGCTTGCGGCCGAGCAGATCGGCGAACGTCTCGTTCTTGATACCGCCCGGGTAGCCCGAGTGACGGTAGATCTGCTTCTTGCCGGCCTTGTTGCCGCTCATGATGACCTTGTCGGCGTTGATGATCACGACATGGTCGCCAGTGTCGATGTGAGGCGAGTACGTCGGCTTGTGCTTCCCGCGCAGCAGGCGGGCGACCTCGGTGCACAGACGGCCGAGTATGACACCCTCGGCGTCGACCACATGCCACTCACGCTGAATCTCGTTGACTTTCGGGGTGTAGGTCTTCATCGAAATACGATCTCGCAACTTCTCCGCGACGCGTTCGCGGCCAGGCAGCCCGAAGCAACAGACTGCAATTGAACCGGGTAATGATAGGGGCCGAGGAGGACGCGCGGCAACGTCGGACGTCACCCGATCCCAGATCGTTCGACTTCGCGGCCCACGGGACCGGTCGGAACCGGCTCATCGGGGTCACCTCGCACTCGGCAGCCACGTGACGTTGTTCGGAGATCGACCACGATCAAACCTCCCGGTGGCCAACACATGGGCCCAAGGCGGCATGTGGGCGGCCGGACAGGCGGTTGGTCGTCGATCCAGCGCCCGTCGTCCTACGTCGCCGGCGGTGGCCCGGGGTGTAGGAGCTGTCGAGCGACCCGCCCAGAACGCACCGTGAGATCGCAGAACGCTTCCCTGACCGCACCGTCGGTCAGGGTGGGCTCGCGGCGCCGGCCGATCAACGATCGGCATCCCAACGTTCGCCGTCGTAGCCGACGTGCCAGAGCACGAGCCCGACAGGTGGGGCGACGGTACCTGCGGCAGCCCGATCGCGGGCGGCCAGGATCTGCTGCATCGCGCCCGGCTCGATTCGCCCCAGCCCGACGTCGACGGTGGTACCGACGATCGAACGCACCATCTGGTGGCAGAACGCGCTGCCCGTGATCTCGAACCTCAGGAGTGGCGAACCTTCGATCCGAGACCACGACAGATCGTGAACGATCCGCACCAAGCTCGGCTCGTCGAACCCGGCGGGAACCTTGGGTTTGCGGCAGAACGACGAGAAGTCGTGTTCGCCCTCCAGGGCCGGTGACGCCGCCCGCATGGCATCGAGATCGAGACGGCGCGGTACGTGCCAACTCGTGGCCGCGATCAGCGGGTTCGGCGCCGGATCATTCCACACGTGGTAGCGGTAGTTCCGCGACGTGGCCGAGAACCGAGCGTCGAAGTCCGGGGCCGCCCACGCCGCTTCGCGTATCGAGATATCGGGCGCACACAGCTTGTTGAGGCGCCGAGCCAGATCCGCCAGATCGGTATCGATCGGAAGATCGCCCGTCAGCACCTGCCCCCATCCGTGCACGCCGGCGTCTGTGCGACCGGCCATCGCGAGCTCGACGGGTTGCCGCAACACGGTGGCGATCGCCGCGAGGACCTCCCCCATGACGGTCCGCACCCCGGGATTGGCAGCCAGCCCGTGGAACCCGGTCCCGAGATAGGCAACCAGGAACCGCGCTCGCCGAACCCCTGGCTCAACCGGTTCGCGCCCATCCCCACCGTCCATCAGGAGGCCAGGCTACGACGCAGGTGGCGGGTGGGGTGTCGGACGTACGTCCGATCACGAAGGTGCCACGACGAACCCGTTTCGTCCCTCGCTCCTCCGAGGTTCGGATTTGGCGAACGCAAGGCGAGCAAGTTGACTGGACGCCGACGACGAGCTCACGCAACGCGGCGATCGCCGGATCCGGCCTCGGAGAACTCAGACGAGTTCGATGCGGGCCATTTTGGCGTTGTCGCCCTCGCGGGTACCGAGCTTCAAGATGCGGGTGTAGCCGCCGTTGCGCTCGGTGTAACGAGGGGCGACGTCGTTGACCAACTTGTGGGTCATCTCACGGTCACCGAGGTAGCCCTGGATCTGGCGGATGCGGTGGACGCGCATCGGACCGTCCTGGGCTTTCTTGGCCTTCGTGATCAGCTTCTCGGCGATCGGGCGCAGGGCCTTGGCCTTGGCCTCGGTCGTGGTGATCGCCTCGGCCGCGAACAGCGACGCGGCCAGGTTGGCCATCATCAGACGTTGGTGGGAGGCGCTACCGCCGAAGTTGCGGGAGCGGCGTGGGGTTGCAGGCATGAGAGTGTGCTTTCGGCTGTACGGCGAACTGGACGATCAGGCGCGCAGCGTCAGGCCGCGCTCGTCCAGCTTCTCCTTGACTTCGTCCAGGCTCTTCTGGCCGAAGTTGGTGATGTTCAACAAGTCGTCCTCGGTCTTGGTGAGCAGCTCGCCCACCGTGTTGACCTGCGCCCGCTTGAGACAGTTGCGCGGACGCTCGGACAGGTCGAGGTCTTCGATCGGGAGCTCGAGATCGGGCGAGCTCGTGGTCGTATCGATCTTCTCGCCGAGCTCGAGACCCTGGGGCTCATCGCTCATCGAGGCCACCAACTCGGCCAGCGCCTGCAGCGTGGCGCCTGCGGAGGCGAGCGCCTCGCTCGGCGAGATCGAACCGTCGGTCTCGATCTCGATGACCAGGTTGTCGTAGTCGGTGGACTGCTCGACGCGAGTGGGCTCGACGTCGAAGCTCACCCGGCGGACCGGGCTGAAGATGGCGTCGATCGGGATCACGCCGATCGTACGGGTCTCGATCTCACGCTGGCTCGAGGCATAGCCGCGACCCTGCTCGACCGTGAGGTCGATCGCGAGGCGAGCCTTGCCATTGAGCGTGGCGATCGAAAGATCCTTGTTGAGGATCTCGACGTCGGACGGGCACTCGATGTCACCGGCCGTCACCGCCGCAGGACCGCGGACATCGAGGCGCAGGTTCACCGACTCGCTCGATGTCGAGGTGAGCACGATGTCCTTGATGTTCAAGATCACATCGGTGACGTCTTCGGCCACGCCCGAGATGGTGTCGAACTCGTGGAGCGCTTCATCGAAGCGAACCGTGGTGACGGCTGCACCGGGAATTGACGACAGCAGGGTGCGACGCAACGAGTTGCCGAGCGTGTGGCCGAAGCCAGGCTCGAGCGGACCGATCGCGAAGCGCTGCTGGTTGTTGCTCTCCTCGCCGAGGGCTTCGACGGAAGGGCGCTGCATGACGAGCATGTGCTGCCGGGTCCTTTCTGAGGGTGTTCGACTCTGTAAATTCGACTGCGGGGTATTCGGCTGATGACGGTGTCGTCGTTGCGCCAGGCGCTCGACGACGGGTTACTTCGAGTAGAGCTCGACGATGAGCGATTCACGCACGGGAACGTCGATGTGCTCGCGCTGGGGCAGATCACGAACCGTGACCTGCTTGCCACCATCGCCGGTCTCGAGCCAGCCGACGAGCGAACGGTCGAGCACGTCGATGTTGTGCTGGATGACGATCATGTTGGCGGCCTTCTCGGACAACGAGACGACGTCGCCCTTGCGAACGCGGTACGACGGGATGTCGACGCGACGACCATTCACCTTGACGAGCCCGTGGTTGACGAACTGACGTGCCTGCGGCCTGGTCGAGGCCCAGCCGGCACGGTAGGCAACATTGTCGAGACGGGTCTCGAGCAGGATCAGCAGGTTCTCGCCCGTCGGACCGCTGAGGCGGTTGGCCTCGTCGTAGGTCTTCTTGAACTGCTTTTCGAGCACACCGTAGATGTACTTGGCCTTCTGCTTCTCCTGCAGCTGGGCGAGGTACTCGCTGCCGGCGTTGCGGCGGCGCGTACGGCCGTGCGCACCGGGCGGGAATGGACGCCGGTCGAGGGCGCGCCGACCCTTTTCGTTTTCGAAGATGTTGGTCGACAGGCGGCGCGAGAGGCGCACCTTGGGACCGGTGTAACGAGCCATGATCTAGTCGACCTTCCTCAGCCGCGGCGCCGCTTGGGCTGGCGGCAACCGTTGTGGGGAACCGGGGTGACGTCCTTGATCGACGTGACCTCGATGCCCGTGTTCTGAATCGAACGAACTGCGGTGTCGCGACCCGAACCCGGGCCCTTCACCTGCACTTCGACACGACGGAGACCGTGCTCCATCGCGGCATTTGCCGCGCGCTCAGCAGCCTGCTGGGCGGCGTAGGGCGTGCTCTTGCGACTGCCCTTGAACCCGACTGCACCCGACGATGCCCACGAGATGACGTTGCCTTGCGTATCGGTGATCGTGACGATCGTGTTGTTGAACGAGCTCTTGATGTGCACGACACCCGTCGAGACGTTCTTGCGATCGCGTTTGCGTGGGCGGCGTCCGCCCGGCTTGGCCTTTGCCATGGCTTACTTCCTCACAGCCTTCTTCTTGTTGGCCACCGTGCGCTTGGGCCCCTTGCGAGTGCGAGCGTTGGTGTGGGTGCGCTGGCCACGGACCGGCAAACCCTTGCGGTGGCGGACACCTTGCAGGCATCCGATCTCGATCTTGCGCTTGATGTCGTTCTGAACGTCACGACGAAGATCACCCTCGATCGTGAGGTTCTGATCGACGTATTGACGGATCTGATTGACCTCGTCCTCGGTCAGGTTCGAAACCTTGGTGTTGCGGTCGAGCTGCAGATCTGTGCAGATCTTCTGCGCAGTCGTCGACCCGATGCCGAAGATGTAGGTGAGCGAGATCTCCAACCGCTTTTCGCGGGGGATGTCGACGCCGGCGATACGTGCCATGGATACGTGCTCTCTTCTTTCAGCCCTGGCGCTGCTTGTGGCGCGGGTTCTCACAGATGACTTGGACGCGGCCGTGCCGGCGGATCACTCGGCACTTCTCACACATCTTCTTGACGCTCGGTCGGACCTTCACGACTGCTCTTTCATTGCTTGGTTCACTTGTATCGATACGTGATACGGCCTCGGGTGAGGTCGTAAGGGGTGAGCTCCACCTGAACCCTGTCGCCCGGAAGAATGCGGATGTAGTGCATCCGCATCTTGCCGGAGATGTGGGCCAACACTTTGTGGCCGTTCTCCAGCTCGACTCGGAACATTGCATTCGGGAGCGATTCGACGATCGTGCCTTCCAGCACGATGGCGTCTTCAGATTTTGCCAGGGGTGTACTCCTCGGTACGAGCAGGCATTCGACCTGCTCAGCGGATTTCGATCAACGATCTGCGCACAGACCGACTAGCAATGCTATCGGACCCGAACGCGATCGCCAATGGTGGGATCCGCCACTTTTTCGGTCTTCTGTGATAGCGGCAACCCGGTGCGGCCGCCGACCACCACGCCGGCAGCTCGGACGACACCTTGCGCTCGGTGTGAGGTCCGTTCCGCCGTCTCGTGCCTACGCCCTGTGCAGGGCTGTCTATCGGCGGGCCTCCACAGCATCCGTCAGGCGCTTGAACACATGATCGGGATGGCCGACGCCGTTGATGACGGTGAGCATGCCGACCGAGGCGTAGTACTCGATGAGCGGCGCCGTCTGCGTCTCGTACAGGTCCAGCCGCCGATTGACGGCGTCGGGAGTGTCGTCGGCGCGCTGCTGGACGTCGCCGCCACACACATCGCAGATCCATGGCGACGGATCGTCACCCGACGTTCGGTAGTTCGTGCCACAGTCGCGGCACACCCGACGGGACGAGATCCGCTCGAGCACGATCTCGCGCGGCACGTCGAGATCGATCACGACGTGGATCGGGCGATCGACGGTTATCCGGTCGAGCGCCTGGGCCTGGGTGACCGTACGCGGGAAACCGTCGAGAATGTAGCCCCGGGTACTTGCATCGGCCTTGTCCAGACGCTCGGCGACGAGGCCGATCATGATCTCGTCGCCGACCAGACCGCCCTCATCCATCACCTGCTTGGCAGCACTGCCGAGGTCGGTGCCCTCCCGAGCGGCCGCCCGCAACATGTCACCGGTCGAGATGTGCGGCACGACGTAATGGCGCGACAAACGCACGCACTGCGTTCCCTTGCCGGCGCCCTGCCGACCAAGAATGATGAGCCGCGCTCCGGGTATCACCGGACCGCTCAGCGACCGGACGGGGGTCGGTCAGGCGACGAAGGAACGTTCACTTCAAGAAGCCCTCGTAGTTGCGCAACATCAGCTGGCTGTCGATCTGACGCATCAGCTCGAGTGCGACACCCACCGAGATCAGAACGCTGGTTCCGGCGAACGCGAACGAGTTGACGTCGGCGGCCCACAAGATGAGATACGGGAAGATCGCGATCAGCGCGATGAACACGGCACCCGGCAGCGTGATCCGGTTGACCGCCTTGGCCAGATAGGCCTCGGTCTGCGGTCCGGGGCGGACACCCGGGATGAAGCCGCCCTGCTTGCGGATCTGATCCGCCTGCCGCACCGGGTCGAACGCGATCGAGTTGTAGAAGTAGGCGAACGCGATGATCAACAGCGCGAACAACGTGACGTAGACGATGTTCTGGCTGTTCAAGATGTACTGATCGATGTAGCGCTGGATGTCAGCACGCCATCCGGAACTCGAGCCACCGAGGAAGCTGGCCAGGATCGCCGGCAGCAGCAGGATCGAGCTGGCGAAGATGATCGGAATCACGCCGGACTGGTTGACCTTCAATGGGATATAGGTGTTCTGCCCGCCCATCATGCGCCGGCCGACCACGCGTTTTGCGAACTGCACGGGAATCCGCCGCTGGCCGAGCTCGACGAACACGACTGCCACGATGATGCCGAGCGTGACGAGCACCATCACGACGAACCAGAAGAACTTGTTCACCTGGAGGATCGAGTAGAACCCGGCGGGCAGCGAGGACACCACCGACGCAAAGATGATCATCGACATGCCGTTGCCGATACCGCGCTGGCTGATCAACTCACCCATCCACATCAGCACGGCGGTTCCGGCCACGAGGCAGAGGATGATCAAATAGCCGCGTGGCCAGATGCCATCAGGCAGCAACGGCACCGACGGGGCCTGCACGGCCGAGAAGAACGCGGCGCCGCCACCCGTTCCGAACAGGAACACGAGCACCGTCGCCTGCAGCGTTGCGAGCGCGACCGTGACGTATCGCGTGTACTGGGTGATCTTGCGTTGACCGACCGCACCCTCTTGCTGGAGCTCCTCGAGCTTGGGGATCACCACCCCGAGCACCTGCATGATGATGCTGGCCGTGATGTACGGCATGATGCCCAGCGCAAAGATCGAGAAGCTGCTGAAGCCGCCGCCCGAGAACAAGTTGAACAACCCGAGTGCGCCGTTCTGTGCGCCCTCGTTGAGCTGGTCGATCGCCAGCGGGTCGACGCCGGGCACACGAATGTGCACTCCGACGCGGTACAGCCCGATGATCATGAAGGTGAACAGGATCTTGTTACGAAGATCCGTGACCTTGAAGATGTTCTTGACGTTCGACAGCACTGACGAAGATCCTCGCAGGTTGGGGGCGGGCCGCAGGCTAGCAGCGACCCGCGGGCCTCACCCGGCCACCGAAATGGGGTCGGGCGAACGGCTCAGCGGTTCGTGAACTGGTTGCCCTTGGCAGCGGGGCGGCCGGCCTTGCCCTCTTCCTTGAACGGAAGAGTGATCAGTGTGACCGAACCGCCGGCGGCGCTGATCGCAGCCTCGGCTGCCTTCGAGGCAGCATGGACGTGAACGTCGACTTTGCTCGTGAGTTCGCCGCGGGCGAGCACCTTGACGAAGGCGCCCTTGCGGACGATGCCGTGGGCCACCAGAACGTCGGGGGTCACCATCGACTCGCCCAACTCGCCGAGCGTGTCGAGGTTGACCGCCGTGTACTCGACTCGGAACGGGTTCGTGAAGCCCTTCAGCTTCGGCACCCGTTGCTTGAGGGGCATCTGGCCGCCCTCGAAGCCGCGTGCCACCTTGCCGCGGCCGCGTGACCGTTGACCCTTGGTGCCACGCCCTGCAGTCTTGCCGCCCTTGCCGCCGGTACCACGACCGACTCGCTTGGCGTTCTTCCTGGCGCCGGGTGATGACGCGAGATCGTGCACTTGCATGATCAGCCAGTCCCTTTCTCGTTCTCGGTGACCTCGATGAGATGGGGCACGCGATGGATCATGCCGCGAATCTCAGGTCGATCGGGCAGCGTATTGGACTTGCCGATTCGGCCGAGGCCGAGGGCACGCAAGGTCCCGCGGGTCTTCGGCTTGGCGCCGATCCCCGACTTCACCTGGGTGACGGTAATCGTGTTCTCACTCATTCGTGGCTCACTCACTCGTGGTTGGCGGCGCCGGCAGCCATCTGCTTCTGGCGCTCGTTGTAGGCGTTGAGCAGGCCCTTGGGCACGAAACTCTCCGCTGGGATGCCACGTCGCTTGGCGATCTCGTCGGGACGCTGCAGGGACTTCAGCCCTGCGATCGTCGCACGGGCGACGTTGATGTGGTTGGCGGAGCCGAGCGATTTGCACAAGATGTCGTGCACGCCGGCCTCTTCCAGGATGATGCGTGCTGCACCACCGGCGATCACGCCGGTACCGGGAGCTGCGGGCTTCATGAGGACGTGCCCACCACCGGTTTCGCCGATCACCGGGTGGATGATCGTGGAGCCTGCGAGCGGGACGTCGAACAGGTTGCGCTTGGCCTCCTCCGTGCCCTTCTGGATCGCCAGGGGCACTTCCTTGGCCTTGCCGTAACCGAGGCCGACACGACCGTTGCCGTCGCCGACGACGACCAGCGCGGTGAAACTGAACCGGCGGCCACCCTTGACGACTTTGGCAACGCGGTTGATCGTGATGACCCGCGACTCGCGAAGCCCACCCTCGTTGTCGTTCGAGCTGTGTTGAGTGTTCGGCTGATATGCCATCAGAACTCCAGACCTGCGGTGTCGTGGTTGACGTTGCGGCTTCGGCGATCGCCGCTTTCATTGCACACCATCAGAACTCCAAACCCGATGCTCGGGCGGCTTCGGCGATCGCTGCGACACGACCGTGGTACGCGAATCCACCGCGGTCGAACACGACCGAGGTGACGCCGGCGGCCTTGGCCCGCTCGGCGATCAACTCGCCGACGCGAGTCGCAGCGGCGACGTTGTTACCGCTCCCGAGGGAGCGCTGGGTCGCTTCGACGGTCGATGCCGCCGCCAGCGTGGCGCCGGCGTCGTCGTCGATCACCTGGACCGAGATGTGTTTGTTGGATCGATACACGGCCAAACGAGGCCGGACCGCCGTGCCGTGGACCTTCTTGCGAACCCGACGATGGCGGCGAATGCGGCCGTTGCGACGTGCCTTGGCGATGTCACTCATAACTTCTACCGTTCATTTCCCTGGTCACTTCTTTCCGGCCTTGCCGGCCTTGCGCAGGACGCGCTCGCCGGCGTACCGAACGCCCTTGCCCTTGTACGGCTCGGGCTTGCGGATGCTGCGGATGTTGGCGGCCACCTGGCCGACGACCTCTTTGTCGATGCCGATCACGACCACCTGAGTCGGAACCGGCACCTCGAAGGCGATGCCTTCCGGAGCCGAGACGTTGACCGGATGGCTGAAGCCGAGATTCAGGCGCAGAGCGGTAGGGCTCTGGGCCTCGGCCCGGTAACCGACGCCGACGATCTCGAGTTCTTTCTTGAACCCCTCGGTCACGCCGACCACCATGTTGTTGACGAGGCTGCGCGTCAGGCCGTGGAGCGCCTTGTTCTGCCGCTCCTCGTTGGGGCGGACGAATGTCAGCTCGCCGTTCTCCTGAGTGATCTCGATATCTCCGGGGATCACGCGGCTGAGCGTGCCTTTGGGGCCCTTGACCGTGACCATGCCGTCGGCGACGGTCACTTCGACGCCAGACGGCACCGCGACGGGTGCTTTTCCGATTCGGGACATGGTGCTACTTCCTCACCAGACGTAGCAGAGGACTTCGCCGCCGACGTTGCGCTTGCGCGCCTCGCGGTCGGTCATGAGCCCATGGCTGGTGGATAGGACGGCCACACCGAGACCGCCGAGCACTCGAGGTACGGCGCTGGCCTTGCGGTAGACCCGCAAGCCCGGTGTGGAGATCCGACGAATGCCCGAGATCGTACGATCGCGGTCGTCGGAGTACTTCATCTGAATGGTCAGCGTGTCGCCGGGACCCGTGGTGGACGGAGCCACCTCGAAGCCGCCGATGTAGCCCTCCGATTGGAGCACTTTGGCGAGCGCGATTTCTGCCGCGACGAAGGCATGCGCACTTCGTCGTGCATCGCCGTGTTCGCATTGCGAATACGGGTCAGCATGTCGGCGATGGGATCGGTCATCATGTTGTTGTCTCCCTCACCAGCTCGACTTCGTCAGACCGGGGATCTCGCCGGCGTGCGCCAGCTCTCGTAGGCAGATCCGGCACAGGCCGAACTTCCTGAACACGGAACGGGCCCGGCCACAGCGACGGCAGCGCGTGTACCCGCGGACCTTGTACTTCGGCTTGGCAGCAGCCTTGTTGATCAATGCTTTCTTGGCCATCTGGATCTCTTCGGTCTCTCTCGACTACTCGGTCACTTCTTGCCACCGCGGTACGGACCGCGGCGCTTGATCTTGCGGGGGGCGGCATCGGCTTCGGCGCCCTTCTTGAATGGGAACCCGAACGCATCGAGCAGTGCCTTGCCGGCATCGTTGGTCTGTGCCGTCGTCACGATCGTGATGTCCATGCCACGCTGGTGATCGACGTTGTCGACGTCGATCTCCGGGAACACGGTCTGATCGTTGAGCCCGAACGTGTAGTTGCCACGCCCGTCCCACGAATGGGCCGGAAGCCCACGGAAGTCGCGAATACGTGGAATCGCAACAGCCAGCAGTCGGTCGAGGAACTCCCACATGCGGTCACCGCGAAGCGTCACCTTGGTGCCGATCGCCTGCCCCTCCCGCAGCTTGAACGCCGCGATCGATTGCTGGGCCTTGGTGACGACCGGCTTCTGACCGGCGATGAGGGTCAACTCGTCGACCGCCTTCTCGAGCAGCGACGGCTGCTGAGTCGCCCGACCGACGCCCATGTTGATGACGATCTTCTCGAACCGGGGGATCTGCATCTCGTTCTCGATGCCGAGGTCCTTGGCCAGCTGAGCCTTGATCGTGTCGTTGTAGCGCGACTTCAGTCGCGGCTGTGTTGCTGTGGCGCTCATCAGATCTTCCTCACCGCTCGGACGCGCGATCCGGACCTTGTCGCCCTTCTTGTTCTCGGCGTAGCCGAGCCGGACGGTCTTGCCCTTGTGCACGTACATGACGTTCGATGCGTCGATCGGCATGTCCTTGTCGATGATCCCGGCCTGCTCGTTGGCACGGCGGGGCCGTTGATGCTTGGACGCGGTGTTCACACCGGTGACGAGCACCTTGTTGTCTTTGGGCATGACGCGTTCGACGACGCCTTCCTTGCCCTTGTCCTTGCCCGTGATGACACGAACGGGGTCACCCTTTCGGAGCTTCACTCAGATCACCTCCGGTGCGAGCGAGACGATGCGCATGAACTTGCGGTCTCGCAGCTCACGGCCCACCGGGCCGAAGATGCGGGTGCCGCGAGGCGTGAGATCGTCCTTGATGAGTACGGCCGCGTTCTCGTCGAAGCGGATGTAGCTGCCGTCTGGACGACGCTTTTCCTTCTTGACCCGGACGACGACGCACTTCACGACGTCACCCTTCTTGACGGCCGCGCCGGGGATCGCATCTTTGACCGTGGCCACGAAGACGTCCCCGATCGAGGCGTACCGGCGACGTGTGCCGCCGAGCACCTTGATGCACAGCACTTCTTTGGCGCCGCTGTTGTCGGCGACACGAAGTCGCGATTCTTGCTGAATCACCGCGCACGCTCCTGGATCTCGACGAGACGCCAACGCTTGCTCTTGCTGAGCGGGCGAGTCTCCATGATGCGGACCTTGTCGCCGACACCGGCGTCGTTGGTCTCGTCGTGGGCGTACAGCTTCTTGGTACGCAGGATGAACTTGTTGTACCTCGGGTGGCGAACGCGGTCGGTCACGGCGACGACGATGGTCTTGTCCATCCCCGCCGACGTGACGACGCCCTCGCGTACCTTGCGGGCTTTGCGGGGCTCGGCCACCTCGGTGGTGGCGTCGCCGGTCGGGATATCAGTATCGCTCATGGTTCTCTCAGCTTCCGGACTCGAGCGGAGCTGTCGCTGCGCCTGCTCTGATGTCCGCTCGTGTCCTCGATGAATGATGTCGGGCTCACCTTCGGCTCACCCTTCTGCCTCGGCCGCAGCGATCTCGCGCTGACGGATGAGGGTGTTGATGCGTGCGATCTGTCGGCGAACCTTCTTGATCTCAGCGGTGTTCTCGAGTTGGCCCGTGGCATTGCGGAAGCGCAGATTGAGCGCCTCGTGCTTCGTCTCGCGCAGCTCGTCGACCAGTTCGGTCATGTCCATTTCGGCAATCTTGTTCTTGCGTGCCATCTCAGATCGTCTCCTCACGCGTGATGACGCGCGCCTTGATCGGCAGCTTCTGGATCGCCTTGTTGAGGGCTTCCTTCGCCTGCTGTTCGTTCGGGAACGAGAGCTCGAACAGCACGCGGCCCGGGCGGACCACGGCAACCCAGAACTCAGGGTTGCCCTTGCCAGAACCCATGCGGGTCTCGGCCGGCTTCTTGGTGACCGGCTTGTCGGGGAAGATATTGATCCAGACCTTGCCGCCGCGGCGGATCGATCGGGTCATGGCGATACGGGCGGCCTCGATCTGGCGGGCGCTCAGCCAGCCCGGCTCGAGGGCCTGGATTCCGTAGTCGCCGAAGTGCAGCTCGCTGCCACCCTTGGTCATACCTTTCGTACGGCCACGGTGGTGCTTGCGGTGTGCGACCTTGCGAGGCATCAACATGATGTGTTCCTTGTCGTACTTTCTCGACCGTGCTCAGTCGTCCGCACGGAAGTGCGGAGTCTCGTGACCCTCACGGGTCTGACGGGCGATGGTCTCTTCTTCGTCGAGCAACTTCTCGAGTTCGGGGTCGGCGTCCTTGAGCAGCGGCTGTGCCTCCGGCTCGGGCGTCTGGTCACGACGGCGAGCAGCCGACGAGACGACCTTGCGCGGCCCGTCGTCAGCGGTTTGGCCCGAGGTCTCGCCGACGGCCATGGCGGCCTCGCGGGCGATCTTGTCCTCGTTGGCCGTCTTGTACGGAAGAATGTCGCCCTTGTACAGCCACACCTTGACGCCGACACGACCGTTGGCCGTCTTCGCCTCGCGGAAGCCGTAGTCGATGTCGGCGCGCAGGGTGTGCAACGGCACGCGACCCTCGCGGTACCACTCGGTACGGCTCATCTCGGCACCGCCGAGGCGTCCCGAACACTGGACCCGGATACCCAGGGCACCGGCGCGTTGGGCGTTCTGGACGGCGCGCTTCATCGCACGGCGGAAGGCGATCCGGTTCGCCAACTGGTCGGCGACGCCTTGGGCGATCAGCGCGGCGTCGAGCTCGGGCGTCTTGATCTCGACGATGTTGAGCTGGATCTTCGCATTGCCGGTGATCTTCGTGATCATCGTGCGCAGCTCGTCGGCCTGGGCACCGCGACGGCCGATGACGATTCCGGGACGGGCGGTGTGGACGTCGACGCGGAGCTTGTCGCGGGTGCGCTCGATCTCGATGCGGCTGATCGCAGCCGACTCGAGACGCTCCATGATGGCCTGGCGGATCTGCCAGTCCTCGGTGAGGTACTGCTTGTACTCACGTTCGGAGAACCAACGGCTCTTCCAGTCGGTGCTCACGCCGAGGCGGAAGCCGTACGGGTTGACCTTCTGACCCATGAATCAGTCCTCGTCCTTCTGAGCGCCAGGCTTGGCGAAGCCGGCGGCTTCGGCGTTTTCCTCGGTGTCGAACCAGACCTCGGCCTTGGTGACCTTGTAGTACCGGCTGTCGGGGGTGTGATAGAGCATCGAATCGACGTTGCCCTTGATCGGGTGTGACTCGGGACCGCTGCCATCGGCATCGGGCTCGACCGAACCCGCCCACTCGCCGGGCTGATGGTCACCACCGGCTTGGCCGGGCTCGTCGCCGGCGCTCGCTTCGTCGGTCTCGGCCTCCTCGGCATCTTCGACTGCTTCGACCGCGTCGGCGACGCCTTCGGTCTCGGCGCTTTCCTCCACGTCTGCCTCGGCGTCCTCGACTGCCTCATCGGCATCGATCGCGTCGATCTGCTCCTTGGCGGAGGCGGCACGCTTACGGCTGCGCTCGACACGGGCACGGCGGTTCACGTCGGCTCCACCGCCCGCGCCTTCGCTCCGGGCACGCAGGATCTCGATGCGGTCCTCGCTCATCCGAGCAAGGACGATCGTGATGTGGCAGGTGCGCTTGCGAATGCGAGTCGCACGGCCACGGGCACGTGGGCGGAAGCGACGCAGGGTCGGGCCCTCGTCGGCGAAGCACGCCAGCACGAAGAGCTCCTCGGCATCGCCGATGAATGCACCGCTGTCCGCATCGGTCGCATTGGCGACCGCGCTGGCCAGCACCTTGCGGATGTCGTGGGCGATCGAACGCTCGGTGAACTGCAACACCTCGTCGGCGCGCTTCACATCGAGACCGCGGATCAGATCGAGCACGACCCGGGCCTTGTAGGCGGACGACCGCACGTACTTGGCGGTGGCCTTGGTGCCGTGGCGCTCACCGATCACGGTGGCGCCCTCGTTCAGCTTTGGACCGCGGATCAGCGACGCGCTCCCTTTTCCTGCCCGGCGTGGAACCTGAATGTCCGGGTCGGGCTGAACTCACCGAGCTTGTGGCCCACCATCGACTCGGTGACATACACCGGGACGTGCTTGCGGCCATCGTGAACGGCGATCGTGTGACCGACCATGTCGGGGATGACGGTCGAACGGCGCGACCAGGTCTTGATGACCTTGCGCTCGCCCGCCGCGTTCTGGGCGTCGACTTTCTTGAGCAGATGCTCGTCGACGAACGGGCCCTTTTTGAGACTGCGTGACATGACTTCTCTCTCCTGCCTCAGCGGCGCCCGCGACCGGAACGGCGACGTCGGACGATCATCTTCTGGCTGGCCTTCTTCTTGGAGCGGGTACGGCCCTCGGGCTTGCCCCACGGGGACACGGCGGGACGACCGCCTGAGGTACGGCCCTCGCCACCACCCAGCGGGTGGTCGACGGGGTTCATCGAGACACCGCGGGTCTGAGGCTTGACGCCCTTCCAGCGGTTGCGGCCGGCCTTGCCGATCTTGACCAGCTCGTGCTCGCTGTTGCCGACCTCGCCCACCGTTGCACGGCAGTCGATCGGCACTCGACGCATCTCGGTCGAGGGCATGCGCAATGTGGCAAAATCGCCTTCCTTGGCGACCAACTGCACGGCGATACCGGCGGATCGCCCGACCTTGCCACCCTGACCGGGTCGCAGCTCGACATTGTGGATCGTGGTACCGACCGGGATGTAGCGCAGGGCCATCGCGTTGCCCGGCTTGATGTCGGCGCCGTGGCCGCTTTCGACGTGATCGCCCACGTTGAGACCCTTCGGCGCCAAGATGTAGGCCTTCTCGCCGTCCGTGTAGTGCAACAGGGCGATCCGACACGTGCGGTTCGGGTCGTACTCGATGGCGGCGACCTTGGCGGGGATACCGTCCTTGACGCGCTTGAAGTCGACGATGCGGTAGCGCTGCTTGTGGCCACCGCCGCGGTGACGCGAGGTCTTGCGACCGTACGTGTTGCGACCGCCGGTCTTGGACTTGGTGGCCAGCAGCGTCCGCTCGGGCGTCGACTTGGTGACTTCGGAGAAGTCGGACGACGTCTGGAAGCGGCGGGCCGGGCTGGTTGGTTTGCGGGAACGAATCGCCATGATCAGATTCCTGTCTTCCTCAGTTCTCGAACAGCGGGATCTCGCCCGCTGCGAGCGTGACGATGGCTCGCTTGGAGTCGGGCTTGGAGCTGCGACGGTTGGTGCCGCGAGTACGGGTGGCCTTGCCCTTGCGATTCAGGGTGTTGACCTTCAGCACCTCGACGCCCCAGATCGCCTCGACCGCGTCACGGATCTCCGGCTTGCTGGCGCTCTTGCGCACCTTGAACGTGTAGACACCGGTCTCCATCAGGTCATAGCTCTTCTCAGAGACGACCGGAGCCAGGATGATGTCGCGTGGGTCCTTCATCACTCACTGTCTTTCTGCTGCGAGGCCGGCTTGGAGAAACCAGCTGCCTCGGCGTTCTCCTCGGTGTCGAACCACACCTCGGCCTTGGTACGGCTGTAGAAGGAGCTTCCCGGCGTGTGGTACAGCATCGAGCCGGCATTGCCCTTGATCGGATGACCCTCGGGCTGCGAACCGTCGGCGAGCGCCTTCACCGCACCGACCCAGACAGGATCGGCGCCGCTGGTCTCCGCTTCGCCTCGATCACTGTCGGACTCGTCGGCGCCATTCGCCTCGGTGGGAGCGCTGACGTCGACGGACGACTCGACGGCCTGATCGTGGGAGGCAGGCTGAGCCGTGTTCGTCTTGGGCTTGGCCGGTGCCGGCGTGGGCAGCACGGACTGGGTGAACACGATGTACTCGTTGCACAGCACGTCGTACGCGTTCAGTTCGCCGGGGGTGATGAGCTGGACCTCGGTGAGGTTGCGGAAGCTCAGCGCAGCCGCGGCATCGTCACGACCGACCACCACGAGCGCCTTTGCATCGACGCCCAGTCCGGCGAGCGCGGCCTTGGCGGCCTTGGTGCTCGGCTGGTCCCAGCCCCAGCTGTCGACGACGATGACCTTGCCCTCGGCGGCACGATCGGACAGTGCCGAACGGAGCGCCAGACCGATCATCTTCTTGGGCGTCTTCTGGCCATACTTGCGGGGCTTCGGGCCGAGGGCCACGCCACCACCGCTGTAGTGCGGCGCACGGATCGAACCCTGACGAGCGTTGCCGGTGCCTTTCTGGCGGAACGGCTTGGCACCGCCACCACGAACCTCGCTGCGGGTCTTCGTGCTCTGTGTACCCGAGCGGCGGGCCGCCAGCTGGGCGGTGACGACCTGGTGCATGACCGGGACGTTGGGTTCGATGCCGAACATCGAGTCGTCCAGTTCGACCTTGCCGGCGTCCTTGCCGGCGGCGTTCTTGAGGGTGATCTGTGCCATGTCGATCAGGCTCCCTTCGCCGATGCCGTGGTCGGAGCCTTGACGGCGTTACGGACCGAGACGACCCCACCGTTCGGTCCCGGGACCGACCCCTTGATCAGCAACAGATTGCGCTCGACGTCGGCGTCGACGACTTCGAGGTTGAGTGTGGTGACCTGCTCGTGGCCCATGTGACCGGCCATCCGCTGGCCCCGGAACACACGGCCGGGGAACGAGCAGGCACCGACCGAGCCGGGCGTACGGTGGTTCTTGTGGTTGCCGTGGCTCGCGCCCTGGCCCTTGAAGTTGTGACGCTTCATGACCCCGGCGAAGCCCTTGCCACGGCTGGTCGCGGTCACATCGACTCGGCTGCCCGAGGCGATCGATTCGACCGTGATCTCCTGGCCGATCTCGAAGCCGTCGACCGAGTCGAGGCGTAGTTCGACGAGGCGCTTGCCCGGCTGGACGCCCGCCTTGCCGTAGTGACCGGCTGCGGGCTTGTTGAGCTTCTTGGCATCGTGGTGCCCGTAGGTCACCTGCAGGGCCGTGTAGCCATCGCGTTCGGTCGTCTTGATCTGGACGATGCGCATGGGCTCGACACGAAGAACCGTGACCGGGACGACCTTGTCGTCCACCCATTTCTGCGTCATCCCGACCTTTTCGCCGAGAATCACTGTTTGTGCCATTGCGGCTTCCTTCGAGTTGATCGAGCCCGGTTGGGCTATCCACTGATACATGCCCATTGCGGTCAGCGAACCTTGCGGTCCTCACGCAAATGCTCCGCTGCCTCACGGGCGAGCGGAGCACTCGGTCAAGTTGTCGCCGTGAGGTCCCTGCCGGATGTGCTCATTGCACCAGCCGGATCAGGCTCACACGGACATCGATTGCGAACACTTCGTCGTGTCAGACGGGTCTCGACACGGCCAGGGAATGCTATCCGGGGGCTTCGCTCCCCACAACCAAGATCGGCCGACTCGGAGAAAACCTTCGGGACGATCCCGCAGGGCGCCGATTCGAAACTTCGCCGCCGCGCTGATCAGGTCTGTGGCCGGTTGGTGAGCACGACCGTGAGGGTTCGGCGTTCGCCGTCGCGGAGCACGACGATCTCGACTTCGTCGCCCGGCTCGCGGTCGCGAATGGCGGCGATCAGCCCGGAAGCTCCGTCGATCGCATTGTCGTCGATCGCGATCACGATGTCGCCGGCAAGCATTCCGGCCGCGGCGGCGGGCGTGCCTTCGTCGACCGTCTCGATGATCGCTCCCTGACCACCGTCCCGACGCTCGTTGAGCCCGACGCCGAGAAACCCCTCCTCGCGTTGCTCGCCATCGGACTGTCGGCGGAGCGCTTCGAGCACAGGAATCGCTTCGGTGCCGGAGATCGCGAAGCCGATGTTGCTGGCAGCCGTCGTATTGTCACTGCGGGCCACAGCGGTATTGATCCCCACCACCTGTCCCAACGCATTCACGAGTGGACCACCCGAGTTGCCCGACGAGATGGCAGCGTCGGTCTGGATCAGGCCGTCGAGCGCTCCCTCGGCGGTCTGGATCGTGCGTTCCAGGGCCGACACGATGCCGAGGGTGACGGAGGGTGCGCCGTCGAGATCGAGCGCGAAGCCGATCGCCACCACGGAGTCACCGATTCGCACCGAGTCGGGGTCGGCGAAGGTGGCGGGAACGAAGCCGTCCCCGTCGATTCTCAGGAGGGCCAGATCGTTCCCCGGGTCGGCGGCCAGCAGCGTGGCCGATCGGGGCTCGGTCTCGCCGGCCAAGCGCACCCGGATCTCGGTCGCATCCTTGACGACGTGCGCATTCGTGAGGATCTCGCCGTCAGAGGTGGTGATGACGCCGGTGCCGATCGAGCCACCCGGACCGAACGGGCCGTCGATGTCGGCGCTGATCGTCACCACGGACGGCGCAACGTACGCGGCGACTTCGGCGACGTCGATCGATGGCAGGTCGGTGTCGCGGGCCCCGCCGATGTCGAGGGCCGCATTCGACGCCCGCCGGGGCGGGTCCGGCGCACGATTGAGATACTCGTAGGCGAAGGCGCCGGTGAATCCGGCGCCGATCATCGCCATCGTGATCGCTCCCGCGAGCAGCACCCGCATCGGCCAGCGGCGCTGGGACTCGTGGCGCGAGGGAAGGACCGGTGGCGGCGACACCGGGGACGCCGACAGAACCGGGGCACCACGCGCGCTGACGAACGACGAATCATTGCCACCCGACACGGCACGAGGGTGCGGTGTCAGTTCGATCTCGGCACGCTCGCGATCGGGCAGATGCGGCACACCGAAGGGCGGTGAGGGATCCGGCGACGTCGAACTCACGGACTCTGGTCTATCAACACGAAGGCCGATCCGTCTCGCGGGCCACGTTGTTCTCAGGTTGCGCACAGGTGCTGTCACGGCGAGCATCCGAGTCCGCGCTTGCACGGCGACCCTGCAAGGTGGCAAGGTTCCGCCACAGCGAGCCAACGCCGTTCCGGAACACGAGGTGAGTACGACATGGGAGAGGCGCAGAATCGTGGCGATGTCATCGTGCTCGAGGGCGTCAACAAGTCGTTCGGCAGCTTCGTCGCCGTCGACGAAGCCGATTTCAGCATCGCCCGCGGCGAGTTCTTTGCGATGCTCGGACCGTCCGGCTGCGGGAAGACCACGACGCTCAAGATGATCGCCGGGTTCGAGCAACCCACCCGTGGTCGGGTGATGCTCGAAGGCGTCGACGTCTCGCGCACTCCTCCCTACAAGCGCAACGTCAACACGGTCTTCCAGCAGTATGCGCTGTTTCCCCACATGACCGTCTTCGACAACGTCGCCTTCGGGCCTCGCAGTCACAAGGTCGCCAAGGCCACCTACGAGCAAGGCGTTCGCGAGATGCTGGAGGTCGTACGACTATCGGAGTTCGCGGCTCGCAAGCCCGCACAGTTGTCCGGTGGACAACAGCAGCGCGTGGCATTGGCTCGCGCGATTGGTCAACATGCCCAGTGCGCTGCTGCTCGACGAGCCGCTGGCCGCGCTCGACCTGAAACTGCGCGAGGCGATGCAATTGGAGCTCAAGCGCATCCAGCGCGAGGTCGGCATCACGTTCGTGTTCGTCACTCACGACCAGGGCGAGGCCCTCACCATGAGTGATCGCATCGCGGTCATGAGCCAGGGCCGCGTCGAACAGATCGGATCGCCCGAGGAGATCTATCACTCCCCGGCATCGCTGTTCGTGGCCAGCTTCATCGGCTCGGCCAATCTGCTCCCCGGAACGGTGACCGGACACGAAGGTGACGACATCGTGGTCGCACTCACCGCAGGCGGCGCGATTCGCACGCGGGCGGCCGAGCCACCGGCGATCGGCGACCGGGTTTCGGTGATGCTGCGGCCGGAGCGGCTCACCGCGAGCGCCGAACCGGCGCCCGATCACCGCAGCATCCTCGGTACGGTCAACGAGCTCATCTTCCAGGGGGCATCGACACGACTCGAGGCGGAATTGGCCGATGGAGCGACGGTAATCGCCCAGATGAGCACCGGCCCGGACATGCCGCACCTCCTGCCGGGTTCCGACGTTCACGTACAGTGGAAGCCCGGTGCAGCTTTCCTGATCGACGGGTGGCCGGCGACCGCTGGGGCCACCAGCACCGATATTGACGACATCGAAGCGTCACTCTGACTCCTGGAAGGGGACCCACCATGAACCGACGAACGATCCGACCACGAAGCGTCGAACTCAGCCGCCGCCAGTTCCTGATTCGCTCGGGAGCCCTCGGTGCCGCCGGACTGACACTGCCCCAACTGTTGGCGGCCTGCGGCGGTGACGACGACGCTTCATCTCCGAGCTCCGGGTCGAGCGCCCCGGGTTCGACGGCCCCATCGACGGGTTCGACGGCCCCATCGGACGGCGGCGGCAACTCGCTGTTCTTCGAGAACTGGCCCGCTTACATCGATCCGACCGAGGACGGGCTGATCGGTACCGTCGACCGGTTCACCGAAGCATCGGGGGTCGAGATGACCTACACGGAGGCGTTCAACGACAACGTCGAGTACTTCGCCAAGATCCAGCCGCTGCTCGCTCGCGACGAGAAGATCGATCCCGACCTGATCGCTCCGACGAGTTGGCTGGCCGGGCGCCTCATCACGCTGGGATGGCTCGACAAGCTGCCGCTCGACCAAGTGCCCAACAAGAGCAACCTTCGTGATGACCTCGTCAACCCGGCCTGGGACCCTACCGGCGAGTACTCGCTGCCGTGGCAGACGGGCTTCGCCGGGATCGCCTACAACATCGATGTGACAGGTCGCGAGCTGACGGGCGTCGACGATCTCTGGGATCCGGAGTTCAAGGGCAAGATCGGCGCGCTGACCGAGATGCGCGACACGATCGGTGTCATCTTGCTGAGCCAGGGCGTCGACATCTCGACCTTGACGACCTTCGACCAGGCTGCCGGCGCATTCGACAAGCTCGAGCAAGCCAAGGCCGACGGCCAGATCCGACGGTTCCACGGCAACGACTACTTCGACGACCTCTCGAACGGCAACTTCGCGGCGACGATCGGCTGGTCGGGCGACGTCGCCCAGATCGAGCTCGACAACCCATCGGTACGGTTCCTGTTCCCGCCGACCGGGGCCACCAGCTGGGCCGACACGATGGTGATGCCGAAGGGGGCCGTCAACCGCGATGCGGCCGCCAAGTGGATGGACTTCGTGTACGACCCGGTGCAGGCTGCACAGATCACGGCATGGGTGCAATACGTGTCACCGGTCAAGGGCGTGCGAGCCGAGGTCGAGAAGATCGACCCCGAATTGGCGAGTAATCCGCTGATCTTCCCCGACGAGGCCACGCTCGACGTCACTCGTAGTTTCGCCTCGCTGCCCGAGGACGTCGAGACCGAGTACGACGCGGCGTTCTCCAAGATCATCGGCGCCTGACCGACGGCCATGGCCGGAGCGTCGACGCACGATGCCTCGCCGAAGGTGAAGCGCCCCGAGCTGGTCGGACTCGGGGCGCTGATCGGCGCCGGCGTGTTGTTGATGGCGATCGGCGCGCGATGGCTCACCGGCCCGGCCGCGATGTTCGCGCTGGCGCTCGTCTTCGCGTCGATCGTTTGGCTGATCGTCACCGCGGTGATGGGCGGTCCCGAGGCACGACGCCGGATCGCACCGTACGGCTTGCTCAAGCCGGGTGCGCTGTGGCTGGCGCTGTTCTATCTGGCCCCGCTCGTCACGTTGCTTCGCCTGTCGCTGTCGACGCTGCCGAGCAGGTTCGCCGTCGACGCCGACTTCGACTGGAACTTCGGCAACTACGTCGATGCGTTCACCGACTTCGGGCCGCAGTTCCAACGCGCGTTCCTGTACGCCGGGGTCGCGACGATCCTCACGATCCTGATTGGGTACCCGTCGCCTACGTGATCGCGTTCCGAGGCGGACGGTACCGCAACTTGCTGCTCGGGCTCGTGGTCGTTCCGTTCTTCACGTCGTACCTGATCCGTACGATCGCCTGGCGGAGCCTGCTCAGCGACACCGGTCAGGTCGTGCAGCTCCTCGACACGCTCAAGCTGTCGGGCTTCCTGGAGTCGATCGGCGTGATGAACAACGGGCGCATCCTGCAGACACCGACTGCGGTGATCGGAGGGCTCACCTACAACTTCTTGCCGTTCATGATCCTGCCGATCTACGTCAGCCTCGAAAAGGTCGATCCTGGGCTCGTCGATGCAGCCCAGGACCTGTACTCCACGTCGACCGCGGCGTTTCGGAAAGTCGTGCTGCCGTTGTCGATGCCCGGCGTGTTCGCCGGAACGCTGCTGACGTTCATCCCTGCCGCCGGTGACTTCGTCAACGCGTTCTACCTCGGCAACCCGAGCACCACCATGATCGGCAACTCGATCCAGGATCAGTTCCTGGTGCAGAACAACGTGCCGCTGGCCTCGGCGATGTCGTTCGTACTGATGGCGATCATCACGGTCATGGTGCTCGATCTACGGTCGCTTCTTCGGCACCGAGGACCTCGCATGAGCGGCATCCACCCGACCAGGGACTCGACGTCGTGAGCACTCCCACCTCGGTGCGCGGGTCGATCGCCAAGTGGACGCTCAACATCTACGCCGCGCTGGCACTGCTCTACCTGTTCGTTCCGATTGCATGGATCGTCGGGTTCTCGTTCAACGACCCGAAGGGCAATTACAACGTTCAATGGCAGGGTTGGACATTGGACAACTGGCAGCGACCCGTTCGGGGACACGGCGCTGACTGACGCCTTCGTCGAGAGCCTCAAGATCGCGACAATCTCGACACTGATAGCGACGGTGCTGGGTTCGCTGATGGCGATCGCCCTCGCTCGATACCAGTTCCGGGGCAGCGGCGCGCTCAACTTCTTCCTGGTGCTGCCGCTGACGACCCCTGAGATCGTGCTCGGGTCGTCACTCGCCACCCTGTTCCTCGACTGGAACATCACCCGGGGTTTCAACACGATCATCATCGCCCACATCATGTTCCAGGTGAGCTTCGTCGCGCTGACCGTTCGGGCTCGCGTCAGGGGCTTCGACTGGACGCTCGAGCAGGCCGCTCAGGATCTGGGTGCCACACCGATGCGAACGTTCTGGAAGGTCACGTTCCCACTGATCCTGCCGGGCATCCTCGCCGCGGCACTGCTGTCGTTCGCGCTGTCGCTCGACGACTTCATCATCACGCTGTTCAACGCGGGCTCACTCAACACGTTCCCGCTGTATATCAACGGCAGCTTCCGCGTGCGCTTCCCTGCGCAGGTCAACGTGCTCGCGAGCGTGGTGTTGCTGGTGAGCGTGGCCCTGATGCTGACGGGCACATTGTTCGGCGCCCGCAAGAACCGGACACCCCGCTGAGCATGCCGCTCAGTATGGTGCGTCGACGTCTCCGCCTTCGACGTACACGCTCTTGACCTGGCTGTAGTGGTCGAGGGCAGCACGGCTGTTCTCACGGCCGATGCCGGATCGTTTGTAGCCACCGAACGGGGCCTCGATCGGCGTCAGGTTGTAGGTGTTGATCCAGCACGTCCCTGCCTGGAGCCGGGCGATCACCCGGTGGGCCCGTTGGATGTCCTTCGTGAACACGCCGGCGGCGAGACCGACGTCGAGCGCATTTGCCCGTTCGACCACCTCGCCCTCGTCATCGAAGGCCAACACGCACATCACCGGCCCGAAGATCTCCTCGCGTGCGATGCGCATCGAGTCAGCGACGCCCGTGAAGACTGTCGGTCGGACGAACCAGCCGTCGGGTTGTCCGGCAACCACGGCCGGTCCCCCACCGGTCGCGACCCGGGCGCCTTCGGCGATGCCGATCCCGAGATAGTCGACGACCTTGCGGAACTGGTTCTCACTGACCAACGGACCCATCTGAGTCGCCTCGTCCAATGGATCGCCGAGCACGATTCGTTCGGTTCGTTCGACGAGTCGACGCACGAACTCGTCGTGCACCTCGCGATGCACGAACACCCGTGTGCCGTTCGAGCAGATCTGTCCACTCGAGTAGAAGTTCCCGAGCATTGCTCCGCCGACGGCGTTGTCGAGGTCGGCGTCCTCGAACACGAGCAAGGGGCGACTTGCCCCCCAGTTCGAGCGTGACGTGCTTGAGCCCTGCCGCGGCTCCGGCAGCAACCCGTTCCCCGGTTGCCACCGAACCGGTGACCGACACCTTGGCAACGCCGGGGTGCTCGACGAGCGCCGCGCCGACTCGCCCGCCTCCCTGAACCACGTTGAACACACCGTCGGGCAGCCCTGCCTCGGTGAAGATCTCGGCGAGCGCAAGCGCACTGAGGGGCGTGACCTCGGATGGCTTGAACACCATCGCATTGCCGGCGGCAAGCGCCGGTGCCGCTTTCCAGCAGGCGATCTGGACCGGATAGTTCCACGCTCCGATACCGACGCAGACGCCGAGCGGCTCGCGTCGGGTGTAGGTGAACGATCCGCCGAGGTCGACGTACTCCCCCGTGATCGTTGCCGCCAGACATCCGAAGTACTCGAGGCAGTCGGCACCGGACGCCGCGTCGGCGACCAACGTCTCCTGCATCGGCTTGCCGGTGTCGAGGGTCTCGAGCAATGACAGACCGTGATTCCGTTCGCGGATGATCGCCGCGGCCGCTCGCAGCACGCGGCCCCGCTCCGCCCAGGAGGTCGCTGCCCAAACTGCGGCTCCGGCGGTGGCCGCCTCGATCGCCGCCTCGATCGTGTCGGCGTCGGCCTCGTGGAGTGACGCGATCACCTCCTGGGTGGCTGCGAATCTGCTCTCGAAGGATGGCCCTGACGACTCGACGTACCGGCCCCCGACGTAGTGGCTGCCAACAGGCTGTGCGCGCATGCCCAGGATGTTCCCATACCCGGACCGCTGCGAACGACTGCTTGCAGCGTCGCAGACCGACCGGAGCCGAGCCACACCGACGATGACGAGGGCCGACGGCGTCTGCCGTCGGCCCTCGTGTCGTTCGCATGTTCTGTCTCGGCGAGCGGTCGCCGAGCCGGCGCGTCAGCTCGCTTGGATCTTGATCTCGATGTCGACGCCGGCCGGCAACTCGATGCGCTGCAGCGAATCGATGGTCTTGGCGTTCGGGTTGACGATGTCGATCAGCCGCTTGTGGACGCGCATTTCGAAGTGCTCACGCGAGTCCTTGTCGACGTGCGGGCCACGGATCACGGTGTAGCGATGCTTGTCGGTCGGCAGCGGGATCGGACCACGAATGGTGGCGTCGGTACGGTTGACCGTCTCGACGATCTTCTTCGTCGATTGGTCGATGATCTCGTGATCGAAGGCTTTCAATCGGATGCGGATGCTCTGGGCCATGGTTCTCTCGTCTCAGTTGCAGTTCAGTCGGTCACTTGATGATGTTGACGACGCGGCCGGCACCCACGGTACGACCACCCTCACGGATCGCGAACCGCAACCCCTCATCCATCGCGATCGGCTTCCCCAACTCGACCGTCATCTCCACATTGTCACCAGGCATCACCATCTCCGTACCCGACGGCAACTCGATCGTGCCCGTCACATCAGTCGTACGGAAAAAGAACTGCGGACGATAATTGTTGAAGAACGGCTTATGACGGCCACCCTCCTCCTTCGTCAACACATACACCTGACCAACAAAATTCGTGTGCGGCGTGATACTCCCCGGCTTACACAACACCTGACCACGCTCAACATCTTCCTTACCCGTCCCACGCAACAACGCACCAATGTTGTCACCAGCACGACCCTCATCGAGCAACTTCCGGAACATCTCCACACCCGTACACGTCGTCTTTTGCGTATCACGCAAACCGACAATCTCAATCTCATCACCCGTGTGGACCACCCCTTGCTCCACCTTGCCCGTCACCACCGTGCCACGACCAGTAATCGTGAACACATCCTCGATCGGCATCAAGAACGGCTTATCCAACTCACGCACCGGCTCAGGAATATACGAATCACACGCCGCCATCAACTCCATCACCTGCGCCTGCGCATCCGCATCACCCTCCAACGCCTTCAACGCACTCACCGCAACCACCGGACAGTTGTCACCATCGAACTCATACTCACTCAACAACTCACGAATCTCGAGCTCCACCAACTCCAACAACTCCGCATCATCAACCATGTCAGCCTTGTTCAACGCCACCACGATCGACGGAACACCCACCTGACGAGCCAACAACACATGCTCACGCGTCTGCGGCATCGGACCATCCGTCGCCGCAACCACCAAAATCGCGCCATCAACCTGCGCAGCACCCGTAATCATGTTCTTGATGTAATCAGCATGACCCGGCATATCAACATGCGCATAATGACGATTCTCCGTCTCATACTCAATATGAGCAATCGAAATCGTAATACCACGCGCCTTCTCCTCCGGCGCCTTATCAATCGTGTCAAAAGCCGAAAACTCAGCCAACCCACGATCCGCCAACGTCCGCGAAATCGCAGCCGTCAACGTCGTCTTCCCATGGTCAATATGACCCATCGTCCCAATATTCACATGCGGCTTCGTACGCTCGAACTTCGCCTTGCTCATGATTCCTACCTCAGCGGTTGCTTTCTACGACTACGTCGTTGTTGTCAGATCTAGTGGGTTGTCAAAGAACATTGCCGGGCGATCACTCGCCGCGGACTCGCTTCACGATTTCTGTCGCGATCGCTTCGGGCACCTGTTGGTACAGGGCGAACTGCATGGTGTACGTCGCCCGGCCCTGGGTGCGTGAGCGCAGATCCGTACTGTATCCGAACATCTCGGACAGCGGCACCTGCGCCTTGATCTGCTGGACGTTCCCGTGGGACTCCATGCCTTCGATACGGCCGCGTCGGCTGTTCAGATCGCCGATCACATCGCCCATGTACTCGTCCGGGGTGACGACCTCGACCGCCATGATGGGCTCGAGCAGGACGGGCCCGGCCTTCGCAGCGGCTTCCTTGAAGCCGGCCTGACCGGCGATCTTGAATGCCATTTCCGACGAGTCGACGTCGTGGTACTGGCCATCGACCAGGCTGACCTTGACGTCGACCATGCCGTACCCGGCGAGCACGCCGGATTCGAGTGCCGACTGCACACCCTGGTTGACGGGCTGGATGTACTCGCGCGGGATGCGACCACCCGTGATCTTGTCCTCGAACTCGTAGCCCTTGCCGGGGTTCGGTTCGATCGACAGCTTGACGACGGCGAATTGGCCCGAGCCACCGGACTGCTTGATGTGCTTGTACTGGTACCCATCGACGTTCTTGGTGACCGTCTCGCGGTAGGCAACCTGCGGCTTGCCGACGGTGGCCTCGACGTTGAATTCGCGCTGCATACGGTCGACGAGCACTTCGAGGTGCAGTTCGCCCATTCCCGAGATCACGGTCTGGCCGGTCTCCTCGTCGGAACGGATTCGGAACGTCGGGTCCTCGTCGGACAGCGACTTGAGCGCCTTGCCGAGCTTGTCCTGGTCGGACTTCGTCTTCGGCTCGATAGCGACGTGGATCACGGGCTCGGGGAATTCCATGCGCTCGAGGATCACCGGGTGGTCGCGATCACACAGGGTGTCACCCGTGGTGACCTCCTTGAAGCCGAGCCCGGCGACGATGTCGCCGGCCATCGCGACGTCGAGGTCCTCGCGCTGGTTGGCGTGCATCAGCAGAATGCGACCGAGCCGCTCACGCTTCTCCTTGGTGGAGTTGTAGACCTCTTCGCCCTTGTTGATCGCCCCGGAGTAGACACGGAAATAGGTGAGTTTGCCGAACGGATCGGCGACGATCTTGAATGCGAGCGCAGCGAACGGCTCGTCGACCGGGCCACGGGTCACGACCTCGTCACCGCGCATGTTCATGCCCTGGGCAGGATCGACATCGAGTGGCGACGGGAGGTAGTCGATCACGGCATCGAGCATCGGCTGGACACCCTTGTTCTTGAAGGCCGAGCCACACAGGATCGGTACGAAGTCGTTCTTGAGCGTGCCCGAGCGAATCGCCTTCCTGATCGCTGTCCTCGGTGACGTCTTCCCCGCCGAGATACTTCTCCATCAGCTCTTCGTCTTCGGTGGCGATGGTTTCCATCATGCGCTCGCGGTACTCGTTGGCTTGATCGACCATGTCGGCCGGGATCTCGACCTCGTCCCACTTGGCGCCGAGCTCTTCGTCGCGCCACACGAGCGCCTTCATCTTGATCAGGTCGACGAGACCGATGAAGGGCTCGTTCGACTCTGGACCACCAGCGCCGATCGGCAGCTGCGTGACGAGCGGATTCGCCTCCAGACGGCTCTTCACCATGTCGACGGTGCGGTAGAAGTTGGCACCGATGCGGTCCATCTTGTTGACGAAGCACATCCGGGGCACGTTGTACTTGTTGGCCTGTCGCCACACGGTCTCCGTCTGTGGCTCGACGCCGGCGACCGAGTCGAACACGGTGACGGCACCGTCGAGGACTCGCAACGAACGTTCGACTTCGATCGTGAAGTCGACGTGACCAGGCGTGTCGATGATGTTGATGCGATGGTTGTTCCACACACACGTAGTGGCGGCGGACGTGATGGTGATGCCACGCTCCTGCTCCTGCGCCATGTGGTCCATGGTCGCGGCGCCATCGTGGACCTCGCCGATCTTGTAGCTCTTCCCGGTGTAGTAGAGGATGCGCTCCGTCGTGGTGGTCTTGCCGGCGTCGATGTGCGCCATGATGCCGATATTGCGGGTGCGCTCGAGGGGGAACTCTCGCTTGGCCATCGTCAGATCACTTCCGTCTTTCGGGGTAGAACTCTCAAGGAACAGGTCGGGTCGATGCAGGCCGAGCCGGCCACGAACACGAGCATCCAGTGTACCGGTTCCCGCGCCACAACAACCTGTGTGTAGTGCGGATTCGCCAGAGCAGACGCAGCGATTCGGACCGGGACCATCACCGCCCGAGGGTCGGGAATCCAGAGGTCTGCCGCGCAGGGCGGATCCGCGTTTACGGCGGGACTCACGGTCGCGAATACGAGCATGGCCGATGGCAGTCGCTGCCGCCGTTCAGGACAGACAAGCATGTCCGCGGTGCTACGACAACGGTCCGGCCATGTCGAGTACCGTGATCCTCGAAGCGGCACGGCCGAGCCGATTCACCCCACCGTGCGCTCGCGCTGCCGCGATCCGCGTCAGTGACCGCTGATGTAGTCGGACAACGCTCGATTCTCGTGTTCGAGCTCGGTGAGTCGGGCCTTGACCACGTCGCCGATCGAGACGATGCCGGCCAGATGACCTGCGGCATCGACGACGGGGAGGTGCCGAATACGCCGCTCGGTCATCAGCGACATCAGGCGGTCGACTCCATCACCCACCGAACACGTGACGACATTGGTCGACATCACGGATCCGACGCTCGCGTCGAGGGCGCCGGCGCCGTACTGCGAAGCGGCCCGCACGATGTCACGTTCCGACAGAATTCCCTCGATCGCGCGACCATCGCCGGACACCACCAGCGCGCCGATTCGGCGTTCGCCGAGGGCTTGCACCGCATCGTGCAAGCTGGCCGTCTGGGCAATGGTTGCCACGTCGGCCCCC
Source organism: uncultured Acidimicrobiaceae bacterium (assembly GCA_963699815.1). Classification (GTDB taxonomy): domain Bacteria; phylum Actinomycetota; class Acidimicrobiia; order Acidimicrobiales; family Ilumatobacteraceae; genus Ilumatobacter. Next base: position 49,599 of record CAVOVK010000023.1, on the reverse strand, counting down.
TTGCCCCCGATGATCGACTGGACGTTCATTGGACCTCCTCGAAAACCATTGCCCTCGCAAGACCACAGCAGCGCGGGACCCCCGACCACTGAACATAGTGCGTTCGTGAAGCCGAGTGCGACGCGGGCTCATCGGCCAAACGACCGGCGCACGCGTTCGGCGACCCGTCGCACCGTGCCGATCGGGTCGCGCCAAAGCCGCCGGAGGCGAGCCACCGGTCCACCGAGCTCGGCGAGTTGCCGGCGATGAGCGGCATCGATCGCCTCATCGGCAGGGCGACCGAACAGCGTGTCGAAGGAGGGTCGGCCGGTCAACCGCGTCGTGGGAGGCGTCCGACTACCCCGGTCGAACACGACGACCCCATCGTAGACGTGCAGCCCGGTGACCGTGCGAGTCCACTCCGTGGGTTCGAAACCGGCTTCGCGGCTGTTGAAGGCATTCAGATGCATCGATCATCGGCTTGACGTACTCGATGAACGACGTCGGCACCCGTAACCCGCCGCCGTACTCGGGCCAGTAGCTGGTCGCCAGATCCTCGACCAGGTACACGCCACCGTTTCGCACGTGCGGCCACAAGAACTCGAGACTGGCGATCTGATGAGCCGGAAGGTGGCTACCGTCGTCGATCACGATGTCGAACGGTCCGTATTGCTCGACCAACGTGGCCAGGAACGCTGGGTCCGACTGGTCACCGATTCGGACATCGATGCCGGGCTCGGTCAAGGATGCCGTTCGGGGATCGATGTCGATCCCCACGATCACCGAGCGACGACCCAGGTAGTGCCGCCACATCTGCAGGGAACCACCGTGCGAGACGCCGATCTCGAGCACGACGGGTGCCGCGCCCCGAAAGCGAGCGAAGTGGCGCTCGTAAATGTCGAAATAGTGATCCCATTTGTGGATCAAGCGGCCATCGTTGTGCTCGAAGTACCACTTCAGACCGCGAGTCGGTAGCCGTGGCCGCATGGGCAGGCAGGCTAGCAACCGCCGGCTCGAACCCGGCCGGCAATCGACCCGCACCGGACGCGAACGGACCCGCCCTTGCGGGCGGGTCCGTTCACAACGTTCCGTCGGCGATCAACTCACCAGCGGTAGTGAGCGAACGCCTTGTTCGAGTCGGCCATCTTCTGCATGTCGTCGCGCTTCTTCATCGCCGCGCCGAGTCCATTGGCGGCATCCATCAGTTCGTTGGCCAGGCACTGTGCCATCGACTTCTCGCGGACGCGCACGGCTGTAGTCGACCAACCACCGGATCGCGAGTGTGGTCGAACGACGCGGACGCACCTCGACGGGCACCTGGTAGGTGGCGCCGCCGACACGGCGACTGCGCACCTCGAGGGGTGGCTTGACGTTGTCGACCGCACGCTTGACGGTGTCGAGTGGGTCTTCACCGGTCTTGGCAGCGATCAGCTTCATCGCGTCGTAGACGATCTTCTCGGCGATGCTGCGCTTGCCGTGCAGCATGACCTTGTTGGTGAGCTGGGTGACGACCACCGAGTGGTAGATCGGATCCGCGAGGAGTTCGCGGCGAGGAGCGGGACCTTTACGAGGCATGATTCACTTCTCCCCTTTGGCGCCGTAGCGGCTGCGCGACTGCTTGCGGCCCTTGACGCCGGCAGCATCGAGCGCACCACGAATGATCTTGTAGCGCACGCCGGGCAGGTCGCGAACACGACCGCCGCGCACGAGCACGATCGAGTGCTCCTGCAGGTTGTGACCCTCACCCGGGATGTAGGCCGTGACCTCGACACCGCTCGAGAGCCGCACACGGGCGACCTTGCGGAGCGCCGAGTTCGGCTTCTTCGGGGTGGTGGTGTACACGCGAGTGCACACACCGCGGCGCTGGGGCGAACCCTTGAGCGCCGGAGTCTTGCTCTTGGTGAACTTCGAGCTGCGTCCTTGACGGACCAACTGCTGGATGGTGGGCACGAGGCAAACCTTCTTCGTTGACGTTGTCTCTGCGTTTCAGCACGCACGAGGGACCACCCCTCTGCGCAGGACCCTGCAATGTTATGGGCGAACCTCTCCGGCTACAACCCGCGCGGCCACGCCGGCACCCAGTTCCTGTCGCCCGGTGCGATCTGAGCGCCACGCACTGCGTTCGACGGACGCGCCCCGCCGCGCGCGACGGCCCGGGGTCGCCCCCGGGCCGTCACCGTGTCGTTCGTGAAGCGAACCCTGTCAGCTCGCCGGCTCGCCCTCGTAGGAACCGTGCAGGTTCGCCAAGAACTCGGCCGGGTCTTCGTGCTCGGCATCGCTGGAGTAGTAGGTCATCGGCTCGTAGTCGGGCGCCTCGATACCGAACTCCCGGTACTTCATCATGCCGGTACCGGCAGGGATCAGCTTGCCGATGATGATGTTCTCCTTGAGACCGATCAGGCTGTCGGACTTGCCGTCGATCGCAGCCTCGGTGAGCACGCGAGTGGTCTCCTGGAAGGAGGCCGCCGACAGCCACGACTCGGTGGCGAGCGACGCCTTCGTGATACCCATGATCTCGGGACGACCCTCGGCGGGGCGCTTGCCCTCCTCGACCATCCGGCGATTGGTGTCGCGGAACACCTTGGAATCGACCCGCTCACCCGGCAGGAAGTCGGTGCTGCCGGTCTCCTGCACACCGATCCGGCGCGTCATCTGACGCACGATCAACTCGATGTGCTTGTCATGGATCGAAACGCCCTGATCGCGATAGACGCGCTGCACCTCTTCGACGAGATACACCTGCGTCTCGCGGATGCCCTTGATCTCCATCAGCTCCTTCGGGTCGAAGGGGCCGTCGGTGATCGGGTCACCGGCCTTGACATCCTGGCCGTCCTCCACGATCGGACGCGCGCCGAGCGGCAACACGACCTCGTGTTCCTCGCCCTCGTCATCGACCACGGTGACCGGAATCCCCTTGCCCTCGTCCTCGCCGAGGCGCAACAGACCGGAAGCGCGGGCCAGGCGGGCAGAACCCTTGGGTGTGCGGGCCTCGAACAACTCGACCACGCGGGGCAGACCACCGGCGATGTCCTTGCCGGCCACACCACCGGTGTGGAACGTACGCATGGTGAGCTGGGTGCCGGGCTCGCCGATCGACTGGGCGGCGATGACACCGACGGCCTCGCCGAGCTCGATCGGCTTGCCAGTGGCCAAGGAGCGGCCGTAGCACATGGCGCAGACGCCGAGCTCGGCATCGCATGTGAGCACCGACCGCACCCGCACGCGATCGACCGATGGATCATCGCGGAGCATCACGAGCTCGTCGTCACCGACGATCGTGTTACGGGCGAGCGTCGTTCCGTCGCTGAGGACGACGTCGTTGAGCAGTCCGCGACCGAACAACTTGGTCTCGAGATAGGTGCGCTGATTGGCCGTGTCCGTGTGGACGTTGTTGATCCACACACCCAACGTCGTGCCGCAGTCCAGCTCGCGAACGATCAGCTCCTGGGCGACGTCGACGAGGCGCCGCGTCAGGTATCCCGAGTCGGCGGTACGAAGCGCCGTGTCGACGAGGCCCTTGCGGGCACCCGGCGTGGCGATGAAGTACTCGAGGGTTTCGAGGCCCTCGCGGAAGTTCGACTTGATCGGACGCGGAATCATGTCACCGCGGGGGTTGGCCACCAGGCCGCGCATGGCGGCGATCTGGCGCATCTGGGTCATGTTGCCGCGCGCACCCGAGCCGACCATCATTTCGATCGGGTTGAACTGCTGGGCGCGGAACTCGGCTTCCATGATGTCCTGCAGCGTGGCGGTGGCCTCGGTCCAGATCCGGACCTCCTGCTGGCGGCGCTCACCGTCGGTGATGATGCCCCGACGGAACTGGTTCTCGACCTTGTCGGCCTGGGCCTCGTACCCGTCGAGCATCTCGCGCTTGATTTTCGGGGTCTTGACGTCGTCGATCGACACGGTCAGGCCCGACTGTGACGCGAACCGGTAGCACAGGTTCTTGATCGCATCGAGTGCAGCGGCGACCTCGACGGCGTTGTAGTTGTCGGACAGCCGTTCGACGATGACACCCATCTCACGCTTCTTGATCGTTTCCTGGATGTAACCGAACTGCTCGGCGTAACCGTCCGGCAGCGCTTCTTGGAAGAGCGCTCGGCCGGTGGTGGTGACGTACGGCTCGACACCCTTGCCGGGGCGCATCGTGATCGATGCGTGCAGCTCGAGCGAGCCTTCGTCATAGGCGCGCAGCGCCTCCCACAGGTGGCGGAACGTACGACCTTCGCCCTTCGCTCCCGCCACGTGCTCGGTGAGATAGAACCCTCCGATCACCATGTCCTGGGTGGGCGTGACGATCGGGCGACCCGAGGCGGGCGACAAGATGTTGTTGGCGCTGAGCATCAGCACGCGAGCCTCGGCCTGGGCCTCGGCCGACAGCGGTACATGGATGGCCATCTGGTCGCCGTCGAAGTCGGCATTGAAGGCGGTGCAGACGAGGGGGTGGATCTGGAGCGCCTTACCCTCGACGAGCACCGGCTCGAAGGCCTGGATGCCCAGACGGTGCAGCGTCGGTGCACGGTTGAGCAGCACCGGGTGCTCCTTGATGACGTCGTCGAGCACGTCCCATACCTGTGGGCGGCGACGCTCGACCATGCGCTTGGCCGTCTTGATGTTCTGCGCCAACTCGAGGTCGACCAGTCGCTTCATCACGAACGGCTTGAACAGCTCGAGCGCCATCAGCTTCGGCAGACCGCACTGGTGGAGCTTCAAGGTGGGCCCGGCCACGATCACCGAACGTCCCGAATAGTCGACGCGCTTGCCGAGCAGGTTCTGGCGGAACCGGCCCTGCTTGCCCTTGAGCATGTCGGACAGCGACTTGAGCGGGCGGTTGCCCGGTCCGGTGACGGGTCGACCGCGACGGCCGTTGTCGAACAACGCGTCGACGGCCTCCTGCAGCATCCGCTTCTCGTTGTTGACGATGATCTCCGGCGCGCCGAGGTCGAGCAGGCGCTTCAACCGGTTGTTGCGGTTGATGACGCGGCGGTAGAGATCGTTGAGGTCGCTCGTGGCGAACCGCCCACCGTCGAGCTGCACCATCGGGCGCAGCTCGGGCGGGATGACCGGCACGACGTCGAGGATCATCGCCTTCGGGTCATTGATGCGGCGACCGTGCTCGTCGCGGCGATTGAACGACGCGACGATCTTCAGACGCTTGATCGCCTTCTGCTTGCGCTGCGCGCTGAGCGGCTTCTGGCCCTCCTGCGGGTCGATCGCGCCGCGGAGCTTGATCTCCTCCTCGTCGAAGTCGATGCGGTCGATGAGCTGTTTGATCGCGTCGGCACCGGTGCCGCCCTCGAAATAGTCGCCGTACTTGTCACGCAGCTCGCGCCACAGCATCTCGTCTTCGATGATCTTGCGGGAGTGGACACTCTTGAACTCGTCCCACGCACGCTCGACCAGGTCGAGTTCCATCTCGTAGCGCTCGCGCAGGGCCTCGATCTCCTTGTCAGCGTCGCGCTTCATCTTCTTGGTGTCGGTGCCCTCGGCCTCGGCCGCCTCGGCCTCCGCCTCGAGCTCCTTGAAGCGGCGATCGATGGCGAGTTCGAGCTCCTTGCGGATCTCGTCGCGCTCTTCGAGGTACTCGGCCTCGAGGCTGGACAGATCCTCGTGCCGCTTGTCCTCGTCGACCCAGGTGACCAAGTTGGCGGCGAAGTAGATGACCTTCTCGAGCTGCTTGGCCTTGAGCTCTTCCTTGGGCTCGATACCCGCCAGCAGATATGCCAGCCACGAGCGGGTACCGCGCAAGTACCAGATGTGCACCACGGGAGCGGCCAACTCGATGTGGCCCATCCGGTCGCGACGCACCTTCGAGCGGGTCACCTCGACGCCGCAGCGCTCGCAGATGATGCCCTTGAAACGGACGCGCTTGTACTTGCCGCAGTAGCACTCCCAGTCCCGGGTCGGGCCGAAGATCTTCTCACAGAAGAGCCCGTCCTTCTCCGGACGCAGGGTGCGGTAGTTGATGGTCTCGGGCTTCTTCACTTCGCCGTGTGACCACAGCCGGATCATGTCGGCCGTGGCCAGCCCGATCTTGAGCTGTTCGAACATGTTGACGTCGAGCATTGAAGTCTCTTTTCGATGGTCGGGGACCGGTCTTCGCTCGCTGGTGCTCGCTGTGACCACTCCCCTCCTGCGACTCGTCGCTGGCGCTTCCCTCGCCGCAGGTGGGTGTCAGTTGTTTGTGTTCAGTCGAAGTTGGTGAGTCGGATCAGCGGGTCGCCCGCTGGCGGTCGTCGTCATCGTCGGAGCCACGCTCCGGACGGGAGATGTCGATGCCGAGCTCTTCGGCGGCACGGAAGACCTCGTCGTCGAGATCTCGCATCTCGATTTCGCGGCCGTCGTCGCCGAGCACCTCGACATTGATGCACAGTGCCTGCATCTCCTTCATGAGCACCTTGAAGCTCTCGGGCACACCCGGTTCGGGGATGTTGTCGCCCTTCACGATCGCCTCGTACACCTTCACGCGTCCGAGCACGTCGTCGGACTTGATGGTGAGGAGCTCTTGCAGGCAGTACGCCGAGCCATACGCCTCGAGCGCCCACACTTCCATCTCACCGAAGCGCTGGCCACCGAACTGGGCCTTGCCACCGAGTGGCTGCTGCGTGATCATCGAGTACGGGCCCGTCGAGCGGGCGTGAATCTTGTCGTCGACCAGGTGGGCCAACTTCAAGATGTACATGTACCCGCAGGTGATCGGGTTGTCGTACGGATCGCCGGTGCGACCGTTGTAGAGCGTGGTCTTGCCGTTGGTCGCGATGATGCGCCCACCGTTGGCCGCCTCGGGGTTGAGGTTCTCGAAGATCTGCTGGATCGTCGGGTGCTTGCCGGCCTTCTCGACCTCGTCCCAGTTCGCTCCGTCGAACACGGGTGTCGCGACGAATGTGGACGGCTGCGTGGTCGGCCGGGTCTTGCGCTCGGTGCCGCTGATCGGCATGTCGCCGACGACCTGTCCGGTGTTCGGATCGGTCCAACCCCAGCGGGCGCAGTACCCGAGGTGAGCCTCGAGAACCTGGCCGATGTTCATGCGGCTGGGCACGCCGAGCGGGTTCAAGATGATGTCGACGGGCGAACCATCGGCCATGTACGGCATGTCCTCGATCGGGAGGATCTTGGAGATGACGCCCTTGTTGCCGTGGCGACCGGCGAGCTTGTCACCCACCGAGATCTTGCGCTTCTGAGCGACGTAGACGCGCACCAGCTGGTTGACCCCGGGCGGCAATTCGTCACCATCGTCGCGGTTGAAGACCTTGACGTCGATGACCTTGCCCGACTCGCCGTGGGGCACCTTGAGGCTGGTGTCGCGGACCTCGCGGGCCTTCTCACCGAAGATCGCTCGCAGCAGGCGTTCCTCCGGGGTGAGCTCGGTCTCGCCCTTCGGCGTGACCTTGCCCACCAGCACATCACCGGGCCCGACCTCGGCGCCCACGCGGATGATGCCGCGATCGTCGAGGTCGGCGAGGATGTCGTCGCTGAGGTTGGGGATGTCACGGCTGATCTCTTCGGGGCCGAGCTTGGTGTCGCGGGCATCGACTTCGTGCTCGTGGATGTGGATCGACGTGAGCACGTCGTCTTTCACGAGACGCTCGGACAGGATGATCGCGTCCTCGAAGTTGTAGCCCTCCCACGGCATGAACGCCACGAGCAGGTTCTTGCCCAGGGCGAGTTCACCGTGATCGGTCGAAGGCCCGTCCGCCAAGATCGTGCCCTTGGTGACCTTGTCGCCCTCGGTCACACGAGGCCGCTGGTTGATGCACGTGTCCTGGTTGGAGCGCCGGAACTTGGACAGCTTGTAGGTCTGCTTGCCCAGGCTCTTGTACTGCACCGTGATCGACGCACCGGTCACTTCGATGACTTCGCCGTCGTCGGCTGCTTGCACCAGGTCGGCGGCGTCGCGAGCGGCCCGATTCTCCATACCGGTGCCGATGTACGGCGCCTCTGCACGGATCAACGGAACAGCCTGACGCTGCATGTTGGCACCCATCAGGGCGCGGTTTGCATCGTCGTGTTCGAGGAACGGGATCAATGCCGTGGCGACCGAAACGATCTGCTTCGGCGAGACGTCCATGTAGTCGACCTCGGCCGGAGGGACGTAGCCGATGTCGGTGGTGGCACCGAAGAAGCTTTCCTGCTCGAGCATCTTGCGCAGGTCGTCGAGACTGGCGGCCTGAGGTGACCGGCGCACGAGCACGCGCGCGTCGACGAACGTGCCGTCCGGATTGAGCGGCGTGTTGGCCTGGGCGACGACGTAGTTCTCTTCCTCGTCGGCGGCCATGTACACGATCTCGCCGGTGACCCTGCCGTTCTCGATCTTGCGATACGGCGACTCGATGAAGCCGAACTCGTTCACTCGGGCATACGTCGAAAGGCCGCCGATCAGACCGATGTTCGGACCTTCCGGCGTCTCGATCGGGCACATGCGGCCGTAATGGCTGAAGTGCACGTCTCGGACTTCGAAGCCGGCTCGCTCACGCGACAGTCCGCCCGGACCGAGCGCCGACAGGCGACGACGGTGGGTGAGGCCTGACAGCGGGTTCACCTGGTCCATGAACTGTGAGAGCTGTGACGTTCCGAAGAACTCCTTGATCGCCGCCACCACGGGCCGGATGTTGATCAGTGTCTGAGGCGTGATGGCCTCGACGTCCTGGGTGGTCATGCGCTCACGCACGACACGCTCCATGCGGCTCAGGCCGATCCGGACCTGGTTCTGGATGAGTTCACCGACCGAGCGAATGCGTCGGTTGGCGAAGTGGTCCTGGTCGTCGAGTCGGTAACCCGGTTCCTGCTTGACCAGGTTGAGCATGTAGGTGACCGACGCGAGAACCTCGCAGCGACTGAGCACGTGCTGCCCCTCGACCGGCAGGTCGAGCAGCGGCTCGCCCTCGGCGTTGACGGCACCAGTCAGCCCGAACTGCTCACCGATCTTGGCGACCTCGGTGCCGAGCTTGCGGTTGAGCTTGTAACGGCCGACGCGACTGAGGTCGTAGCGACGGTTCTCGAAGAACGCGTTGCGGAAGTAGGCCTTCGCCGACTCGACGGTCGGCGGCTCGCCCGGACGCGCCCGCTTGTAGATCTCGACGAGTGCCTCGTCGCGGCGTCGGGGCGACATCTCGCTCCTTGTCCCACTGCCCCTCGAGGAAGTCGAACTGGGCGACGAAACGATCGAGGAAGCCGGGGGCATTCTCCTCGTCGTAGCCGAGTGCACGCAGCAGGGTGAAGATGCCGAGACGACGTTTGCGGGCGACACGGGTGCCGCACGTGACGTCCTTGCCGGGACGGTGCTCGACGTCGAACTCCATCCATTCGCCGCGGTACGGGTGGATGGTGCCCTTGACGAGCTGGTGCTTGGTGAGATTGCGCAAGCGGTAGCGCTCACCCGGCTCGAAGATGACGCCGGGGCTGCGAACGAGCTGCGACACGACGACACGCTCGGTGCCATTGATGATGAAGGTGCCCTTGTCGGTCATCGCGGGCAGATCGCCCATGAAGACCGTCTGCTCCTTGATCTCGCCGGTGTTGCGGTTCATGAACCGGGCGCGCACGAAGATCGGCGCGCTGTAGGTCATGTCCTTTTCCTTGCACTCCTCCACCGTGAACTTGGGCGGCGGGCGCAGATCCTCGTCGAACGGATCGAATTCGAGCTCGAGCTGCAAGGACTCCGAGAAGTCCTTGATCGGGCTGATGTCGCGGAATGTGTTCGCGAGACCCTCTTCGAGGAACCACTGGAAGCTCTCGCGCTGAATGGCGATGAGGTCCGGTAGTTCGAGGGGTTCGTCCAGGTTCGCGAACGAATAGCGTTCACGGTTGGTCGAGCGAGTGGCCACAGATCACCTCGATGTTGTTGACACGGTCAAGAATGCGCGCCAAATCCCGGCCGGAAAACAGAGAAAGGACAGGGCGACGCACGGCAACAGACGATCCTATCCCGTTCGTCGCAGGATCGTCAACCGTCTGGGCGGTGCTGTCTTGATCGAATCAAAGGCAGCCTCCCGGCCTCCCGTCCGAATTGGGGCACACGGTAAGGAAATCCAGGGTCGCTGTCAAGGATACTGCCGGTCGATTCTGTGAAGTCCCAGTTCAGGGCGTTCGATCGCCCCCCAGCTCACCGGGGTTTCATCGCTCGGCGCGTCACGAACCCGGACCGAGCCCGCCCGCCGGCGAACCCCGCCAACTTCCACTGCAGGCCGGCCACCGTGGGCCGGCGGTCGCGTCGGGCGTCCAGCCGTCGATCGTGTTCACGCCCGCCGCGGCTGGCCTGCCGGCGCCTGAACGACACGGCGGTCACGGCGACCGGGATCGCCGGCGGCACCACGGCCGCGCCCGCGACGGCGCGTCACCCTGCCGCGATCGATGCCGTCGGGGGCCAGGGCGACGACCCGGCGCATCCGCACAATCCGGCCGCCGACGCGAACGAGCCCCAGGTCACCCTGGGGCTCGCATCACTCCTGAGCGCCGTCAGGCGCACGGCTCACTTGAGTTCGACGCTGGCGCCGGCCTCTTCGAGCTTGGCCTTGGCGGCCTCGGCGGACGCCTTGTCGGCCTTCTCGAGCACATTGCTCGGGGCGCCGTCGACGAGGTCCTTGGCTTCCTTGAGCCCGAGGCTGGTGAGCTCGCGCACCGCCTTGATGACCTGGATCTTCTGGGCGCCCGCACCGGTGAGGACGACGTCGAACTCGTCCTGCTCGGCCTCCGCCTCAGCGGCGGCTGCCGGCGCGCCTGCAGCGGCGACGGCCATCGGAGCGGCAGCGGTGACTTCGAACTTCTCTTCGAAGGCGTCGAGGAGCTCCTTGAGCTCGATGACGGTCATGTTGCCGATTGCGTCGAGGATTTCTTCCTTCGTTGCCATGTTGATGGCTCACTTTCTTGAAACTGTTCGTGCCGGTCGGCACGGTCGATGGGGATGTTGAAGTGGTTGTGATACGAAGCGCCGCGTTACGCGGCCTGCTTCTCGATGAGGGCGGAGAGCCCGTAGGCAAAGTTGCGCGGCAGCGCCTGGAGCAGGCCGGCCGTCTTGACCAGCGGTGCCTGTAGGGCCCCTGCGAAACTTGCCAGCAGCTCCTCGCGGGACGGGAGTTCGGCCAGCGCGCTGATGTCCGTCGCGGACAAGGTCGCCGAGCCGAGAACGCCACCCTTGACCACCAGGGCCGGGAACGTCTTGGCCGCGTCGCGGAGCGCTTTCGCGGCACCGGCGATATCACCCTTCACGAACGTGAGGGCCGTCGGGCCGTTCAGGAACTCATCGAGGCCCTCGAACCCGGCGTCGCGAATCGCCAGCTTGGCCAACGTGTTCTTGTACACCGCGTACTCGGCATCGCTGGGACGCAGAGCGTTACGGATTCCGGCCAGCTGGGCCACCGTGAGACCACGGTACTCGCTGACGAACACCGCCTGGGCGTCGTTCAGCTTGGAGGCGATCTCCTCGACGACTGCGACCTTGTCGGCCCTGGGTGGGCGTCCGGTCGCGGTTTCGACTGTTGCAGAATTACTCATGTGTGCACACCTCCTTTCGATCAACTCATGGCTCGCAATGGCGACGCCACGAGGATCGAGAGCGATCGAAGCGATCGACCCGGTTCTTCGAGAGAGTGCACCTCGGCTGGTGGGACGAACCCATTCTCCGTTCCCCCATCGATCTCGACAGTGATCTCGATCAGGGATTGGGCCAGCGGTCTTCGGCGAGCAACCGATATGTAGGTGGTGGAGGCTATCCGGACCAGACGCGAAGCGGACGTCGGCAACGGGCGATCGTGGAAGGCGCTCGCAGCGACACGTCGACGACGTCTCTTGGCACGGGCACATGAGGATCGGTGCCGCTGTTCAGCCTCCCCCAATCGGCGACAGCTCGCACCGGATCGCCTACGGTGGTGATCGGTGACACAACTGAGCAGTTCCGGCAGCACATCGGGGCCGAGCGGCTCGACGACCTGATCCGACACGGGGACCGGACCGATGACAACACGTTGTAGATGCATCACTCGTTCAACACCGAGGTGACCTCACATGGAACAATTCGATGTCGACGTCGCTGACGTGGCGCGTGCGGTCGAGGCCTGCGGCATGTTCTCGTCGCTCGGCGACGACGTACTCCAGGACCTGATCGGAGCGTTCGACGGCCTGCGCCTCCGAACCGGCGAAATCTTGATGCGCGAGGGCGAGGTGGCGGAGAACCTGTACGTCGTCCGGCACGGCCGACTGCGCGTCACGGTCCAGAACGAGGAGGGGGACGAAGTCACCGTCGGCGAGATCGGCAAGAGTGAAGTGGTCGGCGAGATGGCCGTCATCACCGACCAGGACCGCTCGGCGACCGTTCACGCGATGCGTGATACGGATTTGTTCCAACTGCCTGCGGCCGCATTCGGCCGCCTCATCCAACGCCATCCCGAGATGCTGCGACCGTTCGCCTCGGTGGTCGTACAGCGGTTGCGGACGGCGATGACCCGTCCGACCCGACCTGCACTGCCGGCCACGATCGTGCTGTTGCCGGCCGGTCCCGACGATTGTGTCGATCTGGCACACGAGCTGAGCAGGCTGTTCGTGAAGTACACCTGCCGCGTCCTGCAGGCCTCGGACGCGATCGGCCATACGAACCTCGCTTCCTGGCTGCTCGACATCGAGAACGAGATCGACATCTCGCTGCTCGTAGCCGACCGCGAACCCACCGAGTGGACGCGCCTCTGCCTCCGGCACGCCGACCGCGTTCTGCTCGTCACCGACAGCCGGACGCCGCCGACACCGACTCCGATCGAGGCCGACACCGCCTGTCGACAACGGTTGGACGAGGTGCCCCTCGAGCTCGTGATGCTCCACGACGGTCTACCCGGCACCTCGCGTTGGCTGCAGGCACGATCGATCGAGGCGCACTACAACGTCCGCCGGGCGTCGCCCGGCGACCTGGAACGCCTGGCACGGCGCATCACCGGGAGCTCTACCGTGGTGGTGCTCGGCGGCGGAGGCGCCCGCGGGTTCGCCCACTTCGGTGTCGTGCGTGCACTCCGCGAGGCCGGTGTCCCGATCGATGCCCTCGTCGGAACGAGCGCCGGCGCCATCGTCGGCGGGCTGCTCGCGCGGATCGACGACCCCGTCGACGCACAACGTCAAATGGTCGAATGGTTCGATCGGGCACGATGGCGACGGGACTTCAATCCGCCGCTCGTGTCGTTCATGACCGGACGCACCATGACGGCAGGCATCCAAGAACTCGCCGACGACCTGAACATCGAAGACCTACCGGTCGACTTCGCAGCGGTCTCGTGCGATCTGGTCAGCGCCACGCCGTTCGTTCACGATCGGGGCCCCCTGTGGCAGGCAATTCGCTCCAGCGGGTCGGTCCCCGGGCTGTTCCCGCCCCTGGCGATCGACGGACGCCTCCTCGTCGACGGTGGCCTCGTGGCGAACCTGCCGATCGAGATCGCGCGAGGACGCCATCCGAACGCACGGCTGATCGCCGTCGAAGTCGGCGATCCCACCGACATCGACGTCGGAGGGCTCGACGGCTCAGGGATCGTGAACGGTTGGCAGCGGTTGCGCAGGCGTGGCAACTCAGGGGCATCGCTCGCCCGAATGCTGATGCGGCTCACCGAGCTCGGGCGCCACGACTCGAACGAGCTCGCTGATGTGCTGATCAGCCCCGACGTGCGCGGCTTCGGCCTGATCGAGACCAAGCGGGCCACCGAAATCTCGCAGCGCGGTTACGAGGCGGGCCGTCGGGCCGTCGAAACCGGCCAAATCGGCTGACTCGGCCCGGACGCGACGAGGCCCGGACCGTTGTCGGTCCGGGCCTCCGACACGAAGGCTCAGTCCTGTTCGGGCTTCAAGCGGTTGATGTCGACACGTACGCCGGGGCCCATCGTGGTCGACAACGTGATCTTCTTGATGTAGCGACCCTTGGCCGACGCCGGCTTGGCGCGCTGGATCTCATCGAGCACGGCCCGGAAGTTGGCATCGAGCTTGTCCTGATCGAAGCTGACTCGACCGAGTTGTACGTGCACGTTGCCGTAACGGTCGGTGCGGTACTCGACCTTGCCGCCCTTGAACTCCTCGACGGCCCGGCCGGCGTCGGTCGTGACGGTACCGGTCTTGGGGTTGGGCATCAGGCCACGCGGGCCGAGCACCCGGCCCAGGCGACCGACGAGCGGCATCATGTCGGGGGTGGCGATGATGACGTCGAAGTCCAGCTTGCCGCCCTCCATCTCGGCGAACAGGTCGTCGGCGCCGACCTGATCGGCACCCGCAGCCCTGGCAGCCTCGGCAGCTTCGCCGGATGCGAACACGGCGACACGAACGTCCTTACCCGTTCCGGAAGGCAACGCGACGGTACCGCGCACCATCTGGTCGGCCTTACGGGGGTCGACGCCGAGGCGGAACACCACGTCGAGGTTCTCCTCGAAATTGGCGGTGGCCGCGGACTTGGCGATCCCGACCGCTTCGATCGGGCTGTAGAACCGATCGCGATCGAACTTCTTCAGCGCGTCTGCATACTTCTTACCTGACATTGTCTGTCTCCCTCATGTTTGAGATCCCCCGGGCGAGGTCGTCCCGGGCCGGATCATTGATCGTGTCTGTCGGCGTCAGCCGACAGCAATTCCCATCGAGCGTGCAGTGCCGCGGATCTGCTGCTTGGCGGCCTCGAGGTCGTTCGCGTTGAGGTCGGGCATCTTGACCTTTGCGATCTCCTCGATCTGTGCGTCGCTGATCGTGCCGACCGTCTGCGAACCAGGCGTGTTGGCGGCCTTGTCGAGACCGAGGGCCTTGCGAATCAGCACCGGCGCCGGCGGCGTCTTGAGAATGAACTCGAAGGTGCGGTCCTCGAAGATCGTGATCTCGGTCGGCACCACGGTGCCGGCCTGCGCCTCGGTGCGGGCGTTGTATTGCTTGACGAAGTCCATGATCGCAATGCCGTGCGGTCCCAGCGCCGTACCCACGGGGGGTGCGGGGCTGGCCTTGCCTGCCTCGATCTGGATCTTGACGATCGCAGCGACTTTCTTCTTTGCCATCTTCGGGTCTCTCTATCTCATGCGTCGGATCGACGTGGGGAATCTCACAGCTTGCTGACCTGGCTGAAGTCCATCTCCACCAGGGTCTCGCGACCAAAGATGTTGACGAGCACCTTCAGCTTCATGTGATCGGGGTTGATTTCGGCGATCGTGCCGAGGAAGTCCGCGAACGGGCCCTCCTTCACGCGCACGCTCTCGCCCTCTTCGTAGTCGAGCTTGGGCTTGGGACGGGCCGCGTCGGCCTCGCCACCTACGCCCTTGACCGACAGGAACGTCCGCACTTCCTTGCGGCGCAGCGGCGTCGGCTTCTGGCCACGGTCGCTCTGACCGACGAAACCGGTGACACCCGGGGTGTTGCGGATGCAGTACCAGGACTCGTCGGTCATGTTGCAGCGCACGAGCAAGTAGCCGGGGAACACCTTGCGTTGAACGGTCTGCTTCTTGCCGTTCTTGAACTCGACGACTTCCTCCATGGGAATCACGACCTCGTAGATCGCATCCTCCATGTTCATCGACTGGATTCGGGCATGCAGGTTCGCGGTGACCTTCTTCTCGTAGCCCGACTGGGTGTGTACGACGTACCACGACCCTGGACGTGTCCACGGATCGTCCTCGTCGACCTCTTCTTCCTCGGCGATCGCCTCGGCCTCGGTGACGACCTCGGCACCGTCGACGTCGGCATCACCGTCGTGATCGGCGACCTCTGGTTGTGAGACGGTCGCGTCGCCAACCGGCAGCACGAGGTCTTCGTCTTCGACGCCAGCTGCGTCCGGTAGGTCGGCCTCGACGAGGTCATCGGTCTCGGTCACGTCGATGTCGCCCACGGGCAACAGGTCAGCAACCGAGGGGATGGCGGCCTCGACCGACTCGGTGTCTTGTTCGCTCATGCGTAGAACCAATCTGCAACGTACTGGAGACCGATATCGAGGCCCCCGACGTACGCCGTGTAGACGATGACGGTTGCGGTGACGATGATCGAGTAGCGAACGACCTCTGGACGGCCGGGCCACGCGACCTTGCGCATCTCGTCGCGCACTTCGCGGAGATACTGCGCAGGACCTACCCGATCGCGTTGCACCTGTGGGCGCGGGGCGCGCGTGGGTGCGCCCTTCTCGTCGAGGGCCCCCTGGCGCTTCAACAAGCGCTTCTGTTCGCGATTCAGGTCATCCATTGACATGGGATTTATCTCTCACGGATCGTCTGGGCAGGGCAGGAGGGACTCGAACCCCCGACCGTCGGTTTTGGAGACCGATGCTCTACCAACTGAGCTACTGCCCTCGGATGGAATCGCCAGCGTACCAGCGAGTCCGGTAGGGGCACCCCTACGACTCGGATCAGCGGGTCTCCTTGTGGACCGTGTGCTTGCGGTCGTTGCTGCAGTACTTGCTCATCTCGAGACGCTCACGATCGTTCACCTTCGACTTCATCGTGATGTAGTTGCGCCGTTTGCACTCGGTGCACTCGAGGGTGATCTTCACCCGCTTGTCACTCTTGGCCATCTGATTCGCTCACTTCGTTCGTTGGGGCCGGCAGGGCGCCGACCCATGTCTGTTCCTGAAGCCCACGTGGGCCCCAGAGTGGTGCTCCGGTCATCGAGTACGCCCGAGCCAGCGTGCCGGCTCGGGCATCCTCGATGATCGAAACGATTTCGTCTCCGGTCAGTCGGTCACTTGATGATGTTGACGACGCGGCCGGCACCCACGGTACGACCACCCTCACGGATCGCGAACCGCAACCCCTCATCCATCGCGATCGGCTTCCCCAACTCGACCGTCATCTCCACATTGTCACCAGGCATCACCATCTCCGTACCCGACGGCAACTCGATCGTGCCCGTCACATCAGTCGTACGGAAAAAGAACTGCGGACGATAATTGTTGAAGAACGGCTTATGACGGCCACCCTCCTCCTTCGTCAACACATACACCTGACCAACAAAATTCGTGTGCGGCGTGATACTCCCCGGCTTACACAACACCTGACCACGCTCAACATCTTCCTTACCCGTCCCACGCAACAACGCACCAATGTTGTCACCAGCACGACCCTCATCGAGCAACTTCCGGAACATCTCCACACCCGTACACGTCGTCTTTTGCGTATCACGCAAACCGACAATCTCAATCTCATCACCCGTGTGGACCACCCCTTGCTCCACCTTGCCCGTCACCACCGTGCCACGACCAGTAATCGTGAACACATCCTCGATCGGCATCAAGAACGGCTTATCCAACTCACGCACCGGCTCAGGAATATACGAATCACACGCCGCCATCAACTCCATCACCTGCGCCTGCGCATCCGCATCACCCTCCAACGCCTTCAACGCACTCACCGCAACCACCGGACAGTTGTCACCATCGAACTCATACTCACTCAACAACTCACGAATCTCGAGCTCCACCAACTCCAACAACTCCGCATCATCAACCATGTCAGCCTTGTTCAACGCCACCACGATCGACGGAACACCCACCTGACGAGCCAACAACACATGCTCACGCGTCTGCGGCATCGGACCATCCGTCGCCGCAACCACCAAAATCGCGCCATCAACCTGCGCAGCACCCGTAATCATGTTCTTGATGTAATCAGCATGACCCGGCATATCAACATGCGCATAATGACGATTCTCCGTCTCATACTCAATATGAGCAATCGAAATCGTAATACCACGCGCCTTCTCCTCCGGCGCCTTATCAATCGTGTCAAAAGCCGAAAACTCAGCCAACCCACGATCCGCCAACGTCCGCGAAATCGCAGCCGTCAACGTCGTCTTCCCATGGTCAATATGACCCATCGTCCCAATATTCACATGCGGCTTCGTACGCTCGAACTTCGCCTTGCTCATTGCACTGTCCCTTTGTCTACGGGTTGTTTGGATAACTTCTGACGGACTCGCTGTCGCTCGCCCTGTGACCGTTTCGTCGGACTCGCTGTCGCTCGCCCTGTGACCGTTTCGTCGGACTCGCTGTCGCTCGCCCTGTGACCGTTTCGTCGGACTCGCTGTCGCTCGCCCTCTTGTAGCGCCGATCGGGATCGAACCGATGACCTTCCGATTATGAGCCGGATGCTCTGACCAACTGAGCTACGGCGCCCTGGCCTTGGCCCCCGGGCGGGGTTGCCCCGACCGGTTGGTCGAGCCCTCTGTGGGAATCGAACCCACGACACCAGCCTTACCATGGCTGTGCTCTGCCGACTGAGCTAAGAGGGCGCTCTTGCTAGGTTTCGGTGCGCGGCAGAGCCGCGAACCGACGTGCCAGTGTAGCGGCCGAGGCGAGGATCACACCGCGATGAGCAGACCGATTTGGTTCCTCCACGCCG
The DNA here is from genome assembly GCA_963699815.1 of uncultured Acidimicrobiaceae bacterium. Taxonomy (GTDB): domain Bacteria; phylum Actinomycetota; class Acidimicrobiia; order Acidimicrobiales; family Ilumatobacteraceae; genus Ilumatobacter. The sequence goes on along the minus strand of CAVOVK010000023.1, from coordinate 31,303 downwards.
GCGTGAACAGCCTGCTCAGCGGCACGATCGGCTCACTACGCTGACGCAGATGAGCCACGAACAGACCGGTGACGAGACGGTGGTGGTGGTACGGCCAGCCAAGGTGTCGGACGCTGCTGCGATCTCCGAGATCTACAACCGCGAGGTCACCCAGACCACGGCCACCTTCGATCTGGTTCCACGGACCCTGGAGGCCCAGCAGGAATGGCTGGCTGATCGATCGGGTGCGTTCGCGGCGATCGTCGGCGTCGATCCCCGGAGCAGACAGGTGGTCGGCTTTGCGTCGCTGTCGCCCTACAAGGAACGCGCCGCATATCGCACCACCGTCGAGGATTCGATCTACGTGCATCGCGACTTCGGCGGCCTCGGCATCGGCAAGACGCTGCTGCGACACCTCATCGACGTCGCCAGGGAATCTGGATTCCACACGATCATCGCTCGGATCGAAGCATCGAGTACCGCTTCGAGGGCTCTGCACGCCGCGTGCGGCTTCGAGCTCGTGGGCATCGAGCGCGAGGTCGGCCGCAAGTTCCACCGGTGGCTCGACGTCGCCGTGATGCAACGGATGCTCTGATCTCCAGCGGTCGCCGGACGATCGCCCCTGCGTCGGCGGAACGCCGCCTGAGAACGGCAACGCCGCCCTTCGGGCGGCGTTGCGGAAGCTCGGCCGGTCGGGTTGTCCGGCGTACTCCATTGGTTTGGTGGGCCGGGAAGGATTCGAACCTTCGAAGGCGATGCCGACGGGTTTACAGCCCGTTCCCTTTGGCCACTCGGGCACCGACCCTTTTGGTCGACCCGGCAGTGCTGCCGAGCCGACCCGGAATCGTAGCGGCCAGGACTGGCAATGCGACAGCCGTTAGCCTGGCCACATGCCGAGTTTCGATGTCGTCTCAGAAGTTGATCGCCAGGAAGTTCGCAACGCGGTCGATCAAGCCCAGCGCGAGATCGCCAACCGCTTTGACTTCAAGAACACGAACTCCACGATCGAACAGGCCGATTTGATGATCACCCTGGCGACCGTCAGTGAGGACCGCCTCAACGCTCTCCGAACGGTGCTCGAGGAGAAACTGGTCAAGCGCGGGGTCTCGTTGCGCGGCGTCGAGTACGGCGACGTGCAGGAGGCAACCCAGAACACCGTGCGCCAGATCGTGACGATCAAGGTCGGTATCTCATCCGACAAGGCGCGCGAGATCAACAAGCTCATCAAATCCGATGGCCCGAAGGGCGTCCAGAGTCAGACCCAGGGCGAGTCGGTACGGGTGTCGAGCAAGAAGCGCGACGACCTGCAGGCCGTGATGCAGCTGCTCAAGGCGAGCGAGCTGGGCATCCCGCTCCAGTTCAACAACTTCCGCGACTGACGAGACGGGACCGCTGCCCCGGTCGGGCCGATCCGGTGGGCCGATCGACCCGGATATCGATCAGGTCAGCCGGCGAGGCGATCGATCTGGACGTCGATCAGACGATCCACGGTTGCAGCATCCGGAGCGATCACGGCGGTCGGACCAGGGTCGCAGGATTCGAGCTGGATCCGCCGCGGACCGAGTTGTGTGGCAACGGCGCTGGATTCGATCGAGCCACCCTGTGCCCAGAGCTGCATCGCGTTGAACACCGTCGTACCGTTTGCCTCGGAGGCGGTCTCGAAGACGGCGAGGAAACAGGTGGGGCCCCCACGCGTGATCGGCTGATACGAGTCGGATGTGACCACGGCGGCGAGGCGTTCGACGGTCGCACCGGGCAGCCGGCTCCCCCAGACGAGCGACCAATCGTCGATCCCCATCGCCATCGGATCTGCGAGCGGCCGATCCTCGGGCAGCGGAGTGGCCGCGGCAGCCTGCACCGGACCGTCATCGAGCACCCCATAGATTCCATCGGGAGCCGTGTCGTCGAGTTGGACCGTATTCGGATCCGCACCCGCCGCGCCGAGGATCGAGCCACCGAGGCGGTCTATGGCGACGATCTCGTACGCGATCGGAATCGGGACATCGCCCGTGGGCGCGGCCAGCCGATCTGCCTGGGTCGCAGGCGCCGCGGCCTGCTCGATCAGATACGAGTCGACTGCACGACGTGCGATGGATTGCGGAGATGACACACCGGTCACACCGACGGCTTGGGACTCGACGACGGTGTCTTCGGTGTCGGTGGCCAACTGGTGCCGGAGTGCGGCAAGAAGCGCCCACTCGAGCGCGGCACGAACTCGATCCTCGTCGGCGCCCTCGGCTTGGTAGATGGTGCTGGACACCGGGTCGAAGTACGCCGGTTGCCGGAGCGCCAGATCGGTCGCAACCTGGGTCGGAGGGACGTCTCCATTCGCGAGACCGAGCGCGCGCCACGCCGGCACCTGGTCGACCCACTGGTCGCCGACGGTCGCGTCGAGCAGCGATGCCGAATACTGGTCATCGGGCTGCACGACGAGTGGGACCGTCTCGTTGAACTCGAGGCCGGTCGACACCTGGACCTCGTCCACGATCGGGGTGAGAGCCGCGTCCCAATCGGTCGTGAACAGGTAGGAGCGTCCGAAGACGAGCGCCCCGGCGATCAAACCACCGACGACGAAAAAGGCGAGCAAGGACCGGCCGAACAGCTTGCCCTGACGTTGTTGGCGGCTCGCGCGGAGCTGAGCCGAGCGAAGAGCCGTGAGGTCGGTCGAGGCGGATGCCGAGGTGATCGGCGCCGCGACGGGAGCGGCGGCCACCGGATTGACGGAAGGAAGGGTCGGCAGCGCGCCGGTGGCAGCAGGGAGCACCGGGGCCTGGGCCGACGAGGGAAGCATGGAATCTGTCCCAGCGCCGCTTCGCGCTGCCACGGCGCCGGCTGGTGGAAGGACCGGCGCGGACGTGACCGCTTCGAACACCGATGCCGGGGGCGGCGCCTGGTGACTCGGTGACGGCTGGGACTGTTCACGGATCGGCTCGGCAGGCGCTCCGCCATGACCCTGCACCATCGGCGGCTGGTCGACCGGCGGCTGCACGACCGGCGGCTCAACAGACAGCGTGATCTGGCTCGGCAATGGCTGCGACTTCTCGAGTGGCCGCGCCTGGGGCTGGCGGGCGGCGGCGGAAGACGAACCGACCGATCGGCGTGGGAGCGGCTGCTCGACCACCGGTGCCATCGGCGCAGGTTCGGTGATCGGTCTGGCATCGAACTGGGGCTGAGCGAAGGGCGCGGCAGCCGACGAATCACGTCTGGGGAGCGACTGCAGTTCGTCGCGAGCTTCAGGAGGCGGCACGGGGTGGTCGACCGGCATCGGGGGCGCCGGCGGCGGTGGACCGCTCGATGACCCAGGTTCCGGGACCGTCTCGGCAGGCTCGGGGTCACCGAGACGCGCCAGCGCACTTCCGAGGTCGAACTGGAAGGAAGATGGTTTGCGGGCCGCGCTCTCCTCGGCCAGCGGTGATCCGCCGGCATCGGTCACGGAGTTCCAGTTCCAACGCGAACCCGCGCCGAGTGCATCTTCCACGGGAGGGATATCGGCATCACCGTCACTCATCTTGAGGATCCACAGACAGTGACGCCGATCGGATTATTGCCACGAATCGTCACGATTTCACCCTTCACCGCCACCGTCTGCTGCTCTGCGCTGCAACTCGTCGACGACCGTGGCATCGGCGAGCGTCGTGGTGTCGCCCAGGTTCCTGCCTTCCGCCACATCGCGAAGCAACCGGCGCATGATCTTGCCCGATCGAGTCTTGGGGAGATCAGGCGTGATGAAGATCGCTTTCGGCTTGGCGATCGCTCCGATCTCGTTGGCGACGTGATTGCGCAGGTCGGCGACCGTCACGTTCGCTCCACCGCGCAGGATCACATAGGCGAAAACGGCCTGCCCCGTCGTGGCATCGGTTGCGCCGACGACAGCCGCCTCGGCGACGGCCGGATGTGACACCAGTGCCGATTCCACCTCGGTCGTCGAGATGCGGTGGCCCGACACGTTCATCACGTCATCGACCCGACCGAGGAGCCACAGGTACCCTTCGTCGTCGAGCTTCGCGCCATCGCCTGCGAAGTAGCGCCCCTCGAACCGCGCCCAATACGTGTCCTCGTAGCGCTGCGGGTCGCCCCAGATGCCGCGCAGCATACCCGGCCAGGGACGAGTCAACGTGAGGTAGCCACCGCCGTTGGCGACGACGTTTGCGTCGTCGTCGACCAGCTCTGCGGACACCCCGGGAAGTGGAAACGTCGCCGATCCGGGCTTGGTGGTGGTGGCGCCAGGCAGCGGGCTGATCATGATGCCACCGGTCTCGGTCTGCCACCAGGTGTCGACGATCGGGCAACGTTCGCTGCCGATGTGCTCGTGATACCACATCCAGGCCTCGGGGTTGATCGGCTCGCCGACGGTTCCGAGCAGCTTGAGCGACGACAGATCGTGCTTGGCGGGCTCGTCGGCGCCCCACTTCATGAAGGTCCGGATCGCTGTGGGAGCCGTGTAGAACTTCGTGACCTGGTACTTCTCGACGATCTCCCAGAAGCGGTCATTGGCCGGATAGTTGGGGACCCCCTCGTACATCACCTGCGTACAGCCGTTCGACAGCGGGCCATACACGATGTAGCTGTGGCCGGTGATCCACCCGACGTCGGCGGTACACCAGAACACGTCGATCTCGGGATCGAGGTCGAAGACGTACTTGTGGGTGTATGTGACATGGGTGAGGTAGCCACCCATCGTGTGCATGATGCCCTTCGGCTTGCCAGTGGTGCCACTCGTGTACAGCAGGAACAGCAGATCTTCCGAGTCCATCGGCTCGGCCGGGCAATCGCTCGACGCGCCGTCCATCAACTCGTGGTACCAATGGTCGCGGCCGCCGACCATGGTGACGTCGTTTCCGCCTCGCTTGACCACCACGACATGCTCGATCGTCGATGTGTTGGCGACGGCCTCGTCCGCGGCCGGTTTCAGCGGGAACACCTCGCCGCGCCGGTAGCCGCCGTCTGCGGTGATCAGCACCTTGGCAGCGGCATCGTCGATGCGATCCGCCAGTGATTGCGCGGAGAACCCTCCGAATACCACGCTGTGTGGCGCCCCGATCCGGGCGCAGGCGAGCATTGCCACGGCTGCCTCGGGGATCATGGGCATGTAGATGTTGATACGGTCGCCCTTCTGGACGCCGAGCCCCTTGAGCACGTTGGCGAACTGTGACACCTCGGCGAGCAGGTCGGAGTAGGTGATCGTGCGGGTGTCGCCGGGCTCGCCCTCCCAGTGGATGGCGACCTTGTCGCCGTTGCCGGCCTCGACATGTCGGTCGAGGCAATTGTCGGAGACGTTCAACTCACCACCGATGAACCACTTGGCGTACGGCAGCTGCCAGTCGAGGATCGTGTCCCACGGCTTCGTCCAGCGCACCAACTCGGCCGCCTGACGAGCCCAGAATCCCTCGTCGTCGATGGCCGCCTCGTCGTACAGCGACGTGTCTCGGACGAGTGCTTCCGCCCGGAATGCCTCGGACGGCGGGAACTTGCGGTTCTCCGCCATCAACGCGTCGATCGTGTCGTGCTGCTCGTCGCTCATGCGCGTCATGGTAGATCAATCCGGTTGTGACCACCCGTGGTGGGCCTCGTCGTGATCGCCGTGATCGCCGTGATCGTCATCGCGAAGGTGGACCGGCACCATGGGTCGACGACATCGAGCACGTCCGGTCTGGGGGAACTCGTTGCCACCGGAGGTCAGGACAGCCGGAGGCGACGTACCGGATGGACCGGTTCACACCGGGCCCATCGATCACCTGTCTCGATGCACTGGCGGCAGCATTCCGAGGGTTCGCCGGCCGTCGGATCAGCAGCGCTCGGGCTCGCCCACAGCGGCGTGCGATGGTTCGAGCGACGGTGATCACGCGCTCCACTCGAGCACCATGAAGCCGCCGAGTCCAGTCGGGTCGAGCAAGGCCTCGGCCTCGCTGACTCGGCTGCGCATCTTCATCGCCGTGAGATCTGGATTCACTGCGTGCGTCTCCCAGTAGCGCTTGCCTTCCTCCACGAGCTGATCGATACCGTGCAGCCGTAGCCATTGAGCCTGACTGCGAATGGCGTCGGGTTCGGGGAGCTGGTCGATCGCCACCTCCGTCGTGATGTCCTGGCTGCCGGGATTCGCCAGGTAGTGCTCGCCCCGCTCGTGCCCGCGATAGGTGCGCAGCCACTCGCGCCACTGGCGCATCGCCAACCCGGCCGTCGTCGCCGACGCATAGTCGATGGCGATCACCGTCCCGTTGCGAAGTCGGGAGCGCGCATCGTCAACCCAATCGTGGGCTGCGTCTTGAATCGGAGCCCGGGCGCCGAGCGCGGCAACCGTGGGCAGCGCCGAGGGAAGTGGATCGAAGCGAGCGCTCAACTGCTCGACCGAGCGGCCATCCGGCAGTTCGACCACGTACGCCTCGCGCCAACCGTCGTCGTGGACCGCCAACCGAAACGGCAGGTTGTCCAGCAGCTCGTTGGCGATGATCACTCCATCGAAGAGGCCCTCGGGAAGAGTCGCTCTCGACTCGATGCCGCCGGGGTGCTGGGCACGCTGTGCGTCCGACACGTCGACCGCGACGTATCGCAGCGCCGGCGAGCATTCCGGCACCGCTGCCAGCACTGTCCGGGCCAACGTCCCGGGTCCGGCCCCGGCGTCGACCACGGTGAACGGCTCGGGGTGACCGAGCCGTCGCCACTCGCGGTCGAGGAATCGAGCCACCACCGCACCGAACAGCGGGCCGACCTCCGGTGACGTGATGAAGTCACCCCGTCGGCCGGCGCGCCCGCCCGCCGTGTAGAAACCGGTCGGCCCGTACAGGGCCCTCGTCATGAACTCAGAGAAATGGAACTGCCACCCTCACCCCGTTCTGCACACCGGACCGCAGACCCGGTGCTGCAACATGATGAACCGAACGGGGGTCAGCGTCCGAGGGCGCCGGTGAGGTCCTGCAGATCGGCGAAACGCAGTACCAGGTCGGGCAGGATGCCGAGCACCAGGGTTCCGCCGGCGCAGATCGCGAGTGCCGCCCAGATCGGTGATGGTGGATCGATCGGCGTGACGTCTCCGTCGGGCACCGGCTTCATCCACATCTCGCGCAGGACCTTCATGTAGTACGCCGCCGCGATCACGGTGTTGACGGCAGCGATCACGGCCAGCGTGTAGGCCGCTGCACCGCCGGCGTCGAGCATGGTCTTGAACGCCTGCAACTTGGCGATCCAGATACCGAACGGAGGGATACCGGCCAGGGATGCGAGGAACAGTGTCATCATCATGCCCAACATCGGCGAGTAGCTCATCAGCCCACCGAATGAGGAGATCTCACCGCTGCGAGTCTTCCGGCTCACGGCCGTGATCACGGCGAAGGCACCCAGGTTCGACAGCGCGTAGATCAGGAGATAGATGACGACAGCCTTCAACGCCGATTCGGCAGCGTCTCCTGTCGCCAACACGGCGAGCGGCATCAAGATGAAGCCACCCTGGCTGACCGACGAGTAGGCCAGCATGCGCACGATGTTGGTCTGGCGCAGTGCGAGCACGTTGCCGACCGTCATCGTGAGCGCGGCGAGGATCCAGATGAACGGCTGGTACACGCCGTCGGCTCCGTACATGGCGACGTACAACATCGACACGAGGCCGACGAACCCGGCTGCTTTCGAGGCCACCGACAAGAACGCCGTCACGGGCAGCGGTGCACCTTCGTACGTATCGGGTGCCCAGGTGTGGAACGGCACCGCCGACACCTTGAACCCGAACCCGACAATGACGAACACCACGGCGACCACCTGCATGGCGATCAGGCCCGGACCGGCATCGGCTGCTGCCAGTGCTGCGCCGATCTCGGTCAGTTTCGTCGTGCCGGTGGTCCCGTACAGATAGCTCATGCCGTACAACAGCACGCCCGAGGCGAACACGCCGAGCAGGTAGTACTTGACTCCGGCCTCGTTCGACCTGGCGTCGCGCTTGCGCCACGCGGCCATCATGTAGGCCGGGATCGACAGCAACTCGAGCGCCACGAACACCGACACGAGATCGCGGCTGGATGCCATCATCACCATGCCGAGCACGCTGACGAGCAACATCAAGTAGAACTCACCCTGGTAGTAGCCGCCCTCTTCGAGTTCGTTCTGGCTCATCAGGACGATGACGTACCCGATCAACAAGAACAGTGCCTTGAGGATCAAGGCGTACTCATCGACAACGTATCGATCGAAGAACATCGAGCGCACGCCTTCGCCCGCCACGCCGTCGCCGACCACGGCCAACGTGATCACCGGGATGAACGCACCGAGCATGACGAAGCTCGTGAGCGATGCCATCATCCACTTCTTGGTCTCGTCCAGCCAGAGATCGATCAACAGCACCAGGTTGATGCCGACGACGAGAACGATCTCGGGCGCGAGCGCGTGCCAATCGGCATGCGGCCGGATCCAGTCGGACCCCTGGGCGAGGAGCGCGACGATCACGGAATGCCGTTCCCCACACGCTCGACCAGCTGGATGACGGCCGGGTCCATGACCTTGAACATCAGCTGCGGGTAGATGCCGAACACCACGATCGCCACGAGGAACGGTGTCCATGCGATCCACTCGATCACGGTGACATCGTGGATCTCATCGTGGTGCTCCGCGTCGTGATCATGATTGGCGGCTGCACTGAGCGAATGGACGGGCTCGCCATGCGATGCGAACTCGGGGCTCGGTTCGCCCATCGCCGTGCGCTGATACAGCCACAACAGATACCCGGCGGCGAGCACCGTGCCGATCGCAGCGATCACCATCAGCGTGCGGAACAGCGTTTCGTTCAGGCCGAAGCCGGGGCTGTACGCCGACAGGATCGCCGGGAACTCACCCCAGAAACCGGCCAGGCCGGGCAAGCCGAGCGAAGCCATCGCGGCGAATCCGAGGATCCAGCCCATCTTGGGCATCTGGATCAGCATGCCGGACAGGCGCTTGATCTCGAGCGTGTGGTAACGGTGTTTGACCGAGCCGGCGACGAAGAACAACATGCCGGTGATCAGGCCATGGGCGACCATGCCGAACAGGGCGGCGTTGATGCCGAACGTGGTGAGTGTCGAGATGCCGAGCATCACGAAGCCCATGTGGGCCACCGACGAGAACGCGATCAGCCGCTTCATGTCGGTCTGCGCGAGGCAGCCGAGGGCGCCGTAGATGATGCCGATCACGGCGAGGATGCCGATCACCGGCGCCCACTCCCAGGCGCCCTGAGGCAGCATGGGTATGGCGATCCGAACGAAGCCGTACGTACCCAGCTTCAGGAGGATGGCAGCCAGGATGACGGAGCCTTGAGTCGGCGCCTGCGTGTGGGCATCGGGCAGCCATGTGTGGAACGGGAACATCGGCACCTTGACGGCAAAGCCGATGAACATGCCGGCGAAGATCCATACCTGCACATCGTGTCCGACGAGTGCGCCGTAGGTCATCAAGTGCTCGAACGCGAAGCTGTACGGCTCGGCGACACCGGCGGCGACCGCCTGGCTGCCGGCCTGGAAGAACAGGGCCAAGAAGGCCACCAGCATCAGCGCCGATCCGAACATCGTGTACAGGAAGAACTTCAGCGAGGCGTACTGGCGATCCTCACCGCCCCACACACCGATCATGAAGTACATCGGCAGCAGCACGAGCTCGAAGAACACGAAGAACAAGATCAGGTCCTGGGCGATGAACGAGCCGGCCATGCCGACCTGCAACACGAGCATCAGCATCAGGAACGCCTTCGGGTTGCCGGCGTCGGGCACGTTGTTCCAGGTGTAGATCGCCACCAGGAAGGTGACCGCCATCGACAGCACGTACAGCGGCAGGCTGATGCCGTCGAGGCCGATGATGTAGTTCGACTTGATGACGCTGATCCATTCCTCGTTCACCGCGAACTGGAGCGTTGCCGAGTTGCCGTAGTCGAACTGGATGAGCGTGTAGACGCCGACCGCCAGCGTGACACCTGACGTGACGATCGCGATCAGCTTGTGCGAACGCTCCTCGGAGCCGGGGATGAACATCATGATCAGCACGCCCACCAAGGGGAGGAACGTGCCGATCGTGAGCAGAGCGTTGTTGCTGTAATCCATGAAATTGAGCCTCAGACGTTGAGCAGGATGAGCACGATCGCGCCAACCGCGGCCGCGCCGAAAAGCAGCGCGCCGTACTGGTTGACCTTGCCGGATTGGACAGGTTGGAGGGCGTGGCCGGTCTCGCTGGCGACCATGCCCGATGCGTTGACCGCGCCGTCGACAACACGTTGGTCGATGTTGCGGTAGACCCAGTCACCGGTGCGCTTGGTGGAGCGCCCGGCCCCATCGACCACGCCGTCGATGACGTTCTGGTTGAACCAGTAGGCCGCCTTGGCGATCGGATGAGCGAAGGCGTAGAAGATCACGTTCTCGTACAGGTCGTCGAGGTACAGCTTCTTGACCAGGAAACGGTGGCCGGCACCAGCGAGCTTGTTCCGTTCGGTCAGCCCGACCAGCGGCGACAGGGCATTCTTGCGCTTGCCGAACACGGCCAAGCTGAGGAACAGGCTGACCAGGAACCCGGCCAGAACCAGCAACAGACCGGGAGCAGCCGCGCTCCACTTGAACTTCGGCGGTTCTGGCACCGTGTAGATCGGATCGACCTCGGCGTGACCCGCCTCACCCCCGGTTGCGTCGCCCTCACCCTCGGCTGCGGCAGCTTCCTCGCCGGCACCCTCCGCTTCCGCGGCCGTCTCGCCTTCCGCGGCCGTCTCGCTGTGTCCGGCATCGCCCTCGGCCTCGTGCTCGGCAATCGGCAGCCCGATCGATGACTCGGTCTGGTGCTCGAACCAGTGGATACCCAGTGCCGGAGCGTTGAGATAACCGGAGAAGATCGCCAACGTGCCGAGGATCACGAGCGGAGCCGTGATCTTCCACGGCGAGTCGAAGGGGGCGAACGGGAACGGTCGGCCAGGGACGACCTCGTGAGCGTCGTGCCCGTGAGCGTCGTGCCCGTGAGCGTCGTGCCCGTGAGCGTCGGCATCATCGGCGTGAGCGTCGTGGGCGTGATCGTCGTCGTGCTCGACACCCATGAAGTGGGCAGCGCCGCCGCGCGGTGCGCCGAAGAACGTGAGGTAGGTCGCCCGCGTCATGTAGGCGGTGGTCATGAAGGCACCGACGATGCCGACGATGTAGAAGATCGTGTAGTCGGCGTGCTTGGCCGAATCGATGATCTCGTCCTTCGAGAAGAAGCCGCTGAAGAAGGGGATGCCGCACAGAGCCGCCGTGCTGACCATCCACGCCCCGAACGAGATCGGCATCTTCTTCCAGATCCCGCCCATGTCCTTCTTCATGTCGAAGCTGTGATGGCTGGCCGTGTAGCTGATCGAACCGGCGACCAGGAACAGGCAGCACTTGAAGAACGCATGGGTGAAGATGTGGAACACCGAAGCGGTCCAGGCGCCCACACCGAGACCCATCATCATGTAGCCGAGCTGCGAGACGGTGGAGTAGGCCAACACCTTCTTGATGTCGTCCTGCACGAACGCCAGTGCGGCCGCCACGATGACGGTGATGCCGCCGATCACAGCGATCAGATTGAACGTCTGGCCCACCGCATTGATCTCGAGCCCGACGTGGAACACCGGGTAGATCCGGGCGACCAGGAACACCCCGGCGACGACCATGGTCGAGCTGTGCAACAGCGAGCTGACCGGCGTCGGACCCGCCATCGCGTCGGGCAACCAGGTGTGGAGCGGGAACTGACCCGACTTGCCGATGCAGGCGATGAACAGTGCGACCGCTGCCCACATCAGGGTGTTCTGACTGGCGAACTCGCCGGCGGCCGCCGCCTCGTTGATGCCTTTGATATCGAGCGTGCCGAAGATGCCGAGCAGTACCGCCGTGCCGACCAGCAAGCCGACGTCGCCGACGCGAACCGTCCAGAACGCCTTCAGGGCGGCCTCGCTGTTGGCTCGCTCTTCCCACCAGTGGCCGATCAGGAGGAACGAGGTGAGCCCCATGATCTCCCAGCCGAGAATCAGCTGGACCATGTTCGGGGCCAGCACCATGATCAGCATCCCGGCCGAGAAGAGCGTGATGCTCGCGAAGAAGTGGGTGTAACGGCGATCACCCTTGACGTACTCGGTCGAGTAGATCTGCACCAACGTCGAGATGAACGCGACGAGCAGCAGCGCCATCACGGCGAGCCCGTCGATGTGTTCGCCGATGCCGAACTCCATGCCACCGCTCTGCCACCAGGTCCACTGCTTGATGACCGGCTCGATCTCTTCGCCGTGACCGGCATCGACTCGATCGATCCACTGGAACGCGGTACCGGCGGCGATCACCAGGGCGGCGACCATGCTGGCGATGCCGACCTCGCTGCCACCCCTCGGCATCTTCTTGCCGAACAGCAAGATGATGAAGAAGGCGACGAACGGGATCACCGGGATCAACCAGGCGTTCTCGAGGAACCAGCCTGCAGCTGCTGCGGTTTCTTCTGCTGCGAGCAACATCAGCCGTGCATCTCCGACAGTTCATCGAGGGCGATCGAACGCCGATTGCGATAGATCATCAGCACCATCGCCAGGCCGACGCCGACCTCAGCCGCCGCGATGGCAATCACGAACAGGGCGAAGATGTGCCCATCGATGTCATTGTTGATGAGAGCGAACGCGATCAGGTTCAAGTTGACCGAGTTGAGGATGAGCTCGATCGACATCAGCACCATGACGGCGTTGCGACGCGCGATCACACCGAACACGCCGATCGAGAACAATGCGGCGCTCAGGAGGAGGAAATTGACGGCGTACATCGGTCGGGCCTCCTCAATCCTTCCGAGCCAGCACGATCGCGCCCACGGCAGCCGCGAGCAGGACGAAGGACAGAGCGATCAACGGGATCAGATAGTCACCGAGGTACCCGTCGGAGATCGCCTGCGTCGCCGAGGAGATCTGTGCAGCGGAGGGTTCGGCAACGACCTCGCCCTCGTAGTTGTCGATCACCACGTACGCGAGCACGCCGAAGAACACCAGTCCGACCGGGATGCCGATCGCCCATCCCTTGTTGTTCACATCGCTGTCGGCGCCGATCGACGCCCGAGTCAGCATGATGCCGAACAGGAACAGCACCATCACGGCGCCGATGTAGACCATCACCTGGGAGACGGCCACGAACTCGGCGGCGGCGAGGATGTACTGGGCGGCGACGCCGCCCAGTACCACGACCAGCCACAGCGCGGCATGGACGACGTTCTTCGTGCTCACGACGGACAATGCGGCGAACAGCATGATCGCGGCGATGATGTAGAAGCCGACGTTCTGAGCGACGTTGACGTCGGTGGCGAGGAGCAGGGCGTTCACTTCTTCTGCGCCCCCGCTTCGAGTTCGGGTGCCTCAGGCACGGTTTCCATCCACTCGCCGAGCTTGGCCTTGTCATGCAGCAAGTCGGCGATGCGGGGCTCGGAGTACTCGTACTCGGGGCTCCAGAACAACGCGTCGAACGGGCACACCTCGACGCAGATACCGCAGTACATGCACAGGGCGTAGTCGATGTCGAAGCGGTCGAGATGGTTGACCTGGCGCGGCTTGCCGCCGGCGCGTCGAGGCGGTGCGAGTTGCTTGTGGCCCTCGATGTAGATGCACCAGTCGGGACACGAGCGGGCGCACAGCATGCACGCCGTGCAGTTGTCCTCGCGCAGCGCAATCACGCCGCGTGCACGGATCGGAGGCGTCTCCTTCTCGTGCGGGTACTGCACCGTGTTGGCACCATCCTTGGCGGTGCGGAACATGGTGCCCATCGTGACGCCGAGCCCTTTGAGCAGGCCAGGAACCTTTGGCTTGGTAGGCATCGTTACACCGCCACCTTCAGGATCGCCGTGATCGCGATGTTCGCGAGCGAGACGGGTATCAGGACCTTCCAGGCGAAGCGCTGGAGCTGGTCTTCACGGAAACGGGGATAGCTGAAGCGCACCCACATGATGATCCCGACGAGCGCCATCATCTTCGTCAACATGATCAGCGGGCCGACGACGTTCATCCAGTTGTCGATCGAATCGATCGTGTCCCAGCCGAACCAGCTGAACGGAACGCCCCAACCACCGAGGAACAGGATCGAGGCGATGAACGCGAACACCCCGGCCGTGGCGAACTCGCCGATGAAGAAGATCAGGAAGCGGAAGCCGGAGTACTCGGTCATGTAGCCCGAAACGAGTTCGGACTCGGCGATCGGCATGTCGAACGGGGCCTGCGTGAGTTCGGCCTGCACGGCGATCATGAAGATCAGGAAACCGATCGGCTGAGTCAAGACGAACGGCAACCCGATCCAGTCGAGCCCGAAGATCTCCTGCGTGTTCTGGGCGACCACGATCTGCTGCAGATTCATCGAGCCGGCCTGGATCACGACGCCGACGACCGCCAACACCATCGGCAACTCGTAGGCGATCAGCTGACCGGCGGCACGTAGGCCACCCAGGTACGAGTACTTGTTGGCGCTCGAGTAGCCGGCGATCAGGATGCCGATCACCGACACCGAACCGATCGCCAACGCGTAGAACACTCCCGCCTGGAAGTCCGTCATCCAGGCGTCCGGGCCGAACGGCACCACCACGACCAGCAGGAACGTCGACGCCAGCACGATGATCGGTGCGATCTTGAAGATCTTCGCATCGGCGTTCTCGGGGATGATGTCTTCTTTCTGGAGCCACTTGCTGACCTCGGCGAGCAGCTGCATCGAGCCGTACGGTCCGGCCTCCATCGGGCCGAGCCGGCTCTGCATGAACGACATCATCTTGAACAAGAAGACATACACGATCGTGCCGGCAGGCAACAGCACGGCAACGAGCCCACCGAGCACGCGCAACAGCGACTGTCCCCAGTAAGGGATCTCGACAGCTAGCTGGATCATCAGGTCGCGACCTTGACGTCGTGCGACCAAGCGTGGCCGAGAGCGGTCGAAGAGAGCACCGGCGAAGGGCGACCAGTCGAGGCGATCATCACCGGTCGATGTCTCCGAGGATGAAGTACAAGCTGGCGAGGATCGTGATGATGTCGGGCACGTACACGCCTTTGAGAACCCAGGGCGTGATCGAGATGTTGTTGAAGCTGGCCGAGCGGATCTTCACGCGGAACGGACCGAGGTCGCCCTTGCTCACGACGTAGTAGCCCATCTCACCGAGCGGGTTCTCCGTCGACACCCACGCCTCACCCTCGGGCACCTTGATGATGCGCGGCACCTTGGTCATCACCGGTCCGGCAGGGATGTCGTCGATCAACTGATCGACGATCTTGGTGGCCTCGCGGGTTTCCTGGAGACGGATCCAACAACGCGCCCACGAGTCGCCGTCGGGGTGCGTCCACACCCTGAAGTCGGCCTTGTCCCAGGCCATCGGGAGGCGCTGGTCGCGCCGAAGATCCCAGTCGACGCCCGAGGCGCGCAGGTTGGCACCCGACAGGCCATACGACTTGGCGACATCGGCGGGGATGATGCCGATGCCGCGGGTGCGACTCTGGAAGATCTCGTTACCGAACAGCAAGTCCTCGATCTCGTCGCAGAACTGGCGCAGCTTCTTCATGACCTGCTTGGTCTCGGCGATCCAGCCCTTGGGCAGATCGTCCTTGAGGCCGCCGATACGGTCGAAGTTGGGGTGGAAGCGGCCGCCGGTGGCGCCCTCGATCAAGTTCAGCACGTATTCGCGGTCTCGAAAGGCCATGAACACCGGCGTGATCGCACCCATCTGCACGCCGAGATCGCCCAGGAACAAGCTGACGTTCGCGATCCGGCTGAGTTCGAACAAGATGGTGCGGATGTACTGGGCGCGCGGCGGCGCCTCGATCTCCATCAACTGCTCGGCGGCGAGGATGAAGGGCACCTCGTTGGCGAAGCTGCCCAGCCAGTCGATGCGGTTGATCAGGGTCGTGACTTGCGGGAAGGTGCGGACTTCGGTGAGCTTCTCGTAGCCGCGGTGCATGTAGCCGGCGACCGGTTCGGCCCACACGACCTGCTCACCGTCGAGGCGGGCGATGATCCGTAGCGTGCCGTGGGTGGCCGGGTGCTGCGGGCCGATGTTGAGGGTCATCCCCTCGGTCTCGAGTTCGACGTTGAGACGCGCATCGGCAGCCTGGGCCGCGATGTACGACAACTGCTGGCGCTCATTGAGGAGGGTCATGGCCGCTCTCCATCGCCGGCGCCGGCAGCCGCTTCGCCGTGGGTGGCCCCGGCGTGGGCCACGTCACCGGCGCTTCCGTCGACGCCCGACGACACGAGATTCCACATGTCCGACATCATGATTCGTCGTCCCCGTCTTCCTCTGCGACGGGCATCGGCTCGACGTCGACGATCCCGGGCCACGGCTTGACCATGCGCGACAGCAACGGGAAGTCCTTGCGGAGCGGAAAGCCCTCGAACTCGCCCGGAAGGTACATGTGACGCAGGTCGGGATGTCCCTCGAACCCGATCCCGAACATCTCGTGAGCCTCGCGCTCGTGCCAGTTCGCACCGGCATAGTGAGTCAGCCACGACGGCACCGACATCGATTCCGGCACGTCCGCCTTGACCGTGACACCGACGTGACGCTGGATGTCGGTGACCCGGGCGAACACCTGGAATCGGGTCTCGCCACCGGCATAACCCTGCTCGATCTCGGTGCTGGGCACGAACGGCTCGGCGTCCGGGTCGTCCTCGCCCTTGCCGAACGGCGACGGCAGCCAGTCGATCGCCGACAGGAAGCAGAAGTACTCGAACCCGTGCGCCTTGAGCGCAGCAGCGGCGAGCCCCCACGCGTCGGCGGAGACGCGGACCCACAGGTCGGTCTGAGGTACCAAATGGGTGTCGAGGAGATGCTCGCCGAGCTCGGCGCGGAGCGCGTCGATGATGCCTTCGCGTAGACCATCGCCCGGGAGCGCCGCTGTTTCGTCGGTACCGGTGGCCGTGTCACTCAATCGGGCCACCCCCGACAACGATCGGTTCGGGTGCCGGCTGCGACGCGGCCTTCGCGAGCGCGGCCGTCTTCTGCAACGTCGTGAACTCCTCGTTGCGCCACTTGGCGGCCATGTCCTCGTTCTTGATGCGCTGTTGCAGCAGGACGATCCCCTCGAGCAGGGCCTCGGGTCGCGGCGGACAACCGGGCACGTAGACATCGACCGGAATGATCTGGTCGACGCCCTTGGTCACCGAGTACGAGTCCCAGTAGGGCCCGCCACAGTTGGCACACGAACCCATCGAGATCACGTACTTGGGTTCGGGCATCTGCTCGTAGAGACGTTTGACAGCGGGGGCCATCTTGTCGGTCACGGTGCCCGACACCACGACCAGATCCGCCTGCCGCGGGCTGGCCGGGAGCGGGATGACGCCCAGGCGCATCACGTCGTAGCGTGGAGAACCGAAGGCGGCGCCCATCTCGATGGCACAGCACGCGAGTCCCCATTGGTACACCCACATCGAATACGAGCGGCCCATGTTGAACAGCTTGGTGAGCGGGGCGGGCATCCGCCCGCGGTCCACTAGACCCATTTGAGGAGCCCTCGTTTCCAGGCGTAGACGAGACCGTCCAGCAACAGCACGATGAAGATCAGCATCGCGATCAAGCCGAACCAGCCATAACGCTCGAGCGAGGTCGCCCACGGGAAGATGAACACCGCCTCGACGTCGAAGATGACGAACAGCAGGGCGAACACGTAGTAGCGGATCTGGCTCTGCGACCATCCGAGTCCGACGGGATCGACGCCCGACTCGTAGGCGATGAGCTTTTCCTTGCCGGGGCGCGACGGCCTGACGGCCGCCGCGACGCCGAGCAGCAGACCCGCAACCAAGATCGCGGCAAGTCCGAACCAGACGACAGTGAGGTAATCGCGCAGAAACAGCGACATCGGGCAGCGACGTTACCAGGGGTCGTGAACCCAATCCCAAACTCTCCAGCCATGGATTGTCGGTATTGCTCGCGCCGCTCGCGGCACCCCGGCACAGCACGTGCGACCCGACCCGCCGTCGAAGCCACTCAGCGACCGCGACGGTCGGCAGCGGTGTCGATCGCCTCGCTGGGCCGCAGCGTGCGCGGCCCCATCAACTTCGCCATCAGATGCTCGCCTGCGACGACGCTCGGGTACTTCGCGGGGCTGCCCGCATCGGTGCACGTGGGTACGCAATCGATCACGGCATCCCAATTCGCATCGAAGAAGAACGCCGTGCTGCGACGCCTGCTCGGCCCAGGGGGAGGAACGACGCGATGCAGGGTCGATCGCCATCGGTCGTTGGTCCATTCGGCGGTGAGATCACCCAGGTTCACGAGCAAGGCACCCGGATCGGGCACGACCCCGTGCCAAGCACCGTCACCACCGAGGATCTCCAGGCCCGGAGTGCTGTCGGCCCACAGGACGGTGACCACGCCGTAATCGGTGTGGGCACCCATCCCCTGCTGGCCAGGGAGCAGATCTGCCGCGCCGGGGCGTCGTTCGTAACTGATGGTGCGCAGGGTGGTGGTCGAGCGATCGACGAACGGGCGGAACCACCCCTCGGGCAACCCGAGCGCCGGCGAGAACACATCGGTCAACGCCATCGCGACCCGACGTGCCTCGGCGAAGTATCGAACCAGGGCCGGGCGCAGGTCGGGAGGCTCGACCGGCCAGATGTTCGGAGCGAACAAGCGATGTCGTTCGCTCGCGTAGAACGGGTCGGTCTCGTCGATGCCGTCCTCACCCATGTTGAAGGCCTCGAACAGATCGGGCGGCGTCTCATCGCCGATGCTGTAGGCGAGCGCCTCGGTGCCCGCCGCCGCGTACCCACGGTTGACGCTGAGATCGTCGGGACGGGCGGCGAGCTTCCGTCGGAGGGGCAGATCGAAGAACGCATCCGTCGCGGTGCGCATCGCATCGATCACGGTCTCGCTGATGCGGTGCCCGTGTAGTTGCACGAACCCGACCGTCGTCGCAGCGTCGTCGAACGCCGCAGCCACGGCGCGGCGCTGCACCTCATCGCCGTCCCACCACGGGCCGAGGTCGACCGTCGGCACTCGGAAGGACGGCGCTGGGTCCGGCTCGGGCATTTCGGCAAGGTACCGAACCAGAGCGATCCGGCGCACCTCCGGACGCGCCCGACACCTAGCGTGCACCGAGTGCCGACCGTGACCGCAGAGCAGCGACGGCTCCTGCCGCTGATCTTTGCCGTCACGCTGACGAGCATCATGGGGAACTCATTGCTGTCGCCGGCGATCCCCGACATCCTCGAGACATTCGACCGTCCACCGAGCGATGCCGGCCTCCTGGTGGCGGCGACGGCGCTGCCGGGCATCGTGGTCGCACCGATCGTGGGACTGCTGGCGGATCGCCTCGGACGGCGCAACGTGCTCGTGCCGTGTCTCGCAATCTTCGGTGCCGGCGGGCTGGCGGCCGCGGCGGCGCCGACGTTTGAAACGTTGCTGTTGGCGCGTTTCGTGATGGGCTTCGGGGCAGCTGGGCTGGTGAACCTGGCGATCGTGTTGATCAGCGACACGTTCGAGGCCGATCGGCAGACCTACTGGATCGGCAAGAACGCCGGCGTGCTGACCGTCGCCTTGGCCACGTTTCCGATCGTGTCGGGCCTGTTGACGGATGCCGCCGGCTGGCGTTGGGCAATCGCGCCGTGCGGTCTCGGGCTGCTCACCGCAGCCTTCGCCTGGTTCATGCTCGACGCGGGCCGGCCGGATTCGCAACTCACCGTGCGGGGCCAAGTGGCAGGCGTCGGCCTGGCATTGCGAAACCGAACTCTGCTCGGGACCCTCGTCGGTGGTGGTCTGGCCTTCGCCGTGCTGTTCGGCGTGTTCCTGGCCGTGCTGCCCACCCACCTCGAGGCCGAGTTCGGATTGTCCGCCGGTTGGCGCGGTCTGGTGATCGGGCTGCCCGCCCTGACGTCGTCGTCGAGTGCGTTCAACCTCGGTCGGATCCGGCGACGGATTCCGATCGGCAAGCTCCTGATCGTCAGCGCAGGGATGTGGGTGGTCGCCTTCGCACTGATGGGCCTGGCGACGGCCCTCGTCGTTCTGGTCATCGGCACCTTGCTGTACGGCTTCGCCGAGGGCGCCATGATCCCATCGCTCCAGGCCACCGCGTTGACCAACGCTCCCGCCGAGCACCGAGCCGCCGTGATGGCCACCTGGACGGGCTTCGCCAGGCTGGGTCAAACCACGGGACCGCTGGCGGCCGGTTCGATCCTCAGCGCCGGCGGCACCTCCTTGGCACTGTTCTCGGGCGCTGTCGCGGCAGGCGGACTGATGGCGATCTTCTCGTTCACCGCGATCCGGAACGCTCGTTGACCGCCGGCGCGGGCGGTCCTGCCTCGGTCGGAGCCACTCAAGAATTGTCCACGCTGCACTACCTACCGGTCGGTAGGGACGCTACGGTGGCATCGTGATCGCAGCTCCGCAAGTGCTCTCCGACCTCGAGCCCACCGTCGAGCGCCTGCTCGAACGCCACCTGGTGACGTCCAAGGAGTGGTTCCCCCACGAATACGTGCCGTACGGTCGCGGCAAGGACCCAGTGGTCGGGGAGGTTTGGACCGAGGCCGACGCCGATCTCGCCGGCCATCGGATCGACGACGCCGTTCGGTCGTCGCTGCTCGTCAACCTGCTCACCGAGGACAACCTTCCCTACTACTTCCGCACCGTCGAGCAGCTGTTCGGCGACGAGAATGCGTGGGGTACGTGGGTCCGTCGTTGGACCGCCGAGGAAGGCCGCCACTCGATGGCGATCTACGGCTACCTCATGGCCACGCGGGCGATCGACCCCCACGAACTCGAGCGGTCGCGCATGGCCCAGGTTTCGGGCGGCATCACGCCGACCCCGGAGACCCTGCAGGACGGTTTCGTGTATCTCGCACTCCAGGAGTTGGCCACCCGGATCGCTCATCGCGCCACCGGCAAGATGATGGGCGATCCTGCAGGGTACGAGGTGATGATCCGCGTCGCCGCTGACGAGAACCTGCACCAGCTGTTCTATCGAGACCTCGCCACCGCGGCGCTCGAGCTCGACCCCGACGGCATGGTGGTCGCGATGGAGCGCCAGGTGACGTCGTTCTCGATGCCGGGCACGGGCATCCCCGGCTTCGTCGAGCACGCCAAGAAGATCGCGGGCGCCGGCATCTACGACCTCGCCGTGCACCACGAGCAGATCCTGGTTCCGGTGGTGCAACGCGTCTGGGACGTCGAGAACATCGAAGGCCTGTCCGCCGAAGGCGAGCAGGCCCGCGAGCGGCTCGTGGCCCGGATGGCCAAGAGCGAGCGGGTCGCCAAGCGGCTCACCGAGCGTCGCGAGCGCAACCTCGCAGCCGTCTGACCTCGTCCGCGCGTCAACGCCCAGCAATACTGTCGGACGCCATGGATGTCGCCGTCGTCGACTACAACGCTCAGGACGCCCCGCGGCAGTTCACGGAGAGCCTCCGGAAGACCGGCTTCGCCGTGCTCGTCAACCACCCCCTGCCCTGGTCGATCGTCGAGCAGATCTATGCCGAGTGGGCCGAGTTGTTCGACTCACCGGACATCGATCAATACCAGACCGATCCGACCGGGCAGGTCGGTTGGTTCCCCCGTGACCGAAGCGAGACGGCGAAGGGCCACACGGTGGCCGACCTCAAGGAGTTCTTCCACGTCTACGACTGGTCGGTGTTCCCGAGCCAGGTCAGCTCGGCCGCCCTCGAATATCGACAGATCGCGACAGTGCTCGCCCTCGAGCTCCTCGATTGGGTCGAGGCCGACACTCCGCCGGAGATCGCCGCCCGATTGTCGATGCCACTCTCGAACATGATGGAGGGCAGCCGCCAGACGCTGTTGCGTGTGCTGCGCTATCCCGCGTTGCCCGAATCGATTCCCGACGGAGCCGTTCGTGCGGCCGCCCACGAGGACATCAACCTGTTGACGGTGTTGCCGGCGAGCGACGCGCCCGGACTGGAGCTGCTCGACAGGAACGGCGAGTGGTACCCCGTGCCGTGCGATCCGGGCTCGCTCGCGATCAACGGCGGCGAGATGCTCGACCTGGCAACCGGTGGGTACTACCCCGCTACCACCCACCGGGTCGTCAACCCGACCGGCTCCGATGCACGCCGCGCCCGCATGTCACTGCCTCTGTTCCTGCATCCGGCCGACCATGTCGTGCTCGCCGACGGCAAGACGGCCAGCGAGTTCCTGCAACAGCGGATCCGGGAACTGCGCAGAAACCGCTGACCGGGAACAACCCGGTTCACACCGGTGCCGGCGGGCGCTCCACGGCCGCCGTCATCGGTCGTCGGCCCCCAAGATGGCGCCCACGAACGCGTCGGGCGTCTCCACCGGGGGGTCATCGGCGGCCCCGTCGATGATGTGCAGCGGCCAACCGAGTCGTTTGCTGGCAGCCTCTGCCACCTGCACCCGGTTGGCGCGGTCGTGGCGACCCCAGACCAGCGAGGTCGGTACCGATATGGCCTCCAGATCCTGAGTGGGAATCCTGGGAACACCGAGTTCGCCCATGAAGAACTTCATCGCCGCCTTGACCTGTGGGTCGGTCGCCCGGTCGAGCGAATAGTCGCGCAGATCGATCCACTTGTCGCCCATCGATTGCTGCACGGCCGTGTCGTCGGCGAGACATTGGCGCATGAATCGTCGGTGGGACCGTTGTGTCGGGCGGATCATGAAACCGGCGAGCCCGAGTGCGAATTTCAGGCTCGGCCGAAACCTTGCGAGCCCGAGCGAGTCGACCAGCACGAGCCGTTCGAGTCGATCGGGTCGAACCGACGCATATCTTGCGGCCACGGCGCCTCCGAGAATGTGACCGACCAGGATCGGCGGCTGGTCGCAGCACTCGTCCAGCAGGGCGTCGATCCACTCGAACACCTGATCCGCGTCGAGGCCGGCGGGGTTCGTCCCGGATCGTCCATGACCAGGGAAGTCGGGAGCCAGCACTCGATGAGTGCTGGCCAGACCGGGGATCACCCGGAACCACCGTTCCGCGAACTCACCGGGGCCATGGAAGAGGACGATCGGGGCGCCGGAGCCGGCTTCGAGCACCACGGTCGGGATTCCGTTGAGTTCCGTGTGGCGCTCGGTCACCCGCACCCCTTCGAGGAGGCGCCGCCTCGCCATCTCCGCCTGCGACCGTGTTCCTGGCAGTTCCTCTCCGCTCATACCGGTGGCCCAATCGTTCGGGCGGTTCGAGGTTGGCGAGGTCGATGGTTCGGTCATGGTCGATCACGCCCGAACCATCGGTGCCTCGGCGGCGTGCCGGGCACGCAGCTCGGCATCCCATCCGCCGTTGCAGTAGGTCGTGACCGCACAGATCCGGCCGTCGCGTACATCGCACACGTGAATCCGACGGGCGGTGACATCGCCGTCGGGCAGATGTTGGGTCTCGACGTGCTCGGTGACGAAGCCCGTCGATGTTGGAATGGTTCGCAGGATCTCGACATCGACCGGACCTTCGGCGATCGCTCGCAGCTGGGCCGCGAACGCGTCGCCCGATCCCTCGAACTGGAACCGCCACAGCGGTGGCAGGAAGTCGAACAACGTATCGGGTGCGAAGAGATCGTCCCGGACCTCGAACTCGGCGAAGCACCGGTGGAACTCGGCACTGAGCTGGTCAGCGGTGTGTCGGTCATCGTGAGCTGGTTGCAGGGGCATCCGTGTTCCTCCGTGTGTATCGGTCGGCGGCCTTCGCCGACGTGCTCACGGTACGAATTCGGCCACGTGCCCCGCATCGCCCGTTTCCCCCATTCGGGCGGTGCGCCGTCGATGGGTCGAATGACCCATCGACGATCTTGATCAGGGGCGCGGCTCAGAGCAATCCGTGCTCGTAGGCGTAGGCCGTCGCGGAGGCCCGACTCGTCACGCCGAGCTTGGCGAAGATGTTCTCGACGTGTCGGCGCACGGTGTGGTGGCTGATCGTCAGCACCTCTGCGATCTCGCGGTTCGTCTTCCCCGAGGCGACGTGGGCCAAGACCTCCTGCTCCCTGTCCGACAAGACCGGTCCGGACTGCTGAGCGACCCCATCGAATGCCGTGCCGACACCACCGGACACCGAGCGCAGGTGGTCGAGATCGGGGACGGCGCCGAGCGCCTCGAACACGTCGCGGGCGTTGTCGAACTCGACCGCTGCCGTCGTCGCGTCCCCCAGCGCCGTGCACGCCAATCCGACCACCACCCCGGTGCGGGCTGCCTCGTAGGGCATCTGGAGTCGGTGCCACGTCGCAGCAGCCGTGCGGAGGTGAACGAGTGCACGAGCCGGGGCACCTTCCTCCAGTGCGACCGTGCCAGCGGCATGTTCTGCCATCGCCTGGAGCACTGGTGCCCTCGAAGCGGCAGCGATGGCGGCGAGATCGTTTGCTGCTCGGCGAGCCGCGTCGAGGTCCTCGGCCGCGGCACAGATCTCGACCGCCGCCGCGAGTAGTGCCGGCCGTCTCGGTGCGGAGCCCGCCTCCGCCAAGGCGCGACCGATTCCCGCGCGCGCGGCCTCGACCTCCCGTCCGGTCAGTTCGAGCAACGCGAGCCCGGGCATGGGTTCGTAGCCGTACCGGCTGGCTCGCCGATAGTCGGCGGCTGCGGCAGACAGGTCGCCGACCAGCCGGTGCAGTTCGGCCACCTGGTAGTACGCGAGACCCAGCGCCGGATGTGGAGGGTCGGCGAGGCGACGACACGCCGCTTCGACCGTGTCGGACGCCGTCGACCAATCACCTGCCGCTTGCTGTAACTGGGCGCGGTGAACCAGGCATTGTCCGCGGTATGGCGCCAGTTCGGGCAGCACGTCGCACCAGGCAGAGAGGGCGTCCGTCCACTCGGCAGCGTGTGCGAGGTCGAAGATCTGCATGCATTCGAGGATGACGGCGCAGTACACGATGCCGGACGCGATCGGACCGACCTCACCGCTGGCGACCGACAACATGACCTCGTCGAGGCGGCTCATCCCGGCGGTCTCGTCGCCGAGCGCGATCAATGCCTGACCGTGGCCCAACATCGCGAGCGCGCCGAGGTCGTGGTCGTCGAACCGGCCGGCGACCTCTGAGGCCCGGATGGCCAGGTCGGACGCGACGTCCGGTTCGCCGGACTCGAGTGCTCCCAGTAGCTGCGGAATCAGGAGATAGCCGACGGTGCTGCAATCCAGGTCGTCTCCGATGAGCGTCTCGGCGCGGCTCAGCCATCCGCCTGCTTGCGCCATCTGACCGTGGAACATCAGGCCCAGCGCCAGCCAGAACGAGCACCGTGCAGCGTCCGCGCGATCGCCGACATCGAGGTGCCGCCGATGAGCGTCCTCCCATGCGGCGGAACTCCCCACGTCGTCACCGAGCAGGTATGCGGACACGGCCAGCTGCTCCAGGTCGACCGCGTCGAGGGCCTCGCTCGGTGTCGCCGTCAGCCGCGGCATGGGTATCGGCCCAGGCTTGGCGAGCGAAAACCTCGCGCCCTCGTTCGAAGTGCTGAGCCACAATCGTCAGTATTGCGCGTCCGCGATCGGCCATCGACCGGAGCCAGGACGCGCGGCGAGCACAGACTCAGGCGCGAAGGTACGTGAGTACGGCGAGGACCCGCCGGTGATTGCCGTCCTCCACGTCGAGGCCGAGCTTCAGGAACACATTCGAGATGTGCTTTTCGACCGCGCCGTTCGACACCACCAGCCGCTCGGCGATACCGGCGTTCGAGAGACCTTCCGCCATGAGGTTCAGCACCTCCCGCTCGCGCGGCGTCAACCGATCGAGTTCGTTGGTGCGCCGGGAACGACCGAGAATCTGACTGACCACCTCCGCGTCGACCGCGCTGCCGCCCGCCGCAACACGTCGCAGCGAGACGAGGAAGTCATCGACGTCGATCACGCGATCCTTCAAGAGGTACCCGACGCCGGACACGTTGCCGGCGAGCAGCTCGCCGGCGTAGCTCTCCTCGACGTACTGGGACAGGACGAGCACCGCCATGGTCGGATGGCGCCGGCGGATTTCGACCGCCGCTCGCAAACCCTCATCGGTGTGTGTCGGCGGCATTCGCACGTCGACCAAGCACAGGTCGGGTTCGTGTTCGGTCACCGCGTCGAGCAGCGCCTCCGCGTCACCCACCGCTGCGACAACCTCGATGTCGGAGTCCGTGAGGAGCCGCACCAAACCATCGCGCAGCAACACCGAATCGTCGGCGATGATCGCCCGCAAGGGAGCTTCAGCGTTCATGACATCAGCCTTTCTTCGGTATCTCGGCGATCAGCGTGGTCGGGCCGCCCGCGGGCGACGTGACGGTCAAGGTGCCGTCGACGGCGTGGACGCGTGCGCGGATGCCGGCAACACCTGTCCCCTTGGACGGATCGACTCCGCCGATGCCGTCGTCGTGTACGACGATGCGAACGCTCGCACCGACGTTGGTCACGTGCACCGATGCGACCCTTGCCCCGGCGTGCTTCAACACGTTCGCGATCGCCTCGTTGGCCACGAAGTACACGGTCTCGGCCGTGTCCGTCGTCAGACCGAGATCGGCATCGACGTGGACCGAGATCGGGATCGGCGAGCCGCTCACCACCGCCGACAGAGCGGCATCGATGCCGCGATCCTCGAGGATCGCCGGGTGCAGGCCGCGGCCCAGCTGACGCAGTTCGCCGATCGAGCCCTGCACCTTCTGACGGGCGCTCTCGATCAGTTCCCTGGCCCGCTCGGGATCGCGATCGATGTGAGTCCCGGCCATTCCGAGGTCGAGACCGATCGCCACCAGTTGCTGTTGGACACCGTCGTGCAGATTGCGCTCGATCCGCCGGCGTTCGCTGGCGACGGCATCGAGGATGTCCTGCCGCTGCGTCGACAGCGTGTTCACGCGGCAGTTCGGCCATCGCCAGTCTGTCCGTACCCAGGAACCAACCGTCGATCTGCGCCTTGAGGCTCGCCATCCAGAGCGAGACCCGAGGGATCGCTCCTGCGAAGAACGCTGCGAGGGGCAACGCCAGAATGCCGGCGGCACCCGGATCGATCCCGGTCCCCAGGCTGAAGCCCGGACCGTTGATGATCCCGTCGCCGAACACCGCCTGGAGCACGAACGACAACGGGAACGCGGCGAGCCCGAACAGCAGCGGCGCGAGCACGACGTTCAGGGCGATGAACCCGACGTGTCGCCAACGAACCGGATCGGTGATCACCCGCTTGAGGTTGCGAGGGCCGGCACCGTCCACGGGACGCGGTACCAACAGCTCGATCCGGTGCCCCGCCAGGCCGGCAAAGTACTGCTCGACCAGTGCGAACTGCTCGACCATCAAGAAGAACGGCACCACGAGAAGCAATCCGACCAGAATGAACGACAGGCCGAATGTGATCGCCGCGACAGCAACCATCGCTCCGAACAAGAAGGGCGACGCCAGCGTGCTGAAGAACAGGTAGCCGAGCGCCCACCAGCCCTTCGGATCGGCGAGTGGACGAAACCACGCCTCCGCCGTCTCCTTGGCCTTGTCCCAGTCCCAGCCCCCGTCTGGTGCGGGCGCCGATGGAACCGGCGCCGGCGTGGCACCACCCGGAGGAGGTGGCGGCGGCGGGGGCAAATCGGTCACGTCGCCAGTCTCGCGCCCGCGGCGATCGGATGGCGACGGATCGGCCGCATCGATCCCGGCACTGTTGAGCGACGCGGTCCGAACCGCCGTGGCCGCTGCGGGAGGGGCGAAGCGATTCATGCCGCACCCCGCAAGGTGACGGCCACCGGGCGACGAGCGGCGCTGCGCACGGTCACCAGAGCCAATATGACCAGAGCAGCAAGCGTCCCTGCGGCGATGAACGGGATCGATCCGACAGCGTCGACGACGCCGATGTCGACCGCGTTGCTGGCCTCGAAGGACATGATGATCCCGCGGGTTCCGAGGGCACCGAGGGCGAGCCCACCGACCACGCCGAGCACTCCGAGCGGCAGCAGTTCGCGGATCAACAAGCCGCGCAGCCGCCGACGCCGAGCGCCGAGCGCCTGCATGGCTGCGAGCTCGTGCCGGCGCTCGAACAGGCTCACGGTCATCGACGACAGGACGGCGAGCGAAGCGACGCCGGCCACGATGACCCCGATCGCTCCGAAGATCGTGACGATTGCAGCCCGGGCGGCGTTGTCGTCGGCAGCCAGGTCATCCGCGGTCGAGGTGCGAGCCGCAACGGGTAGGACGACGCCCGGCTGATCCTGCGTCGACATCACCGTGTTCGCCATGCCCGGCGTTCCCAGATCGGCGGCCAACACGCTGCGATCCACATAGGCGGAGCGACTGAAGTCGTTCGACAACCCGGTCAGTCGATACTCGTATTCACCACTCGCCAGTTCGACCAGCAGCGAGTCGCCGACGGTGAGACCGTTGCGCTCGGCAAAACCGGCGCTGACGACGGCCTCATGGCTGGACGGCGAGATCCAACGGCCGCTCGTGAGCTTCGGGTCGAACATCTCGGTATCCGGTGACAGCCCGAACAGGTCGAGCTGCCAGCCCTCGAGCTCACCCTCGATGTAGATGCCCGTCTCAGCTGTCTCGAGGTCGTCGGTGATCGATGCTGCGAACGGCAGCCCGGCATCGCGCGCGACCGTCAACGACTCCCATGCCCATGGCTCATGGGTCGCCGTGTTGAACTCGTTGACCGAGTTCGCCAGGCTGGGGATCAGGAAGGCGGCTCCGACCGCCGCCGAGATCTGAACGACGACGGCCAGGGTACGTGCCGGCCGATGCACCGACTCCCGCGCTGCGATCCGCGAGAAGAGACCGCCGAACGGCGCGGCGTGCGGCTACGCGATGAGTCCAGCGTCCGCCGAACGGAGCACCCTCTCGATCGCGGAGCGCTTCTGCCAACGGCAGCTTGGTCACGCGGCGGGCGGCGCGGGCCGCCACCAGGCGGGCGCCCGCCAACATTCCGATCGCGCTGCCGACGAGCACTCGCCAATCGATCGCGAACGCTGGGGTGATGCCGACGAACTCCTCGAGCACCATCCGCGCGATGTAGTTGCTGATCAGCACACCGAGCGGCAGGCCGATCACCAACGCGATCGACGTGATACCGAACGAGATCCGGCGGAGCCGGCGGCGCAGTGGCCGCGAACGCCCGCCGAGCGCTCGCATCACGGCCACCTCGCGAGTGCGCTCGCTGATCAGCGTGTTCGTGGTCGATGCCAGCAGCACCAGCGCCACCAGCCCGGCCACCATGCCGAGCAGACCGATCAGCGTGCTGACCTGCTCGATGTCCTGGTCGATCGGGGTCGAACCGTCTGGCAGGTAGGTCGGGAACGTCGTGTAGGTGTCACCGTCGGGTCGCAGCGCCGCGCGCACCTCGTCGGCGATCGCGCGAAGCTCGTCGATGCTGTCGCCGGCTGCGGTGATGACGAGCCGGTTCGTGCCACCTTCGTCGGTCAGCGCGGTCACGGTGTCGATGTCGGCGTACAGCACATCGCTGTCGGACCACCACAGCGTTCCGCCATGGCCGACGATCTGATACGAGATGCCGTTGGCGACGATGTGATCTCCGAGCGCGCCCAGTGAGGCGCTGGTCACCACCTCGTCGGCGGCGACCGGGAGGCGACCGTCGTCGAGCTGCACGATGTCCATCGTCTGGGTGGCGAAGTCGAGTCCGATCAAACGGGTGAGGTACCCGTCGGACAGTTGCACGGCGACCATCGCCTGTCCCTCGGCAACGGCGACATTGTCGATCTGGTTGATGCGGGTCAACTGAGACTCATCGAGCGGCGTGGTGTCGACGATGATGTCCGCCAGGCCCTGTCCGGCCGCGGCGTCTCGCAGCGTTCCACTCGAGACGGCGGGAATCGCGAGGACGCCGATCGCGCCGACAGCCAGCGCCAGCGCAAAGATGCTCGCGATGATTCGGCCAGGGGCCCTGCGGAACTGACGGAGCATCGACTTCATGACACCGCTCCGCGCTCGGTGACCGATTCGACCCGGCCGTCGATCATCGATACCACCCGATCGGCGGCGTCGGCCAGATGCAGGTCGTGGGTGATGAAGATCACGGTCGCACCCGTGCGGGCCAGGCCGGCGAGCAGCTCGAACACGACGTGTCCGTTCGCCTGGTCGAGGGCGCCGGTCGGTTCGTCCGCGACGATCAGCGACGCCTGGGTGACGGTTGCGCGAGCGATGCCTACCCGCTGTTGCTCGCCACCGCTCATCTGCGCAGGCAACTTCTTGGCGTGACCTGCCAACCCGACTCGTTCGAGCGCTGCGAGCGCCATCCTGCGCCGATGGCGACGCCCGACCCCTGTGCCGAGATCGAGCGCCAGCTCGACGTTCTCGACAGCGGACAACGTCGGCAACAGATGGAAGTCCTGGAAGACGATGCCGACGTTGCCGCCGCGCCACGCCGCCAGGCGATCGGTCTTCATCCGATCGATCCGGGTGCCGTTGACCACCAGCGACCCCGAGGTCGGCTGGTCGATGCCGGCGATCAGCGCGCCGAGCGTGCTCTTGCCCGAGCCCGACGGGCCGATGACCGCGACCAGTTCGCCGGCGCCGATATCGAGGTCGACGCCGCTGACGCCGATCTGGGCGGCCGAGCCCTTACCCCAGATTCGGGTCAGATCACGGGCTTCGACGAGCGACGTACCGACGGCTGTTGGTTCGGGCTTGCGGGTGAGGACAGAGGTTGCGTTCATGCCTCTATCGTCGAGAATTTGCTCCTTCCGGCAACATGGAGCGACCCGGCGAATACCAGGTGGGGTTATCCCCCGGCTCGAAACGGATCCAGCGACTCGGATGCTGCCCGCCGACCACCACCTCGGGCGCGGTCGGCGGATCGGCGGGCGGAACCGTCGTTGGCGGCGCCGTGGTTGCGGGCGCATCGACCGTGAAGGTGAACGCACCGGACGACACATGGCCGTCCTCGGCGGTGGCCGAGTACTTGATGTCGACGGTGCCCACCTGTGTGGAGGATCGAACTGCGGTCGGAACACGATGTTGTCAGTCAGCGGTAACGGCAACTGGCGTGAGCAGATTGTTCTGCGGATCGAGCGCTTCGAAACCATCACCCACCGACGTGACCGGTTCGGTGAAGGCGACGGTGACCTCGCTCAGCGACTCGCCGACTGCCGCACCATCGGAGGGAACCGAGAAGTCGAATGCCGTGTGCGGACACGATCGTGGAACGGCAAACACAGCGATCGAGACGGCGTGCATCGCCTGCTCGATGCTACGCGTTGCGATGGCGAGGAACGAGCACATCGGAGCCTGGGTAACGGCGAACCGAACGTGTACTATGCCACCCGTGGGCCAACATCCTCCTCTCTGCCTCACCGGCTACGAACCGTCATTCAAAGGTCCGGCGGCTCAGCGAGCGCATCGCAAGACCCGGCTCGCGGTCCATACCGTCTGTTCGGCGCTCTGCACTGGGGCGAGCAGGGCGACGGTCACATCTCCGCACGTGACCCGGAGCGGACCGACTGCTTCTGGCTGCTGCGATACGGCACACCGTTCGGCGAAGCTACCGTC
>CAVOVK010000022.1:0-110326 GCA_963699815.1 uncultured Acidimicrobiaceae bacterium | reverse complement strand
TATCTCGTTTTTCGCACCCGATACTGTTGCCGGGAGGCTCCCCACCGGAGCCGCTAAGCCAATTATTTTGCAAGCCGACGCCTCAGCCCTCCCGGTCGTCTTGTGCCGTTCTTAAGACTCAAAAACCCTCGGTGACGAGAAAAAAGGTGCTGGTTCCCACCGGAGGCACCGTTACTCCAGCAATGCCGCGGACGTGGCTGTCTGGTTTCGATTGGGTGACCAAACGCGGAGTGATCCAACTGGTCATGATAAATCGGTGTTTTCACTGCCTTCTCGGTGCCAGACACGAGCGGACTACATTCGGTGCTGGGGCTCAGTCCGCCGCAGTCTTGGCCAGCCTCTCGACACCTCGTTGGCATCTACAAGCCGGGCACTACTGTCGCCGCTGCAACTTCGCGGCCGGGCGCCGTCCTTGCGCACGCGCGGCGCCGAGGAGCTGCACGTCGAGGCGCACGGCGGCGGCTGACCTCACGGGGCCGGAGCGAAGACGTCCGGCAGCACATCGTCGAGGGCGTCCTGCATGCGGCCGCGCTCGCGGCGCAGCAGGGCACGGCGCTCGCTATCGGGCCTGGATTTCGGAGGGTTCCGCCATATCAAAGGAGGCTTAAACCTTTACACTAAAGGTGATAATAGTTTTTGCACCCCATTGGCCTGTCAGGGAATCTGGGTGGGGAAATCACCGTACCGTGGAGCCAAGGAAAAAAATGGTGGCGATGTGAAGCCATCTACCGGGTTTGGCTATGACATTCGTTACAACCATGGCTTCACAAATATAAATGAAAATGATGCAAGTATATCTTACAACAGGGGCATCCAGATAGGGTTATTTTACCTTTTTCAACATAGGTGATAGAATGTGCGAATGGCGGGCATCGGCAATTCAATCGCCCGGTTATCAACTACATCCCAATAAAAAACAATACACAGAAAGAGATTCTATCAAGATAAAACAACAAGGTTATGAAAGCACCTTCATCACCAAAACGCATTACCTGGATCATTGGTTTGATTCTTGGCGCGCTTGGAATTATCGTGCCGCCGGTCGAGTCGCTCGAAATTGATATCGTCCAGGTCGGCGACCATTTTTGCGACCGGGGTGAATCCGCCGGCGCCCTGGTTCGAGGATCGCTCGCCGCTCTGGGCCGCGCGACCGACACGATCCGGCTGGCCACGTGTGTTGGAGCGGCGTGTTCGTTGGTGCACCAGGCGATCACGGACTCGGCACGGGCATCCAATGGGACCCGTCGACCACGATGAAGCCGAACTGGTCGAACGCCGAGCGGGTCGTCTCGTAGGAATGCTGCTATCTCAGGAGACCACGACCTACGAGGGCCGCTACTACTCCTCGTGAATCCTATTGCTCCAGTCGCCACGTGTGCCGCTCATGGTGGCGTCACATGATGGACACACCGCGCGTGGCTTAGATCTCGATGAGCTTCGACGCCGACTTCGTGTGCAAAAATCGCCGAGATGACCGAGCGAGCGGTGGCGATGGACGCGCAACCGCGACCCCGTGTTGCTGCTTGATGCTTCGATGTAGCGCTCTTGTTCCACGCACTCGCGTGAGTGGGGCCGATCAGGATACGACGACCTCGAGCTGTTCGCGAAGCTCGCGGCGGCGGCGGTCGGCTACACCGACATCGGCGTCTACTACCCGAGCGTTGCCGAGCAGTTGCCTGCGTTCGAGCAGCTGCTGCCGATGCTGTCCTGCGAACACGTCGATCGACGCCTCGACGAGACCTGGCCCCGTTGTCGCGGTACGGTCGAGTACTTTCCGAGGGCTGGTAGCTGTAATCGATCGTGGTGGTGCCTACTAGCTAGAACGTCGCCTCACCTCGCCGCGACGTACGACGAGCGTCGTTGTGTGGTACGGGCGCGACGTCGACGACGCTTCGTGCCGAGGCCGACCACACCTCCGCCGTGTCGTGACTGGACGTAGCCGCCATTCCACCTGGAGATCTTCGGGAAGTCAGCCAGTACGGCCCACAGTGCGTCTGTTGGGCCGGTGACCTGGATGTTTCGCATATGGGTACGCAACTCCGATCCAGGGCTATAACCGGCGTTGTTCGCCGCGGCCGGCCAGCCCCGCCTTTCGCCGATCGGTGCCACCATCGTGCCGCGCGCCGCCAGTGGGTGGCCCGGTGTTGCGGATGGTGCCGTCGGGGAGGCTGGTGAAGTCGCCGGGGCCCGAGTGCGATATTGGCCTGTGTCGTGAACCTTGCTGTGATGGCGAGCGCAGAGCGGCAGCAAGTTGTCGAGGTAACAGCTGCCGTTGCGCCACCACATGGTGGAGCTTGCAGCGGTCGCAGCGGCACCAGCAGCCTGGGGATCGTGTAACCCGAAGTAGAGCCCGCGAAGGGTCGGCGCGGCAGTCGTGGCGCCCGAGATCGAGCGAGCCCGAGGCGTGGATCGACCCCGTTGCGTATGATCTCACGTCACCCTCGTCGCACATCTCGGCGAGTACTCGTGCGCACGGGATGCCCCAATCGACGCGCGGGGACGTCGACCGGGCCGCATCGCTGCACCACCCCGCCGACCAGCCGACTCGGTGCTCGTCGCTTCTCGATGGGGCGGCACTTCGGCGAACAAGGCTTCCAGCGACACCGAGCACGGGGTCGAAGCGGCCATCGAAGCCGCGACCGCCATCCAGTTGGTCCAAGATCGCAGGCGGACGGCTCGTCGCTGGCGTCGAGCCGAAGCCGTCGTCGGCCTGGATCGAACCACCTCCAACGCGAGCCGTCGTCGAGCAGGCCACCAAGTGGCCGACCCGTTCGAACCCATTCGCCGCTGTCGCAGGCCGCGTCGACGGCCTGCAACGATGAGCGGGTGGACGACATCGCCTGCTCGGGGAACGACACCTGGCGGCTCCAGCGCCGCGTTCGATGCCAGCCATGCTCGCACACTGACGCTCGCAGCGCCGCCTCGATGCACTCGGTCGACAGCGTCGGTGGCGTGTACCGAAGCGATCTCCCGCACCCGCTCGAGCACCGATCTCCACTGCAGGAAGGGTGTTACGTAGTTACTTGGACCTGTCCTCGGGCTTGTTGTCGATGGTCGAGTTGTTTGCTTGTTGGACCAGGTAGCGGCGTCGTCGTTCGGGATCGACTCGGTGCAATGGTCTTATAACCGTGTAGGGGACACGTTCGGACAGCATCCACCACCTCGTCGTGATGATCTGGTGGATGCTGTCCGAACGTGTCCCCTACACCGAAATGGGCGACGACTACCAAGAGCACCGAGTCGATCCCGAACGACGACGCCGCTACCTGGTCCAACAACTCGAACAACTCGACCTCAAAGTCGACATCCAACCCGCCGCGTGAACAAGCCCGAGGACAGGTCCAAGTAACTACGTAACACCCTTCCGTCATCATGTGTGCATGGAGATCGGTGCGGTCGTCGAGCGGGTGCGGGAGATCGCTTCGGTGCGCGCCACCGACGCTGTCGACCGAGTGTCGATCGAGGCGGCGCTGCGAGCGTCGTCGCAGCTGCGAGCGTGGCTGGCATCGTGCGACGCGGCGCTGACGGCGCGGCTGTCGAGCCAGGTGTCGTTCCCCGAGCAGGCGATCGCCGAGTCCACCCGCTCATCGTTGGGCGAGGCGAGCAAAGGCCAAGGAGCGATCCGACACCTTGACGTCCATCCCCTCGTTCGCCGACGCCCTCGACCGCGGCCGACGTCACCGCCGCCCACGTCGACGCCATCACCCGGGCCGGCAAGCCACTCGAAGACAAGCAGCGATCAGAGCTGTTCGAACGGGTCGCCGGCTTGGTCGAGGTGGCCTCGGTAGCGACCGTCGACGAGTTCCGCAAGCGGCTCGCGTTGGAGGTGCGTTCGATCCAGGCCGACGACGGCATCGCCCGGCTCGAGCGCCAGCGACGAGCCGTCCGCCTGCGATCTTGGACCGACTCGGATGGCATGTGGCGCTTCGATGGCCGCTTCGACCCCGTGCTCGGTGTCAAGATCGCGGCGCGGCTCGACGCCGAGCTCGAAGCCGATGTTCGCCGAGTCCGTTCCCGACACCTGTCCAACCGACCCGATCGAGAAGCAGCACCACCTGCGAGCGCTCGCCTTCGCACGGCTGGTGTCCGACGAGTGGTGCCGCGTCGGCCGGACGGGTCGACCTGAGTACGTCGTGGTGATCGACGCGTCCCGGGAGGACGGGGCTGGCGGTCCGCACGTCGATTGGGGCATCCCGGTCGACGTTCCAGGCGAGTGCTCGCCGAGATGTGCGACGACCGTGACGTGCAGCGGTCGTCGTACGCAACGGGGTCGTGATCCACGCCCCGGGCTCGCTCGATCTCGGCCGCACGACTCCGTCTGGCCAACGTGCCCAACGCCGGGCCCTTCGCGGGCTCTACTCGTGCTGCGCGATCCCCGGCTGCTCGGTGCACTACGACCGCTGCAAACTCCACCACGTCATCTGGTGGCGCCACGGCGGCCGTACCGACCTCGACAACTTGCTGCCGCTCTGCGCTCACCATCACAGCAAGGTTCACGACGCGGGCTGGAACCTCGCGCTCGGGCCGAGCGAGAACTCACGATCAGCCTCCCCGACGGCACCATTCGCAACACCGGGCCACCCACTCGCAGCGCGGCCTGATGGTGGCACCGATCGGCGAAAGAACGGGCACCGCCGGGGCTGGCCGGCCGCGGCGAACAACGCCGGAATAGCCCTGGATCATCGGGGTTCGTACCCGTATGCGAAACATCCAGGTCACCGGCCCGACAGACGCACCCCGTTCGGCCGTGTGGGCCGTACTGGCTGACTTCCCGAACATCTCCAGGTGGAATGGCGGCGTCAAGGCCAGTCACGACACCGGCGGAGGTGTGGTCGGCCTCGGCGCGAAGCGTCATTGCGACCTCTCCCCCGTCGGCGCCCTCGAGGAGACGATCACCGGTTGGCAGCCCGACGAACAGCTCGTGGTACACATCGATTCGGCCGCCAAGCTCCCGATCTCGAGCGGTGAGGCGACGTTCTCACTCGGTGACGGCACCACCACGATCGATTACAGCTACCAGCCCGAGGGCCTGATCGGAAAGTTCATGGCTCCCCTGCTCGACCGTCAGCTCGCGAAGGGTTTCAAGGGTTTCCTCGCGGATCTCGAGAAGGCTGCCCAACAGCAATCTGGCTGAACCCGTCGGTGAGCGGTGCTGGGCAGTCGGCGCTTTGCAGTCGACCTTCGATTCGCGGCCAGGTGCTCGTCGAGGCGCCGATCAATCGACGTGCTCGCTGCGCAGCATCGGCAGCAGCTCACGGCCGAGCTGCTCGAACGCCGGCAACTGGTCGGCAACGCTCGGGTAGTAGACGCCGATGTCGGTGTAGCCGACCGCCGCCAGGTCCCGCACGAGCTTCGCGAACAGCTCGAGGTCGTCGTAGTACCTGATCCGTCCACCCCCGCTGCGCGAAGTCGCGTCGAACAACAGCACGCTGCGTCGAAGCGTCGACGGCTCCCGCCCGACACGGTCGCAGATCGCGTCCATCGCCGCCGCTCGCTCGGTCATCTCGGCGAGCTGCACACCGAAGTCGGCGTCGAAGCTCATCGTGTTCCAGATGTCGGCCCAGCGCGCCGTGTGCTCCATCATCTTGGGGCCGAGCGCTGCCACCATGACGGGCACGCGTGGCGACTGGAGCGATGACGGATTCATCACCGCACCGTCTGCCGAGTAGTAGCGGCCCTCGTAGGTCGTGGTCTCCTGAGCATAGCAGCATTCCGACGAGTTCGACGTATTCGCCGAAGCGATCGACCCGCTCGGCGTTCGACCAGTTCGGCAATCCGATCATCGTGGTCGACGGATCGATCGTGATACCCGTGCCGAGTCCCAGTTCGAGCCGTCCGCCGGAGATCTGATCGACCGTGATCGCCTGGTGCGCCAACACGCCGGGGTTGCGGAGGGAAATCTGTCCGACACACGTCGCCAGCCGGATCGTGTCGGTCGCGGCGGCCAGAGCGGCGAGCGAGGTCCATGCCTCGAACCAGGGCGCCGGCGGATTGGCCCAGTCGCAGAAATGGTCGCCGACCTCGACGATGTCGAACCCGAGCGACTCGACCAGCAGCGCCCGATCCCGGAACTCCGCCCAACTCACGTTGGGCAATGTCAACACGTGGAATCGCAGATCGTTCGTCATCGCCGGATGGTACCGAATCCGGAACATCCACGTCACCGATCGAACGGACGCGAGCGAGCGAGCACGGG
Organism: uncultured Acidimicrobiaceae bacterium; assembly: GCA_963699815.1. GTDB lineage: Bacteria > Actinomycetota > Acidimicrobiia > Acidimicrobiales > Ilumatobacteraceae > Ilumatobacter. Next base: position 104,130 of record CAVOVK010000022.1, on the reverse strand, counting down.
ATTCGCGAGGATGAACACATGGGAGCAGCAGTTCGCGAGGAATCGCACGGTCATGTGAGACGGCTGACGTTGTGCCGGCCAGACCGCTACAACACGATCACACCGCAGTTGCGTGACGAACTCGGCGCGGCGATCGATGCGGCCGAGCGCGATTCAGACGTGAGGGTGATCCTGCTCGACGCGGACGGGAAGGCGTTCTGCGCCGGTTACGACCTCGACTGGTCGACCGACGCACAAGCGGCCGAGGAGGGCAACGACGGGCGGGTGTGGGACTCGGTGCGCGACCAGCACATGATCGGCTCGTTCGCGAGCGTGTGGGCGAAGCTGCACGACTGCTCCAAGCCCACCATCGCCGCGGTGCAAGGCTGGTGCATCGCCGGTGGCACGAACGTCGTGTTCAACGCCCACCTCATCGTCGCCGCCGAGTCGGCCCGCTTCGGGTATCCACCGTCGCGGGTGTGGGGCATTCCGGAAGCTCCGTGGAACTGGGTGGCCCGCCTCGGTCTGCAGAACGCCCGCCGGTACATGCTGACCGGTGACGAGTTCACGGCCCGCCAGGCGTTGGAGATGGGCGCCGTGCTGGAGGTCGTGCCGGACGATGCGCTGCACGACCACGCCATGGCACTCGCCCAACGGATCGCTCAGGTGCCTGCGACCCAGCTCGAGATGATCACCTGGGCACTCAACGCCGTCGCCGACGAGCTGTACGACCCGAAGGCTTCACGGCGGCTCGGCACCCTGTTCGACGGCGTCGCCCGTCACACCCAGGAAGGTCTCGACTTCGTCGCACGGTCGACCGACGTCGGATTCCGCGAGGCCGTGCGAGAACGTGACCGCCCCTTCGGCGACTATGGGGAGCGATCATGAACGGGCGCTTGCACGACAAGGTCGCCGTGATCGTCGGCGCCGGCCAACAGCCGGGCCAGACGATCGGCAACGGACGTGCGACCGCGATCCGATTCGCCGAGGAAGGCGCCCGGCTGTTGCTCGTCGACCGCGACACCGACGCCCTCGTCGAGACGCAACGCGAGGTCCACGAGGCGGGCGGAGTCGAGAGTCATCTGATCGTCGACATCACCGCCGATGACGCACCGGATGCGATCGTGGCAGCGGCGCTCGAAGCGTTCGGCCGGATCGACATCCTGCACAACAACGTCGGTACCGGAGCCGGCGACGCCCCGCCCCACCGGCTCACCGACGATGCCTACGACCGCATCATGGACGTCAATCTGCGGGCGCTATGGCGCACCTGCCGGGCGACGATTCCCGTCATGCGGCAACAGGGGTCCGGCGTGATCACCAACATCTCCTCGATCGCGTCCATCGCCGCGAATCACATCGCTGCGTACCGCATGTCGAAGGCCGGAATCGATGCGCTGACCAAGAACCTGGCGGTCACCAACGCCAAGCACGGCATCAGGGTCAACGCCATCCTGCCCGGTCTGATCGACACCCCGTTGGGCGTCGACTCGGCCGCCCGCGCGATGGGCATCGACCGCGAGCAGCTGGCGGAGCGACGCGCCGCCTCGGTGCCGATGGGGCATCAGGGCACGGCCTGGGATGTCGCCAACGCCGCCTTGTTCCTCGCCAGCGACGAAGCCGCGTTCATCACCGGCGTGTGCCTCGCCGTCGACGGCGGTCAGTCGGCCAGGGTCGGCTGAGTCCACCACATCGCCCACCGCCACCCGACCGACTCTCCGTCGATTCACGACCAACGGGTATCACCACGCAACTCTGCGTCGATTCGACACCAGCCGGGCCACTCAGTACCGCCGCCTTCGGGCGCCGCTTCCCCTTACTTCGATCAGTGGACCAGGACGTTGCGGAACTGCCAAGGGTCGTCGGGGTCGACGTCCTCGACGAACAACCCGGGCCGGTCGGTGAGCGGTGTCCAGTCGGTGTAGAACCCGGCGACGTTGCCGAGATAGGGGGTCTGGATGGCGAGGCAGCGCTCGTGGTCCATGTCGTCGGTCTCGACGATGCCCGACCGGGGGTTCTCCAATGCCCAGACGACGCCGGCGAGAACCGCTGACGTGACCTGGAGACCGGTCGCGTTCTGATATGGGACGAGGGCTCGCGTCTCTTCGATCGTCAGCTGCGAACCGAACCAATAGGCGTTGCGCGCGTGGCCGTACAACAGCACGCCGAGCTCGTCGCGACCGTCGACGATCTCGTGCTCGTCGAGAACATGGGTGTCGACCGGATGCCGCCCGGCCGCTCCGAACAACTCGTCGAAAGCGATCACGGCCGCGTCGCACGGGCGGTAGGCGTAATGGCAGGTGGGCCGGTACGCAGCCGAACCGTCATCGTCCCACACGGTGAAGAAGTCGGAGATGGACAGCGCCTCGTTGTGGGTCACCAAGAAACCGTGCTGGGCACCGTGTGACGGACACCAGGTCCGCACCCGGGTCGTCGCCCCCGGCTGCTCCAGGAAGATCCCTGGCGCCGCCGGATCACGGTGGGTTCGGGCCTTCCCAGGCATCCAACGCTCATGTGTGCCCCATCCGAGCTCGGCGGGCTGGAGACCTTCTGAGATGAACCCATCGACCGACCATGTGTTCCAGAATGCGTCGATCGGCTTGGGATGAACGACCCGTTGGGTGTCGCGGTCGGCGATGTGCACGCCCTGCACACCGAGGTCGCGGATGAACAGGGCCCAGCCGGCACGATCGCCGGCGGCCGGCTGAGCGAGATCACGTCCGAGATCGGCGGCGAGCCGCACGAGGGCCGACTTCACGAACCACGACACCATCCCGGGATTGGCGCCACAACACGACACCGCAGTGGTGCCTCCCGGGACGCGCGCCGTTCCTGCATCACGGTCTCGCGCAGCGCCTGATTGGTGCGCTCCGCGTTGTCGGTCTCCGTGTCGAAGTAGAAGCCTGGCCACGGCTCGATCACCGTGTCGAGATACAGCACGCCGAGCTCGCGGCACAGCCGCATGATGTCGAGTGACGAGGTGTCGACCGACAGGTTGATACAGAACCCCTGACCTTCGCCTTCGGTCAGCAGCGTCGTGAGGAGGGAGGCGTAGTTGTCCTGCGTGACGCGCTCGCTCAGATAGCGCACCCCGTACTCGCCGAGGATCGAGCGATCGACGTCACTCGGGTCGATGACCGTGCACCGCGAACGGTCGAAGTCGACATGACGATCGAGCAGCGGCAACGTGCCGCGCCCGATCGAGCCGAATCCGACGATGACGACCGGACCGGTGATTCGGGCGAGTATGGCGTCGGCGGAACCGGTGGACATGGTGGATCTCCTGACGGGCGGACCCGACGATCTGACATCGCCGGGTGCAGGGACGCTATCTACCGACCGAGCCGGTCGAAGCGGTCGAGCCGCTCTGCCGCCGAGTCCGACGGGAGCCCGTCAGTGCCCGCCTCGGCGTTCGCTCAACACAGCATCGAGCAACTCGGCCGTGGCGGCGACGACCGGCGAACGACGAGCGGCGTGATCGAGCACACACAGCTCGCGGCCGAACACCTCGGCCGACACCCCACCAGCCTCCTCGAGGATCAATACCGAGGCCAGGTAATCCCACACACCGTGGCCGTCGTCGGTCATGTCGCACCACGCATCCGTGACGCCGCAGGCGACCGCGCAGATATCGGGGGCCGAAGCACCCATCGCCCGAAACTGCGCCCAGCCGTAGTGATGACTGGGCAGCCCCGAGAGCCCGAGGATCGAGTGGGCGAGGTCGGTGGCCCCGGTCGGACGGATCGGCACCCCGTCGCGCTCGGCTCCGCCTTTGCGGATCGCGCTGAACCGCTCGCCGGTGGCCTGGTTGACCACCACGCCAACCGCTGGGCCATCGTCGTCGACCAGGCACAGCGCCGACGCGTACCACGGCACATGACGCGACGCGTTCGTCGAGCCGTCCAGCGGATCGATCACGACGATCGGTGCCGAATCCGATCCCGGCGGACCCGTGATGCCGCTCTCCTCGGACAGAGCGCGATATCCGGCGCTGTACAACACATCGAGACATGCGGCGTCCGCAGCGAGATCGACGGCGTACTGGCCGTCTCGCTCACCCGACGCACCCCAGTCGGTGTTCGCCGCCAACACCGCTGCCACGGCGTCGGCCGCGGCCATCAAGGTCTCGATGGCTCGGAGCAGCTTGGGATCGATCACGTCCCCTGACGGTAGTGTCCCTTGACGTGGCAGTGATCGACGTAGCGGGATTCGTCGCCGACGTGAAAAGCCAGGCGATCGACTACGGGTTCCACGTTCACGACGAACGGCACTTCGTCGAGACGTACTCGCTCCGCCAATTGTGGGAAGTCGACCTCCATCCGGAGGAAGCCTGCAACGGTCCGATCGATCTGCATCTCTCGCTCGACGTCGACCCGCGTGCACTGCTCGGGTTCGAGGACGAGGTCATGAAGATGGAGGACATCGACGACGACCCGCCCCGCGGATTCACGTTCCCGTTGCTGTTCACCTGGACCTTGCCCCCTCTGCTCTACCCGCCCGACCTGCTGGTGCTCGCGACCGAGGTCGCCGGCGTCGGTGGGCTCGATCTGCCCGTCGAGGTCTCGGCCATCGACTCGTTCGCGAGCGTCACCGATGCGCCCGAGCGCAGCCTGTCGCTGGTAGCCCGCATCGCGCTCGACCTCGCCGACGTGTACATGAACAACGACTCATCCGTCGCCCAGGCCCTCGATCGGTGCAAGCATGTCAGTCTGTACCTGTTGAAACACGCCGGCGACTGGCTGGGCGAAGACTTCTGAACAACGATCTCACCGACACCCGATCTGCTCGACAAGGGGATGCCATGGAACTCGAAGAACGAGAAGGCCTCACGGTTGCTGAGCTGATCGACATGCTCAGCCACCATCCCGGCGATGCCATCGTCGAACTGTCCATCATCGCCCCCATCAAAGATGGCGACGACGACATCACCGTCGACCGGTACAACATCGACGGAGTGATGCCCTGGAACGACGATGGCGACTCAGACGAGGTCGTCTGGCTGATCGGCGGCGAGGACGCAGACGTCGACCTCTTCATCGACGCCATCGAACAACCCGAAGATCACGACCACGACCACGGCTGAACTGCCGGACGGAGGTCGACTCGGGCCTCTGTCGACTGCGAAGTGACCTTCGCCCCTGACTTCGGGCCACCGCCGCGCGTACGTTCGAGGTACAGGAGATGTCGCACCACTCGGCGACGTCGTCCGGATGACGAAAGGAGCGTGGCGTGGTCGCGGTCGCGGTCGAGGTACCTCTACGGGGTGCCGGCGCCGATCGACCACCCGCGTCGACCCCGGCCCAGACGATCACCGGCGACCGAGCCCGCTCCGACCACCTACGCCTCGTTCCCGAGGCTGCCTGTGCTGAGCGAAGGGAGTCACCGTGAACACCGCACTCACAGCCGATCACTGGCAACCGATGCGCGATCGCCTGGTCGGATTGCCCGGAGGCGGGATCAATATCGCATACGAAGCCGTCGACCGACACGTGGCCGATGGCTTCGGCTCGACGATCGCGATGAGGTTTCTCGCGAAGAACGAGGCACCCGACGCTGCCGGCGATCGGTATACGTACCAACGTCTGGCGACGGAGACCGCTCGGTTCGCTCACGTGCTACGCGGCTTGGGCATCTGGCCGGGCGAGTCGGTGTTCCTGCTCGCTGGTCGTGTACCCCGCCTCTACGTCGCAGCGCTCGGTGCGCTCAAGGGTCAACACATCGTGTGCCCGTTGTTCTCCGCGTTCGGACCCGAGCCCATCAAACAACGGATGGTGCTCGGCAACGCGGCGCTGCTCGTGACGACGTCGTCGCTGTATCGACGCAAGATCGCGTCGATTCGCGACGAAGTGCCGGTGCGTCACGTGATCCTGCTCGACGTCGACGATCAAGACGATGCGATCCCCGGCACCTTGGCGTACGGCAGCCTGTTCGATCGGGCGATCGGCTTGTTCCAGATCGCCGAGACGGCACCGGAGACCCCGGCCTTGTTGCACTTCACGTCCGGCACCACCGGCACACCCAAGGGCGCACTACACGTCCATGAGGCCGTCGCCATGCATCACGCGACGACGGAGGACGTGTTCGGGCTGCGCCGCGGCGACGTCTACTGGTGCACCGCCGACCCAGGGTGGGTCACCGGCACCAGCTACGGAATCATCGGCCCGCTCACCGTCGGAGCCACGCTCGTGGTCGACGAGGCCGAGTTCGATGCCGAACGGTGGTATCGGATCCTCGAGGAACAGTGTGTCGACGTGTGGTACACGGCCCCGACCGCTATCCGCATGCTGATGCACGCCGGACCCGAAGCCGCGTCTTGCATCGATCTGTCCGGTCTCCGTCGCGCGTTCAGCGTCGGCGAGCCGCTCAGCGCCGAGGCCGTCAACTGGGGCATCGAGCACCTCGGGATCACGTTCCGCGACACGTGGTGGCAGACGGAAACCGGTGCCATGATGATCGCCAACACGGCCGATGCCGAAGTACGGCCAGGCTCGATGGGGCGCCCGGTGTGCGGGATCGAGGCCGGACTGTTGGCCACCACCGACGCCGGCGAGATCATCCGCGACGAGGCCGGGCACGTGATCGAGATCGACGACCCGGACCAGATCGGCATGATCGCACTGCGCACACCTTGGCCGTCGATGTTCCGCGAGTACCTGAACAACGAAGAGCGGTACCGCAAGTGCTTCGCAGATGGCTGGTACCTGGCGGGCGACCTGGCGCGCCGCGACGCCGACGGTGCGTTCTGGTTCGTCGGCCGAGCCGACGACGTGATCAAGACCGCAGGCCACCTGATCGGCCCCTTCGAGGTCGAGAGCGTGCTCAACGAACACGCCGACGTCACGGGCTCGGGCGTGTATGGCATTCCCGATCCGGTCGCCGGCGAGGTGATCCATGCTCGAGTGGTGCTACGCCGCGGCATCGACCCGAGCGAGGAAACGATGAAGGGCATCATGGCGCACGCCCGGCGCCGGCTCGGCGCAGCGGTCGCACCCCGCGAGATCGTGGCCGTCGATCGATTGCCCGTCACCCGCAGCGGCAAGGTGATGCGCCGTCTGCTACGAGCCCGTGAACTCGGGCTCCCAGAAGGCGACCTCTCCACGCTCGAAAGCCCGACGCCGAACGAAGGGAACGACTCATGAGCACGCTCGACGCCGCCACCCGCTCCACGATGCTGCGCGACATGGTCTTCGTGCGTCGCTTCGAGGAACGCTGCGCACAGCTCTACCAACAGACGAAGATCCGCGGGTTCCTCCACCTCTACGTCGGCGAGGAGGCGATCGCCACGGGTGTCTGCCGCCAACTGCGACCGGACGACGCCGTGGTGGCCACCTACCGCGAGCACGGTCACGCACTGATGAAGGGCGTCCCGGCCGCGTCGGTCATGGCCGAGATGTTCGGACGGATCGATGGCTGCTCGGGCGGGCGCGGCGGCTCGATGCACCTGTTCGATGCCGAGCACAGGTTCTACGGGGGCAACGCGATCGTCGCCGGCGGCCTGCCGGTTGCCGTTGGTCTCGCGCTCGCCGAGAAGTTGACCGGCAGCGACCGCGTCACCGTGTGCTTCTTCGGCGAAGGCGCGATGGCCGAGGGCGAGTTCCACGAGAGCATGAACCTCGCAGCACTGTGGGACCTACCGGTGCTGTTCTGCTGCGAGAACAACCGGTATGCGATGGGCACCGCGCTCGCCCGGTCGGAGGCGCAAACCGATTTGGCTCTGCGAGCGAGTGGCTACGGCATGCCGGCCTGGCCGGTCGACGGGATGGATGTCGAGGCCGTGGTCGAGAGCACCGAACGGGCGCTGACGTCAATTCGCGCCAGTTCCGGCCCTGTGTTCCTGGAGTTCCAGACGTATCGGTTCCGGGCTCACTCGATGTATGACCCCGAGCTGTATCGCAACAAGAGCGAGGTGGCCGAGTGGCGCGAGCACGACCCGATCCACACCCTGTTCGACCGCATGGTCGCCGACGGCCAGATCGAGCCCGACGGACTGCCGGACATCGAAGCCGAGGTCGACGCCGAGATCGAACTCGCCGTCGAATTCGCCGATGCGTCGCCGATCGAGGACGTCGCGACGCTGGGACGGCACGTGTATGCACCCACCTTGGAGGAGGTCGCACGATGAGCACCGAGAGCGAGACCCTGCAGATGACCGGTCGGGAAGCGATGCGCGAGGCGATCCGCGAGGCGATGATGTCCGACGATCGAGTGTTCCTGATGGGTGAGGATGTCGGGAAGTACGGTGGCTGTTTCGCGGTGTCGTCGGGCATGCTCGAAGAGTTCGGCCCCGATCGCGTGCGTGACACGCCCCTGTCGGAGTCTGCGTTCGTCGGCGCCGGCATCGGCGCGGCGATGGGTGGGATGCGACCGATCGTGGAGATCATGACCGTCAACTTCAGCCTCTTGGCACTCGACCAGATCATGAACAACGCCGCCACGTTGCGGCACATGTCGGGCGGGCAGGTCGGTGTCCCGCTCGTCATCCGGATGACCACCGGAGGTGGCCGCCAGCTGGCGGCCCAGCACAGCCACAGTCTGGACGGCTGGTACGGCCACATCCCGGGTCTGAAGATCGTGGCACCCGGCACGATCGACGACTTCCGCTGGATGCTCGGGCCGGCGCTCGCCGATCCCGACCCGGTGATCATCTTCGAGAACGGCGGGCTGTACGGAGCCACCGGAGAGGTCTCCGAGACCGATCCGAAGCTCCCGCTCTGCAGCGCCAGCGTGCGGCGGCCCGGACGTGATCTGTCGTTGATCACGTTCGGTGGCACGCTGCCGATGTGCCTGGAGGCGGCCGACGAGTTGGCCACCCAGGGCGTCGAGGCGGAGGTCATCGACCTCCGGTCGTTGCGACCGATCGACGACGAGACGATCATCGGCTCGATCACCCGAACCCACCGTGCGGTCGTCGTCGACGAGGGTTGGAAGTCGGTCGGGTTGTCCGGCGAGATCGCCACCCGAATCATGGAGCAGGCCTTCTACGAACTCGATGCGCCCGTGGCACGGGTCTGTACGGCCGAGATCCCACTCCCGTATCCGCATCATCTCGAGGTCGCTGCGATGCCGAGCATCGAACGCATCGTCGAGACTGCGACACGCGTGATGCAGGGCGATGCCGTTGCGATGGCGGTGGCATGATGGCCACCAAGACCCACGACGGCACGAGGTTCGTGATGCCTTCGCTCGGCGCCGACATGACCGAGGGGCGCATCACCGAATGGCTGGTGCAGCCCGGCGATCAGGTCGAGCGCGGGCAGATCGTCGTGATCGTCGAGACCGACAAGTCCGACATCGAAGTCGAGGTGTTCGAACCAGCGACCGTGATCGAGCTGTTGGCCGACCACGGCGATGTGGTCCCCGTCGGCACGCCGATCGCCGTGTTCCAGCCTGCAGGGCTCGACGGGGAAACGACGAAACGTCCTGTTGCCTCACGGGGCGAGGAGCCTGACACCACCGGCACTACGCGTCCGGTCGCCGCACCCGGGCCGGCTCCTACGACGCGTCAGCGCGTCGACCCCGCCACGGCCCACATGACCTCGCCGGTGATCCGACATCTGGTCGACGAGCTGCACGTCGATCCACGGAGGATCCAGGGCACCGGGCGAGGCGGTCGGGTGCACCGCGACGATGTCGAGGCCGCTGCCGCCGCGACCCGCCGCCACAAGATCACCCCGCGGGCCCAGCGGCTCATGAGACAGCACGGGATCGATCCGGTCTCCCTCGAGGCGATGGGCTATGTCACCGGTGACGATGTACTCGCCTTTGCCGGCGATCGAGGCCGTGCCACCCAAGCGCCGGCCTCCGAGCAACCGACCAAGGCCGACAAGATGCGCACCCACATCGCCGAGCTGATGACGCGCTCGTGGGCCGAGATCCCACACTTCCACCTCGCGAAGCGCATCGACCTCGGAACCCTCACCGAACGGCTCGTCGATGCCAACGAAGCACGCGCGCTCGCCGATCGAGTGGTACCAGGGGCCCTGCTCCTGTGCGCCGCATCCAGGGCAGCCGCGAAAGTGCCGGCGTGCAACGGATGGTGGGTCGACGGAAGATTCCGGGCCGCCGACGACGTGCGACTCGGCGTCGTCCTGTCGCTGCGCGGCGGAGGCATCCTCGTTCCCACCATCGACCGGGCCGATGAACTGACCCCTGTCGAGATGATGCAGCGCCTCGCCGAACTGGTGCAGCGGGCACGCCAGGGCCGACTGCGTGCTTCCGACATGGGCGAGGCCACGATCACCGTCACGAACCTCGGAGATCTCGGTGCCGACTCGGTTGCCGGTGTGATCCATCCACCGCAGGTCGCACTCGTCGGGTTCGGCGCCGTCCACGACGAATTGTCGATCATCGATGGGATGCCCGCAATCCGAGCCGTCGTGCACGCGTCGCTCGCCGGTGACCACCGTGCGATCGACGGCCTCACCGGCTCGCGCTACCTGGCCCAGCTTCAATCACAGCTCGACGGACCACTTCTGGAGGAACTCTCATGAACGCACGCCAGATCATCCTCGACGCGATCGAGAGGATCGCACCGGATGTCGACGCCGCCGCGTTGCCACTCGACGTCGACTTCCGTGAAGAAGCCGAGCTCGACTCGATGGACTTTCTCGGCGTGCTGACTGCCGTGCAGGAAGCCACCGGAATCGAGGTGCCCGAAACCGACTACACCCAGATCGTGTCGATCGACCGGTTCTCCGACTACCTCTCGAACAGGATGCAATCGGTCTGACCAACACGATCCGCACCGCTCGGTACGATGCCCCGATGGGACTACTCGACGCTCGCAACATCAACAAGGCCAAGGGATTGCTGGAGAAGAACCGGCACAAGGTCGGCGATCTGGTCGGCAAGGCCACCGACCAGGTCGACAAGATCAGCAAGGGCAAGACCTCGAGCGTGACGTCCAAGATCGACGACGCGGCTCGCAAGTTCTCGGGCGACACCGCCGCTGCGACCGAAGGTGAAGAAGACGCCGACACCGGCACCACCACAGAACCCGACGACGGCAAGTAGTCGGCGGCGGGTGCCGATCAACCGTCGATGCGGGCAAAGAACGCAGCGAGTCCGGCCGTGTCCAGTTTGGCGGTGAGGTTGCCCTTGGCGTCGTGGCCGAGATCGAGGGCCGGGCAGAAGAAGTTGTCCTGCCCCACGAAGAAGTGCGGCGACCCGGTGACACCACGCCGACGGCCCTCGTCGTAGTCGGCTTGCACCGCACCGCCCGGCCACGACTCTCGACCGGCGAGGCCGTGCTGGGCTGCCATTCGCTCGAGCACTTCGAGATCGCCCACGTCGACTCCACGCTCGAACAACGCAGCGCGCAGCTCGAGGCTGACGGTCAGACCGGTCACCATGTCGCGGGCATACGCTGCGGCAGCCAACTCGAGTGCCGGGATGGTGCTCGCCGGCCAGTGATCGTGTCTCAGACCCGAGAAATCGTCGACACCGAGCTGCTCGCTGAGCGCCTTCGCCTTCATCTCGACAGCTGCCACCTCGAGCCCCGACCCGTTGACCCATTCGAGTGGCCACGCACGCACGTGGACCGCGATCGGACGCTCGACCTCTGCAATGTGCTCGACCACCCGTTTCAGCCCGACGTGGGTGAAGGGACACGTGATGTCGGCGAACACCTCGAGGGTCACCGCTGAAGGGGACAGACTGGCCATGGTTGGAGTATCGCCGAGAACGACGGACTCCGCACGAATGCGACCATATCCTCCGGCAAGCGCGCGACGACTACGAGAGAGATGATCGAGACGCTGGGGTCGAAGCGAATGGGCACAGCGACCCTCATGCCGCCGGGCAGCCCAACCGATAACCCTGTGCGATGACCCGAGGCCACGACGACGACACGCTGAACGGCTATCTCGATCTGGCGCGCCTGGGCGACCAGGCCGGCTTCACCGGACTGTATCGCACCCTGTCCGGTCGCGTCGCCGGATTTCTCCGCGGTCGAGGCGTCGACGACACCGATGAGGTGGTCAACGACGTGTTCCTCGGTGCGTTTCGTAACCTGCACACCTTCGAGGGAGACGCCGCACAATTCCGGAGTTGGCTCTTCGGCATCGCGTTCAACAAGGCAGTGGACCGGCATCGCTCGGCGCAGCGCCGTCCTCGCACCGCGGCGCTCGATACGACGACGACCGAACGGCTCGCGGTCGAGGGGCACGAACTCGATTGGTCGGGGGACGACCATGTCTCGGAGCTCCTCGCACTGCTGAGTGCCGACCAGCGCGACGTGCTGCTGTTGCGGATCGTCGCCGACCTGTCGTTGGCCGAGACCGCCGAAACGCTCCGCAAGCCAGTGGGAGCGATCAAGTCACTCCAGCACCGAGCAGTCGCGACGCTCTCACGAATCATTTCCGAGGAGGCCGTATCCCCGAGCGCATCGCGTCCGAATACGAAGTCGAGATGAACGAACATGAACTTTCCGAATCAGAGGTCGAACGGCTGCTCACCGAGAGGAACGGCGGCCGACAGTCGGCGTCGCCCATCGAGGCAGCCATCGACGAGATTCGTGCGAACTATCGCTCCGATGTCCCGCCGGTAGGCAGCGCGCTCGCAGAATTCGTCGACGTTGGTCTCATTACCGGAACGGTCGATGGCGTCGCCGCCAGCCAGCTCACCGATGTTCCACTCCAACCCCTCACGGCTCATGCCGACAACCCCTCGAGGAGAAACTCCATGCCGCGCAGCGCTCGCTACCTTCGCCGGCTCGATCACGGGAAAGATCGTGCTCGGCGGCACACTCACCTTCGCCGCCGCCGGCGGCGCCCAGGCGGCGGGCATCGTCGACCTACCCGGCATTCCTCAAGAAACGTCCTCATCGATCGTCACGGTCGAATTCGACGACGAGCAGCTCACTGACGATATCGACGAAGCCGAGAGCGCCGAAGAGGCCCCGTCTCGCGTCTTCGCCGAGGATGAGATCGACGACGCAGAATACGAGAAGTCCGCTATCGAAGCACACCGTTCGACCATCGTCGATCTCGAGATCGGCATCCCCGCAGTCGACGACGATTCCGACGACCAGGGCGACGACGATTCAGACGAAGCCGACCATCACGACAGCGACAGTGGGGAATCCCACCACGACAGCGACAAGGCCGACTACCACGACAGCGACGATTCGGACGAGGCCCACCACGACAGCGACGAAGCCGACGACGATTCGGACGAAGCCGACGACCACGACAGCGACGAAGCCGACGACGATTCGGACGAAGCCGACGACCACGACAGCGACGAAGCCGACGACGATTCGGACGAAGCCGACGACGATTCGGACGAAGCCGACGACCACGACAGCGACGAAGCCGACGACGATTCGGACGAAGCCGACGACCACGACAGCGACGAAGACGACCACGATTCGGACGACGACGACCACGATTCGGACGAAGACGACGACTGACGCCCCGCCACTTGATCGGCGATGTCGGGTCCATTCGGACCCGGCATCGCCGTCTTGCGTTGTGGGAAGCTCGCAAACATGAATGCATGCCCAGAGCGCTCGGTATGAGTCGAGCGTTCGAAGAACTCGCCCACGAGTCGACGCCGATGGGCGACATCAGCCTGCGTCGCCGACTCGAACCCACGCTGCAGGTCGACGTGTACGAGGTCAAGCTCGGCGACGAGTTCTTGATGTCGAGCCTGTTCACGACCGGCGAGACCGCGTTGGCAGAGCTCGGCCTCGCCGCCACCCGAGGAGAATCGCTCGATGTGGTCGTCGGAGGGCTCGGACTCGGCTACACCGCTCGCGCGGTTCTCGGCGATGCCCGGGTCCGATCACTGCGCGTGATCGATGCCTTGCACGAGGTGATCGACTGGCACCGGCGTGGACTCGTGCCGGACGGCGCCGAGCTCACGCGCGACCCTCGCTGCGAGCTGGTGCACGGCGACTTCTTCGCGCTGGTCGACACTGGCCTCGACACCACCGAGGGAGAACCGCGTCGCCTCCACGCGATCCTGGTCGACATCGATCACTCTCCTCGCCACCTCCTCGACCCGCGGCACGCGGCCTTCTACGAGCCGACCGGGGTGCAGCGACTCGCCGACCAGCTCCACCCCGGAGGCGTGTTCGCCCTGTGGTCGGACGACCCACCCGACCGGGACTACCTGGCGGTGCTCTCGAGTGTGTTCGCCGACGCCCGCGCCGACGTCGTCACGTTCCCGAACTTCTACACCGGTGGCCACGCCAGCAGCACTGTATACGTGGCGAACGCAACGTAGGACTGCCCGCCGGCCCCGACGCCGTCAGGTCACACGTACGACGAACTCGACGATCTCTGCGATCACGTCGTCGCGATTGATCTCGTTGACGCGAGGCCCGCTCGCCATCGCTGTGGCCATGTCCCACATGGTCCGGTGCGTAGACCACCGTATTCCGATCGATGAGCGCTCGCGCGACGTGACGGTAGCGGGCCCCGTATTCCGCGTAACCGTGCACGATCACCACGATGCGTTCGGTCGTCCCCGCAGACACCCAACGTTCGTAGTGCACGTTCCCTTCGGAGCCGGAAAACGATGCCATCGCTGCTCTATCCGGAAGCGACAGCGGTGTTCGTGGACGGAGTCGTCCCCGCCGACGGTGGCCACACCGCACCGTCGATCCGAACGACGAACTCGGCGACCCGCTCAGGGATGGCCGGATCGTCGAAGCTGCGGATGTACTCGAGCCGGAGGATTCCGGCTCCCCGACCTGCGGTCAACACGAACACATCGGTGCCTGCCGCGCCCACGAGATCGGTGTCCGAGGCGAGGTGGGTACTGCTCTCCAACTCGACGAGATCCGGCGTGGTCATCGCCGACAGCTCCCACCCATAGCCGGTACTGGGGTTCGATTCGAGTCGGATCTCGAACTGCTCACCCGTGACCACCTCGATCTCGGTACCGATCTGAGCGTCGGAGAAGACCTGGATCTCATCGTCGCCGCCACATGCTGCGAAGACACCTGCACACAGCACGCCGATCGAGGCGAACAGCCGCCGGCGGGTTGTCGACTTCGCGACATGACTCGTCACGACCTCAACGTACATCGGTGCCGAGGGATCGGTTAGAGAACAAGGTCACGGCACCGAATGCGTCGCGGACGCATCCCTGCGGCCCATGCCGGCTTCGGGTGCCGGCGACCAAGAGCGAACCGATTTCCTCGACCGAGCGGTGCGATCACTCGAGACGGCCGGACTCGAGTGCCGTCGCGACGGATCCACGCTTCGAGGACCGTTCGGTACCGTGTCGGAACCTGAGTACGTGCCGCCGCAGCGACGCCTCGATCCGATCGGCGCGAAGGAAGGCAACGTACGCGACGCCCGACAGTTGGTACGGGAACGTGATCGCCATCAGGGCGAAGACTCCGACGTGGAACAGCCATGCCCCCATCAACCATGCGGCGCGAGGCCGTCCCGGGACGAGTGCGACAGGTGCGCCCAGCTCCACGATCAGCGTCACGACGGCGACAGGCACCCAGACCCACTCGACGCCTGCCAACCACCCACCCAAGGTGGACGCCGGATCGTCGAGCAGGATCTTTCGCAGGTTGTCGACCGCGACCCAGTTCCGCAGTACCTCACCCGTCAACCAACCCTTGCCAGCGAACCGCAGCTTCGCAATCCCTGCGACGACGTACGCGACCACGACGGTCGACATCATGAGGTTCAGCGACCACCCACTCCGCTCGGCATCGTCGCGGGCACGGTCGACGAGGGCACCGTCGACGAGGGCTGCAGTGGCGAGGATCACGAGGTGGATCACGAGCAGGTGTTCGGTGTGGAAGACCTGACCGAACGAGCTCGTGTACGTGGCGATGCACAGCATCGAGATGCTGCCCATCGACGTCGTCAATCGCAACGACCGGCCCGCTGCGGCGAGCACCGACGCCACGAGCGCAACCGCCCATACGCCCATCACGACGGGACGGCCCGGCGGCATGTCGAGCCCAGCGAACACACCGACCGGTTCGAATCGTGCGGGCGGTAGCCCGGCTACGTCCCACACATACGGCGCCCGAACCACGAGCCAGACGGCTGCGTACGCGAATGTCACGGTCCGGCACACCACGATGCGGCGCGCCGGCACCGGAGCGAACCACCAAGCTGCCAGCCGCCCGGCTTGGCGGGCGCCCGTACCGTTCACTTCGTCGCGCCTGCTGGACACTCGGCGTGGACCGTGCGGTCGATGGCGTCACGCTCCCCGCGGAACCACGCAACGGTGTCGTACCGCTCGGACACCAGGTGAACGATCCCGTCGGTGTCGAGACCGGCCGCGATCTCGGCGCAGAGCACGTCCGCCCGCTCGGCGACGATCGCTTGACGCAGGGTCACCGCCGCCTGAACCGGCTGGTCCGTTCCTCCGACTTCGGAAGGGTCGAGTCGACGCTCGACGCCGGCACGATCGACCAACACCGCCACATCGAAGCTGCTCACCCTCGCACGCGGATGGGCGAACATCGGGTAGTTCGATACCGGCAGACTGTCGATCTCCGACGGGCTGAACGTGGGCCACGACATGACAGCGAGCAGCAGCACGCTGCCAGCTGCCACGACGAATCGCCCCATGACCGGAGGTTAATCGGCGTCGATATCGGGCATTTCAGTGTGAGCGGCCACCGGCAGGGTGGCGCACTCGTCGCAGTCGACCTCGATCCTGGCCCAACGGCTCCACGTCGGACCGGATGCGCGACGCTACGGGTATGCGCCGTCACCTCATCCTCGTGCGCCACGCGAAGTCTGCGTGGAACGATGCGTTGCTCGCCGATCACGACCGACCGCTCGCGTCTCGCGGCATCACGGCGTTGCCACGGATGCACGACCATCTCACCCGGGCAGCCAATCAGCCCGAACTCGTCGTGTGCTCGACCTCCCGACGCACCATGGACACCCTCGCCGGGATCCGGGCGGCCTGCCCGGAGACGGCTCGGATCGAGACCGAACGAGCGCTGTACGAAGCGAGCGCCGACACCCTTCTCGAGCGGCTGCGACGCGTTGACAGCGACATCGGTTGTGCGATGGTCATCGGCCACAACCCAGCAGTGCAGGAACTGGCCACAATGCTCGTTGGCGCCGGCGATCCCGACAAGCGTGCACGCTTGGAGGCAAAACTTCCCACCGGTGCCATGGTCACGCTCTCTTTCGACGGAGCATGGAACGACCTCGGCGCGGGCATGGCCCGACTCGACGACCTGTTCATGCCTCGGCCGCCGAGATCGTGACAATCGGAACCGCGCTCGAGTCGACGCCGCTCGTGCGACTCAGCGGAAGGTTCAGCCCGACGCCGGGACCGGAGCTTCCCCCGCCGGATCCGACAGCTTCCCCGGCAGGGCCCGAGTGAACCCGAGTGAGGTGATCGCCAGGAACCCTGCGAACAACAATCCAAGCTTCAGCGCGGCAAGTTGCGCATCCCGGTACTCCGCCACGATGACATCGGCCTGCAAGTCGTCGACACGGGCTGCCTCGAGGCCGGCTGCAACCTGGTCGGCGGCGACGAAACTGCTCCCAGTTGCCAGCCTGATCTCGATCGCGCTCGTGAGTTCGGCCGGGACGAGCGGCTCGTCGGAGATGTTGTCGACGAACGCCGACACGAGGGAGCTGATCACCACCGCGCCGATCAGAGCTGTGCCGATCGCCGATCCGAGCTGTTGAGCCGTGTACTGCAGCCCCCCGGCCTCCCCGCGGTCTTCGGGGCCCACCGACGACTGGATGACACTTCCGAGCTGGGAGGCGATGAGACCCATCGCTATGCCGAGCACCGCCAGCGCGAGGCCGAACCGGAACCCGGCGAGCTCAGGCTGGATCGTTTGGAGCATCCAGAACGCGGCGAGGATCAGCATGCTGAAACCGCCTTGTACCACTCGCTTGGGGCCGAAGCGAGCGGCGAGCACCGGCCCGCTCGACGAGGTGATGAACATGGCGATCGAGATCGGCAGCATCTTGACGCCGGTCTCCAGGGCATCGAAGCCGAGGACGATCTGAAGGTACAGGGGCAGGATGAAGAAGATCCCGAGCAGGATCAGGCTCTGGCTCAGGAAGCAGCCGAGCCCCGAACGCAGTGGAGGGACCGACAGCAGTTGGAGTCGAACGAGCGGGTCGAGGCCGCGCCGCGTGCGGTGGCGTTGCCATTGGACGAAGCTCCAGAGAACGACGCCGCCCGCCAGCACCACGAATGGTGTGAGCGCGAAGCCGAACGGCTCGACCGGGGACTTCCTCGGTACCAGCCAGCCCCACGTGCTCGCCTGCAGCATGCCGTACACGATCAACCCGAGCCCGACCGCCGAGAGCAACGAGCCCACGACATCGAGTTTGGGCCGTCGCCCTTCGAGCTTGGCGTCGCCGAGGAATCGAGCCGTGAGCACGATCATGCCGGCGACGATCACCTCACCGACGAACACCCATCGCCAGGAAAGCTGGGTAGTGAAGAATCCACCGACGATCGGGCCCACCGCGATGCCGACGCCCGCAACCCCGCCGATCACTCCGAACGCCGTGATTCGATCACGATCCTCGTAGTTTGCGGCGAGCAGCGCGACGAGCGCCGGAAGGACGAGCGCCGCGCCGATCCCTTCGAGCACCGACCAGCCCACGACCAGTGATGGGATGTTCCACGACGCCGCCGTCAGCGCCGAGCCTGCGCCGTAGATGACGAGCCCGACGACGAAGCCACGGCGCCGGCCGATGATGTCACCGACCTTGCCGCCCGTGATCATCAGTGTCGCCATCACCAACGCATAGAAGGTGATGACCGCCTGGATCGTCGTCACCGTCGTGTCGAAGTCCTCGACCAACTGGCTGATCGCCACGTTCATCACCGCCTGGTCGAGCACCATCAGGAACTGCGCCAGCGACAACACGACGAGGGGTAGCCACTTCTGCATGGTCGCTCTCACAGTACTTGGCCGCCGGCTCACGCTCGAGCCCCCGACGAGCCGGTCCATGAGAACTCGAATACCCCATGCAGCGCCGCCGCAAGATCAGTTCAACTCCGCTCTGCGCCCTTGAGCGACCAACGAATCACGGGCCCGCACTTTCCTCCTGGTGCCGACGCCTGCATCGCTGGCTTGGCAGTCGGCGGCAAGTCCGTGGTCGGGCGAGTGAGCTACCTCGGCTAGGTTCGTTGAGGTCGAGCAGGTCCATCTGATGTGGAGCTGACGCACGCAAGGAGGAACGATGGGAACGGCTCACAAGACCGGACCGCTCACGGTTGCTGTCCTCGGGGCCATTGCGGTTCTCGTCGGCGCGTGCGGTGGCGGTGATTCCGGCGACCTCGGCGCGTCCGACGACTCGGCCCCCTCCGATGACCCCGTTTCGGGTGATCAGCAGAGTTCGGGTGAAGATGCAAGTTCTGGCGCAGTTCAGGGTGCCTCGGGGGCAGCGGTGGCCGGGCCGTTGACGCAGATGGCGGACCCCGGCGTGGGGTGGGTCGAGGCCGATGGCCAACGCTTCGATTTCACGCCGTTCGGATCGGTCCACCACAGCTGTGAGGTGCTGTCGGATCGCATCACGATCAACTTCCAACAGACCACCAGCGGTAACGATCTCACGTTCCAGGGTGCACTCGTCGACGGCGGATGGATCGGGTCCTTCACGTTCTCGCCGGCACTGTCCGGCACGTCGGTCAGTTATGGTGCCAGTCTCGGGTTCGATCCCGGCACGCTCGGAATCGGTGATCAGGCGCTCAGCTACGAAGGAACGCTGAACCGAGTCGAGGACTACGACATCCTGAACGCCGAGGCGGTCCCAGCGACCATCGCGATCAACTGCGCTCCCCCTGGCGGCGTGCCGACTGCCGAGATCGGTGGCCAGTCGTTCGAGTTCCCGTTCAGCGGTGCCCAAAGCATCCGGTGCGTGGTGTCCGATGACGGGGTCGAGGTCCTGATCAGTCGGTCTTCTCCCGAGTATCTCCAGCTTCAGATCGACGTCCGCGACAACGGTGGCGACCTGCTCGGCGGGGTGTACGTCACGTCCGGCGACGAACAGTACAACTCGATCATCCCTGCCGATGGAACGGGCCTCACGATCGATGGGAGCAGTCTGACCTACGAGGGGTCCTTCTCGGATTCGGGCGGAGAGGAACTGCCGGGATCGGCCTCGGTCACGTGCGGCTGACCACCCGAACCAGCGCCCAGCTCGGGAGGGTTGATGGTGCGGCGGGGTGGGGATCGAATCCATGACCCGGGGACGCAGAATCGTTGGTTCAGCGGTTGCGAACGGCCGCGCCAGCCGTAGTGTTGCTGGAACTGAAGGGGAGTATCCCACGAGGTCCGTCGTCATCTCGCTCGAAATCTGAGCCGGCGGGGCCAGCCCGACATCGGGCGGAGAGACCTTCAGCGACCGATCGTTCGAGCGCTGAAAGGACCCCGTGTCCAGATCTACCTTCCCACTGTTCCGCCCGCCACCGGGTGGGATCGAACCCAGCAGTCCCACGGCTGAGGCCGCACACGCCGCCGACCCGTGGTCACATCGTGACCTACACGGTGTTGAGTCACCGTCGCGACGTCTGAGGCACCACCGTGAATACGGCGAGGCCGTGGCGGCACCACAGTCGGAGTCGTTGCGGTGAGCGTGTGGACGGTCCTCGGGTTGGTGATCGGTGTCGGATGTCTGGTGGCCGGCGCCGAACTCCTCGTGAAGGGCGCTGCCGCGATCGCCACCAGGCTTGGCGTGCAACCGGTGGTCATCGGCTTGACGGTCGTGGCATTCGGCACGAGCGCCCCCGAGTTGGCGGTGAGCGTCGGATCAGGGCTCTCGGGCAACGCCGACGTCGCGTTCGGCAACGTGGCAGGAAGCAACATCGTGAACATCCTGCTGATACTCGGTACCTCAGCGGTTGTGGGTGGACTTGCGGTGTCGCAGCGCATCGTGCGAATCGATGTACCGCTGTTGATCGGCGTCTCGATCGTTGCGTTGTTGATGTCGCTCGACAACCGCATCGGACGCATCGACGGTGTCATCTTGTTCTCGGGCGTCATCACCTACACGTGGTGGCTCATTCGGGCGTCGCGGCGAGAGACCGCAGACATCGCCCTCGAGTACGAAGAAGCGATCGACGCAGTCGAAGGCTCGGTGGCCGAACGACCGATCGTGACCCAGGTCGCACTCGTCATCGGCGGTCTTGTCGTTCTGGTGATCGGGTCCCAGCTGCTCGTCAACTCGGCCACGGACATTGCTGCCTCGCTCGGCGTGAGTGATCTCGTCATCGGTCTCACCGTCGTTGCCATCGGCACGTCGCTGCCCGAGCTTGCGACGTCGATCATGGCGGCACTTCGTGGCCAACGCGACATTGCTGTCGGCAACGTCGTCGGTTCGTGCTTGTTCAACCTGATGTGCGTGCTCGGCCTCACCGGCGTCGTGTCGCCGGATGGTGTGAGCGTCGGTGACGCGTCGTTGCAGCTCGATTTCCCCGTGATGATCGCCGCCTCCATCGTGCTGTTGCCGATCTTCTGGAACGGGTTCCAGATCAAGCGGTGGGAAGGGATCGTCCTCGGCCGCGTTCTATGCCGTCTACGTCACCTATCTGGTTCTCGACGAAAACAACAGCCAAGCCGCCGACGTGGTAGCACCAGCGGCACTCATCGCCGCTCCGCTCGTGCTGATGACGTTCGCCGTCACTGGATACCGAGGCTGGAAACAACACCGTTCCTCCAAGCAGCTCGGCGTCCATGTGCGAGCGCCGACTTGACCCCCGATGAACGGGTTCGTGGATCTTGCCCGGGGATCGGCTCGGCGCGGTAATTGAGTCAGAAGGGAGGTTGCGCGATGCGCTGTGCAACTGTTCTTCGAGTGACCGTGGTGGCCGCGTTGGCGATGTTGGCATCGATTGCGACGGAATCGGCCGATCGGGTCTCAGCCGACGAGACACCGTTGCAGCCGGACTGCATCGCGCGTGCCGAGTCGATCGAGCTTTCATCGGCGGCCGAGGCCGAGGAGCGATTGGTTGGAACCTGGATCCGATCCGCGCAGGCAACCCGCAAGTTCGTCGCTCTCGAAGGAGACGACATCGGGTTCCAGTTCACCGCGGACGGTCGGTTCTACCGGATCTACCCCGACGACAGCGGCGGCTTGATCCGGGCCGAGGGTCTCGGCCAAGAGGGAGCTTGGCGGATCAGCGAACCCTACCCCGCCGAGTTCGACACGTTCCCAAGTCTGCAACTGCGCCCGCTGGGCTTCGGCAGCTTCTCCGATGCGATCACCTTCCACGACACTCCGGACGCGATCGGCATCCCGAATGCCAAGTTCCACTACTTCCGCTGGACGGGTGACGACCCGACGTCCGGCATTCCGGCCGGGATCACTGAGGGCCCCTGTGGCAACCCAGTCGACCCGGTGATGCCGGAGTCAGCCGCCGATGTCGAGACGCTGCTGGCCGGGGCATGGATGGTGTGCGAGTCCGATGCCGGGTCTGGCCTCGTCGGTCCCGGGGTCGCGGGCATCGAGTTCGGCGCGGACGGACAGTTCTGGACGTGGGTGCGCGCCGCCGATGGCGCCGTGGTTCGCGACGAGAGTCAACCGGCGACGTGGGAGGTGTATCCGTTCGACGAGGATGAGCTGACGTGGGGCAGCGCACCCGAAGTGGTCATCGCTTCGAACGGCTCCGAGTGGTACGTCACCGCCATCCTCCTCGCCGAGCCTCCGTTCCTCTCGTTCGGCTATTCCGGCGGCGGCCTGCTCAAGGTACTGCCCCCTGCGAACGAGGCTCCCATGGAAGGATCGCTGCCCGGAACCGGCGCCGACCGTGTGCTGCTGTTCGCACTGCTGGCCGGGGCGTGCGTGTTGGTGGGTTCCGCGGCGTGGATGCTCGCGCAACAGCGTCCGACGACCACGCGTTCACGCTGATGGGGTAGCAGTCCGAGCGGCGCCTCCAGGTCGGCTCGTATTGGACGCACCTCGATCCCGTCTTCCCGGACCCCTCGGGGGGGCTTTCTCTTCACGACCGCTGCAAGTGTGCGGCGGCCTTCGTCCAGGGGTCGGGGTACCCACCTCACCGAACGCGCTCGTGCACGGCCGCGCACGGCGGATCCGAGCAGACCGATGTCACGAATCGGCGGAGGATCACCGAACAACGTGATCGCCAGCCCGTGCATCGAGATCCCCTCGGCAGAATCCGCGCCGGAGTGCCGCGCCCGGGGTTCAGGTGACGGTGAGCGTCGCTCCGACGAACTCGACGGCGAACGCCTCGCACCAGACGAGGACCGTGTAATCGCCGCTCGACAACGTCCCGTCGGGGAGTTCGTAGGTCTGGTTCCCGACGTTGCCTTTGAGGTCACCGAGCGCGATCGAGTCGGACGTCGGTGCGACCGCGTTCGCACCTGGAACGACGTAGACGTCGAGATCGGGACCGTTCTGGATGTCGAAGTTCTCCAGCCGGAGCACCGACGTGCCGTCGGGGTTGTCGAAGATCCCCGCATCGCCCGTGCCGGTATGGCCCGCCAGCCCGACGAACGACCCCGCGCCGCGCAGCACCGGGCCTGCGCGCGGCACGGTCGCGGGCGTCGTGGGTTCAGGCGCCATCTCCGGAGCGGGGTCGGTCACGGCCGGCGCTGACGTCGCGTCGATTGCCGGCGACGCAGTGGCTTGATCGACGTCCGGTGGATCGGCGAGTGCGGCAGCGATCGAGGTCTCGAATCCCTCATCGACGACGTCGTCGGTGAAGTACGGCGACAACAGCCACCAGTTGACGAGGACGAATGGTACGAGCAGAACCGTGATGCGCACGATCGGCGGGACGCGGAACCTCAGCATGATCACCGCTGCCAGCAAACCCAGGGCGGTTCCTCCGAGCGTGAAGACCAACGTGTTCTGATTCTCGAACGGGGCCTCCAGGATTGCCGGCTCGATCACGACGAGGACGACGAGCACCACGGCGACGACGGCTGCGACCGCCCACTCGGCGAGGGTGACCTCGGCGAGCAACGATCGGCGGCGAGCGGGCTCCAGTTGATCGGGCTCGGATGGGGCGTGGAAATGAAGATCGGTCACGGAAGCTGAAACCCCAGCCGGCACGGCTGCAATCCCAAAACCGACATTGCCAAAATCGAAACTCCCGACGCGTGGTGTGCACGACCCGGTGCATCGGTCGACCGGCAGCCACACGGCTGCGTGTCCCATAGCGCCGCGACCCAGACCGGCGAGAACCGTGGCCTATGCGCCGTTCGGAGACACCCGTATCGAGCGCCCAACTGATCGAGCAGGGCCAAGCAGTTGGACTTGGGGCCGGAGCCAGTGCTCGGTCGTTCGTTGAGAGCGACGACGTCGGCCTTCCGACACTGAGGCTCTTGGCACGCGATTGTCGAGTGCTCGGTAAGGGCCGAACCCGAGTGAGTGGTCGACTGGTTGGGCGTGATCACCCCGAGCGTTATCGCGTGGCTCGAGTTGCGGTCGAACCGTCGAGATATGCGGCGAGGTTCTCCAGCGACGAAGCCATTCCTGCTGCGTGATCCTCGGCGGAGATGCCGTCGGGTACGGATTCTGCGATGAACTCGACACGCGTCACACCGTCGGCTGGATGGACAGCCCACGTCATCACCATCGTCCCCGCAAGCGCCGGATCATCCGACACGAAGTCGACTTCCTGAACCACGCGCTCGTCCTGAACGATTTCGACGTAACGTGCCTCGACGATGTCGGTGTCGGCCGAGCTCTTGGCGCTGGTTTCCGGTGCTTGTTCGTAGGTGAGGATCAACCGGTAGGACGTCGCGTTGTCCCGAGCACGTGGGCGTCCCCATTCAGGAGCTTGACACTGGTCGAGGTCCCTTCCTAATATGCAACCATATGGTTGTAGATCACGCATTGGAGTTCAGTGACCGTGAGGTGGACCGGATCTTTCGAGCACTGGCCGATGCGACGCGACGCGACATCATTCGGCGCACACTCGCCGGCGAGGCCTCGGTCTCGGAGCTGGCGGGTGCCTACGACATGTCGTTCGCTGCCGTCCAAAAGCACGTCGCCGTCTTGGAGGGAGCTGGTCTTGTGACCAAACACCCCCATGGCCGCGAGCGGATGGTCCGCGGCAACCTGCGCGCCATTCAGCGTGCCCAGGCGCTGCTCGAACGGTACGAGCAGATCTGGCGATCTCGCATCGACCGTCTCGACGAACTTCTCGCCGACACCGACGAGTGATCCCGAAGCATCAAGGAGAAGGAAGAGCCCATGCCCATCATCTCGGTCGAGAAGGATCTCGACGCACTCACCATGACCGTCGTCGCCGACTTCGCCGCCACGCGCGAGCGATTGTGGGAGGCGTACACCGACCCCCGCCAGATCGAGAAGTTCTGGGGTCCCGTCGAGTGGCCGGCCACGTTCACCCGCCACGACGTGTTCGTCGGCGGACGGTCCGCGTACTTCATGACCGGACCGAACGGCGAACGCTCCGCCGGCTTCTGGGAGTTCCTCGCCGTCGACGACGGCAAGTTCTTCGAGGTCCGCGACGGATTCGCCGACGAGGAGGGCCAGGAGAATCCCGCCATGCCATCGATGCGGATGACCTTCTCCTTCGAAGACACCAACGACGGCTCGCGCCTCGTCACCACGACCCATTTCAGCTCACTCGATCAACTCGAACAACTGCTCGACATGGGTATGGAAGAGGGCATGGCGTCGGCCATGGGCCAGATCGATCACGTGCTCGCCGACCTCGAGTCGTTTGCAGCGGGCCGCGGAACCGAACAGCAGTTCCTGTCCGACACCCAGGTGCGCGTCTCGCGCATCATTCGCGGTACCGTCGAGCAGGTGTGGCACGCCCACCACGACCCCGCAATGCTGCAGCAGTGGATGCTGGGGCCCGACGGGTGGACCATGCCCGTCTGCGAGACGACGACCGAGGTCGGCGGGGCCTACCGCTACGAGTGGGCACCCGAGGACGCGTCCGAGGAAGGCTCGCCCGGACGGTTCGGCTTCGAGGGCGAGTTGCTGGAGTTCGACCCACCACACCGTGCGGTCACGACCGAGCGCATGATCGGGATGAAGGGTTCAGGCAACCGGAACGAGCTCACCCTCACGCCGTCCCAAGGCAGCACCCTGCTGAGCCTCGTCATCACCTTCCCGAGCGCTGATGTCCGCGACACCGTGCTCGCTACAGGCATGGTCGACGGGATGGAGACCAGTTACGCCCGCCTCGAAGGCGTGCTCGCATGAGCCCGACCAACCGTGTGACCGCTCCGACTATCGAACCCGGCAGGAAGGTCAAGGGCTGTGCTCACCACTCCACCGGTGATGTGATCAGCGGCCATGCCGTTCGCTCACGATCCTCCCGCTCCGTCCCACGGATCCAAGACCGCTCCGCACCTGACGGGTTGATCAAGAGTTGGACGGCTACATGTCCATGTCGCCGTCCATCATTGGCATGACGGCGTCGGGGTCGAGGCCGGGAGCGAGGCGACCGCGGCGGCCACGTGCTGCAGGACCGCCACAGGATCAACAACGGCATCCCCAGCCTCGACGAGATGCAGCTGCTCGAATTCGTCCCCAACGGTGGACACATTTGCTTCTCACCCGTGTCCGCACCCGACGGAGCCGACGCTCTCCGACGGGCACAGATGGTCAAGAAACGTGCCGACCAGTACAACAAGGACTACGCGGCCCAGTTCAGCATCGGTCTGCGCGAGATGCATCACATCTGCCTGTTTCCTTACGACACCAAAGACCCGCTCGCCCGCCAGGAGACCCTGGACATGACTCGGCAACTGGTCCGCGAAGCAGCGCAGGAGGGCTACGGCGAGTACCGCACCCACAACGCCCTCATGGACGACCTCATGGCCACCTTCAACTGGGGTGACGGCGCCCTGCTGAAGTTCCACGAACAAGTCAAAGACGCGCTCGACCCCAACGGAATTCTCGCCCCGGAAAGTCCGGCGTCTGGCCAAAGCGCTACCGAGGACAAGAGCTCCAGTCAGCGGGCGTCCACACCCATATCTGCCGTTGTGCAGTAGCCGACCGTCCGATCGCGCCCGCACAAATCGACATGGCGGAGCTGGCGGTATGGGGCACCTCGAGCCTCGGCTGAAGTGAAACTCCTTCGACGGAACGGAGCCCGGCGCGTTCGAGATGCACCGATCACGGATCCCGTTACTCGGCTCTGTCAACGCTGTAGTGCCGGGCTTCTGGTCGCCACGCACGCGAAACACCTGGTAGTGGGGCGGGTGGGTATCGAACCCACGACCCGGGGATTATGAGGTGGTCTACCTGGTCAAACGCGACCACTTCTGACACGAAACCTCACGTCGGACGACGCTCGACACGACCGAACTGTCGTGTGTTGTCGCGTTTCGTCCCACCGCGTCCCACGAAATCCGGAGATCCCGGACGTTACGGAGCACCGCCGCGTGTGCAGCTTGGGCTGAGCGCGATCCGAGACCGGAGGAAGGTGGCGTCCACATGAGCCTGAGGACGCCCCACTGGATGTCCTCCATCGGGACACGCCAACTGACGAGCCTTCTCTGACCGCTGAGCGAGCGTGCTACAACAGCTCCAGCGTCGAGCTCCCTTGCTCTGACCACTGAGCTACCGCCCCGAAAACACCAACAGGGTCCCACATCTGGGACCCTGTTGCGTGGCTCCGGGAGCAGGGCTCGAACCTGCGACATGCTGATTAACAGTCAGCCGCTCTGCCAGCTGAGCTATCCCGGAATGGCGAAACGACACGATACCGGATCGCGCTGGACGAGCAACGGTGTCCTCAGCCCTTATCAGCTCCTCCAGAATCGGCTCGTCCGCTGAACTGCCGACGCGGCTACTCGGATTCGAGGAACTCCCGCAACTTCTGTGATCGCTGGGGATGCCGCAGCTTGGCGAGTGTCTTGGCCTCGATCTGACGGATCCGCTCGCGGGTGACCCCGAACTCCTGCCGACCTCTTCGAGCGTCTTGGCCTGCGCTCCGTCGAGACCAAATCGCATTCGCACGATCTCCTGCTCCCGTGTCGGACAGCTCGCCGAGCACGGCTGCTCGACGGCCTCGTGCAGCATGCGTCGCTGGTGGCGGCGTCGGCGGGCGTGTCGACGTTGGCGTCGCTCGATGAAGTCGCCGAGATTCGATTCGTCCTCCTCACCGACCGGCGAATCGAGCGACAACGGGTCGAGAGCGATCCGCAACAGGTCGCGCACCTTGTCGGGCTCCATCTGCAGCTTCGCCACGGGCCAACTCGTCGACCGTCGGCTCGCGTTCGAGCTCTTGATGCAACTGGCGACGCATGCGAGTGAGCCGATTCATGTGCTCGACCATGTGCACCGGAATTCGGATCGTGCGGGCCTGATCGGCAATCGACCGTGTGATCGCCTGGCGAATCCACCAGGTGGCATAGGTGGAGAACTTGAAACCCTTGGTGTGATCGAACTTGTCGACGGCCCGCATCAGCCCGAGGTTGCCCTCCTGGATGAGGTCGAGCAGTTGCATGCCGCGCCCGGAGTACCGCTTGGCAATGCTGACGACGAGCCGCAGATTTGCCTGCGTCAGCTCGCTCTTGGCCCGTTCACCGCGCTGTACCGCACGCAGCAGCTCGCGTTCGGAGCCGGCCGGCGCGCCGGCGTCGATCTGTTCGGCAGCTCGATGGCCGGTCTCGATCAGCTGGGCGAGACGCCGTTCGTCCTCGGTGGTGAGCAAGTCGACCTGGCCGATCTCACGGAGGTAGAGGCGCACCGTGTCGGAGGTACCGCCCTCGACACGAGGTTGGCGCTTCTGACCGCGCCGGCGGCGGCGGCGAGTCAGGAGCCGCTCGACATCGTCGTCTTCCTCGGTACGCGGCAGCCGTTCGGTGCCGTGCGGCGGTGTCTGGTCGATGTCGTCGTGAACCACCGAATCGTCGACCTCGATGCCGGCCACGGCGAGCGCTTCGTGAACGGCTTGCAGCGCCTCGCCCGTGAGCTCGACATCGCGGAGTACGTGAGCGATCGCTTCGGCATGCAACTCGCCATCAGCTCGTCCGCGCGACCAGAGCGTCCCATTCCGATCGGTCCACACCCACGAGCGGGGCAGGTACCGCCGGCACATCGACTGGCTCAAGCCCCACCGTCATGTCCCTCTCTGCGTCCCTCCAGCCAACCTAGCAACCATCCGGCAGCTTCAAGGCCTTGTTCGGCAGTACTGAGCGATTCCATGCGGACTCTGGCCTCCGCATCATCGCGGATCCGGGCCGAGTCGGAGTTCGCCATCGTGCCCGACAGCTCACGCCGCACCGCCGCCGCGATCAGGTTCCTCGCCTCTGCCTCGGGGTCGGCATCGACATCGACGACCGCCGCTCGCTCCAGCACGTCGCGCGCCTCCGGGTCCGCGAGCTCGAGCGCAACATTCAACACCCCGTTCGCCTCGGCGATCGCCAGAAAGGCACGGCGATACACCTCGTCGGCGAACAGCGCCTCCACCAGCCATGAAGCGATCGCGTCCCAACTCTGGACCAGCAGCGCAATGGCGACGAACTCGGCGTTCTCGCGCCGATCCCGCCGCTGCTTGGGGCGGGCGACATTCACCGTGGGACGGCGCACCCGTCGCTCCGCGATCGCCACGAGATCGCCGACGGGCATGCCGATCTGCGCGGCGACCTGGCCGGCGTACAACTTGCGAATGTTCACGTTGGGGTGCTCGTTGACCACCACCATCGCCGCCTCCGCCAGACGGGCGACCGCCTCGGGCGACTGCGGCGTCTTACCATCGACGACGCGTCCCAGCCGGAATCCGAGGAACGGTTTCGCCTCGTCGACCGCCTTGGCGAGCCCCTCGGGGTCGGTCTGTGCCATCTCGCCGGGATCCTTGCCGCCCGGGAAGGAGGCGACGCTGACCTCGACCTGATACTTCTCTTCCCACTCGTAGAAGCGTTCGGCGGCGCCCTGTCCGGCAGCGTCGGCATCGAAGGCCAGCACGACCCTACTGGCGTAGCGCTTCAGCAGGCGCACGTGTTCTTCGGTGAATGCCGTACCGCACGTGGCGACTGCCCGCGGCAGGCCGGCGCGGTGAAAGCCGATCACGTCGGTGTAACCCTCGCACACGATCACCTGGTTGGCGTTGACGATGTCGCCCTTGGCCCAGTTGAGGCCGTAGAGCGTCTTCGACTTGGTGTAGATCGGGGTTTCGGAGCTGTTCTTGTACTTTGCCGGGTCGGTGGAGCCCGGCAGGATGCGACCGCCGATCGCGACGGCATCGCCATTTTCGGCAAAGATCGGAAACAGCACGCGCGCCCGGAACGAATCCTGGAGCCGGTTCCGGCTGTTGCGGAACACGAGGCCGTTGTCGCGCAACAGCTTCTCCTCGATACCCGAGCCTCGTGCGAGCGCATCCCAGTCGTCAGGCGCCCATCCGAGCTTGAACTGGCGTGCGATGTCGCCGGCGAGACCGCGGTCGCGAAGGTAGTCCCGCGCCGGGCGGGCATCGGGCGCCTCGAGCAGACGCTGGTGGTACCACTCGACCGCGGTGTTCATCGCCTCGACGAGCTGCTTGCGGCGGGCGCGTTCCTTGGAACGGCCCGGCGATGCTTCCGTCAACTGGATGCCGGCGCGGTTCGCCAGGAATTCCACCGAGCCGATGAAGTCGGTGTGCTCGACCTCCTGCACGAAGGTGAACACGTCGCCGGACTTGTCGCAACCGAAGCAACGGTAACGCCCCGTCTCCTCGCGCACATTGAACGACGGCGTGCGCTCGGCGTGGAATGGACACAGCCCGACCCAGTTCCGGCCCGTGCGCTTCAGTTGCACGTGTTGGCCGACGATGTCGACGATCGACACGGTCGAGCGAATCCGCTCGATGTCATCGTCAGCGATCGCCATGCGTCGAATCTAATGCTGTCCGGATGACGAGCGCTCAGCGCTCGGACGGGGGCGGCGGCACCTCGTGGTGCTCGAACGCCTCGTGCGCCAGGGCAGCCTCACGCTGGTTGCGCTCGACCTTGAGCGAAATCCCGATCGCTGCCACCAGAACGATCGCGATCACCAGCAGCGACAGCCATGTCGGGATGTGGTACCAGGTGTGGATCAGCATCTTGACGCCCACGAACGCCAGGATGATCGCCAAACCCTCCTGGAGATACACGAACCGGTCCCGCATGTCGGCGAGCAAGAAGTAGAGCGCCCGTAACCCGAGGATCGCGAACACGTGGACGCGAACACGATGAACTGCTCGCGGCTGACCGCCAGCACGGCCGGCACGCTGTCGACGGCGAACAGCACGTCGGTCGCTTCGACCAGCAACAGCACGGAGAACAACGGCGTGGCCAGTCGATGGCCGTTGCGTCGGGTGAACAGTTTCTGCCCATCGAGCTCATCGGTCGTCTTGACGAGCTTGCTGACCAGCGCCAGGAATCTGCTCTCGCTCGGATCGACGTGATCGTTGTCGGTGAACACCAGCTTGCCGGCCGTGTACAACAGGAACGCACCGAACACGTACAGGACCCAGTCGAAACGCTCGATGACGGCGATACCGGCGAAGATGAAGAACGCCCGCATCACCAGGGCACCGAAGATGCCCCAGAACAGCACTCGGTGCTGGTACTTGGACGGCACCCTGAAGTACCCCATGATCAGCGCCCACACGAACACGTTGTCGATGCTGAGGCTCTTCTCGATCAAGTAGCCGGAGATGTACTCGCCGCTGGCGGCACCGCCGAACCACCAGAAGATCACGCCGGTGAACGCGACCCCGAAGCCGATCCACACGGCCGACTCGATGGCGGCTTCCCTGGTCTTGACCTCGTGCGCCTCCTTGTGGATGACGAGTAGGTCGACGAGCAGGAGGCTCATGATGACGGCCAACAGGACGACCCAGTGCCACCAATGGACGTCGATCACCGCGAAGTTCTCGCGGGTATCCTCAGCTGCCAGGAAGGGTGCGATCATCGCCATCTCTGACAGGTCGGAAGCATCCGCCCACGCTATCGACGATTGGCCAACGCCGACGGGAACCGACGTTGTCGGTCGTTACTTGGTCGAGTCGCCCGCTCCGACGATCGCCTGAGCCGCTGCGAGGCGGGCGATCGGTACGCGGAACGGCGAGCAGCTGACGTAGTCGAGCCCGGCCTGGTAGAACAGGTTGATCGACTCGGGGTCGCCACCGTGCTCGCCGCATACGCCCAGCTTGAGACCGGGCTTGGTGGCCCGACCACGCTCGGCGCCCATCCGCACGAGATCGCCGACACCGGATTGGTCGATGGTGTCGAACGGGTTGCGCTTGAGCAGACCCTGCTCGAGGTACGCCGGCATCATGCGGCTCTCGACGTCGTCACGGCTGAAGCCGAACGTGAGCTGCGTCAGGTCGTTGGTGCCGAAGCTGAAGAAGTCGGAGACCTCCGCCAGTTCGTCGGCGCGAATCGCCGCACGAGGTGTCTCGATCATGGTGCCGATCGTGATGTGCGGCTTGCGCTTCATGCCCTTGAGGGCGGCGTCGACCTCTTCTTGCACCCAACTGCGGGCGAGGGCGAGTTCTTCACGCGTGACCGTGAGCGGGATCATGATCTCGACGATCGGCTTCTTGCCGGCTTCGCGCAGTTTGGCCGCGGCGGCCATCAGAGCCCGAACCTGCATCGCATAGAGACCCGGCTTGATCACACCGAGGCGAACGCCCCGGGTGCCGATCATCGGGTTGTGCTCGCTCCAGGCTTCGGCCGCTGCCAGCAACTTGTGTTCCTTGGCCGACAACTTGCCCTTCTTGGCCTCTTTGACCCGAAGCTCTTCGACCGACGGCAGGAACTCGTGCAACGGCGGGTCGAGCAACCGCACCGTGACGGGCAGCCCGTCCATCGCGTCGAGGATCTCCTCGAAGTCAGCTTGCTGCGCATCGAACAGTTTCTCGAGCGCCTTCTCCTCCTGCTTGGGCGTGTTGGCGAGGATCATCTCGCGAACGATCGGCAGCCGGTCGGGAGCGAGGAACATGTGCTCGGTGCGACACAGGCCGATCCCCTCGGCACCGAGCGCACGGGCGTTGGCGGCGTCTTCGCCGGTGTCCGCGTTGGCGCGCACGGCGAGCTTGCCCTTGCGGATCGCGTCGGCCCATGCGAGCAGGATGTCGAACTCGGCCGGTGGCTTGGAGGCGACCATCTCGAGCTTGCCGACGACGACATCGCCGGTGGTGCCGTCGAGCGACAGCCAGTCGCCCTCGTTGACCACCGTGGATCCGACGGTGAACTTGTTGCCCTCGATCTTGATCGCCTCGGCGCCGACGACCGCCGGCGTACCCCAGCCGCGGGCGACGACGGCGGCGTGGCTGACGAGCCCGCCACGGGCGGTCAGAATGCCCTTCGAGGCCATCATGCCGTGTACGTCGTCGGGGCTGGTCTCCATGCGGACGAGGATGACGTCCTCGCCCTTCTTCCATGCCGCTTCGGCGCTGTCAGCGGTGAAGTACACCTTGCCGACGGCGGCCCCCGGCGAGGCGCCCAGTCCCGATGCCAGAACCGTGCCCTTGGTCGAGAACTGCGGGTGCAACACCGAGTCGAGATGTTCCTCGCTGACCCGCGTGACAGCCTCTTCACGGCTGATCTTCCACTTGCCGCCCCGGCCGTCCTTGGTGCCCTTGGTCATGTCGACCGCCATCTTGAGCGCGGCCCGACCGGTGCGCTTGCCGATCCGGGTCTGGAGCATCCACAGCTTGCCCTGCTCGATCGTGAACTCGGTGTCGCACATGTCGGTGTAGTGCGCCTCGAGTCGAACGAAGATGTCGAGCAGCTCGTCGTGGATCTCGGGGAAGTGGTGCGCCATCCGGTCGAGATCCTCGGTCTTGCGGATCCCGGCGACCACATCTTCACCCTGGGCGTTGACGAGGAAGTCGCCGTACGACCGGTTCTCGCCCGTCGCGGCGTTGCGGGTGAAACCGACGCCGGTGCCGGAATTGTCGTCACGGTTGCCGAACACCATCGTCTGTACGTTGACGGCAGTGCCGAGTTCGTGGCTGATCTTCTCGCGGACGCGGTAGGCGATCGCGCGAGCCCCGTTCCAGCTCTCGAAGACGGCCTCGATCGCGCCCCGCAGCTGATCGCGGGGTTTCTGCGGAAACGGCGCGCCCGTGGCCTTCTGGACCGCGGCGAGGTACTGCTTGCACAGCACCCGCAGGGTCTCGACCGGAAGCTCGGCGTCGTTGGCGGTGCCGGCCTTCGCCTTGGCCGCGTCGAGCGGGTGCTCGAACACTTCACCGCTGACGCCCAGCACGATGCGGCCGTACATCGCGATGAAACGACGGTACGAGTCGTACGCGAACCGCGGGTTGCTGGTCGCGTTGGCCAGGCCCTCGACGCTCACGTCGTTGAGGCCGAGGTTGAGGACGGTGTCCATCATCCCGGGCATCGAGAACTTGGCGCCTGACCGCACACTGACGAGCAGCGGATCGATCGGATCACCGAGCTTGCGACCCATCGCCTTCTCGAGCCGGAAGACGTGCTTCGCGATCTCTTCGTCGAGCTGGTCGGGCCAGCCCCCGTGCATGTAGTCGCGACAGGCGTCGGTCGACACGGTGAAGCCCGGCGGAACCGGCAACTTCAGCACGGAGGTCATCTCGGCGAGATTGGCACCCTTACCCCCGAGCAGGTCTTTGTAGCTCATCGGGGGCTTGCGGTGTTTGTGATCGAAGGAATACACGTAAGGCACGGGATGCGAGTCTAGGGCCTCGGTGTCGACTGCCCCCAGGAGAAGACCGAAACCACCGTAGGATTTGCATCATGTTCCGCCTGTTCGGCTTCGACGTGCACGTGCGGACCGGATTCTTGATCTTCGTGGGCCTGATCGTGTTCATCTACCCGGGCACGTTCGGCATCTGGCTGGCGGGCGCCCTGGCAGTCTTCACGTTGCTGCACGAATTGGGCCACGCCGTCGTGGCACGCTCGGCCGGCGCCGAGGCGTCCATCTCGCTCGACTTCCTCGCCGGCTACACATCGTTCCGACCCGACCCGCGCCGGCCGCTCAGCCGCGCCCGCCGGGCTGCGATCTCCGTCGCCGGGCCCGGTGTCCAGATCGCTGCGAGCCTTGCGGTGCTCGCCGCGATGGGCATCGACCCGCTGTCGTCCGACAGCTACCGCCAATCCGACAGCGCGTACGCCATCTGGTGGGCGGGCCCGGTCATCGGCGCCTTGAACCTGATCCCCGTACTGCCACTCGACGGTGGTCACATCGCCATGACGGGCATCGAGACGTTCCTCGGAAAGCGTGCGTTGAGGACGATGGTGATCGCCAGCCTGGTGATCACGGGCGGCAGTGCCGTGTTCATGTTCACGACCGACCGCGGTCAGTTCGGCATCCTCGTCGCGTTCTTGTTGATCAACCAGTTCCAGATGCTCCAAGCCACGTCGAAGCCGGGCAGCAAGGCGCATCCCGTGACACGCTATGCCGACGCGGAGGCGCAGGCGTGGCAGACCGGACAGCCCGGCATGCTCGAACCCGGCCAACGGCTGTCACCGTGGTACGAGGCGCACGTGGCGCTGTCGCACAACGACCCGGGCGGTGCGATGGGTGTGATCCTGGCCGATCTGCGCTCGCCCAGGCCAGGCCGGTGGATCCCTCCGACAGCCGCCACTGCCCAGCAGTTGCAGGCGATCGTCGACGTGTTACCACGCGAGTTGCCGGCCGGCAACGACTACAGCGCCCGAGTGCTCGCCGACATCATCCTGGCGCTCGGCGACGCCCAACGTGCCGGCGAGTACGCAGCGGCCGGATTCGCGCATCACCGCACGTCGCCGCTCGCCAGCGTGGTCGCCCGTTCGGCGGCGCGGATGGGCGACGTCGACAACAGCCTGCGTTGGTTACACGCCGCGATCGATGCGGCCCGCTCCGAGCCCGAGGGATACGAGGCGCTGCTCAGCCGCACGATGGATCAGTCGCCTGATTTCGCCGTGCTGCGCGGTCATCCGGAATTCCAGAGCCTCAGAGCGGCGCTGACCTAGAACTCGATCGGCGTGCCGATGTCGCTGGATCGTTTGATCCATGCGAGGGCTGCTTCGCCGGACACGCTGGTGACCACCCCGACGTCTTCGGCGCCGTCCAGCACCGGATCCCCGGCAGCCGTCCCCGGCGCAACGGCCAGGCGGCGCAACAGCTTCGGGGCGGACGCGGCGCGGCTGTCCATACGTTCGACCAGCTCCTGGCCGGGGTAGCAACCCTTGGTGTAGCTGACAGCGATGCCGGTGAGACCGGTGCCACCCGGGATCGTCTCACCGGGGACGATCTCTGCACCCATCCGCGGCCAGCCGGCAACGATCCGGTCGTACTCGACAACGGGATCGATGGTGGCATCGTCGGCCGGCCGCAACGAGATGTCGGCCGCGACCCGGATCTTGAACCGGTTGACACGAGCCAACAGCGCCTCGCCGAACCCGGCATCCGTATCGAGCTCGAATCGGTCATCGGCGGTGCGGGTGATTCGTGCCAACACGTCGATCTTGCCGGTCGGCTCGAGCACGAAGGCCCAGCGCTGCTCCCCCACCGCCTGATCCAGGATCGCCTGTGACACCTGCGAATGGAGGTACTTCTGAGCGTCTGCGCCCGCCACCACGACGACATCGCGGGGACCGAGCAGGCGATCGAGTTCAGCTGGGAGTTCCATCGTCACAGTCTGGCGTGACACACTCGACTCCGGATGTCAGAACTCGATGCACTCGTACAGCGCACGGTCGACACGGTCACGATGATCGCCAACAAGGCAGCGCGGTTTTCCACGAAACTGCTGCTGGGCGTCGTGCTCGTGTGTGCCACGGGCTTCGCGCTGGGTATCGCCGCCCTGTCCGGACTCTCCAGCGGAATGCAGCAAGTATGGATCGTGCTGGGTCTCGTGTTCGGCTCGATCGCCATCGGATCGGCCTTCGTGGCGAGGTGGCGACTGGGAGCGATCAAGCGTCATGTGCCCGAGTTGGCGAACGAGGTTCGCTCGCTGCTCGGCGACGGCAGGGATTCGACCCGCACCGTGATCGAGACGTTCGCCGTCGACGCCGACGGCGACGGTGAAGCAGACATGTTCGAGGACCGCGGATCGCCGATCGTGCTCTCGCGTCAGATGTACGGGTTCAAGCGCATCGCCGGCTCGGGGCTGGAAAGCTCTGCCGCGCCTGACCGCCGCCGTGAGGGCGATCACCAGCTTCCCGGTGTTGGTGCTGGTGGCGATTCTGATCAGCATGGTGTTCGGCTTCCTCGGGTTCATCTTCTTGATCGCGCTGGCGCTCTGACCGGCTTTCAGGCGATCGTGCCCGCTCGCCGGCGGGCGGCCGTCATGCGACGCGCCGCCGGGATCGCTGCCAGCAGGCCGGCCGCCTTGTTGCGGCATTCGAGGTCCTCGTCGTCGGGAACGCTGTCGGCGACGATGCCGGCACCTGCCTGAAGGCTGGCGATCACGCCGCCGGGGCGGATGAACATGGTGCGGATCGCGATCGCCGTGTCGAGGTTGCCCGACCAGTCGACGTAGCCGACCACACCGGCGTACGGACCGCGCTTGACCGGCTCGAGCTCGTCGATGATCTCCATCGCTCGCACCTTCGGGGCGCCGCTGACGGTGCCGGCGGGCAGCGTGGCGCGCAGTACGTCGATCGGGCCGAGCCCGTCGCGGAGGTCACCCGACACCTGCGACGTGAGGTGCATGACGTGGCTGTAACGCTCGAGCGTCATCAGCTCGTCGGGATGAACCGAGCCGAACTTGGCGACCCGGCCGACGTCGTTGCGGGCG
Source organism: uncultured Acidimicrobiaceae bacterium (assembly GCA_963699815.1). Classification (GTDB taxonomy): domain Bacteria; phylum Actinomycetota; class Acidimicrobiia; order Acidimicrobiales; family Ilumatobacteraceae; genus Ilumatobacter. The sequence continues at coordinate 66,555 of CAVOVK010000022.1, read as the reverse complement.
AGGTCGACCAACATCACGTGCTCGGCTCGCTCCTTGGGGTGCTCGAGCAGCTCGGCCGCTAGCCGCCGGTCGTGTTCGTCGGTTGCGCCGCGCTTGCGGGTGCCGGCGATCGGGCGACTGATCACCTTGCGGTCGAGCAGCTGCACCATCGGTTCGGGCGACGACCCGACGATCGTGATCTCGGGGTGCCGCAGGAAGTACATGTACGGGCTGGGGTTCACCTGGCGCAGCACCCGGTACACATCGAACGGATCGGCCTCGAGCTCGATGTCGTAGCGTTGTGCCAGCACGACCTGGAAGATGTCACCCTCGAGGATGTAGTCCTTGGCCACCTCGACCGCTCGTTGGTACATCCCATCGGGCATCGAAGAGCGCAGTGCAGGCAGCTCATCGTCCTTGGTCGGTGGCTCGACCGGCACATACGGGAGCGGCTGCGAGAGGCGATCGATGCTGATGTGCACCCGCACCGAGGCGGCGTCGTACGCATCGTCGAGCTGCTGTTCGGACAGGCCGTGGGTGGGCACGCTCTCGATCATGTAGATCCGTTGGCGCCAGTGATCGAACGCGGCCAGCGAACCGATCACGCTCATGATCGCGTCGGGCAATCCGTGGTCGTCGTGCGGCACGTCGGGGAGATGCTCGACCTCGCGGATCACGTCGTAGCCGAGGTAGCCCATGATCCCGCCGTGCATCGGTGGCAACTCGTCGAAGACCGGGCTCGTGTACGCCTGGAGCATCGCCTCGATCGCCGCCAGCATCCCCTGATCGGTGGGGATCGAGTCGGGTAGGTCACCCGAGACAGACAGCTGACCGTGTCGCAGCACCATCGTCGCCGACGGATTGCGGCCGACGAAGGAGAATCGGCTCCACCGTTCGCCGTGCTCGACCGATTCGAGGAGGAATCCCGGCTCGTCACCGACCAGTTTGGCGAAGGCAGCGACCGGGGTCTCGAGGTCACCCAGCACCTCGCTCCACACGGGAACGATGCTGTGCTCGGCGGCGAGCGCTTTGAACTCCGTGCGTGAGGGTTGGATCTTCACGAGCCGAACGAGCGGTAGAAACACGTGCGCGAACCCGTGTGGCAGGCCCCGGCACCCTCTTGTTCGACCAGGAACAGCAGAGTGTCGCCGTCGCAGTCGTAGTAGGCCTCACGCACGAACTGGCGGTCGCCGCTGGTGTCGCCCTTTCGCCACAACTCCTGCCGGCTGCGCGACCAGTACACCATGCGTCCCTCGTCGAGCGTGCGGGCCAGCGATTCGGCGTTCATCCACGCCATCATCAACACCTCACGGGTCTGGAAGTCCTGGGCGATCGCCGGTACCAACCCGTCGTGCCCGAACGTCACCTGTTCGAGCTGTTCAGGCGTTGCGTCGATGCGAATCCCGGATGGCATGCCAGCCAGCCTACGGTCGCTAGAGGTAGAGGCCGGTGCTCGATTCGATGCGTTGCGCCGCGACGGCGTGCAGATCGCGTTCGCGCAGCATGATCAGGTCTTCGCCACCGACTTCGACCTCGTATCGATCGTCGGGGCTGTACAGCACTTGGTCGCCGACCTCTGCGCTGCGTACGTTCTGACCGAGTGCCACGACCTCGGCCCACACCAGACGCTTCGCCATCTGGGCGGTCGCCGGAATCAGGATGCCACCGCTCGACGAGCGTTCACCATCTTCCTTGCTGGGCTTCACCAGCAACCGGTCGTTGAGCATCTTGATCGGGATCTTCTGGTCGGCACTGGCCACGACTGCGAGGGTACCGTCACACCCGTGGAGTCCATACAGCTCGAAACAGCCGACGGGCAGCTGCTGGAAGCCGACGTCACGGCACCGAACGGCATCGCACGCGGCGGCGTCGTGGTGTGTCACCCACACCCGGCATACGGCGGCAATCGGTTCAACAACGTGGTCGATGCCCTGTTCACCGCCCTGCCCGCCGGCGGATTCACGACGGTGCGGTTCGATTTCCGCAGCGGCGGCGACGGCATCACCGAGCGGCTCGACGTGATCGCCGCTCTTGACTCGCTCGCGGCTCGGACCGGCGCCCCGCTCGCTCTCGCGGGCTACTCGTTCGGGGCGTCCGTGGCCCTGAACACCGAGGACGACCGGATCACAGCGATCGTTGCCATCGCTCCCCCGTTGTCGGTCATGCCCGCTGGCGACCCCGGCGTGCCGACGCTGGTGTTGACGCCGCGAACACGACCAGTTCTGCGATTCGGCGACCACCCGCGCGATCGTCGAATCGTGGAGCGACTGCACGTTCGAGTCGATCGAGTCGTCCGATCATTTCCTGGTGGGTCGGGCCGCTGCCGTGGCCGAGCGGGTCACCGCCTGGCTGACCGGCCAGTCCTGAAGGCCAGCGCATCTGATGATCCGATTCGTGGGACTCCTCGAGCTGCCGTGATCCAGTGGCGCTCGTCGTCGCCGATCACGAACGCAGTACTGTCTGAACTCACCACGGAACGACGACGAGGGGTGTTGACCATGACCGTGAATGTGATCTGATGGCGGCGATACGGCAGAAGCTGTACGCCGGACGGGTGGTCGCCCGCTCGTTGGTCAGGCATTTCGAACGACCCGACCGACTCCCGCGCGCCCTGCTCGCGATGGCACCCTGGGGTCAGTCGATCGCCGGGCTCGTCGCCGGCGCGGCGGCCCGCTATCCCGAACGGGTCGCCGTCCACGACGACGCCGGCAGCATCACCTACCAGGAACTCTGGCGGCGGTCCCAGACCATCGGTGCCGGCCTCGAAGCTCGAGGTGTCGGCCCGGGCACGAGCGTCGGCCTGATGGCGCGCAATCATCGCGGGTTCATCGAGGCGATGACCGCTGTCGCGGCCACCGGCGCTGACCTCGTGCTGCTCAATACCGGGTTCGCCGCGCCGCAGCTGGCCGACGTGGTCGAGCACGAACACATCGAAGTCGTCGTCCACGACGACGACTTCGCCGACGTCGTCACGGGATGCGGTGCCCGACTCGTGCTCGACGAAACCGCACTCGGAGCGATGGCCAGCTCGGGCTCGATCTCGCCCGGGGCCACCGCCGGCAAGGTCGTGATCCTCACTTCCGGCACCACCGGCCGACCCAAAGGCGCCGCGCGGCGCAGCGATGCGAACGGCATCGAAGGCCTCGCGGCACTGCTCGAACGCATCCCGCTCCGCGTGAACGACACACAAGTGGTCGCGGCTCCACTGTTCCATGCGTGGGGATTCAGCCATCTGCTGCTCGGCCTGTCCCGGTGTGCCACCAACATATTGGCCCGCAAATTCGATCCGGAGATGACCCTGCGGGCGACCTCACGGTTCGAGGCCCGCGTCCTGGTCGTCGTCCCGGTGATGCTGTCGCGCATCCTGGCGCTGCCGGATGAGACCCTCCGACAGTGGGAAACGCCGGATCTCGAAGTCATCGCGTCGAGCGGATCAGCGATCGGGCCCAAACTGGTGGTCGACGTACTCGACCACTTCGGTCCCGTGCTCTACAACCTGTACGGATCCACCGAGGTCGCGATCGCAACCATCGCCGCTCCCGATGACCTCCGGCTCGCGCCAAGCACCGCCGGGCGCGTGGCACTGGGCGTCACGGTCGAGATCATCGACAAACAGGGCAACCCGGTTCCCGAGGGTGAGGTCGGGCGGGTGTTCGTGGGCGGGGCGATGAAGTTCGACGGATACACCAACGGTGACGACAAGGAGCGCGTTCGCGGGCTGTTGTCGTCGGGCGACATGGGCTACTTCCGCGACGGGTTGCTGTTCGTCGAAGGCCGCGATGACGACATGATCGTGTCGGGCGGCGAAAACGTGTTTCCAGCGCGAGGTGGAAGAACTCCTGCAACACCATGCGGCAATCGCCGATGTCGTCGTGGTCGGCGTGCCCGACGACGAGTTCGGTCAGGCTCTGGCAGCGTTCATCGTGCTCGCTCCCGGCACCAAGTTGACCAAGCAGCAACTACGCGCCCATGTCAAGGAGAACCTCGCTCGACACAAGGTCCCACGCGAGGTCACGTTCGTCGACGAGCTGCCTCGCAACACCACGGGCAAGCTGCTGCGACGGTCACTCACCGGTCGGGCCTGACCGCAAGGAGAGGAACCATGTCAGTCCGCTGGATCGAGGACAACCGGCCGAGCAGCAAGATGCCGCTGTGGACCCGTGCCAACGTCGGAGAAGTTCTCCCGGAACCCCCGACCCCACTCAGTTGGGATCTGGTGTGGGAGACCGGCACCTTGCCCGGTTGGCGGGACTGTGCCGTCGATCGTCTCGGCACCCGTGAAGACGAGTTGAGTGTGGACCGCCCCGAGGTGGCAGGGATTTTCGGTGGCTACGGCTACCTCAACGCCTCGGCGACCAGGCTGTTCGGCCATCGCGCCCCCGGCATGACCGCCGAGACGATCGATGCCGCCTACTTCGGAGACCACCCTGGCGTCCCACCGTTCGTGCCCGAGGACTGGCACGACGATCCTGAGGCCACTGCAACGATCGAAGCGTGGATGGGGTGGGTGCTCACCACGACCGAGCAGCCCGACCTCGAGGAGGATCGCCGGACGGCCGAGCGAATCCGACGCGACCGACCAGAACTCACAGCGATGTCGACCGCCCAACTGCTGGGCTACGTCGACGGACTGGTTCCGCACTTCCGCCGGATGTTCGACCAGCACATCCATCAGAGCGCTGCCGCATCGGTCGGTCCCGGCATCATCGCTGCGGTCGCCGAGGCGATCGGTGATCCGTCGCTGACCCTCAAGATCATCGGCGCCGTCGGTGGTGTCGACTCGGCCGCTCCGAGCTTCGAAATATGGGAGCTCTCCAGGTCGGTACGTGCATCGGATGTGCTGACCGCCGCGTTCGAAGCCGGTCACGATGGGCTCTTCGAGCGAATTGCCCGGTCCGACAATCCATCGGTCCGGGTCTTCGTAGATCGACTCGCTGAGTTCAACCAGCGCTACGGGTCGCGGGGACCGAACGAGTGGGAGATCCATTCGCACACCTGGGGGACCAAGCCCGACCTCGTGCTCGCGCTCGTCGACCGTATGCGGTTCGCTGGCGACGAAGACTCGCCGAGTGCCCGACACATCGCCCGCGAGACCGAACGCGAAGCGATCGTCGAGCAGGTCACGGCGGCGCTCGGGGGCGATCCCGAGGCGCACGGACAGTTCGTCGCAGGTGTCACGTCCGCTGCACGGTTCATCCCGGGCCGGGAGCGCTCCAAGACGTCGATCATCAAGGTCGTCCACGAGGCGCGCCTTGCGGTGTGGGAACTCGGCAACCGCATCGTCGCCACCGGCGGGACCGACGAAGGGCGCTATGTCTGCATGTTGTTCCGGGACGAGCTCGACCGAGCGCTGGAGGATCCGGATTGGGCGCGGTCGACGATCGAGAGCCGCCACGACCACTACCGTCGCCTCCAGCTGGTGGAACCACCGTTCCTCTTCCACGGTGAGTGCCCACCTCCCGACACCTGGCCACTCCGGGCGGACGCGTCGTTCCAACGACTCGATGTCGGTGCCTCGATGCAGGGCGTGCCCGGCTCGTCGGGCTCGTACCGAGGCAGGGCCCGCATCGTGCTCGATCCGGGCGATCCGATTGCGCTCGAACCCGGCGACGTCTTGGTCGCCCCGCACACCGATCCGGCCTGGAGCCCGCTGTTCGTCACGGCGGGGGCCGTAGTGGTCGATGTCGGCGCCGCCCTCAGCCACGCCGTCATCGTCAGCCGTGAGCTGGGACTGCCGTGCGTGGTGTCGGCCACCGACGCCACGCGGATGATCCCCGACGGCGCCCTGATCGAAGTCGACGGCAACACCGGATTGGTGACGATGCTCGAATGCTGAGCACGGCTGCCCGCCTCAGCTGACGGCGGCCTCCATCTCGGCCTTGACGTCGTCGGTGAGCAGCGGGATCACGTCGAGCGCCTCGAAGTTCTGTACGACCTGGTCGACGCGGCTGGCGCCGGTGATCACGGTCGACACCATCGGGTGCTTGGTGCACCACGCCAGGGCGAGCTGCGCCATCGTGCAGCCGAGCCGGTCCGCGATCGGGCGCAGATGCTCGATCTTGGCGACCGCCTCTGCATCGGTCATCCGCTCCGCCAACCATCCGTAGCCGGCCAGCGCGGCGCGGGAATCCTCGGGGATGCCGTCGCGGTACTTGCCCGTGAGCAAGCCCGATGCGAGCGGGCTCCAGATCGTGTTGCCGTAACCGGTGTCTTCGTAGAGGCGGGCGTACTCGACCTCGACCTTCGAGCGCTCGAGCAGGTTGTACTGCGACTGCTCGGTGACCGGCTTGTGAAGGTGATGCCGCTCGGCGATGTCGATGGCATGACGGATCTCGTCGGCCGACCACTCACTCGTGCCCCAGTACAGGGCCTTGCCCTGAGTGACCATGTCGCTCATCGCCCAGACCGTCTCCTCCATCGGAGTCTCCGGGTCGGCACGGTGGCAGTACACCACATCGACGAAGTCGAGCCCGAACCGCTGGAGCGAGGCGTCGATCGCCTGCGCGAGATACTTGCGGTTGAGCGTGTTGCGCATGTTCGGATCGGTGCCGTGCAACCCCCAGAACAGCTTGGTCGTGACCACGTACGACCAGCGTGGCCAGCCGAGTTCGCGGAGCGCCTCACCCATGATCGTCTCGCTCTTGCCGCCTGCATACGCCTCGGCGTTGTCGAAGAAATTGCACCCGGCATCATGAGCAGCCTGCATGCAGTTGAGAGCCAGGTCGGTATCGAGCTGATTGTCGAATGTGACCCAGCTACCGAAGCTGAGCACGCTGACCTTGACGCCGGCGTTGCCGAGTCGTCGATATTCCATCTTGTCGTTGGGAATCGCCATGGCGGCGACCCTATCGACGCGACTTCTAAAGAGTTGCGATCGCGGCCCGGTCGGCGGCGATCTGCGTGGCCATCTGATCGAGCACGGCACCTCTCACCTTGGAGACCGTGCGCGCATACGAGGGTGGATCGAGCGTCTCGGCCAGCTCGGTGGCGACCTCGACCGCCCGATCGAGCACCTGTTCGGCGGGAACGACCTCGTCGAGGAACCCGACGTCGACAGCGTCGCGCGGTGCCGTCAGACGAGCGTTGGCGGTGGCACGGTGGACGTGGCGCCTGCTGAGCCGGTCGGCGGCGATCGTCAGCGCCCAGTCGGGCAGCACCATCTTGATCGCCACCTCGTTGAGCCCGACCTTGGCAGGGATGTCGGCGCCGACCCGCACGTCACAGCCGAGCAGGATCAACGCCCCGGCAGCGACCGCGCCCCCGGTGCAGGCCGCCACGACCGGCACCCCACAGCCCCAGAACGCCCGCACCAGATCGCCACCGTCGGCGACGAGTTCGACGATCTTCGGGAAGTCGTCGCCGTACATCACGGCCAGGTCGAACCCCCCGGAGAACCGTCCCTCACGCCCGTGGACCACGACAGCACCGACCGCCTCGTCCGCCTCCGCCTCGGCGAGCGCTGCCTGCATCGCCGCGATCAGTTCGAACGACAATGCGTTCGCTTTGCCGTCGTCGAGGTGCAGCACCATCACCGGCCCGCGTCGTTCGATCGTGAGTGCATCGGTCGCCATGAATGCCGACGCTAGTCACGTCGGAGTGAGGGAGAGTTGTTCGGGCCGGGTGAGGATGTCGAGCCGTGGCGGGCTGAACTCGTGCCAAGTTCCGTTTGGTGATCGCAACATGAAGTGTCCGGCCCCGAGGGGCTCGAGACTGAAGTGCTGTTCGTGCATCACATGGTGATGGAACCAGCACAACAACACCAGGTTGTGGGCTTCGGTTTCGCCCAGATCGCCCCAGTGCACGGCGTGGTGAGCATCACACATTTCGGCCGGCACCGCGCATCCCGAGAACCGGCAGCCACCGTCTCGTTGCACGAGCAGCCGCCACAGCGGGTCGGGAACCGTGCGGGTTTGGCGCCCGTAATCGACGATTGCCGAGCCGGCGTGGGTGATCATCCGATGCACGCCGGCATCACAAGCCAGACGGCGCGCCGAGTCGGGAGTGATGAGGTGCCCGTCGAGCAGGCCGACGCCGGCCCCGGTCAACAACGACTCGTAGGACAAGACGATGTCGGCCTTGGGAGGGCGACGCTTGGTGCCCACCGGCCGTTCGAAGTGGGCGAGCGTGAAGCGTGCCATCGTGACCAATGCGTCGGCGTTGCGTTGGCCGCGCGTGCGGGTGTCACCCTCGGCAGGAACCGACAACATCGACAGTGCAGCGCGCACAACAGCGGTGCCTTCGTTGTCGAGCCGACCGGTGACGTTGCCCATCGACTTCGCTGAGAGCTTGGTGACGGAGAAGGTCCGCGATTCGAACTCGTCGGCCTGCTGTTGTTCGAGCGATGCCGCACGCTCGGCGGCTGCCCAGGCGTCGAGCATCGTCTTGGCCTCGGCATACGGTCGGTTCTCCGCCCAGTCGACGAGCAGCGGCTCGTCTCGCTCGAACGCAGAGATGATCGACTCGTGCCAGGCATCGGCAATCAGGCCGAGCGCCTGCTCGGAGATCAGTCCGAGTCGAAACTGGTCGGCGACGTGGGGCATCACGGTCAGCCGTTGCCCGAGGAACAACATCCGCTTGCAGGCGCCTACTGGTTCGCGTGTCGCGGCCGCGATCCACGCCGACGGTGAGCGGTGCCCCTTGCCGAACCACTCACCGGCATCCACCGAGCGCCACCATCCGGTGATCTCGACGTAGCGGGCTGCACGCCGATCACATGTCCGCTCGGCCAACTCAACAGCCCGCTCCCCAGTGATCGACACCATGCAATCAGTATGACCAGAGGGTGTCACACCCTATGCGAGACCCTGGTGTGTCGCTCCGGGCGGTGCCGACCCGGTTCAACGAGTGTACGGGCGGAGGAGACTCCCAGATCTCCGAAGATGCCGAGATGTCCGAGGTGTTGTAGCCGAAGACACGCGAGGCCGGGGTCTCACCGGGCCATGCGTGGCCGCCGCCGGTGACCTCGTGGCGAAGCATCTCGACGTCTCCATCGCAGCCCGAGTAGCGGTACTCGACCACCGTCGTCGAAGGCGCCGACAGCGGCGAGGTCCTCGACGACCGGGGTGGCCTCATCGCGAAGCCAGATCCACGAGTCGGGTCCGGAAGGACTCTCGATCGAACGGGTCTCGCCCATCGGGTCCGCGGCGGAACCGAAACCAACATGTAGATCGGGTGAGACGGTCCACCGGTGCGGTTTCAGCGGACGATCGGGCGTCGCTCGGGACAGGTCCGTCAAGAGATGCTCGACCTGTCTGAACTCACTCGGGCGGCCCGTCGGTGACCATGTCCATGTAGCCGGAGATCAAGGCGATCGCCTGCTCACGATCCTCGGCGCTCATGTGGGCGCCGGCACCGCCGTACATCGAACCGCTGTGTGGGGCTTGATCGGCGTGCTGCTTGGCGTAATCGACCGCCTCGCCGAGGTCGGCGGCGAATGCCTCGACGACTCCAGGTTGCGTCTGCGGCCCGGTGATGCAGAAATGAAGGGCATGCGGTCGTTGCAGCCCGTTGAAGCGCCAGCCGTTGAGCTTCATGTGGTCGTTGACGTGGTAGATGTCGAAAGCGTCGGAGCGGAAGGCGAAACAGAATGTCGGGTTGCCCATGACGATCAACTCGGGGTGTGACTTCACCGCGTCCTGCATCGCGAACGCCGTCTCGAACACCGCCTTCGCCTTGCGGCGGTAGCCCGGCTCACCCAACCGCCTCAGCGCCGCCCACGTACCGGCGACCGCGCCACCCGATCGGCTGCCGAGCAGGGCGGCCGACGCGTACAACCCACCGTTCCACTCGGGTTCCACGTAGTAGTGATGACGTCGGTAGCTGGGGTCGCGCCACAACAGTACCGAAAGGCCCTTGGGGCCGTAGCCGTACTTGTGGGTGTCGGCCGAGATCGAGGTGACGCCCGGCAGCCGGAAGTCGAACACCGGGATGTCGTAGCCGAGGCGTTGACCCCACGGAAGGATCCAGCCGCCCAGGCAGCCGTCGACGTGCAGGCCGACGCCGTACTCGACGGCGATCTCGGACAACTCGGCGATCGGGTCGATCGTGCCGTAGGCGTAGTTGCCGGCCGACCCGACGATCACCGCCGTGCGATCGGTGATCGCTGCCCGAACGTCGGCTGGATCGACCAGCGTCGTGACCGGATCGGTCGGCACGATCACGAGCTCGAGACAGAACAGGTGGGCGCCCTTCAGGAATGCCGGATGCGCCGTGTCGGGCAGGACCATCTGCGGTTCGGCGATGCCCTTCGACCGGGCCCAGTCGCGATACCCGAGTACGGCATTGAGAATGCTCTCGGTGCCGCCGGCGCCGATCACGCCGCACACGTGCTGGTCGGGATCGAGCTCTGTCACCGCCTTGCCGCCGAGCAGGTCGGCGGTCGCCTGGATGATCTCGTACTCGAAGTGACTCATGCTCGGACAGATGTCCCGCTGCAGCGTGTTGACGTGCGAGAAGTACGAGAAGGCCTGGTTCAGCACGGCGTAGTGCTCCCGGTCACCGGAGTACATGGTGCCCGAGCACTTGCCGGTCTCCCAGCGTTGGTCCTCGAGGGCGCTGACCTCACGAAGGCGCGTCAAGATGTCCTCGTCGGCCATCGGCTCGGCGGGGACGCCCTTGGCGACCCCCCATTGCTCGGCGTAGGGAAACAGTGGATTGGCCACGATGGCTCCTTGCAGGTTGTCGTCAGGTCGGATGCGGTCGATTGAGAGCGCGGAACAACGGGCGGGTCGCCTTGAACGCCTGCGCGAAACGGTCGGACAGTTCGTCGTAGCGAGCTGTGTTGGTGGCATCGGGTTCGAACACCGAGCGCACGTCGGGGATTCGCAGCACGTCGTCGACGCCGATCAGCCCGAGCCGTTCGAAACCGAGCAGGGCGGTGCCGACGGTGTTGGCGTGGCGGGGTTGTCCGAGCTGGTGGATCGGCACACCCAACACGTCCGCCATGATCTGCGACCATACGTCCGACGAGGCCCCGCCCCCGTAGAACACGACATGCGAGAACTCGCGCTGCACGAACTTCTCGACCGGCCGCCACAACCAGCGGAAGTTGAGCGCCACGCCCTCGCACAGAGCGCGGGCGAGGTGATTGCGGTCGGTGTCGAGGCCGACGTTGACGAACCCGCCCCGCATGCGGGCGTCGGCCTTGGGGGCGATCGAGCCCCGCAGCCACGGCAGGTACACCACACCGCCGGCGCCAGGGCCGGCCACCGCCACGGCCTGATCGAAGGCTGCGTAGGCATCGATCGACGAGCCGTTCGTACCGAATGAGTCGTCGCCGTACACGAGCGTCTGCAGGAAGTGATCGACACCGACGCCGGCGACACCGTTCTCGGCCGAGACGAGGTGGCAGTCGCCGATCGGGCTCGGCACGGTGAAGATCGAAGTGAACGGATCGGTCTTGCGTTTCGGTCGGTGGGTGACGATGACGCCGGTCGTGCCCAGCGAAACGCCGGCGTGTGAGCCCTGGAAGGCGCCCGCTGCTATCGCTCCCGCCTGGGTGTCGTTGCATCCACTCAGCACCACCGTCGATCCGCTCAGGCCGAGCTCGGCGGCGACGCCGGGAAGCACCGGCCCGAGGTTGGCGCCGACCGGCACGAGATCGGGCAGTTTGTCGCGATCGATCAGCGATTGCTCGACGAGTCGGGCGTGATATTCGGTCGCACCGAGCGTGCGGTTGTCGATCGTGAGCGACATGAACGCCGAGCACTGGTTGGCGGTGGCGCGCCCACTGAACCGCAGCGCCAGGTAGTCCATCGGCTCGAGCAGCGCCGCCGTGCGTTCGTAGATGTCGGGTCGGCCGAAGCGAATCCAGCGCATGTGGGTGAGGGCGATCCCACCCTCGATCGGTGCGAGACCGTGAATCCGCAGCCAGCGCGCCAGATCGGCCGGCGAGTCCGGACGTGACGGGTACCCGGGCACGTGCTTGATCCGCTTCGGCGACCCGCGCTGGTCCATCCAGATCACCATGTTGGCCAGGTGGTTCCCGGCACTGTCGACGGGCACGATCGACGAGTACTGGCTGGAGACGATGACGGCCACCACGTCTCCCGGTTCGACGCCGACAGCCGACCTGGATTCGGCCAGCGCCGCCCGGCAGGTGTCGACCGTCGTGGCCCAGATCTCTGCGGGGTCCTGCTCGGCTGCCCCTTCGGCAGGGAACAGCGTGGTCACCTTGGCCTGCCCGGCACCGACGACCCGCCCGTCGATGCCGACCACGGCAGCCTTGGGCCCACTCGTGCCAAGATCGACGGTGAGCAGGTACGGAGCGGTCATGGTTCCTGCCGGCAAAGAGTAGTTCGGCGTGCGCCTGGTACTCCGAGTGCTGTCATCCGGCGATCAGCCCGGCGAGCAGGCCTCCGATGACGGCGATCGCGAACACGTAGCCGAACAGGATCGAGACGATCCTCGCCCTGGCGAGCCTGCCGAGCAGGATGAACTCCGGCACGTTGGCACCTGCGCCGGCGATCGTCAGAGCAACGATCGCACCAGCTCCCACCCCGGCGGCATGCAGCGAGTCGGCGATCGGAACGAACAGCTCGGTGCTGACGTACAGCGGTGTGCCCAGACCGGCGGCGATCAGAACAGCGAGATCGCTGTTCCGACCGGTGATCGAGGCCACCGTGTCGGGCGACACGAGACTCTCGATCGCGATTCCGATCGCAACTCCCAACACGAGTACCGGTCCGAACGAACGAGACAGGCTCGCAGCACTTCGTCCGGCACGTCGCGATTCTCGGCGAAGTCCTTGCCAGGGATGATCGTCGACGGTAGCGCAATCGGCGCCCGGCCCCCAGAGCGAGTTCGAAGCGGCCGAGACGGCGACCGGGATCCCGCTGGCCGGAATCGGCTTCATGAATCGCTCGATGCCGACCCGATCGGCGATCAACGCGAGCGTCAGGGACGCGGCGAATGCCACGACGAGATACATGACCGCCACTTCGAGGCCGACGATCAGGACGAGAGCCCCGAAGAGCACTGGATCCAGTACTGGAGCGGCAACTATGAACGCGACGTATCCGGCAGCGGGAACCTCTGCGCGACGCAGACCGACCAGGACGGGCACAGCCGAATACGTGCAGAACGGTGTGACGAATCCCACGACGATGCCCTTCAGTGCGGCGACGACAGGGCGTCCGCCCATCCATGCCCGCAACCGCTCGGGACCGAGTCGACGCTGAGCGAGTTCGACCGCGAACGAGACGGTGAGGAACAGGGCGATCAGCTCGGCCAGCAGCAAACCGGCCGAGACGATCATGCGAGCCCCGTGTCCAGGCCGGCGCCCATGATTCGGGCTGCCGCGTCGGGCAGCGCCGACATGCATTCCGCGTTGACGCTGACGAACGTGCGAACGCCGTCCGCCTCGGTGAGGACGAATTGATCGTCCGCCAACACTCGGAGATGGCGCGACACCGTCGACTGGCTCTTGCCGACCTGTTCGACGATCTCGCCGACCGTCATGGCTCGGCCGGCTCGCGCCACGATGTTGAGCACCCGGATCCGAGTCGGGTCCGACAGGCATCGGAACCAGCCCGCGAACTCTTGGGCGGCAACATCGTCGAGCTCATTCATGCTTCATCGACGATAAACGATGAAATGATCGGCGTCCAGCGCCGAGATCGAGGACGAGAACGACCCGTCAGAAACCGGACGGGCGAACCGTCACGCCGGCGGCGGCCATCGTGGCCTTCGCCTCGGCGATCGTGTGCTCACGGAAATGGAAGATCGACGCCGCCAACACCGCATCCGCTCCCCCTTTGACGATGCCGTCGACGAGATGCTCGAGTGTGCCGACCCCTCCGCTGGCGATCACGGGAACGTTGACGGCCTCGACGACCGCCCGCGTCAGTTCGTGATCGAAACCTTGGCGTGTGCCGTCTCGGTCCATCGAGGTGAGCAGGATCTCGCCTGCGCCGAGCTCGACCGCCCGCTTCGACCATTCGACCGCGTCGATGCCGGTCGGCGTGCGGCCTCCGTGCAGATACACCTCGAACCCGTCTGCCGCGGAGACCCCTCGCCGTTTCGCATCGATCGCGCACACCACACATTGCGAGCCGAACTCGGCGGCGATCTCGCTGATCAACTCTGGACGCTGAACGGCAGCAGTATTGACGCTGACCTTGTCGGCGCCGGCGCGGAGCATCGTGCGAGCACCCTCGAGCGAGCGGATACCTCCCCCGACGGTGAACGGGATGTACACCTGCTCGGCGACCCGGAACACCATGTCGACGGTGGTGTCACGATCGTCGGACGACGCCGTTATGTCGAGAAACACCAGCTCGTCGGCACCCTCCGCGTCATAGCGGGCGGCCAGCTCGACCGGATCGCCGGCGTCGCGCAGATCGACGAAGTTGGTGCCCTTCACCACACGACCGCCTGTCACGTCCAGGCAGGGGATCACGCGGGCGACCTGCATCAGTCGACATCCTGAAGTGCGGCCAACGCCTCCGGAACGGTGAACCGGCCTTCGTAGATCGCTTTGCCGGTGATGATCCCACCGAGCCCGGGAATCGCGGCGAGCGCAACGAGATCCTCGATCGATGACACACCTCCGCTGGCGATCACTGGCACGCCGGTGGCCGCCACCGCCCGCGCCAGCCCGTCGACGTCGGGGCCGGTGAGCATGCCGTCACGGCTGATGTCGGTGATCACGAACGCGGCCGCCGTCGGGAACCGGCCGAGCGCGTCCTCGAGACGTACACCACTCGCTTCGGTCCACCCGTGCACGGCCAGATCGCCGTCGCGGTGATCGAGCCCGACCGCCACCGCGACGACCTCGCTCGCCCGAGCCACGAGCAGGGGATCCCGCACCGCCGCCGAACCCATCACGACCCGATCGACACCGGCGTCGGCCAAGGCACGGGCGTCGGCCAACGTGCGCACTCCACCACCGTTCTGGAGGCGCGCCCGACCGGCCAGCGCGGCGGCAATCGCTGCCACGACACGCCGGTTGACCGGGTCACCCGAGCGGGCGGCGTCGAGATCGACGACGTGCACCCAGGGTGCGCCAGCGTCAGCGAACGACACGGCAACGCCGACCGGATCGTCGCCGTACACGGTCTCGGCGTCGTAGTCGCCCTTGGTCAACCGCACGACCCGGCCACCGCGCACATCGATCGCCGGATACAGATCGACGACCGCAGCCATCAGACGGCCCCATCGCCGACCGTGGCGGCCGCGCACACCTCGACGAAGTTCTTCAACAGCCGCAGCCCGGTCGGGCCCGACTTCTCGGGGTGGAACTGGGTGGCGAACACGTTGCCCAGCCGGAACGCAGCGTTCAATGTGGTGCCGTACCGGCACGTCGCCGCGACGACCGAAGGATCATCGGGTACGCCGTGCAGCGAATGCACGAAGTACACCCACGGGTCGTCACCGAGTTCGGCCAACATCGGATCGTCGGGAAGTCGCAGGTCGAGCCGGTTCCACTGCATCTGCGGGCGTTTCACCCCTGGCGGAATCCAACGGACCGTGCCGGGGATCACGCCCAGCCCTGTTGCCCGATCGTCTTCCTCGCTGGCACCGAACAACATCTGCATGCCCACGCAGATCCCGAGAAACGGTCGCCCCGATGCGACGGCGTCGAGCGCCGGTCGTTCCAGGCCCGTGGCGTGCAGGGTGGTCATGCACGCCCCGAACGCGCCGACTCCGGGCAGCACGACGCCATCGGCATCGGCCACCAACCCCGCATCGGTGGTGAGCCGGGCATCGGCGCCCATCTTCTCGATCGCCTTCTGGGCGGAGTGCAGGTTGCCGATGCCGTAGTCGAGCACCGCAACCAGGGGCCGACAGGCAATCCGATCCGTCACAACACGCCCTTGGTCGACGGCACGCCACCAGGTCCATCGACTCGCACGGCGTCGCGCAGCGAACGAGCCAGACCCTTGAACGTGGCCTCGATGATGTGGTGCACGTTGCGACCGCGGACCAACTCGACGTGCAAGGTCATGGCGGCTGCGTTGGCGAACGACGACACCGCGTGCTCGGCGAGCTGCGGATCGAACGGCGGGTCGCCGAGCGGCAGCACCTCGGGCATCGGCACGATCCATTCGACGTGGGCGCGGCCCGACAGATCGAGGGCGATGTCGACCAGGGCCTCGTCGAGCGGGAAGCGGCCGCTGGCGAAGCGACGGATACCCGCCTTGTCGCCCAGCGCTTCGCGGAACGCCTCGCCGACCGCGATCGCGACATCTTCCACCGTGTGGTGGGTGTCGATGTGCAGATCGCCCTCGGCCTTCACCGTGAGGTCGAAGCCACCGTGGCGACCGAGTTGATCCAGCATGTGGTCGTAGAACGGAATGCCGGTCGACACGTCCGTCTGCCCGGAGCCATCCAGGTCGATGGCGACCTCGATCGAGGTCTCCTTGGTGGCACGACTTCGCGTGGCGGTACGACTCATGATGATCCCTTCACGATCGGCTCGGCGGGTTGGCGAGGACTGCCGCGAGCGCGGTCAGGAACTCGTCGTTCTCGTCGGCGGTCCCCACGGTGACGCGCAGACAGTTCGCCAACCGTGGCCAACCCGAGCAGTCGCGCACGAGGACGCCTCGATCGAGCAATCGCTGCCATACATCGCGACCCGAAACGTCTCGCGGTCGGAGCAGGATGAAGTTCGCACCGCTGGGAGTCACGTCGATGGCCATCGATCGCATCGCAGCCGACAGGCGCTCTCGCTCGGCCACGATCAAGCGCACCCGTTCGTCCATGTCATCGACGAACCGGAGAGCGAGCCGCCCGGCGATCTGCTTGGCGGCGTCGAGATGATACGGCAGCACCACCTTGTCGAGCTCGCCGATGAACCAGGTCGGACCGATCACGTAGCCGAGCCGGATACCGGCCATGCTCCACGTCTTGGAGAAGGTCCGGGTGACGACGAGCGGGCGTTGCTCGTCGAGCATCGACAGGGCCGACCAATCGGCGAACTGGGCGTAGGCCTCGTCGGCGACCACCAGGCCCGATTCCAGCTGGAGCAACTGCTCGATACGTTCGGCGGGCTCGACCAGGCCTGTCGGATTGTTCGGAGAAGTCAGGAAGGTCACGTGGGGCTGGGCAGCCTCGACGACCCGTCGCATCTCGGCGGGATCGAGCGAGAAGTCTGCATCGCGTTCACCCTCGACCACGGTTGATCCCACGACCCGGGCGATCTGGGCATGCATCTGATAGGTGGGCTCGAAGGTGGCGACCGTACGTCCCGCTCCGGCATAGGTGAGCAGGATCGTCTGGAGCACCTCGTTCGAGCCGTTGGCGGCGAACACCATGTCGGCGGATACGCCGTGCCAGTCCGCGATCGCCTCGCGCAGCTCGGTCGCCCGCCGATCCGGGTATCGATGCCACTCGACCCGACTCAGCTCGGCGGCGAACGCGTCACGCCACGCACCTGGTGGTGCGAGCGGGGACTCGTTCGTGTTCAGCCGCACGCGCACATCGACCTGCGGCGAGTGATAGCCCTCGAGGGCACGGAGGTCGTCGCGGACCGGGATCACCCCGGGGAGGCTACCGACCGCTTCGCCACGAACCGGAATAGGTTGGGCGGCGATGCCAGATCGATCGCCGGACTTCCGCCAAACCACCGCCGCCGCAGAACTGCACGTGATCGCCGACACGGTCGAGCGCCAGCGCGAGCGCGTCGCAGCCGTCGCCGCACCCTTCCTCGGCAGCGAGCGCGAGGACATCGCGACCATGGTGTTCGAGGCGGAACGCCAGCTCCTGATCGCCACACGAGCGCTCCGGCGAGCGATCGCATCGCTCGAACGCTGACCGCGCATCACCCGAAAACGGGGATGACCCTCCGGCGAACCGGAGGGTCATCCGACCCGTGAGCAGGCGGGGCGGCGGACCCCAGCGCATGCTTCAAGCCAGGTGGCGGGAACCTGGACGACTTATCCTCCCAGCGCCGCACGGTGAGGGCAAGCATTCTCACCGAATTGTCCGGAAGATTCGTTCATCATCCGGCGGAGGGACAGAAGTCCTCGAGCGGACAACCCCCGCAGTCGGGCTCACGGGCGGTGCACACACGGCGTCCGTGCAGGATCATGCGCAGCCCGAACTCACTCCGATCGCCCGCCGGCAAGAACGCGTCGAGTTCGCGTTCGATCTTCACCGGATCGTCCTGCTCGGTGAGGCCGAGGCGTTTCGAGACACGCTTCACGTGGGTATCGACGACGATGCCGGGCAACCCGAACACGACAGCGCGGAGCAGGTTTCCCGTCTTGCGACCAACCCCTGGGATCGTGACGAGATCGACCAGCTCGGCCGGAACCTCACCGCCGAACCGCTCGACCAGGGCGTTGCCCATCCCGATCAGATTCCGTGCCTTGGAGGCGTAGAACCCGGTGGATCGCACGATCTCCTCGAGTTCGGCCGAATCGGCCAGCGCGAGATCGTACGGCGTCGGATATCGAGCGAACAGGGCCGGCGTCACCATGTTGACCCGTGCGTCGGTGCATTGGGCGGACAAGATCGTCGCGACGAGCAACTCGTATGCGTTCGAGTGGTCGAGCTCGCACAGCGCCTCGGGGTACTCGCCGGCCAGCCGCGCAGCGGTCTCGCGAGCCCGCCCCTTCGGGGTGCGCGGTCGCTTCGGCCGGTGCTGGGCGTGCGCTGATCCGGAGGCGTCGTCCATCATCGCTCGAGGCTACGGGTCGGAGCGCATCGTTCGCCCGTGACGCGTCGCGCATGAAGGCGTGGCGGTACCCTGCAACTCGATGCTGGCCGTCGAGATCATTCGCCAACCGAGCGATGCCGAGCGTCAGAGGTTGATCGAATTCGTCGACGAGCTGACCGTCGATCTCGGCGAACGCCCGCTCAGCGACCACCTCTGGCTCGATCTGAACAAGGGCGGAGGCGGCGGATTCGTCGCCGTCACCGTCGCCGATGCGGCGGGAATTCTCGGACTGGCTCAAATCTCGGCCGCCCACGACTCCTCGTCCCTCGAGCTCGCACTGCGCCCCGCTCTGCCGACCCGCAGGCGGCTGCACGACGATCTCTTCGAGACCGCCGTCGATGCATTCCGCCACGAGCCCGGTGGCCGGCTGTACTGGTGGGTCGACGACCCCGGCGACCAGGACGCGGCGCTGGCGGACCGACTCGGTTTCATCCCTGAACGCGAGCTGTACGAGATGGGCCGCACACTCCCGCTCGACCAGAGCGCGGCGATTGCGACACGGTCATTCGTTCCCGGTCAGGACGATGCAGCATGGATCACCGTCAACAATCGAGCCTTCGCCGATCATGGCGAACAGGGTGGATGGACGCCCGAAACGTTGGCGCTCCGAATCGCCGAACCGTGGTTCGATGCCGACGGGTTCAGACTCCACGAGCGCGATGGACGGCTCGCCGGCTTCTGCTGGACCAAGCTGCACGCCGACCGCCACCCGGTCACCGGCGAGATCTACGTGATCGCCGTCGATCCCGACTTCCACGGCCAGGGCCTCGGCAAGCAACTCACCATCGCCGGACTCGACTCGATCACAGCCCGTGGCGTCTCGAATGCGATGCTGTATGTCGACGCCGCCAACGTCCCGGCGGTTGCCCTCTACGAGAGTCTCGGGTTCACCGTTCAACGTCGCCGGCGGGCCTTCTCGGCAGACTTCACAGAAGCGACGACCGCACCGGGAGCACCATGAGCATCACCGAAGCCGAACCGCTTCCGCGCTGGAGCGTGGCCGATGTCCACGAGGGCCTCGATGCCCGCAGCTTCACCGACGCCATGGAGCGAATCGGCGCCACCGCCGCGCGACTGGTCGCATTGTTCGATCAACACGACGTTCGGGCGATCGCGCCCCGACCCGTCACGGCGGCCGATGGCCAGGCAGCGGACGAGGTGATCGCCGCGTACAACTCGTTCAGCGACGAGTTCCGTGAGATCGGAGCCGTGATCTACTCGAAAATCACCACCGATTCGCGCGACGAGCTCGCACAGACCTTGTCGAGCCGGCTCGACACCCACCAAGCCCAGGTCGCCCCACTCCTCGCCCGCCTCGCGGATTGGGTGCATGCACTCGGCGTCGACCAGCTGGCCACCGTCAGCACCGAGGTAGCCGAGCATCACGGACCCCTCTCCCGCCTCGACGACCGGGCCGCCCACCAGATGGCCGAATCGGAAGAGAGCCTGTACGCCGAGCTCGCCACCACCGGGTCGGCGGCCTGGGGCCGGCTGCAGAGCGACGTCACGTCCCAGCTCAGCGCGGATGTCCGGCTCCCCGACGGAAGCATCGAGACGATGCCGATGCCGGCGGTTCGAGGGCTGGCGACGTCCATCGATCCGCTGGTCAGGCGCGCCGGTTACGACGCCGAGATGAGCACCTGGCCGACCGTCGGGACACCGATCGCCGCCGCGATGAACGCGATCAAGGGCGAATCGAACACGGTCAATCGGCGCCGCCACTGGCAGAGTCCGCTCGACGCGTCGCTGTTCGCGAACTGTGTCAGCCGGGTCACGTTCGACGCCATGCAGGACGCGGTCACCGACGCGCTGCCCGATTTCCGGCGGTGGATGCGGGCGAAGGCCCGCCTGCACGGCCACTCCGACGGGTTGCCGTGGTGGGATCTCGAGGCACCGCTCCCCCACGTTTCCTCGTCGATCTCCTGGGACGAGGGGATCGACTGGGTGCGGTCGGCGTTCGCCACCTACGGGGACGATCTGGCGGCACTCGTCGACCGGGCGTTGGACGAACGATGGATCGATGCCGAGCCACGCGACGGAAAGACCGGCGGAGCGTTCTGCATGTCGTTCACGGGCGATCGCTCGCTGGTGCTGTTGAACTGGTCGGGATCCGTGAGCTCGGCGCAGACCACCGCTCACGAACTCGGGCACGCCTATCACAACACCACGCTGGGTGCCCGGACCTCCTTGCAGAAGCGGGTACCGATGGCGCTGGCCGAGACCGCCAGCATCTTCTGCGAGACATTGGCCGTCGAGGCCGGTCTGAGCCGGCTGGAGGGCGCAGAGCGATTGGCGCTGCTCGACATCGACCTCGCCGGCTCGAATCAGGTCGTCGTCGACATCCGCTCACGATTCCTGTTCGAGTCGCAAGTGTTCGATCGCCGCGGCCGGGGAACACTCGGCATCAACGAGCTCAACGAACTGATGCTGGAGGCTCAGCGCCAGGCATACGGCGACGGGATCGACCTCGACACCCGGCATCCGTACATGTGGTTGCTCAAGCCGCACTACTACGGCTCACATTTCTACAACTGGCCCTACACGTACGGTCTGCTGTTCGGGCTCGGGTTGTACGCCGAGTATCAGGCCGATCCGGAACGGTTCCGGATCGGCTACGACGACCTGCTGTCGCGAGCCGGCATGGACACCGCCGAGGAGCTGGGCGCGGCGTTCGGGCTCGACGTCACCGATGTCGGATTCTGGACATCGAGTCTCGATGTGTGCCGGAGCCGGATCGACCAATACGAACAGCTCGCGGCCCAGTACGCCCCTGCTCCACCGGATGCGGTGTGACCGCGCCGACCAGGTACGACGTCACCCGCGAGCAACTCGCGGGCGTGCTCGAGGGCACGCCGCGGTACCGCGTCGACCAGGTGTGGAGCGGGCTGTACGAGCACTTCACCCAGCCTGCCGACTGGACGAACCTGCCCAAGTCCCTGCGGGCCGATCTCGACGAACGGTTACCCAGTGCCCTGACCCCCGTGACCGAGTCGGTGAGTGCGAACGGCGACACCGTGAAGTTCCTGTGGGAACTCGAGGGCGGCAGCCGAGTCGAGACCGTGCTGATGCTGTACCGCGATCGGGCGACCGTGTGCATTTCCAGCCAAGCCGGGTGCGCGATGGCGTGCGGTTTCTGCGCCACCGGTCAGGCCGGATTCACCAGGCACCTCACGACCGGCGAGATCGTCGAGCAGGTGGCGAGGGCGAGCCATCGTGCCCGTGAATCGGGTCGCCGGGTCTCGAACGTCGTGTTCATGGGCATGGGCGAACCGATGGCCAACGAGGCGCGGGTCTGGGAATCGGTCGAGCGGATCCACGGCGACATCGGGCTGTCGGCGCGCCACATCACGATCAGCACCGTCGGACTGATCCCTGGCATTCGCAAGCTCGCCGAGCGACCGCTGCCCGTCAACCTGGCCGTCTCCCTGCACGCGGCCAACGATGACTTGCGCGACGAGCTGGTTCCGATCAACCGGCGGTACCCGATCGACGACCTGATCGACGCGTGCGCTGGTTACCTCACGGCGCGCAATCGCAGGATCAGCTTCGAGTGGGCGATGATCGACGGCGTCAACGACCGTGAGGCCGACGCGGCCGAGTTGGCCGCACTGTGCCGCCGGTTGCGGCCGAGAGCGCACGTGAACTTGATCCCCCTCAACCCGACGCCCGGTTACCCGACGAAGGGCACCTCGTTGAAGCGCGTGCACGAGTTCCGCGACCGGCTCGAAGCGCTGGGAGCGAACGCCACGGTCCGACAGAACCGAGGAACCGAGATCGACGCCGCCTGCGGCCAGCTCGCCGCCGGCCAGCCCGTCACGCTGGGTCGCAGATCGGACGCCGCCGCCGAGCCGGGTGTCGAGGACTGATCAGCCCTCGACGCGTTCGAGATAACTCGGGTTCGCGACGCCCAGCTTGTCGCGGACGCTGTCCCAGACCAGCTCGCGCACCTCGTCGAGTCGATGGTCCAGCGAGCCGGCGCGGATCGCCTCAGCGAGCGCCCGGTCGCTGGGTTGACCGAGGCGGGCAAGACGCCGCCGATGGCGCTCGGCCTGCTCCGGTCCGAGCACGATCTCGCGCTCGACGATGGCGAGGACGTTGGCCGCGACCCGAGCGTGGAAGGGGTTGGGAGGCTGGTTTCCTGCCGTGACGCCGAGCTCGATCCACTCCCGGACCGCCTCGACGAGCTCCACCGCCGTGGGCGAATCGTGTGGAGCCGTCACGTGGTCCACCGCCCCTCGAGCGCGAGGAACAGATCATGCTCGGTCTCGCAGACACGCCGACCGATCGCCGCCAGCTCGTGGCTGCGCACGACCCCCGATGTGTGCACGTGCGCCTGGGCCACACAGATGATGCCCCAGCGCAGGATGCCGTTGACCTCCCACCACCGGACGACGTCGGGATCGACCTCGATACCGGCCTGCTCGCCGTAGGCACTGAACAGCTGTTCGCGGGTGCCGACTCCGGCAGCGGGCAGGCGCGATCCGAATCGCCATGCCGGCACGCACAACCAACCGAGATCCTCCATCGGATCACCGAGATGGGCCAGCTCCCAGTCGATCACGGCTTGCAGCCCGGTCGCGTCGACGATCACGTTGCCGAGCCGGAAGTCACCGTGCACGACCGAAACGGACGGCGACGACGAGGGTCGATGCTCGTCGAGCCACCGGAACGCGAGCTCGAACGCGGGGTGCGGCTCGCCGATCTCGTCGAGACGATCCCGCGACAGCTGGAGCGGATCGATCTGCACCAGGCCGTCGGCGGCTGTGACCTCGATGCGGTGCACGTTGGCCAGCGCGCGGCCGAGTTCCGTGGCGAGCGTGGCTCGTGCCGCTGCGTAGTCGTCATCACGAAGGATCTTGCGGGCGATCGTCTCGCCGGACACGCGACGGGTGATCAGTGTGGCGGCGCCGTCTCCGTGGCCCGTGAACGCGAGCACCTCCGGAACGGGCACACCGCCGGCACGGGCGGCGCGCAGGACGCGGGCCTCGATCGACATGTCCTTGTCGGCGCCGGGACGTTGACGCTGCACGACCACGGGCTCGCCGTCTGCGATGCAGGTCCAGGTCTCGCGCGACGCGCCGCCCGTGAGCCGGTCGACCCCGGTGACCGATGACGCCGCCAGTGCCTCGAGCACGATCTCCTCGATCTCGCGCGCCGGACCCTGGGTGGCGACCATCCCCCCAGGTTCGCGGGTCAGCAGCCCGCGCCTCGCACCGAGGGATACGGATTCACGGGGACGCCACCACTCGGGCGAATCTCGAAATGGAGGTGGGGCACGCCGGTGGCGTTGCCGGTGTCGCCGACATATCCGATGATCTGACCCTGCTCGACGCGCCCTCCGATCCCCTCGTAGGCGCTGAGGTGGGCGTAGTAGTAACGATTGCCGTTGTCGCCCTGGAGCGAGATCGTGATCCCGCCCAGAACGTTGTCGCGCTGCGAAGCAAAACCGCCGATGACCGCCTGCAACGGCGTACCCGTCGGCGCCAACATGTCGACACCCTGATGCCGCCGGCCCCCGCTGCGAGGCGCTCCCCAGGTGTCACCGTAGGCCGACGTTCCGAACACGGGACACAGGATCGTGCCGTCGACGTAACCAGCACCTGCCGCCCGTGGATTCGTGCCGGCCCCGCCGCCGCCGGTGCGGCCACCTGCCAACCCACCGCTGAGTCCTACTCGGCCGGTCGTGTTGCCGTCCGACGACCCGGCGGACAACGGGGCGGCCGCTCCACCTGCGCTGGCCGCCGCGACCCGAGCGGCTTCGGCCTGGCGGCGCTCGATCTCGGCCAGCTGCCGCGCCTCTTCGCGCTGTTGCGCGGCGACTGCGGCCGCCACCGCCTCGTCCTGCAAACGCTGGCTCTCGACCTCGCGTAGACGTTCGACCTCCGCCTCGGCATCGGATTGGAGTCGCACCAGTTGGACCTTCTGCTTCTCGAGCGCCGCCTCGGTGTCCTCGAGCTCGTTCTCCTTGTCGCGCAGACGAGCGCGCGCCTCGTCGTAGTCGTCGAGCGATGTGGCGCCCGACTCGGCGACGACGGTGGCGAGCACATCGGCCTGGAGCTGCTCGGTCGGGCCGCGAAGGTCGGTGAGGATCGGAATCCCGGATGCACCGCTCGCGACGAACCGGTTGATCGCTACCAGTTCGACCGCCCGCTTCAACTCCTCGACCTCGTCGGCGAGATCGCTCAGCTCGATCTGCAGGCGTTCCTGTTCGAGCAGTAGCAGTTCGAGGCGCGATTCCGCGGCGAAGTAGTCCTCGGCCGCCTGATTGGCGCGGTCGCGGGCGGCGGCGATCTCGCGCGCTGCCTGCTGAGCCGCATCGTCATCGGTCTGGGCGCGGACCGGCGCCGCGGCCGGGACGAGAAGTGCCAGGCCGATCAGCACCACTCCTACCCTTCGGATCGCCGACGACATGCACGCGGAGCGTACCGTGCATTGCAGTTGGGTTACGAGCATGCCAGGCGGTTGACACAGGGAGTACACAGTCGGGCGTGACCACGCCGGCGACGCCCGAACCGAACAGCAGCGAGCCCGTCGCCGCGCTCGAACTGGACCGCATCGTCTTCGTACGGGAAGGCCGAAGGATCCTCGACGACGTCTCGCTCCGGGTGCATCCCGGTCAGCACTGGACCATCCTGGGAGCGAACGGGAGCGGGAAGACCACCCTCGTAAGAATCGCCGCAATGTACGAGCATCCGTCCTCGGGCATCGTCCGGGTGCTCGGGGAACAGCTGGGACGAACCGATGTACGGCGCCTTCGACAGCGCATCGGCTACGCCTCCGCCGCGCTCGGCGCCGACTTCCGGCCGGACCTGACCGCCACCGAGGTCGTCATGACGGCCAAACACGCCGCGCTCGAACCGTGGTGGCACCAGTATTCGGATGCCGACAGGGACCGGGCCCGCGATTGCCTCGAACGGCTCGGCGTCGCCGGCCTCGCCCACCGCTCGCTCGGCACGTTGTCCTCGGGCGAGCAGCAGCGGGTGTTCCTGGCGCGCACGCTGATGAACGACCCGGGCATCCTGCTGCTCGACGAACCTTCGGCTCGACTCGATCTCGGTGGTCGCGAACAGCTCGTCGGCGCCCTCGATGACCTCGCTGCCGATCCGGACGGACCACCGTTCGTGCTCGTGACGCATCACGTCGACGAGATACCGCACGGCGTGACGCACGCGCTGATGTTGCGGGACGGCAGAGCCGTGGCTCGGGGACCCGTCGCCGAAGCCATCTCGGAGGCCTCCCTCAGCGAATGCTTCGACCTGCCACTCGCACTCGAGCGACGGCCCGACGGCCGACTCAGTGCGTGGGCTCGCCGCTGACGAGCTGCAGCAGTCCGGCCCGGGCGCGCCGGATCTCGTCGTCGAGGACGCGCTCCATCAAACCGCCCGTCCACAGCGCGCCGTCGTACGCCAGACGCATCGTGAGCACCGTTCCGTGGTCGTCGTTCGACTCGAGTTCGGCCCGCAACGCCCACCGGGCGTGTTGTCGCCCGTCGATCTCGGCGCGTTCGAACACCACGACCTCGTCGGGCACCAGCAGCGTTCGTTCCATACGCAGTTGCTTCGAACGAGCCAGCGGACCGACTCGGGCGCGCAACTCGACCGACCAGGCCGACACCGGCGCTTCGCCAACGGGTTCAGCGGCATGCACGAGGCGCAACCAGGACGGATACACCGCGAGGTCGACGACGTACGGAAACACCGCTGTCGGCGGGGCCGGGACGACGACCGATTCCGACGTTCGCACGGCCTTCAGCGCTTCGGACGGTCGGTGCCGCGAAAGGCGCGGGCGAGCAACGGGCTGCTCACCTGCAACAACCCGTCGAGGTCGTCGTCGACATCGAAATCTGGTTGCCACGCTTCTGGAGCATCGTCGTCCGCACCCTCGTTCGCCACCCGGCTCGTCGCGATGTCCAGGTTGGCGGTGTCCGGTAGCTCGGGACGTGCGATCTCTCCGGTGCCGTCGATCTGCATCTGCACAGGGAGTGGGCCGTCGGCGACGTGCGCCCGCTGGCGCCGCGGACCACGCACGGGTGGCGAGGCCGAGGCGAGCGACCGCGTGCTGAACAGACGCGGAGTCGGTTCGCGTCGGTCGTCGAGTGTCCACCCTCGCGGCACCACCATGGCGTCGGCGTGGCGCCGACAGAGCACACTGGGGTCGGCGGTCGGCGCCTCGTTGATCGGAGAGATCCAGAACAACAGGTCTTCGGGCACCATGCCGTACGCCGCGGCTCCGATCTCCGAGCACCCAGGTCGCCCGCACAGCCTCGCCATGCGACGAATCTACCTCGCACGTCGACGCGAGACCGGGTATGCACACCGCTCACCGGTGCGCCGATTCAGTCGGGCGGCATGTACGGCTTGTCGTGCTCGGGCGGCGGCGCGTCGATTTCGCCACGTTCGGCGACATGGAATCGACGGCCGGTGATGATGTCGGGTGTGATCCGCACGATGTTGGGCTTGACCGAGGTGTGCCACGGAAACAATGGCAGGTCGTCGGCATCGAAGTACTCGAGCATGTGCTCGATCTCCCTGGCGTATCCCTTGACGACGACGCTCCACGCGTCACCGGCGACCGGGTCGTAGCCGTCGATCTCGAAGGCGATGCCCCTGCCGAGCACCGCTGCAGCAAGCTTGGTACCGGCCGCGGTGCGAAAGACGATGCTCTCCCCGTCGACGAGGAAATTGATCGGGAAGATGTCGGGGTGATCGGCGATCGAGACGGCCAGCCGGCCGACCTCCTCGCGACGGAGCAGGCTCCAACACTCGGCGACACCCAAGTCCTCCATGCCATCGGGGAGCCACTGTGGGGCGTGCGGAGAATCGGCGCTGCTCATACCAAAGCTTTCGCGCGGATCGCGGCCGTGCGCAAGGGCAAAAGGTCCCCGGCCACGGCGAACACGGCACGCGCGATGGGCGGTGACGTGTCGACGACCGCCGGAGGCGGCCCTCTCGGTGGGCGATATTGGACTCGAACCAACGACCCCTGCCGTGTGAAGGCAGTGCTCTAACCAACTGAGCTAATCGCCCCTGCGGGGACCGCAGACTAGCAGCGCTCCGGGCGAACCGCTCTGTCATCCACCGACCAACGAGCCCGTGGTGGTGCCACCCCCGAATGGCAGGGCGACACAGTGGAAACGTCCCTCGAGGCGATCCCACGATGCCTGGGACGGGGCGAACGGCAAGATGCCGAATCGTTCGCCGACGGCGTCCGCCGCCACGGCACACCGCCGATCGATCTCATCGAACATCGCGGCGTCGGTCGGGTACTCGCGATCCCCATCGGGATTGAGCTCACCGACCAGCACGACCTCGGCGTCGTGTGCCGCCGCGCAGTCCACGAGGTCGACGCGCTCGACGATCTCGATCGTCGTGCGCTCGTCGCGATCGGCAGCGGAGCCGAGCTCCAGATCAAAACAATCACCGAGCTCGAGATCCACGAGCGCGGTATCCGCAGAGCGGGTCACGACCACGAAGGCGATCACGGCGACCATCACGATCGCGACCACGGTTGCCGACACCCCCAGCACCCACCGCATCAGTCGAAGCGGATGCAGGCGGTGCCGAGCCCGAGTCGATCACGGTGGGCGGCCATGCCCGCCGGGCACGAGGCCAACGTCGGCACCAACAAATCGACGACGACGTCGGCAGGGGTGTTGGTGCAAGCGATCTCCCTGGCGTCACCGTTCGGCTCGATCTGGACACACGACCCGGATCGGATGATGCCGTCGGGTGGCTCGGTCGAGGGCGGGTCGTCGAACGCCGCCGAGACCAGGATCACCGCCGAGCCGAGGAGAGCCGTCACCAGCATCAGCTTCCACGGAACCCGCGCCGGTCCAGGGGGCGACAAGTACGACGTCCTGGCACCCGCACGGCCATCGACCCGCTCGTCAGCCGATCGCTCGGACCCAGCCGTCGGAGCTGGGGCCGACTCTGATGTCCCCGCCGCCAGGGATCGGTCGTAGGACGCCCGTCTGCCGGGTTCGCCGAGCACGCGATACGCCTCGTTGATCGCCGCCATTTCCGCCGAACCCCCGGGGTCGGCGCCGGAGCGATCGGGGTGATGCAGCCGCGCCCGCTCGCGATAGGCGGCCCTGATGGCTGAGGAGGGGGCGTCGCTCGGTATTCCGAGCACGTCATAGTGCGTTGCGATGTGTCCAGCGTAGAGCTCGGCGACGACCGACCCAGGGCGCCCTGCGAACTCGTCGCGATAGGGATCGCCCGGACGACGCACCCCGGCCGCGCCGACTCGCGGATGTTCGGTGTGATCGTGCGGTGCAAGCGGTGGGAGGTCAGACGCAGTTCAATAGCCGGCGTCGAGGTCGACCGGACCGAGCAGTTCTTGACCGGCTGCGTATCGGCGGACATTGGCCTCCACGCGCTGGGCGAGCAGCGGCCGCGCCATCTCCGGCGTCGTGCCGGTGTGTGGCGTGATGATGCAGTTGTCGAGGTGCCACAACGGATGCCCATCCGGCAACGGCTCGGGATCCGTGACCTCCAAGCCTGCACCGCCGATGACGCCGTTGCGAAGCGCTTCGACCAGATCATCGGTCACGACGTGGGCCCCGCGGGCGACGTTGACCAACCAGGCGTGGGATTCCATGAGCTCGAGCTCGTCGCTCCCGATCAGACCCTCGGTGTCCGGCGTGAGCGGCAGCGCGAGCACGACCAGATCTGCCCCGGGGAGCGAGTCGGCGTAGCGATCGGCCTCCACGACGAGATCGACCCCTTCCATGTGTTGCACGTTGGAGCGCACGACGGTGACGTCGCAGTCGAACGGTTGGAGCAATCGCACCAAAGACTCGGCGATGCCACCTCCACCCAGAATCGTGACACGACCACCGATCAGGCTGTGCCCTCGCTGGGCCGACCACGTCGACGAGCGAGCATATGTGCCGAGGCCGCGAAGGCCGGCCAGCCCGAGCGACAGCGCAATTTCCGCGACCGGGTCGGCGTACACACCCTTGCCGCATGTCCAGCGGCGCTGGCGATCGAGATACGGCACGAAGTTCTCGATACCGGCGAAAGGCAGCTGCACCCATGAGGCGCCGGGTGCCTCGGCGAGTGCATCAGAGATCAGTTCGGGGTTGCCCGCATCGGCCCAGATGATCGCCTCGCACTCGGCGAGCGAAACGAGTTGGCCACCGCCGTCGACGATGGCGTTGGCCAACCAGTCAGGTCCTGGTGCCGGCGCGAGTGCGATCTTCGGTACATCGGATGTCGACATTCTCGCGAGGTTAGCGTCTCGATCCCGAGCCGGTCCGTTCGTGTCGGAGCACGTCAGCTGTCGAGGTTGGCCATCACGTGCTTGATGCGGGTGTAGTCGTCGAGCGCGTACGCGGACAGGTCCTTGCCGTAGCCCGACTTCTTGTAGCCGCCGTGCGGCATCTCGGCCACCAGCGGGATGTGCGTGTTGATCCACACACACCCGAAGTCGAGCCGCTTGGCCATGCGCATCGCCCGGCCGAAGTCCGTCGTCCACACGCTCGACGCCAGGCCGTAGTCGACACCGTTCGCCCAGCGCACCGCCTGGTCCTCGTCGTCGAACTGCTGCACCGTGATGACCGGGCCGAAGATCTCGCGCTGGATCATCTCGTCGTCCTGGCGAAGATCGGCGACGACGGTCGGCTCGAGGAAGTAGCCCGGCGTCGCCGATCCGATGGCCACCGGTGGTGACTCGAGGCGTGGTCGGGTGCCCGCTCGAGGAAGCCCTGCACGTGGGCGAGCTGGTTGGCGTTGTTGACCGGGCCGAACAGCACGTCGTCGGCATCGGGCCCACCGACGCCCGACGCGCCGTGGCCTGCTCGGTGAGCGCCGTCGACGAAGTCTCGTACACGCCGGGCCGGCGATCACGCGGGTCGCCGCGGTGCAGTCCTGACCGGCGTTGAAGTAGCCGGCGATCGCGATGCCTTCGGCCGCCGCTGCGATGTCGGCATCGTCGAACACCACGACCGGCGCCTTGCCGCCGAGCTCGAGATGGACGCGCTTGAGGCTCTTCGAGGCCGCCTCGGCGACCTGCATGCCGGCGCGCACCGAACCCGGTGACCGACACCATCGCCGGGGTGTCGTGATCGACCATCGCCCGCCCGGTGTCGCGGTCGCCGCAGATCACGTTGAGCACGCCGGGCGGCAGGAACTCGGCGGCGATCTCGGCGAGCAGCCCGGTGGTGGCCGGTGTCGTGTCGCTCGGCTTCAGCACCACCGTAGTTGCCGGCCGCGATCGCCGGAGCGAACTTCCAGACCGCCATCATCATCGGGTAGTTCCACGGTGCGACCTGGGCGCACACCCCGACCGGTTCGCGACGGACGAACGAGGTCATGTTGGCCATGTACTCGGCCGCCGCCTTGCCCTCGAGGTTGCGAGCGGCGCCGGCGAAGAAGCGGATCTGGTCGACCATCGGCCCGATCTCCTCGCCGCGGTGGACGGCGTACGGCTTGCCGGTGTTCTCGCACTCGAGCTGCATCAGCTCGTCGCCCGCGGCTCTCGATCGCGTCGGCGATCCGGATCAGGGCGAGCGACCGCTCCGAGGGTGTCGACATCTCGCCCAGCCCTCGAACGCGCCGGCGGCGGCCGCATGGCCGCATCGACGTCGGCCGGACCCGACAGTGCCGCCTCGGCGTACTGCTCGCCGGTCGCCGGGTTGATGATCGGCGGTGGTGCGACCGTCCTTCGCGTCGACCCACTCACCGTTGACGAAGTTCTTGAAGGCCTTCATAGCCGCAGGTGTAGCAGATCGAGCGGCGCGAGGGAATCAGCGAAGCCGATCATCGACGACGCGCTCCCTGTGCGCGCTACCGGGCGATCAGCCGGCCACCACCCGCAGCAGCAGTTTTGTCTCGGTTCGTGCGACGCCGGCGTCGGCGCGCAGCCATCGCACGAAGGCGTCGAGGCCCTCGGCGCCCTCGCACTCGACGATGATCGAGTAGTCGGCGGTTCCGGTGACGTAAGCGGCGAACGTCACTTCTCCACGCTGCGCCAAGCGTTCCTCGAAGCGGTCGACCTGGTCGCCGGGTCCGAGGCTCGCATCGACCACGGCGCGACGGTGCGGCCGAGTGCCGACGGATCGACCCGCACTCCGTACCCTTCGATCACGCCATCGCGTTCCATGCGCCGCACACGATCCGCCGCGGACGTCGGCGACAGATGCACCTGCTCGCCGAGCTCGCGCCAGCTGATTCGTGCGTTGTCACGGAGTATTCCGAGCATTCGACGGTCGATCTCGTCCAAAGTGCTCGAATTCGAGGCCATGGGTGCATTCTGCCACGTATCTCCCTGAGACATAGGGCGCGTGAAAGCACAAGATGAATACATGTCGGCACCTGTGATCAGCACCGTTGGAGTTCCCCGAGAGGTCAAGACCGCCGAACACCGCGTCGCGATCACACCCGACGGCGTTCGAGAGCTCGAGCGCCACGGCGTCAATGTCTACGTCGAGACCGGGGCCGGCGAGGGCGCGTCGATCAGCGACGCCGACTACGTCGCAGCCGGCGCCGACATCGTTCCGACCGCGGTCGACGCGTGGGCGCAGCAGATGGTGATCAAGGTCAAGGAGCCCAAACAGGAGGAGTTCGGGTTCCTGCGATCCGACCTGACGCTGTTCACGTACCTGCATCTGGCGGCCTACCCGGCCGTCGCGCAGGCGCTGATCGACGGGGGCACGACGGGAATCGCCTACGAGACCGTGCAGACCGCGGATGGTGCGTTGCCGCTGTTGGCCCCGATGAGCGAAGTCGCCGGGCGGCTGGCGCCCCAGATGGGGGCCCACTGCCTCGAACGCCACAATGGCGGTCGCGGTGTGTTGATGGGCGGCGCACCGGGCGTGCGGCCGGCCAAGGTCGTAGTGCTCGGGGCCGGCAACGTCGGCTGGAACGCAGCATGGATCGCCGCCGGAATGGAAGCCGAAGTCGTATTGATCGACAAGAACCTCGATCGTCTGCGCTGGGTCGACCAGATCCACCAGGGCCGGATCATGACCCTCGCCTCGAACCGCGGCGCGGTCGAGCGTTCTGTGCTCGAGGCCGATCTCGTGATCGGTGCGGTCCTGGTGGCGGGCGGGCGGGCACCGGTCGTGGTCAGCGACGACATGGTGCGGGCGATGAAGCCGCGCTCGGTCATCGTCGACGTCGCCGTCGACCAGGGTGGCTGCATCGAGACGATCCGTGAGACCACCCACGACAACCCGACCTATGAGATGCACGGCGTACTGCACTACGCCGTCGGCAACATGCCGGGCGCGGTGCCCCACACGTCGACCTACGCCCTCACGAACGCCACGCTCCCCTACATCCTCGAGGTCGCTGTTCACGGAGCTGCAGGCGCCTCGCGTCGCGATCCGGTGCTGGCGCTGGGCGTCAACACGGTCGCCGGTCGCGTCACCAACGGCCCCGTGGCCGACTTCCTCGGTGTCGAGCCGGTCGACCCGGTCGTCGCGTTCGGCTGAACAGCGGATTCATCATTCGGGACGAAGGGGTAGCCTGACCTGACCATGCGGACGTCACTCGAAGCTCTCCTCGCCCTCGATCGACCACTACTGGCCGACGGCGCGACGGGCACCAACTACTTCGGGATGGGCCTCGGTCCCGGCGAGCCGCCGGAGATGTGGAACGTCGACCACCCCGAGAAGGTACGGCAACTCCATCAAGAGTTCGTCGATGCCGGCGCAGACATCATCCTGACGAACACGTTCGGCTGCAATCGATACCGCTTGAAGCTGCACGGCGCCCAGGACCGAGCTCGCGAGATCGCCGAGCGAGCGGCCGTGATCGCATCGGAAGTCGCCACGGCCTCACCACGCCCGGTGGTGGTCGCAGGCTCGGTCGGGCCCACCGGTGAACTGCTCGAGCCGCTCGGGACCATGACCGTGAACGGTGCAGTGGCGGCATTCATCGAGGAGATCGAGGGTCTTCGCGACGGTGGCGCCGATGTGGCATGGATCGAGACCAAGTCGGCTGCTGAGGAGATGCGGGCCGCGGCCATGGCTGCGATCGAGGTGGGGCTGCCGTACACCGTGACGGCCTCGTTCGACACCGCTGGACGGACCATGATGGGTCTGCGCCCGACCGAGTTGATCGACGTGTTCGCCGAACTCTCCGTACCACCGGTCGCGATCGGGGCCAACTGCGGTGTCGGCGCCTCCGATCTGTTGCTCGCCATCCAGCAGATGCGCCACCTCGACGCGGTGATCATCGCCAAGAGCAACTGCGGCGTGCCGCAGTTCAAGGGTACCGAGATCGAGTACACCGGCAATCCCGAGCTGATGGGCCAGTACGCCACCATGGCCGTCGACTCCGGCGCCACGATCGTCGGTGGATGTTGCGGGACCTCCCCGGCCCATCTCGCCGAGATGCGCCGGCAGCTCGACGCGTACCAGCCGGGCGACGCGCCCAGTGTCGAGCAGATCCTCGCCACGACCGGCCCGCTCATGAATGCGGTCAGCGTGGACCCCGACCCGAATGCCGAATCGGGCCCGCGCCGTCGCCGTCGCCGCGGCTGACGTCCGCTTCCGCGTCGCATCGCCGGCGACGAGGGGCGTCCCGTAAGGTCGCGCCATGGCAACCCTCGTCTCCGACGTCGACATGCCGGACCTCAGTTCGCTCGAGCGCCTCGCGATGACGGTCGACGAGCAACACCAGGAAGCTGCTGCGGCCGCGCAGCAGTCGTGGATCGCCCGCAACATGTTCGGTTTCTCCATCCTGCACTACGACGACGTCGTCGCCATGCTGCGCGACAAGCGCTGGCACAGCGCCTCCGGAAAGATCCTCGAGATGTCGGGCATCGACAATCCCGAGTGGTTGGAGCGCCGTCGTCGGCCGTCGATTCTGGCTGCAGAGGGTGACGAGCACACGCGGCTGCGACGCCTCGTCGGCCCCGCGTTCTCACCGCGCCACGCCGATGCCCTGCGGCCCTACATGCGCTCGGTCGTGAACGAACTGCTCGACACGTTCACCCCGCGAGGTGAAGCGGATCTGGCCGTCGACTTCTGCGAGCACTACCCGATCCCGATCATCTGCGAGCTGTTCGGGGCCCCCAAGGAGGACTGGCGGCTGTTCTCCAACTGGGCGACCGACATCTTCCGTATCTTCAATGGCAACTTGAACGAGGACATGCCTGCCATCATCCGGGCCCAGGACGAACTCGATGCATACGTCAGCGAGATCATCGAGCAACGCCGCTCCACCCCGACCGACGACCTGATTTCGTCGTTGATCGCCGCCGAGTCGGATGGCGACCGGCTGGACCACGAAGAACTCGTGATGCTCTGCGAGGCAGTGCTGATGGCCGGAACCGACACCACCCGCAATCAACTCGGCTGCTCGGTCTCGCTGTTCGCCAACCATCCCGAGCAATGGAGCCTCCTGGCCGAACGACCCGAGCTGGCACCGCGCGCCGTCGAAGAGACGATGCGCTATTTCGGAGCGGTGCGCAGCACGGCAAGATTCGCCAGCGAGGACATCGAGTACCGCGACCTGCTGTTCCCGGCCGGTACGTTCATCGGCCCGTCACTCGCGCTCGCGAACCGGGACCCCGAGGTGTTCGACGACCCGAACGATTTCGACATCGCCCGCGAACCGTCGAACAAGCCACAGCTCACGTTCGGTTCGGGCATCCACTTCTGCCTCGGAGCCGCTCTCGCCCGCGCCGAGCAGCAGGAGGCGCTGGTGCTGATGGCACAACGGATGCCCGACCTCGAGCTGTCAGGAGAGATCACCTGGAAACCATCATCGGTCGGCATCTTCGGCCCCGACCATCTCCCGATCCGCTTCACCCCCACCTGACTCGACACGCCGCGATCACGGTGGTCGGAGCCGGGTCGCCGATTCTGTGATGGAATGGCGGGCGTGGACGTCGCTGCATTGTTGCTCGAGCTGTATGGCCGGATCCCGCCCCTGGCACACGAGGCCGTACAGGGGCTCGACATCGACCAACTGACCCGACCTCCGCAATCGGGCGCCAATCCGATCGCATGGCTGGTGTGGCACCTCACGCGAGTTCAGGACCACCACGTCTCGGAGTTCCTCGATACCCCTCAGATCTGGATCGAGGGCGATTGGAGCCGCCGCTTCGGGCTCGAACCCGATCCGTCGAACACCGGTTACGGGCACTCGATCGCAGAGGTGTCGGCCGTTCTACCCGAGAGTCCTGATGTGTTGCTGGAGTATCTCGACGCCGTCCACGAGCGCACCCTGTCGACGTTGCAACGGCTGGTTCCTGCCGACCTCGATCGAATCGTCGACAAGCGCTGGGATCCGCCCGTCACGCTCGGCGTACGGCTGATCAGCATCGCCGACGACGGCCTGCAACACGCCGGTCAGGCCGCGTACGTCCGCGGCCTGACCGGTATCTGAAAGCGTTCGGCACGGCGCCGCTGAATCGAATCGCGACACGACTGTGCCGGCTCGGTCGGACTCAGGCGACGCGGCGGGCGTACATCTGGTTGCCGTCTGTGAACAAGCCGGCTCCACCAGCGGCAACTTCGGCGTAGCTGGCGGATGCCGCGATCTTGGCGTTTGCCTCGTCGATCGCCGCCGCGGACTCGTGTCGGGCGAACCAGTTGATCTCACCCATGGGTCCTGCAGCGTGCGTTGCGACCACGGCTGGAATACCGGTGGTGGCCGACCACGCCTCGGCGATCTGGGCGGCGAACACGCCCGCCTCGGCCGCCCGGTCCGGATTCACGGTGGCACTGATCGCCCCCAGGAACGAACCGACCGGCGCCTGACCGTTGAGCTCACCGTGTACGACCTGCATCATCGAGTCAGGCTCCATCGTGTCGATGTGATCGACGCCCTGCGCCGCCAACGCCAGATACGCAGCGTCGTTCGCCAAGGTGTCCGCGAACTCGGCCCACGCAGCAAACGAGTCGATCATCGTCGACCAGGCCACCGTGCCGAACGTCGAGCCCGGACCACCGGCCCACAGCGACGTCATTCCCCCGGCATCCTGAACAGCCTTCGTGATATCGGTCGCCCACTGCATTCCGCCCATGCCGGACAGCCGAGCCATTCGTCGCGCGATGTACATGTCGTTCTCCCTTGTGGTGTTGCGACCACCCCCCTGGTGGTCGCTCCCACCCTTTCACCTTTCTCAGCCGACGTCCATTGGGCAGTCCGGCATGGGTCATCCATACGCGACGACATGACGATCCGGTTCCGGCCGTCACGACAGAACCGTTCGCGGCCTGTCGCGCGCCGAGCACCCGGCCGGAGTCGATCGATTGCTAGTCGTCAGCGGTGGGGCGACGGCGTTGTTGCTTGGTCCGGCCGCGTTGCTGTTTGGCCTTGATACGACGATCCTTCGAACCCTTGGTCGGTCGCGTGGGGCGCCGCGGGCGCTCGACATGCAGGGCCGACTGCAACCTGGCCACCAGCCGCTCCTCGGCCAGGGCCCGGTTACGGAGCTGGCTGCGTTCGTCGTCGACCACCACGCGCAGTTCCTCACCGAGGCGCTCGATCACCCGTTGACGTTGGCCAGGTCCGAAGGCCGAGGAGTTGGCGATGTCGAACCGCAGCTCGACCCTGGTGGCCGCCTTGTTGGCGTGCTGGCCGCCTGGGCCGCCGGACGCGCTGAACGACACCTGTAGCTCGTGGCGAGGGATACTCACCGATCGGGTGACGATCAGATCGTCGTTCATGCAGCCAGCCTGCCACGATCGGATGCATGTCAGACTTCAAACTCGGCTACACGACCGGCTACTGGTCATCGGGGCCGCCCCCCGGTGCGCTCGAAGCGATCCAGGAGGCCGACCGTCTCGGCTTCGATTCGTTCTGGACCGCAGAGGCCTACGGAAGCGACAGCCTGACCCCGCTCGCCTGGTGGGGAAGTCACACCGAGCACATCAAGCTCGGCACGTCGATCGTGCAGATGGCAGCCCGCACACCCGCGGCAACCGCGATGTCTGCACTGACGATGGACCATCTCTCGGGTGGTCGCTTCATCCTCGGGCTCGGCGCATCGGGCCCACAGGTCGTCGAGGGCTGGTACGGCCAGCCCTATCCGCGCCCGCTCGAGCGCACCCGTGAGTACGTGGAGATCGTCCGGGAGATCATCAGGCGCGAGGGTCCGGTTGAGTTCCATGGCAAGCACTACGACATGCCCTACACCGGCGACGACGGCGTGGGGATCGGCAAAGCACTGAAGGCAACCGTGCACCCGTTGCGAGCCCGGATCCCGATCTACCTCGGCGCCGAAGGTCCCAAGAACGTGTCGCTCGCCGCCGAGATCTGCGACGGATGGCTGCCGCTGTTCTTCTCCCCCAAGGAGGACGCCTGGTACCGCGAACGCCTGCGGATCGGGTTCGAGGCAAGCGGCGAGGCAAGCAAGGCCGAACGCTTCGAGGTCGCCTCGATGCTGACGGTGATCCCCGGCGACGACGCCGAGCGGTGCGCCGACCTGATGCGCCCGATGGTCGCCCTGTACGCGGGTGGGATGGGCGCCAAGGACGCCAACTTCCACTTCGACGTGTTCGCCCGGATGGGCTGGGAAGAGGTCGCATTGCAGGTGCAGGCGCTGTATCTGGAGGGCAAGAAGCAGGAGGCCGCCGCCTCGATCCCGCTCGCCATGGTCGAGGACGTGGCGTTGGTCGGCCCGATCGACAAGATCCGCGACGACCTGGCGCGTTGGAAGGAGACCTGCCTGACGACCGTGCTGCTCAGCGGCAACGCCGGTCAACTGGAGATGCTCGCCGACCTGATCAACGGTTGATCACACGCGGGATTCCTCAGTGGCGGTCCTGCCAGGTGCACACACACGCCTCGTTGCCATCGTGGTCGGCCAGGATCCAGAACGCCCGCGCACGGCGATCGCTCACGAGCGTGCCGCCGGCCCCGAGCGCCGCCGCGATTCGCTGCTCCGCCACATCGTGGGGCACCGACACGTCGATGTGGAAACGGTTGCGCTGGGAGCGCGGCTCGTCCATCTGCTGGAACCACACCGTCGGTCCGCTTCGGAACGGATCGACGAGCACATCGCCGTCGTCGCGGTAGCCGAGCACAGCTGCCCAGAACGGACGAATGCGGTCGGCATCCATGGTGTCGATGGCGAGTTCGAGACCCTGTACGTCGGTCGGGACCGGGAGGGCACCGCTCGCGGCTGCCAGCCCGGAGATCTCCCGCGCGAGTTTGACGTCGATGGTCGTCAGCGCGCCGGTCGCGTGCGTCGTGAGCAACACCCGGACCCGCCCCGGGTAGCGCACGTCGATGTCGGGGTGGTGCACCGCGCGCTCCGCCGCGTCGGAGATCGAGACCACCAGCGCAGCCGCGGCCGCGAACGACGCGGCCACGAAATCGGCACGGATCGCTCCGAGTACGTACCGCCAATCGGCGAGGTCGTCGAGGGTGGCGAACTCGTCGGCGGTCACAAGGGTGTACTCCATCGGTTCAGTTCATCAGTCGCAGCAACTGTCGCGCCACCCACAGCCCGAACACTTGAAATGGGCGTGCTCGGGGAACAGGTCGCCCCCGCACAGCGGGCACTCGGGATACGTGCCCAACGGCGAGCGGCACGATGACGGCTGAACCGAAGGGGAGATGTTCGTTGCGCTCTGTGACATGAGACCACGAGTTTCGCCGCGACCCAGCCGGCGTGGGCGCGGACCCTCGAGCGCGCGTCGGTGATGCCCCTGCCGGGCGAGTACGGTGGCGAGCCGTTCCAACCCGTCAACGCAAACCGCCTGTTCTGACTCGATCGCGTCAGCCGTCGAGCAAGGCCTGGGCCACCCGTTCCAGACCGCCGACCCGGCTCGCCTTGACGAGCACCGCATCGCCCGGGCCCAGGTCGCCGAGCGCTGCGATCGGATCCTGGACCGGCCGAATGCCGTACAGGTCGGTGCCGACGGCGATCACCTCGATCCCACGCTCGATGGCATCGTCCATCACTCGTTGGTGCCCCACCGAAGGCTCGTCGAGCTCGGCCATGACGCCGAGCACAGCGATCCGTCTGGTCGCATCCATCCGACTCAGCGCCTCGAGCGCCGCCCGCATCGAATCGGGGTTGGCGTTGTAGGCGTCGTTCACGACGATGACACCGCTCGCCGCGCGGGCGACCTCCATCCGCATACCCGACACCTTGGCCGTCGAGAGTGCGTCGAACGCGGCATCGATGCTGCCCTCGACGACCCCGGCGACGGCGATCGCCGCGCCCGCGTTCGAGGCCATGTGCTCGCCGCTGACAGACAGACGTACGTGACCGCTCCCCCACGGTGTGTCCACACGGAAGGACGCCCGGGCCAGTTCGTCGAGCTCGACCTCGCTGATCCGGACGTCGCCTTCGCGTCCGTAGGTGATCACCGACGACCTCGCGTGGTACGCCATCACGGCGACGCGCTCATCGTCGGCGTTGAGGATCGCGACCCCCGACCCGGCGATCGCCTCGACCAGCTCACGCTTGGCGATCGCCACGCCGTCGATGCCACCGACGTGCTCGGTGTGGGACGAGGCGACCGCCGTCACCACCCCGATCGTGGGCACTGCGACGTCGCACAGGCGGGCGATCTCGCCGAAGCCGCGCATCCCCATCTCGACGACCAGCGCCTCGACGCCATCGGGTGCGCCGAGAATCGTCACCGGCAGGCCCTGTTCGTTGTTGAAGCTGCGAAGGTTCGCCGTGACGGTTCGGGTCGAGCCGAGAGCGGCGGCAATCAGATCCTTGGTGCTGGTCTTGCCGACGCTGCCCGTGACACCGACCACGGGGATGTCGAGCCGGCGGCGCGCCCACGCTGCGAGTGCCATCAGGGCCGCGCCGGTGTCCGCGACCACGATCGCCGAGCCGCCGACGACCGGACCGCTGGTGAGATAGGCACCGGCGCCCCTCGCCAGTGCCCCCGTGATGAATGCGTGCCCATCGCGTTCGGCGGTCAGCGGCACGAACAACTCACCGGCCGCTGTCGATCGCGAATCGAACGACGCGCCGTCGATCTCCACGTCGGGGCCGACCAGCTTGCCGCCGGTCGCCTCGGCCACCTGGGATGCCAGCAACCTCATGGTGCCGAACGGTACCGTCATGCACGTGAGCAGCGACCGCATCCAACTCGTGGTGTTGTTCGGCGGTCAGTCCGCCGAACACGACGTCAGCTGCACCACCGCCGCCCACGTGCTCGCGGCAGCCGATCCCGACAAGTACCGCATCACCCCGATCGGTATCTCGACCGACGGAGAGTGGGCGCTCGCGACCGAGGCTGTCCACGCGCTCGAACATGGTGCCGGGGCATTGCCCGCCCGCCTCGACCCCGCTGGCGAACGTCTGTCGCCGTCGGTGATGCTGGGCGAGGCCGTCGATCACCCCGAGCGCACTGTCGTACTGCCGCTCTTGCACGGCCCGATGGGCGAGGACGGCACGGTGCAGGGCCTGCTCGAACTCGCCAACGTCGCCTATGTCGGCGCAGGGGTCCTCGGCTCGGCGGTCGCGATGGACAAAGCCATGGCCAAACAGGTGCTCACAGCAGCCGGTATCGCCCAGGCTCGTTTCCGCGCCTTCGCCGAACACCAGATCACGCCGGGACTTCCGGCGGATCTGGTAGCGGAGTTCGGTCTGCCGTGTTTCGTCAAGCCCGCCAACATGGGGTCCTCCGTGGGAGTCTCCAAGGCTCACACCGTCGGGGAGTTGCGCGACGCGATCCAGTACGCCCTCACCTACGACGAATGGGTGGTGGTCGAAGAATGCATCGTCGGGCGGGAGATCGAGGTGGCGGTGATCGGCAACACCGCTCCGTTCGTGTCGGTTCCCGGAGAGATCGTGCCGGGTGACGAGTTCTACAGCTACGACGACAAATACGTGAACGATGCCAGCACCGCTCTGATCCCGGCCCCGCTCACCCCCGAGCAGACCGCCGACGTGCAGGCCACGGCGCTGGCGGTCTACCAGGCACTCCGCTGCGAAGGTCTCGCGCGATGCGATTTCTTCCTCGAGGAACACGGGCAGGCCCGCGGGTTCTTGTGCAACGAGGTCAACACGATGCCGGGATTCACGCCGATCTCTATGTTTCCCAAGATGCTGATCGCCAGCGGCATGTCGTACGTCGAGATCATCGATCGCCTCGTCGAGCTGGCGCTCGAACGCCACACCCGCCGTCGCCGCAACACCAAGCACTGAGGATCGACGGATTTCGTGCCGGTCGTCTCGACTCCCAGCCGTTCGTTCGATGTCGACGTCATCGTGTTCGACAAGGACGGCACGCTCGTCGACCTCGACGCCGTCTGGTTTCCTCCGGCAAAGGGATGGATCGATGCGATTGCGCCCGACGGCGATCCGCTCGCGGGCGCCCTCGCTCGACGACTCGGCGTCGACCTCGCCGGATGCCGACTCGTGCCGGACAGCATCGCCGCCGCGAGCACCTTCGAACACATCGGCGACGAGACCGCCGCCGAACTCGTCGCCCACGGCTGGAGTCGCGATCAGATCGACGCCGTACTGCTTCGCGCATCGTCGGCCGTCGACCACGCCCTCGGCTCGGCCGCACCGACGATGTTGGCGGATGTTCCGGCGCTGTTCGACCAGTTGATCCGAAGTGGCCTGCGACTGGCGCTGCTGACGAGCGATGACCGCGCCCCGACGATCGAGTTCCTCGATTGGCTGGGCGCTCGCCATCTGCTCGACATGGTGGTCACTGCCAGCGACATCGATCACCCCAAACCGCATCCGGACGGGCTTCGCCGCATCACCGCCGAGCTGGGGGTAGCGGCCGATCGGATGTTGATGATCGGCGACTCGGTATTCGATCGACGGGC
Source organism: uncultured Acidimicrobiaceae bacterium (assembly GCA_963699815.1). GTDB lineage: Bacteria > Actinomycetota > Acidimicrobiia > Acidimicrobiales > Ilumatobacteraceae > Ilumatobacter. The sequence goes on along the minus strand of CAVOVK010000022.1, from coordinate 24,198 downwards.
TGCGAGAGCGGCCGGCACATGGTTCGTCGCTGTCGGCCATCGTTCAGCGGCGGCGCACGACGCGGACGCCAGCATCGGTTGCATCGACGAGCTCACCGTCGACTGACCAGCTACCGTCGGCACATGTCCGATCACGACGACCTCAACGACGTCGGCATCCTCAAGCGACGCGAGATCGAGGCCCGCATCGTGGCCCCGCTGCTCGCCCGACTCGCCGCCGAATACGGCGACGGTGTGTACGACGTTGCCAGCGACGTGATCGTCGATGTCGCTCGGGCACAAGGGGCGGCGCTCGCCGAGCAGGTGGGCGACCAGACACTGCCCGGCTTCGCTCGCGGTCTCGCCGCCTGGTCGGCCGACGGCGCGCTCGAGACCGAGATCGTCGAGCTCACCGACACCACGTTCGCATTCGACGTGTCGCGATGCCGCTACGCCGAGATGTATCGGGCGCTCGGCCTCGAGGACCTGGGGTCGATGCTGTCGTGCAACCGTGACGGCTCGTTGATCGACGGCTTCAACCCGAACGTCGAGTTCACCCGAACCCAGACGATCATGGGTGGCGCCGCCCACTGCGACTTCCGCTTCGCCGTGCGTGACACTCCGGTCGACATCACCCGCTGACGCAACCACGCGTCCTGCGGAACTGGTCGAGCGAATCGAGGAATGCGTTCACGATCGACCTGAAGGCCACACCCCTCATGCGACATTCTTGTGACGCACCCTCGGAGGCCGTACGGTCCTTGATCGCAGGCGTGTTCCCCGCAGCGCCGGGAACGGAGTCGGGATGTATCAGCGGATCGTGGTCGGAACCGACGGATCGGCCGGTGCGACGATGGCGATCGAGACGGCGACAGCGCTCGCTCGACTGACCGGGGCAGAGGTACATCTGGTCCAGGGATGTGACGCGGCCGTGATGATGTCGCCGACTGACGACACCGTCGTCGCAGTCGGTCCGGCTCAGGTCGTCCAGGCGTGTTCCGAGCAGTTGGAACCGGTCGTGGAAGCGATTCGTGCGAGCGGCCTCGAAGTGACGATGCACGTGTTGCCAGAAAGTGGACATGCTGCGCTGTGCGACGTCGCCGAGCAGGTCGAGGCCGATCTGATCGTCGTGGGGAACCGAGGCATGCGAGGCGCACGGCGCTTCCTCGGGAGCGTTCCCAACGCGGTCGCTCACCACGCCCCGTGTTCGGTGCTCCTGGTAGCGACGACCTGACCGCGAGCCTCACTCCGGTGACAGTGCCGCTCGCAGGAAGCTCCGTAGCTCGTCGCGCAGATGCCGCAGACCCACAGCGGTCGGCTGCCAGCCCACCGCCCGCAGCGCCTCCGGTTCGGTGGCGATCCCCGTGACGGTCGAGTACGCGAGGGCGGCGATCAGGCCGGGGTCGGCCCGCCGCAGCCGACCCTTGTCCATTTCGAGCCGGAAGTAGACCACGCACCGTTCGACCAGCGGCTGCACGTGGTGGCGCAAGCGGTCGCGCTGCGCCTCGGGCAGGCGGTTCATCTCGCGAACGAGGCCCAGCATCGAGGGGCGTCGCACGGCCGGGCGGAACACGGCACGCACCACGGCGTCGATCCGCTCGAGCGGATCATCACTGGCCGAGCGCACTGCCGCATCGATGACCACGACGAGTTCGGCGGCAACGGTTTCGAGCACGGCGTCGACGAGCTCGTCCTTCGAGGCGAACCAATACAGGACCGTCTGCTTGCGCACGCCGACCTCGCGTGCGATCTCGTCGAGGGACACCGCATCGACACCGCGCGCTCCGAACAGGTCGAGCGCCGCATCGAGGATGCGCTGACGGGTGGGGGTCTCGCGAGTGGTCATGACGGTGGCCCGGCACCACGGATCGTCGCGTGTCAGGGGTGGCGCATCTGTCTACCATTTGGTAGACATACCCATTGTGATCGCTGAATCGCTCGCTGGCAAGCGGATTGCCATCACCGGCTCGACCGGATTCGTCGGCACCGCACTCGTCGAGCGGTTGCTGCACAGCGTGCCCGATTGCGAGCTGATCCTGCTCGTACGCGACGGTCAACGCACCCCGGCGTCGGCGCGAGTCGAACGCGAGCTGCTGAAGAACGACGCGTTCGACCGGCTCCGCGAACAGCTCGGCGCGCCCGACAGCACCGAGACGTTCAAGCAGATGACGGCCCGGCGCATCACCACCGTCGCCGGCGATGTGAGCAGCGACGGGTTGGGCCTGGAGGGCGACGACCGTGTGATCTGGAGCACGGCCGACGTCATCATCCACTCGGCCGCTACCGTCTCGTTCGACTCCCCGCTCGACCGCGCGGTCGAGATCAACCTGCTCGGCCCGACGCGGATTGCCGCACTGTGCCGAGAGCTCGGGGTGGCACCGCACCTGGTCGCCGTGAGCACCTGCTATGTCGCCGGCAACCGCCGCGGCAACGCGCCGGAGGAACTCGTCAGCGCCGGACCGTTCGACATCGGGTTGTCGTGGAAGGCCGAGGTCGCGGCGGCCCGCCGCCTGAAAGGCGATACCGAGGCGCTCAGCCGCCAGCCCGAACGGCTCGTCCAGTTCCGCAAGCAGGCTCGTGGTGAACTCGGCGCCGCGGGGGCTCCGGCACTCGCCGGCAAGACCGAACAACTCCGCGAACGCTGGGTGCGCGACCAACTGATCGAAGCCGGGCGCGCCCGCGCCGCCAGCGTCGGATGGCCCGACGCCTACGCCTATACCAAGGCCCTCGGCGAGCAGGCTCTGACCGACACGAAGGGCGACGTTCCGGTGTCGATCGTGCGTCCGTCGATCATCGAGTCGGCGTGGGCCGAACCCAAACCAGGATGGATCCGCGGGTTCCGGATGGCCGAGCCGGTCATCATCTCCTACGCCCGCGGGCTGCTCAAGGAGTTCCCCGGTGTCCCCGAGGGCACGGTCGACGTGATCCCGGTGGACATCGTCGTGGCGGCGCTGATCGGGGTGGCTGCCGCTGGGCCCGACAAGGCTCCACCGATCACGCAGGTCGCCTCGGGTGGCGTCAACCCGCTCAAGTACCGGGCGATGATCGACTACATCAGCGGCTGGTTCACCGAACATCCGCTCTACGACCCGGAGGGCCAGCCGATCCTGGTTCCCGAATGGAACTTTCCGGGTCGCGGCAAGGTCGAGGGCCAGCTCAACCGGGCCATGAAGGTCCTGTCGCGCACCGAACGAACGCTGCAGGCACTCCCCCTACGTGGCCGCCAGGCCGAGTTCACCGCAACCCTCGAGACGCGGCGCAACGAGGTCGAGACAGCGCTTCAGTACGTGGAGTTGTACGGCCTCTACACCGAGTGCGAAGCGATCTACCAGGTCGACAACCTGCTCGGGCTGTGGGACACGCTCGACGCCGCCGACCAGGCCGTATTCAACTTCGATCCGCGTGTCGTCGATTGGGAGCACTACGTCACCCGGATCCACCTGCCCTCGATCGTGCAACACGCCCGCGTCAAGTCGACCCCCGGCAAATCGCGCAGCACCGATCGGATGACGCGCCTGCGCAAACAGGTCCTCGACCCCAAACGTCAAGTCGTCGTGTTCGACCTCGAGAACACCTTGATCTCGTCGAACGTGGTCGAGAGCTACTCGTTCCTGGCAACCCGCCGGCTCAACGGCCCCGAACGGGCCCGCTACGTGATGCGAACGCTCACCGAGGCACCCGGCCTGCTGAAGATGGACAAGCGCGATCGCACCGACTTCCTGCGTCACTTCTATCGGCGCTACGCGGACGCGCCGGTCGAGCAGATCGAAGAAGACGCGCTGGCGATGATGCACCAGCTGATCATGACCAAGAGTTTCCCGGAGGGCCTGCGCCGTGTGCGCGAGCATCGAGCGCTCGGCCATCGGACGATCCTGATCACCGGTGCGCTCGAGTTCGCGGTCGCCGGTTTGAGACCGCTGTTCGACGAGATCGTGGCCGCCGAGATGAGCGTGCGCCCCGACGGCACCTACTCCGGCGAGATGAAGACGGTTCCACCCACCGGTGAGGCGCGTGCACAGATCCTGTCCGACTACTGCGACGCCGAGGGGTTCCGGCTCGAGGAATGCGTCGCCTACGCCGACTCGTCGAGCGATCTCCCGCTGTTCGAAGCTGTCGGATTCCCGGTCGCCGTCAATCCGGAGACCCGCCTCGCCACGATCGCTCGCAAGCGAGGATGGCTGGTCGAGCACTGGTCGAAGGCGAAGGGTGCCCCCAAGCCGCTGTTACCGATCGGCAAGATGATGGTGGAACGAGAGCGGCGCAGGGTGTTCTCGTGAGAGCGCTCGAAATCCGCAGGAGCGTCGCCAAGTTCGGGATGGCGCGGATCGCCTCGGCGGTGGCGCCGGCCACCGCGGCGAAACTCGGACCGCTCGAGCTGCGCACGATCGACGACCCGGCATGCCCGGGGGCGGGTTGGCACCGGGTTCACACCAGGTTGTCGGGAATCTGCGGATCCGATCTGTCGTTGGTCGAGGGCCATGTCTCCACCTACTTCGACGACTTCGTGAGCTTCCCGTTCGTGCCCGGCCACGAGGTGGTCGGAGAACTCGACGACGGAGCACGCGTCGTGCTGGAGCCGGTGCTCGGCCACGCGGCACGTGGCATCGTGCCGCCGTTCCCCGGCGCTGCCCCAGGCGATGGAGACGACTACGCCCATCTCGCGATCACGACCGCCGACGGCGCACTCGAGCCAGGCATCCAGACCGGCTTCTGCTGCTCGACCGGCGGCGGTTGGGCGCCCTGGTTCTGGGCCCACGAGTCGCAGCTGCACCGCATCGCCGACGAGATGCCGGACGAACGCGCCGTGCTGGTCGAGCCACTGGCGGGCGGCATCCACGCCGCCCTGCTCACCTGGCCTGCCGTCGCCGAGGCGAAGCAGCCGATCGTCGCGGTGCTCGGGGCCGGCACGATGGGGTTGGCCGCCGTGGCCGGCCTCAAGCGATACGTCCCAGGGGTGCGGATCATCGTCGGAGCCCGCTACCCGCACCAGATGGCGCTCGCCAGCGCACTCGGCGCCGACCTGGTAGTGCCCGCCGCCAAGCTCGATCGAGCGGTGCGGCGCGAGGCCGGTTGCCATCTGATCGGCGACACGCTCAGTTCCGGTGCCCACGCCACCATCGACGCCGTCGGCACGAGCGAATCGATCACCGATTCGTTGCGCATCACACGCCCGAGGGGACGCGTCGTGTTGATGGGGATGCCCGCCGACGTGAAGCTCGATCTCACCGGCCTGTGGCACCGCGAAACCGAGTTGAAGGGCGCCTACACCTACGGCACCGAGTCGATGCCGGACGGCACCACGGCGCTCACGTTCGACCTGGCGATCGACACCGCCGACCACTTCGAGGCCGAGCGACTGCTGTCGGCCACCTACCCGATCGACGATCACGTCGATGCCATCGCCCACGCCGCCGCTGCCGGTCGCCGTGGCGCCGTCAAGATCGCCTTCGATCTGAGAACTGCTGAAAGGTCAGGTCGCTGAGCCATGCCACGCCCCGGATTCGTGCTCGAGGTCGACAAGTCGACGCCGCCCATTCTGTTCTGGCGCGGCGAAGGCTTCAGCCTCGAGAAGCTGCCCGCCGACCGCAGCCGGGTGATCTATCCGGCCGAGCCGCTGGCTGGCCTCGACGACGTCGACGGCCACATCCGCAACGCCCTGCTGAATCCGATCGACATGGATCCGCTGCCGGCGCTCCTGCAGCCCGACATGAAGCTCACGATCTGCTTCGACGACGCCAGCCTCTCATTGCCGAAAATGCGTCGACCCGACACCCGCCAGCGGATCATCGAGGCCGTGCTCGACCTGGCGGCGGCCGCCGGGGTCGACGACATCCATCTCATCGCCGCGCTCGGACTGCACCGGCGGATGCACGAGTACGAGCTGCGCCACGTGCTGGGCGACCGGATCTACGACGCCTTCCACCCGCGTGGCATGCTGTACCAACACGACGCCGAGGACTACGAGAATCTTTCGGTGATCGGCGAGACCGATCACGGCGAGGTGCTCGAGATCAACAAGCGTGTCGCCGAGAGCGACCTCGTCGTCTATGCCAACGTCAACCAGGTCGCGATGGACGGCGGCTGGAAGTCGATCACCACCGGTGTCGCCTCGTACCGCTGTCTCAGCTATCACCACAACCCGGTCACCCTGCAGAACACGCGCAGCCTGATGGACCGCCACAAGAGCGAGCTCCACAAGAGCGTGTGGCGGCTCGGCAAGGTGTTGCAGGATCACGGCCCGAAGATCTTCACGGTCGAGACCACGATCAACACCGATGCCTTCCCCTCGCCGTTCGACTTCCTGTCCAAGCGAGAGTGGGAGTGGAACGCGAAGACCGCGCCCTCTATCTCGGCACCCAGAAGTCGCTCAAGCGCACGCCCAATCGCCTGGCCCGCAAGATCTTCCACGGCATCGAGTCACCGTATGCCACCACCAGCGTGCAGGCCGGGTTCACGCCGTCGGTGCACGAGATCACGCTCCAGCACGTCTACGACCAGCACATCGTGTCCGTCGAGGGCCAAACCGACATCCTCACCATGGGCATCCCGTTCATCAGCCCGTACAACCCAGAGGGCATCATGAACCCGATCCTCGTGATGTGCATGGGCCTGGGGTACCTGTTCAACATGTACCGCAACAAGCCGCTCGTGCGCGAGGGCGGCGTCGTGATCATGACCCACCCCACGTACCGCGAGTTCAACCCGGTGCACCACCCCAGCTACATCGACTTCTTCGACGAAGTGCTGGCCGACACGACCGACCCCGTCGTGATGTCGGAGAAGTGGGAGAAGAAGTATGCCGAGGACGAGTGGTACCGCCATCTGTACCGCACCGGCAACGCCTATCACGGCGTCCACCCCTTCTACGCGTGGTACTGGGGTGCCCACGGCCAGCAATGGGCCGGCAAGGTGATCATCGTCGGTGGCGACCCGACAGCCGTGCGACGACTCGGTTTCACACCCGCCAGCACGATGGACGACGCATTCGAGATCGCCAGCGATGTCGTCGGTCGCTCCCCCACCATCTCCCATCTCCACGTGCCCGGTGTGCTCGTGGCCGACGTCGTGTGAGCGCATGACCATGGCGAATCGGTACCTCCGTTCAGCGCAACGAGCCGCCGGCACGGCCGAGCGCGTCGTGCGCACAGCTGCCAGACCGTTGCGCTCGTACGGGTTCCCGTACCGCTCTCCGAGCGTGCCCAAAGGTGTTCACGTCCCGAGCAAGCCATCGAAGCTCGGCGCCAACTACGACACGGAGTGGGCCCGTGGCCCCGTCGCGGAGCAGCTCGCGGATTGATCGCGGAAGGCCCGCTACGACTGCTCGTGAAGGGTGTCGCCAATCCCGACGTCGTCGGACTCGACCGGCTCGACGATCTGAGGCGGCTCGACGAGCCGCCACCGGTGATCTTCGCCCCCAACCATCACAGCCATGTCGACACGGCGCTGATGATCAGAGCGATCCCTGCCTGCTGGCGCCGAGACCTGGTGGTCGCTGCCGCCGCCGACTACTTCTTCGACCAGCAGTGGAAGGCGGTCCTGTCCGCGCTGGCGCTCAACGCGATCCCGATCGACCGGGAGGTCACGGGACGCAAGTCGAGCGACCAGTTCCGTGACCTCGTGGCCGACGGCCACAGCCTGTTGATCTATCCGGAGGGCGGTCGCTCCCCCGACGGCTGGGGTCAGGAGTTCAAGGGCGGTGCCGCCTACTTGTCATCGCGCACGGGAGCGCCGGTCGTCCCGGTCTTCATCGACGGCTCGGGAGCCATCTACGGCAAGGGCATGAAACGTCCCAAGCCGGGGCGCACCAAGGTCGTGTTCGGAACCCCGCTGCGGCCTGCAGATGATGAGAACACCCGTCGCTTCAATGCCCGCATCGAGGCAGCCGTGACGCCTCGGTGACGAGGCGCTCACCGATTACTGGACGGCGACGAAAAGGGCAGCCCGCGGCCTGAGCCCCAAGCTCACCGGGCCGGAGTACAACGGATGGCGACGCCAGTGGGAGCTCGGCGAGCACCGAAAGCTCGGCGCCGCCGGCCTGCGCCGCCGTCAGCAGCGCCGCTGGCCCGACCTCGGCTGACTCGCACGAGCTCGGCCCACCGGGTCGTCAGCAGTTGCCCTCGGGTGGAATCGTCAGCTGGGAACCGATCAGGAACGTGCTGTAGGCCGGATTGTCGAGATTGGCGTTCGACAGCTGATCGACCGTGATGCCGTACTTGTCCGCCACCCGGGTCGGGTTGTCACCAGCGACGATGGTGTGGGTACATCCGGAACCGCTCGGCTGGTCGGGCACCGTCGTCGAGTCGGACGGAGCCGTTCCGGTTCCCGAGCCGGGAATCGGCTTGTTCGGCGGGATCAGGATCTCGTCGCCCGCCAGCAGCAGGTGGTTGGTGCCATCGGTCCAGCCGTTGTAGGCGATCAACTCGTCGACCGACATGTCGTAGAGCGACGCGATCTTCGACAGCGAGTCTCCGGCGACGACGATGTAGGTCTGCGGATCCGGCGAGATCGTCGGACCCGACGGCTGCTCGGGATCGATGAAGATCGTGGTCGTCGTGGTCGTCGTCGCCGGCTCGATGGTGACGTAGCTGGAGGGCTGGATCGGCGACAGGAGTGACTCTGAGCCCGAACCCGTCGAATCGCCGCATCCGGCGGCGAGCATCAGCGGTGCGACGCAAAAGGCCGCGAAGACGACCGCTCTCGACTTGATCTCCATTCGCCCTAGCGTACGACCTGGAACCACGCAGGTGGCGTCACTCCACCTCGTCGCGTCGAGCGATCGTCACATCAACGGCCGCGTCGTGGGCTCGATCGGTTCGGGGAGCTTCGTCTCGCCCATCAAGAAGCGATCGACCCCGGCCGCGGCCGACCGGCCCTCGGCGATCGCCCAGACGATCAGGCTCTGACCGTGTCCCATGTCGCCGGCCACGAATACACCGTGCACGTTGCTCATGTAATCGCGATCCGCGAACGGCATCGCCGTGCTGGTCGAACTCGACACCCAACATGTCCAGCCACGAACCCCGTTCGGGCCCGGTGAAGCCGAGCGCCAAGAAGACGAAATCAGCTGCCAGCTCGCGATCGGTGCCCTCGACCCTGACGAACTTGCCGTCGATCATTTCGACATCGTGGATCGCGAGCGCCTTCACGTCTCCGTGGGCGTCACCGATGAACCGCTCGGTGTTGACCGAGTAGATCCTCTCACCACCCTCGGCATGGGCGGAGGTCACCTTGTAGACGAAGGCGAACTGCGGCCACGGATTCGAGTCGGCGCGCTGTTCGGGTGGCTGCGGCATGATCTCGAGTTGGGTAACGCTGGCAGCGCCCTGGCGGTGAGCAGTACCGAGGCAATCCGCACCTGTGTCGCCCCCGCCGATGATCACGACATGCTTGCCGCTCACGTCGATCGGTGACCGCTCGATATCGCCCATCTGGACGCGGTTGGCGGGCGGCAGGTACTCCATGGCCTGATGAATGTTGGCGAGCTCGCGACCGGGCACCGGCAGATCCCGCCACTGGGTCGCACCGCAGGCCAGCACGATGGCGTCGTAGGACGCGTGCAGCACGGTGATGTCGACGTTGTCGCCGACGACGGCGTTGGTCCGGAACTCGGTGCCCTCGGCCGACATCTGTTCGAGCCGTCGATCGATGTGCCGCTTCTCCATCTTGAACTCGGGGATGCCATACCGCAGCAGGCCACCGATGCGATCCGAGCGTTCGAGCACCACCACCTCGTGCCCGGCTCTCGTCAACTGCTGTGCGGCTGCCAAACCGGCAGGGCCCGACCCGATCACGGCGACGCGCTTGCCCGTGCGAACGGTGGGCACCTGGGGAACCACCCAGCCCTCGTCGAACGCCTTGTCGATGATCTCGACCTCGACCTGCTTGATCGCCACCGGGGGCTGGTTGATGCCGAGCACACACGCCGATTCACAGGGCGCCGGGCACAGCCGACCGGTGAACTCGGGGAAGTTGTTGGTGGCGTGCAGCCGGTCGATCGCGTCTCGCCAATGATCGCGATAGACGAGGTCGTTCCAGTCTGGGATCAGGTTGCCGAGCGGGCACCCGTTGTTGCAGAAGGGGATGCCACAATCCATGCAACGGCCGGCCTGAATCTGCAGCTTGTCATCGGGGAAGTCCTCGTAGACCTCCTTCCAGTCGCGCAAGCGCACGGGCACCGGCCGGTACTGCGGCAACTCGCGCTCCCACTTCAAGAACCCGGTTGTGTCACCCATCGCCATCTCCTTCCCGCCGGAGGGTTTCCGTCTCGGTCTGTGTGATCACTGGCGGGCCGCCTCCATCACTCGATCGACGGTCGCTGCCTCGTCGAGGCCCTCGGACTCGGCTTGCGCCATCACGCTCAGCACACGCTTGTAGTCGACCGGCATCACTTTTCGGAAGCGGCTGACCTCGACGCTCCATGCGTCGAGCATTCGACGGGCGACCGCCGAGTCGGTGTATGCGAGATGCGCCTCGACCAGGGACCGCAAGAAGTCGCGATCGGGCTCATCGAGCTGCTCGACCTCGACCATCTCGTAGTTCACCTTGCGGTCGAAGTCGTCGTGCCGGTCGTACACGTAGGCGATGCCGCCGGACATGCCTGCGCCGAAGTTGCGCCCGGTCTGCCCGAGCACGACGACGCGTCCGCCCGTCATGTACTCACAACCATGGTCGCCAACTCCCTCGACCACCGCCGTCGCACCGGAGTTGCGAACGCAGAATCGTTCACCCACATTGCCGCGAAAGAAGATCTCGCCTGCAGTCGCACCGTACGCGATCACGTTTCCGGCGATGACCTGATCCTCTGCCGCGAACGGCGACGACTCAGGCGGCCGAACGATCAGCCGGCCCCCCGACAAGCCCTTGCCGAGGTAGTCGTTCGCGTCGCCCGTCAACCGCATCGTGATACCAGCCGGCACGAACGCACCGAAACTCTGGCCGGCCGAGCCCGTGAACCGGATGTCGATCGTGCCGTCCGGCAGACCGGCACCCTTCCACACCTTCGTCACCTCGTGACCCAGCAGGGTGCCAACGGTGCGGTTCACGTTGCGGATCGGCAACTCGATCGACACGGGCTCGGCGCCGGTGATCGCCGGCTGCGCGAGACGGATCAGTTCCTGGTCGAGTGCTTTGTCGAGACCGTGGTCCTGCTCACTCGAGCACACGAACGTCTGGTCGTACGGATTGTCGACCACCTGCAAGATCGGGCCGATGTCGAGTCCGTAGGCCTTCCAATGGTCGACGGCGGGGCGTACATCGAGCACTTCGACGTGCCCGATCATCTCCGCCATCGTGCGGAAACCGAGTTCGGCCATCAGCTCGCGGATCTCCTCGGCGATGTACTCGAAGAAGTTCACCACGAACTCCGGTTTGCCGCTGAATCGCTGCCGCAGCTCGGGGTTCTGGGTGGCGACTCCGACCGGACAGGTGTCGAGATGGCAGACCCGCATCATCACGCACCCGGAGACCACCAGTGGGGCGGTGGCGAAGCCGTACTCCTCGGCGCCGAGCAGGGCCGCGACGACGACGTCGCGCCCGGTCTTCAACTGACCGTCGGCCTGGACCACGATTCGGTCCCGAAGGCCGTTGAGCAGCAGGGTCTGTTGTGTTTCGGCGAGACCGAGTTCCCACGGGCCGCCGGCGTGCTTGAGCGACGTCAGCGGCGATGCGCCGGTCCCGCCGTCGTGACCGGAGATCAGGACGACATCGGCCTTGGCCTTCGACACTCCGGCTGCCACGGTGCCCACGCCCATCTCGGCAACCAGCTTCACGTGGATGCGCGCCGCCGGGTTGGCGTTCTTGAGATCGTGGATCAGCTGCTTGAGATCCTCGATCGAGTAGATGTCGTGGTGCGGAGGCGGGCTGATCAAACCCACACCGGGGGTCGAGTGGCGCGTCTTCGCGATCCAAGGGTAGACCTTGTGGCCGGGCAGCTGACCACCCTCACCCGGCTTGGCGCCCTGCGCCATCTTGATCTGGATGTCATCGGAGTTCGTGAGATATTCGGAGGTCACGCCGAACCGACCCGAGGCCACCTGCTTGATCGACGAACGCCGGGCAGGGTCGTAGAGCCGGTCGGCATCCTCGCCGCCTTCACCCGTGTTCGACTTGGCGCCGATCTGATTCATCGCGATCGCGAGCGTCTCGTGGGCCTCCGCCGAGATCGACCCGTACGACATCGCGCCCGTCGAGAAACGCTTGACGATCTCGCTGACCGGCTCGACCTCCTCGATCGGGATCGACCGGCGGCCTCGTGCGAACTCGAACAGGCCGCGCAACGTGGCGAGATGTCTCGACTGGTCATCGACCAAGGCGGTGTACTGCTTGAAGATGTCGTAGCGCTTGGAGCGCGTGGCGTGCTGCAGCTTGAACACCGTCTCGGGGTTGAACAGGTGATACTCGCCTTCGCGGCGCCATTGGTACTCACCGCCCAGGTCGAGCTTGCGATGCGCCCGTTCCTCCGGACGCCGCGGGTTCGCAACCGTGTGACGCATCCTGATCGCCTCGGCGACCTCGTCGAGACCGATGCCACCCAGCCGGCTCACGGTCCCGGTGAAGTACCGATCGACGAGCTCGTTACCCAGCCCGATCGCCTCGAAGATCTGGGCTCCGGTGTAGGACGCCACCGTCGACACACCCATCTTCGACATCACCTTCAACACGCCCTGACCGCACGCCTTGATGTAGTTCTTGACGGCCTTGTCAGGATCCATGTCGGCCATCCCGTGGAGGCCCTCCGCGATCAAGTCTTCGATCGACTCGAACGCGAGGTACGGGTTGATCGCGCCGGCGCCGTATCCGATCAGCAACGCCATGTGGTGCACCTCGCGAGCGTCGCCACATTCGACGACCAGGCCGACCTTCGTGCGCTGCTTGGTGCGCACGAGGTGATGGTGCACGGCAGACGTGAGCAACAGCGACGGGATCGGTGCGTCCACCGAATCCGCATTGCGGTCGCTCAGCACCACGACACGGGCACCGCGCTCGATCGCCGAAGACACCTCCTCGAAGATCGCATCGAGTGACGTTCGCAACGAGTTTCCACCACCGGCAACGCGATAGAGGCCCTTCACCACATGGGCGGCAAGGCCGGGGAACTGTCCGTCATCGTTGGCGTGGATGATCTTGGCGAGCTCGTCGTTGTCCAGGATCGGGAACGGCAGCGACAGCTGGCGACAGCTCTCCGGTCCGGGATTGAGCAGGTTCGCCTCGGGACCGATCGACGACGAGACGGCGGTCACGACCTCCTCCCGAATCGCATCCAGCGGCGGATTGGTGACCTGGGCGAACAGCTGAGCGAAGTAGTCGAACAACAGACGCGGCCGGTTCGAGAGCACAGCGAGCGGGGTATCGGTCCCCATCGAACCGATCGGCTCCTTGCCGTCGCGGGCCATCGGGGCGACGAGGATCTTGAGTTCCTCGTGCGTGTAGCCGAACATCTGTTGGCGACGCAACACGCTGTCGTGACTGAACACGGTGTGCTGACGGGCGGGCAGATCTTCGAGCTGCACCATGCCCTTCGCCAACCACTCGCCGTAGGGGTGTTCGGCCGCGAGCTGCTTCTTGATCTCCTCGTCGTCGACGATGCGCCCCTCACGGGTGTCGATCAGGAACATCCGGCCCGGCTGAAGGCGACCCTTGCTGACGATCTTGGCCGGATCGATCTCGAGCACACCGACCTCCGAGGCCATGATCACGAGATCGTCATCGGTCACCCAGTAGCGGCTGGGGCGCAAGCCGTTACGGTCGAGCACGGCGCCGATCACGTCGCCATCGGTGAACGTGACGCTGGCCGGGCCGTCCCATGGCTCCATCACGCTGGCATGAAATTGGTAGAACGCCCGACGATCGGCGTCCATGTCGGTGTTGTTCTCCCATGCCTCGGGAATCATCATCAACACCGCGTGATGCAGCGGGCGACCGCCCAGATGCAACAACTCGAGCACCTCGTCGAACCGAGCCGTGTCGGACGCACCAGCGGTACAGATCGGGAAGGCGTTGTGGAGTTCGGGCAGGTACTCGCTGGCCGCCATCGCCTCGCGAGTGTGCATCCAGTTCTGGTTGCCCTGCACCGTGTTGATCTCGCCGTTGTGGGCGACATACCGGTACGGATGCGCAAGCGGCCAGGACGGGAACGTGTTGGTCGAGAACCGCGAGTGCACGAGCAGCAGAGCGCTCTCGACGCGCTCGTCGGTGAGATCGAGGAAGAATTGGCTCAGCTGGGGCGTGGTGAGCATGCCCTTGTACACGATCGTGCGCGAGGACAACGACGAGAAGTAGGACTCGAGCTCACCGGTCAGTTCGTGCTCGGTGCGCTTGCGAGCCACATAGGTGCGACGATCGAGATCCACGCCCGCCTCGCCTCCCGGCGACGACACGAACAACTGCCGGAACACCGGCATCGCAGCGCGAGACGTCCTGCCGAGACACGCCGGGTTCACCGGCACGTCGCGCCAGCCGAGCACCGACAGCCCTTCGTCGGCCATGATCGCCTCGATCTGCGACTGGGCCTTGTCGCGATCGGACTCCGGCTCGGGCAGGAACACGACGCCGACCGCGTACGCACCCGGCGCTGGCAACTCGAAATCGACCGATCCGCGCAGCAGACGATCGGGCACCTGCAGCAAGATCCCGGCCCCGTCACCGGTGTCCGGCTCGGCGCCGGTCGCGCCGCGATGTTCGAGGTTCGTGAGCGCCAGCAGACCGGTTCGCACCAACTCGTGCGAGCGGTGGCCTTTCAGATGAGCGACGAACGAGACGCCACAGGAGTCGTGTTCGAAACGCGGGTCGTACAGGCCGGTGGGCCCAGGAGTCGTCAACATGTGCACTTCCACGAAAGTCGGGGGTTGGCTTGTGGGAGTCCGGGACGACGTTGGCCCGAAGGACTGCTCATGATACGGGATCGGACCCCGGAACCGAAATGCGTTGACCGACGACCTGGTGACTGCCACGCTGATACGAGCGGATCTGCCGCGCCCAGAAGGACGTCATGAGCGAACCGAACACTGGTCTTCCCGACGCTGTTCCGGCCCCTGAGCGGGCCGGCAACCCATGGATCCTGAGCGCCATCGGCGGCTTCGCTGCCCTGGTGTTGATCGTCGGGTTCGCGGTCTGGGTCGGCACGCGCGACGACGGAACGACCACGAGTTCCGTCGCCTCCAGTTCGTTGCCGGTCGTCACCAGTTCGACGAGTGTGCCGGCCACGACGTCCACGAGCACCGCGACGAGCACGACGACGTCGACCACCAGCACGTCCACGACGACGTCGACCACCACGAGCAGTTCGACCACGCTGGCGCCGCCCGCGTTCGCGCTGCCGGCGGTCGGCGATCCGACCTGGACCGTCGACATCTTCCACGTCCCGGACGCCGCAGCGCTCACGATGAACCTCGTGACCACGGTGGGCGACGTCAGCGCCTATGACGGCGAGGTCGGCCAACAACGCTGCATCGGAGTCGTGGGCACCGGCGACGAATATGCGGGCTGGTGCGGATTCCTACCCGATCTGACGGCCGGTCGCTTCGTCACCATCCGCGGCATCACGCCGTGGTTGGTCGAGTACGGCGCGGCCACCGGGGAGGTCGAGCTGGTCCAGCTCGATTCCCAGTGGCGTCTGCCGACCAACGGCTGCACCGAGCCCGTCGTATCGATCGTCGCCGCCGCGAATCTGGGACCGCTCCCGGTGACCGGCCTCGCGTGCGCCGGATCGGAGGCCTTCATCGGAGTCGGCGCCCTGTTGTTCGGTGATCGGCAGGCACCGGACGGAGGCGGCATCCTCGTCGGCTCGGGAGACGAAGGCTGGAACGCCATCGGCGGCTTCGGTACCTCGATCGACTGTGACGGATGGCCGGACGGCGTCGACCGATGCGCTCTGTTCGGCGTCGAGTCCGAGTTGTTCGAAGCGTTGCTGCCGATTCCACCCGCCGAGCTGCTCACGACCAGCACCGACATCCCCGGGATGAACGACGAGACGGCGACGGTGCGCACCTGGATCGGCACGGAGACCGACCCGGCCGCGATCGAGGCGATCATCACCGAGCAGGTCACGTCTCCCGACGCCGAAGTGCCCGCCGACGTGAAGCGTGCCGCCGATGTCGGTGGCGGCCTCGATCTGCTGGTGATCGAGGTTCCGGCGATGGACGATTCGATCCGTTCCACGACGTGGGCGACATGGATCGATACCGGGGCTTCCGAGCCCGTGCGACGGGTGTTCGCCTGGACGACCTGCGCCCGCGGCATCGCCGGGCCGGGTCTGTGCGTGTGACCGTGGCCGCGAGCCGGTTCAGTCGACGAAGTCGGCCGGCCGGCGCTCCATGTTCGATCTGATCGCCTCGATCTGATTCGGTGAGCCGATCTGATCACCGATGATCCGCCGCTCGGCGGCGAACTGCTCGGCGGCGCCCTCGGTGAACATGCGGTTGAAGAGTTCCTTCGACCCGCGCACGGCACCGGGGCTGCGACCGGCGATCTCCCTGGCGAGCGCGATTGCGTCGTCGTAGGGGTTCTCACTGAGGCGCGTCACGAGGCCGAGCTGGTGGGCTTCGCGTCCGTCGATCATGCGCGCCGTGTAGGTGAGTTCGCGCGCCACGTCGGAACGCACCAGCCGGCTGAGCATGAACGTACCGGTCATGTCTGGCACGAGCCCCCAGTGCACCTCGCGCACCGACCACATCGAGTCGGGGTGAGCAATACGGATGTCGGCGCCCAGTGCGATCTGCAGGCCCCCGCCGAGCGCGTGGCCGTGTACCGCAGCGATCACGGGCATCGGGAGCTCCTGCCACACCCAGCAGATCTGCTGACCGCGGTGGGTGACCCGGCCCTCCGGGAGATCGCCGGGGTCGCCCCGGCGCCCCTCGGGCCGTTCGGGCCGTTCCGCGCTGTCGGCCATGCCCGAGAACATCGAGAAGTCGAGCCCGGCGCAGAACGACTCACCCTCTCCCGAGAGCACGACGGCGCGCACCTCGTCCGCGGTCTTGAGCCGTTCGCCGGCCTCTTCGATCGCGGCGAACTGGGCCCCGTCGAGGGCGTTTCGCTTGTCGGCGCGGTTGAAGCGCACATCGGCGATGCCGTCGGCGATGGCGACCTTCACTCGATCGTTGGGGACTCGATCAGACATGGTGCCAGTTTCACAGATCGACGCGCTCGGCCTCGCAGCGTGTACGAGGCACGCAGCCGCTCGGGTCGATCGACCACACGGTGCTCGTCCCCCCGCCATGCTCCAGGTGCCCGCGGTCATGGCCGATCACCGGGGTCATCCCTCGATCGCGGCACACCCCATTCCGGTCCGAGCCACCTCCGATGGAGCTGCCAGACTGCCCCGATGCATCTGAATCTCTCAGCTGACGAGGTGCTCGCCACCACCCGTTCTGTTCGCAAGCGACTCGATTTCGACCGTCCGGTGGAGCGAGCGATCCTGATGGAGTGTCTCGACCTCGCGCTGCAGGCACCCACCGGCTCGAACCGGCAGGGATGGCAATGGATGTTCGTCGAGGACCAGGCCAAGAAGGACGCGTTGGCCGATATCTACCGCTCGTCGTTCAACCGATATCGCCAGACGCCGGCAGCCACCTACGCTGACGGGGACCCACGGGGCCAGCGGATGGGCGCCGTCATCGATTCGGCGAGCTACCTGTCCGAGAACTTCCAACGTGCTCCCGTGTTGCTGATCCCGTGCATCGAAGGTCGCAGCGACCGGGACACCGGGGGGTCGACGACGAGCGCCGGGCTGTGGGGGTCGCTGTTGCCGGCGGTGTGGAGTTTCATGCTGGCGCTGCGCGAGCGCGGAATGGGATCCGCCTGGACCACGCTGCATCTCGTCGGCGACGGCGAACGCGCCGCAGCCGAGATACTGGATATCCCACACGACCGGTACAGCCAGGCCGGGCTGTTTCCGATCGCGTACACGTTGGGCACCGACTTCAAACTGGCGAGCCGACTGCCGGCCGCCGAGGTCTCTCACTGGGATACGTGGTGAGGCACCCCCGGTGACGCACAGCGAGCTCACCATCGCCGATGCCGATCAGCAGGGTTTTGCGTTTCGTTTCGGATGGGGCGCCGATGGCCTGGCCGTGCTCGCTCCGGTCTGCGATGTGATCGTGGTCGTCGACGTTCTGCGCTTCACGACCGCGGTCAGCGTGGCGGTCTCAGGCGGTTCGACGGTCTTTCCGTATGCCGCGCACGGGGACGACGCAGTTTCGTTCGCAGCCGAACGCGACGCGGTCCTGGCAGGCCGGCGCGAGGACGGCCCGGTCTCGCTGTCGCCAACCGACTTGCAGTCGCTGCCACGGGGCAGCCGGATCG
Source organism: uncultured Acidimicrobiaceae bacterium (assembly GCA_963699815.1). Lineage (GTDB taxonomy): Bacteria > Actinomycetota > Acidimicrobiia > Acidimicrobiales > Ilumatobacteraceae > Ilumatobacter. The sequence continues at coordinate 5,922 of CAVOVK010000022.1, read as the reverse complement.
TGCTGCCCTCGCCGAACGGTTCGGCATTGTCCCTCCGGGCTCGCGAGCTCGGGGCGCCCTTCGTCCTCGCCGGTTCGCTCCGCAACGCGACGGCCACAGCTCACCGCGCCCGCTCGCTGGCCGATGACGGAGCGATCGCCGTGATCGCCTCGGGAGAGCGATGGCCGGGCTCGCCCGCGCGACTGCGACCGTCGGTCGAGGACCTGATCGGGGCAGGCAGCGTGCTGGTGGTACTGGACCCGTCCGGCTCGGTGTCACACCCTGGCTGCTCACCCGAGGCCGCCGCTGCGCGGGCAGCGTTCGTCGACGCCAAGCCGCGCCTCGCCGAAGCGCTCCACTCGTGCGCCTCCGGACGCGAACTGACGCGATCCGGTTTCGCCGACGACGTCGACTGCGCCGCCCAGCTCGACGCGAGCAACGTTGCGGCACAACTCGTCGAAGACGCCTACATCGCCGTCTAGCCGGCCCGGCCCCCTGTTCAATCGACGAGACGTAAACCGGCCGGGGTGATACTCGGTTCGTCGAACGGCAGATCGACCACGAATTCGGTGCGGTGAGCAGGGAACACATGCTCGCTGACGAGCACCGGCCTCCCGGTCAGATCCGTGGTGATCCGGCGGCACTTCAGCAGGGGCGCACCGACCGGAACCGCCAGCAGGTCGGCGTCGTCCGGTTCCGCCGACTCAGCACCGATCGTCTGGGTCGCACCGCGCAGCTCGACATCGAGCAACTCGTAGAACGGCGTGCGTTCGACGTCCTCCATCGACAGCTTCTGGGCCAGCGCCGCCGGGCACCACACGGTGACCACCGCAAACGGAGCCCCGTCGGCGAGGCTGACGCGCTTCACACGCAGCACGCGATCGGTCGCCAGAACCGCCGCGACGTGGGTTGGTGGCACGACGAACGCGAACTCGATGACGTGGCGCCCCGCGGCCTTGCCGCTCGACTCGAGTTGTTCGTCGATGGTGCCCAGCCGTTCGAGGCGCTGACGAACCGGTTCGGTCGCCACGAACCAACCGAACCCCTGACGGGCGGCGATCAACCCGTCGTCGCGGACCAGCTCGAGCGCCCGGCGGATCGTGACCCGGCTCGCTGCGAACTCGGCCGACAATTCGGACTCGCTGGGCAGCACACTGCCAGCGCTCGCCGACCTCACGCGTTCGCGCAACTCGTCGGCGATCTCCTGATACCGGATGCTCCTCACGGCCGTCCGCCTCGCCAACCCTCGATCGACGACGCTCGACGGGCGTTGCTCACCGACGCGGAGTCGCACTCGACCCCGACACGGATCCGACGTGCACCGACATACAACCCGCGCTCCAACAGCTCGCCGCCAACCGGTATGGCGAGCTGGACGTGGTCGATACCCCGCCACAACGACCCAATATCCATCGAGTGCCTCTCTTTGCCGAACGAACGCGACTTGTATTATAGTTGTCTACATGACCGTGAGTGCCACCACCCCTGTCGAACTCGTCGAGGCCGTGTACGCCAAGCTGCCTGCCAACGCCCAGCTCGGGCGTGAGCGGCTCGGCCGGCCGCTCACGCTGGCCGAGAAGATCCTGATCAACCACCTCGTCGACCCGCAAGGTCAGGACCTCGAACGTGGTGCCAGCTACGCCGACTTCCACCCCGACCGGGTCGCCATGCAGGACGCCACGGCCCAGATGGCCTTGCTGCAGTTCATGACCGCCGGGCTGTCCGAGGCTGCCGTTCCCTCGACCGTGCACTGCGATCACCTGATCCAGGCCAAGGTCGGCGCCCAGATCGATCTCGGCGTCGCGGTCGACACCAACCGTGAGGTGTACGACTTCCTCAAGAGCGTCTCGGCCAAGTACCAGATCGGGTTCTGGGGGCCGGGCTCGGGCATCATCCACCAGGTCGTGCTCGAGAACTACGCCTTCCCCGGCGGCATGATGATCGGCACCGACAGCCACACCCCGAACGCCGGCGGGCTCGGCATGGTGGCGATCGGGGTCGGTGGCGCCGACGCCGTCGACGTGATGACCGGCTTCCCGTGGAACGTGCGCTGGCCGAAGGTGATCGGCGTCAAGCTGACCGGCACGCTCTCCGGCTGGAGTTCTCCCAAGGACGTGATCCTCGAAGTCGCCCGCCTGCTCACGGTCAAGGGCGGCACCGGCGCGATCGTCGAGTACTTCGGGCCCGGCGCCGACAGCATCTCGGCCACGGGCAAAGCAACGATCTGCAACATGGGCGCCGAGATCGGCGCCACCACGTCGCTGTTCGGCTACGACCAGAACATGGCGCAGTATCTCGAGGCCACCGGCCGCGAGGCGATCGCCGATGCCGCCGACCACGTCGCCGGCGAGCTGCGCCCCGACGACGGTGCCCTCTACGACCAGCTGATCGAGATCGACCTGGACGAGCTCAAGCCGCTGATCAACGGGCCGCACTCCCCCGACCGGGCCCACAAGGTCGGCGCAGCCGGTGTCGGCGCCGAGGCCCGAGCCAACGACTGGCCACTCGCCCCGTCGGCAGCCCTGATCGGATCGTGCACCAACTCGTCCTACGAGGACATCACCCGCGCCGCCTCGATCGCTCGCCAGGCCGCCGCCAAGGGGCTCACCGCCAAGGTGCCGTTGTTGATCACGCCCGGCTCCGAACAGACCAGGGCCACGATCGAACGCGATGGGCTGCTGGCCGACCTCGAGGCGGTCGGTGCGACCGTGCTGGCCAACGCCTGCGGACCGTGCATCGGTCAGTGGAGCCGTCCCGAGTCGATCACCAGCGAGGTCAACTCGATCGTGACCTCCTTCAACCGCAACTTCCCGAAGCGCAACGACGGCTCGGCCAACACGCTGGCGTTCGTCACCTCGCCCGACACGGTGATGGCGATCGCCCTGGCGGGCCGGCTCGACTTCGATCCCACCACCGACACGATCACCGCCCCCGACGGCACCGAGGTCAGCCTCGACGCCCCGGTCGGACAGGTACTGCCCGATGCCGGCTACGACCCGGGCGAGGACACCTTCACGCCGCCACCTGCCGACCCCAGCGGCGTCGAGGTGGCGGTCAGCCCGACCAGTGACCGGCTCCAGTTGTTGACACCGTTCCCGGCATGGGACGGCAACGACTACCTCGGGTTGCCGGTGCTGGTGAAGGCGCAGGGCAAGTTCACCACCGACCACATCTCGATGGCCGGCCCGTGGCTGAAGTACCGGGGCCACCTCGAGAACATCTCCGGCAACCTGTACATCGGCGCCGTCAGCGCCTACCGCGATGGCCTCGTCGGGCAGGGCAAGAACCAGCTCACCGGCGAGATCGCCAGCTTCCCCGACATCGCCAAGGCGTATCACGAGGTGGGTCAGCCGTGGGTCGTGATCGGCGACGAGAACATGGGCGAGGGCTCCAGCCGCGAGCACGCTGCCATGGAGCCACGCTTCCGGCTCGGCCTGGTGGCGATCGCCCGCAGCTTCGCCCGGATCCACGAGACCAACCTCAAGAAGCAGGGTATGGTGCCGCTCACGTTCGCCGACCCGGCCACCTACGACCTGATCGAGGAGAACGACCGCATCAACGTGCTCGGCCTGCCACCGGTGCCGGGCGAGAACGTGCACTGCCAGATCGTCAAGCCCGACGGGACCACGATCGACTTCGAGGGCAAGCACACGTTCAGCGACGAGCAGGTCGAGTGGTTCAAGGCCGGTTCGGCACTCAACATCGTGCGCGCCAAGGTCGCCGCCGGGGACGCGTGACCAGACGCTCCGGCATCGACCCCGTTCTGTGCACACACGGCCGATACGGAGCGGCAAGATCGCGATCAGAACGATGAACCGGGCGGTATTTCCGAACGTACGGTGGGGCTGTGGCAGGCGTTGACGAGGACCTCGACTGGCTGCGGGAGCGACTCGTGGCGATCGACGACGATCTTCGAGCGACGCCAACGGACGACCTGACGGCCAGGTTCGAACTCGCCAGCGCCGCGGACGCGTGCCGCTCGATGCTGCGTGCGGGGAACGCGGCGGCAGTGGCCGCCGCTCGTTCGTCGTGGACGGCACGAGCCGCGCACAAGGAGACCCACGAACAGAACGTCGCGGCGCTCGAAGCGATTTCCCGGTTCATGCCGAGCGAGGGCGGCTCCAGCGGGTGACGCCGATCGGCTGTCGTGCCCGGACCCCGATGCCGGCGCACGACAGCTTCAGCTCAGGGCGCGGCGGGCGTGGGCGATGTCGAGCTGGAGCTGCTCGATCAGCGCCTCGATGCCATCGAACTTGCGCTCGGAGCGCAGGAAGTCGACGAATCGCACCTTGGCCGGCTCGCCATACAGGTCACCATCGAAATCGAGCAGGTGCGCCTCGAGCAACGAATGGTCGGCGTGCTCGTAGAACGTCGGCCGCCGACCGAGGTTGATCGCGGAGGGATGCACGATGCCATCCGGTCGCTCGTACCACCCCGCGTACACGCCGTCGGCCGGCACGCACACACGGTTCGGCACCTCGACGTTGGCGGTGGGGAAGCCGAGCAGGCGGCCCCGTTCGTCGCCTGGCACGACCTTGCCACGCGCCTCGAACGGCCGGCCGAGCATCTGCGCTGCCAAGGCCACGTTGCCGCCGGCCAGAGCGCGGCGGATGGCGGTGCTACTGACGGGCTCGTCGACGCCGTCGTCGCGGCAGACCAAGCGGATCGGTTCGACGTCGAATCCGTAGGTCTCGCCGATCTCGCGGAATAGCGCCACATTGCCCTCGCGGTTGCGTCCGAAATGGAAGTCCTCGCCGACCACGACGCACTCGGTGCGCAAGCACTTGACCAGCACGCGCTCGATGAACGCCAGCGGCGGCTCCTGCGACTGCCGCTCGTCGAACGGCAGCACCACGGCAGCGTCGATCCCGGTGAGCTCGAACAACTCCATGCGCTGGTCGTGATCGGTCAACAACTTCGGGGCCGACTCGGGACGTACGACCGTGGCAGGGTGGCGATCGAACGTGACGACCGCGGATCGAGCACCTCGGGCCTGTGCGATCTCGCGAACTTGAGCGATCACCGATTGGTGCCCTTGGTGGAGACCGTCGTAGGCGCCGATCGTGATCACGCTGCGCTCGTCCGGAAACGGCGCAGAAGATGCATCGGTGATGACCAGCACGGCCGTTGACGCTACCCGCCGACCGCCGTCGGCAGCACGACCGAAGGCTTCACGTCGTCGGCTCGAAATGTCTCGTAGACGGCCAACAACGTGCCGGCGGGGCCGAACAGCGCCCATGGTCCGTCACCGGTGACACCATGGAACCGGGGAAGCACCCGGCCGTTGGCGACGAGCGCCGCGGTCTCGGCATCGATGTCGACCCGCTCGAGTCCGCGCACCGTGGTGTCGACGGGCAACAGTTCGCACGCGTCGGGGGAACCGGCCTCGTCAAGGGTGAACTCGCCGACCGCGATGCGGCGCAGGTTGCGCAGGTGGGCACCGCCGCCCAGCAGCGTGCCGAGATCAGCCGCCAGTGTGCGGATATAGGTGCCGGCCGAGCACACGACCTCGATCGTGAGCACGCCCGGCTCGGGCCCCTCGTCGACGGTGAAGGAATGGATCGTGACCGGTCGAGGCTGGCGCTCGATCTCGATTCCCTCGCGGGCCAGCTCGTGCAGGCGGCGACCGTCGACACGGATCGCGGACACCATCGGTGGGATCTGTTCGATCGCCCCGACCAGATGGTCGGCGACGACCTGTCTGGCCTGCTCGACCGTGACTCCGGTCATGTCGTGGGTCGCCGTGACGGCACCGGCGGCGTCGAGCGTCGAGGTCTCGGTACCCAGCACCACCTCTGCGACGTACCGCTTCGTGGTCTTTTCGACGAACCGCAACAGCTTGGTACTCATGCCCACGGCGACCACGAGCACACCGGTGGCATCGGGATCGAGCGTGCCGGCATGGCCGACCTGACGTTCGTGGAATCGCTTGCGCAACATTCC
>CAVOVK010000021.1:0-51288 GCA_963699815.1 uncultured Acidimicrobiaceae bacterium | reverse complement strand
CACGGTATGGCGAAGCCGGCGAAAGCGAAGAACTGTCGGTCGATCGACAGTCAGCGAGGGCCTAGCTGACCTTGCCAGAGTTCGAGTGCCATGTCGAGGTGATGCAACGTCAAGCGATCGTCTTGCCAGCGCTGGGCATCGCGCGGCCTCGAGGTTGGCTGTGAATCGCTGGACATCGATGGATCCTGTTGGCGCGTCAAGGACGTATCCGTTCGTCCGTGCCGCGATGGGTGATGCACCGCCAGAAATCGGCAGCAGCTTTCGAAGTCCTGAGATGTAGACCTGAATGGTCGACAGCGCCCGGTTCGGCGGGTCGTCAGCCCACAGCCCCTCGATCAGACGACTGTTGGTAACGGGTCGATTGGCATCGAGCACCAACATCGCCAACACCGATCGCTGTTTGAGACCACCACCCAATGGATCGCGACGCCGTCGACGATGACCTGGAAGGAGCCGAGGAGTCGGTACTCGAGGTTGGTTCCATTTCCCGTGTCCGAAGACGGCATCTTTGCACGTTATCGCGTGCCTGATCCGTGATCGGCTACGGCGAGTAGCGCGACCCCACACGAGTTGCTCGGTTGGTCGCTCTGGCACGCGCTTGAGGCCACTGGGAAGCCCGATGCCACGAGATGGATCATTGCGTATTCCGATCGTGCATATGCCAGGTCCCCCGCAACGCCGATGTCCACCCCGTGGCCGAGATCGGTCGTAGTGCGGTGGGTCACGATGTTGGCAGCCCGGACGTTGACCCGGCCAAGAGCACGCGGCCTTGTGGTGTGGTTCGGCGTGCTGAGGTGTACCTCGATTAATGCTTCGGTCCAGCCGTCCGCCGACGCCCGAACATCGCGGATGCCGGCTCTCGAACGCCCTTGTCGTCATGCCAGCCAAGATCCCGATGACGGTTGTCGCACCTTGCGGACCCTGCGTCCGGATCTCTTGATCACTTCGGTGTTCATGTCGATGGTCATTCGTCGCTCATTTGCCCCGATACTGGCAACAAGGTGCGATCCGAGGTGGGCGAATGTCCCACGGAGCGCTGAAACATTCGCCAACAAGCACCCTGCTGCCTGCGAATGATCTGACCGGTGGCGGGCTGCCATTCCCGAATGTGCTGATCGGGATCGCTGGCGAGCACGCGGAGCTGCCGGTGGCTGGCGGCCCTCACGGTTGTCGTACTAGCGGCGGCATTCGCGGTCAATATCCTCGGGCCTGGTTGCGTCTCTTGAGTGGCCTTCCCAGCCTTGCACGGTTTTCTGCCTCCAACTATCGTCCTTTGCAAAGCCCGTGGGGAGGGGCGCGGATTGGAGGGTCAGTATGAATCAGATGCAGACGTTCACGTGTTGACGCGTCGGCCCCTTCTTGGCCTTGCGATCCTCGTCGCCGCGACACTCGTGCCGGCTTCGGTCGGAGCGGATCCGGTCTTCGGCGAACCGGGCGTTGAGTTGGCCGAGCCACCTGAAACTGGGCAGCGATCTTCTCCACGTTCAATCCGGTGGGGCCGACGCGGGTGTTGGATAGTCGGGAGTCCGATCCTCTCGCTGGGAAATCGAGTCGCACTGTCGACGTCACCGGCGTCGCTGGGGTTCCCGCTAGCGGCGTCACAGCGATCGTCGCGAATGTCACTGTGACCACGATTAGCGGCTACGGCTACTTGACCGTCCATCCTTCGGGTATTGCCAGGCCAATCGCCTCCAACATCAATTACGCGCCTGGCGATACAGCGGTTCCTAACCTCGTTTCCGTCGCCGTCGGCGCGGATGGCAACATCGTGGTCTTCAACGGCGGGCAGACGCCCGTCGACTTCATCATCGACATCGCCGGCTGGTACGGGAGGGCGCAAGTCACCGAGACTGGGCAGGATCTCTCCACGTTCAATCCGGTGGGGCCGACGCGGGTGTTGGATAGTCGGGAGTCCGATCCTCTCGCTGGGAAATCGAGTCGCACTGTCGACGTCACCGGCGTCGCCGGGGTTCCCGCTAGCGGCGTCACAGCGATCGTCGCGAATGTCACTGTGACCACGATTAGCGGCTACGGCTACTTGACCGTCCATCCTTCGGGTATTGCCAGGCCAATCGCCTCCAACATCAATTTATGCGCCTGGCGATACAGCGGTTCCTAACCTCGTTTCCGTCGCCGTCGGCGCGGATGGCAACATCGTGGTCTTCAACGGCGGGCAGACGCCCGTCGACTTCATCATCGACATCGCCGGCTGGTACGGCGCTACGGAGCAGGAAGGTGATCTGTTCAATCCGGTGGGGCCGACGCGGGTGTTGGATAGTCGGGAGTCCGATCCTCTCGCTGGGAAATCGAGTCGCACTGTCGACGTCACCGGCGTCGCTGGGGTTCCCGCTAGCGGCGTCACAGCGATCGTCGCGAATGTCACTGTGACCACGATTAGCGGCTACGGCTACTTGACCGTCCATCCTTCGGGTATTGCCAGGCCAATCGCCTCCAACATCAATTATGCGCCTGGCGATACAGCGGTTCCTAACCTCGTTTCCGTCGCCGTCGGCGCGGATGGCAACATCGTGGTCTTCAACGGCGGGCAGACGCCCGTCGACTTCATCATCGACATCGCCGGCTGGTACGGCACAGCCCTGGACGAACTCGACCAGGGCGATACCTTGACAGAAGGCCTCGAAACAGATCTCTCGAATGTCGCAGCAGTGATCGCAAGCGCGACCGCCACCGCTTCGACCGGGCCGAGCGAGGGAGCGAATCCGCTCGCCAAGTACGCTGATCTGGAGAAGTCCGAGTCGCCAGTCACCATGCCCGCCGCAGGTAGTGGCGACGGTCGCTTGGTGGAATCGCTGCCGAACACGAGCCTGCCAAAGGGAGACTTCGGATATCTCCAGAACCGTCCCGACCCCGCCGTGGGAAGGATTTACTCCTATAACGCAGACTGGTCCAAGCTGACCGGCTTGTGCTCGGGGGTAGTCGTTGCCCGCAATCTCGTGCTCACGGCTGCACATTGCGTGAAACACGCCAACTACCAGTTCGTGCCGCAACAGTTCGGTAAAGAAACCCCGCTAGGCAGCGACTACTACGCCACCCGGTACTGGATCTCGCCGTACTATGAAAACGGAAGCAATAAGGCCGCTGACTATGCCTTCTTGATCTTCGACAACACCGACAAGTTCGGCGACTGATCGGAGATGTTACTGGCTGGTTCGATGTCTATTACAATCCACCGGCTGGCTCGAAATATTCCATCGGGTACCCGTCTGAGGGTTGGTTCTACGAGGAATGCCCAGCCTTCAAGGATTACTCCTGTCGTCCCTACTTCTGCCACTCCCAGATCGGCGACTACTACAAGTACAGATCGGACACGACCCTCAAGTACAGCGGATGGTTCACACAGGGAATCGGCTGTTACATGACCGGCGGTGCGAGTGGGGGCCCCGTTTTCCAGTACATCTCTGACCAATGGTACGTCGTCGGAGTCAACAGCTACGTCAACTTCGACCGGACATACACGAGTGGTTGTACTCGAGACAGTGGTGTTTGTGGTTGGTACTCGAAGAATTTGTGGGCGCCATACTTCAACGTCCGTTACGCGGAGGCGTTCAACGTCTACGCACTCGAATAGGGTCACCGCCGAGGACTTTCGAATCAATCGTGTGTATGCCCAGAGTCAGGCTGGGACGGGCTCGGCGTTCGGAGACCCCGAACCGGGCCAGCAGCATGATGACGGTTGCGCGCCTGCGGCTCGGGGCTCAAGTTTCCTTACTTGATCTCCCGGAGCACATCTTTGTCCAACTCGGCCTCAGCGAGGAGCCGTTTGGTCAAGCGTTGTGGCTCTCGAGGTCCTGGAGTCGTTGGGCGTCGTTGGCCTTCATGCCTCCGTACTGTGCTACCCATCGATGTCACGTCGACTCCGCGATCTGGAGATGTAGTCAGTCCTCGTCGAGTTCTTGGCCTCCGGCGAGGAGCTTTCGCAAACTGGGGGACGTATCAACTGGATCGCCATAGGGGGCTCACCTCAACTTGGCTGCGCCGGAGCGTGCCTCAGTTCGCTCGAGGCCGCGAGCTGCAGGCCGCGCCTGGCCGCTCACAGGGCGATCGCCGCGGCGGCCTCGGCGATCTCGTGGTCCTGCTGCTCGGTTGCCCCCGACACGCCGACAGCCCCGGCGACCTCGCCGGCGACCAAGACGGGTACACCTCCGCCGACGGGAATCGACTCGTCGACGTTCGCCGCGATGCCGTGAAGCAGCGTGGCGTCGACGAGGAAGTCGGCGCCGATCTCGCTCGTCGGGACCCCGGCGGCCGCCGCAGTCCACGCCTTCTTGGCGGCGATCGTGATCGAGAACTTGGGGCTGCCGTCCATCCTCACCATCGCCAGCGGATCACCGGCTGGATCGCACACGTGGATGACCACGTGCACGCCGAGGGCTCGGGCGTGTTCCAGGGCGGCGTCGACCACCGATCGGGCGCCTGACAGGGTGAGCCTCGGAACGTTCATGACGTGTGGCACGACTCACCCCTCGGCGCGCGGTGATCCGTTTGCGCCGTACCGTGCGGCCAACACATCGGTCGTGCGTTGAATGTGTTTGGCGGCGACATCGCACGCGGTGTCGGCGTCGCGGGCGAGCACTGCCTCCATGATCGCCAGGTGTTCGGCGTGGACATCTCGCGGGATGCTGCGATCGGTCAAGGCGAGGCGCCGGTAGCGCTGGGTGTGATGATGGAGGATGTTCAACATGTGTGGCACCCAGCGCGAGCCGCATGCGGCGGTGGTCGCGTCGTGGAACTGCTGGTTGCGGATCTCCCACTCGGCTGGAGCTCCCTCGACCTCGTCGTCGACGGCAGCCTGCACCTTGGCCAAGCGATGGAACGCAGCGACCACTCCGGCTTCCCAGTCGTCGTCGCCGGAGGCGATCGACTCGCGGAGGGCGTGGGTTTCGAGCAGGATGCGCGTGTCGCTCAGGTCCTGGAGATCGTCGATCGAGATGGGTGCCACGGTGAAACCGCGCTGGCCGCGAGCGGTGACCAGGCCGTCAGGCAGCAACAGCGACAGCGCCTCTCGGATCGTCGACGAGCCGACGCCGTATCGTCGCCGCAGATGCTCGACGGCCAGCTTCGAACCCGGGGTGAGGGCCCCCGACACGATGTCCTCGCGAATCGTGTTGACGGTGTCCTCCACCCGCGTGAGCGGGGTGACAGACCCGTCGGGCGGTGAGAGTGCATCGGTGCCAAGGCTGCTCATTTCGGATCCCTTCCGCTGCATTTCGGGCGGTCGGTGCGGCGATTCGTGCTCAGTTGTCCGAGCGGACCGAACCAATCGATGGTCGTCTGAGACAGTAGCACAATCTCGGAGAAAGCAGTGAGAATCAGAGATTACTCAAAATATCGGAGATTTGTCTTGACCCGGGTCGAGTCCGCGGCTTAACTGAACCGAGTAGCCGAAAGGGGAATCGAAATGGGCGATTGGGGAGATGCGTCGGTGCGGGTCACCGGCGTGCGTCGATCCCGGTTCGTCGAGTTCGAGTTCTCCCTTGGTGACGAATTGGTCGTGGAGCTGGTGATGCCGTATCGCGAGTTCTGCGCCTTCTGTGACGAGCACGACGCACAGATGCTGCCCGCCGATGGCGAGTCCGCACTGGCGCTGATGCAGCTCGCAGAGACCTGATGACGAAATTCGGCCAGGAGGACACCGTATGACCATCGAGATCAAAGCCGAGAGCTTCACGCCGAGGCGCTCGACGTTCAGTCACATCGCCCGCCGGTATGGCGAGGACCGTCCGGCCTCGCGGTACGACGAGGCGACGCTCGACCTGCAGGCGACCACCAACTTCCACTATCGACCGTTGTGGGCGCCGCACTACGAGATCTTCGACGTCAACCGCACCGCCGTGGTGATGGAGGACTGGTACTCGTTCTCCGACCCTCGCCAGTTCTACTACGCGACCTACAACATCAATCGCGCCGGCATGAACGCTGCTGCCGACCGTGCCTTCGAGTTCGTCGAGGACCGGGGCCTGGTTGCACGCATCCCCGCCGAGTGGCTCGACATGGTTCGCCACTACCTGGTTCCGCTGCGGCACTTCGAGTGGGCTGCAGACCTCAACTCGCTTCGCGTCACCGACTACGGCTACGGGACGCGGGTCACCAGCGCAGCCATGTTCGCTGCTTGCGACCGGCTCGGCATGGCGCAACTGCTCACCCGCATCGGCCTGGTGCTCGACGGCAACGATGCCGCCGGTCTCGATCAGGCTCGAACGGCGTGGCTCGAGGCCGACGACTGGCAAGGGGTTCGCCGCATGGTCGAAGACACCCTCGTGATCGAGGATTGGTTCGAGACCTTCATCGCCCAATACCTCGCTGCCGACGGGATCCTGCATCCCCTGGTCTACGGAGTGTTCGACGATGCGGGTCTCGAGCAGGGCGCCATCGCTGTGTCGATGATGTCCGAGTTCATGGTCGACTGGATGAAGGACAACGCCCGTTGGGTCGACGCCCTGGTCAAGGTGGCTGCCGAAGAATCGCCGGCCAACGCCGCCCTCATCAGTGGCTGGTACCAGACCTGGCGTGACCGTGCAGTCGAAGCTGCCGGCCCGCTCGCCACGACCGTGCTCGGCAACCCCGACGCCGTCGCCACCATTCGCGAAGGACTCGACGCCCGGGCGGCCAGCCTCGGCCTCGACGTGTGAGAAGGGGATACCGCACATGGTCATCGACAACAAGAACGCCAAGACGAACAGCGTCTCGATCACGCTCCAGAGCACCGAGGACGCACGCCCGATCATCGATGCGATCACGGCTGACAACCCCGAGGCCGTCGTGAGTCATTTCCCGGCGATGGTCAAGGTCGACTGCCCCGGACGTCTCACGATCAACGCCCGGTCGGTCAGCGATCGGATCGGGCGCGACTGGGATCCACAAGAGCTGCATCTGTGCATGATCTCGCTCTCGGGGAATATCGACGAAGACGACGATCAATTCGAACTGACCTGGAACTGAGGACGACATGGCTAAGAAGATCCCGCTCAAGAAGAAGTACGAATTGATGACCCGCGGTTTGGCGTGGGACACGACATACCAGGACATGGACGACGTCTATCCCTACGACAAGTTCGAGGGCATCAAGATCCACAACTGGGACGACTGGGTCGATCCGTTCCGGCTCACCCAGGATGCCTACTGGAAGTTCCAGGCCGAGAAGGAGCGCAAGCTCTACGCCGTCATCGATGCGTATGCCCAGAACAATGGTCAGATCGGCCTGAGCGACGCCCGCTATCTCGGTGCGCTCAAGTTGTTCCTCACGGGGGTGAGCCCGCTCGAATACCAGGCCCACCGCCACTTCGCCCACCTCGGCCGCAACATCCGAGGCACCGGCGCCCAGGTGTCGGCCCAGATGCAGTCGATCGACGAGCTACGCCACGCCCAGACCCAGATCCACGCCATCAGCCACTACAACAAGTTCTTCGACGGCCTCCACGATTTCACCCACATGCATGACCGGGTCTGGTACCTGTCGGTGCCGAAGTCGTTCTTCGACGATGCCGTCTCGGCCGGCCCGTTCGAGTTCTTCACGGCCATCTCCTTCAGCTTCGAGTACGTGCTGACGAACCTGCTGTTCGTGCCGTTCATGTCGGGCGCCGCCTACAACGGCGACCTGGCGACGGTCACGTTCGGCTTCAGTGCCCAGTCGGACGAGTCGCGCCACATGACGCTCGGGCTCGAGGTCATCAAGTTCATGCTCGAGCAGGACGAGGGCAACGTCCCCATCGTGCAGCACTGGATCGACAAGTGGTTCTGGCGTGGCCATCGCTTGCTGAGCCTGGTCGGCATGATGATGGACTACATGCTCCCCAAGAAGGTCATGTCCTGGAAGGACGCGTGGGAGATGTACTTCGAAGAGCAGGGCGGCGCCTTGTTCGACGACCTCAGCCGCTATGGCATCCGCCCGCCGCTGCACGCCGACGTCGCCAACAAGGAGAAGGATCGGATCAGCCACGAGGTGTGGGCGATCTTCTACCAGTACACCCACGCCGCCGGCTTCCATACGTGGGACATCGATGACGATCACATGGGTTGGCTGGCTTCCCAGTATCCCGACACTTTCGAGAAGTACTACAAGCCCCGGCTGGATCTGTGGAGGCAACGGGCTGCCGAGGGCAACCGCTTCTACAACATGGCCCTGCCGCAGCTGTGTCAGGTCTGTCAGATCCCGATGGGCTTCACGGAGCCCGACGATCCGACCACGATCTGCTTCCGCTCCCGCGAGTTCAAGGGCGACCGCTACCACTTCTGCAGCGACGGATGTCAGTACATCTTCGACCACGAGCCCGAGAAGTACGTCCAGGCCTGGCTGCCGGTGCATCAGATCTTCCAGGGCAACTGCGGTGGGGCCGAGATCCCCGATGTACTCAACTGGTATCACCTCAATCTCGGCGCCGACAACATGGCCTACGAGGGGTCACCGGAAGAGAAGATGTGGAACGAGTGGATGGCGAGCCGAACCGTCGGCGCCACCCGGAGCTGAGGAGGAATCATGGCTGTTGTCGCACTCAACCCCGGATACGAGGGCCAGAACCTCGATGCCGTCGAGAACTTCCACGGAAACCAGCTCGTGTACCTCCATTGGGAGCAGCACTTGATGTTCTGCGCCGCCCTGGCCTTCCCGTTACCGCCCCAGATGCCGTTCGCGGCCCTCGTCGGCGAGCTGATCCCTCAGTTCTACGGCGCCCACCCCGACTTCGAGAAGATCGACTGGTCGACGGTGACGTGGACGCTCGACGGTGAGAACTTCGTGCCCGACATGGACGCCTCGCTCGGCGACCAGGGTGTTGGTCACAAGTCGCTGCTGCGCTTCTGGACGCCGGGGCTCGAGGGCCTCGGCGAGTCAGGCGCCTGACAGAGCACCGTCGTGGCCAGCCGACTCACCATCGAGCCGATCGAGGAGACCGTCGAGGTCGCCGACGGTCAGACGCTGCTCGACGCGTGCCTGCGGGCGGGCGTGTGGTTGCCGCACGCATGCGGCCACGGGTTGTGTGGCACCTGCAAGGTCGAGGTGCTCGATGGCGAGGTCGACCACGGCGCAGCGTCGCCGTTCGCTCTGATGGACTTCGAGCGCGAGGAAGGCTGGACCCTCGCGTGCTCGGCCACTGCCCAGACCGACGTCTGCATCGAGGCCGACATCGACGAGGAACCGGACGCCGTCGTCCGTCCGGTGCGTGACTTCACCGGCACGGTCAGCCGCCTCGAACACCTGACGAGCGACATCCTCGGGATCTGGCTCACCACCGAGGTCCCGATCGAGTTCCAGGCCGGTCAATACCTCAACTTGCACGTACCCGGCGTCGAGCGTCCGAGGGCGTTCTCGTTCGCGAACGATCCGGCCAACGCCCACGAGGTCGAGCTCCAGATTCGCCTGGTGCCAGACGGCGAGGCGACGCCGAAGCTGCACAACGATCTACAGGTCGGCGATCGGCTCCGATTCGCCGGGCCGTACGGGCGATTCTTCGTCCGCCGTTCGCACGACAAGCCGATGCTCTTCCTCGCCGGCGGCTCCGGTCTCTCGAGTCCCAAGTCGATGGTCGAGGACCTTCTGGCGACCGGCTGCGAACATCCGATCACGTTGATCCACGGGGTGCGTACTGCGGCGGACGTGTACTTCGACGACCTGTTCCGGGAGCTCGAGGCGGCCCACCCGAACTTCACCTACATCCCCGCCCTGAGCCAACCTGACACCAGTGACTGGGACGGTGAAACCGGCTTTGTCCACGAGGTCGCGGAGCGTCGCTTCGACGGATCGTTCAAGGGCCTGTCGGCTTACCTCTGCGGCCCGCCCGTGATGATCGAGGCCTGCGTCCGATCGCTGATGAAGGGGCGCCTGTTCGAGCGCGACATCTTCACCGAGCGCTTCGTCACCGAGGCCGACGGTGAGTCGGCCAAGAGCCCCCTGTTCAAGAGGCTGTGATGCCGGCCGACGGTGTGCTCTCGGCCGACACCCTGGCGGCGCCGACCACCGGGGCCCACCGCTGTTGGCTCCGTCCTGTGGGTGCCGGCGAGGAGGTCACCGGCGTGTGGTTCGAGGTTCGCCCCGGCGAACGCGTCCTGCACGAGATGATCAAACGCCAGGTCCACGACATCCCGGTCGGGTGCCGTGGGGGCGGGTGCGGCATATGTCGCATCCGTGTCGTCGAGGGCGAGTACACCACCCGTCGTATGAGCCGCAAGCACGTCACCGAGGCCGACGAGGCCGACGGTTTCGCACTCGCCTGCCGTGTCGTCCCCGTCACCGATCTCGTCGTCGAGCTCGCACCCGTCACCGAACCGACCGATCCATCGCTCAGCTGACCCAACCACCAAACGATTCCACCTACCGAACCCGACCCGACAACAAGGAGTACCCACCATGGCCCTCACAGGAGTTCTTCGACCCGGCATCATCCAGATCCGTGTCCTGGACCTGGACGACGCCATCGTCCATTATCGCGACCGACTCGGCCTCCACGAGGTGATGACCGGTGACGATGGGCGTGTCTATCTGAAAGGCTGGGACGAGTTCGATCATCACAGCGTCGTGTTGCGGGAAGCCGACACGGCCGGGATGGACCTCATGGCGTTCAAGGTGCTCGACGAGGCCACTCTCGACCAGCTCACCGCCGATCTGGTCGCGTACGGTGTCGAGGTCGAGCACGTTGCGGCAGGCGATCAGCCCGGCGTCGGCCGCCGCGTCTCGTTCATCATCCCGAGCGGCCACCGCATCGAGCTGTACGCCGACGTCGAGCGAGCGAGCTTCTGTCCGCAGACCACCAATCCCAATGTCTGGCAAGTCGAGCCGCGTGGGATGGGCGTCAATCGCTTCGATCATGCCTTGTTGTACGGCCCCGACATCGACAAGGTGACGGCGCTGTTCTGCGACGTGCTCGGTTTCCAGGTCGCCGAGGAAGCTGATCTCGGCGGTGTGTCGGCAGTGTGGCTGACCTGCTCGAACAAGGCCCACGACATCGCCTTCGTACCCAACCCGGACCCCGGCAGCTTCCATCACGTGGCGTTCTTCCTCGAAGAGCAGAACCATGTCACCCACGCCGGCGACATCATGGCCTACTACGACATCCCGATCGACGTTGGCCCGACCCGCCACGGCATCACACGCGGTCGCACGATCTACTTCTTCGACCCGTGCGGCAACCGCAACGAGGTCTTCGCCGGTGGGTACACGTACTACCCCGACTCGCCGACCCGGAAATGGACCGCCGATCAGATCGGCAAGGGCATCTTCTTCTACGAGCGAGAGCTCAACGACGCCTTCTTGAGCGTCTACACCTGATTCGGCATCCATCTCTCGCTTCGGCGGGCAGCGAGCGCTCGTCGACCATCTACCCGACCCGACGCGTCTCGACGCATGAGCCGACACGACACCACGAGGAGTCACTGTGGCCTCCGCCCCAACCACCACCATCACATCACCACGACCCGGTGCTGCAACGCCCACCGGCTTCCACAACTTCATCGCCGGTGAGTTCCGGCCCGGATCGACAGGTCGGACGTTCGAGAACCGATCGCCGCTCGACGGTTCACTGATCGGTACGGTCCACGAGGCGTCGAGGGCTGATGTCGCCGCGGCCGTCACCGCTGCCCGCGCTGCTCTCGGCGGGCCGTGGGGGGCGATGCCGGTCGCCCAGCGCAGCGCGATGCTGCACGCCGTTGCCGACGAGATCGATCGCCGCTTCGATGACTTCCTCGCGGCCGAGATGGCCGACACCGGCAAGCCCATCTCGATCGCCAGTCACATCGACATCCCGCGCGGTGCCGCCAACTTCCGTGTGTTCGCCGACGTGATCAAGACCGAGCCCGGCGACCTGTTCGAGATGGACACGCCCGACGGGGCCGGTGCCCTCAACTACCAGCTCCGCCGGCCGAAGGGCGTCATCGCCGTCGTGTGCCCCTGGAACCTGCCGTTGCTGTTGATGACCTGGAAGGTCGGCCCGGCGCTGGCCTGCGGCAACGCGGTCGTCGTCAAGCCGTCCGAGGAGACGCCGGCGACGGCGACCCTGCTGGGTGAGGTGATGAACAGCGTCGGGGTTCCGGCCGGTGTGTACAACGTCGTGCACGGGTTCGGACCCGAGTCGGCGGGCGAGTTCCTGACCTCTCACCCGGGCGTCGACGGGATCACCTTCACGGGTGAGACACGCACCGGGGAGGCGATCATGAAGGCCGCCGCCAACGGGGTCCGCGACGTGTCGTTGGAGATGGGCGGGAAGAATCCTGCCATCGTCTTCGCCGACACCGACCTCGACGAAGCGGTCGCCGGAACCGTACGTTCAGCCTTCGCCAACAGCGGCCAGGTCTGTCTCGGCACCGAGCGGGTGTACGTCGAACGGCCGATCTTCGACGAGTTCGTTCGCCGACTCGCTGCGGCCGCCGAGCAGATGAAGATCGGCGACCCGAGCGAACCCGACACGGAACTCGGCCCGCTGATCAGCCACGAACACCGCGACAAGGTCCTCGGTTACTATCGGCGAGCCGTCGACGAAGGCGCCACCGTGGTCACCGGAGGCGGCGTGCCCGCTGTCGCCGACGAGTTCGCCGACGGCGCCTGGGTCCAACCCACCGTGTGGACCGGATTGGCCGACGACGCGACGGTGATCACCGACGAGATCTTCGGACCGTGCTGCCACGTCCGCCCATTCGACACCGAAGAGGAAGTCATCGCGCTGGCCAACGACACACCATACGGACTTGCCGCGACCGTTTGGACGAGCAACCTGCGCCGGGCCCACCGAGTCGCCGGCCAGCTCGAGGTCGGCCTGTGTTGGGTGAACTCGTGGTTCCTCCGCGACCTGCGCACCTCGTTCGGCGGCAAGAAGGCGTCGGGCATCGGTCGCGAGGGTGGCGCCCACAGCCTCGAGTTCTACACCGAGTCCAGCAACGTCTGTCTGAAGCTCTGAAGGAGCCGAACATGCCCATCGATGACGCAACCATCCGGTCAGCCGCCGACCGCCTTCGCCAGGCCCATTCGAGCCGAACGCCGTGCGAGCCGGTGGCCGATCTGCTCGCACGTGGAGGGGTCGCCGACGCCTATGCCGTGCAGGAACTCAACACCGAACGTGCGCTCGCCGATGGCCGCCGCCTCGTGGGGCGCAAGATCGGTTTGACCTCGGCGGTGGTGCAGACGCAGATGGGAGTCGACCAGCCCGACTACGGCATGTTGTTCGCCGACATGGCGGTCGACGAGGGCAGTGACGTCGACATCGGCCGGCTGCTGCAGCCGCGTGCGGAGGCCGAGATCGCCTTCGTGCTCAAACGCGATCTGCCCGATCCTGATACGACGGTTGCCGAGGTGACTGCGGGCGATCGACTTCGCCCTGGTCGCCATCGAGATCGTCGATTCCCGGGTCGCCGACTGGAGGATCGGAATCCTCGACACCATCGCCGACAATGCGTCGTCGGGGCTCTACGTACTCGGTTCGACGCCCGTTGCGCTCGGTGACTTCGATCCGATCGGCTGCGGCATGGTGATGGAGCGCGCCGGCCAGCCGGTCTCGGTCGGCGCCGGTCGAGCATGTCTCGGCAGCCCGATCAGCGCGACGGCGTGGCTGGCGCGCACGATGGCCGGTGCCGGGCGTCCGCTCTCGGCCGGCGACACCGTGTTGAGCGGCGCGCTCGGCCCGATGGTCGCCGTCGACCCGGGTGACGTGTTCGAGGCCCGCGTCTCGGGGCTCGGATCCGTGACGGCCGCGTTCAGCACCACGTCGTCGTGAACGACCAAACGAACAGGACAACAATCATGACGTCAACCAATCTCGCCGAGCTCGCAGCGATCGCCGACGATGCTGCCCGGACCGGGACCGCGATCGCCCAGTTCACCAACGAGCACGAACTCTCCGTCGCCGACGCCTACGCCATCCAGGCGATGTCGATCGATCATCGCCTGGAACGAGGCGAGCGGCTGGTCGGCATCAAGATGGGGCTCACATCGAAGGCGAAGATGGCCCAGGTCGGTGTCGACGAGGTGATCTGGGGTCGGCTCACCGACGCCATGCGCCTCGCCGAGGGCGGGACCCTGTCGCTCGGTGGCTACGTACATCCCCGGCTCGAACCCGAGATCGCGTTCTTGCTCGACGCACCGCTGACGGGGCCGGTCAGCGCCGCCGAGGCGATGCGTGCTGTCGACGCCGTCGCGGCGGCAGGTGAGGTGATCGACTCGCGCTTCGAGAACTTCAGGTTCTCGCTGCCCGACGTGATCGCCGACAACTCGTCGTCGTCCGGGTTCGTCATCGGGAACTGGTGTCGGCCGGACACGCCGATCGACAACCTCGGGATCGTGCTCGAACGGAATGGTCGCCCGGTCGAGATCGGATCGAGTGCTGCGATTCTCGGCGATCCGGTTCGATCGCTGGTCGAAGCGAGTCGCATGGCTGGCGAGGCCGGCGTCACCCTCGAACCAGGTTGGATCGTGCTCGCCGGTGCTGCCACCGCCGCCGTCCCGTTGCAGGCCGGAGACACCCTGCGCGTCGTCGTCGAAGATCTCGGCACGGTCCATCTCGCCGTCGCCCCCTGAACAATCACCCACGCATTCGTTTCACCCGCACCGTCGCATTCGTAGGAAGGTCCACCATGGTCACCGCCGCCATCGTCGGTCCCGGAAACATCGGGACCGACCTCATGTACAAGTTGTTGCGTTCACCCGACATCGAGCCACGCTGGATGATCGGTGTCGACCCGACGTCAGAAGGCCTGAAGCGGGCAGAGGCCGAAGGTCTCGAGGCGTCGGCAGAAGGTGTCGATTGGCTGCTCGCACAGTCCCGAACTGCCCGACATCGTGTTCGAGGCGACGTCGGCCTACGTCCACGTCCGCAACGCACCGCGCTACCGCGAGGCCGGGATTCGCGCCGTCGATCTCACCCCCGCCGCCCGCGGGCCGTACGTCGTTCCGCCCGCGAACCTGACCGAACACATCGGCGAGATGAACGTCAACATGGTCACGTGCGGCGGCCAGGCAACGATCCCGATGGTCCACGCTGTGTCGCGCGTCGTGCCGGTCGAGTACGCCGAGATCGTCGCGACCGTGTCGTCGGCGTCGGCCGGGCCCGGTACCCGACAGAACATCGACGAGTTCACCCGCACCACGTCGAAGGCGGTCGAGGTGATCGGCGGGGCGACCCGCGGCAAGGCGATCATCATCCTCAACCCGGCCGAACCGCCACTGATGATGCGTGACACGATCTACTGCTCGATCCCGCTCGACGCCGACACCGACGCCATCGACGCATCGATCCGAGAGATCGCAGCCGATGTCGCCACCTACGTGCCCGGCTACCGGCTGATCGCCGACCCGCAGTTCGACATCCCGTTCGGTGAGACCGGGATGGGGCGCGTCGCCGTGTTCGTCGAGGTCGAGGGGGCGGGCGATTTCCTGCCGCCCTACGCGGGCAATCTCGACATCATGACCGCCGCCGCCACCAAGGTCGGCAACGAGATCGCCCGCTCGCTGACGAAGAAGGAGACCATGTGATGCCCTACTCCGACACCCTCGACGTCCGTGTCACCGACACCAGCCTGCGCGACGGTTCGCACGCCAAACGCCATCAGTTCACCGAGGCCGACGTTCGGTCGATCGTCCGTGCGCTCGACGACGCCGGTATGCCCGTCATCGAGGTCACCCACGGTGACGGCCTCGGCGGGTCGTCGTACAACTACGGTTTCTCGGCCGTCGACGAGAGAGACACTGATGAAGGCCGCCGTCGACGAGGCCCGCAACGCCAAGATCGCGGCGCTGATGCTGCCCGGGCTCGGCGTCAAGGACGACATCTCCGCAGCCCACGATCTCGGCGTATCGATCATCCGGATCGCCACCCACTGCACCGAGGCCGACATCTCCGAACAGCACTTCAAGATGGCGCGTGAACTGGGGCTCGAGACGGTCGGCTTCTTGATGATGGCGCACACGGTCGGTCCCGACGTGCTCGCCCGACAGGCCCGGATCATGGCCGACGCCGGCTGCCAGTGCGTGTACGTCGTCGACTCGGCCGGGGCGATGATCCTCGACGATGTCACCGAGCGGGTCGCCGGTGTCGTCGCCGAGCTGGGTGACCACGCCCAGGTCGGCTTCCATGGCCACGAGAACCTCTCACTCTCGCTCGCCAACACGATCCTCGCGATCCGGGCGGGTGCGGTACAGGTCGACGGCTCCACCCGCCGATTCGGTGCGGGTTCGGGCAACACGAGTTGCGAGGCGCTCGCCGCGGTCACCGAACGGCTCGGCATCACCACCGGGCTGGATGTGTTGAAGATGATCGACGCCGCCGAGGATGTCGTCCGCCCGGTGATGGACGACGAGTGTGTGCTCGATCGGTTGGCGCTCACGATGGGCTACGCCGGGGTGTACTCGAGCTTCCTGAAACACGCGTATCGTGCCGCCGAGCGCTACGACGTCTCGGGCGCGGAGATCCTGTTGGAGTGCGGCCGGCGTGGACTGGTCGGCGGCCAGGAGGACCAGATCATCCAGATTGCCTCGACCTTGGCCACGGCGAGTTGACATGCCGCTCGTACACGTTCAGATGGCGACCGGCCGCACCCCCGAGCAGAAACATGCGCTGCTGACCGCGATGACCGACGCCATGGTCGAGCACCTCGGCGCTCCCCGCGACTCGGTGCGGGTGTGGATCACCGAATTCGCCGACACCGACTTCATGGCCGGTGGCGAACTACTCGCCGACAAGAAGGCCCGCCTCTCCGACGAAGCACACGCCAACGAGCCGAGGCGCGACCAACACCAGCGGTAGTGGAAGCGATATTCGGACGGTGGCCATTTCCCAACGGGCGATGGCTTCATCTCGAAGTGCTCTCGACTGCTGATTGCCGACGATCGTGCTGGCTCCTCTCTCGAGCCACACTACGGCGAGACCGCCACCAGGCAGCAAGGCGGCGTCTGCGTTCCGTCGGCCGTGGCGGCGTTGAGCCGGGTCTGTGAGACTGCGGTGATGGATGTTTCTGATGTGCGGTTCGTCGAGGTCGACGGGCTGAATATCGCGTGGCAGCAATTCGGGGAGGGTCCGGACTGTCTGGTGATTCCGCCGCTGGTGAGCAATATCGAGTTGGAGTGGGAGCACGAGTTCTTCCGACGTACTCTCGAGTTCCACGGCCGGCACCAGCGGGTGACACATTTCGACAAGCGTGGGATAGGTCTGTCGGACCGGTTCAGCGGCAGCGTGACACTCGAGGAACGCATCGGCGACATCGTTGCGGTGATGGACGCGGCGGGTCTGGATCGTCCTCACGTCTTCGGGGCATCGGAGGGAGGGCTGATGGCTCAGCTCTTCGCAGCGCGATACCCCGAACGGGTTGACCGGCTGGTCCTGGTGAACTCTCTGGTTGCCGGGTTCGCTGTGTCGCCGGACGTGGCTGCGGGTATGCAAGCCAACTGGGAGCGGGTGGTGCAGGATTGGGGACGCGATGCTCGGTTCTTCGTCGAGTGGTTCTCCCCGTCCAACGCATCCAACGAGTCGTTCGTCAGATGGTGGGGACGTTTGCAGCGCCAATCGGCGACCCAAGCCGAGATCGCGCACCAGATCGAGAATGTGGCAACCCTTCACGCCATCGAGTCAGACTTCCCGGCCGCCATCGAAGCACCAACGATGGTCGTGAATTCCTCGGGCGACCAGATCGTCGATCCTCGGAGCGGTGACGTTCTCGCTCGGCTCATACCCGGCGCCCGACGGACCTTGATCGACAACGACGACCATTTCTTCTTCCTCGGCGACCATTGGCTCGACTCGATGAGTGTCATCGTCGAGTTCCTGACCGGCGCCGCGCCGATCGAAGCGACCGAGCGGTGTTTCGCGAGCGTCGTGTTCACCGACATTGTCGGTTCCACCGCGACGACTGCGGCAGTCGGTGATGCCGCCTGGCGAGCTGCGTTGGACGAGCACGACGGAATCGCATGGGCCGCAAGCGAGCGTCACGCGGGAACGATCGTCAAAAGCACGGGTGACGGTCTGCTCGTCCGCTTCGCGTCCCCCCACGAGGCGCTCGGATTTTGTCGCGATCCTGCGCACCGAACTCAACGAGGCCGGACTCCGAATTCGGGCCGGGATCCATGCCGGTGAGATCGAGGTCAGAGCCAACAAGGACATCACGGGAATCGCAGTGAATCTCGCGGCCCGAGTCGAACAGAGCGCACCCGGCGACGCCATCTATGTGTCCTCCACGGTCCGAGACATGCTGCTCGGTGGCGAGACCCGGTTCGACGACCGAGGCGAACACACCCTCAAAGGCTTCGACCAACCCTGGAGGCTCTACGAGCTCTCCCACTGAGCTGCCCGCTATGCGAGGGCCAGTGCTCGAGCGCGGGCGCCAGCACGATTGCGACGTCGTCGGCGTGTTCTCTCCGGCAGTTGGCCTCGACCGCAGCGACTCGTGCCTCCTCGAAGAGCGCGGTGCCGACTCACACCGCAACGTCGGCATCGTCTTCGGTGACCCCGTCGAGCATCCGATAGACGAGTTTCTCGGCGAGTGCTTGACGTCGTCCGGCCCAGAAGAGGATTCGCCTCGCTCGGCAACGATGCCGCCACTCGGCTGCGGACCGCGTCGACCAGGCGCTTTGGTCGCGTCAAGCATCGCGACGTGAAGCACGACTCGATTTGAAGGCTGTCGTTCGCAGCCATCTGCTCCGCCAATACCGCAGTCGAAAGGCAGGGTCCAACGCGGCCTCGTAGGCCGCCCGGAGCGTGACGGCAGCTTCACGTTGGGCGGGCGACGTTTGCTGTTCGGTGCTGTTGCTGCCGCAGGAGGACGACAGCAACGCCACCCAACGTGAGCGACACGACTGCGCGCTCGCAACTGGAATTCGGCACCCGAACCGGCGTCGACGAACCGGGGCCTGTGCACGGGTGGGGTGCACTCAACGTGACACCCGTGGTCGGCTTCGAGGTACAGACACTGAAGATCGCAGAGAACTTCTTCAGTAGCAAGCAGCAGCCCCGTCGCCACAGGGCGCCGCATTCGACGAGTGTCGCCCGTGGGTGCACGCTCGGAACACCGCCGCACAGGCAGCCGCGAGCCTCGGTCACGCCCGTCGGCGACCCAGCAGGAAACGAGCCCACGCCAACGAGTAGGTGCACGGCGACATCAGCGGTAGCCGATGAGCGCCCGGGGCATTCAGGACGGTGGTGGTTGGGAGTGTTCCGTCCCCCTACAGTTCGAACGTGTCGGCGACGGTGAGTTTGCCTGGGTCGATCGTGATGTTGCCGGCGGCGCGACTCGAACCGTCGTCGCCGTCGAACCCGCCGGGGGACCGATCGGGCTCAGCCGAGGCGCTCGGTGGCGGCGATCGGTACGCGACCTCCCAGTCGCCATGCCGGAATCGACGCCGTCAGCGAAGCGACGAGGATCAGCCATCCCCAGGTGTACGAGCCGGTGGCATCGACCAGGGCTCCGAAGCAGACCGGTGACACGAGCGCCCCGAGGTAGTAGCCGGTCATCGTGACGCCTGTCGCCCGGGCGACGGCCTGCGGGGCGCGGTCGACCAACACGGCATGCATGGTCCCGATCGCGGCGAGTTGGACCGAGACGCCCACGATGGCACCGACGGCCACGGACAGCACGCCGATCCTGGTCCCTGCCCACACCGCGATCATCGACAACGCGGCGACCGCGACGAGCGTCGTGAGGCGATCGATGCGTCGCTCGGCACCCCGCCGATCGCTGAGCATGCCGTTCACGAGCAGGTGGACGACGCCGACGGCGGATGCGGCGGCAGCGATCGCTCCTGCCGGACCCGCGGCGACGTCGAGGGATTCCTCCAGGTAGGGCACCAGCCAGGAGAACAGCGGTTGGGAACCGGCGATGAACAGGAACGCAGCGACTCCGAACCACCACATGCCGGCGGGGAGCGCATGCCGTTCCGTCGAGCGGATCAGATCCCGCTCACCACGGTCGTCGTCGAGCACGATCCAGGTCGCGACGGCCGATGCCATCGCGATCGCAGCGATGATCAGCCAGACGACCTGCCAGGACCAGCGGCTCGCGATCGGTGTGCCGAGCGCCGCGGCCAGCGCCGCCATCGATGGCACACCAGCGGTCTTGACCGACATCGACAGCGTTCGGCGATGCACTGCGACATGGTGGGCGATGGCCTGGTTCGTGCCCGCATTCGCCCACGCATACCCGCTGCCGGCCAACACCGAGGTGAGCAACAGCACCCAGTAGTGCTCGGTCACGGCGCCCGCGGTCGCACAGCCGGCGACGAGCGCCATGTCGGCGGTGACCACCCGCCGGGCGCCGTATCGGTCGGTCAATCGCCCTCCGAGGACCGACGCGACCCCAGTTGCGCCGAAGTACAGCGAGATCAAGAGGCCGACCTGTGCGCGAGAGATGTCGAGGGCGGACTGCAGCTCGGTGGCGACGTAGCCGGGGACGAATCCGAGTGCGGCGCCGACGCCGATCGCCAGGGTGCAGACGGCGACCGTGGACGCAGGCTGCCGTGTCACGACCCGCACATGCGATCGATCTCGATCGGTATGCCGCCTAGTCTCCGACGATGCGTTTCGCGATCAAGACCTCGCCTCAGCTCACCACGTGGCACGACATGCTCGATGTGTGGCGTGAGGCCGACCGGATCGATGTGTTCGAATCGGCCTGGAACTTCGACCACTTCTATCCGATCAACGTGCCCGATACATCTGGACCGTGCTTGGAATCGTGGGTGACCCTGACCGCGCTGGCGCAGGCGACCAGCCGAATCCGGATCGGCTGCATGGTGAACGGTGTCGTCTACCGCCACCCGGCGGTGTTGGCGAACATGGCGGCGACGCTCGACATCGTGTCCGGCGGCCGTCTCGAACTCGGTCTCGGCGCAGGTTGGAATCACGAGGAGTGCGACGCCTACGGGATCGAACTCGGCACGCTGACCGAGCGGTTCGACCGCTTCGACGAGGCGTGCGAGGTGATCGTCGGCCTGCTCACGAACGAGAAAACGAACTTCGACGGGCGATACTTCCGGCTCAGCGACGCCCGCAACAACCCAAAGGCGATTCAGCGTCCGCACCCGCCGATCTGCATCGGCGGCAAGGGTGAGCGTCGCACGCTCCCTGCGGTCGCCCGCTGGGCACAGCACTGGAACTACTCGGGCATGGACGTCGCTGGATTCGTCGCGACGAAGTCGAAGCTCGACGCTGCATGTGCCGCGATCGGTCGCGACCCTGGTGAGATCACGGTGTCGCAGCATGTCGTCTACGACCCGGTCGCCGGTCCGGCTGCGGCGGCCGAGGCGGCCGCCGAACGCGCCGACGCGGGCGTGGACGTGGCGATCATGTACCTGCCCGCTCCCCACGGCCCGGCGGTACTTGGTCCACTGGCCGAAGCGCTCGCCGAGATCTGATCTGGCGAACCGTCGGCGCTGATCGCGGCGGTGCCTCGGGCACGTCCTGGCGGGTGTCCATGTGGTGTCCTTTCCGCGTGCTCGTTGTTGAATAGTAGTCAAGGCTATGACTACTATCGCGTCGACGTAGCTCGATCCGTGAGCTGCGTCCTCGGTTCGTGGTGTCACAGCGGCGCCGGGGCTGCGACAGGCAGGTCACAACAACGCGATCACTACCACGCGTCGGTCAGCGCCGACGTGTCTTCGAGGGGGAGACCATGAGATTCCGACGCCATTCCACGACCAGCCGATTGATTGCCGTGGTTGCGGCATGCGGGTTGATCGTCGCCGCTTGCGGTGGCGACGACGACGACAGCACTTCCGAGCGCGACGACCGAGGCCGACTCGGGTGCCACTGCGACGACCGAAGCCGATGCGGGTGCCACTGCGACGACCGAAGCCGATGCGGGTGCCACTGCGACGACCGAAGCCGATGCGGGTGCGACTGCGACGACCGAAGCCGGCGGCGATGGCGAGATGGCTGCCGACGGAGTGGCTGCCGAACGGGTGGCCTTCTTTCGCCAGCCCGTCGCCGAACTCCCGTTGAGCAGTCCCGTCGCCGTCGAGTCCGGGAAGAAGCTCTTCTACGTGCAGTGCAGCGTTCCCGTGTGTGCCGAGATCGCGGTCGGCATCGAAGCCGCCGCGACCGCCGCCGGATGGGAGTACGAGACGAGCTCGCACCAGGACACCCCCGACACCGTCGCCTCAGCGTTCGACACAGCGATCGCCGCCCAGCCCGACGTGGTACTCACGAGCGGCAACCCGCGGGAGTGGTTCGCCTCGCAGCTCGCCACGCTGGCGGACCAGGGTGTTCCGGTGGTCGCCTGGTCGATGCCCGAGGCGTACGAGCCCGGTGACGGCATCTCCGTCAACCTGCTGACCGACGACGACTACTACTTCTACGGCGTGCTCATGGCCGACTACGCCGCCGAGACCAGCGTGACGAAGAATGTCCAGTTCATCGGACTGCCGACGTTCCCCGTGCTCTCGACCGTGCAGCAGGGCTTCGAGGACGAGATCGCCACGGTATGCCCCGACTGTTCCGTCGACGTCGTCGAGGTCGCCGTGACCGACCTCGGGACGAATCTGCCCGGATCGGTCGTTTCGCAGCTGCAAGCGAATCCGGATCTCGACATGATCGTGTATGCGTTCGGCGGGATGCTGTTCGGTGTCCCCGAGGCAATCGATGCCGCCGGACTCGGAGACCAGGCACAAGCGATCTCCCAAGCCGGCGGTCCGCTCAACTTCGGGTACATCACCAGCGGTCAGCACCAGGTCGCAGAAGTCGCCTTGGCATCGGAACTGATGGGATGGCGGGCCGTCGACGCAGCCGCTCGGATCCTCGCCGGGGAGGGGCCTGGTCGGGCTGATCCGCCGGAGTTGGCGGTCATCGACGGGCGTCCGGACATCCTCGCCGGTGGTCTGCCGCTCCAGATCCTCGAGGCCGACTCGATCGACGATCCAACGGCGCTGTGGCCCGGGGTCGCCGGGTTCCAGGACCAGTTCACAGCGCTCTGGGCGGGCTGACGTCGCCGATGTCCGCGCACCGCTTCACCCCGGTGACCCGGTGACCAGGTGACGAACGAACTCGCAGAACTGGCGGGGACCCGGAGCGATCCGGGTCCCGCGCCCGTTCTCGAAGTCATCGAGCTCTCGAAGACGTACCCCGGGCAGGTCGCGTTGAGCGATGCCCGGTTGGAGGTCCTTCCCGGCGAGGTACACGCCCTCGTCGGGCAAAACGGTTCGGGGAAGTCGACCCTGATCAAATTGCTCGGCGGGTACATCAAGGCCGATCACGGCGGTCAGGTTCGGTTCGGCGGTGAGCCGGTCGATCTCTGGACGCTCGATCGCGACGTCCGCCGTCGTATCCGGATCGTCCATCAGGATCTCGGACTCGTCCCGACGCTGTCGACGGTCGAGAATCTCGGTCTCGGCCGGGGCTACCACACCGGGTTCGCCGGCAACATCCGTTGGCGCAGCGAGGTCCGGCGCGCCCAGGAGCTGCTGCTCGG
Source organism: uncultured Acidimicrobiaceae bacterium (assembly GCA_963699815.1). Lineage (GTDB taxonomy): Bacteria > Actinomycetota > Acidimicrobiia > Acidimicrobiales > Ilumatobacteraceae > Ilumatobacter. The sequence continues at coordinate 27,906 of CAVOVK010000021.1, read as the reverse complement.
CTTCGGTCTCGCGCCCGACGTCCGCCAACCGGTCTCCACGCTGTCGGCGGCTGAACAGGCTGCGGTGGCGATCGTCCGGGCGATGCAGGACTGGGACGCCAGCCGACCAGGGTCTGCTGGTGCTCGACGAGCCGACCGCATCGCTCAATCGCGGCGAGGTCGATGCACTGTTCCGTGAGGTACGCCGCATTGCCGAGACGGTGCCGGAGTGCTGTTCGTCAGCCACATGCTCGACGAGGTGCTGGAGCTCGCCGACCGTGTCACGGTGCTGCGCGACGGGAAGGTCGTCGCCTGCGGCGAACCGACCGATCGCCTCGACGAACGCCAACTCGTCGAACTGATCGTCGGTCGTCCGATCGCGGATCTGTACCCCGACACCGACCACGTCGTCGGACGTCCGGTGCTGGAAGCCGACCTGATCTACGGGGCCACGGTGCGCGGCGTCAGCCTCAAGGTGCACGAGGGCGAGGTGCTGGGTGTCGCGGGGCTCGTCGGGTCGGGCCGAGAGGAGATAGCGGCCGTTCTGTTCGGCGCCTCACCGCGTTTCTTGGGCAAGGTCATGGTCGACAAGCGCAAGGTGTTCGCGACGCCGCGCGATTCGATCCGGGCAGGGATCGCCCTCGTCCCCGCCGACCGGAAGGCGGCGGGTCTCGACATGCAGGAGCGGCTCCACGAGCACATCCCTCTGCCACGGCTCGGCCCGGTGCAAGGCAGAATTCGTCTCCGGCATCGCGCCGCCCGACGCGACGCGGCCGAGTGGGCTGCCCGCCTGGACGTCCAGCCACCGTTGCTCGACCGACGCATGGAGAAGTTCAGCGGCGGCAACCAACAGAAGGCGATGCTGGCCCGTTGGCTGCGGACCGAGCCCAAAGTCCTGCTCCTCGACGAGCCGACCCAGGGTGTCGACGTCGGGGCGAAGGCATCGATCTACCAGCAGGTTCGTTCGGCCGCCTCCGACGGCATGGCGGTGCTGGTCGCCTCGTCCGACGCCGAGGAATTGGTTCACCTCTGCGATCGTGTGCTCGTGTTCCGGTCTGGATCGATCGCAGTCGAGTTGCGTGGCAACACCCTCAGCGAGGAACGTGTGATCGCGGAAACGCTCGGTGCGACCTCACATCGCAAGAACATGCGCGTCGGCCGCGAGCCGATTCGCGTCAGCGTGATCCGCGAGGATGCCGATGTGTGCCCGGACGAAATGCCCGTCAGCACGACCTCCCCGAGCGCGTCGGTCCCGCCGGGCCATCCGGTCGGTGGCCGCCTGCTGAGCATGCTCAGGCAGACCGTCGATCGACTCAGAACGAGGAGCTGAGCAGATGCGGATCGACGAGAAGACCGGGGAGGTCACGCACCGGCGAGTACTCAAGAAGCATCGGCTCACCAGGCGTCACCGCGTCGTGCACGAACGCACCGAGCGTCGCAAACGAGTCGACAGCAGGTTCGACGCTCGTCGGTCGCCGATCAAGTGGAAGACGTTCCACCCGCGCAATATCGGCGTCGTCTACTTGTACGCGCTGATCTGGCTGGTGTTCATGACCTGGGTGCCAGAAACCTGGCTCACGTGGCTCACCCATCGGTCGGTCCTCAACCAGAACGCGATCCTGGTCGTCGTCGCGATCGGTTTGCTCGTGCCGCTGTCCGCCGGCGTGTTCGATCTCTCGATCGCCGGCACGATCTCCGCGAGCGCGGTCGTCGTGTCGTGGGGATTGGTCGAGGGGGGCTGGTCGATTCCCGTTGCGATCTTCGCTGCCATGCTCACCGGACTCGTCGTCGGCAACCTGAACGGCTTTCTGGTAGTCAAGATCCGGATCGACTCGTTCATCGCCACGTTGGGCATGAGCTCGATCCTGACCGCGTTCGCAGTGTGGCGCTCGAACAACCGGTCGATCCTCGGTTTTCCGGACTCCTTCAAGTCGCTCACGACGCAGTTCGCCTTCGGTCTCAACAAGACCGTGCTGTTCGCGTTGATCCTCGCCTTCGCGCTCTGGTTCGTGCTCGAACACACGGCGCTCGGGCGATATCTGTTCGCAACCGGCGGTGCTCGCGAAGCCGCCCGTCTCGCCGGAGTTCAGACCGATCGTTACATATGGGGCTCGCTCGTGGTGTCCGCGATGTTCGCTTCGATGGCCGGGGTCTTGCTCGCGTCGCAGTTCGGGTCCACCCAGGCGCAGTCAGGGGCTCCGTATCTCCTTCCCGCGTTCGCGGCAGCATTCCTCGGCTCCACCCAGTTCAAGCGACGGTTCAACGTGTGGGGAACCGTGCTCGCCGTGTTCGTGCTGCAGTCGGGTGTGAAGGGGCTGCAGCTCGCAGGGGTCGGCACGACATGGATCGAGGCCCTGTTCTTCGGTCTGGCCCTCATCGTGGCCGTCGGATTCTCGTCCTATCGCAAACGGGTCCACGGGGGCCAGCGACGTTGGTGGCGCCGCGAGGAGAGCGGTCCCGAGTACTTCCTCGGTCGTCTCCTCGGCTGGGGGAAGCCGAAGACGCCGCAGTCCGAGCAGAACGCGCAGCAGTGGTGGTTCGATCCCGAGGATTCCGAGGGCCACCACATCAAACCGGATTGATCCATGGCCGATCGACGACGCACGAGAGGAACCGCATCATGAGCCTGGTGGGAGCCAAGGTCCTACGCAAAGAAGACCCCCGACTGTTGTCGGGTACCGGTCAGTTCGTCGACGATCTGGCGCCGAACGGTTGCGCCTTCGCATCGTTCGTCATGTCATCGGAGGCCCACGCCCGGATCGTCGCGATCGACGTGCGGGCAGCGCTCGAGATCGACGGCGTGCTGGCGGTCTACACGGCCGCCGAGTTCGCCGACTTTCCCGATTTGCCGGGGGGACTCCCCGATCTCGAGCGTCCGGTGCTTGGCGCGCAACGTCGTGCGCTTCGTCGGGGAACCGGTCGCGGTGGTCGTCGCCGACGACCGCTACGTGGCGGCCGACGCGGCCCAGGCGGTGGTGGTGGACTACGAGGCGCTCCCGATCGCGACCACGATCGCGGAAGCGACGGCTCCCGGCGTCATCCCGATGCATCCGACCCACGGCTCGAACGTGATCACGGTGGTCCCGATGCTCGACGACCTCGAGATCGAGCTCGGCCGGTGCGACCAGCGGGCGCACCTCCACCTCGTCAACCAGCGTTGCGCTGCGGTGCCGATCGAGCCGCTTGCCTGCCTCGCCGACTGGGGCCGTGACGGCCTGACGCTGTGGGCGACGTTCCAGGCCCCACATCACCTGCGCAACTACCTGTCGACATGGCTCGACATTCCACAGACGAAGTGCAGAGTCATCGCGCCGGATGTCGGCGGAGGCTTCGGCACCAAGATCGTCTGGTATCCCGAGCTGTTCATGGCACCGTTGCTGTCGAAGTGGCTGCGTCGGCCGGTCAAGTTCGCACAGACCCGGACCGAGGCGATGCTCCAGATGTCACCGGGGCGCGACCAGGAGCACGACATCGACGTCGGTTTCGACCGCGACGGCCGGATCAAGGCGCTCCGCCTGGTGGTCACACAGAACCTCGGTGCGTACCCGGATCCGACCGGGCTGGGCCTGGCCGTGCTCACCACGTGGATGGCGGCGGGGGCCTATCGGATCCCCGATGTGCAGACCTCGTTCCGGACCGTCACGACGAACACCACCCCGGTCGCCGCGTACCGCGGCGCCGGCCGGCCCGAGGCCGCGTACTCGATCGAACGGATCGTGGACCTCGTGGCGCGGCGGACCGGACTCGATCCGGGCGAGGTCCGCCGGCGCAACTTCATCCCGCCGTCGGCGTTCCCGTATGAGACCCACAACGAGGCCGTGGTCTACGACTCGGCCGACTTCCCGGCGGCACTTGCCGAGTGCCAACGCCTGATGAACTATGACGCAGTCCGCGCCGAGCAGGCTGCCCGGCGCGGCGACACGTCGAAGCCGCTGTTGGGAATCGGGTTGTCGTGCTGGCTCGAGATCGCCGGTTTCGGACCAAACGGCTCGCTGGAGGGCTTTGGCCACCTCGCGTCCTGGGAGTCGGCCCAGGTGCGCATCCAGCCCGATGGCTCCGCGATCGTCTTCGCCGGTTCGTCGCCGCACGGACAGGGACACGAGACCGTGTTCGCCCAGATCGCCTCCGACGAACTCGGCATCTCGTTCGATCGGATCGAAGTCCGCACCGGCGACACCGCCACCGTGCTACAGGGCATCGGCACGATGGGATCGCGCGGTGTCCCGACCAGTGGGTCCGCCGTCATGGTCGCATCCCAACGGGTGATGTCGCGCGCCAAGAAGATCGCGGCCCATCTGCTCGAGGCGAGTGAACACGATCTCGAGGTCGCCGATGACGCGTTCAACGTTCGTGGTTCGCCGGGCAAGAAGGTCGGATGGTCCGAGGTGGCGTGGGCGTCGTTCCAGCCGCTGGCGATCCCGCCCGAGCTCCACGCAGGCTCGCTGGAGGAGCGGCTCTTTCACGAGTCGCCCAACTTCTCGTACCCGTCGGGCGCGTACGGGTGCGTCGTCGAGATCGATCGCGAGACAGGTGCGGTGTCGATCCGCGACATGGCGCTGGTCGATGATTGCGGCACCGTGATCAACCCGCTGCTCGCCGAAGGTCAGGTGCACGGCGGCGTCGCCCAGGGCATCGCGCAAGCGTTGTTCGAGCAGATGGTCTACGAACCCGACGGCGGTCAACCGATCACGGCCAACCTGCTCGACTACCTCGTTCCGTCGGCTGCGGATCTCCCGGGATTCACGGCGGGCCGCATCGACACGCCGTGTCCGAACAATCCCCTCGGAGCGAAGGGGATCGGCGAGTCCGGTGCTGTCGGTGCGCCGGCCGCGGTGATCAATGCGGTCGTGGACGCCCTGTCGGAATTCGGCGTCGAGCACGTCGACATGCCCGCCACGCCGGAGAAGGTGTGGGCGCTCATGAGAGGAGCAGAACGATGAACGGTCAGATCAGCCGAGACGTCGCTGTCGAGATCACCGTCAACGGGCGCCGATCGAACCGAACCGTCGATGCTCGAACTCTGTTGGTGCACTACCTCCGGGAGCACGAGCAGCTCACGGGCACCCACGTGGGCTGCGACACCTCGAACTGCGGCGCCTGCACGGTGCTGCTCGACGGCCGCTCGGTGAAGAGTTGTACCGTCCTCGCCGTCCAAGCCGACGGGGGAGCGGTCACCACGATCGAAGGCGTGAGTGGGCCGTACGACGGATTCTCCGCGGTGCAGGAGGGCTTTCGGCAGTGCCATGGTCTCCAGTGCGGCTACTGCACCCCCGGCATGGTGATGGCGGTCATCGGGCTCCTCGAAGAATCGGCGCACGGTCTCACCGATGATCAGATCCGCCAGGGTCTCGAAGGAAACCTGTGCCGGTGCACGGGCTACGAGATGATCGTACGGTCGGTCAGGTGGGCGATCGACCACCCGGCATCCGCTGCGCCCAGCGACAGCGACAGCGGCTGATGCGATTCGGCGCCGTCTTCCCGACCACGGTCATCGGTCGCGATACCGGCGCGATCAGGGCGTTCGCCCAGGGCGTCGAAGCGCTCGGATTCGACCACATGATCACCTATGACCACGTGCTCGGAGCACCTCACGGCGGGCGCGACCGCCCGTTGGTCGGACCGTACGATGAGCACGACGAGTTCCACGAGCCGCTTGTCCTGTTCGCACATCTCGCGGCAGTGACGACTCGACTCCAGCTCGTCGTCGGTGTGCTCATCGCACCTCAACGTCAGACGGCGCTGATCGCCAAACAGGCTGCGGAGTTGCAGTTGCTGTCCGAGGGCCGCCTCCGTCTCGGGCTGGGGACCGGGTGGAACTGGGTCGAGTACGAGGCGCTCGGCGCCGACTTCGCCCGCCGGGGGCCGATGCTCGACGAGCAGGTCGACGTCCTGTGTCGCCTGTGGTCGGAACCGGTCGTCGACATCGATGGGCGGTTCCACCGGATCGAACGGGCCGGGATCGCCCCATTGCCCGAGTCGTCGGTCCCGCTCTGGTTCGGCGGCTACTCGTCACCCGCCTTTCGCCGCTCGGTTCGGCATGGCGAGGGCCATCTGTTCGGGCACTTGCACTCGGCCACGATCGAGGGCATCACGACGATCCGCTCGATGCTTGCGGAGGCCGGGCGCCCGATCGACTCGTTCGGCTTCGAGGCGATCACCGATGTCGCCACTGAACCGGACCGGTGGGCCGAGACCGTGGCCGGCTGGCGCGACGCCGGCGGCACACACGTGTCGATCCGGACGATGCCGACCGTGGGCGTTCCCGACTCTGGTTGTCGTACGGTCGACGACCACCTCGGTGCGTTCGAGTCGTGGCGAGATGCGATGCGCATCGAGGGGCTGTGGACCGAACCGTGACGGGCCGACTCGAGCTCTCGGTGAACTACACGCACGCTGACGAGGACCCGCGTGAGTGGGCTCGCCGGCGCGAGGACCAGGGATGGGACTGCCTGGCGATCACCGACCACCTGGTCACCGACTACCGGCCGCCGTTCCCGCACCTCTGGGTGAGCGCCGGGGCGATCGCCGCTGTGACGACGCGGGCTCGGATCGAGACCACTTTCGTGAACGGGGTGTTCCGCCACCCAGTCGACACGGCGCAGGCAGCGCGGCAGTTGCAGCAGGTGTCCGACGGCCGATTCGAGCTCGGCGTCGGAGCGGGGTGGTACGAGAACGAGATCACGTCGATCGGGTTGCGATGGCCCCAGGCGGCCGAGCGTGCCGGCGCTTTCGCGGAGGCGGTCCAAGTACTTCGGCCGCTGCTCGCCGGCGAGGCCTGCTCGTTCCACGGAGCGCACTATCACGTCGACATTCCAGCCGTCGGGCCAGCCGGGGTTGCACCGCCACCGTTGATCGCGTCGGTCGGCGGTCCTCGAACGATCCGGGAGGTCACGCCGCACGTCGATCGCGTCGAGGTCAAGCCGGCCGCCGTCGCCACTCGTGGTGGCGCATTGGACTGGGACCTCTATGGCGCCGTCACCTGGGCTGACGTGAGCGATCTGCTCGATCGGGTGCGCGCCGTGCGTCCGGATATCGCGACCGACCTGTTCGTCATCTGCAACGCTGCCGACGACCTCCCCACCCGGGAGCGAGCCGCTCAGCTCGGCGACGGATTCGCCGGTGCGTTCTTCGGCTCGCGGAACAAGGTGGCCGAGTCGATCCAGCGTTTGGCCGAGCTCGGCGTCAGCCGCGTGCAGCTCTCGCCGCTCGACCCGATATCGCTCGACCGTCTGGCTCCGGTGCTGCTCGCTTGAGCCCATGGCCGGGCACGCTGCAGCGTGATCAGGCCGGATACGACGGTGGGCGACGGGGCCACCAGTGCCATTGCGTGCCCTCGAATCCCTCGACCATCGAGATCTCCACCCGGCGCGAATCGATGAGCCATCGACCATCGACCTTGGCGAACTCATCGATATACCGCAGTGCGAGCAGCTCCTGTTGGCCGGAGAGCCGCTCATGCCATGTCAGCGCGGCTGTCACGCCGGTCGCTCGGCCACCCTCGATCGTGATCGTCGAGTGACCGAGCTGATGATGGGTTCGGCGGAACGCGGACTGGCCACGTGCGATCCGGTCACGGATGGCGGCGCGTCCCACGACCTCGCCACCCCGTCCGGGTCCGTAGTCGGTACGGGCGTCCTCGGTGAACGTCGCCGCCACCGCATCGATGTCGTGGGCGTCGAGGCGATCGCAGTAGCGCGCCATCAGTTCCTCGATCTCGATCCGGGCCGCTAGCCCGGCGATCTCCGGAGAGGTCATGCGTACTCCTGACCGATGGGAACGTGAAGGGGCGGCGCCGAAGCGCCGCCCCTTCGAGGATCAGGAAATCAGTCCTGTGGCTGGAGGAAGTCGGTGACGAACACCCACTCACCGCCCGTGTACTGGGCGATGCGAGCTCCGGTCGTGCCGCTGTGGCCGCCGGGAACGGGCCCGAACGTCACGGGAGCGACGAGGTTGGTCTCGAAGCCCGTCAGCGACTCGAGCATGCTGTGCAGGTTGTCCCAGCACAAGTCGTCGCCCATGCTCTCGAGCGCGTCGTAGAAGATGATCGAGTGCGCATAGGCCTGCAATCCGAACGAGTTGTCGACGACGTCACTGTGGCCGGCAGCATCCATTGCAGCACGGTAGGCCTGGACCTCGGGGCCGGGGTCATTGGTGAACGCAAGAATCGCTGAACCGTAGAACCCTTCGGCTGCTTCAGGGGCGGCCGACCCGACCGTACCCACGGCGCCGGGGCCGGCGGTCGATGAGTTCCCGATCAGGATCGGCTCCCATCCGAGGTCTTGGGTCTGGTCCAGCAGCAGCGCCGTCTGGATGTTGTCGGCACCTGAGATCACCGCGTCGGGATTGGCGTCTCGAATGATCAACACCTGGTTACTGATGTCGGTGCTGTTGGGTTCGACGGTCTCCTCGGCGACGAGCTCGATGCCGTACTTCGGCGCCTGCTCCTCGATGCCGGCCTTGAAGGCTGCGCCGAGATCGTTGTCCTGGCGCAGCAGGCCGATCGTCTGGACGCCTTGCTCGGCGAGCCAGTCGATGATCAGGCGGACCTGATCCTTGTGTCCCGTACCGATGAGGTACACCTCTTGGAGGTCGGGGTCGGGTGGCAGCACCGGGCCGAACATCGGCAGACCCTTCTCGCCGAGGTACTCCCAGCTGCCGGGCAGGTTCGCGGAGCCGGCCGGCGTGAGGACCGCGAACACCTCTTCCTCGTCGCCGAGGCGGCGAACGTTGCCGACCGATCGGGCGGCCTCGAATCCATCGTCGAGCACCGTGAGCTCGATCATGCGGCCGTTGATGCCGTCGGCGTCATTGCGTTCCTGGGCTGCGGCCTCGAGGCCGGCCTTGAATGCTTCGCCGGCTGTCGCCGCAGCACCCGAGATCGGGAGTGTGGTTCCGATCTTGATGGCGGTGTCGCTGATGCCTTGGCTCGGCTCGGCGCACGCGACTGCTTCGGGCGCTGTGGTGGCTTCGGGCGCTGTGGTGGCTTCGGGTGCTGTGGTGGCTTCGGGTGCTGTGGTGGCTTCGGGCGCTGTGGTGGCTTCGGGTGCTGTGGTGGCTTCGGGTGCCGTGGTGGTGTCGGACGCCGTGTCGTCGTCGCCGCCGCATGCGGCCACGACGAAGCCGAACGCAGCGACAAGCGCTATCGCTCGGCGGGTGTGGGTTGTTCTCATGGTTGTTCCCCCTCGGTGCTGTTGGTTGTTGAGACTTGCGTGGTTGCGTCCTCGCCGAAGTAGGACCTGACGAGACTCGCTGCGTCGATCTGGTCGGCGGCCGACTCGATGATCGTTCGTCCGCCAGCGACCACATAGACGCGATCGGAGATCGCTACCGCTCCTGCGTGTTGCTCGACGAGGAGGAACGTGGTTCCCTCGTCGCGCAGCTCGCGGATGAGCGCGAACAGTTCGGTGACGAGCAGTGGTGCCAGTCCGAACGAGAGCTCGTCGATCATCATCAGGCGTGGTCGGGCCATGAGGGCGCGAGCGAGGGCCAGCATCTGCTGCTGGCCGCCGGACAATTGTGACGCCGGCTCACCGAGGCGGCCGGCCAGGGCGTCGAACAATTCGAGCAGGCGGTCGCGGTCGCGTTGGATGGCCTTGGCGCCGTCGGTGCGAAGAGTCGTGCCGAGCTCGAGATTCTGACCCACGCTGAGCGATGTGAGGATGCCGCGGCCCTCGGGTACGTGGCCGATACCGCAGGCGGCTCGTTTCTCGGGCACCTCGTTGCCGAACTGGAGGCCTTCGAACTCGACATACCCGCGCCATGTCGGAATGATTCCGGAGACGGCGCGTAGTGTCGTGGTCTTGCCGACACCGTTGGCACCGAGGACCGAGACGATCTCACCTTCGGCGACGTCGAGGTCGATGCCTCGGAGCACCTGCACCCGGCCATAGCCGGACTCCAGCTCACGAACTCGTAGCAACTCCCGCTCCCAGATAGGCCTCGATGACGTCGGGGTGGCGCATGCACTCGGCCGGAGTGCCACGGGCGATGATCGTGCCGAGATGGAGGGCAGCGACGTCGTCGCACAGATTGGTCACGAGTTCGAGGTCGTGCTCGATGATGACGACAGTGGTGCCCTGATCGGCAACCCAGGTCTGCAGTGGAGCGATCAACTGCTCGACGTCGTCGCGACCGAGCCCCGCGGCGGGCTCGTCGAGCAGGAGCAGCGTCGGCTCGCGCGACCACGGCGCGGCACACCTCCACGATCTTCTGTGAGCCGAGCGGCAGCGAGCCGGCCTCGAGGTCGGCAACGGCACCCAGCGAGAATCGTTCGAGCACCGATCGCGCTCGAACCCGATTCGATCGAGCGGATGAGGCGAAGAGCAGACCTTCGCGCACCTGGCTCAGCAGCGATGAGCGTCCATCGATGCCGATCAGCACGTTCTCGAGCACCGTGAGGTCGCCGATCAGTTTCGGCGTCTGGAACGTTCGCCCGACCCCTCGGCGAGCGATCGCCGTCTGTGACGCACCGGTGACGTCGCGCCCAGCGATCCGGATCGTGCCGGCGGAGGCGTTCGACATAGCCGGAGATGACGTTGAACAGGGTCGTCTTGCCGGCTCCGTTCGGGCCGATCAGCCCCGTGAAGTCATGACCGATGGTGAGATCGACTCCTTGGAGCACGTGGTTGCCTCCGAACGACACGCGCAAACCCTCGACCTGGAGCGGCGGGACGGAGGGCGTCATGGCGAGACCATCCCGCTGACGAGCTGATCCGGGTGTGCATCGGAGGGTCCCTCGCCGCGATGGGCATCGGTGCGGCGAAGCGCCCGGAGCTTGCCGGGCAGCGAGGTGATGCCTCCCGGTAGGAATCGCACGGCCAGCACGAGGGAGACGCCAAAGACGAATCGCTGCCAGTCGCCGACGTCTTGCAGCAACTCCCGCGAGATGATGACGAACAGGGCGCCGACCACGGCACCGCTGAGCCGGGTGACGCCACCGATGAAGACCACGACCAGGAACTGGATCAGCAGGGCCGTTCGGAACGTGTCGGGTGTGGCATAGGTGAGCAGCTGCCCGAAGAGTCCACCGGCCAGAGCGGCGATGAAGGCAGACAGCGCGAAGGCGAACAGTTTGTAGTTGGTCGCAGAAATCCCGAGCGATCCTGTTGCGATCTCTGCATCACGGACCATTCGTAGGCATCTCCCGAAGGCGGTGGAGCCCAGCCGATGCACTCCCCAGAAGACGACGACGGCGAGCACCAACGCGATGTACCAATGACTGCGGTCGGCCTTCATGCCGAACAACCGAATGATCTCGATCGAGGTGCCGGAGATGCCACCCGTGATCGTGTCGACCTCGACGAAGAGTCGAGAGATGAGCTCGGCGAAGGCGAGGGTGGCGATCGCCAGGTAGAACCCCCGCAGTCGCGTGGCCGGGAAACCGATCAGTACTCCGACGAATGCGGCGAACAGCGCGGAGACCACGAGTGAGATGACCCACGGCACTCCGACGTCGCTGAAGAGCCAGTTCGTGCCGTATGCACCGATACCCATGAACGCGACGTGGGCGAGAGCGATCTGCCCGGTCCAACCCATGATGACGACCAAGCCGACGCCCGCGGTCGCGAACACGACGATCAGCGTCGCGAGGAACAGGCGGTAGGAATTGATCATTCCCGGCAGCGACGATCAGCAGCAGGATGAACGCGCCAGCGCCAGCAACGGTTTGGCGAAGCGCCAGATGGTGCGAAGTGAGATGGTTTCGGCCACTAGACCTCCCTCGGGCGCGCCTTGCTGAAGAGGCCTTCCGGCTTGGCCATCAAGATGACGACCACGAAGATCATCGCCACCGCGGCGCGGCTCCCCGTGTTGATGTAGAAGCCGGAGAGGTTCTCGATGACGCCGAGCGCGAGCCCACCGAGGAACGCCCCGGTCACCGAGCCGAAACCACCCATCGTGGCCGCGACGAAGGCCTTCAGGATGAGAGGTCCGGCGGCGGCGTCGGTGAGTACCGAGGCCTGCGTATGGAGCAGCAGCGCCACGGTGGAGATCGCGGCGGCGAGCCCCCACGACACCGAGAACACCCGTCCGACGCGGACCCCGAGCAGTCGGGGTGTGACGCGGTCTTCGGCGACTGCCTGCATCTGGATGCCCCATGGTGTCCGGAAGAAGTACAGCAGTCCGAGCATGAACGCGATCCCGAGCCCGATGATGAGCAGCTGGTCGTAGGTGATGAAGACATCGCCGATCTTGAAATTGCCGCTGAACGGGGCGTCGATGCGGCGAGGTTCCGAACCCCAGTAGAGCTGGATCGCCGACCCGAGCACGACCGACACGCCGATCGTCATCAGGACCGATGCGAAGTGCGACTCGGACAGGATCGGCCTGATCACCATCCGCTCGATCACGAGGCCGAGCACGACGCCGAACACGATCCCGGCCGGGACCGCGAGCCAGTACGACCAACCGGAGTCGATGAGTTGCCAGATCACGAACACCGGGACGAGCCCCATGTCGGCGGTCGCGAAGTTCGGTACGTCGGTGGCCTTCAGGATCAACACCACCGCGAGCGCCAGCATCGCGTATGTACTGCCGGATTGCAGCCCGGCGATGATCTGTTGGATCATTCGTCCCCCAAGGTCGTTTCGTCGTTAGCGAACTGACGACTATCGCCACAGTAGCAGTTCGGTTTCGACCGCAAGTTCATCGGGGCGCCGATGCACACAGATCGACCTCGCGATCAGAAGTCGGTGAGGTCGAGCATGACGGTCTGGTGCACGATCCTCCCGCGCTCGACGCGGTAGTCGTCGCGGCCCGACGCGAGAATCCGGGTGCCGCTGGTGATGCGCCAGGGGATGGCGGCCCACGATGGTGCCGTCGACTCGATCGACCCGAACGAGAGTCTACGGTCACCGAGCCGGGCAGGCACGGTGTCGAAGTAGTCGGCGATCTCGCGCCATCCCCGATGGTGGTCGCCGCCGCGCGCGAGTTCGGCGTCGAGCGCGTAGTCGGCGGCCATCGCCACCGGGTCGCGGCGTTCGACCGCTGCGAGGTGGCGGGCGATGACGTCCTCGGGAGATCGGGCGCGCATGCGCTCGTAGACGGGCAGGATGCGCAGCGCGCCACTCACCGAGATCGACATAGTCGCGTACCGATGTGACGACCCCGGCCGTCACATCGACGTGGACCACTCCGTTGCAGGACACTTCATGTACCTCGTCCTCGATCCGGAACCGGTCGACCCGCTCCACCCAGGCGACCCCGTCGCCGTAGCTCGAAGACACGACGTCCCACTGCACGTCGTCGGACCAGGTGAGGATCCCCGCCAGCATCTCCAACACCGCATCGGATCCCACCGCTGCCGGGTGAGGAACGTTCTGCCACGTCGCGGCCGACGAGAACATCGTGTGCACCTCTCGCAGATCGCGAGACTCGATGGCGGCGAGCATGTTCTCGACGATCTGTCGAGTTCTGACCGCGGTCATGATCGTTTCAGAGGTGTGGGAGATTGGCGCCCATCGCGGCGGCTGACGCGTCGCGGAGCGCTTCGAGTTCGGGACTGTGGGCCCAGAAGTCGTGCAGTCCGGCGGCGGCGAGGTGGGCGGCGGTGAGCTGTAGGGCGATGTCATGACGCACGTGTTCGGCAGCGAGCAGCGCAACCACGCGATCGTCGCTCCACATCCCCCACACGGCGTCGGCCGTGACCCCGCCGATCGTGGCCTGCTCGTGGTCGGCCACGACGATCGACAGTCGACAATCGAGGCGCTCCTCGACCACTTCCGGTGAACTGTACGAGTGGGTGTAGACCCGACCTGGCATGGGCGTGATGTCGCCGTAGGCGATCGTGAAGACTTCGACTCCACGAACGATGGCGTTCTCGACCGCACCGACCAGCTCGTTGGACTCCTGAGGCCAGATCGACAGCCACAAGGTACGTCGAGCGCTCTCGATCACGTCGATCGCGCGACTGATCACCTCCGAGCCGCCGGTGAGGTGTTGTACGACGCGCGCGTTCAGGGCGCGACCGATTCTGGGCAGCACCTCTTCGAGCCCGACGATCGTTTCATTGGTCTGACGGCGCAGTCGGCCGATCAGGGCGTCCGAGGGGAGCGGTACGTACGACACCGTGTCCGCGTCTCCGTTCACCTCGAACGCGGCGCCGCGAGCGACCAGTTTGCCGAGCGTTTCGTAGACGGTGCTGCGTGGCACCCCCGATGACTTCGCGACTTCGTAGCCGTTCATCGGTTCGATGGCGGCGAGCAACGCGAGATATGCCTTGGCCTCGTACCCCGAGAGCCCGGCGTCCTTCAGGAGTTCGAGCGCCTGCTCATTCGCCACGCCGCCGACCGTAGCCGACGTCGCATTCGGTGTGCTCATGCGTCGGCTCCGAACAGCACGGGGTAGCTGCCCCACATGTGACGGGTCGTCTTCGGGTCGAGCGCGGCGGGGTGGGCGGGATCGGGGCGGGCGCCCGCTCGCAACATCGTGCCCGCCATCAGGGCTACAGCGCCGAGCAGGTGGTGCTCGATGCCGTCCTCGGGTTCGAGGCCGCCGGCGAGCTCCTGTCCGAGGCAGGCGTGGGTGCCGTGACCGAAGCTGAGCCCCCACGGCGACACCTCCTCGGCCAAGTCGCGAAAGGGGTCGAATCGTTCGGGATGACGGCCGAACATCTCGGGATCGCGATTGGCTGCTTCGACGCTGATGGCGATGGTCTCACCGGCCGGCAGGACGCGTCCCGATCTGAGTTCGGTATCCGACGTGGCGATCCGCATCGCCACGGGGCTCGCAGGATGCAGCCGCATCGACTCGTGCACGAAGCGCTGTCTCAGAGCGCCGTCGGTCTCGAGCCGTCGCCGACTGTCGGGGTGAGCGCTGATCCACTCGAACATGTGGTGCACGGCGTGAACCAGTTGCGCCGCTGTCGAGTGGGAGCCGACCCACGGGTAGTAGGCGATCTCGCGCAGCACGTAGATGTCGGGAAGCGCCGAGCCGGTCCTGGTTCCGTAGCAGGGTCGTCAGTACATCGCGCGGGAGTTCGTCCTCATCGAGCTCACCGTGTTCGAGTCGTGTCGACGAGTTCGGTTCGGCGAGCGAGCGACGGCTGGAAGAACTCGGTGTCGAACTCGGCGAGCGCGGCATCGCCGTCGATCAGGATCGCATCCTTGTCGCCGGTCGCATGGGCGACGGTCGACGCGCGGGCGAGGCGGTCCATGATCGAGTAGAAGCGATCGAACACGGCGTCATCGAGCCTGCCCGAGTCCGTGTCGGCGATCGGCAGGTCGACGCCGGCGACGTCGACCGAGAGCGTCATCATCGTGCGTCGCGCGAGCTGGAGCAGTTCGCCTCGACCGTCGGTGATGGGTCGGGCGAGCACGACGTCGACGATGCGCGGGATGCGCTCCCGTTCGTACCAGGCGAACGTGTCGCGCCGGAACAATCGGTTCTCGAGACGGCGACGGGCGATGTGCTCGTCGCCGTGGAGGTTCACGATCACGCCGGTCATCAAGCGATGCCCGTCGTCGTACAGCGCTTGTCGGAGCGAGCGGCTACGGAACGCGTCCCGCGCCTCGTCATACGTCGTTAGTCGTATCACGACTACACCTCCGGCCAAGAGGGTAGACCCTGTGATCGATCGCGTCCATGCCGAGGTTGACCCGCCCTCGGGACGGTTCGACGTCGTTAGGAATATCACGACTAGTATCCCGAGGGAGACGATGGATGATGGGAACCCGATGACTTGCGACGGCTCGATGATCGTGACCGGCGGCGCCGCGGGGCTCGGCGCCGCGATCGCGAGCGCCGCCGCGGCGGTCGGCTACCGCGTGGGGGTGATCGACGTCGTGAGCCCGCCGCAGGGCAACGGGGTCGAAGGGGTCGCGTCGTTCGTGGCCTCGGTCTCCGACGAGGCAGCGATCGAGCGCGTGCTCGACGAATTCGGCACGCCCGACGTCGTGGTGAACAACGCGGGCATCGTGTGCTTCGGTCCGCTGGTCGATCATTCAGTCGAGGACTTCCGTCGCGTCCTCGACGTCAATCTGCTCGGCACCTTCATCGTCGCGCGAGCTGTCGCTCGGCGCTGGATCGCAGCTGGTCGACCTGGCGCGGTCGTCAACGTCACCTCGATGAACGGTGTCGCCGCTGGTCCGAATGCCGGCGCGTACGGGCCGTCGAAGGCGGGCGTCGCATTGCTCACCAGCCAGATGGCGCTCGAATGGGGACCCCACGGCATCAGGGTCAACGCCGTGGCACCAGGACTGATCGACGCGGGCATGTCGGAGCCGATCTACGCCGATCCGGCCACCCGCGAGGCTCGCCAGTCGAAGGTTCCGCTCGGTCGGCTCGGCACGGCCGCCGACATCGCCGACGTCGTGCTGTTCTTGGCGTCCGATCGAGCGGGCTACATCCACGGTCAGAACATCGTCGTCGACGGCGGAGTCACCGGTTCGGTCATCAACCACCTTCCGCGCCCCGTTGCCGTCGACTCGGTGGGTCACGCGACGTGAGCCGGGTCCTCGTGCTCGCCGGCGGCTCGCCGCACGCCCACGACTTCGTCGGCCTCCGGCGCCGCGCTCGCCGGAACTCGTCGTCCGGGTTGGGCCACGAGACGGACCTCATCGACGACCCTGACGACGCTGCGGCGGCGCTCGCGGAGTTCGACGCCCTCGTGGTCGACGGGCTGTGGTGGCGGATGATCGGCGAGGCCTACGACCGCTGGCGCGACGAGTACGCCTACTCGCCCTCGGCCGCGACCCGTGATGCCCTCGTCGTCGTTCGTTCGCGGTGGCGGTGGGCTGCTCGCGATGCACACCGCGTCGATCTCCTTCGACGATTGGCCCGAGTGGGGCGATGTCGTCGGTGGCGCCTGGCGGTGGGGCGTGTCGTCACATCCGCCGTACGGGCCGGTGTCGGCGCGCATCGTGGCCGATCATCCGGTCGTGTCCGGCTTGCCGCCGATGATCGAGCTGGAGGACGAGATCTACGGCGACCTCGCCCTGTGCGACGAGATCGAGGTGCTCGCCGTCGCCCGGCGCAGCGAGGACGACGACGACCAACCCGTCGTGTGGGCGCACCGCTTCGGCGAGGGGCGTGTCGTGTACGACGGGTTCGGTCACGACGTCGCATCGATCCGGCATCCACAGCACTGCCCGGTTGCTGCAGCAGGCGCTCGCCTGGATCCTCGGAGGACGGCTGATGCGACCGATCCAGGGGATGTCCGTGCTGGTCACCGGCGGTGGGTCCGGGATCGGCGAGGGGATCGCCCGGCACTTCTGCGCCGCCGGCGCGCGTGTCACGATCTCCGGTCGGCGGGCCGACAAGGTCGACGACGGTCGCGACTTCGATCGGCGACGCCTGTCGGGCGGTCGTCCGGCGACGTCACCGTCGCCGACCATCGTGCGGCGATGGTCGCCGCCGCCGTCGAGCACGGCGACGGTCGCCTCGACGTGCTGGTCAACAACGCCGGCAACATGTACCGCGGCCCGCTCGCCGAACTCGACGAGCAGTCATTGCTCGACGTGTTCCACTCCAACGTGGTCGGGGCGATGATGCTCACCCAGGTCGCGCTCGACGATCTCGCTCGCGGCCGGGGTGCGGTCGATCTTCATCGGTTCGATGCACTCCCAACGAGCGTTTCCCGGCGCGTCGCCGTACGCCGCCACCAAGGGTGCGGTCGAGACGCTGACCGGTGTGCTGGCCGCCGAGCTCGGTCCACAGGGCGTTCGAGTGTCGTGCATCCGGCCCGGCGGCGTGTTCACCGAGATCAACCAGCGCGCCGGCCTGTTCGACGACGACGCCGCTCGTCGGCGCCTCGAGAGCCTCGCGCCGGCGCACGCGCTCGGACGGCTCGGCACGGTGACCGAGATCGCCGAAGGCGTCGAGTACCTGGCGCGCGCCGAATGGACCACGGGAAACGTCCTGACCGTCGACGGCGGCCTCGGTCTCGGAGTCACCAACGCCTGACCGCACGACATCGAGCATCACGACATACGCCATCACGACATACCGAGGGGACATCATGAGCCGAGCCGACACGTGATCACGATCACCGACCTACGACGAGGCCAAGGAGGTCTACCGCCAGAAGGAGCTGCGCCAGGCGCTCTACGACGCAGGCGAGGTGGTCATGGCCGACGTCCTGGTGAACCTGCACGGTGCCGAGCATCGTGACCGACGACGACTCGAGAACCGTCTGTTCCGCCGCGAGACGTTCGAGCTGTACGAGCGTCAACTGTTCCCGCCGATCATCGAAGCGACGCTCGCCCCCGACATCGAGGCCGGTCGAGCCGAGCTGGTCGACCTCGGCCACCGCATGATGATGAACCTCGCGGCGTTCACCGCCGGTGTCGACCGTCCACTCGGCACTCCCGACGAGACGCGTCACCTCTACCACTACCTGATGCTGTTCATCGAGGGCGCGACGCTCGCGCACTACACCGGAGACCGCGATGCCAAGCGGGCGGAGATCGCCGACGATCTCCACAATTTCGACACCGAGTTCATCACGCCGTCGCTCGAGCGCCGCAAGGCGATGATGGACGGCCGGTGAGGAACTCCCCAAGGACGTGCTGTCGGTCCTGCTCGCCAACGAGGATGCTCTGCACCTGCCGCACGACGTGATCGTCCGCGAGGTGGCCTTCTACCTGCTCGCCGGTGCGCACACATCGGCGACCGCGTTCACCCGGGTGCAGCCACAACATCTTCAAGTGGCTCGAGGATCACCCCGAGGACGCCGAGCTCGTGCACACCGATCGGCTGTTCGTGCAGCGCTGCACCCACGAGACCATTCGGCTCCAGCCGTCGTCGCCGGTCGGCGATGCGTTGGGCGCTGGAAGACATCGAGTTGAAGACGGGCACCAGCATCCCGAAGGGGGCCAAGGTCGTCATCGACCTGCTGTCGGTGAACCGTGATCCCAGTGTGTTCGGCGACGATGCCGACGACTTCAACCCGCACCGCGACCTCACCCGACGGCGTCGCCGCCGTACGGCCTGTCGTTCGGTTCGGGCATGCACGCCTGCATCGGCCAGGACCTCGCCGCCGGGCTGCTCTTCCGACGACGGACTCGAGCATCGACGACCACTCTTCGGGCTCGTGCCCGAGGCGGTACAGGTGCTGTTCGACGCCGGGGCGCGTCCCGACCCCGCCGACCCACCCGAGATGGACGAATCGACCACCCGGCCGTACTTCGGTCGGTACCCGGTATTGCTCGGGTCGTTGAGTCAGCCGGCCAGGACCGATCGGGACGCGTCGTGCAGCAATCGGGCCCGGGCGAGCGGTTGCATCGCCAGCAACGTGTCGCTCTGCACCTCCACGCTGATCGTCACGTCGGCCGGCAGGCGCGCCAGCAGCTCGCGCAGCGGCAACTCGCCATGGCCGGGTGGCACCCGGCCATGGCGTGCCTCGTGGATCAGGCTGTCGAGTGTCGAACCGGCGGGACTCGCCAGCGGTGCGTCGCACAGCTGCACCCATCCCAGCCGGCCCGATTCGACGATCGCGTCCAGTTCGTCGATGCCGGCACCGACCCGGACGTGATGCAACACGTCGACCAGCAGCACGCAGCCGGTCTCGTCGGCGATGTCGATCGCGTCGACGGGCGCGCTCGGGTTCGTCCAGGCCATGTACTCGAGGCCGACTCGCACGCCGTGTTGCTCGGCATCGTCTCCGTCAGTTCCGTCGACGCCTCCCGGTCGCCGTACGGTCCGGCAGGTCGGACACGACGAGCAGCGCGGTCGGCGCCCGATGGCCGCCGACTGCTCGATCAGCGGGCGGGGATCCGGCTGCATCCGTCGGCGATGCGATAGTACCTCGGTGTCGTGGACCATCAAGCCCTGCCGACGCGGCGTGCATCGCGACGTCTCGATATCGGACGACCGCATGGTCGGAGACACCCGCAAACCCACCCCGTCGAACCCGGCGTCGGCGGCGGCGTCGATCACGATCTCGTCGGGCTGGTCGAGCATCGACCCGGCAGCGAGCACCAACGGCCCATCACAGCGCTGTTCGCTCGTCGAGCCATGTCCGTTCAGATTACGCAGGAGGAGATCGCATGATCGATGTCCACGCCCACACAGTGCTGGCCGGCGTGATGGGGTGCGCCGGCGAGTACGGCCCCGAACTCGGTGTCGGTCCGGAGGGACGGCCCCGGTTCCGGGCCGGCAACTACGTCCTCGACGGGGTCGACTACACGGGTTCACCGTTCATGGACCCCGACGTGCGCTTGCGGACTGAACGACCATCTCGGAATCGATCTCCAGGTGCTGTCTCCGAACCCGATCACCTACTTCCACCACATCGAGGCCGACGTCGCCGCCGGGTTCTGCCGCTGGCACAACGACGAGACTCGCCGACGTCGTCGCGGGCACCCCGACCGCTTCCGTGGCTTCGCTCAGCTCCCGATGCAGGATGTCGGCGCGGCGGTGATCGAACTGCGCCGGGCCGTCGACGATCTCGGCCTGGTGGGCGCGTACATCGGAACCGACTTCGGCATCGACTTCGACGACGAGCGGCTCGACCCGTTCTGGGCGACTGCGTCGAACTCGACGTTCCTGTCTTCATCCATCCCGCTCCGTGGGGCATCGACGGTCCGTTGCGCGACGAACGCATCCGCAAGTACGACCTCGATCTGTCGATCGGCTTCATGTTCGAAGAGACCCTGGCGATGGCATGCCTGATCTACGGCGGAGTGCTCGACCGCCATCCGGCGTCTCGACGTCTGCCTGTCGCACGGTGGGGGCAGCCTGCGCCTACATGCTCGGTCGTCTCGAACACCAGGGTCGTACTCGGCCCTGGGCGCGTGGGCACCCCAC
This sequence comes from uncultured Acidimicrobiaceae bacterium, assembly GCA_963699815.1. Classification (GTDB taxonomy): domain Bacteria; phylum Actinomycetota; class Acidimicrobiia; order Acidimicrobiales; family Ilumatobacteraceae; genus Ilumatobacter. The sequence goes on along the minus strand of CAVOVK010000021.1, from coordinate 7,185 downwards.
CGATTTCCGGGGGACGATGCGCCGTATGTGGTTCGACAACCACGTGCACGACGACGACTCGCTCGCCCTGCTCGAACGCAAAGTCGGCCGTGAGCGGATCGTGGTCGGTACCAATCTCGCGGGCTGGGATGCCCCCACCGAACCCGACCAGATCCCCTTCGTCGAGGCCTATGACGACAATGCTCGTCGACTGCTGCGGCTCGACCGATGAGGGTGTTGTGCGCTCGAGGTCAGATCTCGATCTCTTCGCCGTCGAGTCGTAGCTTGATGGCTCCGCTCGGGCACTGGCGCGCGATGCGCAAGAGCGCGTCGTCGTTCGGCTGTTGCGCCGATGGGTCGATCATGCCGATCTCGTCGTCGTCGAACGCGAAGAACCCGTTCGCCGCGGCCACACATTTGCCCGAGCTGACGCACTCGTCGTTGTCGAGTTCCACTTCGTATGCCATCGGGAGGCGATCGTAATGCCTGTCGCGGTCGTCACCGGTGCCGGACGCGGCATCGGCGCTGCCATCTCCGAGCGTCTCACCGCCGACGGGTTCGACGTCGTACGTCTCGATCTGGAAGCCGGCGACGGGGTGATCGCCTGCGACGTGGCCGACCACGCCGAGGTACACCGGATCGCCAGCCGAGGTCGGCCCGATCGACGTGCTCGTCAACAACGCCGGCATCTGGCGGTTCGGCCCGATCGAGTCGGCAGACCCGGCAGATGTTCGCACGCGTGATGGCGGTGAACCTCGGGGGCACCTTCAACTGCACACAGGCGTTCGGTCGCACGATGCTCGATCGTGGCGGCAGCATCGTCAATCTCGTCTCCGATCGCCGCCGATGCTCCGAACCCGATGGTGGGCGGCATACTCGGCGTCGAAGACAGCGGTGTTGGCATTCACCCGTCAGACGGCGGTCGAGTGGGGGCCCCGCAGGCGTGCGCGCCAATGCGGTCGGTCCGGGCTTCGTACCCACGCCCGGTACCGACGAGGTGTATCACGATCCGGCCGTCCGCGAGATCCGCGCCGGCAGTCGGTACCGCTGCGGCGACTTGGGCGAGCCGGCCGACATCGCCAACGTGGTCGCGTTCCTGGTCGGACCCGACTCGTCGTACGTCACCGGCCAGGTGATCTACGTCGACGGCGGTGTCACACAATCGCTGATGACCTTGATCCCGCGTCCTACCGGCGTGCCTGGTCCTCATCTCGATGATTGACTCGGGGTGAGCGATCAGACGGCGTTGGCGGCCCAGCCACCGTCGGCGTAGATGATCTCTCCGGAGATGTACGAGGCGCGCTCCGACAGCAGGAACTCGGCGAGTTCACCCATCTCCTCGGGTTCGCCGATTCGTCCCAGCGGCACGCGGCCGGTCAGCCAGCGCACCTGGGCCGGGTCGTCGAGCCGTTCGCCCGCCATGGGTGTGCGAATCGGTCCTGGCGCGATCGAGTTCGCGCGGACACCCAACGGTGCGCCCTCGAGTGCGGCGGCGCGGGTCAGCGAGGCGATCGCGCCCTTCGAGGCGACGTAGTGCGCCTGCCCGGGCACCGCGATCGTGGCGTTCACGGAGGCGATCGTGACGATCGCTCGCGGCGAGCTGTCGCCCGCCGGGATCGCCCGGAGGAACGAACGGATCGCCAACCACGTGCCGGTGACATTGACGCGGAGGTGGCGTTCCCATTCTTCGACCGAGGTGTCGACGATCATGCTGCGGGTGCGAATCCCGGCACACGTGATCAACCCGTCGAGCGGGCCGATCTCCGCCATCAAGTCCGCCCAACCCTGCTCGTCGGTGACGTCGAGGTGATGGATCCCCTCGCCGGCCTGCAGGTCGGCGCGGAACACGAGCCATCCCTCGCGATCGGCAACGTCTGCACATGCGGCGCCGATTCCCGACGCCCCTCCCGTGACGAGTACTCGCTTCATGGTTCGAGCATGACACGCCGGTGGACAGCCGGCCCAGCCACGTCGCTAGAGTACTGACGACGCTTCCCACTCGGGGAGGCGGCAGGAGGTGAGGCAGATGTCGACAGCGCTCCACATCCGCAACGGTGCACTGATCGACGGTACCGGGGTCGCTCCGGTGCCCGAGATGGACGTCGTGATCAACGGCGATGCGATCGTCGCGGTCGGCCCCGCCGGAACCATCGGTGATCTCGTGCCGCAAGGTGCCACGGTGATCGACGCCTCCGGGGCGACGATCATGCCGGGTCTGATCGACTCGCATTGCCACATGACCTTCGACGATGTCCAGTCGAACGACGAGCTGTTCTTCCATCGCCCGCCGGTCACGTCGGCGATGCTGACGGTGTTCAATCTGCCCAAGTTGCTCCGCGCCGGCGTCACCTCGATCCTCGACCCCGACACGGTGATGGGCATCGGGCCCGAAATCCGCGACATCGTCGAGTCGGGAGCGTTTCCGGGCCCGCGCATCGCCACCGGTGTACAGGCGTTGCTCACGTCGGTCGGTGGCACCGCTGGCCGACTGATTCCCGATGAGGGCAAGGTCGGCTACGCGGCCGTCGTCAACACGATCGACGAGATGGTCACCGAGACGCGACGGCAGATCAAGAACGGCGCCGATTGGATCAAGATCCACGCGACCGGCCTGATCCCCACCCGCCAAGGCGAGCTGCAGGTCTGGACGCTCGACGAGATGAAGGCCGTCTGCGACACCGCCCACATGCTCGGCGTGCCGGTGACGGCGCACTGTCGCAACGCGTCGTCGACGCGTGACGCTGCACTGGCCGGGGTCGACGTGATCCTGCATGCGTCGTTCATCGACGAACCGGCGCTCCAGGCGGTCATCGACAGTGGTGCGGCCATCTGCCCGACCTTCACCTTTCTCGCCAATCTCGCCGACTTCGGCGATCGGGTGGGTGCGAACATGAGGATGAAGAGCATCTTCCAGGGCGAGATCAAGGCCACAGCGGCGATGATGCGGGAGGCCTACGACGCGGGCGTCCCACTCTTGTGTGGGTCGGAGAGCGGATTCGCGTTGACCCCATACGGTCACTGGCATGCGCGCGAGCTCGAGATCTTCGTCAACGAGCTGGGCATCAGCCCGGTCGAGGCGATTCGCTGTGCCACCAAGAACAACGCGGTTTCGATGCGCCTCGAAGGGGAGCTCGGTGTCGTTGCCGTGGGCTACCGAGCCGACGTGCTCGTCGTCGAAGGTGACCCCGCCGCCGATGTCACAGTGCTCCAGGACCGCACGAACCTGCGGGCAGTGATCAGCCGTGGTGTGCCCGTCGACCTCGCCGCCCCGTGGCCCGATCGTGCTCGGATCGCCGGCGAGAAGGTCGGCAACTGGGCCGAAGAAGTCTTGACGTACGAGCGAGCGAAAGGCGTGCGGTGACCGGATGTTCCGACATGTGGTGATGTTCAAATGGGCAGACGATGTCGACGCGGATCACGTCGCGGCAGTGGCGGAGGGGCTCGACGGCCTGGTCGACGCGATCCCGGAGATCCGCAGCTATCGCCACGGGTGGGACGCTGGCGTGAATGCCGGCAATTTCGACTACGTCGTGGTCGGCGACTTCGAATCTGCCGACGACTACGTCACGTACCGTGATCACCCGACGCATCAGGCCTTCATCGCCGACCTCATCGCCGGTCGGGTCGCCGATCGTGCCGCTGTGCAATACGAGTGGAGGGACTGACATCGTGGACCTCGGACTGGAAGGGCGTCGAGCGCTGGTGACCGGCGCATCGAGCGGACTCGGTCTCGCGTGTGCCCGGGCCCTCGCCTCGGAGGGCGCATCGGTCGCGATCGCAGCGCGGTCGGCAGAGCGCCTGGCCGATGCCGCCACGACGATCGCCGGCGGTGCACGCCAGATCGTCGCCGACGTCTCCACGACCGAAGGCGTCGCAGCGATGATCTCTGCGGCCGAATCGGAACTCGGACCGATCGACATCTTGATCGCGAACGCCGGTGGACCGCCCGCGGGCAACTTCAGGGACACGGAACTCGATGCCTACGAGCCGGCGCTTCGTCTCAACCTGCTGTCGACGGTGGCGATGTGCAAGGCCGTGGTTCCGGCCATGCAGGAACGCCGCTGGGGCAGGGTCGTGGCGATCACGTCGATCTCGGTGCGAGAACCGATCGACCGACTGATCCTCTCCAACACGGCTCGCGCCGGCCTGACGGGCTTTCTCAAGACACTCGCCCGTGAGGTTGCCGGCGACGGAGTCACGGTCAACTCGCTGCAGCCGGGGTTGCATGCGACGGACCGTCTCCACTCCGTGTACGGATCCGATCTCTCGTCGGTGGCAGCTGGTATCCCGGTGGGCTCGGTGGGCGAGCCGACCGATTTCGGCCGCTTTGCCGCGTTCCTCTGCTCCGACAGCGCCAAGTTCGTGACGGGTGCCGCGATCCCCGTCGACGGTGGTGCCTCGCACGGCCTGCAATGAACAGTGGAGCGGCAGCAAGCCGCTCCTGAGCTGAGCGGATGTCGGGCGCTCATCCGGGCGAGAAGGTGACGACGAGCGGTAGGTGATCCGACGACAGGGCCTCGGTGAGCACCTCGGTGGTGGCGAACGACACACCACGTCCGAAAACCCAGTCGATGCGCTTGTCCGGGTTGATGCTCGGGTCGGTCATCGCCGCCGGGTCACCGGAGTCGTCTTGTGCGCTCACGAGGCCGGCGCCGGTCATCGTGTTGATCTCGGGCGAGTCGGGTTGGGCGTTGAAGTCGCCAGCGATGAGCAGGATCGGTGCGTCGGCTTGTGCATCGAGCAGCGTCCGGATCTGGTCGAGCCGGGTCGGGATGTGGCTCTTGTTCTGGAGGTGGACGGACGTCACGCGCAACGGGCCGCGCGGTGTCACGACGTCGACGGAGATCGCCGAGCGCTCTTGTGGTCCGTTCCCGTAGGGCAGGTCGATGGCGGTGACGTCGGCGGTCGGCAGATTGGTGAGGACCGCGTTTCCGAACTGTCGGTCAGCGGCAGGAGTGTGGAAAACGTCCATCTCGAGCCGCTGGGCCAGCCAGGTGGCCATGTCGGTGCCCCCACCCAGCACCCAGCCGCGCGAGACCTCCTGCAGGGTCACGATCGAGGGGTTCTGTTCCTCGATCCAACGGGCGGTTCGCTCCAGATCGACGCTTCCGTGGGGGTCCACGCCATAGTGCAGGTTCCACGACACGAGCGTGAGCGTGCCGTCGCCGGATGCAGGATCGGGATGCGGATCGGTGCGAATTGCTCGGCCGATCGAGAGTGAGCTCCCGAGCAGCACCATGGCGCCGGCACCAGCGAGCAGGGCGGCGCTGTTTCGGCCGAGGATGGATCGATCGTGCCGCTCGTCGCCCGGCCGGCGCCGCGTGGTGCGTCGGATCACCGCGGCGTGCCGACGCGGTACCCAGCAGTACTGCTGCGGCGACGATCACCAGCTCGTTCGGGAAGCCGAGCGGGATGTCGTAGTCGAGCTGGAAGATGAGTGGAGGAGGATCGCGCCGAGACCGACGAGTGACACCGACGCCGCGGTTCGAACCGGAGCCGGTGGCAGATCCGAACGTGTGTCGAGCGCTCCGGCGACGATCGCGAAGGCCGCGAGCTGCGCCACGACCAGCAGTGCCAGGACGGCGGGCCCCGTGGCCCACAGCAGTCCCGCGATCGCCACAGCAGGAGCCGTCGCGATGAGCCATCGCGTCATCGGCGACGACAAGGCGTGCCGAGCGCGGGGTGATGTTCGGCGATCGCGATCGTCGTGCCGGCGAGCAGGAGGCCGATCGCTGCGATGGGGCCGGCGATCGCCAGTCGAAGCCCGGATTGTGAGGCAGCGAACCCGCTGTTCGCCATCACCATCCACATCAGGCCGATGGTCGGGCCGAGGACCCACACTCGCCGCACATGCCGGGTTGAGCCGGTTCGACGGTCGCTCCGAGCGCGTTGAGCGGCGCCGATGAGACCGATCAGCACGACGACCGTGATGCCCCAACCGAGTAGGTCGTGGCGCCAGTAGGCGTCCCAGGTGCCGAGCGCGAGCTGGATACCCACGCCGAGGGCCGCCCCGAAGGCGATCGCTGTCGCTGCCGCGCTGCCCCCTCGCTCTCTTCCCGCCAGCACGGCGACCCCGAGCGTGAAGACGGCGATCGACAGAGCGATCGTGGCGAGGCCGACGACGAACCTCGTGTTCCCGCTGACGCCCTGGGCGACCAGGCGGGCAGCGGCCAACGCGATGGCGCCCACCAGCAGCATCGTCGGGCCGCCCGATCGACGCGTCACGCCGACCAGGGCCAGAGCCATCAGGGCTGCGCCGAGATAGGTGACGGCCGCAGTGCCGGCTGCGGCATACACACTGACGTCGAAGGCGATTTCGAGCAGGGGGCCCGTCGATCTGACGAGTTCGAGCGTGACCGCGGTCAGCAACGCGACCACCATCATGATCGAGACGGGCACACCGCTGTAGGCCTCCGTCGTATCGTGAGTTGTCCTCGTCGGCGTTGTCACGTTCACGGCCTGTTCCTCACCCGACGACCGACTCCGAGTGACGTTCGTCGGCGGTCTCTCGTACCTCTGGGTTCGTTGTGTCTGGTCGGTCGCCACCTCGATCCTGCGAGCGCGGGAATCGCTCCCAACCGGCGGTCATCTGGTCGATCCGCTGAACCATCTGCTCGACGCGGTCGCGGCTGCGTTCGAGCACGGAAGCCACGACGATCGCGGTGACACCGATCACGCTGAGGGTGACCCACAGCGTCGGCCCCCGCCATGTCACCGACCTCGACAGCGGTACTCCGATCAGCAGCACCGTGGCCAGCACGACACTGACGGCGCCGAAGCCGGCCCGCCAGCGGACGCGGGTCATGGCGCCCCAACCGGCGATGAGCACACCGATCACGATCGCGAGAACGCCGTTCCACAAGTGACCGGCCAATGTGCTGGCGAGGGCCGAGGAGACGAGGAAGCTCATGCCGACGAACTCGAGCGCGATCACGTCGTACCCGGTCGGATCGCCGCCGCGTCCGCGACGGATCCAGCGGACGAGGCCCACCATCACGAGCAGAGTGAGACCGATCGGCACCGTGAACCAGTTCGCTTCGCCGGCGAGGGCGTCGGCGGCATAGAGCAGCCAGGCGCCGCATGCTGGGACGGGCGAGAGCACGAACAGCTCGGACCGTCGGCTCAGCACTGCGAACGCGACCAGCTCGCCCGACAACGCGAGCAGCACGGCGATCAGCAGGTCACGGTCGGGGACCACGTCAGTGG
>CAVOVK010000020.1:0-180149 GCA_963699815.1 uncultured Acidimicrobiaceae bacterium | reverse complement strand
GGCACGTCAAGCAGAGCATTGCGGACGGGGAAGCGCTCGACAATCGCAGTGCGTCAGGCTGTTTCGACGAGGTGCCCGTAGCGCTGTTGGGCAGCTTGGGCTGACGTCCCGAGCAGTTCACCGATGCGCTGCCAGGACAGCCCCTTGCTGCGGGCGGCGGTGACGGCTTCGACGATCTGACGCTCGCTGCGTGCTCGGGCGATCGCAGCGCGCTGGATCAGGTACTCCTCGACGGGTCGCTCGTCGCCGGGCTGGGGGTCGTAGTCCTCGAACCGCTTGGCGAGTTCGTCGGCGTGGTCGAGGATGTCTTGGATCGATCGCGGCATGGTCATGGCTCCAGGAACTTGGCCCGTGCGGGCATGGCATGGACGATGAAGTCGATGCCTTCGGATTTGGCGACGCCGATCTCGAGCATCCGGCCGGCGGTGTCGGCGCCGACGAGCATGATGAGGTCGTCGAGGTCGAACACTCGAATCGGGTGTCGGTAAGCGTGCAGCATGTCGTCGTCGGAAATCTGGTGTTTGCGGGCGGAATGCACGATCACCGGATCCACTCCGTCAAGTTACCTTGATACGACGTCACATGTGGTGCTCCGCTGGATGTCCTTTGGCGACATCGCTCGACCTCTACATCGGTGAACGAACGATCGTGCCGATCTTCCTGAACGCCGACGGCACTCGGCGACTCGACCGACACGCCGCAGCGAGGATCGTGCGCCGACTGGCGAAAGCAGCCGGGATCGACAAGCGGATCACCCCGCACTCGCTACGCCACAGCTTCATCACCGCCGTGCTCGACGCCGGCGTCCCGCTCCGCGACGTCGAAGAAGTCGCGTCGCACGCCGACCCCAGAACGACGATGCGCTACGACCGAGGTCGAGGATCACTCGACCGTCACGCCACCTACATCGTCGCCACCTTCGTCGCCATCGCCAGCCGGTAGCAGGCGACCACCGCCAGCGGTCACCGACAGCCACCGAGATAACGATCAAGCTGCCGGTTCCCGCGCAGGTCCGCGAGGAGTTCGCCATCGTCGGTATGCGCACGGTGTCAGGCGTTCGGGGCAGTCCGGGCATCGAGCGGGATCACAGCCCGTGCGGTGACGTCCTCCGACCGGTCGGACCGACCGTTGGATTCTGGGCGTCCTGGAGCCGCTTACTCGGCGGACTCGCCGGGATGGTGTTCGCTCCAGCCGATTCGGAGCTCGGCCGATGCTCGAACCGTTGCGGGGTAGGGTCGACCATGGCTATCGAGAAGATCAATCCAGCAGGACTCCACGAGCCGGAGGGCTACACGCAAGTAGTCGTGGCGCAGGAGACCAAGCGGGTGTACATCGCCGGGCAGATCGGTGTCGACACAGACCATGTGGTCGTCGGTCCCGACCTCGCATCGCAGACGGCGAAGGCGTTCGAGAACCTCGGGATCGCGCTCGAGGCAGCGGGAGCGAGCTGGGAGCATGTGGTCAAGTGGACCGGCTACGTCGTGGGTTTGGACGAGGCGAAGCTGGGCGAGTTCTTCGCCGGAATCGGTCAGGCTGCCGAGCGCGGACTGGTGTCGACCGCAGCGACGTTGATCGGGGTGCAGGCCCTCTACCTCCCCGAGCTCTTGGTCGAGATCGAGGCCATCGCGGAGGTCTGAGCGCCCAGCAGAACCCGCTTGCCGACTGCACGAACGGTCTCGATTCAAGCCGCGACGTGCGCCGTGGCGCGACGGTCTGGGTCGCGTCAGAGAGCGTCGTGGTTGGCGCCGATCATCGCACCGAGCCACAGGCACGGCTCATCGAACGGGTTCAGCCACCGGTGCCGTGTCCCGTTCTGGACGATCGTGTCCCGGGCCCGAGCACCTTCGTGGCTCCGTTGTCGAGTTCGAGCACGACGCGACCCGAAACGATCATCCCGAAGTCCATCGTGGCGCTGGTGTGCATGCCCGGTGTGTCCGGCTCCATGTGCTCGACCAGGCCAGGCAGCTTCTCCTGTACCTCCCGGAGAACGGCAGCTGGATCATCGGCCAAGGGGGCGGAGTCGGGTGGCTTGAGGACGAACCCGAAACGACTGCCTCCGACCTCCGGGAAAAAGCTGGACAGCGCAGCCGGTCCCGACCCGTCGCCGGGGAAATGCGGTGTCTCGTCGCACGTCCACATGACCCACGTGCCCGCAGCGACCGGCGCCACCATCTCGTCCGAAGCGAACACCGAGTTGCCGTTGTCATCGTGGCCCGTGACCACGCGTCGAATCTCCATACCCACGAGCATGTCAGGTCCCGTGCTTGACGAATGGCGGATGCCGCCCGACCGAGCAACGCGCCGCTTCCCGTACCGAGTCGACTCGTCGAGGAGCGTCGTCGGGCGTTGTGCGAGTATCGAACGATGGCGCCACGCGAGATGGTGAGCCGAGCCGAGTCCCTCGCCCCGGCGTGCGGAGACGACCCACTCCCCGATCTTCTCCTCCCGGCCGCTGCGCTGGCCTGGGCGTTGGGCGATTGCGATCGAGCGCGCCGCTGGCTGACAGGAGTCCGCAGGTCATCCACGCCCACACACGGCTTCTTCGCAACGATCATCTTCCGTCAGCTCCGCGACCAGGTCGGCCTCCTCGAACACGACAGGCTCGACCACGCCAGCATCGAGAGCATCTACGAGGAGGCCAACGACCGGCTCGCCGAGCTCTGAAATTGCGCGAGGAAGGCACACGGCCACAGGCACGCATATCGCACAGTGGTCGACCGTCGCCGAGAGGCTCAGTACGGCACGTATCGATCGGTCGCGACGAGGCGAGCCCGATCGATAATCCCGTCGCGAAACGCTCTCGCCCGCGCCGCATCATGCGCGATGCAGTGGCCTTGGACCTCGGGCACCCCACGCGTAATCACGGTCGTCGGCCGACGCGCCGACTTGCCCCTGGGAAATGGGGCCGAGGTGTGCGCGTTACCGCTCGGGGCAGGCGCGGAGCGGTGTCAGATGACGTCCACGGTGGCGCGAACAGTGTGAGCTGCAAGAGATTCGATGTCGGCTCGTGGTCGCCCGTGAGGACCGTGCCGCCCGGCTCGGCGATCGTCACCACGAGCGCATCGACGGCCGAGCCGGTACGAGCGAGTCGGAGGAGTTCAGCTGCTCGGCGGGCGACGTCCACGCTGACGATCGATTCGATGATGCACGTCTTCAGGAAGCGGTGGGTTCGGCCGGGGACTGCTGTCACTTGACGTCTCGTCGAACGCGTCTTGGCGTTCGAGCTCGGCTCGCAATGCGATCCGGAGGAGTTCGGACGGTGGGCGTTCGTGGATGTGGGCCACGATGTAGTCCATCACCAGGCACACCGCTGACGTCGCTTCGAGTGCACCTGGTACGGGGGACGACCAGCGAGGCGGGCACGATGGCGTGTTCGGCCCAGCCGCCGTGGATCGACAAGCCTGCAACACGGTCACCGACATCGATGCCGGTCACGTCGGATCCGACGGCTTCGACCTCGCCGAGCACCTCCCAGCCCGGCACGAACGGTGCCTTCGTGCGTTCTGGATGCACGCCTTGCGTCACCAGCAGGTCCGCAACACTGATTCCGGCAGCCTGTTGCCGTACCCGTACCTCGTCGGGGCCAGGCGCACGTCCGGTCCTCCGAGCTCGGTCGCGGCCACTGCGGAACTCGCGACAGCGGGCCATCTGGCAGTATCTGTCTCGGACCTGCTCGAGCAGTCGGTCCTGGTCGGGGGACCGCAACCCTCAGACGGCAGGGACCGCTTGCTGCTGCTCGACGCGTTGTTTGACGCCCTTGAGCATCTCGGACTCCATGTAGTGATGGAGCAACTCGAGCGGCCCACGGTCGACGAGCGCGGCAATCGGCCAGAACAGCCACCCGACCAGGGGCACCTTGAGGACGAGCGGCTCGAGCCAGCCACCACGAGTTCTGGCGATCAGGCGAGTTCGGCGCCAGTCATCGGTGGGTTCGAGCACCAACCACTCGCCGGCAACGAGGCAGTGCGGCGGATCGACCATCCTGACCGGCAACGTGTTGAAACGCGAGTAGGGCACGCGATCTCCCACTTGCAGCTCCTGCCATTCGGGGTGGATCCTGGTTGCCGAGTGGCCTTCGCCGTAGGTGACGAACAGCAGACGTTCGATCCAGTCGTGGCTGTAGAAGCCGGCTCGTCCCGACCCCATCTGCACGAGCCAGGGCCAGACGTCATCGGGCGGGGCGTCAATCGTGATCGCTCGCGTCGAGGTCGGTCGATATCCGAGCGGACTTTCGAGCTCGTCGCCCGGAAGTCGCTTCTCGACTTCCTCGACGCGTCGCACCCCAGCGACTGATCCGAGGCCGCACGAAGATCGCATGAACGCAGCTGCCGATAGCGATCGCCACCAGCATCCCGGTCTCGATCCTTGTCAGTCTCATGAGTCTTCGTTCGTCGCCTTCGGTACCCGCTCTGCGTCGGAATGGTCTTGGGGTCGGAGGTCGAGCCGTCGGAGGAGTTGTACGTGTGCCGCCACGATGATGATAGGCAGGCTGATCGCGACGGCCACCGCGGCGGGTGGCAGGGTCAGGCCGGCCAATTCGGTCAGGCCGGACTCGTTGACGTGCCGCACGTAGCGCGATCACCGACAGTTGCCGGTTCGGCGTTGGCGGTCGATTATGCAGTGTGCCGCTTGGGCCGCGATGCAGCGCGCCGATCGACGGCCAGAGCGGGTTTACGTGCGCTGATATCGGGTGCCGTTGACCGGCACGTATCTGGAGTCGCCACGGTCGGTGTAGCTCGTTTTGCCAGCACGAACGAGACGTTCTCTGGACAGAAGGTCTCGTTGGGCGACGGTGTTCCCGAGCGTTTGCACTGGGCCGCACATTTCGCTCAGCCCAACTTGGCCGACCTGCACCGCACTGCCGGCAGATATGCAGATGTCGAGTACTCGGTATCGCTCGCCCACAATCGCGAGCGGTCAGTCGTGATCGGGATGGGGTACTTCTACGACCTCGAGCCCATCGATTCCGATGAAGTCGCTCGGATTGCAGGTGTACACCGGTAGCTCGGCTGCGACTGCAGTCGCAGCGATCATCGCGTCGTAGGCCCGCGCTGTTGCTTTGCGGCCGCTGCGCCTCAACGACGCCGCGACACCGCCGAACGCTCTCGCGGCCGCAGCGTCGAAAGGAAGTGGATCGAAGTCTGCTTCGGCGGCCTGGAGATGGGCTTGGCGTGCGACACGGTCTTCGTCGGTCGTGGCCACGAGCGGGCCGACAGACAGCTCCGCCAGGGTCACCGCGGTGATGAATGCTGCGTCGGGCAGAGCATCGATTGCCGTGATCCGTCCGAGAAGGATCAGCGTGCTCGTGTCGAGAACGCCGGGCTTGTTCACAATGATGCGTCGATCACGGAATCGAGATCGCGGCGCAGCTCGTCAGGGTCAACCAGAGGAAGGTGGGCGCGCCGACGCATCAGCTCTGCGATGGGCACCGCGCTCGAGCGCAGGGGACGGAGTTCGGCTACCTGCTTGCCGCGGCGCGTCACCGTCACGCGTTCACCACGGGCCACGCGATCAACGACCTCACCGCCGTGGTTGCGTAGCTCTCGAATCGACACATCAGCCATGACCCTCAATGTATCACCGGTGATACATCGAGGACAGTCAAGCCGCCCGGAAATGTCCGGGTGGTTGACGATCAACAGCACTCGGGAACCGGCGCATTGTGGCCGCTCCGAAGGCCTTCAGCCCGCCCCATAACGCTCCGATGACGAACGGCGGGGACCGTGACCCATGTGCCGATCAGGGACGGTTCATAACGTGACACCTACCCGGCAGCGATAGGTGGCGATCTCGCGGCCACCGTAACCCGGGATCATGGGGCACTCGGTAGAGGCAGATTGGGGTGGCCCCATCGCGGGAGCGTGCGGAGCGGCCGATCCAGTCGTTGTTCCCGATCTGTCAGAGGTGTGTGACTGTCAAAGACGCTCGGTGTAGCAACCAGTCACTTGAGCTTCAACTCAGTTGAGCGGGCAGCCGAGGTTGTTGGCGTCGTCGAGCAGTCGGGCGAGTGAGATTATCTGCGCGATTGCCCGATGCGATCGCGGCCCCCCGTCGCCAGGCTTCACTTGCGCCTCGAAGTTGTTGCAGAGCCGCTCGTGGTCGAACACATCGACGTTTCAGCCCAAGAGGGGCCGATCCATTGCACTGCTTGCGCTCGTTCGGTTCGCAGAGTCGAGGAGGTAGGCCAGTGAGAAACGTCGACGATGAGTTGGGCTCGGTGGCTTCACGTTGGGTGGGCAGCGAAGATTCGAACGGTTGGGGGTTCGTTCGGGGTGTCCGTGAGCTCTTCGAATGTCGCCACGACGGCCCCGTCGCCCACCGCCAGTTGGATCAGGCCGTTGGTGCCGAAGGCCTCGGTGGCGGTCTGCCAGCCCCAGTGCTCGCCGTCGGCCGACCAACCGATGAGGAATTCGGGCGCAGAGGCTCCACCGGGCTCGCCGAGTGCTTCGCTGAGGTCTTGCTCGGTGATCGTGACCAGTGGTTCGAGCGTGTCGGGGTCGAGGAATGTGACAGTGAACCAGTCGTCGACCTGCTCCTCGATGATCGTCTCGGGAGGCTCGTCGGCTTCCAGCTCGGCGGGTCCGAAGGCGAGCATGATCGCACCGATTTCGGCGTCGATCACGTGCACGCCTCCATCGCCGAGAACTTGCAGGATGTAGCCGTCTTTCTCGATCGAGGCTTGCAGTCCGGGCTCGTCGGGAATGCCCTCGTCCCGGAGCTCGCCGATGGCGTCGAGCCCGGCAGGCCCACCGATGATGGTGCTGACCGACTGGCTACCGCGATCCAGTTCGGACCATGTGCGCCCCGCATCGGTAGATCGCATGAAGGCGACTTGCGGTTTCGACCAGTCGGCGGCGTAGAGCGACGTGCCGTCCGAGGCCAGGTTGCCCAGATCGGCGCCTGCCGTGGACGCCTGCTCCCAGTGGAGGCCGTCGCTCGAACGGTAGAGGCGCATTCTCGCTCGCTCGACGAGTTCGGGTGCACAGTTCGGGCAAGCCTCGTCTGGCTCGCACGTGACGCACCATCCGAGACACGTCCGGTCCGTTCCCGGCGACGGCTGGCGACTGTCCCCACGTGCCGATCAGGCACGGTTCACCACCGTGCCAATCGACCAAGGCGCGAGCGTGAAAGCCGTACAGCGCCATCTCGGACACTCGTCGGCGACGACCACGCTCGACACGTACGCGCACCTCTGGCCAGATTCTGAGGACATCACGAGGCGTGCGCTGGACGCCGGGTTGGCGGCGATTGCGTCATATCCGCGTCACGATGCCATCGCTGAAGGGTGACGCAGGCCGTCTACCTGGGGTTTTCCTCGTAGCCAGGGTCTGAGGGCCAGTTGGGCTGGAAGAGGTGCCACTGGTGAGGAGCCCTGCGAATGAGGTACTCCAGTTCTCCGGCGAGCGACTGGCTGACACGTTGCACGTCGGCCCGCAGACCATCGTCGGAGCGGGTGATGTCGACCGCGGGGCGAACGACGCCGAGGTGACCGTCGGTGCGATCCGTGAAGTACACGGCGGTGGGCAGGATCGGGGCCCCGGTCCGAATCGACAAGGTGGCCGGACCAGCCGGGATCGTGGTGGTCTCTCCGAAGAACTCGACCGGGATCCCCGTGCGTTGAATGTCGCGATCGCTGAGCAGACACACGACGTCGTTGCGCTTGAGCGCTGCTCAACACCTCCCCGCCGGCATTGGGGCCGAGCGGCACGATCCGCATACCCAATTTGCTGCGCAACTGGGCGAACCAGTCGAACAACGCCGGCGGTTCGATCGCTTCGACCACGACCGTCAGCCCGTGACCTCGATCGGCGAGCCACCGGCCGGCCCACTCCCATCCTCCCAGGTGCGGCAGGGCCAGGATCACACCCGCGCCCGCTCGAGTGCACGCGTCACGTGCTCATATCCCTCGACCTGCATACCGCGCTCGACCACTCCGGACGACAGGTAGGGCAACCGGAAGCTCTCCAGCCAGTAGCGGGTATACGAATCGAAGGCATCCTGTACGGCGCGACGGAGCCGAAGACCGCCGATCGTCGGATCCGCACGCCGAAGATGACGTTCGATCATGGCTCGTCGGTCCGGGCTCGCGAAGTTGGCGCCGAAACCGATCGCAGGGGCCAGCCCCTGGGCAGCGAATCCGGGGAGCCCGCGAGCGGCCAGGGCCGCCGCTCGATACCCCCCGAACGTTGCGGTATCGGTGACGTCGAATCTGTTTCGGCGCCGATTCATCGCGGCGAGCCCATCGGCTCAGTCCTTCCGGCGGGGCACGCGCTCGCGCAGCGGCACGCGGGTGCTTCGCCGTTCGGTGCGAGCCCCGCGCCGTGACTCGCGCCGCTTACGGCGCAGGTCGATCCTGTCCTGAGTGATCGGAGCGACCTCCGCCTGCTTCCACACCTTGACGAATCGTTGCACCGCGGTGATCGAAATCAGCACCAGCATGCCCCACAGAATCCAGACGAGCGCACCGTCGAACCAGGGCTCGATCAGGAGCCCGAAACAGAGCACCACGATGCGCTCGGCACGCTCCATCAGGCCGCCCTTGGCGTCGAGCCCCAACGACTCGGCCTTGGCGCGCTGGTACGAGACGATCGATGACACCGCCGACACGGCGAAGGGCAACACCGCCAGTCGAGGATCCTCGGTGGTGGCGAAGTAGTAGGCGATGCCCCCCAAGAGCAACGCGTCGGTGATGCGATCCACCGTCGAATCGAAAAACGCACCTCGCTGGCTGGAGGTGTTCGACGCCTTGGCCAGCGCCCCGTCGAGCAGGTCGGGCAACGCGGCAGCGATGACGAGCACGAGCCCGAGACGAAGATTTCCGGCCCCGACCGCGACCGCGGCTGCAGCCCCCACCACCAGCCCGACGATCGTCAGGTGATCGGGGGTCATCTTGGTCTTGCGAAGCGCAGCACCGATCGGCTTGACCGCAGCGTCGACCGGAACCCGGAACTTGCCGTCGAACATCAGGTCTCCGTCGCGTGCGACGACGAACCCGTCCAGCGCTCCGGGTTGTCCTCGACCAGATGTTGGATGACATGACCGTCGACCGCGTCGACGAGCACCAGCCCGCGGCGCTGAGGCGGTTCCTCGGTGGAGTAGCAGAGCACACGCCACGTCGGCCGACTGCGAAGACCGTGCCACACCTGCTGCGCAGATGCGTGCCCGACCGGGAATCCGATCGCTCGTTGGGCCTCGACCAGAGCCTCCTTCTCGTCGACGTGCATCCGCCACCCGGAGGTGATCCCGAGGAGCCCGGCAGCGCCCAACAGGAGTGCAGCCCAAGCGAACCCCTCGTTGACCAGCGGCGACGAATCGCTCAACGTGAGGTACGACACCAGGCACACGACGGCCAGTACGAGATAGGTCACACCGGGGATGCGACGCCGCGAGTTGTCGGGGAAACGATAGGCGCCGACGAAACCAGCGGGATTGAGATCGTCGGGCAGCTCGTCACGGAGATCGTCGGACGCGACGGGGTCGGGGGCGTTCATGATCCAGCCATCTTACTCGTGACCGTTCCGTCCGGTACCTGACCGTGTGGCACCACGTACTCCGGGGAGGCGATCAGTGGACCGGCCACGCGGCGCGCACCTTGACAGCGGTCTCGACGAGCGGCTCCGGCAGGGTGCGGGTGTTCGCGATCGCGGTCATGAAGTTGCCGTCACCGACCCAGCGCGGCAACACGTGAACGTGCAGGTGCTCGTTGATCGATCCTCCGGCAGCGTTTCCGAGGTTGAGCCCGACGTTGAGACCGTCCGGCGCATATGCAGCCGTGATCGCCCGGACGGCATCGGTGACCGTCGCCCACAACTCGGCCGTCTCGTCGGCGTCCAACTGCTCGAGCCTCGCCACCTCTCGGTACGGCAGCACCAGCACGTGACCGGTGCCGTAGGGAAACGCGTTGAGGATCGCGAAGCAGCGCTCTCCCCGGTGCACGATGTTGGCCTCCTCATCGGACAAGCCCGACTCGATGATGCGCGTGAACACGCTCCCCCCCGACTGCTCCCCCAGTTCGCCCGCCGCTGACCCGAGCGAGTTCACATAGCCGGAGCGCCATCCGTTCCAGAGCCGGTCGAGCATGCCCTATCAGGCCGTCAGCGCCCGGTCGCCGGCGGCGGCGGCGACCTCATCGGTGATCCGCTCGACGAAGTCCGCCAACCCGACGTCACGTTCGACCTCGCCGCCACGGGGATTCACACCGACGGTCGTGGCCGCCACGTCATCGTCACCGACCACGAGGATGTACGGCAGCTTGTCGAGTTTCGACGATCGGATGCGCTTGCCCAGCGCATCGTTGGCCCCGATCATGTCGACCCGGACACCAGCGCCGGCAAGGTGCTCGACGACCTTCTGGGCGTACTCCTCGTGGGCGGTCGCAACCGGCAGGACCCGCACTTGCACCGGCGCCAGCCAGGTCGGGAAGTTGCCGGCGTAGTGCTCGAGCAGTACGCCGAAGAAGCGCTCGATCGAACCGAACAAGGCGCGGTGCAGCATGATCGGGCGATGCCGATCGTTGTCGGCGCCCACGTACTCGAGATCGAACCGCTCGGGCAGTTGGAAGTCCGCCTGGATGGTCGACAGCTGCCACGAACGCCCGATCGCGTCGCGAACATCGATGTCGATCTTGGGGCCGTAGAACGCCGCGTCGCCCTCTTTCACCTGGTACTCGAGGCCGTGGTGGTCGAGCGCTTCCCGCAACGCTTCGGTCGCCTGATCCCAGATCTCATCGGTTCCGACGTACTTGTCGGGATTCTTCGTGGACAGATTGAAGGTGAAGTCGTCGAAACCGAAGGCGCGCAAGACCGACAACACGAAATCGAGTAACGACGCGATTTCGTCCGCGAGCTGCTCCGCCGTGCAGTAGATGTGGCTGTCGTCTTGCGTGAAGCCACGGATGCGGAGCAATCCGTGCAGCGTTCCCGCCCGCTCGTAGCGGTAGACGTTGCCGAGTTCGAACAGGCGCAGTGGCAGCTCGCGGTAGCTGCGCTGCCGGCTCTTGAAGATCAGGCAATGCATCGGGCAGTTCATCGGCTTCATGTAGTACGTGCCGTTGTCCATCTCCATCGGCGGGTACATGCCGTCCGCGTACCAGGCCAGGTGGCCGGACGTCTCGAACAGCTTGCCGTTGGCGAGGTGTGGCGTGAACACGAACTCGTAGCCACCC
The DNA here is from genome assembly GCA_963699815.1 of uncultured Acidimicrobiaceae bacterium. GTDB lineage: Bacteria > Actinomycetota > Acidimicrobiia > Acidimicrobiales > Ilumatobacteraceae > Ilumatobacter. Next base: position 168,985 of record CAVOVK010000020.1, on the reverse strand, counting down.
TGCTCGTGGCGCGAACGGCTGTAGTCCTCCATCAGCTTGCGCACGGTGGCGCCCTTGGGATGCCAGACCGCGAGGCCACCACCGAGTTCGTGCGGGAAGCTGAGCAGGTCGAGCTCGGTCGCCAACTTGCGATGATCGCGTTTGGCCGCTTCCTCGAGCTGGTGCAGGTGATCTTCGAGCGCCTGCTTCGACTCCCAGGCCGTACCGTAGATGCGCTGCAGCATCGGACCCTTCTCGTTGCCTCGCCAATACGGCGCCCGAAACCCGCTGCAGTCTGAAGTAGCCGAGCCGGCCGGTGCTCGGCACGTGCGGACCGACGCACATGTCGACGAACGATTCGGTGTTGCGGTAGGCGCTGATCACGCCGCCGTCACCGACCTCGGCCGAATCGTCCGAATCGGCTTCGGCCGCCTCGACCCGCTCGATGATCTCGACCTTGTACGGCTGATCGGCGAACAGCCGCTTGGCCTCGTCCATCGACATCTCCGACCGCACGAACGGCTGATCGGCGTTCATGATCGCCCGCATCTCGGATTCGATCGCGACGAGATCGTCGTCGTTGAAGGTCTTGCCGTCCGGCAATTCGAAGTCGTAGTAGAAGCCGTTCTCGATCGCCGGACCGATGGAGAACTTTGCACCCGGGAACAGCCGCGTCACCGCTTGGGCCATGACATGCGCCGTCGAATGACGCAGCACGTGGCGGCCCGCGTCGGTGTCTTCGGTGATGATCGCCACCGTGCTGCCCTCCGGCAGCGGGCGGGTCAGGTCGGACTCTTTGCCGTCAACCGTTGCGGCGACGGCCGCCTTGGCGAGCCGTTTGCCGATCGAGCCCGCCAGATCGAGCGCGGTGGCGCCGACCGGCAGCTCGCGCTCGGATCCGTCGGGAAGTGAGATGGTGATGTTCGACATGACTCGGAAAAGTCTACGAGGGCGAGTCCGGCATTCTCGGGAACATTTCCCACCGACGTCTGGTCGGACAGGTCAGTGTGCACCGACGAGCTGGCGCTCGCCCGTGGAATCGTTCCCGTCGGCGACGGTAGCGACCTTCGACGGTGTGGCCGTCTCCGAATCCGACTGGCCGGCATACACGTTGCGGTACGTCTGCCCGGTCATCTCCCGGATCTCGTACATGACCTCGTCCATCATCGAACGCCACGCGGTGTGCTCGGCGCCCCGGCCCGAGTATCGCTCGGGGCGAATCGGGCGACCGATCGTGATCGTGCACTCCTTGCGCAACTTTGGCACCTTGGCGTCGCAAGGTTGGATGATGTCGGTGCCGACGATGCCGACCGGAAAGATCGGACACCCGATCTTCGTGGCCAGCCGAGCGGCACCGGTGCGCCCTTTGTACAGCGTGCCATCACGGCTGCGGGTGCCCTCCGGAAAGATGCCGAACAGCTCGCCCCGCTGGAGCACCTGCTCGGCGGCGTCCAACGCGGCCTGGCTCTTGCTGCCGCCCGATCGATCGATCGGGATCATGCCGAGGGCCGGGAACAGGAACTTCGTCTTCCAGGAGTCCATGTACTCGGCCTTGCCGACGAAGCTGATGTTGCGCGGCACCGTCAGCATCAAGAACGCCGAGTCGAGAAAGCTGATGTGGTTCGGGCACAGGATCGCCGGCCCGTCCGCGGGCAGCCGTTCGTACCCCTCCTGATGGATCGTCCACAGCTTGGACGCGACCGGACCAGCGATCGAGCGGGTCCGAGCTTGCAGCTTGTTCGCTCCGGACCCATCACTCATGGCCCGAACAATACGCCATCGATCTGGCCGAAACCCACGGCGAGGATTGATTTCGTGTGAACAGACCGTTCGAAACGTCAGAGACGGACACCGAGCAGCTCGGCCGCCGCCCGCGTCGACTCACCCGCCGCGGCAGCGGTGTCGATCGCCGATACAGCCCCCGGCGAGTCGAGATCGTCGTCGAGTCGCTCCCGAACCTCGTCGAGCAGATCGCTCGGTCGGCCTTCGGCACTCGCACGCCATGCCAACAGGCGACCCGCGTTGCGGTCCATCAAGCCGTCGTCCCATTCCCACTCGGTGCGATAGTGATGCTCGATCAGTCCGAGCCTGATCGCCATTGCGTCGTACTCGGTGCGAAGCCGGTCGACGAACACCAGGTTGCCGAGACTCTTGGACATCTTCTTGCCGTCCATGCTGATCAGCGCGGTGTGCATCCAGTGCTTCACGAACGGCTCACCGGTTGCCGCTTCCGACTGCGCCCGCTCGCATTCGTGGTGGGGGAAGATGAGGTCGGCACCGCCGCCGTGAAGGTCGATCGTGGTCCCCAGTTCCCGCAGGGCGAGCGCACTGCACTCGATGTGCCAGCCCGGGCGACCGGCGCCCCACATCGTGTCCCACGACGGTTCGTCCGACGCAGAGGGGTGCCACAGCACGAAGTCGAGCGGGTGTCGCTTGTTCGGGTCGTCGACCTGGCCACCGCGCTGCTTCGCGAGCTCGATCATCTCGGCCTCGGTGTAATGGCTGAGCGAACCGAACGTGTCGAACTTCGTCACGTCGAAGTACACGGAACCACCGGCCTGGTAGGCGAAGCCCCGATCGAGCACCATCCCGATGAATCCTCTGATGTCGGGGATCGCCGAGGAGGCGCGTGGCGTCGATGCCACCGGCAGTGCGTTGAGGGCCACCATGTCACGCTCGAAGCGTGCTTCCTCGGCTGCTGCGAGGTCGAGATAGTGCACGCCGAGCTCTCGCGCCTTCGCGAACAACGGGTCGTCGACGTCGGTGACGTTGCGGACGCACCGGACCGTGTGACCCTTGTCGATCAAGTGTCGCTGCAGGATGTCGTACGAGATGAACGTCGCCGCGTGTCCCAGGTGAGTGGCGTCGTAGGGCGTGATTCCGCACGTGTACATCAGCACGTGCTCGTCAGGCTCGAACGGAACGATCGCAGAGCGCGCAGTGTCGTAGAGCTGCAGGGCAGTCATGCCCCGGGAACAACCGCGCGGGTCGCGTTTGATTCCCGTCATCTTCGGAGCGACCCGGGTCTTGTAGCGGACGTTCAGTTGCAGCATGACCGCAGTGAACGCCTCGATCGCCATGGCGTTGGACAGTTCACCGGCGTCGAGCGGCCGACAGCCGGGAATCTTGGCGATGATCTCGCTCACCTGTTCCACTGCGCCGGGATCGTCACCGCAGATCAACACGTCGGAGTCGATCGGCTCTCCGATCATCCCGAGTTCCTTGGCGGGCAGATGATGGAACGCCGCCACGACGTGACTCCCGGGAGCGGCCGCTTGGACGTGGGCGGCGACACTACCCCGCGGCGGGATCAGCGGCTCGAATTCGCCACCGGCGCGGATCAGCGCGTTGGCCATGGAGATCACGACCTTGCCGGCGAGTGCAGCGGCCAGGTCATGGGCCATCCCGGCCGCCGAGTCCCACGGTGTGGCGATCACGATCAGGTCGCACTCCGCAGCAGTGGCGTTGTCGCCGCAACCGAGGAGATCGCCGACTTCCGGATATCGCTCGACGAGCTCGTCACGGATCTCTTTCGCACGGGTCTCCAATCGTGAGCCCAGGACGGTTTCGTATCCGATGCTCGCAAGCCGTGCAGCCAAACCGGTGCCTGCAGGCCCGGTACCTCCGATGATCCCAATGCGCATGGGTGAAGCCTTGCACACACCACTGCCCCCGCCCCAGGCCGCTGCAACACCCGTACGACCTCGCTGGACGACTACGTTCCACACATGGCTTTACTCGAGGGCAAGAAGATCGTCATCACCGGCGTACTGACCGACGCCTCGCTGGCATTCGGCGTGGCGAAGAATCGCACTGGAGGAGGGCGCCGACATCGTGCTCACGGGGGCGGGACGGGCGATGAGCCTGACCAAGCGCACCGCTCGCAAGCTCGGCGACGGGATCGACGTGTTCGAACTCGACGTCACGGTGCCCGAGCAGGTCGACGCGGCCCGTGAGGCGGTGGCCGCCAAGTGGGGTCGTGTCGATGGCGTGCTGCACGCGATCGGGTTCGCGCCAGCGTCGTGCCTCGGCGACAACTTCTTCGACGCACCATGGGACGATGTCGCCACCGCGATGCACATCTCGACCTACTCGTTGAAGACGCTCGCGGATGCGTTCGCTCCGTTGATGGACGAGGGAGGCTCGTTCGTCGGCCTCGATTTCGACAACCAGCAGGCCTGGCCGGCATACAACTGGATGGGCGTGGCCAAATCGGCGCTCCAGAGCCTGTCGAGGTACATGGCGCGCGAACTCGGACCCCGGCAGATTCGCTGCAATCTGGTCGCCGCCGGCCCCATCAAGACGATGGCCGCCAAGTCGATCCCGGGTTTCAAATTGTTCGAGGACACCTGGGACGGTCGCGCTCCGCTCGGCTGGGACGTGCACAACTCCGAGCCGGTGGCTCGGGCGTGCGTGGCCCTGCTGAGTGACTGGTTCCCGGCGACGACCGGCGAGATCATCCATGTCGACGGCGGCTACCACGCCGTCGGTGCCTGACCCACCGAGGCGCGGCACCTCCCGAGCATCGCAGCGCAACCGAGCGTCGGCATGACCGCGTTCGTGCGGCCAGCGATCGATGACGACACCACGGCGATCTGACACCGGCATCGCACAACGACCGCGTGGCATGCAAGGTCTTCGGCGCGGCACCTCCCGAGCATCGCAGCGCGACCGAGCGCAGGCATGACCGCCTTCGCGCGGCCAGCGATCGATGACGACACCACGGCGATCTGACACCGGCATCGCACAACGACCGCGTGGCATGCAAGGTCTTCGGCGCCGTCGGTAGGGTCGGGGTGTGAACCGCCTCGCCGACGAGACGTCGCCGTATCTGCGCCAGCACCGTGAAAACCCCGTCGATTGGTACCCGTGGGGCGACGAGGCGTTCGAGACTGCCCGCGAACGCGATGTGCCGATCCTGCTGTCCGTCGGGTACTCGGCCTGCCACTGGTGTCATGTGATGGCGCACGAATCGTTCGAGGACCAGCAGGTCGCCGACTCGATGAACGCCAAGTTCGTCAACGTCAAGGTCGACCGCGAAGAGCGGCCCGATGTCGATGCCGTCTACATGGATGCCGTTCAGGCCTTGACCGGTCGTGGCGGGTGGCCGATGACGGTCGCGATCGACGCCGATGGCCGCCCGTTCTGGGGTGGGACGTACTTCCCCAGGGAGAGCTTCCTGAAAGTGCTCGATGCACTCGACGACGCATGGCGCCACCGAAGGGCCGACCTCGACAAGAACGCGGTCGCACTGGTCGACGCCGTCAACAAGAGCGCCGAAACGAGACCGAAGGACGACGTGCCGGGGCTCGAGGTCGTCAATGCGACGTTGGCCAAGATCGCCGGTGCTTTCGATCCGGATTGGGGTGGGTTCGGCACGGCACCGAAATTTCCCTCGACGCATCATCTGGAACTGACGTTGCGGGCATTCATGACGACTGGATCGCAGGACGCGGCGCGGGTGGTCACCACCTCGCTCGACGCCATGGCTTCCGGAGGCATCTACGATCACCTCGGCGGAGGATTCGCCCGGTATTCCGTCGATCGTGAGTGGTTGGTCCCCCACTTCGAGAAGATGCTCTACGACCAGGCCCTGCTCGTGCGGGTGTACCGCCAGGCATACACGGTGCTCGGTCGCCCCCAGTACCGCCAGGTGGTCGAGGAGACCATCGGCTACGTGTTGCGCGAGCTCCGACACGCCGACGGCGGTTTCTACTCGGCCGAGGACGCGGATTCGCCCGACGAGGATGGCCGTGGCGTCGAGGGCCTGTTCCACACCTGGACCATCGGCGAGGTCCGCGAGGCCCTCAACGGAGCGGACGCGACCACGGTACAGGCGGTGCTGGACTGGTTCGGAATCACGCACGAAGGCAACTTCGAGGGTCGCTCGATCCCCAACCGGATGGCGCACCGCGGCCAGTTGGCGCGCCCTGCCGCCATCGAGGAGACCCGCGTGCGCATGCTCGAGGCGAGGTCTCTGCGCCGACATCCCGGTCTGGACGACAAGGTGCTCACCGAGTGGAACGCTCTGTTCCTGTATGCCCTGGCCGATGCTGCGGCGGCGCTCGGGCGCGACGACTGGAAGGCCGCAGCCGTGGCGAACGGCGAGTTCCTGATCCGCGAACTACGCCGCGGCCGGACGGGCGTTGGCGTCGTTCGTGGCAGGTCGATGGCGAACCGCGGGCGCGGCACGATGCACTCGCCGCCGATCACGCAGCGTTGATCGAGGCATTCATCCGGCTCGGCGAACTCACCGGCCAGGCACGTTGGATCGCGGCTGCACGTGCGACCGCCGACACGATGCTCGACCACTACTGGGATCCGGAGCAGGGTGGCTTGTACACCACGGCGGACGATGCCGAGGCGCTCGTGGTCAGGCAGAAGGATCTGCTCGACAACGCCACGCCATCGGCCAACTCGACCGCCGCGCATGCCCTCATGCGACTCGCAGCACTCACCGGCGAGATGCGATATCGCAACCATGCCGATCGCATCCTGCAACTCGTGGGTGCCGTGATCGAACAGGCCCCGGGAGCGGTCTCGAACGCTCTCATGGCGATCGAGATCCGCCATCGGGGTATCACCGAGGTGGCGATCGTCGGCGACGCTCCCGAACTCGTCCGCGTCGCTCTGCAGCTGTGTCGCCCCGACGTCGTCGTGGCGTGGGGCGAGCCCTACGAATCGCCACTGTGGGAGAGCCGGTCAGCGGGCCGGGCCTACGTGTGTCGCGACTACGTGTGTGAAGCCCCGGTGACTACCCCCGGAGCACTCTACGAACAGCTCACCGGTCGTCCCGCCGACACCTACCAACGACCGCGGTGAACGATCTGATCGGGCGGACGTGTCGGCCGTCCGGCGCTGCGTCCTGCTCGATCGGGATCGTGGCCGTCGTCAGCTCGGTGACCGAGCGCGATCGCTCCGAGCAGCTCGAGTTGTGGGGGTAGGCCCAACTCCTCGCGCAGCTCGCCTTCGTGGTCGAAGATGCCGAAGAACAGGGCGCCCAAGCCGACGTCCTCTGCCCCCAGCAACAGTGTCATGACCGACATCGACGCATCGATCGTCCAGTACGGAGCAGGCCAGGCACCCGGTCCGGCGCCGAGGCCGGACGCGATCTTGTCCGGTTCGGAATAGCGGTCGACGTAGGCAGCAGGGTCGGCGAGCGGCAGCAGTATCGCCGGAGCGTTCAAGAGACCTTGCCATCGGAACCCCGCCCGCCGCTGCGGCGGCAACGTGATGTCCCAGAACCGCGCCGTCTCGCCACCTTCCAGAGCCACGAGGTGCCAGCCCTGCGACTTCCCGGCACTCGGGGCTCGAGCGGCGAGGCGTACGAGGTCATCGAGCTGCCCACCGGCCAGCGGCCGGTCGGAGAACGATCGCGTCATCCGCCGCCGACGGACGACCTCGGCGAACTCACTCACGAGGTGAGCACTGCCCGTTGCGCCACGACAGTGGCGATCAGCGGCGGCCGAGCTTGACGAGGTCTTCGGCCATCGTCCAGCCGTACGCCACCATCACGTCTCCGGCAGCCTGGTTGACGACTCCCAGCATCTTGACCACATCAGGGTCGAGCTTCTCGGGCTTCGACGACTCGAAATCGAGGAACCCCGACTGTCCGTTCTTGGCGACGAAGGTCTGCGCCTCGTACTTCGCATCGACGCCGAATCGCTTGGCGAGACGCCGCCCCCATGCCCGCTCCTCACCGACGGCACGAACACCGGGCGACGGCGTGACCTCGTCGAGCTTGTCGAAGGCTTCGAGCCCGTCGGCACCGACGAAGCGCGAGCCGAAGACCACGTCCTCGTCGGGAAATGCCATCAGGGCACGGTGATAGGCCTCACCCATCAGGCCCCGCAACACGGTGTCACGGCGCGAGTTGCGGCGCACGCTCAACATGCCGATCAGCACACACGGCGTGCCGCCGATGCGTTCGAGCGTGGAGAACATGAAACCCTGCAATTTGTCGTCGATCCGGGCGGTCGTGATGAGCACCCAGTCTTCCTTCGCCTTGGAGAGCGCGCCGATGTCGAAGGCACCCTCGATCGAGGCCATCTCATCCAGATCCGAGTCTGTCAACGCGATGGCATCATTGGTGGCAACTACGAGCGGCATGTCCCCTTCTCCCGGACGATTTCGGACCACCATTGTGCCACCGAAATCGTCAGGTTTCACAAACCGGCGACTCGGACGCTTTGCGTGACCACCGACTCGTCAGCCCGTCACAGCGCTACAGCGTCGTGACCGAACGCCATGCGGAGCTCACCCACGGCGCGATCGATGTCGACCCTGAACTCATCTGCCAGGCGCAACACCTTGCCCTGGCCGATGTCGACCTGGACCACGGAGTCACCGGGATGATCCCGCAGAATCCGCTTGAGTCGTTGGATCTTGAGCTCGTCGAGCGTATGGCTGGGCAATACCAGCCGCATCGGAGGCGCTGGGCCGTCTCCGAGCCCGGCGAGCACTTGGATGTCCTGGGCGATGAGACCGAACCGCGACTCGTTCGCGCTTGTCCAAGCGGCCTTTCACCGCCACGATGATGTCGTCTTCGAGCTTGTGGCCCTGCTCGACGAGTGTCCGCGGGAACACGGTCACCTCGATCGACGCCTCGAGGTCTTCGAGGACGAACACCGCCATCTGGTCACCCTTCTTGGTGAACTTGCGCGCCAGATTCGTGATCACGCCACCCACTTTCACCTGGGCGCCGTCCTCCATCTCGGTCAGATCGACGAGAGCGTGCTCGACCTGCCGCTTGAGGGCAGACTCGACGCCGAACAGCGGGTGGTCTGACACGTAGAGCCCCAACATCTCCTTCTCGGCCTTCAATTTGTCGCTCTTGTCGAATTCGATGTCGGGAATCGGGATCCGCTCGTCGAAGCCCGGGACACCGCCGTCGATCGACCTGCTGGTCGGCCTCACCCCAGTCGCCGAACAGGCTCATGACACCCCGATCGCGCTCGCGCCGCCGTTCGATCGTGGTGTCGAGGATCTGCTCGAACGAAGCGAGCAGTCCGCGCCGCGGATGCCCAGCCGGTCGAATGCTCCCGCCTTGATCAACGACTCGACGGTCCGCTTGTTGAGCACCGGTTCGGGCACACGCTCCGCGAAGTCGTAGAAGGTCTCGTACTCACCGTTCTCGACCCGCTCGGCGAGCAGCAGTTCGACGAGTCCCTCGCCGACGTTGCGGACCGCGGACAGGCCGAACGTGATCGCTCCCGGGCTTCCGACGGCCAGCGACACGTCGGCGGGCACACGGTCGGCCGGGAGCGCATCGAAGTTCATCACCGAACGGTTGATGTCGGGCGTGAGCACCTTGATGCCCCCGGATCTGCAGTCGCTGAGGTAGACCGCCGCCTTGTCGAGGTTGCTCTTGACGCTCGTGAGCAGGCAGGCGAAGTACTCGACCGGGTAGTGGGCTTTGAGATAGGCGGTCTGGTAAGTGATCAGCCCATAGCCGTAGCTGTGGCTCTTGCCGAATGCGTAGTCGGCGAACCTCTCGATGATGTCGAACAGCTGCTTGCCGAGTTCGGTGCCGTAGCCGGTGCGTTCCACTCCGGCCTCGAACCCGTCGCGCGCCTCGGCCATCACCTCGCGCACCTTCTTGCCCATCGCCTTTCGAAGGTTGTCGGCTTCGGCCAGCGAGTAGCCGGCGAACTTCTGCGCCACTCGCATCACGCTCTCCTGATAGATCATCAGGCCATAGGTGTCGTCCAGGACCGCCCTGGCGTCTTCATGGAAATACTCGACGGGTTTACGGCCGTTCTTGCGGTCGGCGTAGTCGTAGTGCATGTTGGCGCTCATCGGACCCGGCCGATACAGGGCGATCAGCGCCGCGACATCGTCGAAGCTGTTGGGCGCCATCGCCCGCAGGAGCTGTCGCATGGGTGGCGACTCGAGCTGGAACACCCCGAGCGTGTCACCGCGACTCAGCAGATCGAACGTCTGCTGGTCGGCCAAGGACACCTTGTCGATCTCGAAGTCACGATCGCGGGACGCCTGCACCATCGCCTGGGTGTCCGTGATGACGTCGAGGTTGCGCAACCCGAGGAAGTCCATCTTGAGCAAACCGAGCTCTTCGACGCCGTGCATCTCGTACTGGGTGACGACGGGGGCGTCCGCCGGGTCCTGGCCCGACTCCGGCTTGCGTTGGATCGGCAGGTAATGCGTGACGGGTTCCTTGGTGATCACCACGGCTGCGGCGTGGATACCGTCCGAACGTTTCAGGCCTTCGAGGCCCTTCGCGACGTCGACCACCTTCTTCACATCGGTGTCGGCGTCGTACATCGCTCGCAGATCGCTGGCGGCCTTGTAGCCGTCGGCGTACTTCTCGCTGTGCTCGAAGCAGTACTTGAGCGGGGTGTCTCGGCCCATCACCAGCGGCGGCATCGCCTTGGCGACCTTGTCGCCGACGCTGTACGGGTAGCCGAGCACACGGGCAGCGTCGCGCACGGCATTGCGGGCCTTGATCGTGCCGAACGTGATGATCTGGGCGACGTGATCACGGCCGTAGGCGTCGGCGGCGTATCTGATCATCTGATCGCGGTACCGCGAGTCGAAGTCCATGTCGATGTCGGGCATCGAGATCCGACTGGGGTTGAGGAAGCGCTCGAACAGCAGGTCGTATTTGATCGGGTCGAGATCGGTGATCCAGAGGCAATAGGCGACGGCGCAGCCGGCCGCCGAGCCGCGGCCCGGACCGACGCGAATCCCGGCCTCGCGCGCGTAGCGGATCAGGTCCCAGGTGATCAGGAAATACGAGGCGAAGCCCATGTCGTTGATGGTCTTGAGCTCGTAGGCGACACGTTCGACCACGCTCGGCGGCAGATCGGCCCCCCACCGCTTCTTGGCTCCCTCCCACGTGAGGTGATCGAGGTATTCCTTGTCGGTGCCGAATCCTGCGGGCAGTGGGAAGTTCGGCAACAGTGCGTCGCCGAACGTGATGTCGAGATCGGCACGCTCGGCGATCCAGAGGCTGTTGTCGCAGGCCTCGGGCAGCTCACGAAACAGGTAGCGCATCTCCTGGGCGGACTTGAGATAGTGCTCGTGGCCCTCGAACTTGAACCGCTTCGGATCGGAGATCAAGGCACCCGTCTGCACACACAGCAAGGCGTCGTGCGCCTCGTGGTCCTCGCGATGGGTGTAGTGCGAATCGTTCGTGGCCAGCAGCGGCGCACCGATCTTCGTGGCGATCTCGACGAGCTTCGGGTTGGTCTCGTGCTGGGCGGCGATGCCGTGGTCCTGCAACTCGACGAACAGATTGTCCTTGCCGAAGATCTCCTGCAACCGACCGGCCTTGTCGAGCGCACCTTTGTCGTCTCCGTTGAGCAGCGATTGGAGCACGTGGCCGCCCAGGCATCCCGTGGTGGCGATCAGACCGTCCGAATACTTCTCGAGCAGCTCCCAATCCATACGCGGCTTGTAGTAGTAGCCCTCCAAGAACGCGAGGCTCGAGAGTTGGATCAGATTGCGATACCCCACCTCGTTCTCGGCCAGCAAGGTGAGGTGGTAGTACAGCTTCCTGCCGCCCTCGGTGTCGCCACCGGAGTCGTCCACGCGGCCTCTGCGAGCAGGCCGCTCCGACCTGTGGTCGTGGGCCATGTAGGCCTCGGTGCCGATGATCGGCTTGATCCCCTGCTTGCGGCACTCCTTGTAGAACTCGAGCGTGCCGTACATGTTGCCGTGATCCGTCATTCCGATCGCCGGCTGGCCATCGGCGACCGCCTTCGCGACCATTTCGTCGAGGCGCGCCGCTCCGTCGAGCATGGAGAACTCGGTGTGGACGTGGAGGTGGGAGAATGAGTCGGCGGTCACAGAGGCGGTGGGTTCGAGGTGGTTTCGGTGGACGAATCACATGAGCGTGGTTCGCGAACCTACCAGAGTCGGTCGGTGGCGACGAAGGGCCCGCCAGACGACGGGTTCATCTCGGATCCGGGCCCCCGACTCGTGTCGAACCCGACCAGCGAGATCGGATCGACACCGCCCACGGCGGACGGGTGGCGTCACAGGTAGGTGCCAGGGCGCTCCGCGATCGGTTGATGGCCCGGCTCGCCCTGTGGGAGCTGACGCATCTGCTCCAGCTGCTGTCGAGCAGCGATCTGTTGGGCGAACAGGGTCGCTTGGATGCCATGGAACAGCCCTTCGAGCCAACCGACCAGTTGCGCCTGGGCAACACGCAGCTCCCCATCGCTCGGGACGGTATCGTCCTCGAAGGGCAGGGCGAGCGAGCGGAGTTCCTCTTGCAGGTCCGGCGACAGCGCTTCGGCCAATTCGGTGACCGATCGTTCGTAGATCTCGGCCAACCGCTCACGACTGCGCTCGTCGAGTGGAGCCTGGCGGACCTCCTCGAGCAACTGCTTCACCATCGAGCCGATACGCATCACCTTCGCCGGCTCGGTGACCGATCCATGTTCGACGTGTGCTTCGCTCGGCGGCTCGATGAGTTCGCCGTGCTCGACGTGCTCGCCGTGGGGTCGGACGGGTGACCCATCCACGAACTCCGGCGTATCGGTTTCGGATTGTTCGCTCATCGAGTCGTTCGTGTCAGTCATGTGGGTGATCCTCCGGTTGCTGCAACCTAGCGATCACTCGCGCATTCCTGCGACGAGTGGGACGAAGATCTCGGCGGAGGTCATCGAACCATGTCGACAGATCAGTTCGAACGGGCCCCCATCCAACGGGTCGTGGTAGCTGACGGGCTCGCGGGCCACGATGGCGATGTCGCCCAACCGGTTGGCGATCGGTAGCGGCACGGACGCACCGAACCAACCCTCGGCGATGATCTCGTCTCGTCGCATGACCCAAGCGGTGTCGCCGAACTCCGCGGAGGCCGCCTCATACAAGTCATCACGGGCCCCCCGACGGGCGTGCAGCCATCGGAACCGGCCCTCGCCGGACTGGAGCGTCACCAACGACAAGAGCTCTGCCGAGGGAGTGATGATGTTGTCGCCGACCTGCACCTGGCCGTGATCAGCCGTCACGAGCAGCACCACGCCGGCGGGCAGCAGATCGAGCAGGTCGGCGACCAGCCGATCCGCCGTGCGGAGTTCGGCGTCGTAGAAGTCACCGAATCCACGTTCGTGGGCGATCTTGTCGACTCCGCCATAGTAGGCGTACACGAAGCGCTCCCCCGCCTGGATCTCGTCGCGCACCACGATCGGCAGCGACGACGTCGAGCGGTAGCCCACAGCTCGCGAGCCGCGTAGGTGCCCTTCGGTGAATGCTGTGCGGCCCAACTCGTTGGGCATCACGACCGGAACCGCCTCGCCCATGAACGCCGGGTAGCGCTGGATGTCCCGGGGCGGCTGTGACCGGCGACGATCCTGCCCGGCCGCCGCCCATTGCAGGAGATTGACCACCTCGCCCCCCAATACGACCCGGTACCCGATCAGACCGTGCTCGCCCGGGGTGAGACCGGTGGTGATCGAACTCGAGCGCGGTGGCGGTGGTCGTGGGAGCGACGGTCGTGATCGGTCCGCCGGCCAGCGAGGCGATCGTCGGGGCGATGTGACGTCGCTCCTGGAGCTGATCCCAGCCCAGCCCGTCGAGCACGAGCAGCACGGCTTGCTTGGCCGAAGCGACCACCTCGGGCATCCAAGCGGGCAATGAGCTGTTCCACGACCCGGGGCCGAGCAGCGCAGGAACGATCCCGCGCACGTTGGCCCCCGCGTAGTCGGGGAGGATGGGTCGTTCGATCGAATCGCTCACGCGCTCTCCAGTCCATCACCTTCAGGCGGTTTCGGCCAAGCGAACCGGCGCCACCGTACGGACCCGAGCCGATCGGAGATGCGCCACCGGCCTGCCCGACGCCCTACGCTGGGCCCGTGCGAGTGTCGACGAGAGGCGATTATGCGTGTCGGGCCTTGCTCTCCCTGGCACTGCGCACCGAGGAGACCGGACCGACCTCCGTGCGCGATATCGCCGAGCGCACCGCCCTGCCACAGCCCTATCTCGAACAGATCCTGCTCGCTCTGAAAGGCGCCGGGCTGGTTCGTTCCAAACGCGGCGTCGGCGGTGGCTACGTACTCGCTCGGCCGGCCGACGAGATCAGGCTCTCCGAGATCATCTCTGCAGTCGACGGTCCGATCACGCTGGGCGACTTCGGAGAGCCCCACGCAGACGGCGCCTGCGATCACGAAGGTCAATGTGTGCTGTTGGCGATCTGGAAGCAGGCCGGGGAGGTCATGCGCACCCATCTCGAGGGTTTCACGCTGGCCTCGATCGCCAATGTCGCCCGCGGCGAGGCCCCCTGGCCACCCGGCACGACCGGCTGACGCCTCGGCCTTCGCACGGGGCGCTCTCACCCGTCGGGCTCGACGCGATGCAAGGTCGCGAGTCTCGCCGCCAGATCGGCAGCGAGCTCACTGCGAAACGCCACAGTTTCCCCGGTCGCGGGGTGGTCGAAAGCGAGTTCGGCGGCATGCAGGAATGGTCGGTCGAGTTGCAGTTTGGGTCGCCGCTGCCCGTAGACCGGATCGCCGACGAGCGGATGGTTGATCGAGCTGAGATGCACCCGGATCTGATGGGTCCGACCGGTTTCCAGGTCGCACCGCAACAGCGCCAGCTCAGCGGGGCGATCGAAGCGGTCGAGCACCCGATATTCGGTGCGTGACCTCCGCCCATCGGCGACGATCGCCATCCGCAGCGGATCGCGCCGCGAACGGCCGATAGGGGCATCGATGACACCGTGCGGTGCATCGGGATGTCCCCAGACGAGCGCCAGATACGACCGCTTGGCATGATGCGACGCGAACTGCGCCATCAAGAGATCGGCAGCCTCCTGAGTCCGTGCGACGACGAGCAGTCCAGAACTCCCGGCATCGAGCCGATGCACGATGCCAGGTCGGATCCGCTCACCGACGTCGGCGATCTCCGGATATCGCGCCAGCAGCGCATTGACGAGTGTGCCCTCGGTGTTGCCTGCGCCCGGATGGACGACCAGCCCTGCCGGCTTGTCGACGACGATGATGTGATCGTCCTCGTGGATGACGCCGAATTCGATGGTGTCGTCGGCCTGCGGCGGTTGCTCGACCGGAAGCGCGGCCGGATCGGCGGCGACCTGCTGGCCCTCTGTCAGGCGTACCTTGCCGGTCGATGCGAGCTCACCGTCGACCGATACGCCGCCGGCGTCGATCACCGCCGCCGCCGCCGACCGGCTGACATCGAGCATGAAAGCGACGATCCGGTCGAGTCGCTCACCGGCGAGCGCCGCCGGCACGATCTCGACGATCATGTCGACATGTTTCCGGACACCGGCCGGTCGTGATCGACATTCGCTTGGTGACGGCCGGCGGACCACGAGGCGAACACCAGCAGCCCGCCTCCGATGGTGATCGCCATGTCCGCAATGTTGAAGATCGGGAACCACTGGAAATCGATGAAATCGACGACACCACCCCGCAACCAACCCGGTGAACGGAACAGACGATCGAGGACGTTGCCGATGGCCCCGCCGACGATCAACCCGATCGAGATGTTGGTCAGCCGGCCGGGCTGGCGCCGCAAACTGAGCAGGAGCACGACGATCACGAGCAGGGCGACCACACCGATCACCGGCCCCCAGCTCTGGCCACGGCTGAACGCCATACCGGTGTTGAACGAGAGATGGAACCGAAGGGTCCAGAACACGTCGATGTCTCGATCGGCGAGGTTGTCGACCGCCCATTGCTTGGTGAGCTGATCAGCCACGACAACGCCGGCTGCCACCGGTAGCCACCCGCGCGGCGCGGGATGCCGTAATCATCGTCGGCCGATCCCTCCGACCTTCTCCTCGACCAGCACGGTCGCCCAAGGGATCGCCTCGAGTCGTTCGCGGGGCAGCGGCCGACCGGACATCACCGAGTACCCGTACGTGCCCCGCTTGATGCGCTCCAGCGCGTCGTCGATCTCGACGACCGCTTCTCTGGCTTGGGCACTGAGCGCCAGGTCACGCTCGCGCTCGACGATCATGGTGTCTCCCTCGCCGCCCTCGTCATCGAACTGGACGTCGCCCATCTCGGCTTCCTCGACCAACTGGTGCGCCTCGTCCTCGAGTCGCTTGGCCTGGCCGGTCAGCCTGATCCGTTCGGTCTGGAGTGCGTCGTACATCTCCTTGACGAAGGAGAGGTCGAAGTCCTTCGTGTACCCCAGGCCGTCCTTGTTGAACCGAGGCTTGGGCAGATCACCGAGAGAGGGACCCTCGGGGTGTGTAGCAGTCGTCGCCATAGCAGTCTTGTTCGTTGCCTTCTTGGTCGATGTTCTCGGGGTCGCGGCCACCGGTCGCTTGGCCACCGCCCTGGCGGGCGCTGCTGCCGATCGCTTGGTGGACGTCGATGTGACGGCCACGCGCGATGTCTTCGCAGCGGCCTGTTCGGCAGGGGCCTTCGTCGCTGCGACCCTTTTTGCACCGGCCTTCTTCGTGACCGCGGCCTTCTTCGCTCCGGCCTTCTTCGCGACCGGCGCCTTGCTGGCCGCCCGCTTCGTCGCCGGCTTGGATGCGGGAGCTTTCTTGACTGCGGCCTTCTTCGCTCCGGCCTTCGTCGCCCCGGCCTTCTTCGTGACTGCGGCCTTCTTCGCTCCGGCCTTCGTCGCCCCGGCCTTCTTCGTGACCGCGGCCTTCTTCGCTGCGGCCTTCGTCGCGGCCGGCGCCTTGCTGGCCGCCCGCTTCGTCGCCGGCTTGGATGCGCGAGCCTTGCTCGTGGCAGCGGGCCGCTTGGTACCGGCCTTGTTGGCCACAGCTTTGACGGCAGCGGCCTTCTTGGCAGTCGTCTTGGCAGTCGTCTTGCTCTTCGCAGCAGCCATCTGGTGCACCTCCCGGCGAATGTGAACGCCGGACTCTACCCGATCAGATGGCATTTGTGAGGAACCCTGAAGATCAGCGAGATCGCATCATCGCGGGTTGAGCTCGGCCAACCGACGCGACAGCTGCTCCGATGTCATGCCATCGATTTCGAAACGCTTGCCCCGCGACGACGCACCCCCGACCAAGTGCACCTGGCCTCGGCGCAGCCCGAACAGTTCGGCGAGCAATTCGATCACCGCTTCGTTCGCTGCACCGTCCACGGGTGGCGCGGCGACGGCCAGCTTCGCGATGTCGCCGTACCAGCCGACGAAACCGGTGCGTCGCGCACCTGGCTGGACCCGCAGGTGCAACCGGGCCATCAGGAGGCGACGCGCTCCACGACGACCACCGCCTCGTCCCCGCCGACGTTCGCCTCAGTGGCCAAGGCGAGTGTCTCGCCCATCACGAGATCGCGATGGGTCGTGAACGCCTCGATGACATCCTGAGGGGCGGTCACGACGAGTGAGATCCGATCGCTCACGTCCAATCCGGCATCGCGGCGGGCCTGCTGCACTTGACGCACCAGGTCGCGGGCGATGCCCTCACGTTCCAATTCCGGGGTCACAGCGGTGTCGAGCACGACGAGGCCATCGGAGGACTTCAGCGTCGCGACGGCACCCTCCCCGGCCGACGCAAGCCGGAAGTCGAACTCGCCCGGCTCGAGCACCACCCCGCCCACGACGACGCGGTCACCATCGACCGACCAGTCACCCGACTTGTGGGCCTTGATGACCTGTTGCGTCTGTCCGCCGAGCCTTGGACCAAGGGTCTTGGGGCTCAGGACCAGTTCTCTCGAACCGAAGCGATCGACGTCGGTCGTGAGCTCGACCTCCTTGACGTTGAGCTCGTCCCGAAGGATGTCGATATGTGCGCTGAGCAAGCGCGCATCCGGTGTCGCAACGACCGCCCTCGCCAGCGGCAAGCGCACGCGCAGGCCTTCTGCCTTGCGCAGCGACAGCAGCGTCGAACAGGCGTCGCGTACCTGTTCCATGCCGGCGTGCAGGTCGGCATCGAAGGGAAACGAGTCGACGCTCGGCCAGTCGGTGAGATGCACGCTGTCGCCGCCACCCGGCGATTCGCCGACGAGTCCACCGTAGATGTGGTCCGTGAGGAGCGGCAGCAGTGGCGCGGCGACCTGGCACAACGTCAGGAGTGCCGTGTGCAACGTGTCGATCGCGTCCTGGTCGCCGGACCAGAAGCGATCGCGACTGCGGCGGATGTACCAGTTGGTGAGCGTGTCGAGGAACGACGCGACCGATTCGCACGCACCGAACAGGTCGTACACATCGAGCCGATCGGTGACACCATCGACGAGCGCCCTGATCTCACCGAGCAGATAGCGATCGAGCGTGTCGGTCTGGTCGGAGCGGACCACCCCACGCCGGGCGGCGGCATTGGCGTACAGCGTGAGGAAGTAGTAGGCGTTCCAGAACGGCAGGATCACGTGGCGGACCGTGTCGCGCATACCGACCTCGGTGACCGAGAAATCGGCGCCGCGCAGGATCGGCGACGACAGCAGGTACCAGCGCATGGCGTCCGCCCCGTACACGTCGAACATCTCGTGCGGGTCGGGATAGTTGCTGAGCGACTTCGACATCTTGCGGCCGTCGTCACCGAGCACGATGCCGTGGCTGACACAACTCGAGAAGGCCGGGCGGTCGAAGAGCGCCGTCGCCAGCACGTGCATCGTGTAGAACCATCCACGCGTCTGGCCGATGTACTCGACGATGAAGTCGCCCGGGTAGTGGTGTTCGAACCACTCGGCGTTCTCGAACGGGTAGTGCACCTGGGCGAATGGCATCGACCCCGACTCGAACCAGCAGTCGAGTACCTCCGGCACGCGACGCATCATCGACCGACCCGTGGGATCGTCGGGATTGGGGCGCACCAGGTCGTCGACGACCGGGCGGTGCAGATCCGTGACGGCGACACCGAAATCGCGCTGCAGCTCGTCGATCGAGCCGTATACATCGATCCGCGGGTAGGCCGGATCGTCGCTCTTCCAGACCGGGATCGGCGAGCCCCAGAATCGGTTGCGGCTGATCGCCCAGTCGCGGGCATTCTCGAGCCACTTGCCGAAGCTGCCGTCCTTGACGTGTTCGGGGACCCAGGTGATCTGCTGATTGAGCTCGGCCATGCGCTCCCGGAACTTGGTGACGGTGACGAACCACGACGAGATCGCCCGGTACACGAGCGGCTGGCTGCAGCGCCAGCAGTGTGGATACGAGTGGTCGTAGCTGTCGTGTCGGACGACGACGCCCTCGTCCTTCAGGTACCGGATGATGTGCGGATTGGCGTCGAACACGTGCTGGCCGACCCAGTCGCCCACCTCTGCGGTGAACTGACCGTGCTCGTCCATCGGGCAAACCGTCGGGATGCCCACCGCGTTGCACGCCAACTGGTCGTCCTCACCGAAGCCGGGCGCCATGTGGACGATTCCGGTGCCGTCCTCGGTCGACACGAACTCGCCGCCCAGCACCTGGAAGGCGTTCGCGGCGTCGTCGAAGTAGTTGAAGAGGGGCTCGTAACGTCGACCGATCAGGTCGGAACCCTTGAGCGTCGCGACCCGTACGGCGTCGGCCAACTCACGTTCGTATGCACCGAGCCGCGACTCGGCCAAGATGTACCGTTCGCCGTTCGCTTCGACGACGGCGTAGTCGATATCCGGTCCGACGGCCAGCGCCAGGTTCGACGGCAGCGTCCAAGGAGTGGTCGTCCATGCCAGGATCCGCTCACCGGACTCGAGTCGGAACCACACGGTCAGGGCCGGGTCCTGGCGGTCGCGATAGACGTCGTCCATGCGGGTCTCGGTGTTGCTGAGCGGGGTCTCGCAACGCCAGCAGTACGCGAGCACCCGATATCCCTCGGTGAGGAGATCCTTGTCCCACAACGACTTGAACGCCCACATGACGCTCTCCATGTAGTCCAGGTCGAGCGTCTTGTAGTCGTGTTCGAAATCGACCCAACGCGCCTGGCGGGTGACGTAGTCCTGCCACTCCTGCGTGTACCGCAACACGCTGGTGCGACAAGCATCGTTGAATCGATCGATACCGAAGGCATTGATCTCCGGATGCCCGGAGATACCCAATTCCTTCTCGGCCTGCACTTCGGCCGGGAGCCCGTGACAGTCCCACCCGAAACGCCGCTCGACCCGCCTACCCCGCATGGTCTGGTAGCGCGGGACGGCGTCCTTGACGTATCCCGTCAACAGGTGCCCGTAATGCGGCAGACCGTTGGCGAACGGGGGGCCGTCGTAGAACACGAACTCGTTGTCGCCATCCACGCCTGCGTCGCGCATGTCGATCGATCGCTGGAACGTGTTGTCGCGAGCCCATTGATCGAGCATGGCGCGCTCGATCTCCGGCAGGTTCGGATGCGATGGAACGGTCGGGTATCGATTGCGGTCGGTCACAGAGGGCTCCTTGGTTCGTCGACCAGGGACGAGCCAGAGCCCGCGGTACCACCCTGCTTGCCGGCCCCCACGGGGATCGACCGCTCATCTTCGCCAGCGATGACGGGCTGGACCCGTCCGGTTCTAGTGGGCAGCGAACTGCTGTTCTTCCGGAAGCTCGGAGGTGATGACCTCGTCAATGCCGATGAGGTGAGGCTATCGAACCATGACCTCAGTCGGACAGAGGGAAATCACCGCGAACGGGCAGATCGTCGCCCGACTCGAGCTCCTCGGTGTCGTCGCCCTCGTAGGGTTGCAGATCGAGCGTGGGCAGAGGCTCGGCCGCGCCCTGTTCGATCGCCTCGGCCAAGTCGTCGACACTGGCGAACGGACCCGATGCCTCCGGTGGGAGGAAGAGCTCAGAGGTGTCGTCGCCGGGCTCGTCGTCGGACGCCGACAGGATCGGGGAGTTGGACGGACCGAGTCCATCGTTCACCCGGTCGCAGAACGCCTCGATCTGACGGGCGGCGCTGCGCAGGCGCTCGCGCTCGTCCTCGAGGAACATCTCCAACTGATTGACGTCGCCGACCAGGAACTCGCGGCGAGCCTTCAGCGACTGCACCTCGTTCTCGGCGGCCATCCGCTCGGCTTCGCCGGCCTTGCGCGCTTCGGTTCGTGCCTCCTCGAGGAGCCGAGCCGACATCTCGCGAGTCGAGTCGATCGTGGCCTCGGCCTCGGACTGGGCCTCTTGCTTGATGCGATCGGCCTCGGCCTTCGCTTCGGCGACCGTGGTATCGGCCGTGCGTTGGGCGAGCAGCAAGGTCCGCGAAATCGTGTACGACTGCTCGGGACTGACTTTCACCCCGCCCCTGGGGGTGACGTCGACGGCCTCCCCATCCACGGCCTCGTCGGCCTCGTCGGCCTCGTCGGCTTGATCGGCTTCGTCGGCGTGCTCGATCTGCTCGACCGGCACCTCCCGATGCTCGTCGTGGGGCGTGGCGTCGCCCGAGTCCTCGGCCTGCTCCTCCGCTTTCTGGGCGGCGGCGGTGAGTTCTTGCAGGCGCGCCACGGCAGCGCGAGCGCGCGCCTCCATCGAAACGGCTTGTTGTTGAGCGATCTCGAGCGCATCCGCCACGCGCGCCAGGAAAGCGTGGACCTCGTCGGGGTCGTACCCCTTGCGGACCGTCCGGAACGTGGCCGCAGAGATCTGGGAGGGTGTCAGCTCTGTGGTCATGATCAGTCGTCGTACTCGTCGTGGCGATCACCGCGGGCCGGGGTCGGCTTGAGCAGGTAGACGCCGTTCGCAACCTTCTCCATCGAGCCGTCGAGTCCGTAGCAGAGACCGCTCGCGAAGTCGATCAGGCGGCGTGCCACCTCGCGGTCGGAGCCCTCGAGGTTCATGATGACCGGCTGGCCCTCCTTGAACTTGTCGGCAACTTCCTGCGCCTGGTCGAATCGGCGCGGACGCACGGTCGCCGGTTCGGCCGAACCGCCGCTGCGCTGTGGGCGAGGCTGCACACCGGAATCATCACGATCGGCATTGCGTCTGGCCTGCGACGGATCGAAATCACGGGACGGGAATGTTGGTCGACTGGGCAAGGTACGCACCACTCCTTCTGGGCCGGTGTCCTCTCGCGTTCCGCGGGCGGGACGGACGTCTGGTTCGGGATGCCGGCGACCACGGGGCGCGGGCTCGTACTCCTCGTCGAGATCGTAATCGTCGTACGCGTCGTCAGGACCGAGACCGAGATAGTCCATCGTGCGCTTCCAGAAAGACATACCGACTTCCTCCTTGCCGCGGAGCCTATCGCTCCTGCTCATGCGCGACGGGGACGGGGCGGGAACCGAACAACGCCGTCCCGACACGGATCTGCGTGCTGCCCTCCTGGACCGCGACTTCGAGGTCGCCCGACATGCCCATCGAACACACCGACAGCCCCAGCCGATCGACCGCCCGGCGGACCTGCCGGAACCCGGCCCGGGCACCCTCCGGCCCGCTGTGGGTGGGCCCGACAGTCATCAGACCGCGGACGTCGAGGCCGGCAGCGCGAGCGTGCTCCACGAGGGGATCGAGCTCGGCGATCGGACAGCCACCCTTGCCGGGCTCACCTGTGGTGTCCACTTGGATGAGGACCTGCGCACCGGGCGCGCGCTTTGCGATCTCCGTCGCGAGTCGAGCCGCGATCGACCGTTTCGTAGACATTTACGAGCTCGACGAGCTGGCGGACCTTGTTGGTCTGCAGTTGGCCGATGAAGTGCACCTCGGGTGGTCGGGCCCCTCCGGCGATTGCATCACGCTTGGAGAGCAACTCCTGGGCGTAGTTCTCGCCGATCCCCGTACAGCCAGCAGCGACTGCCGCCACCACGGCTTCGGGCCCGAACCCCTTGGTGACCGCCAAGATCGATACGTCGTCGCCTCCGCCGGCGGCGCTGATCCGATCACGAACGACGTCGAGCGCAGTTCGAACGGCCGAAACATCGATACTCGTCACGGCAACGACCTCCACGCGGCGACCACATGGCGTTCCCGGTCACGACGAACCCGGTGCGAAAAGCCGGGAAATCGACACCCGGTACAGTCCCCGATCATCTGCAGTTCGACATCGCCGCAGGCCGACTGCACGGCCGCGGGAACATCGAGGGCCGACAGCCCGTCGCAGGTGGTGCCGGAGATTCGCGACGGGGCACATCCGACGCCACGCGCAACGGCACACAGATCTGCGTACCCGAACTCGTAGCAGCAGGGTCCGATCGTCGGCCCCAGCACCGCTGCGGCGAGCGGTTCGTCGAACGCTTCGAGCGCCACCTTGATCACGCCGCCGGCCAGACCCCGCCAACCAGCGTGCACGACGGCGAACCGGCGCGCGGCGCCGACCAGCACGAGCGGGGCGCAGTCGCCGGCCCAGCAGCCGAGTACGGCACCGTCGATATCGGTGACCCCGACATCACCGGGCGATCCGTCACCATCGCCCGGCGAATCGATGTGCACCACACCGACGCCGTGATGCTCGTCGAGCTGGCTCCAGGGCAGATCGACGAAGGCACGACGCCGCGCCTCGAGCTCGGCGAACGGAACCTCGAACCGGTGGAAATCGCCGTCGTCGCGCGTCGAACACCTGATCTGCAGTTGCCTGCCGCCGGCCTGGGCGATCGAGACCGCTGCGACGGGGCTACTTGAGAAATGACGGGACGTCGAAATCGTCGTCGTCATCTTCGATGGTCTCGGTCGGTTCGGGCTCGGCGAACAACTCCGTGATACGTGTCGACGGCTGCGAACCACCGTTGCCGAGCCGAAGACCTCCGCCGGCGGAGGACCCATCCAGTCGGTCGAATCCGGCGGCGATCACCGTCACCTTGATCTCGTCGCCCATCTCGTCGTCGATCACCGTGCCGAAGATGATGTTCGCGTCCTGATGGGCGACCGCGTGAATGATCTCGGCGGCCGCGTTCATCTCGAACAGCCCCATGCTCGACGGGCCGGTGATGTTCAGCAGCACACCGCGGGCGCCATCGATCGCGGACTCGAGCAACGGGCTCGATATCGCCTGCTTGGCTGCCGATACGGCACGCTCGTCGCCACTCGCCTGGCCGATGCCCATCAGGGCCGAACCGGCATTGGACAGGACCATCTTGACGTCCGCGAAGTCGGTGTTGATGAGGCCGGGCGTCGTGATCAGGTTGGTGATACCGGAGACGCCCTGCAGCAGTACTTCGTCAGCCATCTTGAACGCATTGAGCACGCTGGTCTTGTCGTTGGCGACGGTGAGCAGGCGATCGTTCGGAATGACGATCAGCGTGTCGACCTTCTCCTTGAGACGTTGCACTCCGTTGTCGGCCTGGACGGCGCGGCGGCGGCCCTCGAAACCGAATGGCCGCGTGACCACACCGATGGTGAGCGCTCCGGCGTTGCGGGCGATCTCGGCCACCACCGGCGCCGAGCCAGTGCCGGTGCCGCCGCCCTCGCCGGCCGTGATGAACACCATGTCGGCGCCCTTGACCATCTCTTCGATCTCGTCGTCGTGCGCTTCGGCGGCGGCACGGCCCACTTCCGGGTCGCTGCCCGCCCCGAGACCACGGGTGAGGTCACGGCCGATGTCGAGTTTGACATCGGCATCGCTCATCAGGAGCGCCTGCGCGTCCGTGTTGACCGCGATGAACTCGACCCCCTTGAGACCGGCATCGATCATACGGTTGACGGCGTTGACGCCGCCGCCGCCGATGCCGATGACCTTGATCACGGCAAGATAGTTCTGGGGCGCGCCGGACATCAGTGAAACCTCCGTCGAAGGTGGCGATCGAGTGGTGCGTGGTTGACGTGCTGCTGGTTCATGAGATTCGCATCAGAGAGAGATCGTTCGGAGGATTCTTGGTCTCCGCGCGCCATCCTGGCACGTCACGCTCGCTGCGTGCGGTGATGCTAGCCCAGCGGAGGGGCGGTGAGGTGGGACGGACTGCAACGACTGGGGCGACCCGGCCCCGGCCGCCGAACCCGAACAGCGCCGCCGCGACCACCGTTCATAGCGCCGGCACGATCGTTCAGAGCGTCACCTCGCTGGTCGACACATCGATCACACGCGGCCCCTGCACGCCGCCCGCCGACAACACGGTCTCGAGCCGGACGAGTTTGGCGAACAGATCGCGGGCTTCGCCAAAGCGCACGTCGACCTCGTCATCGAGGTGCATGACCAGCCGTGAACCGTCCGCGGTGACCTCGATCGAGCGGACGCTGCCGCGCACCGAACCGGTGAGGTTCTTGGCCAACTCGGCGGCGGCGGCGTAGCCGCGAGGCGCGAACTCGCCGGGTTCGAGGTCGACGGGGTCCGGTCCTTCGAGCAGCACGTAGGCGAGCGGATAGTTCTCGATCACATCGAGCACCCGACCCTCACGGTCGAGCACACGGAACCTCAGGTCAGGGCCTCGATAGGTGGCCATCGCCTCGCGCTCACGAATTTCGATCGTCGCCCCGTGAGGGAAATCGGTGCGAACTCTGGCGGCGGCGACCCAGGGAATCGCCTCCAGTTCCCGCTCAGCACGTTGCGTGTCGGCGAGCAACACCGGCGTCCCCACGAGATCGTCGACGACCGCCTGCACGCGCTCAGGATCGGCGTAGACGTTGCCGGTCACCACCAGCTGGTCGGCCTTGATCGCGAACAGGGGCGAGCCGAGCACGGCGAGCGTGCCGACGACCACCACCACGATCCCTGCGACCACGGCGGCCCATTTCAATCGTTTGCGGCCTTGAGCGCGCTTGACGGCGACGCGACGCTCGCGCATCCTCGGCTCGATGCCGCGGCGCACATCGCGGCCGGACTCGGGAACGAACGCATCGTCGGCCGCATCGTCCTCGATGAACACGATCGACCTCGACCCCGATCGGTCGAGGCTGCCCTCGACGTAGACCGCGTCGGGAAGCCCCTCGTCGTCGATCGCGACGATCGGGACGGCGTCCATGTCCGCACCGTCGACAGCGTTCCCGCCGGTCGTCGACGCGGGCTCCGCCTCCGCGGCGACCGGATCGTCCCCGAGCGGCTCGTCCTCGATCGCCACCGAGCCGCTGTAGTCGTCGATGCGGATGATCCTCGGAGCCGCCGGCGGGGCCGCCGGTGTCCCGACATCGGACGGGAGCGGATCACCCATCGACTGGATCTCGTCGAGCGGCGGAAGATCCTCGGGTACGGAGGATGCCGAGGATGCATCGGCATCAGCACCGTCGAGCAGGGTCGCGGATGCATCGTCCGGTCCGACATTCGACGGCTGAGAGGTGGGACGGGACACGACGCCACCTTCTGCGCGCTCGGCGAATGCGCGCTCGAGCTCGTCGAGCGTGGCGCGATCAGGCTCGCGCTCGTGACCGGCCGGGCCGGTGGGAGAACTCACCGCAGGTCCCTGCCGACTTCGTCGAACGACGACGGGTCGGCGTCGTCGAAGCCGACGAGCCGCACCTCACTGCGCAGCTGGAAGCCGGTCGACTCGGCGACCGCGCGCGAACGGCCTCCATGACTGCTCGTACATCGCCCGCCGATCCACCGTCACCGGCTTGCACGAAGTTCGCATGCTTGTCCGATACCCATGCCGAACCGATGCGGAATCCTCGCAGACCCAGCTCGTCGATCAGCGCACCCGCCGTGATCTCACCGGGGACCGGGTTGACGAACACTGATCCGCAGTTCTGACCGCCCGGTTGGTGCTCCCGTCGCCACCGGACGACTTCGGAGATCGTCGCCTCGGATCGATCTCGGTCGCCGACAGCGAGCCTCAATCTCGCCTGCATCACGATCAGCGACGGACCCAATGACGAAGCCCGGAAACGCAGATCCAGGGCATCCACCGGGATGACCTGGTGCGCAGCAGCGCGATCCAGGTCGAAGACGGTCACGTCGAGCAGGCAGGCGGCAATGTCCGAACCATGTCCGCCGGCATTCATGCGCACCGCTCCGCCGACCGAGCCCGGAACTCCGACGGCCCACTCGAATCCCGTGATGGCCGCCGCCGCCGTACGTCGAGCGAGCACCGGGAGCGCGACTCCGCCGCCGGCGACGACGTGGACCTCGTCACCGAGTTCACCCTCCACGGTCGCTCCGTCGGCGCACGGCAGCTCGATCTGACCCGCCAGGTTCGCGATCGAGATCACGATCCCCGAGAAACCGTCGTCGGAGACCAGCATGTTCGAGCCACGACCGATCACGAGCGTCGGCACGTTCGTCGCTGCCCGCACCTCGGCGACCGTGATCAGGTCATCCAACGTCTGCACATCGACGAACAGCGCCGCCGGCCCACCGACTCGATAGGTGGTCATCGGCGCGAGCGGCACGTCACGGCCGAGCCGCACACCGAATTGTCGGGCGAGCAGCGTCGCGGCAGCCGCCAGGGCCGACTCGACCTCGGCGGTCGGTGAGCGAGTCACCCCACGGCTCCCCGCCGTACCGCCAACACCTCGTCAGGAAGCGATGCGATGTCCCCGCAGCCCATCGAGACGCAGACATCGCCTTCGCGAACGTGTTGCGCCAGGTAGTGGACGAGATCGTCGCGGCGGGGCAGCCAGACCACCCGGGTCGAAGGATGGGCGTCGAGAACGGCATTCACCACCAGCTTCCCCGTGATCCCCGGGATCGGTTCGGTGCCGGAGGGGTAGATGTCCGTCAACACCACGACATCGGCGGCTGCGAACGCATCGGCGTAGTCCTGCCACATCTCCGCCATGCGGTTGAAGCGGTTGGGCTGGAACACCGCGATCGTGCGCCGCCAGCCGTCCCCGCTGTCGCGCGCGCTCGCAGCACGGCGTCGATCTCGGTGGGGAGATGGGCGTAATCATCGACGAAGGTGGCGCCTCCATCGTGGCCACGCACGTCGAAGCGACGCGCCACACCGCCGAACTTGCCGAGTGCCGTGGCGGCAATCGCTGGTGCGACGCCGAGCTCGATCGCCATGGCGAAGGCACCGGTCGCGTTGACGACGTTGTGTTCGCCACGCAACGGCAGGTGCACCGAAGCCAGGGTCGAGCCGTCGCGTTCGACATCGAACCGGAACGACCCGCCGTCCGCTCGCACGTTGACGGCGCGCACCTCGGACGAGGCACTCATGCCGTAGCCGAGCGCGTCATGCCGAGCAGCGAGAGCGGCCGACCGGGGATTGTCGGCGCAGACCACTTTCGGCCCCGGAATCTGCGAGAGATACCGGTCAAACGCCTGCTCGATCGCTTCGATCGATCCGTAGTAGTCGAGGTGATCGATGTCGATGTTGGTCAGAATCGTGCCGAACAGCGGCAACTCGAGATGGGTGCCGTCGCTCTCGTCGGCCTCGACGACGAACCATTCGCCATCGGTCCACTGGGCACCGGTCCCCATGTCGTTGACGTCGCCGCCGATCACGAAGCTCGGCCGCAGTCCGGCCTCGGCGAGTATCAACATCAGCATCGATGTGGTGGTGGTCTTGCCGTGGGTACCGGCGACGGCCAGCGATTTTGCCTGGGCGCAGATCGACGCCAGCATGCCGGCGCGCGACAGGACCGTAATCCCGAGCTTGCGCGCCTCGTCGAGCTCGTTCAGGTCGGATGGGATCGCCGTCGAAGCCGTGACGGCGTCGCAGCCGACCACGTGAGCTCGCTTGTGGCCGATGTGCACGGTGACCCCGGCGGCTCGCAAACGGTCGAGCACCGAACGCTCGCGGAGATCGACCGCCGATACGTGATGGCCCATCTGGGCGAGCGCCAAGGCGATCGCACTCATGCCGGGACCGGCCGCACCGATGACGTGCAGCCTCCTCGGCGCCGACAGGTCGAGGGGCGGGATCGGAACGATCGAGGGTGCGATGACGGTGCTCACGACGCGGCTCAGGCTAGTGGTAGTGGTACCGGCGGTCGCGGCGACCCCGAGCGGTTTTCACCTTGCTGCCGCCACCGACTCGACGAGCTGAGCGAGCGCCCCGCTGCGATGGACCGCGCCCATTTCCCATGCCCGGGTTGCCAGTGCCGTCCGTTCGTCGCCGTCGGCTCGAAGCCGATCGAGGACCACTGCCAGTTCGCCGATCTCGGACTCGGGAAGGTGGACCGCCGCTCCCTGGTCGGAGAGCCAGGTGACGTTCAGAGTTTGGTGGTCCTCGGCCGATCCAGCCCAGGGGACGAGGACGGCAGGAGTACCGGTCGCGGCGATCTCGTGAGCGGTACTGGCGCCACCTCGCCCGACGAACAGATCACAGGCGGCGTAGACCGTCGGCATGCTCGATTCGTAGCCGATCGGGTGATAGACCACCCCGTCGTCGCTGGTCAAGGGTGCCGGGGCATTCGCCAGGAAGCGATCGCCGACCGTGTGCCGGATCGCGAGTCCGGTGTCGCCCGAACGATCCGCGACGAACTCCCAGATCGCCTCGTTGAGCACCTTCGAACCCTGTGATCCGCCCATGACGGCGATGACGAAGCGATCCTCGGGGAGTCCGAGTTCCCGGCGCGCCGACGCCCGATCTCGTCGGCGGTCGACGTCGAGAATCGCACGCCTGACCGGCGCTCCGGTGAGCGTCGCGCGCGGCAGGGGCGAATCGGGGAAAGCAACCGCACATGCCGCCGCGCGCTTCGACGCCAGTCGACTCGCCCGGCCGGGCAGCAGATCGAAGCTGACGACCACAACCGGAATCCCGAGCTTTCTGGCGGCGAACACCGCGGGCATGCTGGCGTACCCGCCCACGCTCACGACCACCTGTGGCCGGAGCCGACGGAACAGAGCGATCGCCGCCCGCCGGGCCCGCAGCATCTTGGGCACGAAGCCGACGTTCCGCCGCGACAAGCGACGCTGGAAGCCGTCGACGTCGAAGAACGTGTGTGGGAACTGCGTCTCGGGCACGAGTCGCGTCTCGATACCCCGCTCGGCGCCGATGTAGTGGATCGTGTCGGGCGCGTGCCCTCGGGCGACCAAGCCCTCGGCGATGGCCAGCGCCGGCAACACGTGTCCCGCGGTGCCACCTCCCGTCACCACCGCGAACACCTCGCTGTCGCGGTGTGATGGCTGCTCACCGGGCTGTCGATGAGCGCGCCGCCTTCGACGTCCCCCGCTTCGAGCCGCCGGACGGAGAGGTCACCACGCGGCGGGCGACGTTCAGCAGCAGGCCGGCCGCCACCATCGAGACGAACAAGGAGCTTCCTCCGGCCGAGAAGAACGGGAGGGTGAGACCGGTCACCGGCATCAGGCCGACGACGCCACCCATGTTCACGATCGCCTGAACACCGAACCAGGCCGAGATACCACCGGCGAGGATCAGCCCGAACTGGTCGGGTGCGGCGAGGGCGGTCTGGATGCCGAACCACACCAGCAAGGCGAACCCGCCGATGACCGCCACCGAGCCGACGAAGCCGAGCTCGTCGGCGATGACGGCGAAGATGAAGTCGCTGTGTGCCAGCGGGAGGTAGCCGAGCTTCGAGTTGCTGCCGCCGATCCCCGAACCGGTCATGCCACCGTTCGCAATACTGAGCAAACCCTGCCAGCTCTGCCAGGCGAGATGCTCCTTGTTGCCCTCGATGTCGCGGAACGCGGCGAGGCGATTGAAGCGCCGCGGATCCGAGAGGATGGCAATGAACGCTCCGCTGGCCCCGATCGCTGCAATCCACCCGACATGCATCAGCGGAACCCCCGCCACGAGGCCAACAGCGAGCACGATCGCCGCGAGCACGATCGCCGATCCGAGGTCCCCTTGCAGGAAGCTGACGCCCGAGCAGGCCATCGCGACGACGGCCAGCGGAACGAGGCCTCGCCTCGGTACATGGAGTTCGTCTTGGTGGCGCGCGAACAAGTCGGCAAGAAAGGCGATCGCGGCGAGCTTGAGCAACTCGGACGGCTGGAATCCGAAGGTGCCGAACCGCACCCACGAGTTCGCGTCGTTGATCGTCGCGCCCAATCCCGGCACGAAGGGCAGCATCATGGCCCCAGCTGCCAGCACGGCGCCGGGGATCACCAGCACTCGCCAGCGCTGGTACGGCACCTTCAAGGCCACCAACATCCCGACGAGCCCCAGGCCGGCCCACATCAGCTGCCGCTTGAAGATCGAGTACGGCGATACATCACCGCCCACGTTGCGAGCAGATGTCGCCGAGAGCACCATCACCAGGCCGAGCATCACGAACACGGCGACGACCACCGTGATCACGTAGTACACACCCGGCGGTGGACCGAGCTGTTCGATCGCCTTCACCTGGGGTTGCTGAACGGCTCGCCGCGACGGCTTGGCGCGCCGCACGCTCTGCCGACCGGCGCCATTGGAGTTCGCGCCGTTCAGGCGCTCGAGCGCAGCCTCGCGACGGGCTCGCACGTCGGACGAACCAGCGGCTCGCCGTCCGGGTGACGGATTGATCGTGATCGTCATGTGGTCGTCCTCATCGGTGGTGTGATCTCTGAGCCCTGACGAACAGCCGCCAGGTGCTCGTGTACGAGGCGGCGGAAGTGCTGGCCGCGCTCCGGATAGCCCGAATACCAGTCGAAGCTGGCGCACCCGGGTGACAGCACGACCGCGTCGCCGTGCCGTGCCAGCGACGCCGCCAGCGCGACGGCCTGATCCATCGAGTCGGCGTCGACCACAGTGGTGCGGCCATCGAAGACGGCGTGGATGTCGGGGGCCGCCTGACCGATCGCGACCACTGCCCGGACCCGATGAGCGTCGGCCGCCATCGCCGACAGGTCGACACCCTTACGGCTACCACCGGCGATCAACACCAGTGACTCGAAGGCGCGGATCGCGGTGGATGCGGCGTGTGGCGTGGTGGCCTTGGAATCGTTGAACCACTCGACACCGTCGGCGGTCCCCAAGGGCTCGAGACGATGTGGGGGGGCCTCGAACGTGGCCAGGGCCGCTCCGATCGACGAGGCATCCGCCAAGCCGGTTTCGAGCACGAGCGCCGACGCCGCCAACGCATTGGTGATGTCGTGTGGCAGCCGGCGCCGCATGAGACCGATGTCGACGATCGGACCCGCGGGACCGGTCAGCATGGTGCCCGACAGGTGGTAATCGGCGCCGGAGGTCCCGAACGTGCGATGCCGGCCGGGCGCTCGTTCGAGGTGGCGCATCACGGTGGGATCATCGACGAACCCGATCGCGACATCGGTCGACGACTGCTGGTCGAAGATTCGCGCCTTCGCGGCCTCGTAGGTATCGATCGACGAGTGCCAGTTGAGATGATCAGGGGCGAGATTCAGCCAGACCGCCGCGTCGGCGCGAAACCGCTGGGTGAAAGCGAGTCGGAAGCTCGTGCACTCGACCACAAAGGCATCGAGATCGTTGGTCAGCACGTCGACGAACGGAACATCGGTGTTGCCGACCGCCTCGGTTCTCATACCCGCCGCCCTCAGGATCGCAACGGTGAGTTCCGTCGTGCTCGTCTTGCCATCGGTACCGGTGATCGCCAGGATCGGTCGCGGGCCGGTGGCGCGCTCGAGTTCCCAGCGGTAGGCCAACTCGATCTCGCTCATCACCGGCACACCGGCGGAGCGCGCCGACACGATCAACGGGTGCAGTTCTGGCACGCCCGGCGCCGGGGACACCAGTTCGAATCCATCGACGAAGGGCCCGAGTGCCTCCGGCAGACCGGTGACATCGACCCCGATCTCGGCGGCCAACCCACGCTTGGCGTCGTCGATCACATCGTCGGTGACGGTGACGGACCAGCCGCGATGCTGCAGGGCGCGCACGGTCGACGCCCCGGTGATCGCCAGTCCGTGGACCAGAGCACGCATTCAGCCGACCACCCTGGTGTAGTCGGCGATGAAGATCGCCAACGAGGTCGCGACACAGATCGCCGAGATCAACCAGAATCGGATGATCACGGTCGTCTCCGGCCACCCGGTCAGTTCGAAGTGGTGATGGATCGGCGACATTCGAAACAGCCGCTTCGTGCGACCCGAGGCCTTGAAGACACCCATCTGGACCGCCACCGAACCGGCTTCCATCACGTTGATGCCGCAGATCAATATCAACAGCAGGTGGGTGTTGAGGGTGAGCGCCAGGAAGGCGAGCGCCGAACCGATCGCGAGGGCGCCGACGTCCCCCATGAAGATCCGCGCCGGGGCGGCGTTCCACCACAGAAAGCCGAGGCACGCGCCGGCGAACCCTGCCGCCATGACGCCCATGTCGAGCGGGTTCACGACGGCGCCGTAGACGTCGGGGTTTCGGAACGCCCAGTAGGCGATGATCATGAATGCGCCGAAGCCCATCAATGCCGAACCACCGGCCAGTCCGTCCAAACCGTCGGTGACGTTGACCGCGTTCGTAGTGGCCCAGATGATCGTCCCTGCCCAGATGACCCAGACGGCGGCGGGCACGTCGAAGCCGAGGTCGCCGGCGCGGACCAGCGAGATCGATTCCTCGATGCCGGTGGTCGCGACCAACCACCAGGCGAAGCCGAAGCTCATCAGCATCGTGAGGTAGTTCTTCTGCTTCCAGAAGATGCCTCGGTTGTGGCGCTTACGCACCTTGATCCAGTCGTCGAGGAGGCCCATCAGCGACATCGCCAGGATGCCGATCCACACGATCATCGCCTGGTCGGAGAACGCGATGTCGCGAACGTGGGCAACGACCCACCCGATGAACGCCGCCACCACGATCGCCAGCCCGCCCATCGTCGGCGTGCCCTGTTTGACCATGTGATGCTCGGGTCCGTGGTCCTCCTTGCCGAGGATCGGCTGACCCTGCCCCCGGTCGCGGAAGAAGACGATCAGGAACCGGGTACCGAACAGCGAGATCAGCGTCGACACGGCCCCGGCGATGATGACTGCGATCATGCGCCGGTTCCCGTCACCAAGGAACCCGCAGAGCCACCCAGCAGCTCGCGCGCCACGGCGCGATCGTCGAATGGGTAGGCGCTGTCACCGAACGTCTGGGTCGTCTCGTGACCCTTGCCGGCGATGATCACCACGTCGCCGGCTTCGGCGGCACCGATCGCCAGTGCAATGGCGGCACGACGATCCACCTCGGTCACCACGGACTCACGGTAACGAACATCGACACCTGCTGCGGCGTCATTCACGATCGCCTGCGGGTCCTCGTGACGCGGGTTGTCGCTCGTGATCACGACGAGATCGGCATGTTCGGCCGCGGCCGCGCCCATCATCGGTCGCTTCTCGACATCCCGGTCGCCCCCGCAACCGAACACGACGATCACCCGTCCGCGATCTGCCAGCGCGCGGGCCGACCCCAGCAGTTCCACCAACCCGTCCGGGGTATGGGCGTAGTCGACGACGACCGAGAAGCCGTGTTCGGGCCCCGTGACGACCTCGAACCGGCCGGGCACCTGGGGACAGTCCGCGAGACCTCGGATCGCGACGTCGGTATCGATCCCGAGTGCCTCCGAGGCGGTGAGCGCGGCCAAGGCGTTCATCACGTTGAACCGACCGCCGATGGGGACATGGACAGGTCGTCCTCTCCAGGTGAAGTCGAGGTGACGGACACCCACCTCGACCCCCGGCGCGTCGTGATGGCTGAATCCGACCATGTCGATGGCGGCCACATCGAGAAGCAGGCGGCCATAGGGGTCGTCGAGATTGGTGACCCCGCGGTCACTCAGTTCGGGCGTGAACAACGAGGCCTTGGCCCGGTAGTACGCCTCCATCGATTCATGGAGGTCGAGATGGTCACGCCCGAGGTTCGTGAACACAGCCACATCGAAACGCGCGCCCGCAACGCGATGCAACGCCAAGGCGTGCGAGGAGACCTCCATCACGACGGCATCGACACCTTCGGTCGCGAACTCCGCGAGCCGCCGTTGGAGATCGGGTGCCTCCGGCGTGGTGCGAGCGCCCGACAGCGTTCCGAGCTGACGCTCGTTCAATCCGGCGGCTCGCAGGATCCCGGCCAACATGTGCGTCGTGGTGGTCTTGCCGTTGGTACCGGTGATACCGATCATCCGCAGCTTGGACGCGGGGTGACGATGCACCGCCGCTGCTGCGTGGCCCATCGCGAGCCGTGCATCGGTGACCACGACCTGAGCTACATCGAGCGGAAGGCGCCGCTCGACCAGCAGAGCGCCGGCGCCTTGCTCCACAGCAGCGCCGGCGAAGGTGTGCCCATCGAAGTGGTCGCCGCGCACGCATGCGAACATCCATCCGGGCTGCACCTGACGCGAGTCGTGGGTCAGGTCGTGCACCGCGGCACTCGTCGGATCGTGCACTTCGAGCAACAGGTGAGGCGGCACGGCCGCTGCGACCGCTGACAGCGGCGTGGCCATCATCGTCACGCCGCCGGGCATGCGGACGCTTGGGCCGGGGGCTGGATACCACGTTCGTGCACGATCGTGGGTGCGATCTGGGCGAAGACCGGAGCTGCCGCCGTGCCACCGAAACGGTTGATGTCACCGGCCGGCGGTTCGTCGATCGAGACGAGCACGGTGATCTGCGGATCCTCCGCCGGGAAGAAACCGACGAAGCTGGCGTAGTAGACCTTTTCGCCGTCTTCGTTCTCGTAGGTGCCGTTGGGCTGGGCTTTCAGCCCAGTACCGGTCTTGCCCGCGACGCTGAAGTTCTCGACGCCGCTGGGCGTGTTCGCCGGTGCCGCTCGGGTCGCACACCACCGCTCGCATCAGCCGTTGCATCTCCTCGGCGACCTGCGGGACGAATCACCTCGCGTGTAGCCGATGGCTCGGCCGGCACCATCTCGCCGCCTGGCCCGACGTGTCCGAGCACGAGCCGCGGAGCCACGTAGGTACCGTCGTTCGCGATCGTGTTGATCGCAGCCGCGAGCTGGATCGATGTGCTGGCCAGGCCTTGCCCATACGCAACCGTCACCCGCTCCGATCCCCAGAGATCGCTCCAGTGCTTCAGAATCCCGGCCGACTCACCGGGGAAGTCCAGCGCCGTCTTCTCGCCCAGACCGAAGTTGTGCATGTACTCCCAGTGTGTCTGACGGGCGTTGTCCCAATCGCCGGCGAGCGATTGCTGGACATCGATCGTTCCGATGTTCGACGATTCGACGAAGATCTGCTCGACCGTCATCTCGGTGTCCGGGTGTTCGTGGGAGTCCTCGAGCACGTCGTCCGCGTACTTCTTGCGCCATGGGACGACGAAGGTCGAGTCGGCCGTGACGGTGCCCTGGTTCAGCGCAGCGGCGACGGTGATCGCTTTGGCGACCGATCCCGGCTCGTAGGCGTTGACGGCTGCGAAGTTGCCCGACGTCACCTCGACGACGTCGGACTCGTCTCGGACCACGGATGCCATGGCGTAGACGTCACCGGTCCGAGTATCCATCACGATGATCGTTCCCGACTTCGCAGACAGCTCGGAGACTCGGTCGACCAGGAGGTTCTCGGCGGTGAACTGGATCGAGCGATCGAGGGTCAGGATCACGTCGTTGCCAGGCACGGGCACGTCCGTGATCCGCTCGGTGCCGGCGATCGACCGCCCCTTCGGTGCGACCTCCTTGGTGAGCTCACCGGGCGTACCCGTGAGCAGTTCGTCATACTGCTTCTCCAGGCCTGCGGTGCCGACGCCGTCGATGTCGGTGCGGCCGATCACGCTCAGCCCCACGGTCCCGCCCGGCAGGACTCGCCGATCCTCGGCGTCGACGTTGACACCGGTGAGCCGGAGGTTGGCGATCTGTCGACCGATGTCGAGATCGACCTGCCGACGCACGTACACGAACCCACGTTTCTTGGCGACGAGTTCGTCGTAGAGATCTCGGGTCTCCGTGTCGTCCAGACCCAGGAAGGATTGCATCACGCGAGCGGTTCCGGCCTCGTCGGTGACCAGTTTCGGATTCAGACTGATCGAATAGGCGGGCACCGAGAGCGCCAGTTCCTCGCCGTTCCGGTCGAAGATCGAGCCGCGATCCGCCGGTAGCGGCCTCGTGCGGCTCCACTGTGCGGCACCGGCATTGCGCAGTGCCTCGCCACCCGCAGACTGGAGACGGCCGACCTTGAAGAGCACCGCGCCGAGCACGACGAGCAGCATCACCAACAACAACCTGAGCCGCACCGGCGACTTGCCGAGCCCGAGCAAGCCACGACGAGGCGGAGCGATGTGACGCACACCGACGATGCGCTTGCGAGGTCGCTTGCGCGACGCTGCGCGGTGGCGCCGTGACGCCGAACTCGCCGGCTCGCTGAGGGAGATCTCGCGGCGTCGGCGTTGCGGCGCCGGCTTGGAACGGCTCGCAGAACCCGAGCTGCTGCGGCCGGCCGATCGCGAACCGCTCGGCATGCGCGATCTGGCGTCGGTGACGACGCGCCGGGTCGCGCGCCCCTGTGTTGCGTGTACCGGCGGCCCGCGACGACGATCGAGCCGCACCGGAGCGCGAACCGGAGCGCTGTGGTGCAGCTCGCTGCACCCTGGGCGCATTGCGGCGCACCGGACGCGAGGGCGGGGTTCGCCGGCTCATGGCGCCTCCGACTTGACGGCTTTCACCAGTCTGAACTGATCGAGCGGACCCAACTGCACCATCGATCCCTGCACGATCTCGCTGTCGGTCGGTAGGTCGCCGGTGCGCGCGATCGTGACAGCCAACACCATGGGATCGACGCTGACGAATTCGCTCTCCTCGGCGGGCCGCATACCGAGTTCCAGTGCGATCTGGGACAACCGTGTCAGCGATCGGAGATCGGAGCGCTCGGCCCGGAGGATGTCGAAATCGGTCTGTGCCTCCCGGACAGCGCTCTCCAAGCTGTCGATCTCGAGCTGACGCTCAGCGATGCGCGTGTGGAGGTAGATCGCGCCCATCATGACCCCGCCGAGCAGCACCGTCAGCGCGATCGCGAAGCGAGCGAATCGGCGCCGAGCTGGCACCTCCGCCAACGATGTCGCCGGCGGGGTCGGTCGAATCGTCCGTGCCGGTGACGGCATCGACGCTGCATGTCGCAGGGGTATGGCCATCAACCTGCCCTTTCGATCGGTTCGGTCTTCTCGGCGACCCTGAATCGGGCCGATGCGGCGCGACGGTTCCGGTCGCTCTCCTCGGCGGTTGCGCGCTTCGGTATGCCTCTCACGATCCGGACGGTCTGGACGGCACCGCAGACACAAGGCAATTCCGGTGGACATTCACATCCACCGGTCTCGGCTTGGCGGATTCGACCCTTGACGATGCGGTCCTCGCCGGAGTGATACGACAGCACGGCAAGGCGACCACCTGGCGTCATCGCGGCAATCGCCTTGTCGATCGCTTCGGGCAGTGCATCGAGTTCTCCGTTGACCTCGATGCGGATCGCCTGGAACGTCCGCTTGGCGGGGTGTCCCCCGGTTCGCCGCGCCGCAGCCGGAATCGCAGTGGTGACGATCTCTGCAAGACGTGTCGTCGATTCGATCGGCCGGGCTGCCACGATCGCGGTCGCGATACGAGCAGCGAAGCGCTCGTCGCCATACCGGCGGATCACGTGCGCCAGCTGCTGTTGCGAGTACCCGTTCACGACGTCGTCGGCCGACCACCGGGCGTCGCTGTCCATTCGCATGTCGAGGGGGCCGTCGTTGCGATACGAGAAGCCCCGCTCGGCGCGATCGAGCTGCGGCGACGACACGCCGAGGTCGAACAAGGCGCCGCTCAGCCGGTCGATCGAGTGGGCGGCCATCGCCTGGTCGAGATCGTCGAACCGGCAACGGTGGGTCATCACCCGGTCGCCGAACCGGTCGAGTCGGACGCTCGCCGCCGCGAGGGCGTCGGCATCGCGGTCGAGTCCCAGGATGCTGAGGTCATCGCGGGAATCCAGAATGGCTTCGCTGTGGCCACCACCGCCGAGCGTGGCGTCGACGACGACCCCAGCGGGGACGGACCGGAATGTGTCGACGATCTCATCCTTCATGACGGGCTCGTGGTGGAACGCCGCTTCGCTCATGTGTCGTCCCCTTCGTCGAGCCAGACGCGGCTCGGCTGCACGATGCCGTCCTCATTGCGAATCGTGTGATAGCGCGACGGGCGCCATACCTCGAGCATGCGAATCGCACCGGCGACGATGGCCTGACCTCCCGCCGTCAGGCCGGCGTGCTTGCGGCACTGTTCGTCGAGCGTGATGCGACCCTGTTTGTCGATGGCGGCCACCGACGAGCTGACACCGAACGTGCGCAACGCCGATTCGGGCAGTTCGTGATTACGAACGCGCTCTTGGAGTTCGGCGGCTTCCGCCTCGGCCTGAGCGATGGATGTGATCGACACGAATCCATCGGGATGGCAACGCACGTAGCACTTCGTGCCGAGGACGTCGCGGAAGTCGGCGGGCAACGCCAATCGGCCATTGCCGTCGACGCTGCGGTCGTACTCACCGACGAACACGTTCGTGCCAGACCTTCCGGATCGAGCCCGCTCGACTGCCTCACCATCGATCGCGATGGCACGAAGACCGGCGGGGGTGCCCTCGTGAGGGGCAAGTATGGTGCATCTGCTTCACCAATATCAACCATTTCGCCCCTATTTGCCCCAATTTTCTCCAATCCGATGCCCGATGGAGTACGACGCGGTGTGGCCAGGCCGGTCGGTATTCGCGCGATCCGCGTGCAGATCAGGGCGTCAGCTGGGCTGCCAGCGCCTCGGCGACGGTTTCGGGAGCGAGTTCGCGCGCCCATGCCGGCTCGGGTGGCGCTCCGTCCGGCAGATCGCCGGTGAAGAACCGGACGACGCCGGCCGCCACCGGCGATCGATACGCCATGCCCTGGATACGCACGCCGAGGCGGGTACGACGCTGACTGAGCCCGACGAGCTTGCGGCCGTCGAGCAGCACCTCGCCAGGGCCGAGACCGGCGAAACACATCAGATCGGACCAAGCCGTCGTCACCATGCCACCTCGATGGACATCGAGCTCGCGACCGCCCGAGCCCTCGGCGAGCAGCGGAGCGATCGCCGCCATCCACCGTTCACCGATCCACACCATCGAGCCCCGGATGTCGTCTGGGGCGATGCCGTGAGGCAGGACGACGTCGACCCACGCCGCGACATCGGGCCGGACGATCACCGCGCCGCCACCCGAGCGCCGACGCACGATGCCCAGCCCAGCCGCGGCCAGCGAGGCACGATCGACGAGGTCGGTCGACTGACGCGACCCCAGCACGAGCGCCGCATCCGTCGCATCGCACAACCAGACCTGCGGATCAGCGCCGAATCGGTTCGCGGCCCTCACATCGGCGACGAACGGATCGAGCCCATGGAGGTACCCGACGCTCCCCCGCTGGCGCACCACATCGACCACGATGCAACGCTACCCATCCGCCCCACGGAGGCGCCGCCGATCGCAGCGCCGGCGGTCAGCTGGCGATCGCCAGGTACGGCTTCCAGGTGTCTGGCACGAACGTCGATCCCACCACGATCCAGGCCGTGGCACGAGGGGCACGACACGGACGGATCAGTCGCATGCCCGCCTCGTCGGGGGTCCGGTCGCGTTTGGCACTGTTGCACGGCCGACAGGCGGCCGCCAGGTTGTCCCAAACGTCCCGCCCGCCGCGCGAACGTGGCACCACATGGTCGATCGAGTCGGCGTGGTTGCCGCAATATTGGCAGCGATAGTCGTCGCGCGCGAACACCGCCCGACGCGAAACTGCTGCCATGCGTCGACGAGGGGCACGAACCATGTAGCGCAGGCGGATCACGGCGGGACTCGCCATGGTGATCGACTCCGAACGCACGACACCATCGTCCGCCTCGATCAATTCGGCCTTCTGGTCGATCAACAAGCACACCGCCCGCCGCGACGACACGATGCTGAGCGGCTCGAAGGTCGCATTGAGGACGAGTGCTCGACGCATGCTTCACCGCACCTCGCAACATCGCGCCGGGCTGATGATCGTCGGCGGGTTGTGAGGCATGACCGGCCTCAGCCCGCCCCCACCCTCGAATGGTCCCACTCGCGGCACCACACGAGATATTTCACCACATCCTGGGCGTCGGGCTGACGATCTGATTCGCCGTACTGCGTGAGCATCCGAAATCGCAGATAATCACCCGATGGGACCGGAAGGAACGGTCGGCGGCGCCACCAACTCGGTGCCGCCGTGCGACGCGCTTGCCGCAGGGCGGTCGGCCACAGGATCGGCCGCCGCACGACGGCCCAGACAACCTTCGTCATGACGAACCGGCGATCATGGCGGCATGGTCACTTCGGTCGCGGCTCCTTGGGCAGCCCGAGCACCATCTCTCCGATGATGTTGCGTTGGATCTGTGACGACCCGGCATAGATCGTGCCCGCCCGGGCATTGAGGAACGTGGTCACCCAGGAGGCAGACGAGTTCGGAGCTCCTGCGTCGTCGGTCTGGAAGGCCGAGGCCGGCCCACGACCCGACGGTGTCATCGCCTCGGCACCGAGGATCTCGACGCCCAACTCGGTGAGGATCTTGTGGTACTCGCTCCAGTAGAGCTTGGAGATTGCACCGTCCGGACCCGGGTGGTGGCCCTGCACGAACCGGGTCAGCACCCGCATGCCGTTGTAGCGCATGATCTGTACCTTGGAGTACGCCCAAGCCAGCTTCTGGCGGATCACCGGGTCATCGGCGACACCGCGCTCTTTGGCGAGCAGGAACAAACGATCGAGTTCGGCCTGGAAACGGATCGGCATCGTCGCGGCCGCCTCTCCGTGCTCGAAACCGAGCAGGGTCATGGCGACGCGCCATCCATCGTTGACCCCGCCGACGACATTCTCCTTCGGGCACGTGGCGTCGGTGTAGAACACCTCGTTGAATTCGCTGTCGCCCGAGATCATCTTGATCGGGCGCACCTCGACGCCTGGCTGGCGCATGTCGACGAGCAGGAACGAGATGCCCTTGTGCTTCGGGGCATCCGGATCGGTGCGTGCCAGCGTGAAGATGTGATCCGCGAGATGCCCGGCCGACGTCCATATCTTCTGGCCGTTCAGCACCCACTGGTCACCGTCGAGTTCGGCCCTGAGCCCGACGTTCGACAGGTCGGACCCTGCGTTCGGCTCGCTGTACCCCTGGCACCACGTGTCGGCGCCCGAGAGGATGCGCGGGAGGTAGTGGGCCTTTTGCTCGTCGCTGCCCTGCAGCAGCAGGGTGTTGCCGAGCATCTGGATACCGAACACGTCGTTCGGACCGCCGCCGGGCACGCCGGCCTTGGTGAACTCCTCCGACAGGATCACCTGCTCGAGCGGCGACAAACCGGCGCCGCCGTATTCGACCGGCCACCCCGGAGCGAGGTAGCCGGCCTCGTAGAGCGTGTGGCGCCATTCGCCGACGAAGTTGTCGAGGGCGTCACCCTCCAGCTGCCCGACGCCGCCCCAGCTCGTGGGAAGTTTCTCGGCGAGGAAGGCCTGCACCTTCTGACGGTAGGCCTCTGCGTCTGCTGAGTACGTCGGCTGCATACCGACGACCTTAGTGCCCGGAGTTACCGTCGGGTAGATCCGAGCGGAGCGAGCCGGTGCCCTGGTTGGCGGGGTGGTCGGCCGGGTGGTCGGCCGGGGCGGATCCCGTCGATCCCGGCGCCGATACCACCTGGGTCCCGCCCGCCGAGCGATCTGCTGACTCCGTCTCGTGCCGGGCGACGGCAGCGGCAGCCACCAATGGCCCGACGTGCCCGGCGCCCGTGCCGCGGACCCGCAGAGCAGCCAGGTGCGCCAGGCCCGAACGCTGATCGAGCTCCTTGGAAAGCGCGTCGAAGAACGGCGCCCCGAAGACGGATGGGACGACCCCACCGATCACGATGTCGGCGACGTCGAGCATGGCGGCGATCGAGGCACAGGCACGTCCGGTCATGATGCCCGTGCGTTCGATGATCGCCGCCGGGGTGCGTCTCAGATCGCGCCCGGTAGCGGTTTCGATCCCTCTCGCCCCCGCATATGCGGTCAGACATCCCAGCGCGCCGCAGGCGCACTCGGCACCGTCGGGTTCGACGATCAGATGACCGAACTGGCCGAGGTTGCCCGTCAGGCCCTCGGCCAGGCGACCGCCGACGACGAGGGCACCATCGACGTCGTCGCCGAGCACCAGCGTTGCGAGGTGCTGTTCGATGGCAGGCCACTCCGCCGATTCACCGCACCACACCTCGGCGAGCGCCAGACCGCGACCCGCGGTGTCGAGGCCGACCGGGAGCCCGGTGATCTCCGCCAGTTCCCGGCGCAGCGGGAAGTCGTGCCACATGGGCATGCCGACCGGCTTCATCGCTCCCGTGCCCCGATCGATCGGACCAGGGCATGTGACCCCGACCCCGATCGGCACGACGTCGCTCGGATTGGCGGCAAGCACGCGGCGCACGAGTTGGGTGAGCGATGGCCATACGTTGCGCGCCGGCGTCGTGAGCCGGTCGCGCACGACGATCTCCCCCTCGGCATCGACGATCCCAGCTGC
This sequence comes from uncultured Acidimicrobiaceae bacterium, assembly GCA_963699815.1. Lineage (GTDB taxonomy): Bacteria > Actinomycetota > Acidimicrobiia > Acidimicrobiales > Ilumatobacteraceae > Ilumatobacter. The sequence continues at coordinate 126,072 of CAVOVK010000020.1, read as the reverse complement.
GAGACGGCTGGGACCCAGATCGATGGCGACGTATCCGGTGCTCACGGGCAGGCACCGTACCGCGGCATCGGCGTTCCGCCTGCCACTGCGGGCCGGGAGCGTCTACTCTCTTGATCCGTGACGGACATTGCTGAGGCGACCACGACGTTCTCCACCCTCTTCGAAGGCATCGTCGACAACATCACGACCGTGGTGCACGGCAAACGCGACGCGATCGAGTTCGCTGTCTTGACGATGCTGGCCGAAGGGCATCTCCTGATCGAGGACGTGCCGGGGGTCGGCAAGACCAGTCTCGCCAAGGCGCTGGCCGGCTCGATCGACTGCAGCTGGAAGCGGGTGCAGTTCACACCCGACCTGTTGCCCACCGACCTCGTCGGCGTCAGCGTGTACGAGCGCTCGACCGAGCAGTTTCGATTCACCCCCGGACCGCTGTTCGCGAACATCGTGCTCGCCGACGAGATCAACCGCGCCTCGCCGAAAACCCAGTCGGCGCTGCTCGAGGCGATGGAGGAACGTCAAGTGACCGCCGACGGCATCACCCACCGCCTGCCGCCACCGTTCATGGTCATCGCCACACAGAACCCGGTCGAACAGGAAGGCACCTACCGGCTCCCCGAGAGCCAGCTCGATCGGTTCCTGTTGCGGATCTCGTTGGGTTATCCCGGCCGCACCGCGGAGATGGCCATCCTCGACGGGCAGGGCTCGTCGGACGCGCTTCGCAACCTGCAACCGGTCGTGAGCGTCGACGAACTCCTCTCGATGGTCGAAACCGTGAGAAACATCTACCTCGCCAGCGCCCTCAAGTCGTACATGATCGACATCGCCGAGGCCAGTCGCCGCCATCCAGCGATCGAACTCGGCCTCTCACCACGAGCCACGCTGCAACTGTCTGCGGCGGTTCGTGGCTACGCAGCCGCCAAGGGTCGCGACTACGCCACGCCCGACGACGTCAAGGTCGTCGCTCCGGCTGCGCTCGCTCACCGGCTGCTGCTGAGAGCCGGCAGCAACGCCCGCACCACGTCCGAGGAGACGATCCGCGAGCTGCTGGCCGAAGTGCCGGTGCCGATCGCTCGGTGACGTCATGATGCGGTCCCGCTGATGCCGACGCGACAGGGATGGACCGTGGCGGTCAGCGCCTTGACGGCGATCGTGGTCGGACGTTTCTTCGGAATCCTCGAGCTCTTCGTGATCGGCGCCGGGCTGGCGGCTGCCGTGCTGGTTGCCGTCGCCACCGTCCGTTTCCATCAACCACGTCTCGCGATCACCAGGTGGGCCCATCCCTCGGTGTTGACGGTGGGCGACACCGGTCGCGTCGATCTGCTGATCGAGAATCGCGGCGGGACCCGCTCGCCGCGTGTCGATCTGACCGAGCCCGTCGGCGCCAGCAACACCGCCCACATGACGGTCGCCCCCCTGGGCGCCGGCGGCCAGGTCACAGCCGGCTATCGGGTTCCGGCGCTGCGCCGCGGAGTCCTGCTCGTCGGACCGACCACATTGGAACGGCGAGATCTGCTGGGCCTGGCACTCGACACGAGGGTCACGACCGGCGCGACGGAACTCATGGTTGCACCACCGACCTACGAAATGCCCATGCCGTCGCTCGGGCAAGGGGTGCTCGGCCGGCATCTGTTGGCACTGTCCCAGCGGGTGGGACCCGGCGAGTTCCACAGTCTTCGCGACTATGTGACGGGCGACGAGCCTCGATCGATCCACTGGCGGGCGTCTGCCCGCTCGCAGGAATTGAAGGTTCGCCAACACGAGGCCCAGGGTGTTCGCCGCTGCATCGTGATTCTCGATCGCGATCGCAACACGTATCCGGATCCCGCCACGCTGGACGACGCGGATGTGTTCGAACGGGCGATCACGGCGGCCGGCAGCCTCATCATCAGCGCCGACCGAGCAGGCCTCACGACCAGATTCGTCAGTGGCGGCGGGATCGACCTGCGCGGCCCCGAAGTCGCCGCTCACACCCTGCGGCTGCTGGCCCCGTTGGATCTCGGTCCCGCGCTCGGCGAGATCGACCGTGACCCGGGCGAGGGGCTCGGCCTGGTGATCGTCGTCACGACTTCGCCGTCGGCTGATGCCTGGCGACAAGCCGAGCGCCTCGTCGACCCGACGCTCACGCGGGTCGGGGTGTTCACCATGGGCTCCACCGCCGCGCGACTGTCGATCGACGCCTCGACGATCGCTGCATTCCGGCAGGGCTGGCATCGTCTCGCGGGTACGCGGGGCATGGTGCGAGAGCTGTTGGCGGTCGGTGATCCATCGTGACGAGCGATCGCGACGTCTCGTTCGAACGTGATCTCGTCGCCACGGCAGCGCTGACGCTGTACTCGTTGATCGTCGCCTTCGGGTTCGCTCCGCGTGTTCAGCGACTGGGCGTTCATGTGGGATCTCGGCCTGATCGTCGTGGTCGGCCACGGAGCCTCGTTCCTGTTCCGACGAGCAAACATCAATGGTTGGCTGGCGATTCCTCTGACGACGGCGATCCTGCTGTGGGTACTCGTCGCGCAGCGCTACACGGACACGATGTCCTGGATGGTGCCGACCGGCGCCACGTGGGACCGGGTGCAACTGGAGCTCGGCCTCGTGCGAGATCAGTTCCAGACCGAGGTGGCCCCGGTGCTGTACGGCGCCGGGTGGGCCACGTTGGCCGGGTTCGCCATGATCGTCGTCGTCGTGATGTCGGACTCGTTCGCATTCCGCGCCGAGGCACGCGGCGAGACGCTGGTGCCCGGTGGCGTCCTGTTCGTGTTCATCGCAGCTCTGAGCAGCCCCCGGCTCCGCGTCCTCTCGGCTGCTCTGCTCTTGGGCGGTGGCGTGATCGTGGTCATCGCGTTGCGCCGACTGCACGATCGATCTCGCCGAGTCGAGCTGTCGGCACGTCGCGGACCGGTCTCGATGGTCGTACCCGCCACACTCGCCACAGCACTGGCCGTTGCGTTGCTCGCCGGGTTCATCGGCCCACGACTGCCGGGGGCCCAGGCCGAACCGTTGTACAAGACGCGAGGCCGCGGAGGCGGCGTCACGTCGGTCGTCAACCCACTGGTCGACATTCGTACGCGACTCACCAATCGCGGCAACGTCGAGCTGTTCCGAGTGAACGCTGACGCGCCCGCCTACTGGCGCGTGACCACGCTGCCGGAGTTCGACGGCGACACATTCGGTGTGCCGACACGTGCGCTCGAACGGATCGAGGGCGAGATCGATCCAGCACCCGCGTCCGACTCGGGCAACACCCAGATTCGACAACAGATCCAGGTATTGTCGCTCGGCGGCAAACTCGTGCCGGCCGCTGCCGACCCGTTCCAGGCCGATGGATTCTCGGGCGGACAACGGATCGACCTCCGCCTGAACCGCGAGACGGGCACACTCGTCACCCCCGAGGACATCGCTGCCGGAGACGTCTTCAGCATCGTGTCGACGGCTCCGCAGCTCTCGGCCGATGTGCTTCGAGCTGCGACGTCGTCGGCACCGCCCGATCCGATCTTCCTCGAGCTGCCGGAAGACCTGCCGGAGATCGTCGGTCGGCTCGCTGACGAGGTCACGGAGGGGGCCCCTACCACTTACGACGCAGCGATCGCATTGCAGACCTGGTTCCGCGACGACTTCGAGTACAGCCTCGAGGCGCAACGCGGTCACAGCGCGAGCGCGATCGAGAGCTTCCTCATCCAGCGGATCGGGTACTGCGAGCAGTTCTCCGCCACGTTCGCGGCCATGGCACGAACCCTCGGCATCCCGTCCCGAGTTGCGGTCGGATTCACGCCGGGCCTGCTCGCTGACGACGGCTGGTTCAGGGTGCTCGGCAAGAACGCACACGCCTGGCCGGAACTCTGGTTCGATGGCATCGGTTGGGTGGCCTTCGAGCCGACTCCCGGGCGCGGCGAACCGGGTGCCGACTACACGGGGCTGGAGCCGGAACAGGATGAGACCGCCACGGTCCCGGCAGGTGGAACCGGCGATCCCAACATCGCCCCGAATCCGACGCCGCCCTCGACGGTGGTACCAACGCCCACCTCGTTGCCGAACAACGATCAGGACGGGCGTCCACGTTTCGAGGATCTCCCGCCTGTGGGCGGCGAGACCCCCGGCTCCTCCACCGGCGGCCCTTCCAACACGTCGAAGGTGCCATGGTTGGTGCTGTTCATCGGGGCGATCGCCATTGCGTTGGCGGTCGCGCCCTGGGCGCTGGTTCGCATCGGAGCCCGCAGGCGACGATCGCTCGGCGAGACCGAACGCGTGCAACGAGCCTGGGAGAATGCCCGCGCATCCGCCCAACTGGCAGGCGTCGCCGGCGCTCCCTCGATGACCGCGACCGAATGGGCCCACGCGACCGCCAACCGGTTGCCGGTCGCTGCTCGCCCGATGCGTTCGCTCGCGGACCTCGTCGACCGCGTCACCTACGCGCCGCCGGGGTCCATCGACCTCGAGCGCATCGGTACCTTCGGAGCCACCGTGGGTCAGGACTCGGAACTGTGGTCGGAGCAGGTCGGCCGAATCGCCATCGACACGTTGTCGCCTGCCCAACGCATCCGACGGTACTTCACCGCCTGGCATTGACGTGTCTGCGGCAACGACCCCATTCGGCGGCCCACGTCGATCGGGCCGGATCAGGCCGAGATCACTCGGGTCGAGGCGGGCGGCCGGCGCCGGCCAACCATGCATTGATCGGCAGATTGCCCAGCTTCTCTCGGCCGATCACACGAATTTCGGCCTCGAGCAACACCGCCATCGCCAACACCGCGATGAAACAGATGAAGGCCAGCCAGAAGCTGACGGCGAGGCCGGCCACGGTCAACACCAACCCCACAGCGAGACCGAACCCCAATGTCACGAGCCGCCGCCGGGACACGCGAACCCCGCGCTCGGAGAAGGAAGGGTCCTGGGCGAGCTCTTGCTCGATCTGGCGGAGGATCCGCTGTTCGTCTTCGGACAGAGGCATGCACCAGCATCATCGCACGTTCGGCGCCGTTCCTCAACGCGGTGTGAAGGATTTGCCGGTCCGGTTGCGTCGGCGGCGCCGTGCCGGACACAGTGATGCAGCGTCAGTCCTGTTCCGGACCCCACTGCTGGGAACCTTTTCGAACCACTCTGAGGCCCTTCGAGGTCATCGAACTGGCCGGTCCGATCGCCGCCGAACCGAACCGTTCCCGGATCCGGTCGATCGCGGCCGCCGACTTGATCGGTTCGTCCGAGCGGTCGACCGAGTCCAGCAGGCTCAGCTGTTGTGCCCGGTCACCGAAATTGCTCGTCGACACCCCGAGCAACCGAACACCGACGGAGACGTCGAGCGCCTGCAACAACGGCTTGAGCTCGCTCACCATCTCGGGCCCGGTATCGACCGCCGAGGCCAGTGTGATCGATCGTGTGACGGTGCGGAACCCGGCGAACCTGACCTTCAAGGTCAGCGTGCGCGCGGCGGTCTGCTGCCGACGTAGCCGCGCCGATACCGCATCCGACAGGCGTACCAGTTCGCGCTCGAGATCCGCGAGCTCGTGAACGTCGTGCGGATAGGTCTCCTCGTGACCGATCGACTTGGCGTCGCGGCTCGCCTCGACCGGGCGATCGTCGGTCCCGTGGGACAACGCGATCAGGTGCAGACCACTCGCCCGTCCCAGGCTGTTGACCACGGCCCGCTCGTCGAGGCCCGCCAGGTCGCCGACCGTGCGAACGCCGATCCGTTCGAGCTTCTCCAGCGTCTTCGGGCCGACACCCCACAGCTTCGAGACCGGCAGCGGGTGGAGGAACTCGAGGATTCTGTCGGGGAGCACCTCGATCACGCCCGGGCCCGGCAGCACGCGCTCGGGAGTGGCCCGCGGTTTGGCCTCGACCGAGGCAAGCTTCGCGAGGAACTTGTTGGGAGCGACGCCGACCGAGCAGCCAAGCCGGAGCTCGTCGAAGACATCGGTGCGGATCCGGGCCGCGATCTGCGTGCCCTCGCCGAACAGCCGGGTCGCGCCGCTGACGTCGAGGAACGCCTCGTCGAGCGACAACGGCTCGATCAGTGGCGTGTAGCGCCGGAAGATCTCGCGCACCTGCTCGCTGACCTCGCTGTAGAGGTCGTAGCTGCCCGGCAGGAAGACGGCATGCGGGCAGCGCCGACGGGCGACCGCAGACGGCATCGCCGAATGCACCCCGTAGCGACGCGCTTCATACGATGCGGCGGCAACCACTCCTCTGGGCCCGGTGCCTCCGACGACGACGGGTTGCCCGACCAGATCCGGCCGTCGTCGCAGCTCGACCGACACGAAGAACGCGTCCATGTCGACGTGGAGAATCGTGCGAGGCAACGGCACGACGTTCACGCTACGCGTGACGAGCCGCGGCGCGCCGATCACCTGCGCGAGCCGGGTGCCACCGAACCCCCGGCTCATCAACCATACTTGGGGTCGACAACCAGAGTTACGTCACGACCACATCGTGGATCGTGACCCGACAGACTCCGAAAGAAGACACCATGCCCATCGAAAATGACGGCCGGAGCACGAACGAGAACCAGGGCGCACGTCTCGGCCTCGGTGCGATCTTGTCAGTCTCCGGCGTTGCAGCTCTGGTCATCTTCATGATCCAGAACACCGACGACGTCACCCTCACGTTTCTCTTCTGGGACTTCACATGGCCCTTGTGGCTGTTGATCATCGTCACAGCGGTCTTCGGGGCGTTCGTGTGGTTGGGTCTCGGGATTCTGCGCCGGCACCGGCGCCGCAAAGAGCGGCGACAAGATCGACGCGATTGACCTGATCGGCCGCTCGGAGGTGCTCGCCGGCGTCTGGTCGGTGCATTGCATCGCCGTGGAGCATCGCTCCGCCATGCGAACCCAGGCGGTACAGGCGAATCCATCCCACGTCGAACGGGATCACGCGTCCAACCAGGATGGCCGTCGATCGCCGATTGATGCACTCGGAGCGGCCGATGCGGAACAACGAAGATCCGGGGCGGCGACGTCGGGCCGGGGCCCGGAGCATCGCATCAGAGCGGCAGATCACCCGTCGCCGTCTTCGTCGTGCCGTGGTCGTTGAAGGCAGCGATCGTGCGTTGTGCGATCCGCATCTGGTGGATCTCGTCGGCACCGTCGGCGAAACGCGCCCAGCGGGCCTGTTGCAGCATGTGCGCCAGCGGGGTGTCGGTCGAGTAGCCGAGTGCCCCGTGGACCTGGATCGCGCGGTCGATGATCCGCCACAGGCTGTTCGCGACGAAGTGCTTGGCCATCGACACGACAGCGGTGAACTCCATGCCGTGTTCGATCTGATACGCCGCGTGCAACACCATCAGCTTGCATTGGTACAGCTCGATCGCCGAGTCGCTGATCAGCCACTGGATGCCCTGCTTCTCGGCCAGCAGTGAGCCGTGGGAGTAGCGCTCGAGCGAGCGGGCGACCATCATGTCGAGCGCGATCTCGGCCTGTCCGATCCAGCGCATGCAGTGTGCCAAGCGGGCCGGACCGAGACGGTACTGACCGAGCAGGTGGCCCTGGCCGCGCCCGCCGAGCATGTTTTCCGCCGGCACCCTGAGATCCTCGATGAGGATCTCACAATGGTTGTGCCCGCCCGACATCGTCTCGACGTCGCGCACGATGTTCCAGCCGTTCGACGGGAGGTCGACGATGAAGCACGAGTTGGCGGCCTGAGGGATCTCCGGGTTGTCCTCGGTCCGCGCCACGAGCATCGCGAACTTGGCACCGCGGGCGCCCGAGATGAACCACTTGTGGCCGTTGATCACCCATTCGTCGCCGTCCTGGTAGGCGAATGTCTGGATCAGGGTCGGGTCGCTGCCGGCGACCTCCGGCTCGGTCATGGCGAAGCACGACCGGGCGGTGCCCTTGCACAACGGCTCGAGGTACTTCTTCTTCTGCGCGTCGGTTCCCCAGTGCAGCAGCGTGTGTTGGTTGCCCTCGTCGGGCGCCTGGGCGTTGATCACGAACGGCCCGATCGGCACCTTGGAGGCTTCCGCCGACACGGCCGCCATCGCCGTCGGGCCGAGCCCCATGCCGCCCCATTCGGGAGGCATGTGCGGCAACCACAGCCCCCAGTCGTCCTGGGCCTCCTCGCGCAGCTGCACGATCACCCGCACGACCTCACCACGATCCTCCTGATCGATCGCGTCCCATTCGGGGCGGACACGGGTGTCCATGAACTCGCGGACCTCGAGGCGAACCTCTTCGACCTCTGGCGCAAAGGTGAAATCGATCATCTGGCGAGTCTGGTCAACGACGATCCGGGGCAGCGAGCCCGGCGCCGACGTCCTGGCCGACTCGGTAACCTCCACGGCGATGTCGAGCACGAACGCCGGAGCCTCCTGGGATCGGGACACCTTGCCGGAGGGCGACGAGAAGAAGCAGGCGGTTCGCGAGATGTTCGATGCGATCGCCCCGCGCTACGACATGGTCAACCGCATCATGACATTCCGGCTCGACGTTCGATGGCGTCGCCAGACCGTGCGCGACCTGGCGTTGCCCGGCGGCTCGACCGTGCTCGACCTGGCATCCGGAACCGGTGACCTGTGTATCGATCTACGCGAGGCAGGTCTCACGCCGATCTCGATGGACCTGTCGTTCGGTATGTTGGCGGCCGACCGTTCGGGTGCGCCGCGGTCCCAGGCCGACATCCTTCGCCTGCCGGTTCGCGACGGCTCGGTCGACGGTGTCACGTGCGGTTTCGCGCTCCGCAATCTGCTCGAGCTCCCGGCCTTCTTCGAAGAGTTGGCGCGGGTGGTCAGGCCGGGAGGCCGGATCGCGCTCCTCGACGTCGGCATCCCGAAGAACAAGGCCGTCCGGTTCGGCAACAGCATCTACTTCGGCAAGGTCGTGCCGCGTATCGGGGCCCTGTTGAGCGACGGTGCCGCCTATCGATACCTCCCCAAGAGCGTCGCGTATCTGCCCGACCCGGCCGAGATGATCGAGATGCTCTGCGTTGCCGGATTCGCCGACGCGAGCCACCGACTGTTGTCGGGTGGCCTCACGCAACAGCTGCTCGGCACGCGGGACTGACACCGGCGTGAAGGCCATCACGCTTCCCCTCGAGGTCGACGTCGACCTCAACGACGTCGCCCGGGGTGATGGCTATCTGTTCGTCCGCGAAGGCGTCGGTTTCGCCGGGCGCGGGGTTGCCGCGAGAGTTCCGATCGACGACGCGGTCGGGTTTCTCGCTGCGATCGAGCACGATGATCGCATGGGCGGAACCAACGGGCCGATCGCACTCGGCGCGCTCCCCTTCCTGCCTGGGTCGCCCGCCTCTCTGGTGGTGCCACGAGTCCTCGTCGGCAAGTCGACCGACGGGCGGAGCTGGGTCACCTCGATCGATGGCGCCGCGCTGGAGACCGACGAGATCGCTGGCCCCATGCCCTCCGCGGCGACGTACTCGATCACGCCGGGTGTCGAGATCGCTCGCTATCTGGCGGCCGTGGCGGCGGCTCGGGACGCGGTTCGGCAGGGCCGGATGCACAAGGCAGTGATCGCCCGGCCGATCCGCGTCGACTCGGATCGACCGATCGACGTCCATGCAGTGCTGCGGCGACTGAAGGCAACCTTCGCGACCAGTCATCGATTCTCGATCGACGGATTCATCGGGGCCTCACCCGAGCTCTTGGTGGCCGTGGATGGCGACAGGGTCACCGCCCATCCGCTCGCCGGGACCACGCCGACCACGGGCGATCCCGACACGGACGCCCGATTGGCCGCCGCCCTCCAGGCCAGCCCGAAGAACCAGATCGAACATCGCGCTGCGATCGACATGGTGCGCGACACGCTGCTCCCCTACTGCAGTTACCTCGACTGGGCACCCGAGCCCTCGATCGTGAAGGTCGCCAACGTCCAGCACCTCGGTTCGCAGGCCGAGGGAAAGCTGTCCAAGCCGGTGCCGACCGTGATCGAGCTGGTGCGCGCCCTCCAACCGACACCCGCTGTCGGCGGCTATCCGCGCGACGATGCCATCGAACTGATCCTGGAGGTCGAGGGGTTCGAACGCGGCCTGTACGGCGGCGCCGTCGGCTGGGTCGACGCCCACGGCGACGGCCGCTGGGCCGTCTCGTTGCGGTGCGCTGAGCTGTCCGACGATCGTCACTCGGCGCGGCTGGTTGCCGGCGGCGGGATCGTGGCCGACAGCGACCCGCTGTCCGAACTGGCGGAAACCCAGGCCAAGTTCCAGGCCATGCTCAGCGCCATCGTCCGCCCGTAGCCATCACACGATCATGCTGATCGCTCGGACGAGGTCGCGCTGGGCCCCGACTTCGGGGCCGGCCATCGGACGATGCTCCGCGACGGTGCGTTGCGCTTCGCCCGCGTCGACGCCGAGTCGGATCAACACGCATACGGCAGTGGTTCCGGCTCGACCGATGCCGGCCCCGCAATGCACGAGCAGGGAGTCGCCGCGCCGGAGCCGGTCAGCGAGATCGTCGGCGAACTCGAGCATCGCGTCGACCGGCGGTGCATGCAGGTCGGGGATCGGCCACCAGATCGCCTGCTCGCCGGCTCGATCGAGCCATCGCACATATTCGGGGTAGCGATCCTCCAGTTCATGGCGCTCGGTCAAGCACACGATCGTCGTCCATCCGAGAGTTGTGCCTGGCACACGTTCCAACCCGTCGGTGATGGCGTGTTTTCCACACAGCCACAGCGCGCCGGGAATTCCCTCGGGGAGAGGGATCTGGTCGATTCCGCCGTCGCGTGCTGACGGGCGGTCAGCCACCCGAGGTGATCGCTCATCGCTGAACGGCGGCCACCGCGGCGTTGAGCAGATCGTGATGTCGCACGTTCTCGGAGCGGTCGCTGACGACGCGGATCACGCTCGGGCCGGGAGCTTGCACTGCGTTCGCCAGCTCGCCGAGCGTCGACACGGTCCGAGCGACGATCCCGTGGGCGGCGGCCAACGCCTCGACGTCGGTGTGATGCGGCGTACCGAACAGCTGCTCGAAACGTTCGGGCGCCAACGATTCCGCCTGGGGCAGGAAGCTGAAGATGCCACCACCGCCGTTGTCGATCACGATCACGCGCAGGTCGGCGCCTCTCGCGGGGAGACCGATCAGCGCGTTGCTGTCGTGGATGAAGGCGATGTCACCGAGCAACACGACCGTCGCACGACCCGACAGGGCGCGGCCGAGCGCGGTCGACATCACACCGTCGATGCCGTTGGCGCCGCGGTTGGCGTGGGCGCGCGCTGCCGGTCCGCCGAACCATTCGAGGTCGCGAACAGGCATCGAGGACGCGACGACGACCTCGACATCGCGGGGAACGGACGTCGCAAGGGTGCGAGCGACCCCCGGCTCGCTGACCGGCAACTCGGAGATGGCGGTGTCGAGGGCGGTCTCGGCGCGCGAGTTGGCATGCCGCCAGCGAGCCAGCCAGGGCGTTCCGACCGCGCCCGTCAAGGGCGCGAGGTCCTCGATCGAGCAATACGCGGCGACGTTGCGATCGGGATCGATCACACCGGGCCCCCCGACCTGCAGGACGGGCGCATCGCTCGCGACGATCCACTGGGACAGCACCTTCGAAGCCGGCGGCCGACCGAAACGCACGACCACCTGAGGCGCATGGGCCTGTGCGAAATCGGCGTGCCGTAGCAATCCGTCGAACGCCGAGATGGACTGGTCGAGCCCACGGCATCCGGACGTCGGATCGGCCAGCACCGGCCAACCCAACCGCTGTGCGACCGCCTCGATCTCGGCCACGCGGAGACCGTGACGACCACCGGCCACGATCACACCACGCTGGCGGTCGAATCGTTCGTCGAGCAGACCGGTACTGGCGATGCCGCGCGGCACGGGCAAAGGTGGTCCGATCGGGTCGGGAAGCCGTTCGGCGACGCCGACGAGCGGCTCTCGGAACGGCAGATTGAGGTGCACCGGACCGGTCTCGGCGGTCGAGAAGACCCGTTGGGCGAGTGGCCGCCACGACGCCGGGTCGGCCTCGTCCGGAACGAGCGCATCATGAAACCATTTGACCGAACCGCCGTACAGTCCGATTTGATCGATGGTCTGGGGCGCACCGATCCCGCGTAGTTCGGGCGGCCGATCTGCCGTCGCCACGATGAGCGGAACGTTGCTGAGCCCCGCCTCGACCACCGCAGGGTGGAAGTTCACCGCAGCGGTTCCACTGGTGCACAACAACAGCGCAGGAATGCCGTCCAGCCCGATACCGAGGGCGACGAACGCCGCAACGCGCTCGTCGTGCACGACGTGGACCGCGAGTTCGGAACGTTCGGCCAGCGCGATCGCCATCGGTGTACTGCGCGACCCTGGAGCGATGACGGCATGCCCGATGCCGCAACGAATCCACTCGTCGACCAGCGTCGCACACGCGGTGGCATTGGCATCGCCGATCGGGTTGGAGCCCGACATGTTGGCCCGAGAAGCGTCGCCTGTGGTCATGTGCTCCGACAATACGGGGCGTAGGGTCTGGAAACATGAGTGCCCCGATGATCCAGGTCGAGATCTGGTCGGACGTCGTCTGTCCCTGGTGCTACATCGGCAAACGACGGTTCGAGCGAGCGGTCGCGGAACTCGCCGGAGAGATCGACATCGACATCGTCTACCGGCCGTACCAGCTCGACCCCACCGCATCACCCGGCAAGTCGCAGCCGGTGTTCGAGGCGTATGCCCGCAAGTTCGGCGGCCCCGAGCAGGCTGCGATCATCATCGATCGCGTCACGGCCGCGGCGGCCGAGGACGGTCTCGGGTTCAGGATGGACCGTGCGCTGCGCGCCAACACACTGCTCGCCCACCGGCTGCTGTGGCTCGCCGAACAACAGGACTCGCCGGTTCCGCAGGCCGTGCTCGAGGAGCGTCTGTTACAGGCCTACTTCGTCGACGGGCTCGACATCGGCGACCCCGACGTCCTGGCCGACTGCGCCGCCGAGATCGGCTTCGAACGCCAGGCGGTGATCGAGTTCCTCGAGAGCGACCGCGGTCGTGGCGAGGTCGCCCGGCAACTCGAACAAGCAGCCGACAACGGAATCGGTGCGGTGCCCACGTTCGTGATCAACGGCCAGTGGGCGATCCCGGGTGCTCAGGACACCGAGACCTTCGTCAACGTGTTGCGACGGCTGAACGAGAAGGTGGTCGCCGATGCCTCGGCCGCCGATCGAACGTGCACGGACGATGTCTGCGAGTTCTGAGGCGGCGACCACCGATCGGCTCGTCTTCCTGCACGGTTTCACGCAGACCCACCACCATTGGCACACGGCTGCTCAGCTGATCGCCGACCGACTGCCCACGTCGCCCACCCTCGTGTTCGTCGATCTACCGGGTCACGGACTCAGCGGCGATGATCGCCTCGAGATCGACCGGTCCGGGCCACCGCTCGTCGAACTCGCCGGCGCCGGAACATACATCGGCTACTCGATGGGCGGCCGATTCGCACTGACCGCGGCGCTGGCCGGCCAAGACATGGTCGAGCGGTTGATCGTGATCGGTGCGACGCCCGGTCTCCAGGAGCCCGACGAGCGATCAGAACGGAGACGTCTCGACCACGAACGAGCCGACCGGCTCGAGCAGATCGGCGTCGACGTCTTTCTCGACGAGTGGCTCGCTGCTCCGCTGTTCGACACGCTGCCGGCCGACGAGCGAGGCCTCGGCCAACGTCGCCGCAACGGCATTGCCGGGCTCGCTCACAGCCTGCGCCGGTGCGGAACGGGCAACCAGCCCCCGCTCTGGGATCGGCTCGAACAGGTGTCGATCCCCGTCCTCGTGATCGCCGGCGACCGCGACCTCAAGTTCACAGAGATCGGGCGGCGGATGACTGCGGCGTTGCCGAATGCCGTGTTCGTCCCGATCGCCGCAGCGGGCCACGCCGTCCACATCGAACAGCCCGACGCGACCGCCGACGCGATCTCTTCCTGGTTGGTCGACACTACGATCCGGGCCGAGACCACCTGAGCGGCTCGCCGATCAGCCGAGGGCCAAACCGATGCTGAACAGCAGGCCGTACAGCAACTGGGTCTTGCCCGTGGCACCGAGGATCGGGACCAGGTCCTTGCCGGACGCGCCGGCAAGCACCAGCCGCGCCGGTTCGCGGGCCACCGGCAGAGCGGCCAGCGCGAGCAATGACCAGTTCCGTTGACCGGCGCACACGGCGACGCAGAGGAACGCACCGACGATCAAGCCGGCGTACAGCACGCGAGTGCGCTGATCGCCGATCCGCACCGCGAGCGTTCGCTTCCCGACCGCGCGATCTGTCGGAATGTCTCGAAGATTGTTGATCACCAACAATGCGCAGGCGAGAAATCCGACGCCCGACGCCGCTACCCAGGTGATGCCGGGCACCTCCTGGATCGCCAGATAGGTCGTGCCCACGGTCGCGACGAGTCCGAAGAAGACGAACACGAACAGCTCACCGAGACCGAGATACCCGTACGGCTTGGGCCCACCGGTGTAGCCCCAGGCGGCCAAGATGGCGACAGCACCCACCGCCAACAACCACCACGAGGTCGCCGCAGCGAGGGCGAGTCCCACGAGTGCGGCCAACGCCAATGTGACCAGCGCGGCCCGCTTCACCGCTGCCGGGGAGGCTGTGCCGGTGGCCACGAGCCGAACCGGACCGACCCTCACGTCATCGGTGCCCTTCACCCCGTCGCTGTAGTCGTTGGCGTAGTTCACGCCGATCTGGAGCAGCAACGACACGGCCATTGCCCCGCCGACCCTCCACCAGACGACACCGTCCCCGAACGATGCACCCGCTCCGGCCGCACAGGCGGCTCCGACGGCCACCGGCACCACCGCTGCCGGCAACGTCCGGGGGCGTGCACCGGCCACCCAATCGGACAGCGACGGCGATGGAGTGGAGTTCGGGTCGTTCGGCATCAGTGCGCCATGATGGGCCCGTGAGCGAACTCTGGCAACTCGGCGCCCTCGAACTGGCCGAGAAGATCCGAATCGGCGAGACCAGCAGCCGCGAAGTACTCGAGGCGCACCTCGCACGGGTCGATGCCGTCAACCCGCACCTCAACGCGATCGTCCGGCGGCTCGACGACGAGGCGCGGGCGGCGGCCGACGCAGCAGATCGCGCCGTTGCGGGCGGCGCAGTTTTGGGACCGCTTCACGGCGTTCCCTGCACCGTCAAGGAGAACATCGATCTCGCCGGTACCCCGACCACGCAAGGCGTTCCTGCTCTGGCAGATGCGGTCGCAACGATCGATGCACCCACCGTCGAGCGGATGCGCGCCGCGGGGGCGATCCCGTTCGCTCGTACCAACCTGCCGGACCTCGGGCTGCGCGTACACACCGACTCGGCACTCCACGGTCTCACCCGCAACCCGTGGAACCCGAACGTCACGGCCGGCGGATCGAGCGGTGGCGAGGCCTCGGCGATCGCTTCTGGCATGAGCCCGATCGGGCTCGGCAACGACATCGGTGGGTCTCTGCGCAACCCGGCCCACTGTTGCGGGATCGCATCGATCAAGCCGACCTCTGGTGTCGTTCCGATGGCAACGGTCGTTCCGCCCGAGGACCAGTTGCTCGCGTCGCAGCAGATGCTCGCCGAGGGTCCGTTGGCACGCCACGTGGCCGATGTGCGCGCCGGGTTCGAGGTGCTCGCCGGATGGAGCAGCCGCGATCCTCGTTCGGTGCCGGCCCGGCTGACCGACCTGGGCGACGGTGAATTCATCAGGGTGGCGGTCATGGCCGATCCACCGGGCGGCAGCACCCATCCCGAGATCGCGGCTGCTGTGCGGCGTGCCGCCGACCTGCTGAGTGATCACGGGCACGATGTCGTAGAGGCGACGCCACCCTCGTACGAGGAGATCCTCGACATGTGGGCGATGCTCCTGATCGCCGATCTCACCATCACGCGCCCCTTGCTCGACCTGGTGTTGTCCACCGATGCACGGTGCGTGCTCGATTCGATGATCGAGCAGTACGACGCACCGACCCTTCAATCCTCGATCGAGCTGCAAGGCGCCCGCTACGGAGCGATGCGTAGCTGGTCGGCATTCTTCGAGTTGTATCCGATCCTGCTGTCGCCGACGTGGGCGCTGCCCGCCTTCGAGCACGGCACCGACCTCCGCGGAGCGGAGGTCGCGACCACGGTGCGCGACACACTGCGCCCGGTGCTGCCTGGCAACCTGCTCGGCATACCCGCAGCGATCGTGCCGTGTGGCATGGCAGCCGGGCTCCCGGTCGGGGTGCAGGTCATGGGTGACAAGTACACCGATCTGCGCTGCTTGGCGATCGCCGGGCAGATTCAAGCAGCCGAGGGCGTCCACACCCCGATCGATCCCGTCCTGGCCTGAGCGTGGGACGCCTCGTCGCGCTCGACCTGCCCGGCGGGCCGGCGTTCGTCGACGAACTCCGACGCGTCTGGTCCGACGGTCACGCAGCGCTCCCCCTGGACCAGCGGCTGCCGATCGCGTCCAAGGCAGAACTGTGCACGCGACTCGGCGCCGCAGTCGTCGTCGATCAGACGGGCGAACGCAACGTCCTCGAGTCCGGCCGGGACATCCTGCCGGGCGATGCACTGGTGGTCGCCACGAGCGGGTCGACCGGCGAGCCGAAGGGTGTCGTGCTCACACACGATGCGGTCGCGGCATCGGCTGTTGCCACGTCGGAACGACTCGGCGTCACCCCCGATGACCACTGGCTCGCCTGCTTGCCGCTGTCCCACGTCGGCGGGCTCTCCGTCGTGACGCGTGCGCTGCACTGCGGCACCCGGCTCACCGTGCATCCCGGCTTCGACGCCGATGCCGTCGAATCCAGTCGCGCCACGCTCGTGTCGCTCGTTCCAACGGCGCTGCGGCGCATCGACGCATCGCTGTTCCGCCTGATCGTGCTGGGAGGATCTCGGCCGCCGACCGACCGACCTGCGAACACCGTGACGACATACGGCATGACCGAGACCGGGAGCGGCGTGGTCTACGACCGCAGGCCGCTCGACGGCGTCGAGGCACGCGTCGTCGACGGCGAGATACAACTGCGATGCCCGATGCTGCTGCGGTGCTACCGCGACGGCACCGATCCGAAGACACCCGATGGGTGGTACCCCACCGGCGACCTGGGTGAGATCAGCCCTGATGGCCTGCTGTCGGTCCACGGCCGTCGCGCCGACCTGATCATCACCGGCGGCGAGAACGTCTGGCCGGAGCCCGTCGAGGCCGTGCTCCGCGAGCATCCCGGCATCCGCGACGTCGCGATCGTTGGGGTTCCCGACACAGAATGGGGTGAAGTCGTCACCGCGCTCGTCGTACCCGTCGATGCCACATCGCCGCCTTCGCTCGACAGCGTCCGCGAGGCCGTCCGGTCGACGATGCCTGCCTTCGCGGCGCCACGCCGCGTGGTGATTCGCTCCGAACTGCCACGTACCACGCTCGGCAAGCTCAGGCGTCGCGAGCTAGAGATCGACGCGAGCTAGCCTGCCACGGTGGCCGCCCTGGTTGTCACTCAGAGCGTTCCGCCTCGGGCGGGCCACCGCGCTCAACCATGTCTGTGACCAACATCGTGCTCGCACCTTCCCGCTCGCTGCCCACGGCGTACTGGCGGCAGTGGCTCGCGAGCGTGATCAGCAATCTCGGTGACGGCATCAACTTCGTGGCGATGCCCCTGCTCGCGCTGTCGCTGACGACGGACGAACGGCTGATCTCGCTGACCACGTTCGCCACGTTCGTCCCGTGGATGTTGCTCACGCTCCCGGTCGGCGTGATCGTGGACCGGCTCGATCGCCAGCAACTGATGATGCTCGCCAACCTGACCCGGGTCATGCTGTTCGCCGCCATCTCGGTCGGGGCGATCACCGATCGTCTCTCGATCTGGACCTTGTTCGCCATCTTGTTGATCGTGGGTTCGTGCGAAGTCCTGTTCGACAGCTCGGCACAAGCCTTCTTGCCGATGCTGGTCGAGACACGCGACCTCGCCCGCGCCAACGGACTGCTCTTCGCCGCCGAGATCATCGCCGGCAGCATCGCCGGACTGTCGATCGGCGCGCTGTTGTTCGACGTGTCGCCGGGCTTGCCCTTCTCGGCGAACGCCCTGTCGTTCGCCGTGGCAGCGGCATTGATCCTGAGCATTCGGCCGATCCGGACGCCCCTCGCGCCACCGGCGACCCCGGCTGATCGCGGGCTACGGTCCGGCCTGCAGTGGCTGCTGGGTCATCGCCTGTTGCGCACCCTCGCAGCGATGTTCGCCTTCACGAATCTGGGGCTGATGTTCGGTCAGGGCATATTCGTCGAGTACGCGATCGAGCTGCTCGGCCTGAGCAATGTCGAATTCGGGCTGCTGCTCGCGATCACGGCCATGGGCGCTGCCACCGGCGGTTTGATGGCAAACATGGTCATCGACGCGGTCGGACTCCGTGTGGCGGTGGTGGGGCCGTACCTCATCTTCGGTGCCGCCCAGCTCGTGATCGGCTTGGCGCCGCCGGCGGTGTACGTCGGGGCGGCCGGGTTCGTATTGGGAGCAGCGATCACGGTGTGGAACGTCGTGACCGTCACGGTGCGCCAGCGCGCGATCCCGGCCGAACTCTTCGGTCGGGTCAACGGTGTCTACCGATTCCTCGGGGCGGCGGCCAGCGCGATCGGCGTGGCAGCCGGAGGTTTCGTGGCGTATTGGACGAATCTGCAGGCGCCGTTCCTGGTCGGCGGTGCCATCGCACTGGGTGCGGCGGTGTTGTTCGCCCGACCGGTGCTCGCCGGCCTGCACGACGCCCCCTGATCGTTCATCGATTCGGCGACGCCGCCTCGATCGCTCAGTCGGCGATCGTTTCGGCGGTGTCGTCGTCTGGCTCGACGACGGGCAGCCGGCGAACACGCACCCGCCGCACCCGCCGCCCTTCGACCTCTTCGGCGGTGAAATGCCAGCCGTCGAGTTCGAGATCCTCTCCAGGCGTCGGGACATGTTCGAGCGTGCTGAACACGAGCCCGCCGAGCGTGTCCCAGTCGTCGTTGGGCAGGTTGCCGTCGAGCAGTTCGTTGAGTTCGTCGATCGACATTCCGCCGTCGACGAGATACTCACCGTTGGGAAGCTTCTCCACACTGTGGTCCTCGATGTCGTATTCATCGACGATCTCACCGACCAGCTCTTCGAGACAATCCTCCAGCGTGATGAGGCCCGCCACGTCGCCGTACTCGTCGGCAACGATCGCCAGATGGAACTTCCCGGCCTGCATCTCGCGCATCAGGCGGCTGACCGGTTTGTTCTCCGGGATGAACCGCACCGGCCGCACGAGATCGAGCACCGAGAGATCACCGCGACCTTCGCGCTCGGCGCGGATCAGGTCCTTGGTGTAGGCCAGGCCCAGCACGTCGTTGTCGTCAGGCCCGAACACCGGCAGCCGGCTGTACCCGTTGGCGATCGCCAGGTCGAGCGAACTCGTCACGGTCGCCTCGTTGGGGATGATCACCATGTCGGGCCTGGGCATCATGATCTCGCGCGCGATCGTGTCGCCGAACTCGATGATGCTCTCGATCAGTTCACGCTCTTCGTGTTCGATGACCTCGTCGTGAGCGGCAGCCTCCACGATGCCGAGGAACTCCTGCTCGCTGACGAACGGGCCCTGCTTGAGACCCTTGCCGCGCACGATGACGTTGGTGAGACCGATCAAGCCCCGCGAGACCAGCCGCAAGATCGGGAACGACACCAGCGCATTGATCGGGCGCGCCGTGAGCTGGGCGGCGCGTTCGGAGTGGATGATGGCGTATGTCTTCGGAACGGCCTCCGCCAGGACGAAGAACACGATCACGTTGAGGGTGACGCCGATCGCGACACCCCACGCACCGAACAGCCGGCCGGACACGATACCCGTCAGCGTCGCCTGGACGGTCTGACAGATGTTGACGGTGAGCAGCAGCGGGTTGACCCAGCGCTCAGGATGGTCGACCAACTTCACCAGCGCCGGTCCCGACCGTCGGCCCTCTTCGGCGAGCGCTGCCGCCTTGGGCTTGGTCATCTTCGACAAGCCCATCTCCGCGACAGCGAGGAAGATGAGGACCAGCAGCATCACGAAGATCACGACGAGCATCAAGACATCGGTGCCTCCCAGTGAGGCCGCCATCAAGGAATTCATGCCGGCCCCTGTTCCTGCACGAATCCGGCCGGTGGTGGACCGCGCCAATGGTGCTCGGTCAGCAGTTCGAGTTCCCGGCGACGCATGCGTCGGGTTTCTTCGTCCTCGGCGTGATCGTGGCCGAGGACATGGAGCACGCCGTGGACGGTGAGCAATGCGAGTTCGTCATCGACGGATCCGGCGTGATCGGGCGCCGATGCGGCGGCGACGGCCGGACAGATCACCACATCACCGAGCAGCACGGGTCCGACGTTGTAAGCGGCATCCCCCTCGGACGCATCGAGCGGGAACGACAACACGTCGGTCGGCCCCTGCTCGCCCATGTGTTCGCGATTGAGCAGGGTGATCTCCGCCCGGTCGACGAACGTCAACGTCAATTCACCCGACGCGCCTCGGAGCGCAGGACATCGGCCGCGAGGCGGGCCCACCGGTCGGTATCGACCTCGAACTCCTCCTGCTCGTCGCTCGCGATGACCGTGAGCTCGGCAGAGGGGAGCGAGCCGCCGGGACTGTCAGGGTCAGCCATCGGCCGACGCCCTCCGTTTCAGTGCGCTTCGTCGGTCGTCGACCGCTGCCTTGTCCTCCGCATCGCGCTCGTACGCCTCGACGATGTCGGCGACGATCTTGTGGCGCACCACGTCGGCCGAGGTCAGATGCACGAACTCGAGCTGATCGACACCGCTGAGCACCCGTTCCAGGCCCTTGACGCCCGAGCGGCCATCGGCGACATCGACCTGCGTGGCATCGCCGGTCACGACGACACGGGATCCGAAACCGATGCGAGTCAGGAACATCTTCATCTGCTCGGGCGTGGTGTTCTGAGCCTCGTCGAGGATGATGAAGCTGTTGTTCAGCGTTCGGCCGCGCATGAAGGCGAGCGGCGCCACCTCGACGGTGCCGCGCTCGATCAGTTTGGCCGCGCCCTCGGGATCGACCATGTCGTACAGGGCGTCGTACAGCGGACGCAGGTAGGGGTCGATCTTGGCCATCATGTCGCCGGGCAGGAAACCGAGCCGTTCACCGGCCTCGACGGCGGGGCGGGTGAGAATGATGCGTTGCACCTGCTTGGCCTGCAGCGCCTGGACCGCCATCGCCACGGCCAACCACGATTTGCCCGTGCCGGCGGGTCCGATCCCGAAGGTGATGATGTTGTTGCGAATCGCATCGACGTAACGTTTCTGGCCGGCCGTCTTGGGGCTCACGTTGCGTCCCTTGGCGCCGCGGAGGACCTGGTGGGTGAGTACCTCCGTGGGTTTCTCGTCCGAACGGACCATGCCGATCGAGCGTTCGATCGTGCGTTCGTCGAGCTCGTGACCGTGTTCGAGCAAACCGACGAGCTCCTCGAACAAGCGCCCGACCTGAGCGGTGTCTCCCCCACGCACCGATATCTCGTTGCCGCGAACTGCGACATCGGTTTCCGGGAACTGCAGTTCGATCTGACGCAGGAATTGGTCGCGCGGCCCGAGCAGCGCGGACATCAGATGTGGGCCGGGCACGACGACGGTAGTGAACGTCTCTGTCGTGGTCATGCGTGGATGCGGACGCCGGCGGCCATCGGCACAACGGTAGCGCCTCGAGAACGGTCTCGGTAGCTGTTCGCAGAACCTGTCGAACGAACGGGGCCACCACACAGCGCGCGGCAGCCCGTTCGTTCCCGCCTCCGTCGCTTGTCGGGCCTGGTCAACCCCTCTCGCTCACCCGGATTTTCTCCTACGGAATCTTGACGATCCGACCGATAGAGAGTGCGTGAGGGTGGAGGCACTCCGGACCGGCCCTCGACGGACGGGCGGAGCGACGTACCGCCCATCGATGGGAGCGAAATGAATCGACTGAAGGGAGCGACACCGTGGCTGTTCGCCGCGCTCGCTGTCGTGTTCCTCGCCCTGCTCGCCTCGAATGGTCAGCTGCCGGATCCGACGTGGCGGGTCGTCATCGCCACCTCCGGCGCGGCATCGGCGTTGATCGGATGGCGGGTCTTCCACATTCCACTCACCTTCGCGGCGGCTCTGACGATCGCCTCGACCAGGTTGGCGACCACGCCGTTCCACGTGGCCGGGGCACCAGAGGCCCCGGCGACTTGGGTGACATCGATCCTGGATATCGCCGTGGGCCTCGCCCTGTGCACGATTCTGATGATCGCGGTCACCCGCCGGCAGGGTGCGTTGAACCGCCGAGACATCGTCGATGTGCTCACGATCGTGATCGGGGCGTCGCTGATCACCTGGCTGATCGTCACGAACCCGATGCTCGGCAACACCGATCTCGACACAGGCGTGGCGATCTTGTCCAGCGCCTACCTTCCTATCAGCGCCCTGATCATGACCTTCACGATCGATCTGTTGTTCACCGGATTGACGCGCAATCGAGCGATGCTCTTCGTGGTCGCAGCTGCGGCCGCGAATTTCGATCGCGACGCTGGTCAGCCGGCTGCAGCTCGCCGACGTCCTGTCGGCCGACGCACATGAGGTGTCCGTCGGCATCTTCGCGGCAGCGTTCTTGCTGTTGTGCGCAGGCCTGACCCACCGCGACGGTCCAGCCTGCCTCGTGGCCGACACCGGGGAGCCGGCCGGCCCGAGAGATTCGAAGGCACGCCTGACCGTGATGTCGGTCGGGTTGCTCGGTCCGGTTGCCGCGATCGCCCTGATCGGACCGACATCGACACTCGACACCACGATCCGAACGATTGCCACGGTAGCTCTGGTCGTCACCGTCGTGATCCGATTGAGGATTGCCGTGAAGGATCACGAGGTCGCTCGCGACACCCTGTTGGAGCGTGTGAATCGGGACGACCTGACCGGGCTGCCGACCCGCACCCGCTTCGTCGAGTGCGTCGCAGATGTGCTCGAAACGACCTGGCGTTCCGAACGGCACCCGTCGATCATCCAGTTGAACCTCGATCGATTCAAGAACATCAACGACAGCCTGGGCCACTATGACGCCAACCAGGTGTTGGTCACCGTGGCCGAGCGTCTCAGCGGAGCTGTGGCCACGTTCGGCGGCACGGTGGCGAGAGCGGGCGGAGACGACTTCGTGGTCGTCGACGGCTCCAGCACCTCGATCGCCGACGCGATGGGACACGTCGACACGATCCGCAGAGCGCTCGCCGAGCCGATCGCGATCAACGAGTCGACCGTGTTCGTCACCGCGAGCATGGGCGTCGCCGTCTCGCCGCGCAGCCGCACGCTCACGGCCGAGGAACTGATGCGGCGTGCAGACATCGCCACCCATCGAGCCAAGGCAGACGGCCGCAATCGGGTCGCCGTGTTCGATGACTCGATGCAGGCCCAGATCGCCAACCGGATGGATCTCGAACACGCCCTGCACGGCGCGATCGGCCGCAAGGAGATGCAGCTCTACCACCAGCCGATCGTCGACATCGTCACCGGGCGGGTCAGCGGATTCGAGGCGCTCATGCGTTGGCGGCGCTCCGACGGCACGCTGGTGTCACCGCTCGACTTCATCTCGATCGCCGAGGAGACGGGCATCATCTGCGAACTCGGCGTCTGGGCGTTGCACGATGCGCTCGACGAGTTCCGCGGCTGGATCGACTCGGGCGTGGTCGCGCCGACCGCCACGATGTCCGTCAACGTGTCGCCACGCCAGATCGCCGACCCGAACTTCGCCGAACTGGTTCGAGAGGCACTCGACAGCTCCGGCGTCTCGCCGCACCTGCTCTGGCTCGAGATGACCGAGTCGATGATGCTCGAAGAGCCCGAACTCGCCGAGGCCACGCTGCGTGACATCCGCAACATGGGCGTCCGACTGGCGCTCGACGACTTCGGCACCGGATTCTCGTCGTTGTCACTCCTGCAGAAATTCCCGATCCAGCGAATCAAGATCGACCGCGCATTCGTGAGGGGGATCGCTGAGCACAGCAACGACCGCACGCTGGTCCGCACGATCATCGCCATGGCACAATCGATGGGTCTCGATCTGGTCGCCGAGGGAGTCGAAACCGTGCACCAACTCCAGAGTCTCCGCGAGCTGGGATGCGACAAGGCCCAGGGCTACCTGATCAGCCATCCGGTACCCGCCGATGCGATGCGCTCCACGATGGGTGCCCTCGACGAGCTGCAATCGCTCGCCCTGTTCGGTCCGACCGACGCCGTGCCGACGATGGTCGGGGCACCGTCATCGCCCGGACCGTTCCCGGTCGAGCCACCGCGCCCGCACGTCGGCCCCTCGCTCGGGCAATCCATCGGACGGCCGATCGGTAGCGTCGGCAGCCGGCCACTGGGCCAACCTCGGCTCTGACGCGACTTCGCGGCAAGGGCCCCCGATCATCGATCGAGGGCCCTTCCCCGCTGGAGGCGACGGCGGGAATCGAACCCGCGTTGACGGCTTTGCAGGCCGTTGCCTTAGCCACTCGGCCACGTCGCCAGCGCCACCGAGGATAGCGGCGACCGCCTGTCGCTCACCCCGTCCGACGGGATCAGCCAGGGGGTACTGGCATCCGCGGTCCAACTGCGTCAACATGAGGTTCGAGTGCTACCCCCCGAACGCTTCCCCTCCCACCTGCCCCGACGCCCACGGCGGACCACCGCCGGCTTCGTCGGCGCCGCCATCGCAACGCTTGCAATCGGGGCGCTCGTTGCGTGTACCACAACGGAGACCGACGACGCCGCAGCGCCGACCGGCTGCGCCGCTGCGGTCGCAACGGCATCACGGGCAGCAGAGGTGGACGACCAGGTTCGTTTGCTCGATGTCGCCCTGGTCGCCTGCCGCTCGTACGACTCGTTCGTCGGCGAGATGGGTCGCTATCCGGGCATCGTCGGCTTCGATGTCAACACCTTCGTCTCCGTCAGATGTGGTCGGGTCGACGATGAAGTGGTGCGTACGTCGCCGACTTGCGCGACGGTGATCTCACCTTCGACCACCGTGCCGATCGTGACGCTGCCCGACCTGGTATTCGTCGGCGACACCCTCGACGGCCGGCACGTCGAGATCCGACCGAGCGCCACGATCGTGTTCGTCGGAGACGTTCCCGAGGTCGTGCAACAGACGGTCGACATCGCCCTCGAATCCGGGTGCGAAGGTCTGATCGCCCAACGCGATCTGTGGGCGGCGAGGGCCGACGGCCCACTCTTCGGCGACGAGGCGTCGGTGTACGCCCGCCATGCGCAGAACGTCGCCGACTACATCCAGTGCGACAGCCCACCGCTGCCGTCCGGCTGAATCACCGCCGGTGCCGTCGGTGCGCCGCTCTGCCCGGTGTCCTGGTTGAACGGGTTGAAGTCGCCGCCATTGGTGACCATCACCAAGACGATGAACAACACGGTGAGGAACAGTGCGAATGCGATCCACTGCCAGACCGGGCCGAACACGCGACGATCGTACGAACGCCCCGTTCTCGATCGCGTTGGTCGCCCCTTCGGCGGCGTGATGCCGTGCTTGGGTGTCGATTTCTTCGCCATCACGGCGGAACAGTAGCTGGGTGGGATCTGTCGTGTCATGCCATCGCATGCGATCATGGGAGCGTGCAAACCTTCGTACATGCGATCAAACGTGCCAATACCGTCGCCCCTGATCACGAGGCACTGGTCTGCGGCCAGGACCGGTTGACCTACCGCGAGTTCGATGCCCGACTGCGTCGACTCAACGGCCTGCTGCGCGAGATGGGACTCGACCCCGGCGACCGGGTCGCCGTGCTGTCACTCAACTCGATCCCGTTCACCATCTTGTATTGCGGGATCTCGATGGGTGGTTGGGTGCAGGTGCCGCTCAACTTCCGTTGGGCGGAACCCGAGTTGGCCTATGCACTTCAGGACTCGGGAGCACGGGTGCTGTTCTGCGATCGCGATCCCGGAGCGCTGGCCGACCTCGTCGAACGTGTCGTTCGCATCGACCTCGGCGAGTTCGACGAGGCGCTGGCGGCGGCCGACGACGTCGAATTCGACGATCGAGGCGTCGACGAGAACGATCTCGCCGGGCTGTTCTACACCGGTGGCACCACCGGCGTCAGCAAGGGCGTGATGCTGACGCACCGCAACCTGATCGCCAATGCCTGGAACATTCAGGTGACGCAGCCGATGAACGGCGACGATCGCTACCTGATCGTCGCACCGATGTTTCACGCGGCCGGTTCGGTGAGTGTGCTGCAGTCGATCTTCGTCGGGGCGACGCAGGTCATACTGCCCGCCTTCGACGCCGGATCGATGCTGGACCTCATCGAGCATGAACGGATCACGCAGACCTTGGGTGTGCCGACGATGGTCGCCGCAACCGTTGAAGAACAGCTGGTCCGACCTCGCGACGTGTCGCGCTTCCGTGTCTACGCCCACGGCGGGTCGCCGATCGCGATGGAGGTCGTGCGACGCGGGGTCGAGGCGTTCCCCGGCATCCAGTTCCTGCATCTCTACGGGGCGACCGAGACGTCCCCGATCATCACCGGTCTCGTCGACGAGGTCGAGCAACTGGGGACCGATCGCGAGAAGTCGGCCGGGCAGCCGGCGATGGGGTGCGAGATCGTCATCCGCGACTCCGATGGCCGGTCCTTGCCTCCAGGCGGGATCGGCGAAGTCACGATTCGCGGCGCCAACGTGATGGCCGGATACTGGAACAAGCCCGAGCAGACCGCTGCGGCCCTGCGTGACGGCTGGTATTGGTCGGGTGACGTCGGCCGTCTCGACGACGAGGGCTTCTTGTTCCTGCTCGACCGATCGAAGGACATGATCATCTCCGGTGGCGAGAACATCTACTGCACCGAGGTCGAAGACGCGCTCTACACCCACCCGGCGGTGCTCGAAGCGACCGTGTTCGGCATCCCCAGCGCCCAATGGGGTGAAGCGGTGCACGCGGTGGTGGTGCAGCGGCCGGGGTTCGATACCGACGAGGCCACGTTGATGGCTCACTGTCGGTCGCAGGTCGCCGGGTACAAGGTCCCCCGTTCGATCGCGTTCTCGACCGAGCCGTTGCCGAAATCGGGCCCGGGCAAGGTACTCAAGCGCGAACTGCGCGAACCGTTCTGGGCCGACAGCGGGGGTGCGATCGGCTGATCGCGACGAAGGTGTCGCTATGGCTGGCGATCAGACACCAGAGGCTTGCATACTGTGGCGGTGACCGACGCGACGTTGCCGACCCCCACCCCCGAGACGGATTTCGGCGACGAGGCCAGCTGGTGGCGACACGGTGTGGTCTACCAGGTCTATCCCCGGTCGTTCGCCGATGCGAACGGCGATGGTACGGGCGATCTCGAGGGCCTCCGTTCGCGCCTGCCGTATCTCCGCGAGCTGGGCGTCGATGCGATCTGGATCTGCCCGTGGTATCCGTCACCGCTCAACGACGGCGGATACGACGTCGCCGACTATCGCGACATCGATCCCCGGTTCGGCACACTCGCCGACGCCGATGCATTGATTGCCGACGCCCACGCCCTCGACATCCACGTGATCATCGACATCGTGCCCAACCACACGTCCAGTGAACATCCATGGTTCCGGGCTGCACTCGCCGCCGGGCCGGGGTCGCCCGAGCGGGGTCGCTACATCTTCCGCGAGGGGAAGGGCCCGAACGGCGACCAGCCGCCGAACAACTGGCGAGCCGTGTTCGGCGGGCCGGGCTGGCGGCGTGTTGCCGACGGGCAGTGGTACCTGCACCTGTTCGACTCGACCCAACCCGACCTCGACTGGACCAACGAGGAGGTGCGGGCCGAGTTCGACGACATCTTCCGATACTGGCTCGATCGAGGCGTCGACGGATTCCGCATCGATGTCGCCCACTCGCTGACGAAGGATCAGGCGTTCCCCGATGTCGACGTCTCCGATGAGCTGTTGTCGATCCGACTCGTCACCGATCACCCACACTGGGACCGGGACGACCTGCACGAGATCGTCCGCCGTTGGCGGCGCATCCTCGACGATTCCGGGCGCGACGTGATGATGGTTGCCGAGGCGTGGGTCAGCCCCGACCGGCTGCCGCTGTACCTGCGACCCGACGAGTACCACCAGTCGTTCAACTTCGACTTCCTGATCGCCCCCTGGGAGTGCGAGTCGATGGTGGCCGCCATCGGTCAGGCCCTGCGCGACGCGGGCACCGTCGGATCCACGCCCACGTGGACGCTCTCGAACCATGACGTCATGCGTCACACGACCCGGTACGGACTGCCGATCGGCACCAACTGGCGCACCTGGCCGCTCACCGGGCCCGTCGGTCTGCTCGACACCGAGGCCGGCCTGCGACGGGCACGGGCGGCAACCCTGCTGATGCTGGCGCTCCCGGGATCGGCCTATCTCTACCAGGGCGAAGAGCTCGGGTTGCCCGAGGTGTGGGACCTGCCGCCGGAGGTGCTCGACGATCCCGTATGGGAGAACTCCGGACATGAACAAAAGGGCCGCGACGGCTGTCGAGTGCCGCTGCCGTGGACCCGCGACGGATCGTCGTTCGGCTTTGGCGACGCCGAGCCGTGGCTGCCACAACCCGTCTCGTTCGGCGGTCTGTCGGTGGAGGCCCAGCGTGAGGTGCCGGGATCGACGCTCGAGCTGTACCGAGCAGCTCTGACTGCACGATCGGTACACATGCGCGGTGACGAGACGCTCGAATGGCTCGACCTGGGCGACGACGTGCTGGCGTTCCAGCGTGGTTCGGGCACCGTCTGTGTGGTCAATTTCGGACCGACCACGATCGAATTGCCTGCCGGCCAGGTGATCGTCGCGACGACCGATGTGAGCGACGGACTTCCCACGGACGCCACCGCCTGGCTGTCACCCGGCTGACTTTCCGTGCGCGCAGCATCCTGCGCGATGCTCGTGGCAGCCGACCGAAGAGGAGCCGTGATGGGATACGAGTGTTTCGACGTGGAGATCGTCGACCAAGTGGGCCACATCCGGATGAACCGCCCTGAGCGGAGCAACTCCATGATCCCGGCGTTCTGGCGCGAACTGCCCGAGATCGTCGACGGGTGGTCGCAGTCCGGCTCGGTTCGCGCGATCGTGCTCTCGAGCATCGGTAAGCACTTCTGCTCGGGAATGGACCTCGAGGTGTTCGCCACCGACGAATCGATCAGGCCCGGTGCTGCTTCAGATCACCGAAGCCGTCGCAATGAACGCCTCCGAAGCACTGCCCTCAAGCTGCAGGACACCTTTACGGCGCTGGAACGCGCCAGAATGCCCGTGCTGTGCGCGATCCAGGGCGCGTGCGTCGGCGGTGGGATCGATCTCGTCTCGGCTGCCGACATGCGCTACGCCGACCAGTCCGCGTTCTTCTCGATCGCCGAGATCAACATCGGCATGACCGCCGACGTCGGCACCTTGCAGCGCATGCCCAAGCTCGTGCCCGAGGGCATCGTCCGCGAACTCGCCTACACGGGGCGCCGTTGGTCGGCCGCCGAGGCCAATGCCGCCGGATTCGTCAACGCGGTCTTCCCCGATCACGAGACCCTGCTCGACGGCGTGATGGGGATCGCGGCAGAGATCGCGACGAAGAGTCCGATGGCCGTATGGGGCACCAAGCAGACGATGCATTACACCCGCGATCACTCGGTTGCCGACGGCCTCGAGTACATCGCGAACTGGAACGCGGCGATGTTCGACACCGACGACATGGGTGAGGCGTTCACCGCCAAGATGGAACAGCGCCCCGCCGAGTTCCCCGACCTCTGGCCTCTCAGCGACGGCCTCTGAGGCGAGGCCGTCGCCGGATGGCGTCCGCCGCCGGCCTGACGACAGACCACCACGGTGCCGAACAGCAGTGTCTCGCCGGGATCTTCGCCCCACCGGACATCGCACATGAACCCGCGACGGATCCGACCTGGCCCATACCCCGGTCAGCGACCCGATTCGCCGATCGCTCGCCACACGCGCTCGGGGGTCGCCGGCATGTCGACGTGACGCACGCCCAGGTGGCCGAGCGCATCGATCACTGCGTTCTGCACCGCCGGGGTGGCGCCGATCGTTCCCGACTCACCGATCCCCTTGGCACCGAGCGGGTTGCGAGGAGTCGGCGTCTCCTGCGCGATCCGTTCGAAGCTCGGCAGCTCGGCAGCAGAGATGATGCCGTAGTCCATGAACGTTGCGGTCAACGGGTTGCCGTCGGCGTCGTAGACGAACTCCTCCATCAGTGCCTGGGCGATACCCGATGCAATGCCACCGTGCACCTGGCCCTCGACCAGCAACGGGTTGACCATCGTGCCCGCATCGTCGCATGCGATATGACGCAGGATCGTGGCGCGACCCGTGTCGCGGTCGACCTCCACGACCGACAGGTGCGCCCCGAACGGGAACGTCGCGCCCTGGGGCTGGAAGTCTGCCTCGACGCGAAGCGGTTCGCCGCTGTCGTCGTGCAGGCGCACGCGATCGCCGGCCAATCCGTCGCCACGACCGGTGTACCGGCGACCGAGAACAGGCCGGTCTCGGTGTCGAGCACGATGTCGACCGGATTCGCCTCGAGGATCCGGGCCGCGATCTCCTTGGCCCGCTCGACGACGCCCTCGCTCGCCTGCCACACGGCGCTGCCGCCGGCCTGGAGCGACTTCGAGCCGCCCGTTCCCCCGCCCCGGGCGACCTCGTCGGTGTCGCCGTGGCGCACCTCGATACGGTCGAACGGGATGCCGGTGAGGTCACTCGCGACCTGAGCGAACGCCGTGTGATGCCCCTGGCCGTGCGACGACGATCCGGTCAACACCACCGCCGAGCCGTCGGGTCGCACCTCGATGCTGCCGAATTCGGCATTCGCCATCGGGACAGATCACACGAACCCGATCCGGTTCGACGCCCTCCGCCGCTGCCAACGTGTCACGGGTGCCGTGGGCGCCCTCGGTGGTCGCCCACTGCGTCAGCCGTGCACCGTGTTCACCATCGTCGTCCCAGCGAGCGACCGTGGCCCGCGGTTCCAATGGGCAAGGGGCGAGTCGATGGTTCCGAAAGGCCAGGTCGTCGGTGACCTCGCAGTCGTCGAAGAAGTCGTCGCCGGATGCGATCGGTATCTCGAAGGCGACATTTGTGCCGGCTTCGGGGAACAGCAGCGTCTCGGGCATTGCGGGACGGAGCGGCCCGCCGAACGGCTGCGGTTGTCGCCGAGCACCGAGAATCTGGCAAGGTGGTGACCGCCCGAACCGGAGTTGAGGTGATCATGGACCGTGAACTCGTCTTCTTGCACTTCGAGTCGATTCCGGTTGCCGAGCGGGCGATGGGCACTATCCGCACACTCGAGGCCGAGGGCTTTCTCACGCTCGAGGACGCAGCCATCGTCACCCTCAGCGATGACGGCTGGGTCTCCGTCAAGCCGCTCGGTCACACCGGCCTGGGCAAGAGGGCCGTGCTGGGCGGAGTTCTCGGAGTGATCACCGGTGGACTGATCGGACTGCCGATGATCGGGGGTGCGATCGGTGCCGGAGCCGCCGCGAAGCGATCCAGTGGCAACGACCAATTCGACGAGCTGATGGACACGGTCGGCAGGAACATGACGGCCGGGACTGCGGTGCTGGCACTGAACGTCGCTGCGCTGGTCGATCCGTGGGTGGTGACCGATCGTCTCGAAGTCCACCGCGACCGGCTGATCCGCGCCGATGTTCCGGCGTCCATCCGAGCCCAGCTCGAGGACACGGGTAACGACGGCTGAGCTCGTGCCCGGACTCGTCGGCACGATGTGGTCGGACTATTCGATCAAGTCTAGAGTCCTCACCTATTCGTCCTCGATGCAGACCCCCGACCATGACGCCAGAGCGCTGCACGTCTCGACGGTCGACATGCGTGGTGATGACTGCTACCCGCCGAGACAGGCCGCACGCGAGCACTCCGATGATCCGATGAAGCGGCCCAGAATCATTGCCAACATATCCGTAGCCACCCGGCTGTCGCTGGTGGCGTTGCTCGTCACCTTGATCTCGCTCGGTGTCACTGCAGTCGTCGGGCTGAGGCGCGGCAACGAACTCGCCGACGGCCTGTCCCAGGCGCGGTTGGTCACGGTCAGCGCATCGCGAGCCGGCGAGGTCGTGGGGTACGTCAACAACGCACGCCGAGAAGTCGCCGCGCTGGCTGTCAGCCCGGCCACCGCAGATGCGATCGAGGCACTCGGTTCGGCATACGCCGAGCTGAACGCACAGCCGTTGGAGAGTTCGAGTGCGGAACTCACCGACTACTACTTGACGACACTCGTCCCCGAGCTCGAGGCCGTGCGCGGCACGCAGGTCGGAGTGACCACATTGCTGCCGACGCAAGCGGCGGCCGTGCGACTCCAAACGGCGTACACCGTGCCGAAGCCCTCGGCACCGGACGGCCCGTTGACGAGCCCAGCCCTGGTGATCAACGGCGGCGACGGATCGACCTACACGGATCTCCATGTCGAGCTGCATCCGGTGTACGGCGGGATCGCCGTGACGGCCGGGTTCGATGATCTGTTCCTGATCGATGCCCACAATGACACGATCGTCTATTCCGTACGAAAGAGATCCGATTTCGCGACCAGCCTCAGGGTCGGACCTCTGAGCGGTAGCGCACTCGCGAACCTGATCGACGGGATCGAGCAGGGTGCTCAGTCCGGCTCCAGTCATGTCGCAGACTTCAGTGCCTACCCTCCGGTCGGCGATCAGCCCATCGCGTTCGTCGCCAGTCCGGTCGTCGCACCCGGCGGCGACGTGGTCGGCTATGTGGCTGCCGGATTGTCGACCGCCACGTTGGATTCGATGCTCGCCGGGAGCCACGCCTGGGCCAACCTCGGGGACAGCGGGGAGACGTACCTGGCAGGACAGGACGGCACGATGCGCACCGACGCGCGTCCGTTCATCGAGGATCCGGCGGCGTTTCTCGACGAGCCCGATCCCGAGTCGTCGGACACGACGGCGTTGACCGACGACCAACGGCGTCGCATCGAGGAAACCGGCACGACGGCGCTCGTCCAACCCGTGAATCGACAGGTGCTGACCGCAGCGGCGACCGGCCCAGGCGTGGTCGAGACGGTCAACTACCGCGGTGACAGCGTGCTCACCTCGTACCGACCGGTCGATGTCGAGGGCGTCGACTGGGTCGTGTTCACCGACCTCGGTACCGCCGAGAGCGGTCGAGCATTGGAGGGGTACGCCCGCGACATGCTCTTCGCGATCGCTCTGTTCGTCGTCGGGGTCACCTTCATCGCGGTCGGTTGGGCCAACCGGATCATGGCACCCGTGCGAGCCATCGCATCGCGTATTCGCGCCGTGCGGGCAGGGTCGGAGTCGGTCGACGCACGGTTGGAACTCCCGGCGCGGAGCCCGGACGAGTACGCAGCGTTGTCCGACAACATCGATGACATGCTGCGCAGACTCGGTGATCGACGGGCGGAGATGGCCGCTCGCTCCGAGGAACGGGTCGCGTTGCTGCGGGAGTTCCTGCCGGCGACGGTCGTCCAACGCACCGAACAAGGCGCGGGGGATGTCCTCGATCATGTCGAGAGCGCGACCGTGACGGTGCTCGTGCTCCAGGGTCTCGGAGAGCTGATCGCCAGGCTCGGTGAGCAGGACCTTCGCGACCGGCTCGCCGGAGTCGTCGACGAGTTGGATGCGCTGGCCGCCGAGTTCGGGCTCGAACGTGTCAAGATCACCGGCAACAGCTATTGCGCTGTGTGCGGCGTGAGCCGGCCCTACCTCGACCACGCCGCTCGCTCGGTCGGATTCGCTCTTGCGGCGCGCGAGATCGTCGCTGAACTCGAGTCGGAGCTCGGCGAAGGCATCGTGCTCAGTTGCGGCGTCGACAGCGGTCCCGTCTCGGTCGGATTGACCAACCGCGGCGGGCTCGTGTACGACGTCTGGGGTCCAGCGGTGAAGGAAGCATCGGAGCTCGCACGCCATGCCCTGGTCGGAGAGATCGCCGTCTC
This sequence comes from uncultured Acidimicrobiaceae bacterium, assembly GCA_963699815.1. GTDB lineage: Bacteria > Actinomycetota > Acidimicrobiia > Acidimicrobiales > Ilumatobacteraceae > Ilumatobacter. The sequence continues at coordinate 92,312 of CAVOVK010000020.1, read as the reverse complement.
GGCGGACGCGCGCCGCCAACTGCCTGATGATTTCGTGACAGCGGATGCCTCAGATGGCGAGCACGCCGTCGTGATTCGACGGGACGTCTCGTCGGAGGTCTCGCCATGACCGATGTGTTCCGCGACCCGAATGCCGGCTGGGCGGCGTTGCTGGTGATCGCACTCCCGATCCTCATCATCGCGACCGGCGAATTCGAGGAGCGACTTCGTCAACGCGACTCCATGTTGCGGCGATCGGTATCGATTCTCAGAACCTGGGTCGTGCCGTTGTTGGCGGTGTGGGCACTCGCCGTCGTCCTCTTCGATCCGGGCGACGAGAACTCGTTCCTCCGAGTCATCGGATCAGCCCTGATCATCGCGATGAGCGCCAGTGCGCTCGCAGCCCTCGGTGTACTCGTCGCAAGACTGCGCGACCGGCCTCGGGCAGAAGGCCGACGTTCGGTCCCCCGCCTCGTCTTGGCGATGCCCCGCCTGGCCGTGCTGATGACCACGGCCTGGATGCTGATCGCCGGGATCTGGGCCGTCGATCTGTCGGGTGCGCTGACGGCTCTGGGAGTCACTTCGCTCGTCGTCTCGTTCGCCCTCCAGGACACACTCGGCGGCCTTGCCTCTGGCTTCACATTGCTCGCCGATCAGCCGTTCCAACCCGGTGACTGGATCTCGGCGGGCGATGTGAACGGAAAAGTGCTCGACATCAATTGGCGGAGCTCGCGGATCATGACGCGCGATGGCGACCTCGTGGTGGTCCCGAACGGGCAGCTCGCCAAGGCGACGATCACGAACTATGACGAGCCCTCGCGACTGCACCGAATCGTCGTCTCGCTCCAGGTCGCATACAGCAACGCGCCGACGGCGGCCAAGGAGATGCTCGTCGCCGCCGCCCGGGCGACGCCCGGCGTCCTCGACGATCCTGCCCCCGAGGCGCACGTGGTACAGATCGACGATCCGCTCATGGGATACGAGGTTCACATGTGGGTCGACGACTTCTCGCTGACCCCGCGGGTCAAGAGCGACTTCGGTTCGCTGGTCTGGTACCACTCCCACCGGATGGACGTGCCGCTCCCCAGCCCTGCCCAGGATCTCTACCTCTGGGACGGCGACAAGGTCGCTCTCCAGGGCCGTCCCGATCACGCCTCCTTGCTGCAGGGGATACGAAGCGCATCGCTGCTCGGTCAGCTGTCCGACGATGACCTCGATCGGCTGGCCAGTGGCGCCAGCCGCGAACAGTTCGCTCGTGACGAGACGATCATGGATGCGAATGTGCGCCACACGCTTGCCGTGCTCGAACGTGGGCGCGCACGGCTCGTGCTCCGCATCGCTGGCGGACCGGATGTCACGGTCCTCGACCTCGACGCCGGCGACGTGCTCGGACTCCTCGACACACCGGACGCCGAGGCCGCACCCGGGCTCGCCCTGATCGCGGTCAGCGACTGCGATGTGCTCGTATTGCAGCCCGAAGTCGCTCGCACGGTGATCAGTGGATCCTCTGCGCTCACCGCTGCGCTCGAACAGCTCGCGATGAGTCGTCGGCGGCGCGCTCAACGGGTCGTCCGCCGCTTGGCGCACGACCGCGAACACGAGCGACTGATACGGGAGCTCGACGGGGCGACCCACGAACTCGAGCCTGGCCACGCCAGCGAGGGTGGAAGCGACGAGATGAGCGACCACACCGACGATGAGTTCGTCGTCGGGACCGGTCCGACTCCGCTCGACGAGGACCAGCCGTGAGCGCGGTCCGCGGCTCGTCCCTCCGGGCCCAACTGAGCCGGACGCTCGTCGGACTCGGCCTGGTCTCGGTGGTGCTACTCGCCTGCGTCAATTTCTTCGTCGTCCGGTCCCTGCTCGACACGGAGGTGCGCTCTCAACTGGTCACATTGCGCGATCTTCGACGGGACGCGATCGAAGCCGGAGTCGACCGGCTGCTCGCGGAAGTCTCGGTCCTCGCCGATGATCCTGCCGTCGGCGCCGCCGTTCTGGATCTCGACACCGCGTACTCGACCATCGACACCGACCTCGACGCTGCGCAGATGGACGAGCTGAGTGCCGCTTACGTCGACGTCGTGGGGCGCTACGACGAGGCCGGCGCCCAGCACCCCCCGATCGACGAGCTGATCCCGACCTCGGCTGCCGGCCGGTACGTGCAGTACCAGTACATCGCCGCCAACCCGAATCCACCGGACCAGCGCGCCGACCTGGTCGATGCCGGAGACGGATCCGACTTCAGCGCCGCCCATGCCGAGTACCACCCCTTCCTTCGCTCGTTGCGCGACAACCTGGGGGCGACCGACCTGCTGCTCGTGGGCGCGGGAAGCCGCGACGTCGTCTATTCCACGTCGAAGCGCGTCGATCTGGGAACCGATGTCACGACCGGGCCGCACCTGGAGACAGGCCTCGGCGTTTCGCTCAGCCAGCTCGCGTCGGTCGGGATCAACGACGCCGTGATGGCCGACAGTGCGTTCTACCTTCCTGATTCGTCCGCGCCCGTGGTCCACGTCGCTGCGGCCGTCCGCTCGAACGCGGCGGTCGTCGGAGCGATCGTCATCGCGATCCCGATCGCCACCCTCACGGCACTCGTCACAGCCAACCAACAGTTCGACCTGCTCGGCCTCGGCGACACCGGTGAGGCCTACGTGGTCGGACCCGACCTTCGATTGCGCACGGTTCCTCGCGCCTGGTTCGAGGACCCGGACGGGTATCTACGCCGATTCGCCGAGCAGGACGGCGACGAACGAGTCGCCCAGCTCATCGAATTCACCGGATCACCGGTGCTGCTGCAACCCGTCGACAACGATGCCGTCACCTCCGCGCTCGACGGCGAGCAGTTCACCGGAGTGGTCGACAACTATCTGGGACGTCGGACGCTCGCCTCGGCCGCCCCGCTCAACCTCCCGGGGCTCGATTGGGTGATCGTGACCGAACAGCAGACGAGCGAGACGAACGACGAGTTGCAGCGATTCGTGCGATCGATCGGTCTCCTGCTGGCGATCCTCCTGCCGATCCTGGCCATCGTCGGTTTGTACCTGGCACGTGCATTGGCCCGGCCCGTCGGCCCGCTGGTCAACGCAGCGAGGCAGATCGCCGACGGCGACTTCGACACCGAGGTGCCAGATCTCGGACGCAACGAGCTCGGCGACCTGGGCGGGCAACTCAACGCCGTTACGGTCAACCTTCGCGATCAGGAACGAGCGATCGAGCAGGAGGAGCAGCGCATCGCGAGCATGCTGGAGAGCGTTCTCCCGCCTGCTCTCGTCGAGCGGATCCGGCGTGGAGAACGCAACGTGGCCGACCAGGTCGATATCGGTACCGCCATATCCCTCGACATCCATGGTCTGCCTCAGTCAGCCGGCGTCGATCAGGACACCGTGCTGGAGATCACGTCGAGACTCGCCTCCCAACTCGGTGCGGTGTCGCTCGAGCACGGTGTCGAGCGCATCCGTGTCGCGTCCGACCAGCAGTTGTTCGTGGCGGGTCGAGGGCAACCGGGCGCCGGCACGGCTGCAGCACTCGCGTTCGCCGAATCGGCGATCGCGGTCGTCGATTCGGTTGGCCTCGAGTTCGGAATCGAACTCGTCGGTCACATCGGCCTGTCCGTCGGACAGGTCGCCACAGGTGTTCTCGGCAGCCAACAAGTGTCGTTCGCAATGTGGGGCGAGTGCGTCGGGAAGGCCGTTGAACTCAGCGCCACCACCGGCGGTGCCGAGATCCGGGCGGATCGATCGGTCGTCGGTGAACTCGACGCCCAGTGGACGGCCTCACCGCTCGACACACAGTCGGTCGACATGGCCGGCTCGGCGATCGAGGCGTTCGTCATCCGCCCGGCCGCCGTCGACGTCACCGAATGAATTCGATTGCCGAGGAGCGAGGTTCGAGGGCCGGGGCACCCCTCGCGATCAGCGTTCGACGGCTCACCGTATGTCACACTACGTTGTACGTTCAGTGGCCCGGCGGGGGCTGCGCTCTCCAACAGAAAGACGATCAAATGACACATCACGATGCAATGGGCGCCGTCGCTGCTGGAGGTCTGCGCCCGCGGGGTTCGAAGTCCGCCCTACGTGTGCTGGCGGTACTGGGTTTGGTCGGCACGATCGCGGCATGCTCCAGCTCGTCCGATGACGACACCGCGGCCCTCGAAGCCGAGCGCGATGCGGCGTTGGAGCAGGTTTCGACCGTCGAGGCCGAGCGCGATGCGGCGTTGGAACAGGTTTCGACCGTCGAGGCCGACGCGGCAGCGGAGATCGAGGCGGTGCAAGCCGACCTGGATGCTGCCGAAGCCGAGAACGAAGAACTGACCACCGAGCTCGCTGCCGAGGCCGAGCGCACCAAGGAGGCCGAGGACACGGTGAACGCGTTCGCCGAGGGATTCCCGTTGACCCTCGACGCTTCACTGATCCCCGAAGATCTCCCAGGCACGTACAACATCAGTTTCGCTGAGGCGTACTGCGACGGTTTCGCTGCCTGTGGCTCGCCTCCTGCCGGAACCCAGGCAACGATCTCGACGACGCCCGAAGGATTCCTGCGGGTCGCCGTGCCCGGAATCTTGGATGCGGGCCTGTTCGCTCTGGATGGTTCGTTGTACGCGATCACCGACAGCTTCACGGCGTTGCCGCAGTGCAACGGGGCCGATCAACGGGCGCGGGTCACGTTGACCATGTACGCCGACGACGTGACGATCACGGAGGACTTCGAACGCCAGGTCGACAGCATCGGCGCGAGCATCACGATCGACACGCCGTATGAGGGCCCCGATTGCCCCAACGGGTTGGTGTTCTACGCCAGTTCGTTCACACCGGCCGGCTGAGATTCGACGTCCCGGTCGGGTCGGTGGTCCGGTCACGTCCTCGACGTGGACCCCGGCTCGGCCGCGAAGTACGGGCCGCAGACGGCCCCATGGCTCGTGGGTCCGGTCCTGTGCCGATCGGACCGTTGGCCCTGCCTCGTGAACGCTCGACGTGGCCGGGTCGAGCGAGATCCCCTTCCGAAGGCGGATGTTTCGGTGATATGGGCCCCGCCGGCGATGTCGAGTGTTCTCAGTTCATCTGCCGTCGGGAGGTCGCCGTGGCGACCCGCGTGACGGTCGCTCGGTTCCGTGGTGGCCCGTCGTCGGGTTCTCGGGAGCACAGCGACGAGCCGACGTAGTTTCGGTCGCCGAGCCGGCATGGTCGGTTGTCGCCGTCCATCACAAATTCTCGATGGATCGTGGGCAGTCCCTAGAATGATGCCGGTGCGGTGACATCGGCTGCACACAACAGTCCCCGATCCCCCGCCCCCCGGGCCGGATCCCAGGACAACCGTCAATCAAGGAGACGATATGAAAGTCAAAGTTCCCCTCGCGTTGTTGTTGCTGCTCGCCGCCGCCGTCGGATACATGTTCGGGACCGAATCCGGCCGCCTGCAACGTGATGTGGTGCTCGTCAAGTTGGGACGCAAACAGGACGAAGGTGCCGAACCGGATCTCGAAGCGTCGAGTGAGTCCGACGACGACAACTAGACCGACTCCTCGGGGGCGGACCGGTCATGGTCCGCCCATTTCGGGTCGCCGTCGCGGCCATGCGAGCGACGTTCGCGCCGCTCGTCCCAGGCCGACTTGCGGCAGCGGCCGGCTGTCGCGTTAACGTGCCCGTGTGCTGATTCTGGGATTGCTTGGCTTTGGAATGATGATCGGGGCTGTGGCCCAACTGCTGTTGGGTCGATCCGGTCAAGGCATCGATTGGGGGATGGCCCTGATCTCTGGTCTCGCCGGCTCGTTCGTCGGTGGATTGCTGATCAGCCTCCTGGCGGGCGACGGTCTCGAGTTGCGTCCGAGCGGCATCATCGGCTCGATTCTCGGAGCCACCATCGTGAGCTTTGCCTGGCTCCGCATGAGCGCCAACCGCAACGGCGGTTCGGCTCGTTCTCGACGGTCGTGACCGACGGGTCGGCGCGGCTGGTTCGAATCACGTCGCGATCTGCGAGTTGTCGCCTGATTCTTGATCGCCGCTGAGCCGCTCCACGCTGTCACGGATCAGCGACAGCGGTACGGATCCGACCTCACCGGGGCAGAGCGATCGTGCAACCCAGTGGTGACGACAGCGATCGAACGCGGTTCAGCTGTTGAGGCGCTCGGCACAGGAAGCCTCCAGCGCCATCGAGGCAGTGATTGCGAGAACTACCGACATGCGACCCGCGCGACCGCCGGATCCACGACATCGAAGCCCTAGTCATCGCCGCTCGACGTGAAGGGGGTCACCGGGAGCTCATCGAAGACCTGGTCGTCGAGCGAGGGGGTCTCGATACCCCGGCGACGCATGCTGATCCGATGAGCGCCGTACGCCACCGCACCGATCGGGATCGGGAGCCAGTACGACACCAGTCGGTACGCCAGGGTCGCCGTAGCTGCGTCACCCGCACTCAAACCGGCAAGGGTCAAGGTGCCCGTCAAACCGGCCTCGACGAAACCGAGACCGCCCGGCGTGAAGGGGATCTTCCCGAGCAACGAGGCGGTCACGAACGCCAACAACAGCACCGATGAGGTGTCGTCGTGACCCACACCTCGGACGGCCATCACGAGCGCCAGGTACTCGAACCCCCACTTCCCGAAGCTCGCCAGGGCCACCCAGTACCAGCGATCAGCGAGATACGAGCGGATGAGGTCGCGAGATGCGATCAGCCGATCGGCGCGAGGATCGGTTTCCGATCGATGCCGACCGAATCGCCCCGCGATGCGATCGATCACCCGTCCGAGCGCTCTCAACGGGCGATCCCAGAACAGGAACAGCCCGCCCAGAATGGCGGCGGCCACGAAGCTGATCGCCGCCGCGATCGCACCGTTCAGCAGCGCCGAGCTCACGGTCGTTCCCGAGAGCAGCGCCGGCACGGCGAGGACCGGCAAAGCGAACAGCACCGCGAAGTTCAGCAATGTGGCCACGGTCATGCCGGAGCCGGCCGTCTCGTTGTCGACACCTGCGTCCTTCAGCAACCGGTACTGAACAGCAGTCGCGGTCGCCGCCCCTCCAGGCACGATCCGTGCCACCGCTGACGACGAGAGCTGCGACGTAGCCATCAAGACCCAACGCCGCGAACGCAAACACAATCCCAGCATGATCCAGAAGCAGACGAGACTCGCAGCCATCAACAGTGTCATGACCAACAACGAGCCGTCCTCGAGACGCGCCAGCTGCGGCCACGAGCTGAACGTTGCGATGACACTCGGAATGACGAGGTAGATCGATACTGCGGCCACCGCGAGCATCACTGCCCGCTTCACGTATCGCCTGCGTCGGGTCACGACGTCACTCCCTGCACCTCGGCGCACGCCTCCCGGGACCGACCTCGGACCGTCCACGTGCGCCGGTGGTGGACTGCGACGAAGTCATTGCGCCAGAGTGTTGCACGCGCTGCCGACTCCCGTCATGCTCGAGCCCACGACAACAGATCACACTCGGCCCAAGATTAGGGTCGGCGACGATGATCGACATCGGCAGTGGATTGCGCAAGGGCGAGCGCTGACGGCGCTGAGACCACACCATGGTTTGGGCGGTCACGTCGGTAGCGATTGCGCTGGTCGCGTTCGCGGCGATGTCCGGTCGCGTGCGCGGTACCGCTGTGACGCCTGCGATCGTGTTCACCGTTGTCGGCTTCGTGCTCGGCACCGAAGGGCTCGATCTACTCGGTCCCCAGCTCGACACCGCCTCTGTGCGGCTGTTGGCGGAGGTCACGCTCGCGCTCGTGCTGTTCGGCGACGCAGCCGCGCTCCGTCCGCGTGTCCTCCGTCGAGAAGCCGGTGTCCCCGCGCGGTTGTTGGGTATCGGGCTGCCGCTCACGATCGTGGCCGGCGCGCTGATCGCAGTCGGGATCTTCCCGAAGCTGGGCCTGTTCGAAGCGATCGCTCTCGCGGTGCTGCTGGCCCCGACCGATGCTGCGCTCGGCCAAACGGTGGTCGCCGATCAGCGGTTGCCCTCGCGTCTGCGCCAGGGCCTCAACGTCGAGAGCGGCCTGAACGATGGCGTGTGCGTGCCCCTGCTCTTCGCTGCCGTCGCCGATCGCGGCGCTCGAAGAGGCCCCCTCGTTCGAGGGCGAGATCATCATCGATCTGCTGGAAGAGATCGGCATCGCTGTCGCTGTCGGTACGTTCGTGGCCGCCGCCGTGACGTTCGTGCTCGTCGTGTCCAATCGTCGCGGCTGGCTCGAGGACCAGTGGGGCCAGGTCGTACCGCTCGCAACGGCGACGATCGCCTACGGCACGACCGTCGAGTTCGGAGGCAGCGGGTTCATCGCCGCCTTCGTCGCTGGCCTCGTCTACCGACAACGGGTGGGTGCATCGATCGCCCACGAGACGACCCGCCTGATCGAAGAGATCGGCGGACTCTTGAGCGCAGCGACGTTCTTCGCCTTCGGGGCGATCGTGATCGGCAACGGCATCACCGACCTCGATCTGGCGACCGTCGTGTACGCGATCCTCAGCCTGACGGTGGTGCGGATGGTGCCGGTGGGTATATCGCTCATCGGAGCGGGAGCGGCGGTGCCCACGATGGCCTTCGCCGGCTGGTTCGGCCCACGCGGCCTCGCCACGATCGTCTTCATGCTCACCATCGTCGAGGAATCGAGCCTGACCGGCACCCCGCAGATCGTCCAGGTCGCCACGGCGACCGTGCTCCTCAGCGTCATCGCCCACGGAGTGAGCGCTCCGTGGCTGACCAATCGGTACGTACGGTGGTTCTCCACCAGCCGGGAGCGTCTGGTGCTCGAATCGCAGGGAGCGGCCGACATGATCGGGCCCGCGAAGCGAGAGCTCTGGCATCGCGGAGCCCCAGGTGATGCCGCCGTGACCGAGCCGGGAGCGAGTGCGTCTCACGTGACGAGATCTGGAGTGTGAATCCGACATGAACGATGATGGTGCGTCACCGGCGGCCGCTGGGATCGCTCAGCGAGTCCGCGAACACGGCCGCGAGCTCGCCGAGAAGGCGACAGCATTGTTCGACGACCTGCGCAGCCGAATCACGGCGCTCGATGTCGCGGCGCGGGTGTACGAACGCGACAAGCACGCGGCAGGCACGCTGCTGGGGAGCGCCTTGTCGCTGCGCATGTTCATGTTCTTCGTCCCGCTCGTGCTGTTCGCCGTCGGTGTGGCAGGCGTGCTCGGTCGGCATTCCGGACTCGACTCGGTCTCGTCGGATGTCGGCGTCACCGGCTCGCTGGCCGGCCAGATCGACAGTGCGTTCTCTCAAGGGGTGATCACCCCGTGGCTGGCGATAGCGGCCGGCCTGTTCGGGATCGCCACCACCGGACGCTCGCTGACTCGGGCCCTGGTGTTGTCGAGCGCGCTCTCGTGGAACCTCGGGGGCAAACAGAAGACCCCGATCCGCGTCGTCGGCGTGGTCGTCGGGACCATCGTCGGCGTGGCGCTGACAGCGACGATCATGAACCGCGTCAAGGATGCGGCCGGCTTCGCCGTTGCGTCGGTCTCGTTCGTCGCCGTTGCCGTCTTCTATCTCGTGCTCTGGTCGGTGCTGTACCTCACCCTCCCCCGCGGCACGAAGGATCCCGGAGCCGCCCTGCCAGGCGCAACGATCGTGGCGGTGGTGCTGACCGGACTCCAAGCGGTCACCCAGCTGTACCTGCCGAATCAGATCGACAATGCCTCGTCGATCTATGGCAGCGTGGGCGTCGGGATCGCGATTCTCGGTTGGTTCTTCTTCCTCGGCAGAGCGATGGCCTTCTCGTTCGCCGTGAACGCCGTGTTGTACGAACAGATCGGCAGTGTCTCGAGTTTCGTGTTCGGGCTCCCCGGTCTGCGAATCATCCCGCATCGGGTGCCGAAGATCGCCCGGTTCTTCGACCTCAACGCACCGACGGCCTGCGATGAGGGATCCGAGCACGACGTGATGTAGATTACGGCTTCTGCGGCGTGCCGACCCGGCACCGCACTCAGTCGACATCGTTCCACGGAACGCCCTACATCGGAGGTGGCAGATGGCACTCGGACCGATCGAGATCGTCGTGATCGGATTCCCCGGCAACGACTTCAACGGCCAGATCATTCCCGAACTGGAGCGCCTGATCGAGAACGACACGATCAGCGTCGTCGATGGCCTGTTCCTGATGAAGGACGCCGACGGAGAGGTCGAGTTCGTCGAGTTCGACGAGATCGGGGCGAACGCCGACGCCGATCGGTTGGCAGGGCTCGTCAACCAGCTCGACGCCCTGATCTCCGACGAGGACGTCGCCGAGTTCGCCGCCGATCTCGAGCCCAACTCCTCGGCCGCCGTCCTGGCATTCGAGCACACGTGGGTCAAACCGTTCCGCGACGCGATCGTCGCGTCCGGTGGGGTACTCGCCGCCAACTTCCGTATTCCAGGCTTGGTCGTCGAACAGCTCCTCGACGAGCTCGCCGCCGCAGACTGATCCGAACGATCCCAACGAGAGGAAACCCGACATGAGACGACGCCGCGTTGGTCGACCCGGAGTGGTCGGCACCATGGCCCGCACTGCAGTGGTCGCCGGCACCGCGACCGCAACTGTCGGCGCCGTGCAAGGCCGCCAGAACCGCAAGGCCCAGAGCGCCGCGGAAGAACAGGCCGCTCAACAGGCCGCCTTCGAGTCACAAGCCCAGCTGGCCGACATGCAGGCGCAACTCGCTGCCGTACAGGCGCAACAGGCCGCTCCCCCGCCGCCTCCCGCTCCCGCTCCCGCAGCCGAAGACGACCTCATAGCGAAGCTGCAGCAGCTCGGCGATTTGAAGGCAGCCGGCATCCTCGACGATGCCGAATTCGCAGGCTGCCAAGGCCAAGCTGCTCAGCTGAACCCAGTGGTGATCGCAGCCGCCGGGAAACGGCACCGATCCGCGGAATGGTCGGGTCTCGCCACCGGTGGTGCGGGAGTGAGGATTCGTCATGTCCGATGAGATGATCTTCTTGATCGTCGTCGGGCTGCGTCTCGGCATCCCGCTGCTGATCTTCCGGTACCCGTTGCCGGCGATCCTCGCATGTCTGGTGCTGGACGCGGCAGACCAGACCATCTTCCAGAACAACACCGATCTCGACCTCACCAACTACCAGGGATACGACAAGGCCCTCGACATCTACTACCTGTCGATCGGCTATCTGTCGACCTTCCGGAACTGGGCCGACCCGTTTGCGGCCCGCACCGCACAGGTGCTCTGGTACTACCGTTTGGTCGGGGTCGTGGTGTTCGAGCTCACGCAGGCCCGGGCGGTGCTGATCATCTTCCCGAACACGTTCGAGTACTTCTTCATCGCCTACGAGGTGGTGCGGCTCGCCTGGAACCCTGCCCGCCTGAAGCAACGTCAGGTGATCGGTATGGCCGCCTTCATCTGGATCTTCATCAAGTTGCCCCAGGAGTGGTGGCTACACATTGCGAAGCTGGACTTCACCGACTTCATGAAAGAAGACGTGTTCGGAGTGACCGCCGAGACGTCGTGGGGAGATGCGATCAGCGAGAACCTCTGGTTCATCGGCCTCATGGTGGTGCTGCTGATCGCGGTGGTGTTGATCGTTCGAGCTGCTCTGCGCGCCGCTCCCCCGCCCGACTGGGCGGTGAGCGTCGATGTCGACGCCCATTCCGTGAGCACGAACGTCGACGCCGAACCCGTCGCCTCCAAGCTGTTCGGCATGGACCTGCTCGAGAAGGTCGTGCTCACCTCGCTGATCTCGATCATCTTCGCCCAGATCCTTCCCGGCACCGACGCCACTCCGGTGCAGATCACGTTCGCTGTCGCATTCGTGGTCGTGGCCAATGCCGCGGTCAGCCAATGGCTCGCTTCGCGAGGTCACTCCTGGACCTCGACGTTCCGACAGTTCGTGGCAATGGTCGTCATCAACCTCGGAGCGGCCCTCGCGTACATCGTGTTGCTGCGACGGTCGGACCAGCCCGTCAACGAAGGCGCCACGCTGTTCTTCGTGTTGCTGCTGGCTCTGATCATCACGCTCTTCGATCGCTATCGCCCGATCCGTACCTCCGGCTTCGAGAGCACAGGCGGCTTGCCCGCACCAGCGTGAGCATGCCCACTCCGCCCGACGCTCACGAGGTTCGGGTGACCTGGGTCGGGCACGCGACCGCTCACGTCGATTACGGCGAATTCCGCGTTCTCACCGACCCACTGTTACGCCGACGCGTCGCCCACTTGCGCCGTCGCAGCGAGCTACCTGCTCCGTCGGTCGCCGAGGTCGACCTCGTATTGCTGTCGCACGCCCACATGGACCACCTCCACGTGCCGTCGTTGCGACGGATCAGGCCGACGACCCCGGTCGTCTCGCCTCGCGGCACACGTTCGCTGCTGAAGCGAGCTGGCTTCGAACAGATCATCGAGGTCGAGACCGGTGATCGCGTCGAGATCGGACCTGCGACGATCGAGGTGGTGGACGCTGCCCATCCGGCCGGCCGTGGGCCACACAGCAAGATCACCGCGCGACCCGTGGGATTCGTCTTCGAAGTGGCCGGGCACCGGACCTATTTCGCGGGCGACACGGATCTGTTCGATGACATGAGCGCGCTCGGGGGGATCGATGTCGCTCTGCTCCCGATCTGGGGCTGGGGGCCGTCGATCGGTTGGGGGCATCTCGACCCGGCACGGGCGACCGAGGCCACCGAGCTGATCCGGCCTGACGCCGTCATCCCCATCCACTGGGGAACGTATTCGCCAGAGGATGGGCGCTTGACACTGCCCACCTGGCTCGACTCACCGGCGAACAGTTTCGTCTCCGAGATGCAGGCTGCCGGGCACACGGACCGTCTGGCACTGCTGCGACCTGGCCAGGCCTTCGAACGCGAGAAGGGCGTCATCGGGCGCGCCCGCGCGCCGCAGCCGCAGCCGCAGGGAGACCGGCTCACGGGTGAACTCGGACCACTCCTGATCGGCGGGTCGGGTTCGGCGGCGCTGCCCGAACCGATTCGACCGGGCGTTCGCGACCTGGAGCCGTGGGAGGGTCGAAGCCCTCCCACGGCCGTTCGATCAGGCCAGGATCTTGGCCTTGAGAGCTGCGTACTCGTCGTCGGAGAGACGGCCCGCAGCATGCATCGCGCTCGCCTTCTCGAGTTCGCTCGCGGCGCCGCCGCCGGCGACCTCACGGACGTAGGAGTCGAACGACTGCTTCGCTTCGTCCTGCTCACGCAACGACCGCTGCGCCATGCCCGGACCGCGAGCGATCACGTAGACGAGCAGACCGACCAGCGGCAGCAGAACGAGGACGACGACCCAGATGACCTTGGCGAAGGCACTCAGCTCGTGATCGCGGAAGAGGTCGACGATGACCGAGAACAGCATCATCAACACGACGACGAACAAGTAGGTGACGAGGACGAGCCAGATGGCATTCCAAATCGAAAATGCGAGCATGAAATTCTCCTGAGGTATGTGCAGCGCCCGGTCTGGGCCTCCGGCGACATCGAGTCGCGGCGTGGCTGCAGCGCACGACCCTACAGCGACATCACAAGAACACGACGTCCGCAACCGATCACGTTCGACGACAGGACCACGCCCCGAGTCATCGCACCAGTACCGGTGTCAGTATTCGGCCCGATCGCCGCGAGACGATGTGGAAGCCAGCGTGATGCCGTGACGACGAGCACACAACCGAGCCAGCGCAGACTCGAGGCGCAGCGCTTCGCACGACGCCAACTTGCTCGTCAACCACCGGCTGCTCGATGCCGAACCGGAGCCGGTGGCCACTGCGTCACCCTGATCGGTAGAAGGGATGCCGTCGTTCACGGTGGTCGTCAGTGGATGTTCAGCTCGCCGTCCGGCCCGGCGATCGCTGTAGGGCGCATACGGGTCAGCACCTTGCACAGCTGGGCGCCGGCGAGCAGGATCTGAGCCTCGTAGTAGATCCACACGAGGATCGCGAGCAGCGATGATGCTGCTCCGCTCAGCGATGACGCACCGAAGCGGCGCAGGTACCTGCCGATCAGGGCAGTACCAACGATCAGCAGTGCGCTCACCACGACACCGCTGATCGCCGCCGGGCGCCACGGGACGTCGGCGGACGGAAGGAAACGAAACAGCAGGACGACCGCCCCGGCGAGAACCAGCCAGCTGAGCACACTGGCGACGAACGACGCGAGCGCCGAAACACCGATCACTTCACCGGGGACGAGCGCTTCGATCAGGCTGCTCGCCGTCTGGATGACGAAGGACACCACCAGAGAAAGGGCGGCACCGAACAACACCAGGAACGCCACCAGCCGGCGACGGACCGACGACCGGATACCAACCCGCACCGGCATCCCCCAAATTTGGTTCAGGGCGTCCTCGAGCGCGATGAAGAACAGCGAACCGGTGACGAGCAACGACCCGAACCCGATCAGCCCGAGCTGGGTTCCTGTCGATCCAGAGAGCTTCTCGGCGAACAAACCGGATACCTCGACTCCGAGCTCACCGAACATCTCCTCGAATCGCACGCTGAGATATGCGTCGATATCGCTGCGCCGGCCCAGGACTCGGACGATGCCGAGGGTCAGTGTGAGGACGGATGCCAGCGAGAACAACCCGTAGTAGGCGAGGCCCGCGCCGAGCCGGATCGTGCGGTCGGCACGCCACGAAGCGTACGTGTCGAACAGAACGCTGACCGCCGTCGGTCCGCTGCCGGTCATCGACGCGAGACGTGCTCTGACATCCATCGCTCGGATCACCGATTCGACGGCCGATACCGGCGTCTCGGTCCGCGACGGCTCCGTCCGTCGACCATCGGACGCCCTGGCGAATCTCCCCACCCCGTTCGACAGCGCTGGCGCATCTCAGCGACGATACCGGGCGTCGTCGACTCCGACGGGTTTCGTACTCGAACCGGTGAACCCCCTCAACCGACGGCGACCGGCTCGGGCTCCACAGCTTCTTCGAGCTCGGCGAAGGCGTCGCCGTAGAGCAAGGTGTATGCGATCGCCGCCAGCGGGACGATGACCGCATAGACGAGTGAGACCAGCCCCGAGAACAGCCAGAGCGGGATGCCGCTCGCCAGGACGAGCAGCAGCACCCCGAAGACCGTCCCCGAGATCACGACCAGACCGTTCAGAGCGACGGACACGATCGCAGTGTGCAACCATCGGTCGGTGACGAGTTCGGTGCTGCGAGCGAGCGCCCGTCGCCCATTCAAGTCCTCGAGCATGACGGCTTGGGCGGACAGCTGGTAGCGCACGAGTTGACGGATACCCCACGGGATCCCGATGATCGATGTGAGCAGCACAGCGACGATCAGGAACGATCGAACGAAGGCCCCGGCGATGTCTCGTCGACTGTCCCAAGCCCGTTGCATCGATGCTTTCGCAGCTTCGAGGCTGTGCTCCTCGTTGCGAAGGTAGTCGGCCACGATCGAGTTCACGACGACGAATGCTGCGAGGTTGGCGGCGCTGCCGATCAACAGCGCGACGATCACATTGATGCCACTCGCCGAGCCGGTCAGCGACAACAGGCTGCGCAGCAAGGGGACGAAATCGATGAGCCAAGCGAGCACTCCGGTCGCCAGCGCGGCCGGGATGTAGGCCAGGCCGAACAGCATGAAGATGAGCGGCCCACGCCGGTAGGTGGCGCCTGCCGCTCGGATGATTTGGCCCGCTCGCCGGCGCCGGCGGATCGGCGTCAGGGGGACGACGCTCCAGTCGGTGCGCTTGAGGAGGAACGAGAGGAGCCAGATCAGGATCAACATGCCCACGACGACCTGCCCTGGCGAGACCGTGAGTTTGATCAACGTCTGGGAGCCACGTTCCACGACGCTGCAGAAGACCCCGATGATCGACGAGGCCTGCGAGTCGCCGGCCGGGATCACCACGCTCGATGACCGCAGCTCGTCGAACCAGGGGGCCGGCTCCAGCCAGCGTTCCTTGACCGCCGGGCCGGTCGGGCCGTTGAACGGGCCTTCCTGCCGTTCGCCCCATCGGCCGTTGAAGGCGAGCCATGCGAGCGGATCACCCGGATCGCTGACCGAGTCGGGTAACAGGATCACCTCGGGATCGATTCGCTCTGAGGGCCCGTCGGTGTTGTCACACCCGAAGCCCTCGCTGGCGGCGCGCCCGAGGTAGAGCGCCGATCCGAAGTAGCTGGCGTGCGACCCCGCGGATGAGTACACGACCGGACGGTCGCCCTCGCGCTCGAGCTTCGCATCGTCCCAGTCCGCTCGCTCGCCGCCCTCATGTTGTGAATAGCCCACGGCGACCGGCTGGGTTCGGAGTGCCTCCTCGACCGACGACGCCTCGAACTTGAGCGTGATGCCTTCCCAGTCACTTTCGTGCTTGTTGTTCCAGTCGTTGTAGTACCAGTAGAACCAATACTGCACGAACACCAGATCGGGCTCGTCGGGCTGCTGCACGACGTGGGCATAGATCGTCGCCGGTCGATCGCCCGTGTACTTCTGGAAGTCACGCTCGTAGATGCACCCGGGGATCAACGAGTTGCCCGGGAAGTCGAGGAAGAACCCTTCACCGAGATCGAACAGATCCGATGCCCCGGGAGCCCGTGTGACGACCGGATCGCTCCGACCGACCTGGCGCAACGCGATCTCCGGGTTGTCGAGCACGATGTCGACTGAACCGGGACGATATTGCTCGCCGTCGGTGCTGCATTCCTCCTCCTGCTGCTTCAACATCACGATCGGAGCGAACCGCTCGGCGAGTTGCTGGCGCGGTTCGTCCTGTAAGGACGGCTGCTCTTGTTCCGGCGCTCCGGCGACCGCATTCCCGCTGGCGCCGAGCACCGCAACGATCACGATCACAAGCACTCCGGTCGAGCGGATCGCTCGGCGGCGGACATCCCGCGAGCGGTTCATCGGCGTGTTGCGGATCGTCGAGAGCACTGCACGCATCGGATGTTACGACGTAGCCGGGGTGGAGAAGGGCATCACTCGACGCGGCGACAGACGCTCGCACGAGACAGGTAACGATGAACCCGTATGGGGGCATCCACTTCGCATGCACCCATGTCGCGCCGCGACGACCACGGACTCTTGATGATGGATCAGGTTCTGTGGCATGTCCCGAAGTGCGTCGATGCGACGAAGGTCAGCACGGCCACCTGGGGTCCAGCCACGCTGTCAGTGTCCCTGCACTCGGGGCATCACCGAACAGGTTCGGCGATTTGGCTGAGCTTCGCGAACGTCGACACGACCCAAGAGGAGTCATCATGATCAAGTTCCTGTTGTTCTTCACCGCCTTCTTCCTGATCGCCACATTCCCCAGCACCTGGCTGCTGATGTTGTTCCTGGGTAACGTCGGGCTGAACGTCGGGTACTGGGGCACCCTGCCGCTCGGCATCCTCGTCTCCGCTCTGCTCGGTGGGGCCACCGCAAAACCCTTTGACTGAGCGCCCCGCGGCCCTCGACCGCCCATCACGACCGTTCCGACAGCGAGCAGACAGCCATGTCCCAGACGATGACGGCGCCGACGAGCGTCGGTTCCGGCAATCCGGCACTCAGCGCCACGTTCGTCCAGAACCAGCTCACGTCCGCAGATGCGGGCACCCGAACCATGTCCGTTGCCGGTGTCGGCATCAAGACGCTGGTGTTCCTGGCGTTCGTGGTGGCGGGTGGTTCGTGGGGATGGGCATCGGCCACCCGAGAGGTACCGGTCGAGCTCGGAGCGGGCTACGCCGACACCACCGTCACGATCCCCGGGGGGTTCTGGCTGGCCAGCCTCGGGGCGTTCCTCGTCGCCATCATGATCACGGTGGCGCCGCGCCGCGCCGCGGTGCTGGGCGTCGTCTATGCGCTTGCCGAGGGGTTCTGCCTCGGCGCCATCTCGGCCGCGTTCGATGCACAGACCGAAGGGATCGTCGGTGCCGCGGTGCTGTCGACATTGTGTGTGTTCGTCGTCGCACTGGTCCTCTACGCGACGCGGATCGTGAAGCCCACCCAGAAGTTGGCGTTCGCTGTGATCGCCGGGATGGGCGGGCTGATGCTGTTGTACTTCATCGTCTTCGTGATGTCGATCTTCGACTGGAGCTGGTTGTACAGCGAGAGCTTCCGCACGATGGGCGTCGTGATCACCCTGATCAGCGTGGTGCTCGCCGCCCTGAGCCTCGTGCTCGACTTCGGTTCCATCGAGAAGGGCGTCGAGGTGGGTGCGCCCAAGGAACTCGAGTGGTACATGGCGTTCAGCCTCATGGTCACGCTGATCTGGCTGTACATCACACTCCTGAAGCTGATCGCGCTCCTCACCCGCAATCGCTGAAGGACCGCCCGGCTGCCGCCGGCTTTCGGTGACGTACTCTCGATCGCACCGGCGCGGTGTGACGATACGGCTTGGCCCGCAGCTGCCGATGAGATCAACCAACCGATGACGGGGAGCGACCGATGACCGAAGTGTTTGCAGGTGACAAGAAGAAGGGCACCTCGCTGCTCGGACCCCTCGAGCGGCGGTTCATCGACTGGGGTGTCACCAAGATCCCCAAGCCGATCATGAGCCATCACCTCACCTACGTGACCCTGTTCTGGTCGGCCGGCATCATCGTCAGTGGCTGGCTGGCGATCGACCATCGGGGCTGGCTGAACGTGATCTCCGTGATGGTGTTCGGTCAATGGCTGACCGACGCCTTCGACGGCTCGCTGGGCAAGTACCGCCAACAGGGTCTGGTCAAATGGGGGTTCTTCATGGACCACATCCTCGACCTGTTGTTCGCAGGGTCGATCGTGATCGCCTACTCGTTCCTGGTGGAAGCAAAATGGCTGGTGTTCCTGTTCATGATCCTGCTGCTCGTCACGTGTGCCACGATGGCGGTGTCGTTCCTCTCGTTCGCCGCCACGAACGAGTTCCAGATCGCCTACTACGGCATCGGGCCGACCGAGATCCGAATCGGGTACATCGCCTTGAACACGTTCGTCTATTTCGTGGGCACCGAGATCTTCAGCTGGGGCGTGCCGGTCGTGGTCGCCCTCAACGTGATCGCGTTCACCGTAATGGTGATCCGCGCCGGCCGTCACCTCTGGCAGCTCGACTACGAGACCAACGTCCACGGCCTCCCTCGCCCGTGACGCATTCGTCGAGATTGTGTAGCTTCACGGCGTGACCGACGAGACGACGACCACATCAACGAGGTCTGAAACCGCCGACACCCTGCGCCGGCCGTGGTCTCCGGGATGGCGGTGTGAGCGATGACCCAAGAGATCGTCACGGCTGATCCCGCGGTCGACGATCGGCACCGGAAGCACCCGGCGCCGGTGTTGAGAGCGGCGCGCCTGCTGGCGAACGCCATGTTCATCTACGTCGTGATCGTGGAGATCACGCTCCTGATCGGTTTCGTGTTCCTGCTCGTGGGTGCCGAACCCTCGAACTGGTTGGCGGAGTGGATCTACCGCAGTGTCGATCGCGCCATGCGACCGTTCCGCGGCATGTTCACCGCGGTCGAGTACGGCTTGAACGGCACCACACCGGTCGAACCGGTGGTCGAATCATCGATCGTGTTCGCAATGATCGTCTACGGGATCATCGCCCTCGCGGCACACGATCTGGTCGAGTGGATCGGCCGGCCTCGCGACAACTGAGCGATTTTGGATCTCGCGTCGAGTGTGGTTCACTGACCAGCCGAGCGTCGGCATCGACGCAGCGAGGCGAAGGAGCGGGAATTGCAGTCGATGACGGAACCAGACCGACCCGGGTACAGCATGCTCGACTTCGCGCGGCAGTGGCCCGTCGTGTTGTTCCTGGGCATCGTCACGGTCGGGTTCGGAGTCGTCGTGCTCGCCTGGCCGCAAGAGACGCTCAAGGTGATCTCCATCCTGATCGGCCTACAACTCCTGCTGTTCGGGTTGTTCCGGCTGATCGGCGACGTTCTCCGACGCCACCTCGGCGCCGGGCCTGACGGGTTTCGTCGGTGTGCTGCTGATGATCGCCGGCATCATCGTGCTGCGCCACCCGTTCGAGACGGCCGCTGTGCTCGCGACCATCCTCGGCGTGGTCTGGATCGTCACCGGTGCGGTCGATGCCATCGACGCTATCGCGAGCGGCACCAGCGGGAATCGACTGCTGTCGGTTCTGGCGGGGCTGGCAACGATCGCGGCCGGGGTCATCGTGGTGTCCTGGCCGGCCCCGACCGTCGAGGTGATCGCCTGGGTCACAGGTTTCTACCTCGTGGTACACGGCCTGTTCCTGGCTGCGAACGTGATGTCGCTGCGCTATCTCGCCCAGGGCTGAACGACGTCGGCGACGTCGGCGACGCAGGGGTCAGGGCCGGTCAGCTACCGCCCGGGAAGATCCGGCTCCAGTCGTCGCGCATGCTCACGACGGTCCATCCCGATCGTTCGGCGATCGCCGTGACCGGTTCGGTCGATTCGAACGAGCCCGCCTCGCTCTCGTAGGCGTACTCGCGCTCGCCGTCGTCATGGTCGATCAGCATCGCCATCGACGGGCCGTCGTGAGCCATCGCGTAGTCGAGCATCATCGCGTCGCCCTCCGAGTTGCCTGCGGCGAAGACCGGTCGACGCCCGAGCGCCATCTGGATGTTCGCCACTTTCGTCTCGCCTTCGTTGACCTCACCCACCACGGTGTTCGATCGCACCAGATGGGGTCGACCATCGACCGCGGTGACCTCGTAGGTGACCATGCTCCCGACGACACCTTCTGGCTCCACCCCGTACAACCGGCGACTGACGGCGCGAACGAACTCGGTTCCTCCACCGGTCACGAGGAACACGCCGAACTGCATGCTGCGCATGGCCGCGATCAGCTCGATCATCGGCTGATAGACGGTGTGCCCGTACGACATCTCGAAGTCGGGGTGGACCGCTGCAGCGAACCATCGGTGGACGCGAGCATCGAATTGCTCGGGTTCGAGCCCGGTGCACAGATCGACGAGCGCCATGGCGATCCGTTCCAAACCCAGCTCGGCGACCGCCGCGGCGTCACCCGCGAGCAAGGCGCGATACTCGAGCACGTCGCCGAGTTCGGGTCGGCGAGCGGCTTCGTCGGCGAGCAGCGCCAGGAAGAACTCGAGCTGGGTGTACCTCGGCTTCTCGCACCACAAGGTGCCGTCGTTGTCGAACACGGCGACCCGCTGGGCGGGGGGGATCTCCCCGACCGCTCCGAGGAAGTCGAGCACGGCATCGCGTGTCGCTCCCGGACGCCAGGACGGCAGTGGATCGCGCTCTGTCAAGACGGGTCTCCGACAGGACGGACGACACAGCGGAATCCGATGTGGCTCATGCCGGTGTCGACCATTTGGGGGCGCCGCGCCGAGGGCCGATAACGCTGGCAGTACTCGTCGGCACACAGGAACGACCCGCCCTTGATCACCCGGCGCGGGATGTGGAACTGCGGCTGGGCCGGGTCGTAGCTGTCGTCGATCGACGGCCCGCGCGGGTTGTTCGGAACGCAGCACGGCTTGTCGGCGTCGGCGGCGAAGCCGTCGGCGTACCAGTCGGTCGTCCACTCCCAAACGTTGCCCGCCATGTCGAACAGGCCGTAGTCGTTGGCGGGGTAGCTCTCCACAGGTGCGGTGCGTTCATGCCCGTCGGAGGCGGTACTGCGCCACGGGAACGAGCCCTCCCAGTACTTGGCCAGTCGGCGGCCGCCGGGACGCGGCTCGTCGCCCCAGACGTACGACCGCCCGTCGACCCCACCGCGTGCCGCACGCTCCCACTCGGCTTCGGTGGGCAGCTCCCGGCCGCTCCAGTCGGCGTACGCCTGGGCGTCCTCGAAGGCGATGTGCACCACGGGGTGATCCCAGCGATCGTGCAGATCGCTCGCCGGCCCCTCGGGGTGACGCCAACACGCTCCCGGCGTCCACGTCCACCACTGGCTCATGTGTCGCAGATCGACCGGACCCGGGGTCGGCGTGAACACGAGCGACCCGGCGACCAGATTCTCGGCCGGCGCGCCTGGGAAGTCGGCGGGGTCGAGCGGGCGTTCGGCCACGGTCGCATACCCGGTCGACCCGACGAAGGCCAGGTATTGAGCGTTCGTCACCTGATGGACCTCGATCGAGAACTCGTCGACGGCGACCCGATGGGCCGGGGCCTCTTCGGGATAGTGGACATCGGAACCCATCACGAACTCCCCGCCCGGAATCGCTGCGACCGGCGACGGAGGCGCGTCGGGCGCATCTCGAGCCGCCGGGATGCCGGCATCATTCGTCATCGGTCAGCCGCTCGCCGCGGGGAGGCATCGAACACGATGTGATCGTGACACCACAGCCGTTCGAGCAGGTCCGGAGAGTCGTGACACAACTCCCCCGCCGTGCGGACGCCGTCGATCGCGGCCAGAGTTCGGCGCTCGTGTTGATCCACGAAGAGCACGATATCCGTGTGCTGATGGGCCCGGTTCAGAACCGCCGCGGCGACGCCCGGAGGCAACCGCTCCTCGACGACCACCACCGTCGGTTCGAGGATCGGCACGTATTCGCGCCATGAGTCGTCGCCAAATGGCACCGGTTGTGGGGTGACCGGCACGTCGTCGCGCCGGGCGATCAGGCTGTGCCGTGCCATCGTGCCGCGGAACAGCTCCATCGCCGCGTACCTTTCGACAGGCTCGAGCGCCGCTATCCGCGCGCCATGTGGCGTCTCGCTCGGCGCCCCACAGCGCGGGTCGTACGGCGCTTGGCGCACCCACCGATCGAACCGCATCCCGTTGGTCTCCAGCCAGTCGAACAGCTGGGGTACCGAGTAGGAACGATCGCGGGGGTGCAAGAGCGCGTCGGCGAGGGCGTCGTCGTGTTGGAAGTCAGGCGTCTCGCGCAGCAGGCGACCGATCGGGTGCCCGAGCGGTATCTCACGCAACGAGGCGACCAGGTCGGTGATCTCTGCCGGCGACGAACCGACACCGAGCCGCCGGCAGTACTCCTGGATCATGTAGACGCCCGTTCGCCCGTACGGCGCGTACACCATCAGCACCATGGCGCCCTCGGTCGCCAGAACGGTACGCAGGGCGGCGAGCCCTACGTCGGGATCGGCGAGGTGATGCAACACACCGGTGCACACGATGTGATCGAACGTCGCACCGAGTTCGGCGACCTCCTCGACCGGCAGTCGCCGAAGCTCGAGATTGTCCAACTCGTACCGCTGTCCCAGCGACTCGTTGTGATCGAGCCCGGCGGTGCTGACGTCGATCCCGATGACGCGTGAATTCGGGTGCCCGAGCGCGTACCTGGCCGCCTGCGATGTCCCGCAGCCTGCAACCAGGATCGTGTGATCGTCACGAAATGTGGCCCGCGGCCAAATCCGGTGATGCTCGACGCGCCGCCGGATCGGGTCGCTCCAGGCCCGGGCATGGGCGTCGAGATCAAGGAGCGGGGGTGGGTACGGATGGCGGTCGTAGAACTCTGCAACGGTTACGTCGGCGACTTCTCCGACCGCCTCGAACCCGCTTGTCACGAGCTCGGGAGACCTGCTTTGAGCTTGTCCAACATCACGCCCACGGTGAAGCTGGCTGATTCCTGCCGGGGTGGGAACTCGACCAACGTCGCGGCCATCTGCATCACGAACGCCTGGGCCGGAACGAGGATGTAGGCGCGTGAGATCATCCAGTCGTAGTACGTGTTCGAGGTGATGTCGGCGCGTTCGTACGGGTCGGTCCGCAGGTTGAAGATCTTGGGGACGCGGAGCTGCGTGAACGGTTCGGCCCAGACCTGCAAGGTACCGGTGGCGCGTTGCTCCAAGAAGATGATCTTCCAGTTGTCGAACCGCAAGGCCATCAGCTCGCCGTCGTCGGACACGTAGAAGAAGTAGTTGCGCGGACTGTGTTCCTCCTCGCCGGTCAGGTACGGCATGATGTTGTGACCGTCGAGATGGACCTTGTAGGTGGTGCCGTTGAGATCGGCACCGGCCTTGAGCTTGTCGGCGATCTCGGGGTCACCGGCCGCGGCCAGTAGCGTGACGAACCAGTCGTTGTGCGACACGATGTCGTTCAGCACGGTTCCCGGCTCGATCTGGCCAGGCCATCGCACCAGCGACGGCACGCGGAATGCCCCTTCCCAACACGAATTCTTCTCGTTCCGGAAGGGTGTCATGCCTCCGTCGGGCCACGTGTTCATGTGCACGCCGTTGTCGGTCGAGTACAGCACGATCGTGTCGTCGGCGATACCGAGCGCGTCGAGGTGGTCGAGCATCCGCCCGATCCGTTTGTCGTGCTCGACCATGGCGTCGTGGTATTCCGACTGCCAATACCCTGCCTGTCCGCGGATCTCGTCGGCGATGTGGGTGCGGAAGTGCATGCCGGTCGTGTTGAACCACACGAAGAACGGGGTGTCGGCCTCGACCGCATCCGAAATGAAGCGCTGAGCAGGATCGATGATCTCATCATCGATGTGCTTCATCCGCTCGATCGTGAGCGGGCCCGTGTCCTCGATCCGGCCGTCGGCCCAACTGTGGATCACACCTCGCGGCCCGAACTTCTCACGGAAGTCCGGGAACCGTTCGGGATCCGGATAGTCGACCTGCTCCGGCTCCTCCTCGGCATTGAGGTGATACAGGTTCCCGAAGAACTCGTCGAATCCGTGAGCGGTGGGCAGGTGCTCGTCGCGATCGCCGAAGTGGTTCTTCCCGAACTGGCCGGTCGTGTAACCGCGCGCTTTGAGCGCCGTTGCGATCGTGGGATCCTCGGCCTTCAGGCCCAACTCGGCGCCCGGCATGCCGACCTTGGTCAAACCGGTCCGATATGGGTTCTGGCCGGTGATGAACGCGGCGCGTCCGGCCGTGCAGCTCTGCTCGCCGTAGTAGTCGGTGAAGCGGGCCCCCTCCTCGGCGATGCGATCGATGTTGGGAGTGCGATATCCCATCAAGCCATCGCTGTAGCAGCTGAGGTTCGTGATTCCGATGTCGTCGCCCCACAAGACGAGAATGTTCGGTTGTCCGTTCGGCATGTGTACTCCCTGATCGACCTGGCCCCGTGATTTCGCAGGAGCGAGAATCCTCGCATACCGGTTCAGCCGATGACAACCGGTGCCCTTCTTTTGGTCGGCCGAACCCACCGGTTGGCGGCTGCGGGACCCAGTCCGGCTGTGCTGCGAGCTTGCAGGAAGGGCGACCGGGAAGTGATCATGTCGCGATGGGTCGAGTTCGCCGCAGCATCGAACGATTCCGAGCCGAGCCGGCATCGATCAAGAATGCGAGCTTCGCGATCATCACGGTGACGATCGCGGTGGTGGTGGCCGGCGCTGTCGTAGTACGGATCTTCGACCACAGGGAATACCCGACCTTTGGCCGAGCGCTGTGGTTCACCCTCCAGACGGTCACCACCGTCGGCTACGGCGACGTCACGCCGGAGGAATGGATCGGTCGAGTCGTCGCCGCTGCGGTGATGGTGACGGCAATCGGGCTGATCACCGTGGTGACAGCTTCCATCACTTCGTTTTTCGTCGAGGCCGCCAGGTCAGAGGGTGCCCAATCCGACCAGATCGACGCGCGCGCCGCTCTGGCCCAGCTCGAGGCTTCCCTGAACGAGATCGGTAGCCGGCTCGACCGGATCGAGTCGTCGCTGGCCGAACTCCAAACAGATCAGGACCCCCGAGTCGAGGACGGCCCCTAGCCGGGAACCTCCGGTCTCCGGGCGGCGGCTCTCCGGCTTCAGCGAGCCCAGGCCGACGGCACGTCGGAGCCCCCTTCGACCGTGATGCGTCGGCCGCTCTTGAAGAGCAACGGATCCGGTGCGATCTTGCCGGCCGCCAGCCCCTCCCCCAACCCGAAGCTCGACGCCTGCGCGACCAACGAGGCCGGAGCATAGGAGAACGTCTGGCCGAGCGTTTGGATGTCGGTGGTCGAATTCATCTTCATGAGCATCAGGTTGTCGCACTGCGACAAGACGTTCTGGTGCACCTTCGAAGGCCGTTGTGTCGACAGGAACAGGTACAGCCCGTACTTGCGGCCCTCTCCCGCGATCCGCACCATGTGCTCGGTCGCCAACGCCTGATTGGGATCGGTCGGGTTCTGCGGGCATACGTTGTGCGCCTCGTCGACCACGATGATCATCGGCTGGCGAGCGTGGCGTCGATCCCAGAGAAAGCCGAGCAGGGCGGCGGCGGCGACCGACATCTCCTGTCGGGACGGCAGGCTCCCGACATCCGCAACGAGCATCCGCCAATCGCTCGGAAGCTGCTCGCCAACCCCCCGACCCGACCTTGCCCAGATCGACTGGTTGGCGACACCGAGGTTTTCGATGCGGAGTCCCAGGCGCCGCACGTCGTCGTCGAACGATGCCCGCACGGCTTCGACGAGATCGTCGAGGCCGTAGTCCGTTCTCTGGATCGTACGAACCGTCCGGAGGAACGCGTTGTACTCCTCCGGATCGCGTACCGGATCGAGCCCGAGTACCATCGTTTGCTGCTCGAGCGACAGCCTGCCGTAGCGTGCCGTGAGCCGCTGCGCCGAGCCCTCTCCACCGAACACGTGAATACCGGCAGCGATCGATGCGTGCCGCTCGGTCAGCGATCGGTAGTGGTCGTCGTCGAGGCCGGTCTCGGACTGCGGACGCAGCGTGGCAAGGTTGACGTAGTCGGAGTTGGGGTCGATGACGCCGATCCGGATGTCGGTCTGGTGCAGCAGTCGCTCGAGTACCAGCCCCAAGGTGTAGGTCTTGCCCGAGCCCGACTGACCGCACAGGAACGTGTGTCGCCCGAATCCGGATGCGCGCAGCATCGCGGGCACCTCCGGCATGCGCTGGATGGTTCCGAGTTCGAGCGCCGAGCCCTTGCCCCTGTTGGCGTCGAAGTGGGCGTCCACGATGCTGGGATCGGCAGCTTCCATGGTGGCCTGACCGAACACAGCAGTCCCGTCCACCGGACGCGACCCGTCGGGACGAAGTTCTGCCAACAGCAGTCCACGCCCGTTGATCCGCTGCCGGCCGGCAGCGCTGGACGGGTCATCGGCCGAAGATCGTCCCACCACCTCCAGGAGCATCTGGCCGAGGAACGCTCCCTCCCCCGTATCCAGTCGGACATACGAGCCGATCGGCAGCGCACCGCTCAGCGGCGCCTCGAACTGAAACGTTCGACCGTCGATCGAATACGCGTTGGCGGTCATGGTGGTGATGCCCTTTCCGACGGTCACTGCGCCATCGCGGAGCCGCCTCCGAGCGAACATATCGGACTCCTAGCGCCTCGCGCCGAACCAGGACGGACACCCGGTCCGACACGCTGCGATCAGCCCCGGGACCGGCCAGAGCGTCGGAGGGCCCGATCGTGCCGCGTGCTAGCTTCGGCCGCGATGATGGTGCCGCCGCAACTTCCGATCGCGAGGGCGGCGACACCCTGGCGCCCGCTGCGGATCGTTCTCGTCGGCGTGGCCCAGGCGATCGCCCTCCTGGTGCTGGCCGCTCTGTTCGATGGCATCTACGTCGACACGTTCGGCACCGCGTTCCTCGCGGTCGTCGTGCTCGCTCTGATCAACGCCGTCGTCTGGCCGTTGGCGATCCAGCTCTCGATGCCGATCATCGTGGCGACCGTCGGGCTCTTCACGTTCTTGCTGAACGCGCTCTCGGTGGCAGCCGCGGCGGCGGTCCTGGGTGGCTTCGAAGTGTCCTCGCTGTGGTGGGGCCTGCTCGTGACGTTCGTGCTGACCGTGGTCAATCTGTCGGTCGGTGGGCTGCTCAACATCGACGACGACCACGTCTGGCGACAGCGGGTGGTGCGACGCCTCGTGGACCGCCGTGACCGACCCGAACCGACCCCGGTACCGGGCGTGATCTTCATCCAGATCGACGGGCTGGGTGCCGACGTACTGCGTCATGCCATCGCGTCGGGCCACGCACCGACGCTCGCTGCCCTCGTCGAGCACGGCACGCATCACATTCTGGACTGGGAGTGCGATCTGTCGTCACAGACAGGAGCGATGCAAGCCGGGATCCTGCTCGGGGACAACCACAACATGCCGGCGTTCCGGTGGTACGAGAAGGAGACCCACCGGGTCATGGTCTCGAACCGACCGGGCGATGCCGCCGACATCGAACAGCGCCAGTCGAGCGGCCACGGACTGCTCGTCGACGGTGGCGCATCACGGGCAAACGTGTTCTCAGGTGATGCCCCGGACTCGATGTTCACCTTCAGCACGATCAAGGCGCCATCGAAACCTCGTTCGGGGTTCGTCTACGTGGTCGCCACCCCGTTCGCCATGTTGCGGATCGTCGCGCTCATGGTGGTCGACATCGCCCGCGAGGTGAAGGCTGCTCGGCGATCCAAGCGAGCGAATGTCGAACCTCGCATGCACCGCGGCGGCTCGTACCCGCTCTTGCGGTCTGCCACCACGGTCGCGCTCGCCGAGCTGACCCAGGCCGTCTTGATCGCCGACATCGCCCGCGGGGTGCCATCGGCGTACGTCGATCTCGTCGGGTACGACGAGGTCGCCCATCACTCGGGTATCGCGGCACCAGAGGCGCTCGACACACTGCGCCGGACCGACGATCAAATTCGACGCGTGTTGACCACGCTCGACGATGCGCCACGACCCTATTACGTCGTGGTGTTGTCCGATCACGGTCAGACACAAGGATCGACGTTCGAACAGAGATATGGCCAGACGCTCGAGGAGCTCGTCCGCAGTCTGGCTGCAGGGGCTGCCATCGATGCGCCTCTTCTGGCGGGCGAGGGCTGGAACAACGTGAACGGGTTGTTGAGCGACGCCGCTCAGGACCACTCGCCGATCGGCCGAACCGTCGCGCGCGCCACCAGGAGCCGCAGTATCGACGGCGAGGTGGCGCTCGGGCCGGCAACGGCGACGCAGATCGAAGCGGGAGAGATCGTGGTGCTGGCATCCGGCAACCTAGGTTTGCTGTCGTTCACCAAGTTTGCCGAGCGCGCCACCCGTCAGCAGCTCGACGACATGTATCCGGGGCTGATCGCCGGGCTCGCCGCCCACGAGGGTGTCGGTTGGGTGATGGTCCGCGACGAGAGCGACGGCGATCTCGTGATCGGCGCGCACGGGATCCGGTACCTCGTCGACGACCGTGTCGACGGGGTCGACCCGTTGGCACCGTTCGGACCGAACGCCGCCGATCACCTACGGCGCACGAGCAGTTTCACCAACTGCCCGGACCTGTTGGTGAACAGCTTCTTCGACCCAGCGACCGATGAGGGGGCCGCCTTCGAGGAACTGATCGGGTTCCACGGCGGGCTCGGTGGCAAGCAGACCCAACCCTTCATCCTGGCCCCGTCCGGCCTGGTCGAACCGACCGCGCCGTTGGTCGGAGCCAGATCGATCCACGAGCTCTTCAAGTCGTGGCTCACGCAAGTCCAGACAACTTGAGACGATCACGACCGGATCTCGTGCGGTCGACGGCCAACGGAGGCCCGTGGGTCGTCGGCAGATCCTGGAGCTCAGCTCGTTTCGCTTGAGGTCGCCGGCGGACTCGTCGGCTGCGATTCTTGTGTCGGGGCCGGGGCCGGGGTCACCGGCTGCATGCCGGCCAACGTCTGGTTGAAGACTTGTTGACGGCGGTATTCCTCGTCCTCCCGATCGATCCGCCTCGCTCGTGCGTTCAGCCAGCCGAGCAGCGTGGCGACGACGATCGCCAGGATGCCGTACATGATCATTGCGAACAGCACCGATGTGTCGAAGATCGCTGGGACATCGTTACCTGTGGTTCCGAGCTCGATCGGCGCAAACATGCCACGGAACGGCTTCATCGCCCGATCGAGACTGCGGTACACCCACTCGACGAACGACGACGACGGATTCGCGCCGAACAGGAGCAGGAAGAATCCCAGGAGCAGGATGACCTCGACGATGAGCACGTAGACGTAAATGGCGAACGTGACGGCCCTGCTGAGCCACAAGATCGATCGTTGCGCCCAGCCGGCGGTGGGGTCGGAGCCAAGCGTCGCGTTCGTCATCAGCTCAAGATCCTGGCCTTGAGCGCGGCGTACTCGTCATCGGTGAGGCGTCCCGCTTCGTGCATGGCACTCGCCTTCTCGAGCTCACTGGCCGCTCCCCCACCTGCGACTTCGCGGACATACGAGTCGAACGACTCCTTGGCTTCGGCCTGCTCGCGGATCGAGCGCTTCGCCATCCCGTCGCCGCGAGCGATGACGTAGACGAGTAGCCCGATCAAGGGCAACAGGACCAGCACGATGATCCACACTGCCTTGGCACCACCACTCAGGGAATCATCACGGAACAGGTCGATGATCACCGAGAACAGCAACATCAGAATGCTGACGAAGAGGAATGTGACGAACACGACCCATATCGCGTTCCAGATCGAAAAGGCAAGCAATGAAGTCTCCTCACGTTGGTTGGTCCGACAGGACCCCGTTCGAGCGAACCGAAGTGCGTCCGCGACCAGCGACCCTACTTCGGGGCCACCTCCGTATCGCGGTTCAGTGAACGGATGTCGCGCTCGACGGCAACTTCGGTTCGTTCACATCAGAGGTAGTCGCGGGCGATGAGCCAGCGTTGCGACCACCAACCGATGACCGGCGGGAGGTAGGCCGTGACCATCCGGTGCACGATCGCGGCGGCGAAGGCGACTTCCTCGGGGACACCGATCAGGACGAGTCCCGCTGTGATCGCCGCCTCGGCGACGCCGATGCCGCCGGGCACCGGCATGAACCCGACGAAGAGCGACACGGCCGTGTTGACGAAGATGGCTTCGCCGAATCGGATGTGCGCACCGAAGGCAGCCACCGATGCCCCCAGGGTGAGCGCGAAGAGCACCTTCTGCATCAAGGTTCCGCTCACGATCTTCAGCAGCCGTTCGGGATCGGTCAGGCTGCCTTTCACGGCGCTGAAGCCTTCTTTGATGTGAGGCAGCATTCTGGCTCGCAACGAGGGGATGGCGAACACAGCGATGATCGCCACCACCCCGAGGATGATCACGATGCCGATGAGTCGCACGACCGGTCCGAACTCCACCTCACTGGTATCGAGCGCCTCGCCGAGGTACCTCGCGGTGATCAACAACAAGATGACGTCGAACGTCTTCGAGATGATCGTCAGCAGCGGACCCTGTGCGATCGCTGCGGCAGCCGGCACGCCGAGTTTTTGTTGATATCGGATGTTCATCGCGATCGCGCCCGCTTCGCTGGGTACCGCGAGCGAGATGAACGAGAGCGCGTACCGGAACATCATCGTCGGGCCGAATGGCACCGGTCGGCCGATGACCCCGACCATTGTGAAGTACTCACCCACGTTGGTGAGCTGGGCCATGATCAGGGCGACGACCACCCACGCCCAGACTGCATCCTGCATCTGGGTGGCGATCGTGTCGAGTCCGATGTCGGTCAGCGCAGTGATCAACGAGTACGCCGCGAACAGGGTCAAGGCCACCATCGCGACGTTGCCCCACGTCACACGCTGCAACTGCGCAATCTTGGGTTCCGGAGCGCCGAGTGCGTCTGCGATCTCGCTGCGCAGCTTGGCGATCTTCAGTTTTGCCGACTTGGCATCCTGTTGCAGCCCGCGGGACAGCGAGGCGGCCTGCAGGTATGGCAGCACGTCCAGCAGTTTGTCGTCACCGAGCGCGCGACGAGATACGGCGATCGCCCGCTCGTTCCCCACGGCCACAGCGGTAGCAACGAGGAGCTGTGCATCGTCGACTTGCTTGGCATCGTGGTCAGCCAGGATGCGAGCCGCTGAGAGATCGGTCAGCAAGACGGTGTCCTCGCCGACCATGATGCGCTCGCGATCGATCTCCCCGTGCACGATCCCGGCCGCGTGGAAATCGGCCAAGACTCGCCACATGTGCTCGAGTGTGTCGTCATCGATCGAGTCGGCATCGAGCTGCGAGAGCCGCGTGCCCGGGCTCCATCGTGCGAGGACGAGCGTGTCGTCCGTGGACGCCCGGCTCCAGCCCACCAGCGATGGGGTGGCGACTCCCTCCCGCTCGCATGCCAACATGATCAGACTTTCGTGCTCGGCGAGTTGTTCGCTGCTCGCCAGCAACGATCGGTTGCCGTCCCGGTACCACATCGCCCGCCAGAATCGCGACACCAACGCGGCGTCGGCGGCATCTCGCCCGTACACCTTCACGAGCAGTGAGGCGCCGTCGGCGAGCTGTACCTTGACCAAGGTCGCGCCGACCGGTTGGAACGGAAGGAACTCGAGATCGGTGACGTCGAGACCGACCTCCTGCAGTGCGGACGTGATCCGAGCGCGGCTCGGGATGCCCGAACCCGAACCGAACACGAGGTGGATCACGGCAGCCGCCGACGCACCGATCACCAAGCCACCCAGGACCGCAGACACCGTGCCGTAGCTGAGCACCAGCGCACTGATCGACATTGCGAACACGAGGCGATGACCGACCTTGCGCATCGGTACCGACAGGTACGGGCCGACGACCCGGATCGCGGCGACCACCATCGCGAGTCGGGTGACCGGAAAGGACGGGAACCCGTCGCGCTCCATCAACTCGGGGAAGAAATCCGGGAACTCGGGCCCGGCCACGTAGGACGCGACGACGAGCCCCGCGACAGCCAGCACCTCGGCGAGCACGATGTCGCGAGCGATCGCACCCCGGCCGTTGCCGAACACGGCGATGCCGATGATGAGACCGGCGCAGTACAGGCCGCCCACGACGTATGCGATGGTCGCTATCCCGCTGATCCATCCAGGTGTGCCGTCCGCGAAGAACTCGAGAAATCGCGTGTCGACCTCGCCGCGGGCGCTGTACAACCACCCGAGCAGGATCACCACCACGAGGGAGGTGACGAGGATTGCGACGTCGATCGGCCGGCGAGCTCGCGGATCGTCCGCCGGTGCGGCAAAGAAGACGTTGCGGGTCGACGCGGTGCCTGTCGCGTCACTTGTTGTCGCGCTCATCATGGAGGTCCGATCGTCCCGGGTTTACGAAGGCGGTCCGCTCACGAACCGATCCAGAACCTACACGCCGGTATCAGCCGTCGGATCGACCCTTCGATGGCGGGTCGTAGAGTCTGACGGGCATGTCAGGCACGGTGCATGACTCCTCGGCGATCGGCAACACCTGCGTAGCGGGCCGCGACGGCCCGCTCTGTCAGGATCGATGGTCATGACGATGACTCTTGTCGTCGGAGAACAGACCTCATGGAAGTCGTGATCACGCCCGATGCCGATGCGGCGGCGATCGTCGTCGCCGGCGTGATCTCACGCGTGTTGCGCTCGCGACCCACCGCTGTACTCGGGCTGGCAACCGGTGGCTCGCCACTGGGGGTGTACGGCGAGCTGATCGCAGCACACCGCCGCGGAGATCTGTCCTCGTCCGAAGCGAGCGCTGTCCTGCTCGACGAGTACGTGGGTTTGCCGCCGGATCATCCCGCGACCTACCGAGCGTTCATCCGGCGTGAGTTGATCGACCACATCGATCTCCCGACCGGGCGGCTGTTCATCCCCGACGTCGACGCACCCGATCTGCTCGATGCCTGTTCCCGCTACGACCGACTGCTCGCCGAACTCGGAGGTGTGGACGTGCAGTTGTTGGGGATCGGAACCGACGGTCACATCGGGTTCAACGAACCGGGCTCGTCGTTGGCGTCGCGTACGCGCCTCACGACGCTCAGCAGTGTCACCCGCAAGGACAACGCCAGATTCTTCGACGATCGCGAAGCAGACGTCCCGCGCCACGTGGTCACCCAGGGCCTCGGTACCGTGCTCGAAGCCCGTCACCTCGTGTTGATCGCCTGCGGACCATCGAAGGCCGCACCGCTCGCGGCGGCGGTCGAGGGCCCGGTCGAGCGCGATGTGCCCGGCCTCGGTGCTGCAGCTCCATCCTCATGCAACAGTCGTCGTCGACGAGGCCGCGGCGTCCGGTCTCCGACTCGCCGACTACTACCGCGAGGCGTACCTCCACAAGCCGAGCTGGCAGGAGTTGTGATCCGGCCCGGTCGCCAGCGCGTTCAGTCGTTCTGCCGACCTCGCTCGACCCGCACCACCGGACTCACTCGATCGACTGGGCCGCGATCGGCGTGGTGATGGTCCTTACAGCGTGGCTCTCCTCGCCGCCGGTCTGAGCCGGTGCGACGACTCAGCGCGAGCCGACATCCACGACCAGCCACGCCACGAAATCGACAGCACCGGGAACAACGACCCGCCGGCCAGATCACCGGCGGCACCGAAGATCGTCGATGTCGTCACCGGTGTCAGAGCTCGGACGCTGCCGAGCCACCGACACCCCTCACGCCGCGGAGTCGTCCGACGATCCGGAGCGATGAAGCAATGTCCTCGCGCTCGCCCGCGCCCGCTTCGCTCGCTGGGCCATCGAATGTTCGAATCGTTCGAGTCGGCCTCTCGGCAGATGCGCACTCTCGAGCTCGTCGACCGGCCCGAGCCGGTGGAACTCGCGACCGGTCAAGTTGATCGTGATGCGGTCGCTCGCGACCCGAGCGACAGCAGCAACCGGCACCACGACGAGGTGGCGGAATCCGACCCAGCCGGTCCGCACGATGACTCCTTCGATGTGGGAGTCGTCGGCAATGAACCCGTCGACGATCCCGACCGTGTGGTCGTCGGCGCTGACCACCTGGCTCGTGCGACGGATCTCGCACTCGCCCTTCGGTATCCGGTGGAAATTGACCGACACTCGGTCCGACGGCTCGTCGGAGTAGACGTGGGTGTCGCCGAAAACACCTCTCGCTGTTCCGTACGGCATCGCCACGATGCGCTGAATGCCGATGTCCCAGTCGTCTCCGAGGTCGATCGGTTCCCCCAGCCGGATGAAGTCAGAATCGGCGACATCCGGGAGATGGCGGACGCGTTCGGCGTCGAGTCGGATCATGACACCGTCGTCGGTCACCTCGACCAGATCGATCGGGACGAGACGTGCCGTGTGGTGGCGGTTGTGTGGCTCGACGACCAGATGGGTGACCTTGCCGCGTGATGGGATCGATCACCACGTCGCCGAGGTCCCCGAACGGACCGTCCGTCGTGTGCACGGGGAGATCGAATCGAAGTTTCATGATGTCGCTGCTTTCGCTGTCTCGGGGCAGCTGGGTTGCTCCGTCACTGGCACGATAGCGATCGTGTCGCCGACATCGTCGGAAGGCGCTGAGCGATGAACCGATCCGCCGCCGCTCGCGGTCATCGAGGACTTCCGGCACTCCTGAACTGCGAACCAAACGCGCACGAGGGAATGCGAAAGCCCCTGATAGATTCGGCATTTCTACCGATCTACCAGGGGCTTCTCGGAGCGGACGACGAGATTCGAACTCGCGACCCTCACCTTGGCAAGGTGATGCTCTACCAGCTGAGCCACGTCCGCAGCGACCGCCAGATTACCAAGCTTCCTGCCGGACCGGACAACACCTGACCGTGACGGTCGTCAGGTCTTCTGGTCGGCGGGACGGAGGTCGACGCGGAGCGTCAGGATGCCGTCCTCGATGGTTGCCTCGGCGTCACCGATGATGGCGTAGTCCTGGTAGTCGGTCTTGGCCTGATTGATGAACTGTTGACGCTCCTCGCCGGCGACCGGCGGCAGCGGGCGTTGCTTCACCGCCTTTGCGCGTTCACGAAACCGGGTGATCATCGCCTCAGGGTCGAGCGTTGCCATGCGCCGCATCGTAGCGGCGCAGACCCGGCGGCTCGGAACGCCGCCCGATGCTCAACAGCGCTTCGACGAAGGAATCGAGATCATCCGCTCGATGCTCAACAGCGACCCGACCGGCCGGTCGCCGACCCTCACCGATGTTCTCGGCCCAGCTCGGCGTCGAGTTCGGCCGCTGCATTGGCCAGCACGTCGGGGGCGAGGTCACTGTCCGGCACATCTTCGAGGAACGGGCGTTGGGGACGGACGGGCGTATCGGTATCGGCCGCACGATGTTCGATCTGTGAGGGTTCCAGATCCATGTCGTCGGCCGTCCCGACCCGAGCCTCATCGGCCGTGGCGCCGATCGGATGCAATCGCGCTGGGTGTAGATCGTCGAACCCGGACGCGGTAGGCCCCTCGTCGAACGCTTCGTCGATGTCGGGCGGGGCGATGCTCGGTTGCAGCGGGGTTGCCCCGCGGCCGGACTTCATCGAGTCGGCGGCGTTGCCAGACGGGATCGGCGCGACGCCATCGGCGTTCGCCCATCACCTCGAGTGGTGCGAGCAACTCGGGATCGGGACGCGTGGTTCGATGCAACCAGACCGCGACCATGACGAGTGCGAGACCGATCGCCACCAGCAACGCGACGATCGAGGTGACGGTCCGCGCCCCCTCGGGATCGCCGACTGCTGCGATCAGTACGACGGGAACGCCGAACGATCGCAGCGAGTTCGATCGGTTGGGAAAGATTGCTTCACTCGTCGCCACGCTGCCCCTAGTGTGCCACGATCACGTGGACGACTTCCGCCTCTGCCGGCGCTCATCGAGGTGCATCAACGCGTTGGTGTACCGGGCACCAAACGGTGGTCCGTCCGCCGACCGTGGCCCGCCTCAGGTCGGCACCGTCGCGCGGGCAGGGCGGCAGTTCAGATCGCGCGTCGGGATCGAGCTCACCGCGGTGGCTGCCCCCGCGATCGAGCATCACCGGTAGGTGCTCCCGCACAACGCGGACCAGGCGCTCGATCGCCGCACGATTTAGCTGCTGGGCCGGAACCAACGGCGAGATGCCCGCCTGCCACAGCACCTCGTCGGCGCAGAGGTTGCCCAGTCCGGCGATCACGGACTGATCGAGCAAGACCGCCTTGACCGGAGCACGGCGGCGCGCGAACGAGGTCGCAAGGATCTCGGGGTCAGCGGCGAACATGTCAGGACCGAGTCGATCCACGTCGGGGTCGAGGATGAAGATGGCCCAACGACGAGGGTCGTTCACCCGCAGTACTCCCCCGTCTTCGAACCGAATCACCAGCCGGTCCCATGCCGGGTCGTCCCGGCCGCTTCCGTACTCGAGCCGCTCGATCGGTGCGGTGCCGTCGACGACGAGTCGACCGGTCATCCCGAAGTGCAACCCGAGCGTCGGACGGGATCCGCCGCGGTCGTCGTCACTGCTCGAGCCGACTCCGTGGAGGTCGAGCAGTAGCTGTTTGCCGATCCGGCGAGCAGCCGTGATCACGCTGCCGGGCGCCACCGAGCGGATCTCGTGCGCCATCTCCTGCCGGTCGTCGACCTCGACCTCGCTCACGATGCGGTTGACGCATCCAGCGGCGGACCGCCGGTAGATCTCGACCTCGAGCCCTTCGGGCACGTCAGAGCACGCGGTCCAGAAAGCGACGAATCGGTTCACCCACCTCGTCGAAGTGGATCAAGAACGCGTCGTGCCCATGCGGTGAGCTGATCTCGACGTACTCGTTGGGCACGCCGGCCTCGCTCAGCAACTGCGACATGTGCTGTTGCTGGTACGACGGGTACAACATGTCGCTGTCGATCCCGATCGTCAGGTTCGGCACGGTGATCAGTTGCATCGCTCGCTCGAGACTGCCGCGACCGCGGGCGACGTCGTGGAGGTCCATCGCCTTGCCGATGATCAGGTAGCTGTTGGCGTCGAAGCGCCGAACGAGCTTCTCCCCGTGGTACCGGAGGTACTGCTCGACCTCGAACTGTTGCCACAAACCGAACGTGTCGCCCACCTGGCTGCGACCGGTCAGATTGCGACCGAACCGTTCCGTGAAGGCGTTGTCGCTCCGAAACGTCACCTGGGCCACCTGCCGGGCGACCGCCAGCCCCTCGGCCGGGCCGTCGCCGGGCTCGGCGTCGTAGTAGTCGCCACCGCGCCAGCGTGGATCCAGCCGAATCGAACGCCTCCCGATCACGCCCCAGGCGATCTGTTGCGCGCTGGCCTGCATGCATGCTGCGATCGGCACGATGGAACGCACGTGCTTGCGGTAGGTGATCGCCCACTCGAGCACCTGCATCCCACCCATCGACCCGCCGATCACCGACGCCCACTGGTCGATCCCGAGGTGACGCATCAGCCGGGCCTGTGCGCGCACCATGTCGCGAATGGTGACGACGGGAAAGCGCGAACCGTACGGTCGGCCGTCTTCGGGATGTGGAGAAGCCGGGCCGGTCGAGCCCTGGCAACCACCGAGCACGTTGGGGCACACGACGAACCAACGGTCGGTGTCGATGTACTTGCCCGGCCCGACGACGTCGTCCCACCAGCCAGGCGCCGGATGCCCGGGGCCGGCACGACCCGCTGCGTGGGAATCACCCGTCCAGGCGTGACAGACCAGGATCGCGTTCGATGCGTCTGTGTTGAGTTCGCCCCACGTCTCGTACGCCACCGTCACGTCTCTCAGCACCGCTCCGCTCTCGACTGCGAAGGGATGCTCGGACGCGAACGTGAAGAACTGCCGCGCACCAGCAGGATGTCCGGGGCGCCACGCGCCGGTGACCGGAAGCGCATCTCGGGTCATCCCACTCCTTTCGTCCGCGTCGATCGTCGTCGTGTTCGTGACATCGCGAGCGGCCCGAATCGCCGTCTTGCCGGACGAGCCGACCGCATGTCCCGCCACTGGCCCGAGCCAGTACCGAGGGAGGCACCTTGGAGGCGTTACCCAGGTTGCCGGGCCCGGTAGAGACCGAGCCGCTCTTGATGCACTGGCGAAGAGTAGCAGTGATGCCGCCCGGTGCAACGGTCGACAACGGTCGCGGATTCCCTCAGCGACCGCCTCCTTCTCCCTGTACCGTTCCGGTATGCGAGTTCTCGTCGTGGGTTCCGGTGGTGTCGGCTCTGCGTTCGTCGCGATCGCCTCCCACCGCAAGGCGTACCAACACATCACGGTTGCCGACATCGACATCGACAAGGCCAGGGCCGCTGTCGAGACGGCCGTCGACATCGACAGCGGTCGCGTCGAGGCAGCATGGGTCGATGCCTCCGACGAGGATTCCGTCGCCACGCTGGCTCGCGAGTGCGGCGCGGATGTGATCCTGAACGCCTGCGATCCTCGATTCAACCCTCCGATCTTCCAGGGTGCCTTCGCCGCCGGGTGCCACTACGTCGACATGGCGATGCACATGTCCGCGCCCCACCCGACGGAGCCATACTCGAAAACCGGCCGTCGACTCGGCGACGCCCAGTTCGCCCAGAGTCCTTTGTGGAAGAACCGCAATCTGATGGCATTGGTCGGCATGGGTGTCGAACCCGGATTCTCCGATGTCGCAGCGCGATATGCGGCTGATCACCTGTTCTCGAAGATCGACGAGATGGGCGTTCGAGACGGCGCCGACCTGGTGGTCGACGGCTACGACTTCGCACCGACCTTCTCGATCTGGACCACCATCGAGGAATGCCTGAATCCTCCCGTCATCTACGAGCGCGAACGGGGGTGGTTCACCACCGAGCCGTTCAGCGAGCCAGAGATCTTCACTTTCCCCGAGGGCATCGGACCGTTGCAGTGCGTCAACGTCGAGCACGAAGAGGTGATCCTGATCCCGCGTTGGATCGACGTCGATCGCGTCACGTTCAAGTACGGCCTCGGCGATGACTTCATCAACGTGCTCAAGACACTGCAGAAGCTCGACCTGGTCTCGACCGACCCGGTCGAGGTGCGCGGTGTGAAGGTGTCGCCTCGCGACGTGGTTGCGGCAGCACTTCCCGATCCGGCTGAACTCGGCGACAAGATGACAGGACGGACCTGCGCCGGCACCTGGGTCAAGGGCCTCGGCACCAACGGCGAGCCACGCGAGGTCTACCTCTACCACATCGTCGACAACGCCTGGTCGATGAGAGAGTTCGGACACCAGGCCGTCGTGTGGCAGACCGCTGTGATGCCCGCCGTTGCGATCGAGCTGATGGCGACCGGACAATGGTCGGCGCGCGGTGTGGTCGGCCCCGAGGCGCTCCCATCCGAGCCGTTCCTCGAACTCCTCGATCAGCACGGCATGGAGTGGGAGTGGGCCGAGTATCGCGACAAGGCCCCCTGTCCCGAGTGTGAAAGCGCCGACGCCATCTGAGCCCACCAACCCGTCCTGATCGACGAATCGCTGACCCGTCGCCGCAGGGGGAGTGAGCAGAACGGGTCAGGAGGCAAGTTTGCGGGCGTAGGCGAGAGCGTGATCGAGCGAATCGGTGAACGCCTCGCCCTTCCAGGCGATGTCGAACGCCGTGCCGTGATCGACCGATGTGCGGATGATCGGCAGGCCGAGCGTGACGTTCACCCCTGTGTCGAATGCCAACAGCTTCATGGGGGCGTGACCCTGGTCGTGGTACATCACCACGATCGCGTCATAGCGAGCACGGTGCACCGCCTGGAAGAACACCGTGTCGGCCGGATGTGGGCCCGACGCATCGATCCCCGCTGAGCGGGCGGCCTCGATCGCCGGCCGGATCTGTTCGGCATCCTCGCTACCGAACAGACCGTGTTCACCCGCGTGCGGGTTCAGGCCGCACACCGCGATCCGCGGCCGATCGATGAAGCGGCCGAGTGCATCTCGGGTGAGTCGGATCACGTCGAGCACTCGTTCGGTCCGCACCCGATCGATCGCCTCGCGCAAGGAACAATGAGTGCTCACGTGCGTGACCGCCAGCGATCCAGCGGCGTGATCGGCGGCGAGCATCATCGTGACCGAGGCTGCACCGCACCGCTTCAGCGATGAATTCTGTGTGGCCGACGAAGATCGGATCGCTGAGCTGGGTCGCCTCCTTGTTCATCGGCATGGTCACGATGCCGGCAACGCTCCCGGCGAGGGCGGCGTCGGTGGCCGCGGCGACATACGCCAACGCGGCCGCACCCGACCGCGCATCCAAGACGCCGGGACGGTGATCCGACGCGCTCAAGAAATGGGCGTCGACCACGTTCAGGTTGCCAGCTACCGCATCGGCCGGATCCGCGACGACTCGGATGGGCACGTCGAGATCGAGTAACCGGAGCCCGTGATGGAGAATGGCGGCGTCGCCGAACACCACGGTCGAGCCGTCGATCAGCGCCCCTTCGCTGGCGCGCCGCAAGATCAACTCCGGGCCCACACCGGAGGCATCACCCATCGTCATCGCCATCGGAACCGCGCTCACCCCCGCAGCTCCAGTGTGCTTCGGATCAGGTCGACCAGTGCATACTCCGATCCGAATCCTCCGGAGCGTGTGATCACCGGTTGCTCGAACCCATCCACGCGCGCCCAGGCGGTACCGATGTCGACAGATCCGTGGACCTCGACCGCGGAGTCGCCGAGTACTGCTGCAGCCGTGTCGCCTCCGAGAATGACCAGCGCGCCGAGGTCGACCCGCTCGCGCACCGCTGTCACCCCGCGTGCCAGCGTCGCTGCCGCAGCGACCGCCATCGGGGCGTCGACGTCACCGACCGGGATCTCCGAAGCCAGCACCAGCACCGGCGAATCCTGCAGCGCCCGAATCGCGAGGTCGTCCACGAGGCGGACGATCGGGATGCCTGTCCGC
The DNA here is from genome assembly GCA_963699815.1 of uncultured Acidimicrobiaceae bacterium. Lineage (GTDB taxonomy): Bacteria > Actinomycetota > Acidimicrobiia > Acidimicrobiales > Ilumatobacteraceae > Ilumatobacter. The sequence continues at coordinate 51,190 of CAVOVK010000020.1, read as the reverse complement.
TCGGCGACGGCGAGTTGCGCCCGAGCTGCCGGATGGACACTGCCGCACACGACCAGCATCGGGCCGGCGATTGGTGGCAGCTCGGCCGGCGGACGATGTCCGCCCAGCACCCCGGCCGCCGCTCCGATCACCGCCGACGTCCCGGCGAGCACCACGTCTGGGCGCGAGTGCGCCGCACGCCCCCATTCGCGTACCAGCTCGGCGATGTCACGATCATCCCTCGCGTCAGCGACTCGCACTCCGGCCGGATCGGAGAGCCACGCGACAGCCGCAGCATGGTTGCTCAACAGATCGACGTCGGCCAGGCCCGCCGCCCGCAACGAATCGACAGGGCGTGAGGTGACGACCCGACGTCGCACATCGCTGCCGGCACTGCCCTCGTGCACCGGGCGCCCGAGTTCGAGGACCACCCCGTCGATGCAGCTGCGCCCGAACGCCGGCAAGGCCGGGATCAACAACACCGGGCCATTCTCCGACCTGGCAGATAGCTCCTCCGCCCAGTTCCCCCGCAACGTCGAATCGATCTTGTGAGCGTTGCGTGACGCCCTGGGCAGGGCCGCTGCTCGAGCCGCTGCCTCGGCCGGCACCGCATGGCGAGAACCGAGGTCGATCATCTCGACGGTGAGTTCGTCATCCCTCGTCGGCGAATCCCGCTGCTCGAAAACCGGTTGCGCCGGCCAGGCCGTCACACGGACGGGACCGGCGCCCTGATCGGCCAGCGCGGCGGCGGACTCGAACGCGCCGGTGCGGTCATCGGCAGCGACGAGGAGATCCACGTCCACATTCTGCCCGAGACGACCACCCAGGTACCTTTTCTCCATGCCATACGCGACCAACGGCGACTGTTCGATCTTCTACGAGACATTCGGTTCGCCGGACAACCCGACACTACTGATGGTGAACGGCCTCGGTTCACAATGCATCAACTACCACGAGGACTGGTGCCAACTGTTCGTCGAGGCCGGCTTCCACACGATCCGATTCGACAACCGCGACGTCGGTCTGTCGACGCACTACGGCGACGCCCCCGTCGACGACCAGGGGGCCGCCTACCGTGTGGCCGACATGGCGCGCGACGCGGTCGCCGTGCTCGACGCGGTCGGAGTCGAACGGGCGCACGTGATGGGCCTGTCGATGGGGGGCATGATCGTGCAACAGCTCGCCATCCATCACCGCGACCGGCTGCTGTCGATGGTGACGGTCATGTCGCGAACGGGCGAGGAAGGGTACGGCCAGTCGACACCCGAGGCGCTCGCCCACCTGACGGCGCCTGGCGCAACCGATCGCGAGTCGGCGATCGCCAGCCACATCAAGGGCCAACGGATCTGGGGAAGCCCGGCATACGCCGACGAAGCCCGATGGGCCGACGACGCCGCGCGGGCATTCGAGCGTTGTTTCGACCCCGCCGGCGTCAACCGGCAGTTCTTGGCCGTTCAGGCATCCGGCTCGCGGGCCGACGCTCTGACCGGCGTGACGACACCGACCCTGGTGATGCACGGCACGGCCGACACGCTGATCGACATCAGCGGAGGTCGGCGCACCGCCGAGCTGATTCCGGGTGCGATGTTCGTGGCGCTCGAAGGCATGGGTCACGACTACCCGCGCGAGTTCTGGCAGCAGTGGGTGGACGAGGTCGCGTCCTTCTGCCTGGCGATGTGAGCCGGGCCCGACCCGGTCCATCCCGATGCACCGGCACCTCGCGCGAGCCCCATGGCCCGGCAGCGGCCTCCGCCGGGTCGGCAGGGAATCTGCCGTCGGCGCCTACAGCTCGACGGAACCGATCACGGGCTGCGCCAGGCGCAACCGTTGTTCGAATCCGGCCTCGTAGGGCATGAAGCCGCTGCGGTCGGGGTAGTACATCTGGACCATCGAATAGTCCTCGCCTCGATACCAGGCCGCCGCCGTGCCGAAGAACACACCGAACTCGTGGGTGTCGATCGGGGCGAACATGCAACGCAGCTCGTTGTCGAGCAAGCCCAACAATTCGACACCGAGCGGGATCTCGGTACCCCCGCGAAGCGCATCGACGACCAACCCGATCAGACCGTTCGCCGCCGCCGGTTTGAGCCCGAAGATGGCGATCTCCGGGAATCCGGTCAGTGCCGGCACGCCGATCGTGTAGGAGTAGGCCGGCGTCGGCGGGTCGGTGTCGGGCCGGGGCGACACCGGTTCGAGCGCCCAGCCATTCGTCTCGATCATCCACTCGATCTTCTCCGCGTGTGGAATGTGGAAATCGGGCAGCTCCATCCGTCCATCCTGCCGGTTTTCGATCCTGCTCCAACACCTCGCACCGATGTCGCCCCGATACCGTCGGGATCACATGTACCGGTTCCTGTTACGGCCGAAGTGGATCGGGTTCCACCTGCTCGTGATCGCGGCGATCGTCACCATGATCAACCTCGGGCTCTGGCAGTTGCGCCGTCTCGACCAACGCCAGGCGTTCAATGCGCTGATCGAGGAACGTTACGACGCCCCCCCGGCGCCACTCGACGATCTCCTCACTCCCGGGGTCGATCCCAGCGACGTCGAATGGCGCCCGGTCACGACCGCCGGCACCTACCTGACGGACGAGTTGCTACTGGTCGCCAATCGTTCACAGGGCGGGCGGGCCGGCCTCAACGTGGTGGTGCCGTTGCGACTCGACGACGGCCGCATCCTCCTGGTGAACCGGGGGTTCATTCCGTTGACCGAGCAGACACCACCCGAGGTGCCGGCGATCGAGATCGAACTCACCGGCCGGCTCCGACAGTCGCAGGAGCGCCGGCTCGGTCAGCTCTCGGACGCCGCCGAGGGCGATCTCGAGATCGCCCAGCGGATCGACATCGAACGACTGGCACCGCAGCTGCCCGGTGACGTGCTTCCGATGTACGTCGACCTGATCGAATCGAACCCACCCGAGGTGGGCGGACTTCCCGAGCCGGTAGCTGCACCCGTGCTCACCGAGGCCAACCATCTGTCCTATGCCGTGCAGTGGTTCATCTTCTCGATCGCCGTCGCCATCGGCTGGGTGCTGGCGGTCAGGCGCTCGATCAAGACCCGTCGCAGTGCCACCGAACAGACGACACCGGCCGAGCACGCCGAACAAACAGCGCCGGCAGCGCCGGAGACCTGAGAGATTCAGGCGCGCTCGAGCTCGGCCATACGGCGGAACTGTTCGACGACGTCGGGGGTGCGGTGCGACGGATCGAGCTGGCGGTACACGGCCTCGACATTGACGGCGATCCGGCCGAACTCACCGAGCGACCCGAAGTCCTCCGAGGCGCCGATCGCCGCGCCGATGTCCCGCGCGGCGTCGAACGCGTCCAGCCCGGCGGCATGGCGGATCGTGGCCTCTCGTTCGACGAACACGAGATAGTCGCGAACCGCGACCACCCCGGCCTTGTCGGTGATCGGACCGTGCCCGGGAACGACGGTATCGACGGCCATCCCCAACATCAGGTCACACGCCGCTACCCAGTTCGACAGTGGTCCTGCCCAGACGATCGGCGTGCCGCCGATGAACAAGATGTCACCGGTGTACACCACGCCGGCGTCGGGCACGACCACGATCGTGTCGCCGGCGGTATGGGCCGGACCGACCTCGATCAGCTCGATCCGACGACCACCGACCTCCAGTTCCAGATGGCCGTCGAACGTGCGGTCCGGCAGGCGCGGCTCGATCCCTTCGAAATGGAACTCGCCGAAGAACGAGCGGAACAGATCGCCCGTGGTCCCTGGGTCGGCGTTCAACGCCGCCAGTAACGAAGGGGGAACCTCCCCCATCTCGTGCGCCGTGGCCGTCGAGGCGACGATCTTGGCGCCGCTCACGAGTTGATTGCCGTAGCAGTGGTCGCCGTTGGCGTGGGTGTTGACCACGGTTCCGATCGGGGCATTTCGGGTATGACCTGCCAGAGAGTCGAGCATGTGCTGGGTGATCTCGAGGTCGAACAGCGTGTCGACCAAGAGCGAGACATCGTCGCCCACGACGAGGCCGGCGTTGCTCCATCCCCAGCCGCCGTCGCCTTGCAGATACGCGAGGCAACCGTCACCGACCTCGAGCAGTGATGTCTCCGGAATCCGCATGGACATGGACTAGCACGCTGACGTCGCCGGCGCCGGCACGGAGTTCCCACCCCTCGGCCTGGATGACCGGTAGGTTCGACGTTCATGTCTGGCGCTGAACGGCTCCGCGAACTCCTCGACCGAAGCGAACTGGTGACCGTGCCCGGATGCTCGGATGCGCTCGGAGCAGTGCTCATCGAGCAGGCCGGGTTCGAGGCTGCCTACATGACCGGGTTCGGATCGTCGGCGACGCTGCTGGGCAAGCCGGACGTGGGGCTGCTGACGGGTTCGGAGATGGTCGACAATGGACGTCGCATCGCAGCGGCGACCACCCTGCCTGTGATCGCCGATGCCGACACCGGTTACGGCAACCCGGTCAACGTGATGCGCACCGTTCGGGAGTTCGAGCGAGCAGGGGTTGCTGCGATCCAGATCGAGGATCAGGTCGCACCGAAACGGTGCGGCCACATGTCGGACAAGCAGGTCATCCCGACCAACGAAATGGTCGCCAAGATGCGAGCAGCCGTCGAGGCCCGCGAGAAGATGCTGCTCATCGCCCGCACGGACGCGAGAGCTCCGGAGGGGTTCTCGGCCGCGATCGATCGCGCCCATGCCTATGTCGAAGCCGGTGCCGACGCGTTGTTCGTCGAGGCGCTCGAATCGGTCGAGGAATTTCGCGACGGTCGGCGCCGAGCGCTTCGGCGTTCCATTGGTGTTCAACTGGGTCGAGGGTGGCCGCTCACCGGCCCCGAGTGCAGCAGAAGTCGCCGATCTCGGCTATCGCGTGCTGCTGCTTCCGATCTCCATCCTGCTGTCGGCCACCGCCGCGATGCAGGACACACTGGGTCAGATCCGAGCGATGGGAACGCCGCCGCTCGATACCGCGACCGACCCATTTCTCGATTTCACCACCATGATCGGGCTGCCCCAGGTGTTGGCCGACCAGCAGCGCTTCGCCGGCTGACCGATCAGTAGCGGTCGTTGGTGCGCTTCTTCGGCGGCGCCTTGAACGGTGCCTCGATCAACAACTCGAAACGGGCGTCGTCGGGCTGATTGGGCTCGTTCAACCGCTGCAGGTAGGTCTTGAGCGTGGCGCGGGCCGGAGCGATGTGATCGCCCTTCATGCCGACCGACCGGCTCAGGGCATCCTTGGCCTTGGCGACGCGCTCTTTGCGAAGCGCCTTCTCCTCTTCGGTGCGATTGACCGGCACCTTGTTCGCCTTGGCTTCCTGCTGAGCAAGTCGACGGGCCTCCGTCTCCTGGAGAGTTGTGGGTTTGCCGGGCGTCGCCATGTTCCTGTTCCTTGTCACTGGTGAGACTTTGACGATACCCGGGCACCGTTCGATTCGCCGATCCACCGCGTCGCGCCCGCCGCTCGACAGGGGTCGGGAGGGTCAGAATGCGCGGAGCGGCGAATACCGATCCGATCGGGCGAGCCCGAGGGCCACGGACATCGCATCGTGCCTCCGCAGTGCCGTCTCGGCGATCGTGCGGGCAACCGACTCCCAGATCGTTTCGTCGATCGACGGGACCGGCAGGCCGACACTGTCGGCGAGATCGACCGTGTGGATCACCAGTTCGACGAGCCGTGTCTCCAGATAGGCCGACAACAACATGACGGTGCCGCCGAGCACCGCGATCTGACGATCGGGGTCGAGCAGCCGAGATGCCAGTCGAGTGTGCACCTCGCGCGAATTCGACCACCAGCGCGGCCTGTCCCGCAGCAGCGGCGGAGTTGCCCCGCTCACGAACCTTGGCGTGGAACTCGCTGTCGACCGGATCGTGATCGGCGAGCGCCAGTGCGAAGTAGGTCGGCGCGTCGGTGGCCGCCGCACCGACCGCGGGCGGTGCAGCATCCAGGTAGGCATCGACGGTTGTCAGCGCCCGACCGAGATGCGCCGCCAACCCGCCGACCGGGTAGCCGGCCAGCACCGACCGGTCGTTCCAGTGCAGCCCTACTTGCCGCGTTGCGATCACATCGATGGCGGTCCGGCCCGCCTGATGGAACTGTTCGAACCGGTTCGTGCGTTGCTCGACCATGTGACCCATCGTGGTTTCTGCCCTTCGACGCGGCACTCTGCCTGCTCATGCTCACGATGGCACGCCGTCTCGACGGTTGTCGAGCCATTCGCCCAGATGGCCGACGACATGAGTTCGCGAGATACTTGGTCATGATCGAAATGCCGCCGGCGGCCATCGAACTCCCGGCTCGGCGTCAGCCGGCCCCGGTCGGCCGCTGGACTTCTCGCCACGGACAACACTCCGAACACCGACGAGTCGTTCCCTCACCGAACAGAGGTCTCATGTCGAACAGGGTGATGCTTCATCGGCACGTGCGCCCACGGAGCGGCGCATGACCGTCTCGATCACCGTCGTCGGCGCCGGCGTCGTGGGCACCAACCTGGCCAGGAAGTTCCGTGATCTCGGCCATCACGTGAGGTTCGCCGCCCGCAACCCGGAGAGCGACAAGGTCACGGCCGCGCTCGATGCGCTCGACCTCACCGCCGTGCCACTCGATCGAGCCGCGAACGATGCCGAGTTCATCGTGCTCGCCGTCCCGTTCGCTGCTGTGGTCGACACCGTCGAGGCCATGGGCGATCTCGGAGACGCGATCCTCGTCGATGCCACCAACACCGTGGGAAGCCCGCTGCCCGGCGACGCCGCGAACGATCGTCGACGTCATCGCGTCCATCAACCCTGCAGCCACTGTGGTCAAGGCGTTCAACACCATCGGGGCCGAGGCATATCTCGACCCCCAAATCGAAGGTATGCCGGTCTTCCTGCCGATCGCCGGGGACGACGGCGCCGCCGACCGAGTGCGGGTGCTGGCGAGCGAGATGGGCTTCGACGCGGTCGTGATCGGCGACCGGTCGGCGGTGCACATGCTCGAGGACTTCGCCGAACTCTGGATCCATCTAGCGTTCGGTGTCGGCCTCGGCCGCTGCTTCGGATTCGCACGACTCACACGACCTGATTGATCCACTCCGTCCCCAGGGCGGCTTCGGATCTTCCGTCTGAGCGAGGCTTCGGGCCCCGTGTGCGTCAAGATCGTTCGATGGAACTCACAACAGCACTCGACTGGGCAGCCAAACGGCGCAACGCCGCCTTGATCACGATCCGGACCGACGGTCGACCACAGTCGTCGGATATCGCCTACGTGATCGACGACGGCGTGTTCGTCATCTCGGTCACGCACGATCGGGCGAAGACCCGCAACATGGAGCGGGATCCGCGCGTCGTGCTCCACATCAGCGAGCCGTCGCTGTGGTCGTATGCCTCGTTCGACGGCACGGTCGATCTGTCTCCGGTCACCACCACGCTCGATGACGCGACCAACGAACAGCTCGTCGACTACTACCGGGCGGTCGCCGGCACGGAGCATCCCGACTGGAACGAGTACCGCCAGGCGATGATCGACGAGGGGCGCCTGATCGTCCGCTTCACCCCCACTTCGGTCGTGGGTCAGATCAACGGCTAGCACAGCGCCCGCGCCAACTGGCAGTCGACCCCTGCGCCTGGGCCAAGATGGGCCGATGCGCCGGGCGTCGAACGATCCCAACGAGCGGTTCTCCGACCGATATGCAGCTTCGGGCGCCGAGGCGCTGATCGAGGTCGAGCGCGAGGTGCTCGGCAGCGACTATCAGGCCAACGGCTACACCACGCTCTCGCAAGCGGAGCAGATCGGCCTGGCCCTCGGGCTGCGCAACGATGACCGTCTGCTCGACCTCGGCTCCGGCTGCGGGTTCCCGGGGTTGTACCTCGCCGATCATTTCGGATGCAGCGTGGCTACGCTCGATCCGGTGCCAACGGGGGCCGCCACCGCCGCCGCACGGGCCGAGCGGGACGGCCTGGCCGACCGCCATCTCGCGGTGATCGGCAACGGCGCTGCGACGCCATTTCGTGATCGCAGTTTCGACGCGATCGTGCACCTCGACGTCATGTGTTGAATCAGATCGAAGCTCTCCGTGCTGAGAGCGTGTCGCCGGGTCCTTCGCCCGGGGGGCCGGATGATCTTCACGACGATCGAGCCGTCACCGGGGCTCTCCCCCGCCGAACGCCGCCAGGTCGCACGCTCCGGCCCGTCGGCTGTGCTGACGCGAACCACCTATCGAAGCTTGTTGAAGACCGCCGGTTTCGGCGACGTCGAGCACACCGACATCACGGCCGACTATCGGACCCGGCAGCAGGCGTGGATCTCGGCCACCCGCCGCCGCGCCGTGACAATCGGTGCTGCGATCGGCGAGCAGGCGCTCGCTCGACGACTGGACGACCGCGGAGCCGCCCTCGCGGTCATCGACGAAGGGCTCCTTCGGCGATCGCTGTACACCGCGACCCGGCGATGAGCCGAGCCGGGAATCGAAGGGTCTTGGGTCTCTAGCGGTACCGGTGACGCGGGACGGATGATGGTTGTCTCACCAGCGATCGATCGCGTCAGCAGTTCGAAAGGAGCGAACGATGAACATCGTCGTGCTCGGCAGCTTCGGCAAGCGAGTGCTCCCCAAGGGATGGACCAAGGACACGGCGATCGCTGTGTTGGGCAGCGGTGACTTCGACCTGACCGGCGTGGAGCCCGGCGACAATCCACGCCTGACGGCTGCTGCGATCCTCGGCAGTGTCAACATCGTTGTCGACGAAGGCACCAACATCGCCTTGAGCGGCTTCAGCCTGTTCGGGTCACGCAACATCAAGGTGACCGGGGGCGACGGCCCGACGATTCGCCTGCGCGGCATCGTCTTGCTCGGCAGCGTCAACGTCAAGCCACCGAAGCACAACTGACGACACAGGCGCTGCATCTGCGGGAGTGCGGAACGGTCGGCCCGTCCGACCGGTCGCGGCGATCCACGCCCCAGCGCCGGGACCCGATCGAACCGTGATCACGGTGTGAGGCGCCGATACCGTTCGGCAAGGCGGTACATCGACGCAGCGAGCTCGGCGCTCAGCGCGTTCGGAGGCATCCGCCAGCTCCAGTTTCCCGACGTGGTGGACGGAACGTTCATCCTCGACCGCTCGTCGAGCACCAACAAGTCCTGAATCGGGATCACGGCGGCGATCGCACGTGAGCCGATCGCCGCTTCGATGAACGACCACGCGGCGGTTCCGACGTCGGAGAACGGCGGCAGCCGGAAGACCCGCTCGACCTCCATCCGGTCGTCGTGGTCGAGCGAGGTCCACCACGACGCGATCGTGTCGTTGTCGTGCGTACCCGTGTAGACGACGCACGCCTCGACCAGCGCCGCCGGGAGATGCGGGTTGTCGGGCAATCCGTCGAAGCCGAACTGCAACACGCGCATCCCGGGCAAACCATTGTCGTCGCGCAACGCGTACACGGCGTCGTCGAGCGTTCCCAGATCCTCGGCGATGAACGGCATCGCCGGAAACGCCTCCCGCACTGCATCGAGAAACGGTTGGCCCGGTCCATCCACCCAGTGCCCGCCGAGCGCGTTCTCTGCGTCTCCGGCCACCTCCCAGAATGCGCTGAGCGCACGGAAATGATCGATTCGAACGACGTCGCTGAGCTCGAGTGCGCGACGTAGACGAGACAGCCACCACGCATACCCGTCGAGCGCCATCACTTCCCATCGGTACAGCGGATTCCTCCACAGCTGGCCGTCGGCGCTGAAGTAGTCGGGCGGCACACCCGACTGCACGATCATCCGGCCGGCCTCGTCGAGCTGGAACTGTTCCTGGTTCAACCACACGTCGGCCGAGTCGTCGGCGACGTAGATCGGAAGGTCGCCGACGACACGAATTCCCCGCTCGTTCGCCGCGGAGCGAACCGAGCGCCACTGACGCTCGAAGAAGTAGAAGACCGCTTGCCATCGGGCGATATCGGCAGCGAGCTCGCGGCGCGAGCGCTCGACCGCCGCAGGGTCCCGCATTCGCAACGGGCCGGGCCAGGTCCACCAGGGAGCGTCGTCGTGGAAGTCCTTGAGCGCGAAGAAGTGACAGGTCGGGGCGAGCCAATCGGCGTTCGTTCACGAACGCGTCGAGACCGGCGCGCCAGGGGTGATCGTGCACGGCCAACAAGCGATCAGCCGCGGCCGACAACAACGGCCATTTGTGCTCGCGCATCGCGGCATAGGGGATCCGAGCGTCTGTGATGCGGTCGGCCAACCCGGTGTCGTCGAGCAAGCCATGATCGACGAGATCTGCCAGGTCGACGAGCCACGGATTGCCGGCGAAGGCGGAACGGCTGAAATACGGCGAGTCGTCCTGCCCGTTCATCGTGAGCGGAAGGATCTGCCACAAGGAGGCTCCCGTGGTGGCCAGCCACTCCACGAACCGGCGCGCCTCGTCCCCGAGCGTGCCGATGTCGTCTCGACCAGGGAACGACGAGGGATGGAGCAGCACTCCGAACGAGCGAGACGCGAATGGTCCGACACCGGTCATGCACAGATCGTGCCACTCGAGCGGGGCAGGACCAGCATCCCGTCGGTAGGTGAGCACGCGCACCGTTCCGGCCGGGCTCGCGCACCCGGCGCAGGCCTAGTGTCGGCGGATGACGAGCGTTGCGTTCGACGTGGACCGCCATCCGCTCGAAGATCCCGCGTATGCGGCTCGATGCCACTCAGAACTCGACGCTTTCGGCGCACTCGTGCTGCACGGCTTCTTCACACCCGAGACCATCTCCAGGGTCATCGCCGAATCGGCGCCTCGTGAGCGCGACACGTGTACCACGCGACCTCGGGCCACAACGTCTACCTGACCCCATCCGACCCTGCCCTGACGTCCGCCCACCCGTTCAACCGTCAGGTGGTGAGCAGCAAGGGCCTGATCGCCGACGATCAGATCCCCCACGACTCACCGTTGCGAGTCGTGTACGGCGACGACATGTTCCGACGGTTCCTGTGCCGCGTGCTCGGTGTCGAACAGATCCACCCGTATGCCGACTCGTTGTCATCGATCAACGTGCATTTCGCTGTCCGCCGGTCGCGAACTCGGCTGGCACTTCGACAACTCCTCGTTCGCCGTCACGGCACTGTTCCAGGCGCCCGAAGCGGGCGGCGTCTTCGAATACATCGCCGACGTCCGCGACGCCGACGCCGGCGAGATGGCGTTCGACCAGGTCGCAGCAGTGCTCGACGGGCACGCTGCAGTTCGAACCCTCGAGTTCTCGCCCGGCGACCTGGTCGTGTTCCGAGGCCGCAACGCACTGCATCGCGTGACGCCGACCGAAGGCGCGGTGACCCGCATCCTCGCCGTGTTCGCCTTCAACGACCAGCCGGGGATCGGACTGTCCGAGTCGGCGTTGACGACCTTCTACGGCCGGGTCGACTGATCACGGGTAGGCGCCCGGCGGCAGCCACCGCCGTTTGCGGCCTGCTCGGCGAAGTGGTGTGATGATGCGCATGGTCGAACCGACAAGCCCGCTCACCGAGTTCACGGCAGCCCTGGAGGCGCGCGAGATCTCCGCACGCGAGCTGCTCGATCTGCACCTCGAACGGGTCGAACGGCTCGACGGGCCCATCAACTCGGTGGTCACCCTGGCGCCCGAACGCGCTCTGGAGGAAGCCGCACGAATCGACGAGGCCAGGGCCACCGGACGAGTGGTCGGCCCGCTCGCCGGCATACCCATCACGGTCAAGGACGCGATCGCCACTGCCGGCATCCGGTCGACGGGAGGCGCCGTCGAACTACGAGATCACGTGCCCGCCGTCGACGCCACCGTGGTCGATTCGGTCCGTCGGGCGGGTGCCGTCGTGTTCGGCAAGACCAACGTCCCGCGCTGGTCCGGTGACTATCAGAGCTACAACGACCTGTTCGGTACCACGAACAACCCGTGGGACATCTCGCGCACGCCGGGTGGTTCGTCCGGCGGACCCGCCGCCGCGGTCGGCGATGGGGTTCACCGGCTTCGAGATCGGCACCGACATCGGCGGGTCGATCCGCGTACCCTCGTCGTTCTGCGGGGTCTTCGGCCACAAACCGAGCTTCGGGGTGATCCCGACGTTCGGATATCTCGACAACGCGTCGTCGCACCGCAACGTGGCCGACGTGAACGTCTTCGGCCCGATCGCCAGGTCGATGGACGATCTGGCACTGCTGTTCGATCTGCTCGCCGGCCCCGGCCCCGACGACGCCGTGGGCTGGCGACTCGAACTGCCGCCGCCGCGCGCCACCGACCTCGGCGACTTCCGGGTCGCGGCGTGGCTCGACGATGACTTCTGCGCGGTGGATCCAGCGGTGCTGGAGGTGCTGACCTCGGCCGTCGATCAGTTGGAGCAGGCCGGCGCCCACATCGATCGCGAGCGGCGGCCGCTCATCGATCCAGGTCCCGATTCGCTCGACGGACTGCGCTTGATCTCGGCCGCGACATCGATCTCCGACACCGACGACGAGCACGCCATGCACCTCGCGGCCGGGCGTGCACTCCACCATCGCGACTGGGACGTCGTGCATCGCCGACGTGGCGAGATCCGGCAACGCTGGGCGGAGTTCTTCGGAGACGTCGACATCCTCCTGTGCCCCGTGACACCGGTTCCCCCGTTCCGGCACATTCACTCACCCGAGGGCTCGAACTGGATCCACGCGACGCTGGCCGATCACGGAAATCGGCCGTATGGCGATCTGGTCAACTGGTGCGCGCTGATCGGCAGTGCCTATCTCCCGGTCACGGTGCCACCGGTCGGCCGAACCACCGACGGTCTGCCGATCGGCATCCAGGTGATCGCTCCGTATCTGCACGACCGTACGGCGCTCGCATTCGCCAGGTGCATGAGCGAGTCGCTCGGCGGCTACGAACCACCACCCGCCGCCACGTGATGGCGACCGGGCGTCAGGCCGCGCCGAACTCGACGTTCGCCGTCTCGACGACGGCTGCGATTCGACCGGGGCCGCCCTGCCATCCCCAGTACACGTTCGTGTGGGCGATCACCTCGTGCGCCGGTGGGAGGCCCCACTCGGAGAGGTCATCCGTGGTGTGCGCGTCGCTGACGAGCGTCGTGTCGTAGCCGCGCACGAACGCCCCGTGCAGCGTCGCCCTGATACAGGCGTCGCTCTGGGCACCGGCGACGACCACACGGCCGACGCCGCGTTGCGCCAGCTCGGTCTCGAACGTCGTGTCCTCGAACGAGTCGCCGTAACGCTTGTGCACCAGCGGCTCGGAGTCGCTGCGCTGCAACTCGGGGACGTATTGCCAGCCCTCGGTGTTCTCGGGCAATTCGTCGCTCGCGTGCTGGACCCAGATGACCGGCACGTGCTCGGCACGAGCCTTGCCCACGAGAGTGTTGATATTCGCTATCACTTCATCGCGTCGATGAGCATCGGCCACTACGGCGTTCTGCACATCGATCACCACGAGGGCGGTGTTGGGTCGGTCGTTCAGGGTGGTCACATCGGCTCCTCACCTCGGGTCCTCAAACGATATGCATCGCCTGTCGATCATGTCGAGCGTCGATTCCGGGACGCCCGCATTCGGTTAGCTCGCGACGAAGTCGTCGAGGAAGTCGCCGATCACGCCGATCGCTTCAGCCAAGTGCCGGCGGCCGAGCGGACCCGTGTAGTAGTGGGTGGCACCGCTCACCTCGTGAAGACGCTTGCGGTCGTGCGGCACGGCCGCGAACAGCCGCTGGGTGTGGCTGGGCGTGCAGGCGTCGTCGGCGGTGTTACCGACCACCAGCACCGGCTGCGTGACGTGCGCCAGGCAGCGCTGTGCGTCTGCTCGGGCATCGTCGATGCTCCACTGGCTCAGCCAGCTGCGCAACGTACAGAACCGAGCGAGCCCGACGGGACCGTCGTTGACGACCTTCGGATCGCCGAGGAAGCACCAGCCGGGGCGGCGCTCGCTGGGGTCGAGCCTGGGGTCCAGCCAACGAGGATCGGCCATCGTTCCGTGCACCACGAACGCGCGCTCACCGTTCGGCTCGTCCGAAGACCGGATCGCAGCGAGCTGCTCGTTCACCCAGCCGGTGATGCGACGATTGCGGGTCACCTGCATGGCCCGGTACCGATCGACGAACGCTGTCGAATACGGCGGCTGATTCGGATTCGCGGCGTCGTAGAGATTGAGCTCGGGGTCGCGGTCGAACGGTCGCGACTCGTCGGTGATCGAGGCGTCCATCCACTCGGTCAGCGTGCCGTGCCGGCTGACATGGGCAGCCAGCATCAGCAGGGCATCCGCCGGAGGAAGTCGGTCCGGTGCCACCTCGTACGGATCGCCGGCCGGCGTGTCGGTGATACCCGTGCCCCGATTGGCCAGCGACTGGTAGTAGGCCGACAGCGAACCACCGCCCGACCAACCAGCCAACACGACATGTTCGTAACCGAGCCGTTCGCGCGCATCTGCGACGACGGCGCCCAGATCCGCGACGACCTTCTCCATGATGAGTGCCGAGTCGGTGCCGCGATGAGCGCGAGTTCGCCCAGATCACGTGGTGGCCGGCAGCCGCCAACCCTGACACGATCGGCAGGTACATGCCGCCGCCGGTGGGGTGCATGAAGATCAGCACCCGCTTCGACGGTGTCGCGGTGGGGCGCACCAGGTGGCAGTCGAGTCCGATGACGTTGCCGCCACCGCCATAGGTGTCACTGAACGCCGCATCCTCGCGGTGCACGAGCACATAGGCGACGCGCTCACAGCCGGGTGGGGTGCCGGGGACCGCCGCCGGCTCGTTCACCTCACACCTTGACCGACGCGTCGGCGGGCACGCTCACCGGTGGCTGGGCGTAGCTGCGCGAGCTGGTGAGTTCTTCGTCGGGTACCGACATGATCTTCTCGAGGATCTGTTTCGGGTAGGCGAGCTGCGGTCGGGCCATGTCGACCGGAGGTTGGCCGACCGTGCCACCCTCGCCGGCGTAGGGCTCGGGACGTACGTACCGGGCCAACTCGTCCGCGCTGATCCCCGCGAGCGCGACCACCTCGGGATCGATCCACACGTTCGGATCGATGGCCGCCTCCGATGTCGCGACCTCGAGCACCAGGCCCTCGGGGCCGGCGAAGTAGATCGAGCGGCACATACCGTGGTCGATCTCGCCCAACACATTGATGCCGCGCGATCGAATACGGTCACGCATCGCGACCAGTTCCTCGGCCGAGTCGACGTTGAAGGCAACGTGCTGCATCGTGCCGGGTGCCGACGGACCGGCGCCGGTGCCGGCGTGTGTGACGCCCAGTTCCGACTCGATCTCGGCGTTCGCCGGCAACTGCACGAATGCCACGGAACAGCGGTCGTTGAGGCGGCAGAAGCCGTGCCATCCGCCGGGTACGCCGTGCATCCAGAACAGCGCGACGAGCTCGGCCCCCAGCACGTCGCTGAAGAACTCGATCTGGGCCTTGATGTCCTTGGTGCTGATCGCCAGGTGGTGGATTGCGTTGATCCGCACGTTCGATGTGGCCTCGGAACCCGTACTCATCGATCATTCTCCTCGCTCGATCGTGACGCGTGACGTCCGGGACAGCCTGACAGCCGACTCAGCCCGCCGTCGAGTCGCGCCAGTGCGCCGACAGCCGTTCGGCGAGGGTGACGACCGACAGATACGGGTTGACGGGTGGCACTCCGTCGAACAGCGACGCGTCGCCCACCGACAGCCCGGCGTAACCACGAACTGTGCCCCACCCATCGGTGACGATTCCTCGGCGACACGAACCGGCGACATGGTGGTAGCCGGTGAGGTGCGTCAACAGCCAGGCTCGCGTGGCACCACGATCACCTCCCAGCGACTCGGCTGCGGTCCCGGCTCCGTCGACGAACGCCCGCGGCCGCGACGGCTCTCACCGTGGGGTGCGAGCAGAGCTCGAGCATGTCCAGGACGAGCGTGGTCAACCGCTCGACGTCATCGTCGGTCGCGAGCTGGTTGAGCTCCACCGATGGCAAACCGGCAACGGCATCGAGGGTGACCCTGCCGGTGCTGGTCGGCGTCATCAGGGCACCGATCAGAGCGCCGTATCCGGGCGATCCGGGCAGGTGGTTCATCGCAAGGATCTGGGTGCCGGGACGATCGACGGAAACGACGACGTTCGGCAGGGACGGGTCGACCAGGTTCGACGCGAGTTCCAACGTGATCGCGAAGGCCGGATGATCCTGAAGGCCCTCCCCGACGCCCGGAGTATCGACCCCACTCGCCAGCAACAGCGCCGGCGTGTGGATCGCACCTGCGCAGACGACGACTCGTTCGGCGTCGTGCTCGACACCGGATTCGGTGATCGCACCACCCACCGACCGGCCGTCGAAGATCAAGCGGGTGACCGTCGAATTCTCGACCACCGTCAGGTTCCGACGATCGCTGATCGGGCGGAGGTACGCATCGGCCGCCGTCACCCGACGGCCGTTGCGACGAGCGAGCAGCACCGGGCGGGCACCGGGAGCGGCAGCAACGACGGCCGCGCCCAGCGGCCCGAGCATCGCCGGAGGTTCCATCGGCATGAGGTGCTCGATCCCCGCGTCGGCAGGGTTCGGAACCATCACCGGCCCGTTCAACAGTGACGAGCCTCCCAACCCTCGGCCCTGCCAGTAGTGCTCGGCCGGATCGCCGGCGCGACGGATGATGTTGCAGCGATCGTGCCAACGTGTCGGATCGTCGAGGTAGAGGCCGACGTCGGCGAGGGAGTGGTCCGCGCCGTGGTCGGGTCCCGCCTCGAGCAGCGTGACATCGTTCGACCCACGCTCGGAGAGTCGGGCGGCCACGACACAACCTGCGGTACCGCCACCGATCACCAACCAGCGCACCGCGCGTCACCCTCCACGGTCAGCTGTCACTCATCCGGGGTGTCTCTTTGGGAAGACCTTCGAGATGGGCGGCATCGTTGTACCGATTCAGCCGCCAGCGACCGGGGCGGGTCAGCACGATCTCGGTGAGCGACGTGTTCGAAGTGTGCAGCTCGAAGGCTCCGGTCGTTGGCGCCCGCAGGGCGGTGCGCATCAGCCCGTCGATCACCCCGCCATGGCAAACGATCACGACCACGCCGCCCGCGTGCTCACGGACCACACGCGAGAACGCTGCACCTACACGAAGGTCGAACTCCGCGATCGTCTCGCCGCCGGGGAAGGTGATGCCGTGGGGATCGCTCTCCCAGTCGGGCATGCCGAACCTGTCGATGAAGTCCTTGAAGCTGAGTCCGTCACAGTCGGGTCCTGGGTCGTGCTCACCGAATGCCGCCTCGATCTCGACCGGCAGGGACAGCGCCGGGGCGATGATCTCGGCTGTTTCTCGGGCCCTCGGATACGCGCTCGAGAACAGCACGGTCGCCGCGATCTCGCCGCTCCGGGCGAGCCGGTCGCGCAACCGCTCGGCCTGCTGGACCCCCAGCTCGGACAACCCGGTACAGGTCCGTGGGCCGCCGACCACGCGGCGAACGGTCACCTGCGACTCGCCGTGGCGAATCGCGACGATCCCGGTCGGCTGGAACTCGTCGCTCACAGTTCGTCCTTGGCATCCGCGAGCGAGACGATGATCTCGAACTCCTCGTCCGTGAGGGGCATGACCGACAGGCGATTCCCCTTCGCCAACAAGCGACAGCCCACCAGTTCAGGCACCTTCTTCAACTCGTCGATCGAGACGAAATTCAGTTTCCGTTCGGGGGCGACCGTCACCCAATCCCAGCGTGGATCCTCGGGATTCGACTTGGGATCGTGGTACTTGCCGGCAGGGTCGAACTGGGTGGGATCCGGTTCCGCGCCCTTCACGATCTTGCAGATACCGGCGACGCCGGGCGGTTTGGCGTTCGAGTGGTAGAAGATCGCCCGGTCACCGCGCTTCATCTCGCGCATGAAGTTGCGGGCCTGGTAGTTCCGCACACCGTCCCAACCTTCGCGCTTGTTGCGCACCAGGTCGTCGTACCCGAACACGTCGGGCTCGGATTTCAACAGCCATCTCGCCACGGCCACGACGGTACCGCCTGAACACACGCCGGGAATGTTCGAGACGAACCACTCGTGCTCGCCCGCCTCGGGCAAGACGACACGGAACCCGGCACTCGCCGTCGACCGGCCGGCCCCGGCAGAATTCGCCGCCCAGCGGCCGCCGGGTCACGCAGCGACGTAACTGCACGTGTCGCCAGATGAAAAATGCGTCGTCCAGGCTGACATTTCGTTCAGATGACAGGTCTCGGGCGCGCGACCTCCTAGGTTCGCGCCAGTGGCCCCCCGGCACCGCCTGACCATCCGATCGATCGACGCCGACCCGCGAGCCGAAGCGATCTCGGATGCCGCTCACCAGCTCGGAGTCCCGCTCGACGAGGGTGCCCAGGTCGAGTTCGCCGAACTGGTCTTCCTCGAAGGCGATCTCGACCAGGATGCACTCAACAAGCTGCACGGCTTCCTCGTCGACCCGCTGCTCCAGAAGGGGTCCTGGCACCCACCGACGACCACCGGAACGGAGATCACCTACCTCCCCGGCGTCACCGACAACGCTGCGGCCACGCTGATCCACGCGGCGGAACAGCTCGGGCTCGCCGTCACCGGCGCAGCGACGGGCCGTCGGGTCGAGTTCGGGGACGCGGTCGACGCCCAACACGCCGAACAGCTGATCGAACGGATCGTCGCCAACCCCGTGATCGAGAAATGGACCACCGGTTGCATCGAACCCACCTTCCACGCCGTCGGCAGCAGCACCGGTGTGGCTGAAGTCGTCGAGTTCGCCGGCCGCAGCCTCGAGCAGCTCATCCAGATCGGCCACGACCGCAAGCTCGCCCTGGATCCCGAAGAGCTGATGGTCATCCAATCCCATTTCGACCAGGTCGGGCGCGCCCCGACCGACGTCGAACTCGAGACGCTGGCCCAGACCTGGAGCGAGCATTGTGCGCACAAGACGTTTCGGGCACGGATCCACACCGATGACGGCGAGGACCGCCTCCCGCTGATCGCCATGTTGCGCCAGTGCACCGACACCATCGACGCACCGTTCGTGAGATCGTCGTTCGTCGGCAATGCCGGCATCGTCGGCTTCCACGACGACGTGACGCTGGCACTCAAGGCAGAAACACACAACCACCCGTCGGCGGTCGAACCGTTCGGCGGCGCCAACACCGGTGTCGGTGGTGTCATTCGCGACGTGCTCGGCATCGCCCATCGTCCCATAGCGATCACGGACATCCTGTGTTTCGGGCCTCCCGACACACCGTTGGCGAGCGTGCCGCACGGCGCCCTGCACCCGCGCCGAATCCGCGAGGGCGTGATCGAAGGCGTCGCTGATTACGGCAACAAGATCGGGCTACCCACGGTCGCCGGCGCCATCCTGTACGACGCCGGCTACACCACCAACCCCCTCGTGTTCGCCGGCTGCGTCGGATCGGCGAACGGCTGGACCCAGCACGAGGGTCCGTTCCCGGACGATCGCGTCGTGGTGCTCGGGGGCCGTACGGGCCGCGACGGCATTCGAGGCGCCACCTTCTCGTCGTTGACGATGGACGCATCCACCGGCCAGGTCGCCGGAGCCAGCGTGCAGATCGGCGACCCGATCGTCGAGAAGCTCCTGATCGACGTGCTCGTCGGTGCCGAGGACCTGTTCACCGCGATCACCGACTGCGGTGCCGGTGGCCTGTCGTCGGCCGTCGGTGAGATGGCCGAGAAGGTCGGTGCGGACGTCGAACTCGACCTGGTACCCCTCAAGTACCCGGGCCTCGAACCATGGGAGGTGTGGCTGTCGGAGGCACAGGAGCGAATGGTGATCGCCGTCGATCCCGACCGGATGGGCGAACTCGCCGATCGGTGTGCCTATTACGGCGTCGAGCTCGCCGACATCGGCCGGTTCACCGGCGACCAGGTGTTGACGGTTCGTAGCGGCGGCACACCCGTCCTCGAACTCCCGACCGGCTTCCTGCACGACGGCCGACCGCAGCGCCAGATGGTCGCCACGATGCCCCAGCCCGCGCGCGGCAAGTACATCAGCCGCGTCGTCGATGATCCCCGCGACGCACTCCTGCGTCTGCTCTCCCACCGCAACATCGCGTCGAAGGCGAGCACGATCCACCGTTACGACCACGAGATCCTGGGCGCCACGGCAATCCGACCATTGATCGGCGCCCTCGTGGATGCCCCGGCCGATGGTGTCGTCATCGCCGAACCCACCGACACCGTCGGCTTCGCGATCGGTATCGGTGTGAATCCTTGGTGGGGCCTCCACGACCCCGAAGCCATGGCGTACGGTGCAGTCGACGAGGCGATCCGCAACGTCGTCGCCGTCGGCGCCGATCCCGACCAGGTCGCATTGCTCGACAACTTCTCGTGGGGCGACCCGCGCCGCGAATCCACGCTGGGCGAGCTCGTCGCCGCCGTCGACGGCTGCTGCGCGGCGGCGATGGCATACCGGGCACCGTTCGTGTCGGGCAAGGACTCCCTCAACAACGAATACACGGGGTCGGACGGCGAACGACACAGCGTGCCTCCGACACTCGTGATCACCGCGGTCGCCCACGTCCCGGACGCCGACCGATTGGTCACGCCCGAGCTCACCCAGCCAGGCAATGCGTTGGTGCTGTTGGGCACCACCAGCCGCGAGTTCGCCGGCAGCCACTTCGACCTCGTGTACGGCGAACCCGATGAGATCGGCTGCGTGCCGGCACCCGATCCCGACGCTCCGGTGAGGTACCGCCACCTGCACCAAGCGATCCAGGAGGGCCTCGTAGCGGCGTGCCACGACGTCAGCGAGGGTGGTCTCGCCGTAGCCTTGGCCGAGATGTGCATCGCCGGCCGACTCGGTGTGACGGTCGCCGAGCTCCCGCACGACGATCTTGCCGCATCGCTCTTCGGAGAGTCGCAGAGCCGGTTGATCGTCGAGGTGGCACCCGGCCACCTCTCGCGCTTCGACGAGGTGATGCACGGAAAGATCCAGGTCATCGGCAACGTCACAGAGCGCCCGCACCTGGTTTTCCCGAACGTCGACCCGATCATGGTCGAAGATCTCACGAACGCGTTCAACCGGACGGTCTTGCCGGCGACACGTGCGGCGGTCGCGGCCCACATCGTGTCCGGCCAGGAGTCTTCGGGCCACGACTCGGAAGGAACGGAGCGATCATGAGCGCTCCCCCGGCACTGGTGATCGCAGGACCCGGCACCAACCGCGACAAGGACCTCGCGCTCGCGCTCGAACTGTCCGGTGCCGACCCCACGATCGTCCTCGCATCCGAGCTGACGGCGAATCCACAGTTGCTCACCGAGGCCCGATTGGTCGCTGTCGCCGGCGGGTTCTCGTACGGCGATTCGCTGGGCGCCGGGCGCATGCTGGCGCTCGACCTGATGGTGGGCATCGGTGATGCCTTGCGCGAGTTCGTGGCCACGGGACGACCCGTGATCGGCATCTGCAACGGATTCCAGGTGCTCACGCGGACCAAGCTGCTACCGGGAGCGCTCGGGCACAACGCCCACGGACGATTCGAATGTCGTTGGGTGGTGCTCGAACCGCAGCCGACATCGCCGTGTCTGTGGACCAAGGACATCGGGCAGCCGATCCACTGCCCGATCGCCCACGGCGAGGGCCGCTACGTGCATCCCGATCCCGAATCGCTCGCCGAGGCCGGCCAGATCGCACTGCGCTACCGCAGTACGAACCCGAACGGATCGGTGGCGGACATCGCCGGGGTGTGTAATCCGGCCGGCAACGTGCTGGGATTGATGCCGCATCCAGAGAACTTCGTCGTCGGCCGCCAACACCCGCACCACCTGCGGGGCCACGGGCTCGATCACCTCGGCCTGCAGATCTTCCGGAACGGCGTCGCAGCAGCGACGGAGATGTAGGAAACGATGCGCACCAGCTTGTTCGAGCCATTCGTCGAAGTCGAACTCCCGCTCACCGACCGACGCGACGGCAAGGTACGCGCCTCGTGGGCCTGCGGCGATCGACGGCGGCTGATCGTCACGACCGACCGGTTGTCGGCGTTCGATCGGATCCTGGCCGGTGTGCCGTTCAAGGGCCAGGTGCTCAACCAGCTCTCCGCGTGGTGGTTCGCCCAGCTCGGTGACATCGTCGACCATCACGTCATCTCCGTACCCGATCCCAATGCTCTGTTGGCACGCGAGGCCCACCCGTTGCCGGTCGAGGTCGTGGTGCGCGGCCACATCACCGGCGTCACCGACACATCGCTGTGGGGTCTGTACGGCGAGGGCGCCCGCACGATCTACGGCTACTCGTTCCCGGACGGGCTTCGGAAGAACACTCCGCTGCCGGCTCACATCGTGACGCCCACCACGAAGGCACAACACGGCGGCCACGACGAACCGTTGTCGTGTGCCCAGGTCGTCGACCGTCGTCTGCTGCCGGCCGATCTGTGGGAGCGGGTGATGCAGACGGCCCTGGCCCTGTTCGCACGCGGGGTCGAGGTGGGAGCGGCGAGCGGCCTGATCCTCGCGGACACCAAGTACGAGTTCGGCCTGACCGACGACGATCAGTTGCTGCTGATCGACGAGGTGCACACCCCCGACTCGTCTCGGTGGTGGATGGCCGACAGCTACGAGCAACGCCTCGCCACGGGCGACGAGCCCGAGAGCCTCGACAAGGAGGTCGTCCGTCGCGCCTTCGCCGATATCGGCTACAAGGGCGACGGGCCGGTGCCGCAGGTGCCCGCGGAGGTCTGGTCGGCAACGACCGCCCGGTACATCCTCGCCTACGAGCGCCTGACCGGCGCACCCTTCGAGCCCGGCGCCTATCCTGTCCAGAACCGCCTGACCGAGAACCTCACGAAAGCAGGCCTGCTGTGAACTCAGTGCCGGTCCGTCTCACCCGTCGAGACAGCGAGCACGACGACTCGTCGCGACGACCTCCCGCCGACGATTTCCAGCTCGGCGCACGCGGCGACGAGCCGCGTGACGAGTGCGGCGTGATGGGTATCTCGACGCCCCACGGCGAGGGCGTCGCCGAGCTGACGTTCTTCGGCTTGTTCGCGCTCCAGCATCGCGGGCAGGAGGCGGCCGGCATCGCTGTCAGCGACGGCCAGCGAGCTCGCCTGCACAAGGACGAAGGGCTGGTCGCCAACGTCTTCACCCCGGAGGCGATGGGACCGCTCACGGGCTACCACTCGATCGGCCACACGCGGTACTCCACGACGGGCTCGAACGCCCACCGCAACATCCAACCGTTCCTGGTCGAGACGATGCACGGTCCGATGGCCGTCGCCCACAACGGCAACATCGTGAACGCACCGGCACTGCGCGAGGAACTCCTCAACCGCGGGTTCGGGCTGACCGCGACCAGCGACACCGAGGTCATCGCGTTGATGCTGGCAGCGGCCGGAGGCCGCACTTGGCAGGAGCGTCTCGAACGCACGCTCCCGGCGTGGAAGGGGGCCTTCTCGCTCGTCTTGCTGGCGGCCGATGAAGTGATCGCCGTCCGCGATCCGTGGGGATTCCGGCCGCTGTCGCTCGGTCGGCTGCCCCAGGGCGGGTACGCGGTCGCGAGCGAGACGTGTGCGCTCGCAACGCTCGGATGTACGGAGATCGACGAGGTCCATCCGGGTGAGATCGTCACCCTTCGCGGCGCAGAGATGCACCGCCATCAGGCTCTGGCCCCGGCTGCCACGAGCGCCCATTGCACGTTCGAGTTCGTGTACTTCTCCCGCCCCGACTCGGTATGGGACGGCCACAACGTGCACCATGTGCGTCAGCGGCTCGGCATGGAACTCGCTCGCGAGTCCGGCGTCGACGCCGATGTGGTGATCCCGGTCCCCGATTCGTCGATCCCCGCTGCGATCGGGTACTCGACCGAATCGGGCATCCCGCACAACGACGGCCTGATCAAGAACCGGTATATCGGTCGCACGTTCATCGAACCGACCCAGGCGATGCGGGAGCGAGGTGTCGCGTTGAAGTTCAACGCCCTCACCGAGAACCTGGCCGGTAAGCGCGTCATCATGATCGACGACTCACTCGTGCGCGGTACCACCGCCGGTCCGCTCGTCAAGCTCGTCCGCGATGCCGGCGCGGCCGAGGTGCATGTGCGCATCACCTGCCCGCCGATCACTCATGCCTGCCATTTCGGCGTCGACATGGGCCACGACGGCGACCTGATCGCGGCCCACAAGACCGTCGCCGAGATGGAAGCCCACATCGGTGCCGACAGTCTCGCGTTCCTCTCGCTCGACGGCATGATGCGTGCCGTCGGTGCCGCGGGCGGCTACTGCAACGCTTGTTTCACGGGCAGCTATCCGATTCCCGTCGACGAGGCACAGGCCAAGCTGTCGTTCGAAGGGGCGATCGCCTGATGCGGGTGCTGGTGATCGGCACCGGAGGCCGAGAGCACGCGATCGCTTGGGCTTGTGAACGGCACGGCCACACGGTGTCGGTGTCGAGCGAGCTCGGCGATGTCACCGCCGACAACGTCGACCTGGTCATTCCCGGGCCGGAGTCCGCTCTCGTCGCGGGCATCGCCGACGAATGCGCATTCCGGAAGATCCCCTGCTTCGGCCCGACGTCCAAACAGGCCCGCATCGAATCGTCGAAGGGCTACAGCCGACACCTCGCGACATCGCTCGGGGTTCCCGGACCGGCCTACGAGCGCTTCGAGGAGAACGACGCCGACAACGCCCTGCGATGGTGGCGCGAGTTCGATCGACCTGTCGTGGTGAAGCTCGATGGGCTCGCGGCCGGCAAAGGGGTCCTGGTACCCGCCGACGATGCCGAGACCGAGGCGGCGATCAAGGCGACCGCGCTGATGGGTCCGTTCGTCCTCGAGGAACAGCTCGTCGGGCCCGAGTGCTCGATGCTGGCGCTGTGCGACGGCACGACGGCGGTGGCCCTGCCGCTGGCCCAGGACCACAAGCGGGTCGGCGAGGGTGACACGGGCCCCAACACCGGCGGGATGGGCGCGTTCGCCCCTGCCCCGGTGCCGTACGAGGCCGACGTGCTCCTACGCACCTTCGTGCAACCGATCCTCGACTATTTCGCATCGGCGGGGACGCCCTACGTCGGAGTGCTGTACGCCGGGCTGATGCTCACTGCCGACGGCCCGCGCCTGATCGAGTACAACTGCCGTTTCGGCGATCCCGAAACACAGGCCGTGTTGCCGCTGTTGGAGAGCGACCTCGCCGAGATAGCCCTCGCCTGCACCGCCGGGGCGCTCACGGAGCAAACGGTCAAGGTTCGTGACGGAGCCGCGTGCACCGTGGTTGCGGCGGCTCCGGGCTACCCGCAGGACGCCCACCTCGGAGCCTCGATCCAGCTCCAGGGTTTCTCGACACTCGAGTGGGCCACCACGTCCAGCCTCGTGCCCGAGGCGATCCTCTTCCCGGCCGGCGTGGCCGGTGGCAAGACCGCCGGCGGCCGGGTGCTGGCCGTCACCGGTGTCGGCGACGATCTCGCCGCAGCTCGGTCGGCGGCCTACCGGGGCATGGACGGCGTCAAGTTCGCCAACATGCAGGTGCGCCGCGACATCGGCTGGCGTGCCCCGGGTGCACTGCTCACTTCCTACGCATCGACGGGCGTCGACATCGACGAGGGCAACCGCGCCGTCGAACGGATGAAGGGCTCCGTCGAGCGCACCCTGGGCCCCGACGTGTTGCGCGGCGTCGGCAGCTTCGGTGGCGTCATCTCCGCGCGCCGGATTCTCGAACTCGCCGATCCGGTGCTCGTCGCATCGGCCGACGGTGTCGGCACCAAGGTCGAGCTCGCTGCCCGATTGGGCAAAGTGCGCGGTGTCGGCACCGACATCGTCAACCATTGCATCGACGACGTGCTCGTCCAGTCGGCCAGGCCGTTGTTCTTCCTCGACTACATCGCCGCCAGCAAGCTCGATGCCGATCTCGTCGCAGAGGTCGTCACAGGCATGGCCGAGGCGTGTGAGGCGGCGGGGTGCGTACTGCTCGGCGGCGAGACCGCGGAGATGCCCGGCGTGTACGCACCGGGCGCATTCGACGTGGCAGGCACGCTGGTCGGCATCGCCGAACGTGGCGAGCTGCTACCCAGCGACGACGTCGCGGCAGGAGACGTGCTGATCGGCATCGCGTCGAGCGGCCCGCACACGAACGGCTTCTCGTTCCTACGCAAGCTGTTCGACTGGGCGCCGATGGACATCACACCACCCGGCTTCGACAAGACGCTCGGCGATGCGTTGCTCGAGCCACACCGCTCGTACCTGAATGTGCTCGACGCTGCCCTCGCATCCGGCAAGGTCAAGGCGCTCGCTCACATCACGGGGGGCGGGCTGCCGGAGAACCTGCCGCGCGTGCTCCCCGACGGCGTCGACGCCGAGATCGAGCTCGGCTCGTGGCCGCGAGGCCCGCTGTTCGATCTGATCGCCGAACTCGCGACAGGGGTCGGCACGCACGAACTCCATCGCATGCTCAACATGGGCATCGGCATGGTCGTGGTCGTTGCTGCCGGCGACGTCGCCGCGGTACAGGCATCGATCCCCGAGGCGACCTGGCGGATCGGTGCACTCGGTCCGCGGCGAGGCGGGCTCGCGCGCGGTCCACCTGCTGTAACGGGACCCGGTCGGGTCATCGGGATCAGCCGTCGGTACCGATGGTCTGGATCTCGTACACCTCGAACGGCAAGACGGTGGTGACGACGATGTCGGGCTCACGACCCGTCGTTCCGTCCGACAACTCCCACGAGACCGTCCAGGTCGTGGTGATCGTCATCGAAACCGGCTCACCGTTCGTGTCGGCGGTGTAGGTGTACCCGCAGGGGCCCTGCTCGACCGAGTTCCGCTCGGCATCGGGAATCGGGGTGCCGACGCCGGCGCACAGAATCGGCGCATCACCCGTGCCCGGATCAAAGCTCGTCGAGGCCTGAGCCGCCGTCGTGCGAGCCCACAACGGTCCGAGCCGTGCCTCGGCGCTGATCGGACCGACCGGGTCGACCGCCAACCACAAGCCCAAGTTCACGGCGGTGCGATCCGGTGGGCTGATCGCCGGCACCGGTGGCCTGATCTGCTCGGTCGCCTGCTCGGTGGTGCCGGGCAGCAAGATCGCAGGACTCGGCGGCCCTACCACGACCCAGCGACCGTCGCCGGTGACGACACCGTTGGGAGCTGTCGCGCGCGAACAGTCGGCGATCTGGTGTTGCTCGAACTCACCGTTGCCATCGTTCCACCGGTGGAGCCGGCCGTCCTCGGAGAAGTAGATGATCGTCATCACCAGGTTGACGCCGACGATGTCGTTGATGATGTCGATGACGTCCTGCGTGATCTCGTTGTATCGGTCGGCCTCCCCGTCGGTCGCCATGAACCCCAGCCACGAGCAAGGAACCTCCACGGTCTCCGGCGGACCGACCGGCACCGAACCGCCGGGCACCGTCACCACCGCCGTAATCACCGGCCCACCCACGGTCGTGGTGTGATCTTGATCGTGTCATCATCGTCGGCGTTGATCGTCGGACTGCCTAGAACCATCACTGTGCGGCAAGCGACCAGCTGATGCCAAGAAGCAACTCAGCTACGCGTCGCATGAGCTCGCTCCCTCGAAGATCGAAATAGTCTGACCATCAGCCTTCAGCCAGTCACCATCAACGAGGACGAAAAGGTTCACGTTCCATATAGGAGCTGATCCTGTCGTCAATGATCCGGTCCGTTCCGTCGGCGTTCCCACCGATCTCGACCGCACGTTCGAGCCCGAGCCTGCAGTACTCGACTTGAGCGGATCCCTCCTGCAGATCCAACACAACCGTCTCTGCGGTAAGGCGTAATAGTTGCCGGGCAACTCTGGGTTGGGCACCGACCTGCGGCCCTCTTGGCGCATCTTCGCCGCGATCTCGATTGCTCGATCCAAGGCATCGCCAGTCAGGGTGACTGCAACTGACTCCAGCGTCGCATCGTTCGTGGGGTCGAGCAGCAAATCGTTGAACGACGGTCCAGCTCGCGATCGCTGCGTCGATCACCTCTTGTTCGGCTTGCTGTTCGGTGAGGACTGCAGTGGTCGACGTCGGGGGGTCGGTGCCCGACGTGGCGGCCGGCGGCGATGTCGTGGGCAGCGTCGTCGGGGCCACGCTCGACGCGATCGTCGACGGGGGTTCGACCGAGGGAGCGGCGGTGGTGGATGTGATTGCCGCGGTCGAGAAGGGAGCCGCGTCATCGCCACCGGAGCAACCGGCACACACGACCGCGAACACGGCGAGGCCCAGCCCACGTCGACGCATCACCACGTCACGCCGTGCGGCAGACGCGACCACACCGCTCTTCCGGATGCCGCCGCACAGCATCTCGAGCTGATCGATTCCGCCTCGATCTCCAGATCGTAGCGATCGCGACCGTCACCGTGCAGGGGGAAGACTCCCCCGCCACAGCCAGTGAGTGCACCGCTACTCGTGGGGCACGATCAGGGCCTTGTCACCGGTGGCCATGCGACCATATCGACGCACGCGCTCGGGATCGACGGCCTCACTCAGCGACACCCGCATGCCGTACGAACTCGCGAACGTGGTCGTGATCTCGTCGGCGACGCGTTGCCGCAACCGATCGGCCCCTTGCGGGCCCAGCTTGATCAGGAACGGCGTCAACAACCACCCCCCGACCGACCACGCCATACCGAAATCGCGTCGCAGCACCGTCGGGCCGCGATCGAGCCCACCATAGATGTAGACCTGTTTGTGTGTGGTCGAGCCGTACCGGCTGAACGGCTCACCCTGGCCGGCAACCTTGTCCATCCGCGACAGCAGAGTGCCCGCCAGCTCACCGCCACCGATCGCATCGAAGGCGATCGTCGCTCCCGTCGCCCGCAAGGCCGCCGTGAGGTCTTCGAGAAAGCTGTCGGCACTCGAGTCGACGACATGGGCCGCGCCCAGGCCTCGCAGTTGCACGACCTGATCGGGCTTGCGCACGATGTTCACCAGCTCGACGCTCTCGGCGATGCAGATCCGGTTGAGCATCAGTCCGAGATTCGACGCTCCGACCGTGTGCACCAGGGCATCGTGCCCTTCGTTGCGCATCGTCTCGACCATGCCCAACGCCGTGAGCGGGTTGACGAACGCCGCCGCGGCATCGTCGGGGTGTGTGCCGTCGGGCATCACCAGACACGAGGCGACGTTCAAGGTCTGGTAGTGGGAATACGAGTTGCCCGACAGAAACCCGACCACCTTGCCGAGCAACGCCCGCGCAGCCTCGGAGTCGCCGGCGGCGATCACCGTGCCGCCGCCCTCGTTGCCGGTCGGCATCGGCTTGCCGAGTCGTCCGGCCTGACCGGCGAGCACCGCCGGACCGAGCTGAGCCCTGACCGCATGCGGTTGACCGGCGACGGCTGTCGCCGTGCTCAGATCTGCGCCCGCGAACAACATCCCGAGGTCTGACGGGTTGATCGGCGCCGCCTCGACTCGCACGACCACTTCGTCGTCACCGGGGGGCCGTACATCGGTCTCACGCACAGCGAGCGTGACCCATCCGTCCTGGGTCACGGTCGAGCGCAGCTCGAGTCCCGTCGTGGGCAGAGATGCTCCTGAACCGGCCATGCACCATCATCGCCCGATCCGTCACCCGACGTGCCAGCGAACGTGATGCGCCACGACACTGGCGGCAAGCCGGCCAGGCGACCGATGCTCGAACGGGCCATCCGAAACGGGTCGGCCCGATCGCGCGTCCACCGTCCGGAACGGTCTGACACATCATCTCTGCAACACCCCCATGCGCATGATGGGGGCATGATCGATTCGGGGGTGAGCGCAGCGGTGGAAGGGTTGCTGGCGTGTGATCCTGATGTCGCCGACGCCGCTGATCTCGCTGAGATGTCTCGTCGTTCTGCGACCTTGCGGGCGTTCGCCGATTATGTCGACGTTCGGATCAATCGCCGTTCGAACGAGCTCATCGCGCGAGGCGTTGCCGATAGCGGTGCGCATGTGTTGTTGGACGAGGGACGACTCACCGGCCGCGAAGCTCTGGCTACCGGTGGGCGTGATCGAGTGTGCACCGAGATGCCCCAGTTCGACGATGCGTTGGCGGCGGGCGCCTGCACAGCCGGTCATCTCGATGCCGTGGCGAAACTCACCAAGGATCTGACCGACGAAGAGCGTTGTGATCTGGCGCTCGTGGTCGACGACCTCGTTTCGGGCGCGGCCCATCAGCCGGTCGCCTTGTTCGAGAGGACCACCAAGGCGACGATCGACAAGATCCGCGAGACACATCGACCCGGCAGTGATGCCGACGAGTTGGATCGGCAACGTGCTGCGTCGCAGATCAAGCGTTGGACCGACCGTGACACCGGCATGAAGCAGACGTTGATCTCACTCGACCCGCTCCGCGACGCCTCGCTGCATGCGGTGATCGACGCCCACCTCGCCGCGTTGCGGCAAGATCCGGCCAACAAGCTGCGTTCGTTCGACGAACTCCGGGTCGAGGCCGTGATGGCCGCGGTCAGTGCCGGGCCCTCCGCCCGTCGGGTCCCCGAGGTGATCGTCCATGTCGATCACCGATCGGCCTGCCATGGTCGTCACGACGACACGTTGTGCGAAACGGTCGATGGGCAACCGGTCCCGGTGTCGACGATGCAGCGGTTGTGTTGCGAAGCGATCATCGCGGCGGTGATCGTCAACCCCGACGGCAAGGTCGATCAGTTGTGTGAAGAGTTGCGCACCGCCAACCGGGCGCAGCGCCGCCAACTGGCTGCGATGTATTCGACGTGTGCGCATCCGCATTGTCAGGTCGCGTTCTCGCAGTGCCGGATCCATCACATCATCTGGTGGACCAGGGGCGGCAAGACCGTGCTGGCGAACCTACTGCCACTGTGCGAGTCCCATCACCACCAGGTCCACGAAGGCGGCTGGAACCTCACGATCGATCAACAGCGTTCCGTCGGCTGGTACCGACCGGACGGAAGCTTGTGGCACACCGTCGATGGACCCAACCGATCACCCCACCACCGGCGACAACACATACGACCGCCCAACCCACCACCGACCCCACTCGATGAACCCGCATCACTGTTCGCGACGACCGCCTGACCGTGACGGCCGGTGGCAGTACAGCACCCTTGGCATGCAGGGTTCGGCGGCGCACGCCTCCTTTCTCGTTGCGATCACTGACTTTTCGTTCATCCAACACGGGTCGCGCCGATCGCGCGCCTACCGTCGTCGCATGGAGGCACGAACCCCGAGTATCACCCGGCTGGTCGTGCTCGTCTCGGGGAACGGCAGCAACCTGCAAGCGATTCTGGACGCTTGTGGATCCGGCGAGCTCCCCTGCAAGGTGGTCGCCGTCGTCTCCGACAAGTCCGATGCCTACGCCCTCCAGAGGGCGGCCGACGCCGGTGTACCGTCGGTACACGTCGGCCGTCGGGACAACGAGGCCCGGGCCGACTACGACGCCCGCCTGACCGACATCGTCGCCGGGTTCGCCCCCGATCTCGTGATCCTTGCCGGCTGGATGCGGATCCTCACCAAGGACTTCCTCGGCTGGTTCCCCGAACGGGTCGTCAACTTGCACCCGGCTCGCCCCGGCGAGTTGCCCGGCACTCACGCCATCGAGCGGGCGTGGCAGGAGGCGCTGTCAGGCCAGCGCACCAGGACCGGCGTGATGGTCCACCTCGTGCCCGATGAAGGGATCGACGACGGCCCGGTCCTGGCCACCGAAGACGTCCCGATCCTGCCGGACGACACCCTCGAATCGCTCGAGGCGAGAATCCACGCCGTCGAGCATCGCCTGCTCGTCGACACCATTCGCACCCTCGGCCGGCAACTGATCGATCCGCTCTCGACGAATCCCTCCCGATGACCATGGAGACCCCCACATGAGCCACCTCAACGAACAACTCTTCGACCGTTACGACGCTCTCACGTTCGACGACGTCGTCGTGATCCCCGGATATTCCGACACCCTGCCGGACGCCGTCGACACCAGCGCTGTGTTCGCTCGCGACATCCAACTCAACGTTCCACTCGTGTCGGCCGCCATGGACAAGGTGACCGAGGGCCGAATGGCGATCGCGATGGCGCGTCACGGCGGCATCGGGGTCATCCATCGCAACATGTCGATCGAGCGACAGGCTGCCGAGGTGCAGAAGGTCAAGCGCAGCCAGAGCGGGATGATCTCCGATCCCGTCACGCTCACCAAGGACGCCAAACTCTTCGAGGCGGAAGAGCTGATGCACCAGTTCAAGTTCTCGGGCGTGCCGATCATCAACGCCTCGGGCGAGCTGGTGGGCATCCTCACCAATCGCGACATCCGGTTCTGCGAGGGCAGCGACTACGAGCGGCCGATCAGCGAGTTCATGACCAGCGAGAATCTGGTCACGGCCAAGGTCGGTACCTCGCTCGACGAGGCCAAACTGCTGCTCCAGAAGTACCGCATCGAGAAGCTGCCACTCGTCGACGACCACGGCAAGCTGGCCGGACTGATCACCGTCAAGGACATCCAGAAGCGGCTCGACTACCCCAATGCCTCGCGCGACAGCAGGGGACGCTTGCGGTGTGCCGCCGCATGCGGCGTCGGCGACGACGTCGAACTCCGCGTCGAGGCGCTGGTCCACATGGGCGTCGACGCCGTGGCGATCGACACGGCGCACGGCCACTCTGCCGGCGTCATCAAGACGATCGAGCGGATCAAGGGTTCGTGGCCCGAACTCGCGGTCACGGCAGGCAACGTGGTCACCGAGGACGGCGTCGAGGCGCTGGCGAAGGCGGGCGCCGACGCCGTGAAGGTGGGTGTCGGCGCAGGTTCGATCTGTACCACTCGCATCATCTCCGGCGCGGGCATGCCCCAGCTGTCGGCGATCTACTTCACCGCCAAGAAGGCACGCGAGCTCGGCATCCCGATCATCGGCGACGGCGGCATCACGTACTCCGGCGACATCGTCAAGGCGATCGCAGCCGGTTCGACCACCGTCATGCTCGGCTCACTGCTGGCCGGCACCGAGGAGAGTCCGGGTGAGACCGAGCTCTTCGAGGGGCGCCGGTTCAAGAGCTATCGGGGCATGGGCTCGCTCGGTGCGATGCAGGGCCTGGGCGCAGACCGATATGCGACGGCACAGTCCGACGAGCAATCGTCGGGTCAGCAGTCCGACCTCGCGTCCACCAGCCGCAAACTCGTGCCAGAGGGCATCGAGGGCCGGGTCCCGTACGCCGGGCCGCTCGGCGACACGATCTATCAGCTGGTCGGCGGATTGCGATCGGGCATGGGCTATGCCGGTGCCGCCGATCTCGAGGCGTTGCGCAGCGGGGCGCGTTTCATGCGGATCACGACGGCCGGTCGCGAGGAGAGCCACCCGCACGACGTCACGATCACCAAGGAAGCCCCGAACTACCAGCGTTCCTGATCGAACTCAGCCCATCGGGGCGGAGCGATCATCGAAGGTTCCGTGCGACGGGTCGCGCGAATGGCCGAGTCACGCGAGCAGGACGTCGGGGTCGACCAGGCTGACGGTCAACTCGCGGAGCCGCACTGGTACCCCACACACCCGCGCCGGGGCCGGCGGCTCGATCATCAACGTGACCAGGCCCTGCGACGAGCCGTTGACGAGCCAGCGCCCACCCCAACCGTGCACACCCCAGCCGTAGACCCGGCGCTGGGACTCCGCGGCCGAGACCACACTGGAGCGAGGAATCTCGGTTCGGAACGACCAGCCCATCTTGACCCGAATCACATCGTCGTTCATCGTCACGTGGCTGTGACGCCGCCCGGATCCCAACAGACCGAGCAGCCAGCCACACCACCGGTCGTATCGGAAGTCGAGCCGGATACCGTCCATGACTGCACGGTAACGCTCCGAGGTTCGACAGACCGCCATCCGTTCCGAGAGCGGCGGCCCGACGCACCTATTGTCGTGGGCAACATGGCCAAGAGCTTCTTCACGACGATCGACGGCGACTGGTTCCAGCCGACCGATCCATGCCGCGGGCCGTGGGATCCGCACGCATGCCACGCTGGCCCCCCTGCCGGGTTGCTCGCCCGGGCGTCCGAACGTCTGCTCCCCGATCAACAGCTGGTCCGGCTCACGCTCGAACTCACCCGGCCGGTGCCCTACGCCGGCTTTCGCATCGATGCCGAAGTAGCTCGTCCGGGACGGACGGTGAGCACGACGACGATGACCGTCTCCGACGGCGCTGGCAGGGCTGTCGTCACCGCGCGGGGCATGCACATCGCTGCCGGGCCCGACGGCCTCGATGCCGACCGCGGCTCATCACACACCTCACCTGTCGGCGTCCGAGGCCGGTCCGTTCCCCCTGACCGGGCATGCTCACGATCTCCCGGCATTCGATTCCGGGGTACAGGTCCAGTACCCGACCGGGAGCGGTCCTCGGACCGGGCCCAACCGCATATGGATGCGCACCCTGCCGCTGCTCGACACCGAGGAACCCTCCCCGTTCCAGCGCATCTGTCCCCTCGCTGATTGCGGCAACGCCGTGTCGCGCAACGCAGATCCCGACCGTGTCGCATTCATGAACACCGACCTGACGATCCTGCTGCACCGCTCACCGGTCGGTGAGTGGCTCGGGATGGACTCCGTGTCGAGATGGGAACCGAACGGGATCGGGATGTCCGACTCGCTGTTGTTCGACGATGCCGGGCCTGTCGGGCGTGCGCTGCAATCGCTGATCCTCCGACCCGCCGAACCTTCGATCGAGGCGCCATGACCCGCTACCAGCACCCCTACCCGGCCCCCGAACTGGCCGAGCGGCATCCGTTCCTTCCGCTCGAGTTCGAGCGCTTCACGGTCGACGAGATGCGTCGTCGCGCCGAGGGGTTCCATTCCGAGATGGAGCGCCGCCGCTCGGTACGGATGCTGTCCGACGAGCCCGTGCCCTCGACCTGATCGCGACAGCGATCCGGACCGCTGGCACGGCCCCATCCGGCGCACACCATCAACCGTGGCGATTCGTCGTCACCGGCAGTGCAGACGTGAAACGCCAGATCCGCGCCGCAGCCGAGGCCGAGGAGCGCACCAACTACGAGGAAGGGCGGATCAACGAGGAGTGGCGACGTGAACTCGAGCCGATCGGTACCGACTGGCACAAGGAGTTCCTCGAGCTCGCACCGTGGATCGTGGTGCTGTTCGAGGAGCGTTACCGCATCACCGAATCAGGCGGCCGCAAGCACCACTACTACGTGAAAGAGTCGTGCGGCATCGCTGCCGGGATGTTCGTCACGGCCCTGCACCACATGGGGCTGGCGACACTCACCCACACGCCGAGCCCGATGGCCTTTCTCACACGACTGCTCGGCCGTCCCGAGAACGAGCGCCCGTTCGTACTGTTCCCGATCGGCTACCCCGTCGACGGCTGCCTCGTGCCCGACCTACGACGCAAGCCCTTGGAACAAGCCATGACGGTCGTCGGAGAATTCCCCAGCTGACGGGCACCACCGTCCCGCAACGAACTCCCGGTCGCCATTCAAGGTCGCCATTCAAGAACGACAAACCGGCCCGCCTCGTCAGGCGAGCTTTTCGACGAAGCCTTCGAGCTGACGCAGGTTGCGGCACTCGTACACGCCGTCGGTGTGTACGCCGTAGTCGCCGACGATCGAGTCGCCGGTGTTCCAGTACGACTTGGGTTCAGGGTTCAGCCAGTACACGTGGCGGGCCTTGTGACGCATCTCCCTGACGACCCATGCCTGGCTGGCGTGGTAGTTGTTGCGCGCATCGCCGAGCAACAGCACGGTGGTCTTCGGGCCGACGTCTTTGCCATAGCGTTCCCAGAACACCTCGAACGCGTGGCCGTAGTCACTGTGCCCGTCGACCCACACCACATCGGCTTCGGTGTTGACCCGATGGATCGCTTCTTGGATGTCTTCGGTCGCCCTGAAGTACTCGGTGACCTCGTCGATGCCGTCGATGAACACGAACGAGCGCACCTTGGAGAATTGACCCGAGAATCGCGTAGACGAGCATGAGCGTGAAACGAGCGAAGGCGGCCACCGATCCCGAGATGTCGGCGACGACCATGAGTTCCGGTTTTGCAGGTCGGGGATACTTGAACTTCGGCTCCGCCGGCACGCCGCCATAGCTGAGCGAGTGACGAACCGTGTTGCGGAAATCGAGCGGGCCCTTGCGGCCGTGACGGCGCTTGCGGGCGAGCCGGGCAGCCAGCTTGCGGGTGAGCGGTTGGAGGGCCTTCTTGAGACTCTGCATCTCGTCACGTGACGCATGCATGAACTCGACATCTTCGGGCAGCGGCTTGCGGAGCGTCTTGGCCATCGCCTCGACACCTCGATCAGCGACCAGACGGCGGCGGATCTCGGCCTCGATCTCCTGCTTGAACTGGTCGATGCGATGCTCGAACTCATCGTGTTCGAGGCGCTCTTCGAGATGGGTCAACTCCCCGCCGTCGGCCTGCTGCGCGGACTGCTCCATCAACTTGTCGAGCATGCCGTCGAGGTCGAGATTGCGCAGCGTGCGGTACAGGTAGTACGTGCCGCCGACGGGCCGGCCCGGCTCCATGCCGGCGAACCGCTGAACCGCCTGCTTGGCGAGAGCCCGCATCATCGCCTGATCACCGTTGAGCAGGGCTTGCATGAGCATCTGGGCGATCTCTTCGGGCGTCAGAGCGTCCATCGCTCCCCCGCCGCTCTTGCCCTCACCCTGCTGCTGTTGCTCCTGCATCTCACGCCAGAGCTCGTCGAGGTCGGTCTCGTCACCCTCGGCCAGCTTGTATTCGGGCCCGCGCAACGAGAAATAGACCTCGAACACGGTCTCGAACGCCCGCCAATGCGCGTTGTTCTTGATCAGCGTTGCACCGAGCGCGTACTTGAACGCATCGCGATCCTCGATCGGGATGTACTGGACCGCCTCCATCGCATCGAGGTTCTCCGTCAGGCTGACGGGCAGCCCGGCATTGCGCAGCTCTTGTACGAACCCGTTCAGCAGGTCGAGCATCGAGCCCCGCGGGCCTCCGGTGAGAGTGGTGTTACTCATCCGTTCCCTCGGCGATCATCCTTCGACCGACAGCTCCTTGGCGGCCTTCGCGATGTCGGTCTGGTACTTGAGCAGGATGTGCAGCGTCTCCTTGGCGGTGGCCTCATCGATCGTGTCGATGTTGAGCAACAGCAGCGTGCGAGC
The DNA here is from genome assembly GCA_963699815.1 of uncultured Acidimicrobiaceae bacterium. Lineage (GTDB taxonomy): Bacteria > Actinomycetota > Acidimicrobiia > Acidimicrobiales > Ilumatobacteraceae > Ilumatobacter. The sequence goes on along the minus strand of CAVOVK010000020.1, from coordinate 14,313 downwards.
CCAATCGAGTGTCTCCGACACGCTCGGCGACTTCTTGAGGTCGAGCATGCGGATCGAGCGAACGATGCGAGCGATCTGATCAGCCAGATGCTCGGTGACCTCCGGGACCTTGGTGAGCACGATCTCCTTCTCGCGCTCCATCGTCGGATAGTCGACGTGGAGATAGAGGCAGCGCCGCTTGAGCGCTTCGCTGAGTTCGCGGGTGTTGTTCGAGGTGAGGAACACGAGCGGGATCTGCGTGGCCACGATCGTGCCGAGCTCGGGGATCGAGACCTGGTAGTCGGACAGGATCTCGAGCAGCAAGGCCTCGGTCTCGACCTCGACGCGGTCGACCTCGTCGATCAGCAGCACGACCGGGTCGGGGGCGCTGATCGCCTCGAGCAGCGGGCGGGTCAGCAGGAACTCGTCGGAGAAGATGTCGTCGTGGACCTCGCTCCACGAGTCGCTGTTCTTGTCGGCCTGGATCCGGAGCAGCTGCTTCTTGTAGTTCCACTCGTAGAGCGCACGGCTCTCGTCGAGGCCCTCGTAGCACTGCAGGCGGATCAGCCGGGCGCCGGTCATCTCGGCGACCGACTTGGCGAGCTGGGTCTTGCCGGTGCCAGCGGGCCCCTCGACCAGGACCGGCTTGCCGAGACGATCGGCGAGGAAGGCCACCCCGGAGATGCCGTCGTCGGCCAGATAGTTGACGGACTTCAGCCCGTCTCGCACCTGCTGGACACTTTCGAAGCGGTTCGCAACCTCTGCTGCCATGTGGGTGAACGCTACAACCCGTCTTGACCCGACGGTCAATCGGAGTCGGGCCGTGTCGTGAATCCAGCGGATGCGTCGCTGCGCTGCTTTCCCCCGGCACCGACCCCCTTGGCGGGTGCGTCGACGTTCGCCCGGCCGCTCGCCTCAAGTATGACTCCCGACGCGGCCTACGCTGCCTGGCGATGGCCGGGGCACTCGACAAGTACGTCAACGGGTTCATCGACGGGGCCGACAGCGAGCTCTCCGCGTTGTCGGGCAGACAGCACCGCCACGAGTGTTTGCTCGAAGCCTGTGACCTGGTGTCGGCGATCCTCGCGAGCGACGGAAGGTTGACGACCAGCGAGTTGGAAGCCTGGCTCGACGACATCGGATCCCATCTCGCCCCGCCCGTACTGATCAGTCCGCAGCAGTTCCGCGAGAGCGACCTGATCACGAGCAAAGCCGGCTGGCTCGCCACGCCGAGCACGATGTTCGACCTGCTCGTCAAGGCTGACGCCCACGATGGTGCCCGTCGGGCCAACACGTACTACGAACTGGCCCTCAAGCTGGCGCACGCCGCTGCGGCGCTCGATCTGGTGCCCTCCCCGGACGAGATCACGGCGATCGACGGGTTCCGCTCGATGATGCTGCACACGATGGACGCCAACGGCGTGACGCGCCCCGGCCGACCGCCGGCCACGGCGACCGGCGGACCCGCTGCAGCTCCGGCAGCCGAGCCCCGATTGCCACACCAACTGCCGCCCGAACGCCCCGTCGAACAGATCCTGGCCGAACTCGACGCCCTGATCGGGCTCGACAACGTCAAGACCGAGGTTCGCCGGCTCATCAGCCTGCTGCGGGTTCAAAAGCTGCGCGCCGAACTCGATCTCCCGGTGATCGAAACCAGTCGCCACCTGGTGTTCGTCGGTAATCCCGGCACCGGCAAGACAACGGTGGCACGACTACTCAGCCAGCTCTACCGAAGCCTCGACGTCGTCACCAAGGGCCATCTGGTGGAGACGGATCGATCCGACCTGGTGGCCGGCTACGTCGGCCAGACGGCCACGAAGACCCGAGCGGTGCTCGAGTCCGCGCTCGGCGGCACCGTGCTGATCGACGAGGCATATTCGTTGGCGCGCGGCGGCGAGAACGACTTCGGTCGTGAGGCGATCGACACGCTCGTGAAGTTCATGGAGGACCAACGCGACGACCTGGCGGTCGTGGTCGCCGGATACCCGACCGAGATGGGCGAGCTGATCGCCACCAATCCGGGGCTCGAGAGCCGCTTCGCCCGCACGCTCGAGTTCCCCGACTACACCGCCCACGAGCTGGTGGCGATCTTCGAACTGATCTCGGACAAGCAGCGCTACCACCTGACCGACGCCGCACGTGAACGGCTGGTCGAGGTGATCGAGGCCAAGCCCCGCGGCCGCGGCTTCGGCAACGCCCGCTTCACCCGCAATGTGTTCGAGCAGGCGATCTCGATGCAAGCGGTTCGACTGTCCGACGTAGATGTGCCGACCAAGGACCAGCTCACCGCCCTCGAAGCCGAGGACATCGCCCCCGTCTGACCGGTCGAACGACAGCCCGACCGGTCAGGTCCGCGTGCCCGTTCACCACACTCTCAGTCGACCGGTCCGATCTGACCGGTGATACTCCACGGATAGCCGGTGCCTTCCATCGTGGCGACGAACTGCAAGCCCTCGTCGTCGCCGGTACCGACAAAGACGAAGTCCATGTCGTGGGCGTGCGCCGGGTTGACCGCACTCCAGGTCGTCGTTCCCGAGAACGTTCCTCGCAGGTGCCTCCGTCGTTGGTGACCACGCTGGTTCCGCGACATTCGCCGAGCGTGGTCTCACCGTCTTCGGTGAACTCGCACGAGTTGATCGTTTCTGTCGTGCCGACAAGTCGTTCGTCCGAGACGTTCATCGTGCACTCGTACACGGCGTCCCGGAACCCGTCCAGGACGCCAGTGTCGATGCCGTCCTGGACGTCATCTCGTCGAGGCGACGGAACACATCGATGAAGCCATCTTGCACCACGTCCTCGGCACGTTGGTTGTCACCGATACAACCAGCCGGCCCGAGGGCCCGGCGTTGGGAATGCGGCCGGTCGTCAGCACCGCTACCGGCGATCGGCAGCGACCCTGAGTCGTTCCCGATCAGGGTCGATCGGCCCTGGTCGCGGCACCTCTGGGCTTCCTAGCGTGGCCGCAACGGAGGTGGTCATGGATTTCCAGGTGTCCGAGCAGATGGCGACCATGCTGGCGATGATTCGCGAGTTCATGGATCGTGAGGTGATTCCACTCGAAGGCGAGATGTTGTTCGGTTCCCCCGAAACGCTCGCCGCCGGCGTCGCGGCCGCCCAGGAGAAGGTCAAGCAGATGGGGCTTGTGGGCACCGAACCATCCCGTCGAGTTCGGCGGCCTCGGGCTGTCGATGGTCGACCACGGGCTGTTCGCCGAGGCCGTCGGCCGCAGCCCGCTCGGCATGACGGTGTTCGGCACCCAGGCGCCGGACGCCGGCAACATCGAGATCCTCCACAAGTACGGCACCGACGAGCAGAAGGAGCGTCTGGTTGCGCCCGCTCGTCGAGGGCAAGATCCGCAGCTGCTTCTCGATGACCGAGCCCGAGACCGCCGGCTCGAACCCCACGCTGCTCGCCACGACGGCCGTTGCCGACGGCGACGACTACGTGATCAACGGACAGAAGTGGTTCACGTCGTCCGCCGACGGATCGGCGGTGGCGATCGTGATGGCGGTCACCGATCCCGATGCGCCACCCCACCAGCGAGCCAGCATGATCCTCGTGCCCACCGACACGCCCGGCTTCAACCTCGTGCGCAACGTGAGCGTGATGGGCCACGCCGGTTCGGGCCACGCCAGCCACGGTGAGGTCATCTACCAGGGCTGTCGCGTCCCGAAGACCAACCTGCTCGGCCCCGAGGGTCACGGCTTCATCATCGCCCAGGACCGGCTCGGCCCCGGCCGCATCCACCACTGCATGCGCTGGCTGGGCATCGCCGGTCGTGCCTTCGACATGATGTGCGATCGGGCCAACGCCCGCGTGATCGACCTCGAAGGCGGCGACGCTGGCCGACCGTCAGGTGATCCAGCACTGGGTCGCCGAACTCGACGCCGAGATCCGGGGTGCACGGCTGCAGGTGCTGCACGCCGCCTGGATGATCGATCAACAGGGCGCCAAAGCGGCCCGCGACGAGATCTCCGCGATCAAGTTCGTCGTCGCCAACACGATGCTCAAGGCGGTCGACACGTCGATCCAGGTCCACGGAGCGCTCGGTGTCACCGACGACACCGTGCTCGCCCACTGGTACCGCCACGAGCGGGCGGCGCGGATCTACGACGGCGCCGACGAGGTGCACAAGACCAGCCTCGGGCGCCGAATCCTGCGCCGCTACGCCACCGCCGCTGCAGACGTCCTCTGAGACTCGCAGGCGACCTTCCTTCGGATCCGGTGCGGCTCGGTTAGCGTTCCGGGCGAGATGGGTTTCCGCGACCGCTTCTACACCCCCAAGACCGCCAAGGCGATCCTGTCCTGGCGCATCTTGCTGGGCGTCGGCGTCGGCGTGATCGTCGGCGTCCCGGGATGCCCATCCCGGTCGTGGTCGGTGCCGGGACGATGGCGTATGTCGGAGCTGTCGGATGGGCGATGCCCCCCGGCCGAAGCGGTCGACGATCGATCCATTCGTGTTGAGCGAGCCGTGGCGCCAGCTCATGCAGGGCGCCCAGTCGTCGGGCCGGAAGCTGCGGGCGACCGTCGACGGAACCTCGGCAGGTCCCCTCAAAGACATTTTGCAGGACATCGCGGACCAGCTCGAGCGCGGACTCGAGCGAAGCATGGGAAGTTGCCAACCGCGGCGATGAGATCGACGATGCGGTACGCCGGTTGGATCCGACTGCGTTGCGTTCCAAGCTGACGACCCTGCGCCAGCGGGCAATCGACGCACCGTCTTCGGAGGCCGATGCGGCGATTCAATCGGTCGAGCGCCAGCTCGAATCGGCCGAACGACTCAAGCAACGGTCCACCGAGACCGCGACGTCGCTGCGCCTGACCCAGACCCAGCTCGACGAGTTCGTGGCACGCGCCAGCGAGGTACTGGTCGGCACGATCGACACCGACACCTACGCCACGGACGTCGACGAACTGGTGGTCAAGCTGGAGGCGTTGCACCAAGCGGTGGAGGAAACCCGCACCTCGTGAGTGCCACGTGAGCATCTCGTGAGCAATCTGCTCCGGTCGAACCTCACCGTTGCCAGCGGCACCGCCCTGTCGCGCGTCACCGGCCTGCTGCGGATCATGGTGTTCGGTTGGATCATCGGGCAGACCGCCCTCAGCGACGCCTACCTGATCGCCAACGAGACGCCCGAACATCGTCTACGACCTGCTGCTCGGCGGCTGTGCTGTCGGCAACACTGGTGCCACTGTTCTCGTCGTTCATCGAGACCGACGACGACGAGGCGACCAACGTCGTGATCACGATCTCGGCGACGCTGATGGTGGCACTCACGGTCGTCGCCGTGTTCGCCGCACCGCTGATCTTTCGGATCTACACCCTCAACCCGGCTGCGGACGTCGATCCCGACCTGCTGCGCCGGGTCGGCACGCTGCTGGCGCGGATCTTCCTGATCCAGATCCTGTTCTACGGACTGACCGGACTGGCGAACGCGTTCTTGAACAGCCGCCGCCAGTTCTTCGCAGCGGCGTGGAGCCCGGTCGCCTCGAACCTCGTCATCATCGCCACGTTGCTGACACTGCGCGACCAGGACCTGGGAGCTGGGCGACGTGATCACCGACAGCCGCCTGCGCTGGACGCTCGGGCTGGGAGCCACCGGCGGCATCGCCGCGATGGCGATCATCGTGGTGATCGCCGCGGGCCGCACCGGATTCCGGTTCCGGCCGATCTGGAAGTGGAGGCACCCCGTCGTCCGCAAGCTGCTGGCCTTGTCGGCCTGGACGCTTGGGTTTCGTCGTCGCCAACCAGGTGGCGCTCGGTGTTCATCCGCAATCTCGCCCAGCCGGGTTCGAGCGATGCGACCGCCTACTTCACGGCATTCACGTTCTTCGTGCTGCCGCACGGTCTGCTGGCCGTGTCGATCTCGACGACCTTCCAGCCGGAGATGGCGCGAGCGGTCGCCCGCAAGGACAAGAGCGGCTCGTTCATCGAGCAGACCTCGCTCGGCATCCGCCTGATCAGACTGCTCACGCTGCCGGCCGGATTCGGCATATTCGTGTTGCGACGTCCGATCGTGGGCGCGCTGCTCGAGTACCGGAACTTCGGCCCCGAGGCAGCGACAACACGGCCGATGCACTGGCCGGTTTCTCGTTCGGCCTGGTCGGCTTCTCGGTCTACATGTTCGTGCTCCGCGGGTTCTACGCCCACCACGACACGCGCACGCCGTTCATCGTCAACGTCGGCGAGAACGCCCTCAACATCGCCTTGGCGTTCGTGCTGGTCGGCCGCTACGGCGTGCTCGGCTTGGGCCTCGCGTTTGCAATCGCCTACCTGGTGTCGGCCGTGTGGGTCTTGAACATCCTGTCGTACAAGGTGCGCGGTTTCTCGCTGCGCCCGATCGCGGCCAGCGCCTTGCGGATGCTGCTGGCGGCAGTCGTGATGGCCCTTGCCGTCTGGGTGATCACGCGTGACGTCACCCCCGACTCGGGGTGGCAGGCGATCGCACAGCTCGCCGTGGGCGGTGTGGTCGGCATCGTCGTCTACACAGCGGTGCTGATCGCCGTGAGGTCACCCGAACTCGAATCGATCCGTCGTCGTCTACCCACGGCGAGCGGCCGCTGAGGCAACGGTTAAGCTCGCGAATGTTCAAGCTCGTCAAGAAGTGGTGGAAGTACGCGACCGCCAAGCTCACCGGCAAGTTCAACGAGAGTGCCGACCCCAAGGTGCAACTCGAGCAGGCGATCGCCGAGGCCCAGGCCCAGCACAAGCGGCTGCGCGAGCAAGCTGTCAGCGTGATCGCCAGGTGGTGAAGCGCTCCGCGGAGCCGTTCGAGGCCCCGAACTGGACGGCCGACGGCGGCGCCCTTATCTACAACACCAGCGGCCGCTCCGAGAGCCGCGGCCGCCTGCACCGCTTCGATCTCGCCACGCGACTATCGACGGTGATCGACACCGGCTTCGCGATCCGCAACAACAACGACCACGTGCTGTCCTTCGACGGCCGCATGCTCGCGATCAGCGACGAGAGCCAGGACGAGGGCCGCTCGACGGTCTACACGCTGCCCACGGCCGGCGGCACGCCCCGGCGGATCACGCCCGAAAACCCCGTCCTACCTCCACGGCTGGTCGCCCGACGGGAAGTGGCTGGTCTACACGGGCGGCCGCGACGGCGAGTTCGACATCTACAAGATCGCGTCGGACGGCAGCGGGGAGGAAGTGCGCCTGACCGACTTCAAGGGTCTCGACGACGGACCGGAGTACAGCCCGGACGGGAAGTACATCTACTTCAACTCGGTTCGCAGCGGGAGGATGCAGCTCTGGCGCATGAAGCCGGACGGTCGGGACCAGGAGCCGGTCACGAACGACGAGTACAACAACTGGTTCCCGCACCTCTCGCCGGACGGGAAGCGGATCGCGTTCCTGAGCTACGGCAACGACGTCGCCCCGCCCGAGCACCCGTACTACAAGCACGTCACGCTGCGGTTGATGCCGGTCGAGGGCGGCGTGCCGCGAGTGATCGCCTACGTCTACGGGGGGCAGGGCACGATCAACGTGCCGTCGTGGTCGCCCGACGGGCGGATGCTGGCGTTCGTGAGCAACAGCGACCTGAACTGAGCGGCGCCGGTCCGAACGCATCCGGCTCCACTCTCGAGTGCTGCGTTCGAGCGGTGGTCGAGCACGGTGGCCGGCTGCCTCCGCCCCTGTTACTTCTCGTTACTCGTTCCGGAACGGTGCGCCACGATTGGGGTCCAAGTAAACACGTGAGTGAGAGTCTCACCCGGGGAGGAGATCGGACACCCCGGAAGCAATCCAAGCGCGGAAACTCGGACCGGGTAACCGGCCCCGCGAAGCCTTGGATAACGTCCACCTTGGGTGGGCAAGCGAAGCTGCGGGCCGTAGCAGATGCCGAATCCCGAGCAGGCCTCGAAAGACAAGTCGCGGGCGCCGACTCACCCGTTTCATGGGGAAGGCCACGCGGTCCAGGGAGATCCGAGACGGACCCTGAACCGACCCGCCGGGGTATGGGGAACAGCACGCAGCGAAGGTTTCTGGATCAACGTGGGAGATCCGTCACGGGGGAGGGGTCGCGACCCTCACGTCGGATGACAGACCGACGCCCGCGGAAGTCGGAAAGGCCCATGGTACCGACGAAGCCGGTAACGACGGTCGAGGGACGGGGCCTTTCTGGGCTTTGGAAGCAGCCAAGGATGTGGGGATTGACCTGAGTCTGGAAACTCCGGAAACGATCCGGAGCCTGCAGCACTACGCCAAGGCGAAGGCAGAGCCTACCTACCGCTTCTATCTGCTCTACGACAAGGTGTACCGAGACGACATTCTGATTCACGCGTATCGGCTGGCTCGCAGTAATGGAGGCGCGCCGGGGGTGGACGGGATTCGCTTTGAGGACATCGAGGCGTGCGGGCGGGAGGAGTGGCTGGCCGGCCTCAGGGAGCAGCTACGGACGGAGACGTACAAGCCGCAGCCGGTACGACGAGTGATGATTCCGAAGCCAGGAGGCGGCGATCGGCCGCTCGGTATTCCGACGATCCGGGACCGAGTGGTGCAGACAGCTGCCAAACTGGTGCTGGAGCCGATCTTCGAGGCGGACCTGAGCGACAGCGCCTACGGCTACCGAGAAGGCCGCAGCGCCCAGGATGCAGTCAGGAAGGTGCACCAGGCACTCTGCGACGGATACACGGACGTGGTGGACGCGGACCTCAGCAAGTACTTCGACACCATTCCTCATGATCAGCTGATGAAATCGGTCGCCCGACGGGTGTCGGACGGCAAGATGCTCTGGCTGATCAAGGCGTGGCTCAAGACGCCTGTCGAGGAGAAGGACGAGCGGGGAAATCGGCGCATGACAGGTGGGAAGGGCAGCCGGATGGGGACGCCGCAGGGCGGTGTCATCAGCCCACTGCTCGCCAACATCTACATGAACCGATTCCTGCGGGTCTTCGTCGAGCGAGGCAAGGATCGGGAGTTTGCCGCCCAGCTGGTCAACTATGCGGACGACTTCGTCATTCTCAGTCGAGGATGCGCGAAGGAGGCGCTGGAATGGACGCACCGGGTTATGGCGGCGATCGGGCTGAGCCTCAACGAGACCAAGACGTGTGTACGGAACGGACGCCGGGAGCACTTCGATTTCCTTGGCTACACCTTTGGGCCTGGTCGGAGCCGCAAGGATGGCCGCTGGTATCTGGGCGCGAAGCCGTCGAAGAAGGCGGTGAGGCGACTGAAGGAGAAGGTGCGGGTACAGCTTCGACCCAGCAACCTGGAACCGCTGCCCGAGGTCGTACGGGCGCTCAATCGCCTTCTAGGCGGATGGGCCAACTACTTCAGTCACGGAGGCACCTCGGTCGCCTATCGGACGATCGACTCGCACGTCTACGAACGGATGCGCAACTTCCTTCGGCGACGCCACAAGGTGTCCACGCGGGGCATCCGCGCCTTCGGATGGGACCGGGTGTACGGCTCACTCGGGCTCATCTCGCTCAAGGCGCGTCTTCGTGGCCGCGCTGCCGTGAGCCTGGCGTGAAACCAGTCGGAGAGCCGGATGCGGCAAATCCGCACGTCCGGTTCGATGAGCAGAGCAAATCGACGATTCCGTTTCCCGCCCTCGCTCATCGAACCGGACATGGGTCTCCGACTGGTTTCACGCCAGGCTCACGGCAGCGCGGCCACGAAGACGCGCCTTGAGCGAGATGAGCCCGAGTGAGCCGTACACCGGTCCCATCCGAAGGCGCGGATGCCCCGCGTGGACACCTTGTCAGCATGGCCGAAGAGGAGGATTTTGCGCATCGTTCGTAAACATGCGAGTCGATCGTCCGATGAGCAACCCGAGTGCTCGTGACTGAAGTAGTTGGCCCATCCCGCCTAGAAGGCGATTGAGCGCGTACGACCTCGGCAGCGGTTCCAGGTTGCTGGGTCGAAGCTGTACCCGCACCCCTCTCCTTCAGTCGCCTCACCGCCTTCTTCGACGGCTTCGCGCCCAGATCTCCGCGCCCAGTCCTGCGACCAGGCCCAAAGGTGTAGCCAAGGAAATCGAAGTGCTCCCGGCGTCCGTTCCGTACACACGTCTTCGTCTCGTTCAGACTAGCCCGATGGCCGCCCGGGTCCGTCCATTCCAGCGCCTCCTTCGCGCATCCTCGACTGAGAATGACGAAGTCGTCCGCATAGTTGACCAGCTGGGCGGCAAACTCCCGATCCTTGCCTCGCTCGACGAAGACCCCCGCAGGAATCGGTTCATGTAGATGTTGGCGAGCAGTGGGCTGATGACACCGCCCTGCGGCGTCCCCATCCGGCTGCCCTTCCCACCTGTCATGCACCGATTCCCCGCTCGTCCTTCTCCTCGACAGGCGTCTTGAGCCAGCGCCTTGATCAGCCAGAGCATCTTGCCGTCCGACACCCGTCGGGCGACCGATTTCATCAGCTGGATCTCGGCGGATCGGTGCTCGATACTTGCTGAGGTCACCGTCCACCACGTCCGTGTATCCGTACCGCAGGAGTCCCTGGTGCACCTTCCTGACTGCATCCTGGGCGCTGCGGCGGCCTTCTCGGTAGCCGTAGGCGCTGTCGCTCAGGTCCGCCTCGAAGATCGGCTCCAGCACCAGTTTGGCAGCTGTCTACACTCGGTCCCGGACATTCGGAATACCGAGCAGCCGATCGCCGCCTCCTGGCTTCGGAATCATCACTCGTCGTACCGGCTGCGGCTTGTACGTCTCCGTCCGTAGGCCTGAGGCCGGCCCACCACTCCTCCCGCCGCACGCCTCCGATGTCCTCAAAGCGAATCCCGTCCACCCCCGGCGCGCCTCATTACTACGAGACCAGCCGATACGCGTGAATCAGAATGTCGTCTCGGTACACCTTGTCGTAGAGCAGATAGAAGCGGTAGGCTGTCATCCGACGTGAGGGTCGCGACCCCTCCCCGTGACGGATCTCCCACGTTGATCCAGAAACCTTCGCTGCGTGCTGTTCCCATACCCGGCGGGTCGGTTCAGGGTCCGTCTCGGATACTCCTGGACCGCGTGGCCTTCCCCATGAAACGGGTGAGTCGGCGCCCGCGACTTGTCTTTCGAGGCCTGCTCGGGATTCGGCATCTGCTACGGCCCGCAGCTTCGCTTGCCCACCCAAGGTGGACGTTATAGACTTTTCGCGGGGCCAGAATTCCGTTCCCGCGCTTGGACTTTCAGGGGTGTCCGATCTCCTCCCCGGTGAGACTCTCACTCACCTGTTTACTTGGACCCCAATCGTGGCGCACCGTTCCCCGGAACGAGTAACGAGAAGTAACAGGGGCCGGAGCAGCCGGCCACCGTGCTCGACCACCGCTCGAACGCAGCGGCTGCGAGAGTGGAGCCGGATGCGTTCGGACCGGCGCCGCTCAGTTCAGGTCGCTGTTGCTCAGCGAACGCCAGCATCCGCCCGTAGTCACGACGGCACGTTGATGGTTCCCTGCCCCCGTAGAGGTAGGCGATCACTCGCGGCACGCCGCCCTCGACCGGCATCAACCGCAGCGTGACGCTTGTAGTACGGGTGCTCGGGCGGGGCGACGTCGTTGCCGTAGCTCAGGAACGCGATCCGCTTCCCATTCAGCGAGAGGTGCGGGACGCTTGTTGTACTCGTCGTTCGTGACCGGCTCCTGGCCCAACCGTCCGGCTTCCATGCGCCAGAGCTGCATCCTCCCGCTCAAACCGGAGTTAGAAGTGAGATCTACTTCCCCGTCCGTGTCCGATTGCCGTCGTCGAGACCCTTGAAGTCGGTCAGGCGCACTTCCTCCCCGCTGCGTCCGACGCGATCTTGTAGATGTCGAAACTCGCCATCGCGGCCGCCCAGTATAGACTTCGGCCACTTCCATCGGGCGACCAGCCGCGACGGGTTTTCGGGGTGATCCGCCGGGGCGTGCCGCCGGCCGTGGGCAGCGTGTAGACCGTCGAGCGGCCCTCGTCCTGGCTCTCGTCGCTGATCGCGAGCATGCGGCCGTCGAAGGACGGCGCGTGGTCGTTGTTGTTGCGGATCGCGAAGCCGGTGTCGATCACTGCGCGTGGCGAGATCGAAGCGGTGCAGGCGGCCGCGGCTCCTCGGAGCGGCCGCTGCTGTTATAGATAGGTACGCATCCGCGGTCCAGTTGGGGGGCCTCGTCGCGATGATGACGATGTTCGAGGCAACGGGACTCCACGCTGCCGCCGAAGAACCGCCGGCGGCTGTTCAAGAATGCGTTCGCCAGCCCGGTCAGCCCGTAGAACAGGATCTGGATCAGGAAGATCCGGCCAGCAGCGTGCCGACCGTGCGCAACAGGTCGGGATCGACGTCCGCCGGCGGGGTTGAGCGTGTACACCCGGAAGATCAACGGAGCGGCGACGACGGCGACGATCGTCAGTGCCAGCATGAGCGTCGCCGAGATCGTGATGACGACGTTGGTCACCTCGTCGTCCTCGGTCTCGATGAACGACGAGAACAGGGGCACCAGCGTTGCCGACAGCAGGCCGCCGAGCAGCAGGTCGTACACGATGTTCGGGGTCTCGTTGGCGATCAGGTAGGCGTCGCTGAGTGCGGTCTGCCCGATGATCCAACCGAACGCATGATCCGCAGAAGGCCGGTCACACGGGGACCGACGCGGTCCCGAGGGCAACGGTGACGTTCGACTTCAGCAGACCGCTCACGTGGCGACGCTCACGACGTCGTGGATGAACCGGTCGAGGGCGGATCGAGAAGCGGTGTGGTCGTGGTGGCGCCGTCGAACGCCCCAATTTCGGGTGCCCCCGCACGCCACGATGAATCCGGCGGTCACATCGTTCGCGGCGCGGCGCTCGGGAATCATCGCTCCCTGGTTTCCGCCACCGCCTGGTGCAGCGCCTCGAGCTTGATCACGAGCTCGTCGACGTCGTGGGCATAGGTTTCGGTGTCGGAGGCGCCGATGCGGACCTCGCTGGCCCGGGCGACGAGTTCGTCGAGCTGTGTCTGTGTCGCCGGAGCGACGAGGTCGATCACGCGAGAGTTGGCCCGATCACACATCATGTCGAAGGCACGACCGGCGATGCCCAGCCAGCGCATGCAGTGGTGGATGCGGCCGGGGCCGAGCCGGTCCTGGGCGACGATGGAAGCCGTGACCCTCGGGGCCGAGCAGGTTGGTCTTCGGGACGCGACAGCCCTGGTAGATGACCTCACCGTGGCTGGCGTGGCCCGAACCGGCGTGGCCCATCACGCTCACGTTGCGCACGAGGTTGAAGCCGGGCGTGTCGGTGGGCACGAGGATCATGCTGGCTCGCTGGTGGGGTGGCGCATCGGGGATCGCTGACCGCCATCACCACCGCCACCGCCGACCCGTCGGCGGACGACGTGAACCACTTCTGTCCGTTGATCACGTAGTCGTCGCCGTCGGCAACGGCCGTCGTGGCGAGCAGCGTGGGATTCGAGCCGGCGGTCTCGGGCTCGGTCATCGAGAAGCAGCTGCGGATCTTGCCCTCGACGAGCGGGCGTAACCAGACCTCGCTTCTGCTCGTCGGTGCCGTACTTGTGGAGGATCTCGATGTTGCCGGCGTCCGGCGCCTGGGTGCCGAACACCGTCATGCCGAGCGGGCTCCGGCCGACGGCCTCAGCGAACAGCCCGTGGTCGACCATCGACAGCCCCAGGCCGCCGAACTCGACGGGATGGTTGGGTGCCCACAAGCCCATCTGCTTGACCTTCTCCTGGGCGGCCGCGATGCCGGCAGCGAGCGTTTCGGGGGAACCGAACAACATCTCGCCTTCGAGTGGAATCACCTCACGATCCATGGAACCGTGCAATCATCGCCAGCATGGTCGCCATCTGCTCGGACACCTGGAAATCCATGACCACCTCCGTTGCGGCCACGCTAGGAAGCCCAGAGGTGCCGCGACCAGGGCCGATCGACCCTGATCGGGAACGACTCAGGGTCGCTGCCGATCGCCGGTAGCGGTGCTGACGACCGGCCGCATTCCCAACGCCGGGCCCTCGGGCCGGCTGGTTGTATCGGTGACAACCAACGTGCCGAGGACGTGGTGCAAGATGGCTTCATCGATGTGTTCCGTCGCCTCGACGAGATGACGTCCAGGACGGCATCGACACTGGCGTCCTGGACGGGTTCCGGGACGCCGTGTACGAGTGCACGATGAACGTCTCGGACGAACGACTTGTCGGCACGACAGAAACGATCAACTCGTGCGAGTTCACCGAAGACGGTGAGACCACGCTCGGCGAATGTCGCCGGAACCAGCGTGGTCACCAACGACGGAGGCACCTGCGAGGAACGTTCTCGGGAACGACGACCTGGAGTGCGGTCAACCCGGCGCACGCCCACGACATGGACTTCGTCTTTGTCGGTACCGGCGACGACGAGGGCTTGCAGTTCGTCGCACGATGGAAGGCACCGGCTA
>CAVOVK010000019.1:0-40922 GCA_963699815.1 uncultured Acidimicrobiaceae bacterium | reverse complement strand
CTGTCACACCCCTCGTGCAGGCTGTGAGCATGTCTGTCGGGGCGCCGCTACACTCACCGGGTCATATTCACCCTGCCCCATCACATGGATGGGGCCTCAGGCCGGCGCTCGACCCGAGCATCGGCCGCAGTCCGAAGGGAGTGCAACACGCATGATGCGTGCTTACGAATTGATGGTGATCATCGACGGCGACGTCGAAGATCCCACAGCCCAATCCTGGATGAAGTTCGTCACCGACGAGATCACCAAGGTCGACGGCTCGGTCCACGGCAAGCCCGATTGGTGGGGCAAGCGCCCGTTCGCTTACCCGATCAACAAGAAGGAAGCCGGCTACTACCTCGTGGTCGAATGTCTCGCTCAGGGCGGTGCCCTCGACGAGCTCGAGCGTCAGCTCCGCCTCGCGGACGACATCGTCCGCCACAAGCTCATCCGACTGCCTGACGCCGAGGCCGAGCGCCGCGGCATGGTGGTCAGCGCTGCCTGACCCCGTGTCGAGCAGCACCCACGAAGGGAGCCACCCATGGCAACCAACTCCATCACATTGATCGGCAACCTCACCCGTGATCCCGAGCTCCGGTACACCACCGGTGGGCGCGGCGTCGCCAGCTTCGGTCTCGCCGTCAACCGGCGCTACCAGCAGAACGGCGAATGGCAGGAACAGACGTCGTTCTTCAACGTCGTCTGTTGGGGTGAACTCGGCGAGAACGCCGCAGCCACGTTGACCAAGGGATCGCGTGCGATCGTCGCCGGTCGTCTCGAACAGCGCAGCTGGGAGACGCAGGACGGCGAAAAGCGTTCGGTCGTCGAGGTCGTCGCCGACGAGGTCGGCCCGAGTCTTCGCTGGGCCCAGGCCCAGGTCGAACGCACCGAGCGCACGGGTGGCGACGGTGGCTTTTCGGGTGGCGGTGCCAGCTCCGGCGGCACCAACCGTGCTCCCGATCCCGTGTACGGCGACGAAGAGCCGTTCTGATCATCCACGCCTGATTCCGGTCGTGATCGACCGAATCTCCGGGCCCGACGAATCGTCCGGGTCTCCCGAATCGTCCAGGAAGGACTTGAAGACACATGGCCAAGAAACCCCAACGGGGCCGCGGGAAGCCTGAGAATCCCCGCAAGTACAAGAAGAAGACCAGCCCGCTCTTGATCGAGAAGGTCGAGTACGTCGACTACAAGGACGTCGACCTGCTCAGCCGCTTCATGAGCGACCGCGCCAAGATCCGCAACATGAAGGTCAGCGGCAACAACCGTCAACAGCAGCTCGAAATCGCGAAGGCGATCAAGATCTCCCGCGAGATGGCCCTGCTCCCCTACGCGAAGCGGGTGGCCTCGTCGGGTCGACCCGGCCGCGGCCGCGACGGTGACCGCGACCGGCGTCCGCCTCGCGGCGAGGACAACGACGCCCAGCTCGAGATCGATGTCGTCGAGACCGATGTCGTCGACGAGTCGATCGAGGTCGATGTCGTCGAGATGGTGGCCGAAGGGAGCGACGCCTCATGATCCAGGTGATCCTCCGTTCCGATGTCGACGGCCTCGGCAAGCGTGGCGACATCGTCGAGGTGGCCGATGGCCACGCTCGCAACTTCCTGTTGCCCAAGGGCAAGGCCATGAAGGCCAGCGACGGTGCCGTCGCGCAAGCCGCGAAGATGCGTCGTTCACGCGACCTCCGTGATGCCAGCGATCGCGATGCTGCCACCACGATCGCGTCGACGCTCGTGCCCAAGATCATCTCGATCCCGGCCAAGGCCGGCATCGAGGGCAAGCTGTTCGGTTCCGTCACCTCCAACGACATCGTCGCTGCGGTCGAGGAGCAGACCGGCATCAAGCTCGACCGCAAGGTCGTGCACATCGACGAGCAGATCAAGACCATCGGTCAGCACACGGTCACCGCCTCGCTGCACACCGACGTCTCGTTCCCGATCACCGTCGACGTCGTGGCCGAGGGCTGACGCTCTCGTCACCGTTCCGACCGCGACGGCCCCGCATCGCGAGATGCGGGGCCGTCGCGCGTCCGGGCGTCACCGTCGCTCGCCACACCGAACTTCGTGCCGGGCTGCCACACCCGCCTGTCACAGTTGTCCACATGCGTCCACCGGCCGTCCACAGACTTGTACCGGGGGGTTATCCCCGACATTTCCCGACTTGTACCCCTTCCTCCCCACAGCCAATGTGAGGCAGTGTTGATTCCCCATGGCTGGCGACGAATACTTTCCCATCGAGACCGAAGCCGGAACGTCGCGACGTGACGATCGCTCCTCCCAGGGCTCGCGTACGTCGTCGAGTCGCGGTCGGGTTCCACCGCACAACATCGATGCCGAGGAGTCGGTTCTCGGGGCGATGCTGCTGTCTCGTGACGCGATCGGAGTCGTCAGCGAGATGGGCCTCAATCCGCAGGACTTCTACCGGCCCGCCAACCGCCACATCTTCGACGCGATCCGGGCGCTCTACTCGACGGCATCGCCGGCGGACACCGTCACGGTCGCCGACGAGTTGCGTCGCAACGGATTGCTGGTCGAAGTCGGCGGGCCCGAGGCGTTGCACGAGCTCCAGAATGCAACCCCGGCGATTTCCTCGGCGGGTCATTACGCCAAGATCGTTCAGGAGACGGCGCTCCTGCGCCAACTGATCTATGCCGCCGGCGATATCGCCGAGCTCGCCTACGGCGAGCCCGACGACGTCGTCAAGGCGCTCGACGAGGCCGAGACCAAGATCTTCAACGTCGCCGAGCAGCGGGTCACCGACTCGACACGCACCATCGAGGAGCTGCTGCCCGAGGTGATGGATCACCTCCAGGAGACCTACGACCGTGGCGACATCATCACCGGGGTGCCCAGCGGCTACCAAGACCTCGACGAGCTCTTGTCCGGGCTGCAACCCAGCGCTCTCTACATCGTCGGTGCCAGACCCGCCATGGGCAAGACGGCGTTCGGGTTGGGCATGGCGGCCCACGTCGCGCAGCATTCGGTCAAGCCGGTGCTGGTGTTCTCACTCGAGATGGGTCACCAAGAGCTCACGCAGCGCATCTTGTCCAGCGAAGCGCGAGTCGACAGCACCAAGATCCGCACCGGCAAGCTTGCCGAGGCCGACTGGGCCAAGATCGGCAAGGCGATCGGTCGCCTCGAAGTACCGCTCTTCCTCGACGACAACCCGCGGGTCACGGTGATGGAGATCCGTGCCAAGGCCCGACGCATCAAGGCTCGGTACGGTGGCATCGGCCTGATCGTCATCGACTACCTCCAGTTGATGGGTGGCAACGGCAACTCCGAGAACCGCCAACTCGAGGTCAGCGAGATCAGCCGAAACCTCAAGATCCTGGCCCGCGAGCTCGAGGTGCCGATCGTGGCGCTCAGTCAGCTCAGCCGCAACCTCGAGGCGCGCAGTGACAAACGTCCGATGCTGTCCGACCTGCGCGAGTCGGGTTCGCTCGAACAGGACGCCGACGTCGTCATGTTCCTGTATCGCGACGAGGTCTATCACCCCGACTCGCCCGACAAGGGTTCGGCCGAGGTGATCGTCGCCAAGCACCGCTCGGGGCCGATCGGCACCAAGCGGCTGGTGTTCCTCGGTCAGTACACACGCTTCGACAACGCTGCCCGCAGCGTCTGAGCGTCGACGGACGTCCGGTTGGACCGGCTGGTCGGCACAATGGCGGGCATGTCTGATGACCTCGCCGTCGATGCTTGCGGTCTCGTGAAACGTTTCGGTGACACCGTCGCCCTCGACGGTGTCGACCTGGCCGTACCGCGCGGGGCGATCTTCGGCTTGTTGGGCCCCAACGGAGCGGGCAAGACCACTGCGGTGCGCGTCCTCACCACCTTGTTGCGCCCCGACGGTGGCCAGGCGTTCATCGATGGTGTCGACGTGGTCGCCGATCCGCACCGTGTCCGCGAACGGATCGGCCTGACCGGCCAATACGCAGCTGTCGAGGAGCGATTGACCGGTCGCGAGAACATGGACTTCGTCGGCCGGTTGTTCCACATCCCGAGAGCCGAGGTGAAGTCTCGAACCTCTGAGCTGCTCGAGAGATTCGATCTGGTCGACGCCGGCAACCGACTGGTGAAGGGCTACTCCGGTGGCATGCGGCGGCGGCTCGACATCGCGATGAGCCTGATTGCCCGCCCCTCGGTGCTGTTCCTCGACGAGCCGACGACCGGCCTCGATCCGCGCAGCCGGCTGGCCATGTGGGCACTCATCGAGGAGCTCGAGTCCGACGGTACGACGGTGCTCCTGACCACGCAGTACCTCGACGAGGCCGACCATCTGGCAGAGCGAATCATCGTCATCGACCACGGCCGGGTCATCGCGAACGGTACGTCCGACGAATTGAAGGATCGCGTCGGTGGTGATCGGTTGACCGTGTCGATCGCGCGGGCCGAGAACCGAGACGCCGCTGTCTCCGCGTTGCGGCCCCTGTGCACCGGGGAGATCGAGGTCTCGCACGATCACCGCTCGTTCTCGGCGCCGATCCGTTCGGGCGATCGGGTGGTACCGGGTGTCATCAGGGCGCTCGACGACGCGGGCATCGATGTCCTCGACGTCGAGGTACGGCGCCCGACGCTCGACGACGTGTTCCTCACCTTGACCGGTCGTCCAGCGGACGCAGAGCAGGAAGCGGTGGCGTGATGGAGCGATTGACGCTGGCCCTGCACGACTCGTGGGTCGAAGCCGAGCGCCATCTGCGGATCATTCCGCGCAACGTCGAGTTGCTGATCTTCGCGGCGATCCAGCCCGTCATGTTCGTCGTCCTGTTCGTCTATGTGTTCGGCGGGTCGATCGAGGTGCCCGGCTACGACAACTACGACCAGTACTTGCTGCCTGGCATCTTCAGCCAATCGCTCGTGTTCGGTTCGGCATTCACGGGCATCGGCCTCGCGGAGGATCTCAGCAAGGGTCTCGTCGATCGTCTGCGCTCGCTCCCGATGGCGCGCTCGGCGGTGCTGATCGGTCGCACGGTCAGTGATCTCGTGCGCAACCTGTTCACGTTCTTCGTGATGCTCGGTGTTGCGTTCCTGATCGGGTTCCGGTTCCTGGGCAGCTGGTTCGAGGCGCTGCTGGCAACCCTGCTGCTGCTGTTGTTCAGCTATGCGCTGAGCTGGGTCCAGGCGTTGATCGGTCTGTCCGTCGGCTCCGTCGAGGCCGCCAACTCGGCCGGTTTCATCTGGATGTTCCCGATGACGTTCGTGTCGTCCGCGTTCATCGACCCCTCCACCCTGCCGGCGCCGCTCGAAGTGGTGGCCGAGGCGAACCCGTTCACGATCGTCACCAACGCGGCGAGGGCCCTGTACAACGGCAATCCGGTCGGCAACGACGCCGTCTACTCGCTGGCGTGGTCGTTCGGCATCATCGCGGTGTTCGCGGCCCTGTCGATCCGGAAGTTCAATCGCTCGACCGTGGCATGACGGGCAGTTCCGGCACCGAGGGACGTCCACCACGGGCGCTTCGTCAAGGTTTGGCAAAGTAGTTCAAGATAACAACGACATGACCGATGTCGATGATGGCGGTCCGTCGGGCTGCTGGAGGCAGCAGTGGTGCCTCCGACTACTCAACCCTTCGGGGCGGAACAGGAGAACCCTCCATGTCGAAGGTTCGCAAGACCATCAAATGGCGCGTCGCCGCGCCGGCATACAAGGCGGCCGCGACCGTGGGCACCGTCGTGGCGCTCGTCGCAGCTGTCGGCGCGCCGTGGAAGTGGCGCTGACGTGATCGGTCCGGGCTTGCGAGCCAAGCCCGGACGCTCACTCCTCGTCCTTGTGTCCCCCAGATCTGGGATCGATCGATGACCGTCAACGAGCGCGATTCCCACCGTGATCGGCATGTCCTCATGTACGTCGCTGCGGTCGCCGTAGCGGCGTTCTCGATGACGACCGTGCTCGTCGTCGTGCAGCGCACGTACTTCTTCTCGCAATCGAACTGGGCCATCTTCGGGCTCTTCGCGGTGTTGTTGCTGCTGGGTGAGACGCAGCCGAGTTTCTCGATGCGTTTCGGCGACAACGGCGAGGTGTCGCCCGGGTGGACGTTCGCGTTCGCCCTCATGCTGTTCGGGATGCCCGTCGGCGCCCTGATCGTGATGGTGATCGCCAACATCATCGTCGATCTGCGCCTCCAGAACCCCGCTCGGATGGTGGTGTTCAACGCATCGCAGATTGCGCTCGCCATGTCCGCCGGCGCATTGGTCCTGCAATTGTTCGGTCTGCGTGGATCGATGACCAAACTCGACCGGATCCCGCTCGAGTGGGGTCTCGGGATCCTTGCCGCTGCGGCCACGATGCTGATTCTCAACGGGGTGCTCACAGCTGTGGTGATCGGTCTCCACACGGGAGCGGGCTTCTTCGCGACCTTCCGAACCGGGCTGGCGCTGAGCATGACGGCCGATGGAGCGCTCCTGTCGCTGGCGCCGGTGTTCGTGATTGCCGTCGACTACAGCTTCGTCCTCGTTCCGCTGCTCGCCACGACCTCGTACATCGTGATCAGATCGGCCCGCAACTCGCTCCAGCGGGCACACGATGCCAACCACGACCCGCTCACGGGCCTGCTCAATCGGCGGGTCTTCGACGAGCGGTTGAACTCGGCCGTGGGAGTGGCCGGCAGCGAACACGAAACGGTCGTGTTGGTGATGGACTTCGATCGATTCAAGGAGATCAACGACTCGCTCGGTCATGCTGTCGGTGATGCATTGCTGTCGAGCTTCGCCGAGCGGTTGAACAGATTGCTGCCGCCGATCGCCTCGGCTGCGCGGTTGGGTGGCGACGAGTTCGCCGTCGTCATTCCCGGTCCGCAATCGGGCATCACGCCCGAGGAGGCGATCGCCGTCCTGCACGCACAGCTCACCGAACCGTTCGAGATCCAGGGCTTCCCACTGTCGGTGTCGGTCAGCATCGGAGTGGCCATCGGACCCGACGACGGCACGAACGCCGAGGATCTCCTCGCGGCGGCCGATCTCGCCATGTACCGCGCCAAACAGAGTGAAACCGATGTCGTGCACTACGGATCGACCGTCTCACCTCGAGCGAAATCGTCGAGTCAGGGTGCCACCGGCCGCATCGACCTGCTCTCGGAGCTGGCCAAGGCGATCGCCGCCGATCAACTGATCGCCCACTACCAGCCGCAGGTATCGATGGCGACCGGCGCCATCGACACCGTCGAGGCGCTCGTGCGCTGGGAGCACCCTCGGCACGGGTTGATCCCGCCCAACGACTTCATCGCCATGGCCGAGCAGACAGATCTGATCGACAACCTCACCGAGTTCATGTTGCGACGCTCGATGGCCGAGATCTTGGAGTTCGACCATCTCGACATCTCGCTCGCCGTCAACATCTCGCCGCGCAGCCTGCTGCAGCGCCGGTTCGCAGGTGTGGTGCTGGGCTGTCTCGGCGACACCGGTTTTCCGGCCGATCGTCTGGAACTCGAGATCACCGAGCGGGCGATCGCCGACGATCCGGAACGGACCGGTCTGACCGTGGCCAGATTGCGCGACGCGGGCGTCCGATTCGCCATCGATGATTTCGGTACCGGCTACAGCTCGTTCAGCTCGTTGCGCCAGATCCGTGCCGACCGATTGAAGATCGATCAGCGCTTCACGAAGCAGATCGTCGCGTCGCACGAAGACCTAGTTGGTGGTGCGCACCATCACCCAACTCGGGCACGGGCTCGGCCTGGACGTCGTCGTCGAGGGTGTCGAGACCGAAGAGATCATGGAGGCCCTCGAAGGCTTGCACGTCGATTATGCCCAGGGGTACGCCATCGCCCGACCCGTTCCCTTCGACCAGTTGCGGACGCTGGTCGCCGGGTGGCGTTTCAGGACGACGGCGCCGACCGTCGAGTGATCCCGGGAGTCGATCGTCGCATGATCGTGCTCGTGCTCACAGCGGTCGGTGTCGCGTCGGCGCTGTACAACCGGGATCGAATCACCCGGTTCGCGCAACTCAGCCTCGACGGCCTCTGGCTGGTCTGGGTGGCGATCCTGTTGCAGGTCGTCGTCTTCGAGCTGCTCGGGGCAGACCTTCCGCTCTGGGCGTCCAATGGCCTGCACCTGGTCTCGTACGGCTTCTGTGTGGCGTTCCTCTGGCGCAACCGCCGGGTGCCGGGAAGCTGGATCATCGGTGCTGGGCACCGCCTGCAATCTGATCGCGATCACCGCGAACGGCGGCACGATGCCGGCCGATGCCGCCGCATGGCGACGTGCAGGACTCCCCGAGTTCGATCCGGATGTCTTCGAGAATTCGCGAGCGTTGTCGTCGCCCCGCCTGGCGTTCCTCGGCGACGTGTTCGCAATCCCTGCCGGCTGGCCGCTGGCGAACGTGTTCAGCGTCGGCGACGTGCTGATCGTGATCGGTGGGACCTATCTCGCCCATCGTTGGTGCAGTATGCAGACGCCGCCGAGTCAGGGCTCGTCGGTGGGCTCGGTCCACCCGGCGCTCGACAACGCTCGAACCACGACTGGTTGGACTGCGACCTAGTTCGACGGGGCATCTGATGGCCGAGGCCAGGGCCTCGCCCGACGACGGCTCGTCGAGGGCTGCGACGACGCCCACGTCGGGCCGGTATCAGTATCCGACCGATCGCCTTCTCAGCGCGGCCGACCGATCGCCACCCGGGTTGGCGTCGGTGTCGTTTCCACCCACACTTGACCGGTGACATCACGGCAACCCCCTGTCTCCGACGACTCGTACGACATCGAGTTCTTCTGGGACCCGGTTTGCCCGTTCGCATGGATCACGTCGCGCTGGATCGTGAAGGTCGCCGCTCAACGTGACTTCCGTGTCGATTGGCGTCTCATCTCGCTGCGCCTCATCAATCAGCACAAGGACTATGCCACCGAGTTCCCACCCGAGTACGAGTTCAGCCACACGGCCGGTCTGCGGATGCTGCGGGTCGCGGCAGCGATCCGCCACGAGCTCGGTCGCGACGCTCTGGGTCCGGTCGTCTCGGCCTATGGCCACAGCTACTGGGACCTGCCCAAGGGTTCGGGGATGCGCGATCATCTCAGCACCACCGATCATGTGGTTGACGTGCTCGCAGCCGCCGGCCTGCCGGCTCGTTTCGCCGAGGCGCTCGACGACACGTCGTGGGACGACGCTGCTCGACGCCGAATCGGAGCTGGCGCTGAGTCGCACCGGCCGCGACGTGGGCACGCCGATCATCACGTTCCAGCCCCCCGATGGTCTGTCGTTCTTCGGCCCGGTGATCTCCCGCGTCCCGAGCGACGAGCAGGCGGGCGAGCTGTGGGACGCGGTCACCACGCTCGCTCGGTTCCCAGGATTCGCCGAGATGAAGCGCAGTCTGCGCGAACGGCCGCAGCTCGACATCCTCGGTGGAGTCAGCGACGTGCCGGTGCATGAAGACTGGCAGGGCGGGCACCGGCGCGGCCACCTCGCCGGCGACCGCATCGATTGATCCGGTCGGCCGATCCGTGGGTCATGGCGAGTCGTCGAGGGCGCGGTGGCCGCGATGGCACGCAGTTTGACCTTTTGAATCTTCGTACCGTTGGCGCTGGGCGTGGTCGGGAACTCGTCGATCGCGATCACCCGGACCGGCACCTTGTAGCGGGCGAGTCGTTCGTGGCAGTGGACGATCGCCGCGTTCTCGTCGACGCCGCCGGGTGCGACCACGAACGCGACCGGGCGAGCGCCTCCGGGCCGATCGACCGCTACCACCTGAGCCGCATCCACACCATCGAGCTGCAGCAGGACCTGCTCGACTTCGGCCGGGCTGACGAGGAAGCCGCCGAGGCGTAACACGTCGCCCATCCGTGCCACGTACTCGAACGTCCGTGGACCGTCCGGTTCGGCGAGGTCACCGGTTCGGAACCAACCCTGATCGAAATGTCGGTTCGTGAGCGCCTCGTCGATGCGCTCACCGCCGATCGGCGAGATATCCGGCGAACAGGCTCGGCCCGCGCAGTTGCAGTTCACCGTCGACCACCCGATACGAAGCGCTGGGCGACACCAATGTCCCGCCGGCTCGTGAGCGATGCTCGAACCGTTCCCGCCGGATCACGCACCGAAAAGAGCGCCTGCACCTCGCTCATACCGTACAGCCCCGTCAGCGTCGCTCCCGCAGCCTGTGCCCGCTCGACGATGCCGTCGAGGCTCGTGTTGAATCGGGCATAACCGGCGAGCCGGATCGACGCCAGGTCGGCGCCGTGCTCGAGCAGGCGGTGGAACATGTCGTCGCTGCCGTTGACGCAGGTGACCTGTTCGCCGGCGATCAGCCGGGCGGTGGCATCGACGTCGAAGTCGGCGACGATGACGCGCCCGCCGCCGGCGACCGCGGCCATGAGCGAGGTGAGGCCGAAGGTGCCGCCGAGCGGCATCACGACCAGCACCGTGTCATCGGACCCGTATCCGAAGCCGGCGGCTGCGTCCTGGGCATGATCGGCGATCGATTGTTGGCGATGGAGGACGAGCTTCGGCCGGCTGGTGGTACCTGAGGTCGTGAACACCGCGAACGGGTCGCCAGGCTCACCGATCGGCTCGATCGGTCGCTGAACGCGCCAACCGTGGGCACCCCCGTCGAGCTCGATCACATGCGCCGCGGTTCGTTCGATGACTTCCGACGCCTCGGCCGAGCTGTAGCGCACGTTGACGCAGACCGCGACGAACCCGCCGGCCGCGCAGCCCAACAACAGCCGAACGTAATCGGGACCGTTCGGCAACCGGATCCCGACCCGGTCGCCGTGTCGCACACCTCGTTCGGTCAGCCACGTCGCGACGCGGCGACCCTCGTCGGCGAGCTCGGCTGCCGAGTACTCGTGGCCGTCGGCGAACTGGAGCTGGGCCGTCGAGGCTTCGAACACGTGAATGACGTCGGTCACGTGGTCAGTGTCGCACGGGCGTCCGTGCGCCATGATGGCAGACATGTTTCTCGGTGAGGATCTGATCCTCTGGCTGCTCCTGGCGCTCGGCGGTGCACTCTTCGCCGGCAACCTGCTCGCGATCGTCAAGCCGCCCGACCGCCGACGGGACGAGGACCTCCTCGAGCGCGCTCCGATCGGTCGCAGTCTGCTGTACGCGGGGCTCGGTCTGATCGCCGCCGTGTGGGCACTGGCGTCGCTGATCGCCGGTTGAGGATCGTGCCGCACTCGATGCGAATGGCCACCGGATGTCGGCAACTGTCGGCCGTACACTGCGTTTCATGTCGGGCCGACCACTCCAGGTTCGGTTCGTGTCGTCAGCGAGCCGCACCCATCAACTTCCCGAGAGCGATCGCGAGGTCGCCTTCGTCGGTCGCTCGAACGTCGGCAAGTCCTCGCTGATCAACGCGTTGGCGAACCAGAAGCAGCTGGCGCGAGTGTCGAACACCCCCGGTCGCACACAGCTGATCAACCTGTTCGAGCACGTAGAGGGTGGCACGATCGTCGATCTGCCGGGTTACGGCTATGCCAAGGTCCCCGGGCACATCCGCAAAGACTGGGGGGCGATGATCGAGGGGTACTTACTCGAGCGCGAGGGCCTGGAGATGGTGTTCGTGCTGGTCGACGGCCCGATCGGGCCGACGCCGCTCGACGTGCAGATGCTCGATTGGCTGCGCGACAACGAGGTGCCACACACGGTGGTGGCGACCAAGATGGACAAGGTCAAGTCGGCCAAGCGGCGGACCCGCAAGAACGAACTGGCTGCCGGCTGCATGCTCGAAACCGGGGACATCGTGTGGGTCAGCTCGGCCAAGAACGTCAACATCGACCAGTTGCGTGGTCTGGTCGTCGGTCACCTCGTCGGCTGAGACGACCGGACCCCTGATTCCGTCGCACCTTGCTCGAGTGTCGTGCGTCGTCGGGCTCCCGTGGTCCGATTCGCGTCGTCCGTTCGTCAGGCGGCAGCCTCAACCGCCATGATTCACGGGGTGATCGAACACTACGACGCCGCATGGACCGAACTGACCGCCGACGGAGCTCCGTTCGCCGTCACCCGGATCGAGGTGCGCGGCAACCCGATGCGGGTGTTCACGAACGCCCTGCCGAACATGCGCGCGATGTGGGAGCTCGCCACTCTCAACGGCGACAAGCCGTACATCGTGTTCGAGGACGAGCGTTACACGTATGCCGAGATCGACGCCCAGGTCCGGGCGCTCGCCCACTTGCTGCGCCATGAACATCGCGGTCGGTCGGGGAGACCGGGTGGCGATCGCGATGCGCAACTATCCGGAGTGGGTGGTGGCGTATTGGGCAACGGTGGCGATCGGTGCCGCAGCGGTCGGGATGAACGCCTGGTGGACCGGTCAGGAGATGGCCTTCGGGCTCGCCGACTCGCACCCGAAGGTGTTGATCGCCGACGACGAGCGGGTGGAACGGGTGCTGTCGCAGCTCGATTCGTTGCGCGCTGTGCATCCCCTGCACCTGATCGCGGTCCGAAGTGATCGTCAACTGCCGGACGAGGCAGCGCACTGGAACGATGTCGTCGTTCCGGCGAGCGCTCCGGAGGGTCTGCCGGATGCCGAGATCGATCCCGACGACGACGCAACGATCTTCTACACGTCGGGTACGACCGGTGCCCCGAAGGGCGCCCAGCTCACCCATCGTGGCTCGGTCCACAACGTCATGAACGTGGCGTTCATGGGTGTGGCGAGCTCGCTCGCCGAGGCCAAGGCCGTGGCGGCCGGCGACCTGCCGGTCGAACAAGCTTCCGGTGATGGTCCGGGGGCTCCGTCCCCGGTCGTGGTCATGGCTCCGACACCGCTGTTCCACGTGACGGCCAACAACTGTCTGTTGCAGCCGAGCACTTTGGCCGGTGCCACCGTCGTGTTCTTGTACAAGTGGGACGCGGCCCGAGCCCTCGAGCTGATCGAGCGCGAGCGAGTCACCAACTTCTCGGGTGTGCCGACCATGAGCCGCGAGTTGCTGATGCATCCCGATTGGACGACGCGTGACACGTCGTCGCTCAAGGGAATGGGCGGTGGGGGTGCCGCACTCCAGCCCGATCTCGTCGAGAAGATCGACCGGTCGCTCGCTGGTGGAGCACCCACGACCGGCTACGGCCTGACCGAGACGCACGGCATCGTCACGGCCAATTCGGCGAAGCTCTATACCGACAAGCCCGCCTCGTGTGGGCGGGTCGTTCCCACGTTGGAGGCGCGACTCGAGGACGAGAACGGCGCCGTTCTCGAGCCAGGACCGGACGTACTCGGTGAGCTGTGCGTGCGCGGCGCGATCGTCATCAAGGGCTATCTCAACCGCGAGGATGCGACCGCTGACAGCATCCGCGATGGTTGGTTCCATACGGGCGACATCGCCCGTATCGACGAGGACGGGTTCGTGTTCATCGTCGATCGAGCCAAGGACATGGTGATTCGCGGCGGCGAGAACATCTACTGCTCCGAGGTCGAGTCAGCGATCTACGAACACCCGGCGGTCGCAGAGGCTGTGGTGTTCGGAATTCCCGACGATCGGCTGGGTGAGGTCGTCGCCGCGGCCGTGGTGCCGCGGGAGGGCGTCGACCTGAGCGATGAGGAGCTCGCCGACTTCTTGGCCGAGCGGATCGCCAAGTTCAAGATCCCTGCCAGGGTGTGGTTCCGCCGGGAACATGCTGCCGCGCAATGCCAACGGCAAGTTCATGAAGCGCGAGCTGCGCCAGGATCTCACCGGGAGCTGACGACACCGCAAACTGTCTGGCCGGTCGACCGGTCTCCGGCCGGCTACTCCCAGCGGATCGCAAGGTTGTCCAAGACGTCGTCGAGAACTTCGCGCAGGAGCGGGTCGTGGATGCCGCGGTGCTCGATCGGGGACGGGTCGGGGAACCGTCGGTGGCGGTGCACCGGCCGGTGCCTGGAGCAGGACCGAGATCTTGTCGAGGCCGGTGTCGATGCCGCGGGTGCAGTTCGATGATCTCGGCGTCGGGACCTGACTCGTCGACATCATCCCGGTCGACCTCGTCGTCATCCGGTTCGGTCTCGTCGTCGGTGTGCCGGTCGGGCAGGGCGGTGACAGAGACGGCGTCGCGGGTGCGGGGCTGACGGCGGCTGTTGCGCCACCGTTCGACCAATTCGGGCTCGATCGTGACCTCGTCGCTGAGCGCGAAGAGGGCCGCGACGGCGTGTTTGCACGCGTCCGAGCCGGTTCCCGTGTCGTCCGGGCACGTGCACTGCAGCCACAGGTCGCGTTTGGTCGGCACACCCGTGCCGGCCGCCGCTTCGAGCGTCACGACGTACGGCTGCGGTCGGCTGCCCTGGATCTCCGCGGTGACCGCCCCATGGCCGACGACGATGTCGACGACGGCATCTTCGGCCCAGTACTGCTTGCCGCGCGACAGCCGGCCCTGGTCGCTGAGCTCGGCCGCGAGCACCTTGATCATCGTGCCGAACAGCCGGCCGGGTGGCTTGGGCCCGTAGGGCTTACGGGGCCGGCTCATTCGAGCACCACCAGCTTGGCGAGGTCGTCGGTCGACAACTCGGTGAGCCACGCCTCGCCGGTGCCGATCACGGCGTCCGCGATCGCACGCTTCTCGTCGATCACCTGTCCGATTCGTTCCTCGACGGTGCCTTGGCACACCAGCTTGTGGACGTTGACCGTGCGCTGCTGGCCCATTCGCCAGGCGCGGTCGGTGGCCTGATCTTCGACCGCCGGGTTCCACCACCGGTCGTAGTGGATCACCTGGCTGGCCGCGGTGAGGTTGAGTCCGGTGCCGCCCGCCTTGAGCGACACCAACAGCAGTGGCGAGCCGGCGCCGGCTTGGAAGTCGGCCACCATTCGATCGCGCCCGGCCCGCGAGACTCCACCGTGCAGGAAGGGAGCGTCGATCTCGAAGCGTTCCGCGACGTGGCGTTGGAGCAGATCGCCCATCTCCCGGAACTGGGTGAACACCAGGGCCCGCTCGCCGACATCGAACAACTCGTCGATCAATTCGTCGAACCGGTTGAGTTTGCCCGACCGCCCCGCCAGACGCGAACCGTCCTTGAGAGCGTGGGCCGGGTGGTTGCACACCTGCTTGAGCCGCGTGCAGCGCCGCCAGCACCCGCCCGCGTCGCTGCATGCCCTCGAGGTCCTTCGCGTCGACGAGCAGTTGGTCGACGATCTTCTGGTAGAGCGTCGCCTGCTCCTTGGTGAGCTGGGCATAGGCGATCTGTTCGATCTTGTCGGGGAGGTCGGGGAGCAGCCGCCGGTCGGCCTTGGTGCGGCGCAGGACGAACGGCTGGGTGAGTTGACGCAGCCGAGCTGCGGCCTCCGGGTCGTTGTTCCGTTCGATCGCGCTGGCGAACTGTTCACGGAAGCGTTGCTGGCTGCCCAGCAGGCCGGGGTTGCACGCGTCGAGAATCGCCCACAGCTCGCTCAGGCGGTTCTCGACCGGCGTACCCGTGAGGGCGATCTTCTGGCCCGCCGTCAGCTTGCGCACGGCCTTGGCGGCCTTGGTGGCAGGATTCTTCACCATCTGGGCCTCGTCGAGCACCACCGTGTTCCACTCGATCGCGGCGAGCGCTTCGATGTCGCGTGGCAGCAGGCCGTAGGTGGTGATGACGATGTCGGCGTCGGCCAGACCGAACAGTGCCGGCTCGGTCTGGTGTCGGCCGGCGCCGTGATGCACCACCACGGCTTGACCCGGCGTGAAGCGATGCGACTCCGCCTCCCAGTTGTGCACCACGCTGAGCGGGCAGATCACCAGATGCGGGCCGGGGCGTTCGACGAGGTGCGCCAGCGCCGTCGCTGTCTTGCCCAACCCCATGTCGTCGGCCAGGCAGCCGCCCAGACCCACCTTGGCCAAGAACTGCATCCACGCCAGGCCGCGCCGCTGGTAGTGACGGAGCTCGCCGTGGAACTCGGTCGACTCCTTCGCCTCCACGAGGTGTTCGTCGGGCAGTCCGTCGAGCAGTGACCGTACCCAGGCCTCGTCGACGGGGTTGGTCTCGATCGATGCCTCGGCGCCGTCCGCTGCCACGAGCTCGACCGGGGTCTCGCCATCAGGCGAGTGACCCGCGGACAACTTCAGCAGCTCGATCGCGCCGACCCGTGCCTTGCTGGCCAGATGATCCTCGAGCAGGGCGCGCGCCCGTCGCAGGCCGGCGGGATCGATGCGGACCCATCGATGGCCGGCGCGCATCAACGTGGTGCCGGCCGCCTCGGCGCGCGCCAGGTCGGCGGCCGAGATCGGGGTCTCGTCGATGCTGGCCTTCCACTCGACGAGGGCCTCCTTGCCGAACTTGGCGGTGCGGTCGTCCTTGGGCGACTCGGAGGCGATACCACGCACCTTGACGCTGGCGCGCACGAGGTGTTCGGGTCCGAGCAGTTCGATGCCGAGTCGTAGCAACTCGTGGGGCGCCACGTCGAGGAAGTCGTCGGCTTGCTCGAGGTCGAGCTCGAGCGCAGCCGGCTCGTGTTCGGTCGCGAGGTCGGCGAGGCACGGAACGTGGGTCGCGACCACCTCCGCGAGCTGGTCGACCTCGTCACGCAACGTCGCCAACCGCGACTCGGATCCAGCCAGATCGAGCGCCCTCGGCGAGGCGTTCCACACGTCGTCGGCGGTGCACCATCTTCCGGGATCTGCGTCGTCGACGAGCTCGAGTTCGACCAGCCACGGATCGAGGGCGTCATCGGGCAGGGTGAGTCGGACCCGGGGGCGAACGACCGGCTCACCCGCGAGTCGAAGCCGGTGACGCTCGAGCGATCGTGTGAGATCTTCGAGCGCTTCGTGGAAATCCTCGCTGCCCGACCGGATGACCGGGTCGGGCTTGGCGAGGGCGGCGAACACGGCACGCAGCGCCTGTACCTCCACCGAGCGCTTTCGTCCCAGCTCGGGACGCCAGTTGCCGTGGTGGAGTACCGCGCGGGCCAGCCCGTCGACCAACGCCGACAAGATGTCCTCGGTCGTGGCGAGCGAGCCGTTGCGGCAGATCGCCGGCGCGCTCGCGGCGGCGTGGGCGAGCGCGTCGTGATGCTCGGACTCCAGCACCGGCCTCCAACGGGCGACCGTGAACGGGCCCTCGTCGACCACCTCTGGGGTGACGCGGCGGCTGCCGACCAGGCGAACGGCGAACGAGGTGAGGGCTGCGAACCATGCGAGCGACGGTGAGAGCTCGCTGCCACGAGGCGTGTCGCTCAGCCACACGGCGGCTCCGAACGGGTCGAGGCG
Organism: uncultured Acidimicrobiaceae bacterium; assembly: GCA_963699815.1. GTDB lineage: Bacteria > Actinomycetota > Acidimicrobiia > Acidimicrobiales > Ilumatobacteraceae > Ilumatobacter. The sequence goes on along the minus strand of CAVOVK010000019.1, from coordinate 23,871 downwards.
AACGGCGGGCACCGATCGCTGGCCGCCGTCGGGCAACTCGAGTTGGACGCGTCCGAGCTCGCCGTACGAGATCGGTGAGTCGTGCCAGCCCGAAGATTCCTGCCCGCTCCACCGGCTGCTGCCGAAGCCTCCGTACAGCCAGGCGGCCGATGCCGGCGACTCGCCGTTCCAGCCCCACACGTGGAGCGCCCCGGAACGCCACGTGCCCTGCGCTACGTGGGGCTCGCGATCGCGGGACATACCCATCGAGAGTACCGACGGGGTATGGCGGTCGGGCGTTGGCGCACGGATTGGGCCCAGGACCTCCCCGTCGCCATCCCGCGCCGATTGCCGGTGTCGGTCGCGATCCCCGTAATCTCGCCACGATGGAATCCGACGCTGCTGCCCGCGCCATGCACGCGAAGGACGCCTCTGCCGCTGCCCTCGGTATCGAATTGGTCGAGGCCGGCCCGTTGCGTGCGGTGGCACGGATGACCGTGCGCGCCGACATGTGCAACGGCTTTCGAATCCTGCACGGTGGCATGACATTCCTGCTCGCCGACAGCGCGATGGCCTTCGCCAGCAATGCCGACAACGAGATGGCGCTCGCATCGAGCGCGGAGATCGACTGGCTGGCACCGGTGGAAATCGGTCAGGTCCTCACTGCGACCGCTGATCAGCGCTGGTCGAGCGGCCGGTCGACGCTGTGGGACATCGTGATCACGGCCGGTGTCGACGTCGACGACACCGGCACCGTCGTGGCACTGATGCGTGGACGGACGCGTCGCGTCGGTCGCCCTGTCATGGAAGGGCTCTGAACCCGGCGGGACGGCTCAGGCGAATTCGCTGCCGAGGTAGGCCGCGATCACATCGGGATTGGCCTGCACATCGTTGGGTGTGCCGAGGGCGATCCGCTCGCCGAAGTCGAGCACCATCACGCGGTCGGCGATGTCCATCACGAGGCCCATGTCGTGCTCGACCATGATCATCGGGATGTTGAGCTCGCGTTTGATGTCGAGGATGAAGCGCGCCATGTCCTCGGTCTCTTCGAGGTTCATGCCCGCCACGGGTTCGTCGAGCAGCAACAACTTCGGCTCCATGGCGAGAGCTCGACCGAGCTCGACCCGCTTCTGGAAACCGTACGGCAGCAGGGCGACGGGATGCTTGCGCCACTGTTCGATCTCGAGGAAGTCGATGATGTCTTCGACCTTCCGGCGGTTCGCGAGCTCCTCCTTCTTGGCTTTGCCGAGCCAAATCGCACCGTCGAAGATCGAGCCGTTCATCCGGATGTGTCGCCCCGTGAGCAGGTTGTCGATCACGTTCATCTGGGGGAACAGCTCGATGTTCTGGAACGTGCGGGCGATGCCCAGATGGGCGACCTTGTCCGGGCGCAGGCCCATGATCGATTCGCCCTGGAAGGTGATCGTGCCTTCCTGCGGCCGGTAGACCTGACTGATCGTGTTGAAGATCGACGTCTTGCCGGCACCGTTCGGGCCGATGATCGCGAACAGCTCCTCGGGTTGCACGTCGAACGTGACCCCGTTGATCGCGGTCACGCCGCCGAATCGGAGCGTGATGTCGTTGACCTCGATCAAAGCGGTCATGGTGTGCTCCTCCGGTTCCTCATGAGGCCCACCGCTTGCGGCGGCGATAGTGCTTGACGTCCTTGAAGGACTTCTTCTCTCCGTCTTCGCCGTGCAGACCCAGGTAGAACTCCTTGACGTCGTCGTCGGCGAGGAGCTTCTTGGCATCCCCGTCCATCACGACCTTGCCGGTCTCCATGATGTAGCCGAAGTTGGCGATCGACAGGGCCATCATGGCGTTCTGCTCGATCAGCAGCACGCTCGTGCCCTGCTTGTTGATGTCGACGACGATGTCGCGAATCTGCTCGATCAGTTTGGGGGCGAGACCCAGAGATGGCTCGTCGAGTACGAGCAGCTTGGGACTCGCCATGAGGGCACGGCCGATGGCGAGCATCTGTTGCTCGCCACCCGACAGGTACCCGGAGACTTGCTTGCGACGCTCGGCGAGACGCGGGAACAGGTCCATCACGCGTTCGTAGGCGGCGTCGCTCTGCTCGCGGTCCTTGATCGTGATGCCGCCGCAGATGAGGTTCTCGTCGACGGTCAGCTCGCCGAACACCCGACGACCTTCCATCACCTGGGTGATACCGGAGAGCACGATGTCGCTGGGTTTCTTACCGTTGATCACCTCGCCGTTGTAGGTGACCGTGCCCTTGGTGATCTCGCCGTTGTGGTTGTCGAGCAGGCCGGAGATCGCACGCAGAGTGGTGGTCTTTCCCGCCCCGTTGGCGCCGAGCAGGGCAACGATCTGGCCGTCGGGGACTTCGATCGACAGGCCGCGCAAGACCAGGATGACCTCGTTGTAGACGACTTCGACGTTGGCGAGTTCCAGCACCTTGCTTGCTCCGTCCGTGCGTTTCGGTGACTCAGATTTCGGTGATTCGGCAGTGGTTCCGTGGGGGCGGAGCCGAAGCCCCGCCCCCACGAACTCACCGTGCTATTGCGTGTATGGCGTTACGTGTGACCGATCAGCCTGCGACGAAGCAGGCACCCTGGAAGTCGTAGTTGGCGGCGATCTCGCCGACGTACGGACCTTCCTGCAGGATGAAGCCGGTACCGCCCTCGTCCGACACCGTGGCGCCGGGTGTGAACGATGCCAGATCGACGTCGTACAGGTAGGACTCGCGAACGATGAAGTCGTTCGGCTCGCCCGACCAGGTCTGATCCGGGGCCAGGCCCTGGAAGTCGACGTTGACGTCCTGGAGTGCGGCAACGACGCCGGCGCGGGTCATGTCGCCGTTGGCGGCGGCCTGCTCGAGGATCGCCTTGGTGGCGATGCCCTCGGTCCACGAGATGATGTAGGTGTCCGACAGCACGGCCTCTGGCTGCTTCTCGCGCATGCCCTCGATCATCGCGGTCATACCAGGCGTATCGACCGCGCCCCACAGGGCGGTGTAGGTCGAGTGCGTGTACACCTCGTCGGCGATGGCGCCGAGGTCGGTGGCCAGCAGCTGGTAGTTCCACGTCGGCGAGTTGCCCGACCACTGTGCCCGCAGGCCCTGCGCATATGCACCACCGAGGACTTCGGCGAGGGTCGACGGGTTGAGGGTGGCCCACACGATGTCGGGGTCGGCGGCGACGAGCTCGGTGATGACCGGCGTCTGATCCGAGCCGGGCACCACGGCGCCTTCGCCGTCGTAGACGACTTCCAGGCCGAGTGCTTCGGCCGCCGTCTTCGCGCCCTGGGCGCCGTCCTGGCCGTACTCACCCGGGAACGAGACGATGCCGATGGTCGTGGCGTCGAACGTGTTCGTCAAGTACTCGACGCCGTTCATCGATTCGAGGCAGTAGCTGGTGTACAGCTCCATCACGTTGGCGCCGATCGCCGGGTCGGCCCAGCCCGAGTACCACGACAAGGGGATGGCGAGGAGGTCGTCCTTCACCAGATCCTCCGCCGTGGCAGCGGTGTGGGGCGAGCCGGTCGACTGGCTGAACATGATGACACCCGTGTCGCCGGTGTCGGCCATCGTGGCGTAGTTCTCGAGGTGGGTCGGCACGTCGTAGGCGTTGTCGATGATCTCGAGATCGATCTGACGCCCGGCGATGCCGCCGTTGTCGTTCACGATGTCCCAGTAGGCCTCCTGGCCGGCGACGATCTGCGTGACCAGCGGGGCGAAGATGCCCGACAGGTCGGCGTTGAGGCCGACCCGGATCGACGTCGTCGGTGACGCCGTAGTCGGTCGCGATCTCGGCCGCCGGCGGCGGCGTCGTCTCGTCCGATGTGGTGTCGGGCGCCTCGGTGGTGTCGGGCGCCTCGGTGGTGTCGGGCGCCTCGGTGGTGTCGGGCGCCTCGGTGGTGTCGGGCGCCTCGGTGGTGTCCGGCGCGTCCGTACTGGCCGTGTCGTCGTCACCGCCACATGCCGCTGCTACGAGAGCGAGCGCCATGATCGGCACGATCGCTTTGGTCAATTTTCTCATTGATTCCCCCTGGTGGTTTGGGTGTGAGGGGCGCCGGTATCGATGCCCCACATCTTGTGTTGTATCCCATCGACGAGTCTTGCCGATGGAGCACCGTGACTTCGGTCACGAAGACCGATCGTCGCGAACTAGTAACTGAACGGCCACCGCTTCCAATAGTTGCGGATCTTCACCCAGATGCCGTACAGGCCGAGCGGCTCGAAGATCAAGAAGATGATGATCAATACACCGTAGAGCACGAGGTTCCAGTCGAAGACGTTGAGCGGGTACCCCGGGGTCTGTGTGGCAGACGAGACTGGACCTTGGTTGCCGGGTCCGGTGGAGATGATCACCTCCGCGATCTTCGCGCTGGCTCCGGTGCCCTCGGTCTTGTCGGCAAGCCACTCGGTGAACGACTCGACGAACTTCGGCGTCAGGACGACGAAGAACGTACCCATGATGGTGCCGCTGATCGTGCCGACGCCACCGATCAACAGGATCGCGATGAACTCGACCGACAACGCCAGGTTGAACTGACTGGCCGGCAGCTTGCCGGCGAAGGACGCGAAGAGAGCGCCACCGACGCCGGCGAAGAACGAACTGGTGGCGAACGCGATCAGCTTGTACTTGAACTCGGGGACACCCATCACCTCGGCGGCGATGTCGCGGTCGCGGATGGCCTGCAGTGCTCGCCCGGTTCGGGTTCGTGCGATGTTCTTCGCCAGCAGGATGAAGAACAAGAACAGTACGAGGAGGAAGAGATACTTCTTCTGATTGTCGGTGACGTCGATGCCGAACCACGTGCCGTCCTCGTCGATCGAAATGAGTGGCGGTTCTTCCTTCCAGACCTGGATGTCGTAGGTGGGGAAGTCGCGACCGAGGCCGGGGTCGCCGGCGATGTGTTTGCCCCATGTGGTGTTCGACATGTGGATCCCGATGAACACCAGACCCAACGTGACGATCGCGAGATAGAGGCCTCGCAATCGAACGGCGACGGGCGACACGATGATGCCGATGACGGCGGCCCCGATGCCGGCGCCGGGCAGCCAGATCCAGATCGGCAGGTTCCAACCCCACACGTTGGCGGTCGCCACGCCGCCGAGCACAGCGCCCGTATATGCGCCGACACCCATGAAGAACGCGTGCCCAAGCGACACCTGCCCGGCCATGCCGGTCAGGATGTTCAAGCCGAGAGCTGCGACGGCGAAGATCAGCGCCTCGTCGAGTACGCGCAGCCAGTTGTTGTCACCGAGGAAGCGCAACGGTGGGATCCCGTTCGAGATGATCGGGATGTTGCGCAACACCGGAAGGTCGGTGGCCGTCGTGATCATCGGGATCTCGAACGGAATCATCAGCATCAGCAAGATCGCGATCGTCGCCAGAACCTTCTTCGTGTACGTCGGAAGGATCTGTGACTCTTGCTCGTAGCTCGTGTAGAGGTTCGGTCGAAGAAACATGTCAGGCCTCCCGCCGATCGTTCGTGCGCGCCGCGCTGTCTGTGGTATCGGGATCCATGACGGTCACACCCTCCGGATCTCTGGCGTGCCGAACAGACCGTAGGGTCGCACCAGCAACCCGATGATCATGACGACATATGGCACGATCAAGGGGTAGCCCGATCCGAGGATGTCGGTGTACGAGCTGAGGTACTGACCGGCGTAGATCTCGGCGGTTCCGATGATCAGGCCGCCGACCAGCGCGCCCTGCACCGAGTCGAGGCCGCCCAGGACCACGGCCGGTAGCGCCCGGAACGCGACCGTCGCCACCTCTGCATCGATGGCACCGGTCTGTTTGACCGGGGGCTGGGTGGCGAACAGGCCACCGAGGGCTGCGAGAACGGCGCCGGCTCCCCAGGCGATCGCGAACACCCTGCCGATGCTGATGCCCTGCGCCATCGCCGCTTCCTGGTCCTGGGCGACAGCCCTCATCGAGATGCCCATTCGTGAGCGATAGAAGAAGAACACGGCGACGAACGCCACTGCGGCGGCGATCATCGAGGCGAAGTAGGCCCAGTTCACGAAGCCGTCACCGATGTTGAATCCGCCCGACCCCCACGGGGCGTTCATGTTGCGGAACTGGATCTTCACGGTGTCGTTGGCCATCACTCTCAGTGCGATCTCGAGGCCGAGCGTGATGACCGCGACGGAGAACAAGGGCTGGCCGATCATCGGACGGATCGCGATCCGCTCGATGATCAGACCGAACACCGCCACGAAGCCGAGCGCCACGATGAAGCTGAGGGCCCATTTGAGCCACTCGGGACCATTCATGTTGTAGATCGGGTTGGGGATCTCCCAGAAGAACCCGATGATCGGCAGGTTCTCGTCGGCGACCATGAACGAGATGAACAGGGCGCCGATCATCGCCATCGCGCCCTGAGCGAAGTTGATGACCTCGGTGGCCTTGAAGATCAGCACGGTCCCCAGTGCGATCAGTGCGTACACCGACCCGAGCGCCAACGACTTGAGCATCGTGGTGAGGAAGATGTCGGGACTGGTGACGAGTTGGTAGGCGCTGAAGATCGCACCGCCGACGACCAGCGCGAGTCCGACGAGATGGCTGGGATCGGATGTGTTGAACTTGAGCTTGGCCATCAGTAGAGCGACTCCACCAACTCGCCGAACGCCTCGTGCATCGCGCTGCGCTTGAGTTTTTGTGTCGCTGTCAACTCGCCGTCCTCGTGGTCGAGCTCCTTCGGGAGCAGTGCGAACTTGCGGATGTTCTCGACCCTGGCGAACTTCTCGTTCGTCTGCTGCACGACCTGGTCGATCAGTTCGATCACCTCGGGCTTCTCGGAGAGGTCGCGGTAGGTGGTGTACGGGAGGTTGCGGCGCAGCGCCCAGTCGCCGACGGTGTCCATCTCGATCCCGATCAACGCCGTGAGGTACTTGCGGCCCTCGCCGATCACCATCGCCTCTTTGACATAGGGCGACGTCTTCAGGCTGTTCTCGATCTCCGACGGCGAGATGTTCTTGCCGCCCGAGGTGATGATGATGTGCTTGATGCGATCGACGATGCGGACGTGGGTGCCGTCGACCCATTCGCCGACATCGCCCGTCATCAGCCAGCCGTCGTCGGTGAACGTCTCGGCCGTCTTGTCGGGCTTGTTCCAGTAGCCCTTGAAGACACCGTCGTGCTTGACCTGGATCTCGCCGGTGTCCTCTGCGATCCGGAAGCCGATGCCCGGGTAGGGCTCGCCGACGGTGCCCAACTTCATGCGTCCGACAAAGTTGGCCGTGGCGACGGCGGCGTTCTCGGTCATGCCGTACAGCTCGAACACCGGCACGCCGAGGCCGATGAAGAACTCGAGCACCTCGGGCGCGATCGCCGCGGCACCCGAACTGGCGTACCGGCAGCGTCGCAGCCCCAATCGCTCGCGCATCGGCCGGAAGATGACGACCCACCCGATCGCGGCGAGTACCCGTGATTGCATCGTGTGGTTGCCGTCGTGGGCGACCTTGATCCTGCCGATTCGCTTCGCGAGCCCGAGCCCGAAACCGAGCATCTTGTGCTTGAACCAGCTGGCGTCGTTGGCCCTGATCAACGACAGGGCGTGGAGCTTCTCCCAGATGCGGGGCACAGCGAAGAAGATGGTGGGCTGTACCTCGCGGAGGTTTTCGTTGACCGTCTCGATCGACTCGGCGAAGTTGAGAACGGGTCCAGCGCCGACCATGGTCCACGTGGAGAAGATCCGTTCGGCCACGTGGCAGAGCGGGAGATAGGTGACGATCTGGTCTTTGGGATTGGGCGGGCCGCCGGGCACCCGGTCGTCCGAGTTCACGATCTTGTCGATACAGAACGAGGCGTTGGCGTTCGTGAGCATGGCACCCTTGGGGGGGCCGGTCGTTCCCGATGTGTAGACCAACGTCATCACGTCGTCGGGCCGGGCGGCAGCCATCCGGTCGGCGACCGCAGTCGGATGCTTGGCCCGGTGCTCGCGGCCGAGTTCGAGGAAGCTGTCCCAGAACAGGAGCCGTTCGTCGTCCTTGCCGATCATGCCGCGCGGTTCGATGAAGATGATGCGGCGCACGTCGGGGACCGCAGCGCGGCCGATCTCGTCGACCTTGTCGTACTGCTCTTCGTCCTCGGCGAGGTGCACGCAGGCCCCACTGTCCTGGAGCAGGTATGCGACTTCGGCGGCCGGGTTGGTGGGGTAGAACCCGACGGTGATCGCTCGCACGGCGACCGCGGCGAGGTCCATGATGATCCACTCGGGGCGATCCTCGGCATGGACCGACACCCGGTCACCTGGCTCGACCCCCAGTTCCAGCAGTCCGTGAGCCGCGAGCTCGATCAGTTCCCAGGTCTGCCCCCAGGTGTACTCCTTCCAGATGCCGAAGTCCTTCTCGCGCATCGCGACCTGTTTCGGCGTACGGGTGGCCCAGTCGCGCGCCAGCGAGGCGACCGTGGTTGCCCCGGTCGCGCCGGCGGCTGCTGGTTTCGTCTGCTCGGTCAGCGTCATGTCATCCCCTCACGATCGCCAAGTTGTCCCCAGTTGGCGATACCTCCGTCCGTTGTGACGGATGGCACTCGGTGTTGGTGGGCGAACTTAGCAGGCACCGCCGTCGCGAAAGCAACCTGGGCTTTCAGGTCGCGCGATGTCTGTGACAGCCTGTCGGGGTGAGCGACTACACCCCTCCCCTTCGTGATATCCGGTTCGTGATGGATCACGTCGCCGAGCTCGGCTCGATCGTTTCGAGCGAGCGGTTCGGGCACGTCGACGCCGAGACCGTCCACGAGGTGCTTGCCGAGGTCGGACGCTTCATGGCGGAGGTCGTGGCGCCGACCAACCGCGACGGCGACACGATCGGCGCGACTCGACACGCCGATGGCTCGGTGACGACGCCACCCAGTTTCAAGCCCGTGTACGCGAAGTGGGTCGAGTCCGGGTTCGGCGCGATGCCCTTCGACGCCGACTACGGCGGGGCCGACTTCCCGTGGATCTCGGCGATCGGGGTGCAAGAGATGCTCACCAGCGCCAACATGGCGTTCTCGCTGTGCGCCCTGTTGACGCAGGGCGCGATCGACGCGATCCACGCCCATGGATCGGACGAGCAGAAGGCCACCTATCTGCCCAAGATGCTGACCGGTGAGTGGACCGGCACGATGAACCTCACCGAGCCCCATGCCGGCTCGGATGTCGGCGCCGTCAGCAGCAAGGCGGTGCCGGCCGATGACATCGGCGGCGGTGCCTGGCGAGTCACTGGTCAGAAGATCTTCATCACGTGGGGCGAGCACGATTGTGCCGACAACTTGATCCATCTCGTCCTGGCGCGCACGCCCGGCTCCCCTCCCGGCACAAGGGGCATCTCGATGTTCCTGGTGCCCAAGTTCTTGGTCAACGCAGATGGTTCGCTCGGCGAGCGCAACGGCGCGCAATGCGTCTCGATCGAACACAAGCTCGGCATTCACGGGTCACCGACCTGCGTGATGGCCTACGAGGATGCGATCGGTTGGCTGGTGGGAGGCGAGCTCGACGGGATGCGGAACATGTTCACGATGATGAACAATGCCCGTCTGTCGGTGGGCCTCCAAGGGCTCTCCATCACCGAGCGCGCCTACCAGCAAGCCCTGCAGTACGCCCAGGACCGTCAGCAGGGCCGGGCGGTCGGCGCGCCGGCCGGTGCCTCCAGCCCGATCATCGAGCACCCTGATGTCCGGCGCATGCTGATGACCCAGCGGGCCTGGATCGACGCGATGCGGTGCCTGGTGTACACGAACGTGGGCGCTCTCGATCAAGCAGACGCGGCCCGCTGTGCCGGCGATGTCGACGCCGCCCGGTCGTGGCAGGAACTTGCAGATCTGCTGATCCCGCTCACGAAGGGCTTGTGCACCGATGTCGGCAACGAGATGACCTCGCTCGCCGTACAGATCCACGGTGGCATGGGTTATGTCGAGGAGACCGGGGCGGCCCAGCACTACCGGGACGCCCGCATCGCCGCGATCTACGAGGGCACGAACGGCATTCAGGCCGCAGATCTGGTAGGTCGCAAGCTCGGGATGCGCGGCGGAGCCGTGGTGACCGATCTGCTCGATGAGTTCGACGATTTCGCCGGGCAACTGGCGGCGGTCGACGAGCTCTCCGATTTCGGGGCGCGGTTGTCGATGGCGGTCGAGACGGCGCGCGAGGCGACGTCGCACCTCGTCGGTATCGCCCCGTCCGATCCGCGGTCGCTGCTGGGTGCGTCGGTGCCGTACCTGCGGTTGCTCGGCACCACGGTGTGCGCGGGCTTGTTGGCCAAGGCGGCCCTGGCTGTCAGCGCCGGCGCCGGCGACGACGAGACGTTCCGGGCCGCCAAGCTGACCAGCGCGAAGTTCTTCGGCGAACAGATCCTTCCGTCGGTGCAGGGCCTCCTGCCCGCCGTTCTGGCATCGTCGGACGACCTCTTCGTGCTGAGCGCCTCGCAACTCGCCTGACCCGAGTTCCCGTTTGTTCGGGTCGCGTCGTCGACCCTGAGGTCGATGTTCGGGTGCCGCCCGTCGGTCGGCGCCGTGAGGTCGCCGGGAAGTCGTCCCCATGGCCGGCGACGCGACGCGTTCCTAGGCTCGAACCGTGCCCGTCGAAGCGGTGGACGACCCGTTCTCCCGGCGACAACGGTGTGGCGCAGGAGTTCGAGGCGTGCCGAGTGCGAGCGACTACCGAGGTGCAGCCGAGAGGTATCGGACGATCGCCGAGCATCTGCTCCGGGAGGCCGGCGAGATCGCGAGGTGGCGGCCCGGATTTGTCGCCGAGGGCCTCGTCCGGGACACGATCGATGCATCGAACGAACGCACCCGTGACCATCTGCGTGGGGCCGGCGACGAGATGGCCAGGCTCGCGAGGGTCTGTGAGCTGCGCGCCGATGTGTGTGCCCAGTACGCCCGCGCAGTCAGGCGATATCGCGAACTCGTCGGCCACGAGCGCCTCCTGGTCGGGCCACCTATACCACCTGCTTCGTGGGTCGATCCGTGAGCGTGTTCTGGATCGACACCGACTCGGCCCGTCGGGCCGCCACCGACTGGGCCCAACGCGCCGACGCATGGTTCCGCATCCAGTTCGATCTCGAGGGTGATCTCGCCGCCTTGGAGTTGGGCGACGCTCATCCGGCCGTGGTCCGAAGCCTCGCCACGGCGAGCGCCGAACTGTGGGTGAACGTTTCGTTCGTACGGCTGACCGCGGATCGCGCCGAGTCGTCGGACGTTTCCGGTGTGCCCGACGCCGCCACGATCGATCGATTTCGGAGGCAGGCCGGCCACACGGTCCAGCTCGCACTCGGCGATGCCTGCGCCACGTCGTGGGCCGCATACTCCTTCTCATCTCGCCTCGGTGACGACGGTGAGACCTATGACGCTGATCTACGATCCCCGTACTCGTCCTCCGGGTCGAACGCCGCCGAGCGCGGCCGCAATCTGATCGTTCGCGCGCTGGCCGACACCGCGGACGAGGTCCAGATCCGTGAGGACGAGTTCCAGACCGTGCGGCTGGCGGACGGCCGCTACCTGGTCGTGTTGCCGGGCGTCACCGATCTGTCGTCGCCACACCTGGGCCTCGACGATCGTCACCGGACCGTCCGCGACCTGGACCGGTTCGCCTACCCGTCGGCCCAGTCGACCGCCGTGGTCGACAATCGATATGGCCGGATGGTGTGGGACGGCCTGATCGCAGCGGGCGTGCCGAGCGGCGCGAAACTCATGATCGTCGGTCACAGCTACGGCGCGGATACGGCGCTCGACCTCGCCGCCGACCCGGCGTTCAACGGATCGGCCGGATTCGACGTCACCCATGTCGTCGCCGCCGGCTACCACTCCGAACCCCAACTCGCCCACGTGGGTTCGTCGACACGAGTGCTGGTCCTGCAGAACCATCGGGACGCAGCGGTCATCGTCGAGGCGGTCGGGCGCGGCCACGTCACCGCCGTCGTCGAGCAGGGCAAGGGGTTCTTCGACAGTGTGGTCGACCTCGACCCGATCGGAGCGGTCGGTCACCTCGGCGGTGTCGTCCATCACGAGGTCGGTGCGGCGGCCGACGGCGTCGGTTTCCTGGCCGGGAATGCCGCCTCGATCGCCCAGGTCACCGCCGGTGTGGCGATCGATCGCCCGGACTGGGTCGTCGATGGTGTCGGCGACCTGGTCACCCTCGATGCCGGGGTCAGCCAACCGACCGAGCATCAAGTCGTCGACGTCTTCGCAGGCGGCGGCGAGGGATTCGGGCACCACCCGGCGAATTATGTGTCCCACCTCGTGGACACCGATGATCCGAGCGTCGTGTCGTTCTTCGAATCGGTCGATGCCGCCGGATACGCGACTTCGGGGACCGCGCTGGCGATCGACGTGTCGGTCCCCGCTGAGGACTGAGCGAGACCGTTGCCCGTCACTCAGAAATCCTGAGTCGATATGTGTCAGGATTTCACATTGGCTGGTACGATTTCAACATGGCGTTCGATCCGAAAACATGGACGGTCAAGACCCAAGAGGCGTTCGCGGCCGCGATCGACGATGCCAAGTCGAGGAGCAATCCCGAGCTGACGCCGGACCATCTGCTGGTCGCGATCACGGGTCAGAACGACACGGTCGTCGCACCGGTGCTGGCCAAGCTCGGCCAGTCCCCCGGAATGGTGCGCGACCGTGCGATGACCGCCGTCGACAAGCTGCCACAGGCGTACGGCGGCTCCGAACCGCGGATGAGCCGCGAGTTGAGCACCGTCACCGACCGCGCCGAGCAGGCCCGCAAGGATCTGCGCGACGACTACCTGTCGGTCGAACACCTGCTGCTGGCCATGAACGATCGCCTCGGCGTCACGAGCGAGGAGTTGCTGACGGTGTTGCGTGACGTCAGGGGCAGCCACCGTGTCACGGACCAGAACCCGGAAGAGAAGTTCGCAGCGCTCGACAAGTACGGCCAAGACCTCACGGCGCGTGCCGCCGAGGGCAAGATCGACCCCGTCATCGGGCGCGACGACGAGATCCGCCGTGTCATCCAGGTGCTGTCACGCCGCACGAAGAACAACCCGGTACTGATCGGCGAGCCCGGTGTCGGCAAGACGGCGATCGTCGAGGGTCTCGCCCGTCGAATCTCCGACGGCGACGTCCCCGAGGGCCTCAAGGGCAAGCGCCTGATCGCGCTCGACATCGCCTCGATGCTCGCAGGTGCCAAATATCGTGGCGAGTTCGAGGAGCGCCTGAAGGCCGTGCTCAAGGAGATCACCGACGCGGCCGGCCAGGTGATCACCTTCGTCGACGAGCTGCACACGATCGTCGGCGCGGGCGGCGCCGAAGGCGCGATGGATGCCGGAAACATGATCAAGCCGATGCTGGCCCGTGGCGAGCTGCGCATGATCGGCGCGACCACCCTCGACGAATACCGCAAGTACGTCGAAAAGGACCCGGCGCTCGAACGGCGATTCCAGCAGGTGTACGTCGGAGAGCCGTCGGTCGAGGACACCGTCGGCATCCTGCGCGGCCTCAAGGAGCGATACGAGGTGCACCACGGCGTGCGCATCCAGGACTCGGCACTCGTCAGCGCCGCCGTGCTGTCCAATCGCTACCTCACCAACCGCTTCCTGCCCGACAAGGCGATCGACCTCGTCGACGAGGCAGCCTCCAAGCTGCGCATCGAGATCGACTCGCTGCCGACCGAGATCGACGTCGTCGGGCGACGCATCCTGCAGCTCGAGATCGAGCAGGTCGCGCTCGAGAAGGAGAGCGATGCCGCATCGCTGGAGCGTCTCGATGCGCTGCACGCCGAACTGGCCGAGCTCAACGTCGAACTCGCCCGCATGAAAGAACATTGGGAGGGCGAGAAGCAGGCCATCGACGCCATCCGCAATCTGAAAGAAGAGCTCGAGCAACTCCGCACCCAACTCGAGCGCGAAACCGATCTGAACGTGGCGGCCGAGATCCGCTACGGGCGGGTGCCCGAGCTCGAGCGCCGCATCGAGGATGCCACCCGTCACCTCGACGAGCTACAGGGGACCCAGCGGATGCTCAAAGAAGAGGTCGACGCCGAGGACATCGCGGAGGTGGTGTCGAAATGGACCGGCGTCCCGATGACGCGTCTGTTGGAATCCGAGACGGCCAAGCTCATCCATCTGGAGGACTCGCTGCACGAACGTGTCATCGGCCAGGACGAGGCCGTCGCTGCCGTCTCCAATGCGATCCGTCGCAGCCGCGCCGGCCTCTCCGATCCGAATCGGCCGATCGGTTCGTTCATGTTCCTGGGACCGACCGGGGTGGGCAAGACCGAGCTGGCCCGTGCCCTGGCCGAGTTCCTGTTCGACGACGAGCGGGCGATGGTGCGGATCGACATGGGCGAGTACATGGAGAAGCACTCGGTCAGCCGTTTGATCGGTGCGCCCCCCGGTTACGTCGGATACGACGAGGGCGGTCAGCTCACCGAGGCGGTCCGGCGCCGTCCGTACGCGGTCGTCCTGCTCGACGAGATCGAAAAGGCGCACCCCGACGTGTTCAACGTGCTGCTGCAGGTCCTCGACGATGGCCGTCTCACCGATGGTCAGGGGCGCACGGTCGACTTCACGAACACGGTGCTGATCATGACGTCGAACCTGCCGGGTGATCCGGCGGCTCACTTCAAGCCCGAGTTCCTCAATCGCATCGACGACATGATCCGGTTCCGATCACTGACCGAGGTCGATCTGCGGCGCATCGTCGACATCCAGCTCGAACGGGTTCGCGAGCGTCTGGCCGATCGGCGGCTCTCCCTCGATGTCACCGACGAGGCGATGGAATTCCTGGCGCACGAGGGGTTCGATCCCGCCTTCGGCGCACGTCCGCTCAAGCGGGTGATCCAGCGCGAGATCGGGGACCGTGCGGCGGTGCTGATCCTCGAGGGGCGTGCGCCCGAGGGCAGCACCATCCGGGTGAGTGTGAGCGGTGGCCCGGACGACGAACGGACACTCAGCGTCGATTCGGTCGATTTGTCGGAGAATTGCACCGCTGGTTTTCGCGTCGCTGACCACCGTGTTGTCAACGTGATCGTGTTTCCTTCCGATCGCCGCCTCCAGAGATCCCGCCTTCTGGAGGCGGCGAATGGCGTTTTCGGCCCGGGTCGATCGGTTGAGCGAGGACCAACTTGCGAAGCCTCCGACGGCATGATCGGTCGGGCGTCGGCCCGCGATGTCAGCCCACCGGTGCGCGATCGCCTCGAACGAGCCGCAGGCGAAAGCGCAGTGGGTGATTGCCGATCACATCGAGTGCAGCGCCATCGACTTGGGCCAGCCGCCTCGCGAGTGGCAGACCCCGACCGTGTCGGGCGGCGGGGTCGACCGGTCCGTCGAACAACGTCTTGAGCCGGTCGCGTGGCACGCCGGGACCCTGGTCGATCACGATCACGGACGGCCCGTCGATCATCAAGGTCACGGCGCCGGCACCGTGTCGGATCGCGTTGTCGATCAGGACATCGATCACCTGACCGGTGAGCCCGGTGGTGCCGTATACGGGCGGCGCAGTGTTGGCGGTGATGACCGAGACGTGCCGACGTAGTTGTTCGAAGCGGGGCCGCCATTCCTCGACGTGGGCGATCACCAGGTTGGTCAGATCGAAGACGGTGCGTTCGCTGGTGGTTCGATTGCGGGCCGCGGCGAGCAGGTCGTCGATCGTGGCGTTGAGCTGGTCGGTTTGGGCCAGGCCCGCCGTCGCTTCGGCTGCGACACCTTCGTCAGCGCTCATCGTCAGGATCTCGAGTCGCATCGCGATGCCGGCGATGCCGGTGCGCAGCTGGTGCGTGGCGTCGGCGGTGAAATGGCGCTCGTTGGCCAACATCGTGTCGACTCGATGGGCGCTGGTATCCAGGGCCGAGCCGATGTCGTCGATCTCCGGAATCCTGGTCCGGTAGTAGGGCTGAAGACTGAAGTCCCCCTCACCGATCCGGCTCGCCCGGGTGGCGAGACGTTCGAGTGGCTTGGCCAACTGCCTGGCCTGCACGGCGGCCAGTCCGGCGGCGGCAACGATCGCGCCCAGGGCGAGGACCATCAGCACGTTCAACTGGTCGCGGAAGTTCTCGTCGAGCGGGTCGGCGTCGGTACGGACGATGAAACGAGTGCCGTCAACGGCGACTCGGCTGGCGGTGAGGGGCTGGCCGACCATCGTGAGATCGTCGTTGAACACCTCGTTGCCGTCGGCATCGAGCACCTGCAGTCCATCCGAGGGTCCGAGCGCACCGGCCGCGCGGACGATGTCGAAGTCCGGTTCTTCACCGGCGCGGACAGCACGCGAGTAGGCCGCCTCGATCGTGCCGGCTTGCTGGTCGAGACGCGAGTCGAGCTGCCGTTCGGCGGCGTTGTAGACCACGAGCCCGATCGGCAGCGCGAGTGCGCCGAGGACCACCAGCACGATGGCGATGGTGGAGACGACGAGGCGACGACGCACGGTCGCTCCCGGTCAACCTTCGAACCGGAACCCCACGCCCCGAACGGTCACGATCAGCGTCGGCGGATCGGTATCGTCACCGATCTTGCGTCGCAGGGTCGAGATGTGGGTGTCGAGCGTGCGTGTCGATCCCCAGTAGTTCTCGTCCCAGACGGTCGACATGATCTGCTCGCGGGTGAAGGTGGCATCCGGCTTGCTCATCAGGAGTGCGAGCAGGTCGAATTCCTTGGAGGTGAGGTCGAGCTCAGTTTCGTTGAGATAGGCGCGCCGCGACTCGGTGTTGACGTGCAGCGGTCCACCGATCAGCTCGCGTGGCATCTGGTGTGCGGCTTGTGCAATCCGCAGCCGTGCCTTGATGCGCGCGACGAGCTCGGCGAGCCGGAAGGGCTTGGGAACGTAGTCGTCGGCGCCGGCACCGAGGCCCACGATGACGTCCATCTCCTCGGCCCGTGCCGTGAGCATGATGATCGGCATCTCCGGACGATCCTC
This sequence comes from uncultured Acidimicrobiaceae bacterium, assembly GCA_963699815.1. Classification (GTDB taxonomy): domain Bacteria; phylum Actinomycetota; class Acidimicrobiia; order Acidimicrobiales; family Ilumatobacteraceae; genus Ilumatobacter. The sequence goes on along the minus strand of CAVOVK010000019.1, from coordinate 7,060 downwards.
CCGGACCTTGCGGCAGACGTCGAGTCCGTCGATGTCGGGAAGGGTGAGGTCGAGCAGCATCAGGTCGGGTCGGCGGGCTGTGACGACCGCCAATCCCTCGGTGCCCGTTGCTGCGTGCACGACCTCGAAGCCCTCGGCACCGAGCACACGCAGCAATGGCTCACTGATGCGTTCGTCATCCTCGACCAACAGGATCGTCGTCACGAATCGACAGCGTACGCTACTGGGAGGGTGTCGATGCCAGCGCATCGATCCTCGCGCCTCAAGTTCGTCTCAAGACCGTCGCCGGACGGCCGCCGCATGGGCGGGGAACCCTTCGTGGTCCGCCAGCGCGATCACGGACGGCGCCATGCGTCGCAGAGCCCGCTCGTCGGCGCGGGCGATCGCCGTGCGCTTCAGGAACGTCGACGCCGTGATACCAGAGCTGACGTGGGCAAACCCGCTCGTGGGCAGCGATGCCGGGCACCCGATCACGAAGTTGGCAGCGCTGAACGGGGTGTGTTGGCCGACGAGGATCTCGCCGGCGTTGACGAGGCCGTCGAGCACCGAGTCGACGTCGTCCGGGTCGACCGCCACCTGGAGGTGCTCTGGCGCATACCGATTGGCGACCGTCACCGCATCGGCGAGGCCGGTGACCAGCACACACCCACCGTTCGGGCCGAGCGCACTGCGGGCGGCCTCCGCCCGCGCCGCCGGGAGTTCGGCGAGTTGCCGTTCGAGCTCGTGGTCGGTGGCGGCGGCGACGGCTGCATCGGTGCACACCAGTACCACCGAGGTGTCCGTGCCGTGTTCTGCCTCGATCAGCAGGTCGGCTGCGAGCCGGTACGGATCGGCCGTGCGGTCGGCGATCACGAGGCTCTCGGTGGGGCCGAGCAGCATCATGGTGGCGACGCCGTGTCGCTGCATCTCGACCTGTGCGATCGTGACCGCCGGCGACCCGGGTCCGACGACCATCCGTACCGCGTGGATCGTGTCGGTGCCGAAGCCGAGCGCCGCCACACCCGCCGGGCCGTTCACGCGGAACACCCGACGGAGCCCGAGCTTGCGGCAGACCACCAGCACCGCTGGGTCGACGTCACCGTTCCCACCGGGCATCGGGGGCACAACGAGCGACAGATCGGGTACACCGGCCACGATCGCCGGCACGGCGAGCTGGTAGGCAACGCTCGGGTAGCTCGCCTTGCCGGATGGGGTGAACAGGCCCGCCGACGAGATCGGGGTGATCTTCTCCCCGACGATCAGCCCGGGCTCCGACTCGAACGACCAGTCGTCGAAACGTTCGAGTTGACGCTCGTTGAAGGCTCGCAGGTGGGAGATCGCATCGTCGATCGCACGGTCGACGTCGCCGCTCACCGCTGCCGCGTCGAGTTCGTCATCGGTGATACGAAGCTGTTCGGGGGTGAGTTCGACGCCATCGAACTCGGCCAAGGCGGCGCAGACGGCCTCGTCGCCGCGTTGGCGCACGTCGTCGATCAGCTCGCAGATCGAACGACGCAGTTCGGGGTCGAAGATCGCGTCGAGCCCTCGAGCGACCAGTGCGTTGCGGGCGGCGTCGTCCATCTCGTCCCACCGTTGAATTCGCATGACCGTCACGGCGTGCCACGGTAACCGCCGTCTCCATGCAGTGGTACATCTGCCGGTCGAGCCTGATTCGAGGGCGCCGGAGCACGGACAAATCGTTCAGATCCGGATCGAACCAACGGTCGCGGCCCGGTCGGGACTAGTGTCATGCCACGTTCAGTCCGCATATCCGGGGGAGCGTGCCCATGCCCGTCACAGTCGTCGTCGGCGCCCAATGGGGTGACGAGGGCAAGGCCAAGATCATCGATCTCCTGTCCAAGGAGCACACCTATGTGGTGCGCTATCAGGGCGGGCACAACGCCGGGCACACGGTCGTCGTCGACGACCAGCGGTATGCGTTGCAGCTGATCCCGAGCGGGGTGCTCTACGACCACGTCGTACCCGTGATCGCCAACGGTGTCGTGGTCGACCTGCCCACCTTGTTCCATGAGATCGACACGCTCGAAGGTCGCGGCATCTCGTGCAGCGGCCTGAAGATCTCGAGTCTGGCGCACCTGATCTTCCCGTGGCACCAGGCCCACGACGCGATCGCCGAGGCAATGCGCGGCGACGACAAGATCGGTACCACGCTGAAAGGCATCGGCCCGGCGTACGCCGACAAGGCCCGTCGCGTCGGCGTCCGCGTCGGTGAGGTCGTCGACATCGAGCACTTCGCTGCAACCGTGAGGGCACGGGCGATCGCCGAGAACCTGTTGATCGAACAAGCTGGCGAACCACCGCTCGATGTCGACGAGATCGTCGGCCGGTTCGTCGACTACGGCAAGCGACTCCAGCCCTATGTCGCCGACACCGTCACGCTGTTGCACTCCGCATTGGGGCGCGGCGAGCAGGTGTTGCTGGAGGGTGCCCAGGCGACATTCCTCGACCTGGATCACGGCACCTATCCGTATGTCACGTCGTCGAATCCCACCGCCGGTGGAGCGTGCTCCGGCACGGGGTTGGGTCCACGCGACATCAGTCGCATCGTCGGGATCACCAAGGCCTACACGACCAGGGTCGGCGCCGGTCCGTTCCCGACCGAGCTGCTCGACGACGACGGCGAGACGCTGATCGATGTCGGGCGCGAATACGGCACCGTGACGGGGCGTCGCCGCCGCGCCGGTTGGCTCGACTGCGTCATGCTGCGCCAGGCGGTCCGCCTCAACAGCCTGACCGAGCTGGCGCTGACGAAGTTGGACATCCTCGATGGTTTCGAGTCGGTCAAGGTGTGCGTGGGATATCGGCTGGATGGTGAGTTGATCGACTACTACCCGGATCGATCCGAGATCCTCGCCAGTGTCGAGCCGGTCTACGAGACGTTAACCGGCTGGCGGACCGATCTGTCGACGGCTCGCGAGTCGGGCACGCTGCCCGAGCAGGCCAAGGCCTTCCTCGCCCTCGTCGAGGCGCAGGTCGGTGTTCCGGTCAAGGTCGTCGGTGTCGGCGCCGAACGCGACGACTACCTGTTGTGGACGCCGTGAGCCCCGAATGGTCGAGGCAGACCTGATGATGCAGACCTGATGAGGCAGACCTGATGATGAGGATGGAGCGTCCCACATGATCCCGCGATACTCGACCCCGGAGATGAACGAGGTGTGGTCGGACGTCTCCAAGTTCGCACGCTTTCTCGAGGTCGAGATTCTCGCCACGGAGGCCCACGCCGCGATCGGGGTCGTCCCCGCGGCTGATGCGGCACTGTGCCGTCGGCGGGCGCCGCACGTCGACGAAGCCTTCGTACAGGCGATCGTCGAGCGCGAGGTGATCACCGATCACGACGTGGCGGCGTTCGTCGACGTCGTCCAGTCCGCGATTGCCGATGACGCCGCCAAGTGGATCCACTTCGGTTTGACATCGAGTGACGTCGGCGACACCGTGTTGTGCTGGCAGATGACCGACGCCGTGGATCTGTTGATCGAGGAATCGGGACGGCTGCTGCAGACCTTGATCGACCTGGCGAACCAGCACCGGGACACGGTCATGATCGGCCGTACCCACGGCGTGCACGCCGAGCCGACCACGTTCGGGGCCAAGGTCGCTTTGTGGGCGCTCCAGGTCGACCGCGATCGCACCCGACTGCGGGCAGCACGCGACACCGTCGCGGTGATGAAGCTCAGTGGCGCGGTGGGCACCTACTCGAACATCCCACCGTCGGTCGAGGCCTTCGTGGGCGCCGCACTCGGGCTGCGTCCCGTCGCCGCGACCCAGGTGATCGCTCGCGACCGGCACAGCGAATTCCTGTATGCGTGCGCCTCCATCGGTGCGACATGCGAACTGATGGCCGTCGAACTGCGGCACCTGCAACGCACCGAGGTGCGCGAGGTGCAAGAGGGGTTCAAGCCCGGTCAGAAGGGTTCGTCGGCGATGCCGCACAAGCGCAATCCGATCTCGGCCGAGACGATCACCGGCTTGGCCAGGGTGTTGCGGTCGAACCTGCTGGCCGGCCTGCAAGACGTCGCCCTGTGGCACGAGCGCGACATCTCGCACTCGTCGGTCGAGCGGGTGGTGCTGCCCGATTCCTCACACCTCGCGGACTACGTGATGCGGCGCCTCGGCCGACTGCTGGCGGGGTTGGTGGTGTTCCCCGAGCGGATGCAGGCCAACCTCGACGCCAGCTTCGGCCTGGTGTTCAGCCAACCGGTCCTGCTCGGGCTGGTCTCGGCGGGCATGGCTCGCGACGACGCCTATCGCATCGTGCAACGCAACGCGATGCAGGCATGGGACGACGGAACCGATTTCCGATCGCTGCTGGAGGCCGATCCCGACGTCGACAACTCCCTCCTCGACGACGCGTTCGACCTCCGCCGGTCGCTGAGCAATCTCGGCGTGGTGTTCGACCAGTTGGCCGCGATCGAACCCTGACCGACGGGGGTGCACGGCGGCTGCGGCGTGCTGTTGGACCAGTTGGTAGCGATCGAACCCTGACTGATCCGCCGGCCGCGCTCAGGCCCCGCGGCCGATGCCGGCCCGAGTGAGCGTTGCGGCTGAGACGCCGACCTCGCGCCACGAGCCGTACGAGATCCCCTTGCGGGCTCCGTACGCCTTGGCGACCCCCACGAACGCGTCCTCGAGCGCCGAGATGTCGACCGTCGAGGCCATCGCTTCGAGGTCGGCCTGGAGGTTGCGGCGTTCCTGCACGAGCTGGAGTTCGTCGATCGCGCTGGCGTCGACCAGCTCCTGCTCGATCGCGGCGAGCCGCTTCTCGATCGACTCGGGTGTGCGCTTGCGCCCGCGCTTGGGCTTGTTGTTGCGCAGGGCCTCGAGGTATTCACGTACCACGCGGCCCTCGGCGCGCCCTTGCTCGAGCGCCGCCTTGTGTTCAGGAGTCATCTCTTTTGGTCCTCGCTGTGCAGCCATTGGAGCATTGTAGGCCGGTGTCCATTTGACGCAATAACGTGGCCATCATGTTCGATCTCCAAGCTCACGGTGCCGATACGTTCGTCGGAACCGGCCCTCGCTATCCATGGGGAGGTCTGTACGGCGGACAGATTGTTGCGCAAGCGCTGCGAGCGGCAGCCTTTTCGGTTGATCCGGCATATCAGCCTCATTCGATTCGTGCCTATTTCATTCGACCGGGCGATCACACCGAACCGGTGCGCTACGAGGTCGATCGGACGCGGAACGGTAGGAGTTTCCTCACTCGGCGCGTGATCGCACGTCAGGCGATCGGGGCGATCCTGAACGCCGAGTGTTCTTTTCAGCGACCTGAGTCGTCGGTGGGGCTGCAATCGGTTCCGTTTCCCGACCTACCGTCACCCGAGGGAATCGAGAACACGTCGTTCTCGCCTCATTTCGATCGCCGTTTCGTCGAACAACGCGAAGTCGCCGGAGCGACTCGCGATGGTGCCGGCCGAGTCACCGCCTGGATGAGGGTCACTGATCAACTCCCCGAAACCGAGCGCGCCGACGAGCCGTTTGTGCATCAATGCTGGCTGGCATATGTGTCGGACGATCTGGCGAGTGACACCGTTCGCACTGCCCATCAAACCGTGTATCAAGGCGATCCAGACCAGCGCCTGTCGGGAATCAGCCTCGATCACACGGTCTGGTTCCACCGACCGATGCGCGCCGACCGGTGGCATCTGCACGATTTCACGTGCCATCACTACACCGGGGCCCGCGGATTGGCGATCGGACACGTCTTCGATCAAGAAGGTGTGCACGTTGCCACGATCGCTCAAGAGGTGCTGCTCCGCGAACCGTGTCGGTGAGCCCGGTATGCGTGAGGTTGCGTTGTTCGGTGTTTGAACGAATGGCATGATCACACCTGCTGGATTCCGAGGCGCCGGATCAGGCGGCGCGACGGGTGGGTGGGCCCGTGTTGTGGACGGTGCCATCGGGGAATCGGATGGTGAGCTCGCGGTGTGCACCGAGGCTGAGTGCCCATCCGTCGCGGTGGACCTTGGTGTGGTGGTGGGTGCACACCGGAACCAAGTTGGCCAGGTCGGTGCGTCCACCGTGTCGCCACCAGATGACGTGGTGGAGCTTGCAGCGATCGTAGTGGACCGAGCAGCCAGGGATCGCACACCGCGAGTACATGCGCCCGCAGTGCCCGGCGCTGGGCTCGGTTGGCGAGCCGGGTGGTACGCCCGAGATCGAGCTCGCCCGGCGCGTGCAGCACGACACCGTTGCGTACGACGACCGCGTGCACGTCGCCGTCGGTCCACATCTCGGCCAGCATCTGACCAGGGACGTCGACCGGGAGACCCCAGTCGACGAGAGGGCCGCCGGAGCCGTCGGGCTGTGATGCGTCGACCACGACCACGTACTCGGGTCGGCCCGGTCGGCCCACGCCGTTACTCGTCCTCGACGCAGTCGCGCGAAGTGCCAGTGCTCGGAGATGGTGCTGCTTCTCGATCGGATCGCTCGGGCAGGTGTCGGGCGCCGCCTCGGCGAACAGTGCCTGCACCGCGGTGTCGAGCCGGGCGGCCAGCGCGACGGCGGTGACCGGGTCGAAACGACCGTCGAATCGCCACATTCCCTCGCCGTCGACCCACGTACGCAGCCGAGTTGCCCGCTGTTGGCGTTCGAGGCGGGCGATGCCATCGTCGCGTTGGATGCTCTTCACCTCGACCGCCAATCGACGGCGGAACTCTTCGACCGTCGCTGCACTGGCGATGTCGATCAGCCCGGCGACCCGGTCGAGCAACTCGTCGCGCTGCTCGTCGTCGTCGAGCCCTTTGGTGGCCTTGGTGACGGCGTCGACGTGGCCGGGCGTGATCGCCGCGTCATCGAGCGCGTCAGCCAGCGGCGGGACCTTGCCGAGCGTGTCGGAGCGCTCCTTGGACTTCGCCGCGTCGTTCAACGAGGACCGGGTGCATTCGGCGATCGTCTGCTCGGGGAACGACGCGTGTGCTGCCAGGCGGGCGGTCAGCGTGGCCTCGGATGACGCCAGCCACGAGCGGACCTGCGAGGTGGCTCGCAGCGCCGCCTCGACCGAGCCAGGTCGGCGGCATCGTCTGCGCGAACGGCTGCGACCTGCCGCACTCGCTCGACGACCGCT
>CAVOVK010000018.1:0-69755 GCA_963699815.1 uncultured Acidimicrobiaceae bacterium | reverse complement strand
GGAACGGTGCTCATCGTGGTCGCTGTCCTGACGATGACGATCGGGGTGCTCGGAGCGATCGCCCAGGACGACATGAAGCGGATCCTCGCGTTCCACATCATCAGCCAGATCGGCTACATGATCTTCGGGCTGGGACTGTTCACGGTCGCCGGGCTCGCGGGCGCCGTGTTCTACATCGTCCATCACATCATCGTGAAGACCGCCCTGTTCCTCGTGGCCGGATTGGTCGACCGTCGCGCCGGATCGAGTCGTCTGTCAGAGGTGGGCGGGCTGATCCGCACGGCTCCGATACTCGCGCTGCTGTTCGCCGTACCTGCCCTCAGCCTCGCGGGAATCCCGCCGTTCTCCGGATTCCTCGCCAAGTTCGCGCTCGTGGACGCCGGCCTCGCCGCGAGTCTCGTGGTACGCCGTCGCCATCAGCCGCCGCAGTCGGCCTGCTGACCCTCTTCTCGATGACGAAGATCTGGTCGGGTGTCTTCTGGGGCGAACGAGACGACACGCCGGCCCGCGAACCGCACACCGGCGACCAGCTGGGCGGTCCGATCGGCATGATCGCCGCGACCGCCGCGTGCTGGCACTCGCATCGATCGCCGTCAGCTTCTGGGCCGGGCCGTTGTACGAGGTGTCCGACCGCGCCGCCGACGATCTGCTCGAACCGGCGCACTACGTCGAGGCGATACTGGAGGATGGCGGATGACACCCGTTCGGGCCTCTTGGGTCTGCTGCTGTGGATCACATCGCTCTGGATCCTGCTGTGGGGCAACCTCAGCGTGGCCAACGCACTCGGTGGGCTCGCCGTCGCGGTCGTGGTACTCGTCGTCGCCCGCCTGCCGCGCCTGTCGCGGCGAGGCGCGGCCGACACCGCGAAGATCGCCCCGCTGGCAACGCTGCGGTTCGGCGTATTCGTGCTGGTCAAGCTGATCGAGGCGAACCTCGTGCTCGCGGTGGGAGATCGTCACGCCACGCAACCGGATCCGCACCGGTATCGTGCAGGTCCCCTGCGCACCGAATCGGACCTGGCGACGATGGTCGTGGCCAACGTGGTCACCCTGACGCCCGGCACCATCACCATCGAGATCGAACAATCACCCCCGGTGCTGTACGTCCACGTGCTCCACCTGCACGACCTCGATGCGGTCCGGCGCGACCTGCTGCGTATCGAAGAGCTGTCGGTGCGTGCCTTCGGTTCGCCCGCCGCACGCGCCCAACTGGCGAGGACGACGTCATGACCGCCGTCGCCTACGCCGTGCTGTCGGTGGCAGCGGTGCTGTCCTCATCAGACTCGTCATCGGACCGAGCGTCCCCGACCGCGTCATCGCACTCGACGGGTTGCTCGCACCGTGATGTGCGGGGTGCTCGTCGTGGCCGCCGATCAGCGTTCGCCGATCGGGATCGACACCGTCCTGGTCGTGGCGCTGCTGGGCTTCATCGCAACCGGAGTGCTCGCCCGCTACGTCGAACGGCGAGGTGGCTGATGGACCTGCTCGGAGGCATCGCGCTCGTCATCGGATCGGTGTTCCTGCTGCTGGCCGGGATCGGCGCCGTCAGGTTCCCGGACATCTACTCCCGATTGCACGCGGCCGCGAAGGCACCGACGCTGGGCGTGTTGTTGATCGGCATCGGCACCGTCGCGTCGATCCGGACCTTCCCGGCAGCGGTGGCCGTCATGCTCGTCGTCGCCTTGAAATTCATCGCCGTGCCGGTCGGCAGTCACATGTTGGGCCGCGCTGTGTACCGGAGCCTCGATCCGCCATTGGACGGACCCGATCAGCTCGCCGAGCGCGACGATCGGCGTGGCGCCGGCGATCGCCACGACTCCCCGGGCCTCGAAGACGCCGGCGGATGACCACAGCGGCGGGACGTCAGGCGAGACTGACGAGGTCGAGCCACTCGTCGTTGAAGTAGTCGACGTCGCCATCGGGCATCAGCAGCACCTTGGTGGGTTCGAGCTCGGTCACGAATTCGGTGTCGTGGCTGACGAAGATGATCGAGCCCGGCCATCCCTTGAGGGCGTCGGCGACAGCCGTCCGCGAGGGAGGATCGAGATTGTTGGTGGGCTCGTCGAGCAGCAACAAGTTGTTGCGGCCGACCATCAGCATCGCCAGCGCCAGCTTGGTCTTCTCGCCACCCGACAGCGTGCCGGCGTCCTGGAAGACCTTCTCGCCCGACAACCCGAACATGCCGAGCAGTCCACGCAGTTCGGTCTCGGTCAGGTTCACGTTCGAGGGCATGTCGGCGCGAATGTTGTCGAGCAGCGACGCCGCCGTGTCGAGGTTGTCGTGCTCCTGGGCGTAGTAGCCGGCATGCACGTGGTAGCCGAACTCGAAGTGGCCGAGGTCCGCTTTCGTCTCCTCGGCCAGTATCCGCAGCAGGCTCGTCTTGCCGGCCCCGTTCAGGCCCAATACGAGCAATCGTTCGCCCGCGACCGAGATCGAACCCGACGTCCTCGAACACGGCGGGCCCGCCGTAGCCCTTGCACAACCCCGTCGCCTCGATCACCGTTTGGCCGCACGCCGGAGGATCGGGAAACCGCACGGTGATCGACTTCGTCGCCTTGGGCGCCTCGACCTTCTGGGACGCCAGACGGGCAATCCGCTTCTCGACGCTGTGGGCCTGGGCCGCCTTGGTCGCCTTGGCTCCGAAACGATCGACGAACTTCTGCATGCGAGCGATCTCGCGCTCTTGTTCGGCGGCCTGCTTGATCAGCCGGCGCTCGTCCTCGGCGCGGGCGTTGACATACTGGGTGTAGGTGCCCTTGTACTCGACGATGTGACCAGTGGCCTGCTCCGAGGAACGATCGAGGTGCAGCACCCTGGTGATCGCCTCGTCCAACAACTCGAGATCGTGACTGATCACCAGCAGTGCGCCTCGGTACTGTCGCAGAAATCCCATCAACCAGTTCTTGGCATCGATGTCGAGGTGGTTCGTCGGTTCGTCGAGACACAACACGTCGCTCCCGGCGAAGAGGATGCGAGCCAGCTCGACGCGTCGACGTTCGCCGCCGGACAGCACGCCGATCGGCTGCTCGATCCGGTCTTCGCTCAGCCCGAGCCCGGCCGCCAGCGAACGTGCCTCGCTCTCGGCTCCGTAGCCACCACCGACGCGAAACTGCTCCTCAGCCCGGCTGTAGCGACCGATGTTGCGCTCGTCGGGTGTCTCCTCCATCGCGATGCGCAGCTTCTCGATCCGCACCAGCTCTTCGTCGATGCCCCGGCCCGACAGCACGTGTTGGATACGCGGTGCGGGCGTTGTGGTCGCCCTCGATCTTCGGGTCCTGTGGAAGGTAACCGAAGCCACCCCTGCGCACCACCTTGCCGGCCGCCGGTTCGTTGGCACCTCCGAGGACTCGGAACAGCGAGGTCTTGCCGGCACCGTTGCGTCCGACGATGCCGACCTTGTCGCGGGGCATCACGGTGAAGCTGGCGCCGTCGACCAGTAGTCGACCACCAACTTCCACCGAGAGTTCCTGCGCCTGCAGCATGACCCCCAGGCTACGGTGTGATACGTGACGGCCACGTTGAGCTCTGCCACCCAGCGTCTCCCGGCGCTCGCGGCACCCATCGCGTGTGGCTGCTGCATGCTGGCCGGCACCGCCTACGTGACCGCGGTCGATCCGAGCACCGGCGGCGCGTTCCTGCCGTGCCCGTTCCGTGCGCTCACCGGATGGTGGTGTCCGGGGTGCGGGCTCACGCGGGCCACCCATCATCTGTTTCGCGGTGATGTCGCTCAGGCGCTTCGGTTCAACCTGTTCGTCGTCGTGGTCCTCGCCGGGCTGGCGCTCACCTGGTTGGCCTGGACGCTACGGGTGGCAGGCAGACCGGTCACTTGGCTGCCGAGGGTGCCCAACCGGTGCTACATGGTCGTGATCGCCGGACTCGTGGCGTTCGCGACCGTTCGCAACCTGCCGGGCGTTCCGGGCCTTCGCGGCTGACGCCCGGCCTTCGCGTCAGGCCTGCGTGTCGGGCCTGCGTGTCAGGCCCTCGCGTTAAGCCTTCGCGTCAGGCCTTCGCGCTCAGGCCTCCGCGTCAGGCCTGCGTGTCGGGCCCTTCAGAGGATGATCGCCGAGTCGTCGGTGAATTCCGACGGCAAGCATTCGCCACCGCCCTCGGGTGGAAACCTGCCCAACGCCGCGGCCGTGAACAACACCAACCGCCCGGCCCCTTCCGAGGTCGGTTGCGGACCCCCGTCCTCGAGCAGCAGGTCGGGCTCCAGGCCCGTCGCCTCGTCCCAATTGATGATCACCACGTTCGGTCGCGTCCTCGGTAGCGCCCGGATCACCTCGTTGATGGCCACCGCGTCGGGGCCGATCTCGCTGAGCGTGTAGACGATCGTTGGGCGGGGCGAGAGACGATCGAGCACCGCATCGAGCTCACGGCGGTATCCATCGAGGTCACCGTCGAAGTGGTTGCCCAGCAGCACGGCACCGACATCCCATGGCTCGGCCTCGACCGGTTCGAGACGTTCGTCGAGCACTCGCTGCCCGAACTCGACGAAGCGACCGGGTTCCGCATCGATCTCCACATCCCACCCGAACTCGTTGAGGACCTCGCACATGATCCCGTCGTTGCGTGGCGCGGTCGCCGCCATCACGGTGTCGCCGATCATCAGCACCCGATTGCCGACGACGGCGTCGACGATCGGCCCGACGATGGGCGCCAGACGGGGCTCGGTGGTGGAGGTCACGGTCACCGAGGGCGTCGTCGGCGGAGCGGGCGGCGGCGATCGATCGGACAGCGGCTCCGGGAACTCACCGAGTGCGACCGTGTCGGGCACGCCGTAGTTCTTCGCCGGGGCGGTCGTCTGGTTGAATCCGCATGCCGAGACGAGCAGGGCCAAACACGCCATCGCAGCCGCGCTCGCGAAACCGGGAAATCGTTCCGGTGGTCGTGTCACTGATCGGTCCGGCCTGCACATGCAGGAGACATTGAACCCGATGACGGGTCCGTACGCATGCACGGATCCGTCGTCGGTTCGTATCAGAGGAAACTCGGTTCGTCCTCAGCGGTTCTTCAGCGAGTCGCGGATCTCGGTGAGCAGATCGATCTCGGTGGGCCCGGCGTCCTCGTCGTCGGGCTTCGTCATCCTGTTGTAGGCCTTGACGATCAAGAACAAGATGAAGGACGACGACCACGAAGCTGATCGCGGCATCGATCACGAGACCGATGCTGATTCGTGCGTCGCCGATGTCGAAACCGATGGTGGTGAAGTTCGACTCGCCGAAGATCGCGGCGATGATCGGGTTGATGATGCCGTTGAGCACGGCGTCGACGATCTTCGCGAAATACAGCGCCAGATCAGTCCGACCGCGATGGTGACGACGTCGCCCTTCTGGATGAAAGCTTTGAACTGATCCAGTCATGTCGTTCATTGGGAGTTCCCCTCGTGTTCGGAGTTGGTTCCCCCAGCAGCGACAGTCAATCACAATCCGTGGCCCGCCGATCAGCGATGCTGATCGACGACGCCCCTGCACACCCACCCTGGTCGCTTCGATACGGTGTGCAGCCGATGAGTGCCGACGACGATCCACACGCCGGCGACGACCAGCCGAAGTGCTCACCGCATCGATCCGCTCGGCGCATCACTGATCATCTCGGCATTCCCGTGACCCGAAAAAGGTTCCCTCTGCATGGCTCAGCAATACGACCTCGTCATCATCGGCCTCGGATCGGGTGGAACGCTGGCGGCCGAGTTCGCCGCCGGCGAACTCGGGCTCGAAGGTGGCCGCCGTCGAACGCGGCCGGATCGGTGGCGACTGCCTGTGGACGGGCTGCGTGCCGTCCAAGTCGTTGATCGCCAGCGCCGGCGTCGCCCACACCGTTCGTGAGGCACATCGCTTCGGCGTGACCACCGGTGAAACGAAGATCGATCTGGAGGCCGTGTGGGGCCGGATCAAGACCGTGCAAGCGGTGATCGCCGCCACCGACGACTGCACCGGATCGGTTCCGTGAGCTCGGTGTCGAACTCGTCGAGGGCGAGGGCCGCGTCACGGGCTACCGCGAGGTCACCGTGGAGACTCCCGGCGGTCCGCGCCGGCTGGCGACCCGATTCATCCTCGTCTGCACGGGGAGCCGTCCGGCGATTCCACCGATTCCCGGTCTCGCCGAGGTGGAGTTCCTCACCAGCGAGAACATCTTCGAACTGGATCGCCCGCCGGAGTCGCTGGTGATGATCGGCGGCGGACCGATCGCCACCGAGCTGGCGCAGGCGATGGTGCGGCTCGGCGTCGGCACCACGGTGCTGGAGATGGCCCACCGCCTCGTGCCGCGCGACGAACCCGAGCTGGCCGACCGTTTGGCGACGATATTCCGCGCCGAGGGGGTCGAGCTGCACCTCGCGACCACCGCCACCGCCGTACGGCCGGGAGGCGACGGTGTCATCGTCGACACCGCCGACAGCCGGTTCACGGCCGCCGGCCTCGTCGTTGCGACCGGACGGGCGTCGAACGTCGATTCGTTGGGGCTCGATCGGTTCGGTATCCCCGCCGGGCCCGGCGGTGTCGACGTCGACGGCCGCAATCGCACGCTCGTGCCGAGCATCTACGTCGTCGGTGACGCGGCAGCCGGCCGCCCCCAGTTCACGCACTCCGCCGCATACGACGCCGTGATCGCGGTGCGCGACATGTTCCTGCCCGGTCGCGGCACCCCCGCCCAGCTGGTGCCGTGGTGCACGTTCACCGATCCCGAACTCGCCCATGTCGGCCTCACCGCTGCGGAGGCTCGCGAGCGACACGGCGAGTCGCACGGTCAAGGTGCACCGCCACGAGCTGGCGCACAACGACCGCGCCCGCGCCGACGGTCACACCGAGGGCTTGCTGATGATCATCACGTCCAAGGATCGCATCGTCGGCGCCCACGCCCTCGCTCCCGCTGCCGGGGAACTCATCCACGAGCTCGCACTGGCGATCAAGCTCGGGGTCGGCATCGACGAACTCTCCGAACTGGTACACATCTATCCGACGATTGCGATCGGCATCGGCCGCATGGCCGGCGATCGGGCGTTCGAACGAGCGCGCCGCTATCGCTCGCTGGCCAAACTCAGTCGCCGTTTCGGCTGAGCGTCGGGCCGGATCGCGGTCGAGGGTCGAGCTCGGCTGAACGTGTCGACGCGGCGCAGCGAGGGGAACAACAAGGCGAAGCTGCCGGCGACGACGATCGTCAGGAATCCCCCGCCCGCGATCGACCACGGCAACCCGAATGCACGGGCCGTGACGCCGCTCTCGAACGCTCCGAGCTCGTTCGATGCGCCGATGAACACGCCTTCGACTGCCGACACCCGCCCGAGCTGGTCATCGGGGGTGACCAGGGGCACGATCGAACCGCGGATGTACATCGAGACCATGTCGGCAGCCGACAACACCACCAGCGAGATGAACGCCAACGCATAGCTGTGGGTGAGGCCGAACACCATCGTGCCGGCGCCGAACACCGCGACGACCCACAGCAACGTCGGCCCGACCCGGCGTTGCACGGGACGCACGGCCAGCCAGATGGCCATCACCGCCGCCCCGATGCCCGGGGCGGCCCGCAGCCAGCCGTACGCGATGTCGCCGACACCCAAGCGCTCGCTGGCAACGGCGGGGATCAGAGCCACGGCACCACCGAACAGCACCGCGAACAGGTCGAGCGAGATGGAGGCCAACACGATCGGCGTGCGACGGACGAACTTGAGGCCTTCGAGGGCAGCGCTCAGCGTCGGACGATCGGTGACCTTCTCGGGCTCCCGGACGTAGACGACGGCGAGCATCGGGATGATCGACGCCAAGCCGAGTACGGCGGCGATCCCGTACGCCGTCGACGGGCCTGTCGAGTACAGGAAACCGCCGAGCACCGGTCCGACGATCGACGATCCGGTGAACGTCGCCGTCCACGAGCGCGACCACCTGCGGGAACTCGTCCTGTGAGCAGATCAGCGGTGGGATCGACCGGCGAGCCGGCATCATCATCGCATCGGAGGCGCCCAGCACGAACGCGATCGCGAACAGCGGCCAGACCACGCCTGGCTCCCACCGGCTGTAGAGCAGGAAGCCGACCGCACACAGCACGCGCCCGAACAGGAACAGCGACGTGACACGCCGACGATCGAACCGGTCGGCCACCCAACCCGACACGAGGATCAGCAGGACGGCGGGCACGAACTGGGCCAGGCCGATCAACCCGATGTCGAGCTCGTCGCCGGTGATGTCGAACACCTGCTTGAACAGGACGGTGACCAGGATGTTGTGCCCGACCGCGGCGAGAGCGGTCGACGCCAGATAGCGGCGAACCGGGGCATGTCGGAGCACCCGTCGAGCGTCGGTCACCTCGGCAAACTATCGAGTCCCCACCCCGGCGCCGTCGTCGGTCGCAGTCGATCGTGGACGTCAGTCGACGAGAACGATGAGCACGGCGAGTGCCGTCGCCAGACCGGTGAAGACGATCGAGCCGATTCCGACGATCCTGGCGGCCGTGGGATGCACCGGGCTCTCGCCGGCTCGCAACCGACCGTGCAGGTTCTCGTAATGCTGACCGGACCACAGCAGGATCGAGGCGCCGGCGATCACCTCTGCGAGGCCGATGAAGGCGACGACGAAGTGCAACGATTGGGCCGCGTAGCCGAGCCAGCAGGACACCGGCCGACCATCGACAGCGATCGCGGTACGTTCCCACGCCAACGAGTTTCGCTCGTGTTGGAGGCCACGGTCGAACACCTCCTCGCGGACGATCCCCACCCATCACGACACGTCGATGACGAACAACACGGCAGCCGTGATCGCCACGAAGGCGACACCGATCGCCATCAACATCGGAAGCCGCGATGGTGGCAGCGGCTCGTTGAGGCGCATCGCTCGCTCATTGAGCGCCCACCGCCGGTAGGCCGTCGCCGAGGTGAAGAAGCTCAATGCAAGCAGCCCGATGCCGAGCCCCTGCTCGCCGGTGAAGTCGTCGAGGATCGTCACGGCAGCGAGCCCCCCGGCGGCGAGCGCCAGGGCCGTTCTGATCCAGGCCAGGAACGTGCGCTCGTTGGCGAGCGGTGAACCGGTAGTCGGGATCGTCACCGACAGAGCGGGGGTCTCCAGGGAAGAGATGGCGTTTCATGGTCGGGCGACCTCGGCAATCGTCGTGAGGAATCGATCGTTCTCCGTCGGTGATCCGATCGTGACCCGTATCCCCTCGCCGGCGAAGGGCCGCACGACCACGCCGCGCCGCTCGAGATCGAGGGTGATCGCATCCGTGCGGTCGCCGGTGGCGAGCCACACGAAGTTGCCCTGGTGGTTGGGGAACGTCCAACCGGCGGCGGCCAGCTCGACCTCGACCCTGGCCCGTTCGGCGAGGATCGACCGCGACGCGGTCCATGATCGCCGTCTCGTTCTCGATCGCCGCAAGGCGGCGGCCTGGGCGAGAGCATTGACGGCGAACGGCAGCAGCGTCTTGTCGATGGTCGCGATCACTTCGGGATGGCCGATGGCGTACCCGACCCGTACTCCGGCGAGCCCGTGGGCCTTCGAGAACGTGCGGGTCACGACCACGTTCGGGATACTCCGGCACCAGCTCGGTGACCGGATCGCCGAAAGCGGGGTCGAGGAACTCCCGGTACGCCTCGTCGACGCACACGATCACGCTCCGGGATCCCTGTCGAGGACGACTCGCAGCTCGGCGGTGGTCAACGCGGTGCCGGTCGGATTGTTGGGCGTTGCCAGGAACACCAGCTTGGTGCGATCGGTGACCGCGGCGGCCACCGCTTCGACGTCGAAGCCGGCATCGGCAACGAACGGCACCTGCACGCGCACACCGTTCATCAGATGGGTGAACACCGGGTACACCTCGAACGATCGCCACGGGATAGACCACCTCGTCGCCCGGATCGACGTAGCTGAAGCGAGCTGCTGGAGGAGGCCGACCGAGCCGTTGCCGACGGTGACCTGTTCGACCGTGACACCGAGCTTCGCGGCGAGTCGCTCGCTGACCACGGTGGCGCGATGATCGGCGTACAGGTTCGCCGAGCGAGCCGCAGCGTCGATCGCGGCGAGGATCGGGTCGATCGGTGGGTCGGGGTTTTCGTTGGAGGCGAGCTTGATCGCACCGGTGATGCCGTGCTCGGCCTCGGCCTGGGCGGCGCCCTTGCCCGGCCGGTAGGCCGGGAGATCAGCGACGACGGTGCGCGGCCTGCCGATCGGTACTTCAGTCACGAAACCGACGGTAGCCGGGGTGGCAGGAATTAGGTCGGACCGGCATACAGCACATCGTCGCGTTCGAGGCCGTCGATATCCGCAGTCGCTGTACCCGACCTCGGCGAGCACCTCCCGGTTGTGTTCGCCGTGGAGCGGAGCGGGGCGACGTACCACGTCGAGCGTTGCTGCCGAACCGGTCAGCGGCGGGGTGACCCGGTAACGACCGCCGTGCGGGTGGTCGGCGATGGGCAGGCCGACGATCAGGTCGTCGACAGTGCCGACGCGGCTCGAGGGTATGTCCGCGGCCCGCAACACCTCCAGCCACTCGTCGGTCGTGCGCTGCAACAGGATCGTCGCCACCTCGCGATAGAGCGCTCCGCCGTTGTCGATTCGCGACCTGCGGGTCAGGGTCCGCGGGTCGCCGATCAGATCCTCTCGACCTCCGAGCCGGAAGATCGCTTCGTAGTGGGTCTGGTCGTAGGGCAACACGTTGATCATGCCGTCGGCCGTGGCATGGGGACGGCGTTCCGGCGTGAGGATCCGGGCATATCCGGACGTCCCCAGCGGTGGCTCGGGAATCGCGGATGCGCCATGCTCGACGAGCAGGTACGAACGCATCACCTCGGTCATGGCGATCGTGATGTCGGTGCCCTCTCCCGTGCGTTCTCGATGGAACAGGGCGACCGCGATCGCGTTGGCGATCACCAAACCGCTCGATCTTGTCGGCGACCAAGGTCGGCATCAGCACCGGCGGCAGGCCGACACGCTGCGACAGATCGGCCACGCCGCTCGCCGACTGGATGATGTCGTCGTACGCCGGCGCGTCGGCGCACTCCGAATCGACGGGATAGCCCGCTGCGGCGCAGTAGACGATGTCGGACCTGAAGGCTCTGATGTCGTCGTAGGTGATCCGTGCCCGCTTCCGGGACCCCGGTCGGAGGTTGGTGGCGAACACATCGGCACCAGCCACCAACCGGCCGAGTGCCTCGTGTCCCTGGGGTGTTCGGACGTCGAGGCCGATGCTGCGCTTGTTGCGCATCAGGTTCATCGTCACGCCCGACAACTCGGGATGCGGCCCGATGCCCATCGATCGGTTGGTGTCTCCGCGCCGGTCCTCGATCACGATCACGTCGGCACCCTGATCGGCCAGGATGTGAGTGCCGAGCGGCCCCATCACGACCGAGGTCATGTCGATGATGCGAACGCCGTCGAGGGGAAGCTTCACCCCGTTGAACCTAGGCGATGAACGAGTTCCGCTCCGGTACCGAATGGTCGCGGCTGGTACCGTTCGACACAGATACCTGGAGGCGTCACATGAAGACTGCAATCACCGAGATGTTCGGCATCGACGTGCCGATCCTGGCGTTCACACACTGCCGCGACGTCGTGGTCGCCGTGACGAAGGCCGGTGGATTCGGTGTGCTCGGAGCTGCCGGACACAGCGATCAGCAGCTCGAGATCGATCTCGACTGGATCGAGGACGAACTGGGCGGCCGTCCCTACGGCGTCGACCTGATCGTGCCCGCCAAGTACGCCGGCTCCGATGAGGGCGGCATGAAGATCAGCGACCTGATGGCGATGATCCCCCAGGAGCACAAGGACTTCGTCGACGACATCATGCGGCGCTACGACGTTCCCGAGTTGCCACCCGACAGCGGCCGCGGCGGCCTGATCGGCGGCGACGATGCCGCCCCGTTCTCGGCAAGTCGGGCCGACCCGCAGCTCGAGATCGCGCTCGCCCACCGGCCGGCGCTCGTCGTCAACGCCCTCGGCCCGCCCCCGGCCCACATGATCGAGCGTGTCAAGGAGGAGGGTCGGCTCGTCGGGGCGCTCGCAGGTGCCGCTCAACACGCCGAGCGCCACGTCAACGCCGGGGTCGATGTGATCATCGCCCAGGGCTCCGAAGCCGGCGGCCACACGGGAGAGATCGGCACGATGGTGCTGATCCCCGAGATCGTCCACGCCGTCGGCGACATTCCGGTTCTGGGCGCCGGCGGCATCGGGCGCGGCTCCCAGATGGCCGCTGCCATGGCACTCGGCGCCCAAGGGGTGTGGTGCGGATCGGTGTGGCTGACCACCGACGAGGCCGAGACGCACCCGGTGGTCAAGGACAAATTCCTCGCTGCCACGTCGAAGGACACGATCCGCTCGCGCTCGCGCACGGGCAAGCACGCCCGCCAGCTCAAGACGGCCTGGACCGACGAGTGGGAGCGATCGGACACACCCGCCCCGTTGGGGATGCCGCTGCAACCGATTCTGGTCGACGATGCGATCCGCCGGATCGACCGCTCCGCCCACCAGCCCGACTCGGGCGCCAGCAAGCTCGCGAACTACTACGTCGGCCAGATCGTCGGCGCGATGAACGAATCGAAGTCGGCGACTCGGGTCGTGTACGACATGATCGAGGAGTTCATCGAGTCGGTCGAGCGCCTCAACGCCCAGATGAACGGCTGACCGCGACGATCCGGTCAGGCCTGGATCGCGCGCACGATCAACTCGAGCAGTTCGTCGACAGCCAGTTCAAGTGTCAGCCCGATGTCGATCTGGACACCCGGTTGGTTGAAGAACTGCCCGGCGCCTGCCAACAATCCTGCGACGACACCCGGCGTGACCGGGCGGAATTCACCCGACTCGACCCCGCGTTGCACGAGTTGCTCGGTGATCGCCATCACGTAGCCGTAGTGGCGATCGAACAGGCGACGCGCGGCCGGTTCGTCTGCCAAATCGTCGCCGAACACCTGCGTGATCCGCTGCAGTTCGATGCCACCGAGGAAGTAGGCCCGGATCTGATCGGCGTACGACTGTGTGGCGTCGATCGAGTCGAGCGCAGCCCGGCCGACACGATGCAGGAAGCGGTCGAACACCAGCAGGACGAGGTCGTCCTTCGACGGCGCCAGTTCATAGAGGGTCCGACGCGAGCAGCCGACGTGAGCGGCGAGCTCGCGGACGCTGAAGCCCGAGAAGCCCTCATGGAGAAACAGCGCCTCGAGTTGATCGAGCACTTCGCGATGGCGGGCGCCGAGCTCCAGTTCGGCCCGCTGCGAGATCAACGGCCGTGGCCGCCGATGCGCAGCGACTGAGCCCGGTACCGACATGACCGGAACAGTACCCGACCCGCGATCGACAACGTGGCGGGCCCACACCAATGATCCCTCACCCCAGCGTCCCCGATGTCGGGTCGGCCGGCTCCGGTCAGTCGGGCAGCTTGGGGACCTCTGAGTTCCCACCTCGGCCGAGCAGGGATGCCCGGGTGAGTGCAGCGTGACCGAAGCGGTCACGCAGACCGTCGACGATCTCGTCGAGGCCCGACCGGTCCTTGCGTCCGAAGGGGAGCAGCAGTTGCTCGGTGTGGTCGCCGGCATTCTGCAAATTGCCGACCGACAGCCCGATCAGGGTCAGCCCTCGCCGTTCGATCATGGCGGCGGAATCGCCCAGCACCGCGAGCGCCACGTCACGAATCGGTTCGGTCGCAGCGGTCGGGTGTGACAGTGAGCGCGCTCGAGTCGCCCGGCTGAAGTCGTCGAACCGCATTCGCACCGTGACCGTGCGGCCGATCCGCCCGGCAGTGCGCATGCGGCGGGTCACGCGGTCGACGATTCCGAGCAGCAGCGCCTCGATCGTTTCGGGTGACTTGCGGCCGCGACCGAGCGCCTGCTGAGATCCGATCGAGCCGCGGCGCTTGCCGGTCTCGACGGGGCGCGGGTCGCGGTTGTGGGCCAGCGTGTGCAGATGCCTTCCCGAACCGGCACCCAACATCGCCACCAGATGGCCTTCACCCAAGGACGCGACCTCCCCGACCGTGTAGACGCCGCGATCGTGGAGCTTGCGCTCGGTCACCGCACCGACGCCCCACAATCGACCGACCGGGAGCGGATGCAGGAACTCGATCTCTCGGTCGGGCTCGACCACCAGCAGCCCGTCGGGTTTTGCGACCCCGCTGGCGACCTTGGCGAGGAACTTGGTGCGGGCCACACCGACCGTGATCGGCAGCCCGACCCGACGCAGCACCTCGGATCGCAGCCGGGCGCCGATCTCTGCGGGGGTTCCGGCGATCCGCCACAGACCGCCCACATCGAGAAATGCCTCGTCGATCGACAACCCCTCGACGGCAGGCGACGTGTCGTCGAAGACCTCGAACACGGCCTTGCTGGCCGCGCTGTAGGCCTCGAACCGGGGCGGCACGACCACCGCGTCCGGACACACCCTCCGCGCCTGGAACTCGGGCATCGGTGTGTAGACACCACACCGCTTGGCCTCGTAGCTGGCCGCCAGCACGATCCCACCGCCGACGATCACCGGCCGTCCGCGCAGCGACGGATCGTCACGCTGTTCGACCGAGGCGTAGAACGAATCGAGATCGGCGTGCAGGATCGTGGCTCCGGAGCCCGGGACGATACGAGTCATCGAACACATGTTCGCACGTGGCCGCCCTCGCGTCCAGAGCCGTCATACTGGGTGAGCGTGATTGTCCCCGACTCGCCAGGCGCCGACCAGCCGGGCCCCGACTCCCCTCCGATCGCCGCCGGCGGCGGCGGCGAGTCCGACACCGCCCTGGCGACGCGTCTCGCGGTCGAAGCCGGCCACCTCCTCGTCGACCTGCGAGAACAGTTGTGGCACGCCGGTACCCACTCGTGGGAGGTGATGGACCACGGCGACTCGAAGAGTCATCACTTCATCGGCGAACAGCTGCGATTGCACCGCCCCGACGACGCCGTGCTCGACGAGGAGGGCGCCGAGGACCCACGCCGGTTCGGTGCCGACCGCGTGTGGATCATCGACCCCCTCGACGGCACCCGCGAGTTCGGCGAACCGGGGCGGCATGACTGGGCCGTCCACATCGCGCTCTGGGACCGCGATCGGTTCGCTGCCGGGGCCGTGTCGCTCCCGGCACTCGATCTGGTACTGGCGACCGACCCCCCGCCGGTGCTTCCCCAGCCCCGCAGGGATCGGCCTCGCATCATCACGTCGCGCAACCGGGCGCCGTATGCCGCCGTCATCGTGGCCAACGCGCTCGGATGTGATGCCGTACGCCTCGGATCGGCGGGAGCCAAGGCGATGGCGGTCGTGCTGGGCGAGGCCGACATCTATCTGCACGACGGTGGCATGTACCAGTGGGACAGCGCCGCCCCGGCCGCGGTCGCCCTGGCGGCCGGCCTCCACGTCAGCCGGATCGACGGGACACCGATGGTGTTCAACGACCGGGACCCGTGGTTGCCCGACTTGCTGATCTGCCGTCAGGAACTTGCCGACGATGTGCTCCAAGCTCTCTGGGGCGACGACCGTCTCCCCTGACCCGGCTCCGCAAGACGCCGAGACCTAGCATGTCGTGATGAGTCGGCCCGCCACGATCCTGGGCGTCAGGAACCACGGGGCGATGGTCGAGCTCGATTTCGACGACGGAACGGTCGGCACGTTCCACGCGATCTGGCTCCGCGACACCTGTCGGTGTGCGCAGTGTCGGCACCCCGGCACGATGAGGCGGGTGAACGAGTCGATGGAGCACGCCGTCGACCTCACCGCCGAGTCGGTCTGTGTCATCGAGCACGGAGCCGGGCTGGCGATCACGTGGAGTGATGATCATGTCGCGACCGCGCACTCGAGCTGGCTGCGCAAGAACGTTCCCGGGCCCGACGTCGACGACGCCGTCGACCGGATTCGCGGCAAGACCCTCTGGGGCGGCGAGCTCGCCGGACGGCTGCCCTGGATGGACTACACCGAGGTGATCTCCGACCCCGCCGCCATGCTTGAATGGCTCGGCACCATCGATCGCACCGGATTCGCGCTGACTGCGCGGCATGCCGACCGATCGCTCCACCATGAGCGATCTGGCAGGTCGGATCGGGCCGATCCGCGCCTCGAACTACGGCGTCGACTGGGAGATCGAAGCGAGCGTCACACCCAAGAACGCCGTGTACAGCGCCCGTGGGCTCAGCGCCCACTCCGATCTTCCCTACCGGGAGAGCCCACCGGGCCTCCAGTTCCTGCTCGCCGACGTCGCCGACGCCCCTGGAGGCGAGTCGATGCTGGTCGACGGATACCGCGTCGCCGAAGCGCTCCGCGACGATCGTCCCGACTTCTGGACCACCCTCGTGGAGACCGAGGTGTCGTTCAGCTATGTCGACGAGCAGTTCGACCTGCGCTACGAGGCACCCATCATCGGATTGCGCCGCGACGGCAGCTACGGGGTCATCCGCCACGCACCGGGCCTGCTCGCTCCGTTCGACCCTCGACCCGACCGGTTCGAGCGCCTCTACGCGGCCGTGCACCGGTTCACCGAATTGTTGCGCGATCCCGCGTTCGAGATCCGGATCCGTCTCGAACCCGGCGAGCTGATCGCATTCGACAACGTCCGTGTCCTGCACGGACGCGCGGCGTTCGACCTCGGGCCGGGAGGCCGCCGCCATCTCCTCGGTTGCTACGTCGACATCGACGATCTCCACAGCCGCATCAGAGTGCTCGGCAGGGCACGGAGCTGACGCGCCATGGAACTCAAGGCGATCAGATTCGAGACCGACGGCCACGTGGCAACGGTCTTTCTGCACAGACCCCACCGGCACAATGCATGGACCGGACGAATGCACACCGAATTCCGGTGGGTGATGGCCGAACTCGAGGCCGACGCCGCACTACGGGCCGTGGTGGTCTCGGGCACACCTCCGGCCTTCTGTGTCGGTGGCGACAGCGAGGCACTGGCCCGGCATGCCGACCGCGGCGGCTACGACACCGGCCTGCCCGCCGAACCGGCGCGACCGGGTGTCAACGTTCGGCCTGAATTCGACGACGACTTCGCCTGGATGTACGGCTATCGCACCCCGATCATCGCCGCGGTCAACGGCGCGGCAGCAGGCGTCGGGTTGGCACTCGCACTCTTCGCCGATCTGCGCTTCGGAGCTGCAACGGCCAAGCTCACGACGGCGGCACCGAAACTGGGGCTGCCGGCCGAGTACGGCATGAGCTGGGTGCTCCCGCGGCTCGTCGGCGTCACCCGAGCGGCCGATCTGTTGCTGTCGGGGCGCATCGTCACTGCGGCCGACACTGCCGACTGGGGACTCTGGAACGACGTGCTGCCAGACGGTGAATCTGCCTTGGCCGCGGCACACGACTACGCCCGACGGCTTGCCGCCGGCACCGGACCGAACGCGGTCAGCGTGACCAAGGCCCAGCTCTATCACGATCTCCACCGACACTCGGCGGGGGCCTCCGTCGCCGACTCGAAGCGACTCCTCGACGACGCGATGGCGACGGAGGAATACCGAGAAGGTGTGGCAGCGCTTCGCGAGAAGCGGCCACCGCGGTTCTGACCCAGGAGACGTAGCGCCGGCAGCTCGACGACTCCGGCTCGTAGACTCCGCACATGCCCGACCAGCAGCCCGCGGCCACCAGCCAGCTGCCCGCATCGGCGGTGGCCGCCATCGCATCGGCCGGTGCGGCGGTCATCCACGCAGCGGCGGCCGGCATCCACGCCGACACCTCGGGTCTGGCCCGGGTATTCATCGTCCTGGCTGTCGCACAGGCCGCCGTCGCGGTCGCCGGGTTCGTGCGCGGCGACCGCTTGGCGGCTGCTGCGCTGGTCGCTGTCAACGGTATCGCGGTGCTCGGCTGGATGACCACACGACTGGTAGGTATCCCGTGGATCGCCGGCCTCGAAGTCGCCGAACGACCTCAACTCGCCGATATCGCGGCGGCCGTTCTCGCGATCGTCAGCGTCGCTGCGGCAGCGTCGGTCCTGGCGCGACGGTCGCCGGCGCTCTCCGGGCGGGCGGTGGCGAACGCGGCCATCTTGGCGGGGGTGTTGGTGGTGCCAGGTCTCGCCGATGCGACGACCCACGACCATGGCGGTCACGAGCACGACGGCGAGGTCGCCGCCGACGCCCCGACCGACCACGAACACACCGACGAGGTCACCGATGGCGGAGCACAAACGGTCAGCGCAACCGGGACGGACGACCACGCCGACCACGAACACACCGACGATTCGACGCCTCCGGTGCCCGCCGATCACGGCGACCACGCCGTCACCGCCGGGGCTGCCGCCGTCTGGCCTCGACCCTGGGATCCGACCCAACCAATCGACTTCTCCGGCGTCCCCGGGGTCACCGCCGAACAGCAGGCCCGAGCCGAGCAGCTGGTCGAGGACACGATGCGCGAAGCTACCGGCCTTCGCCGACGTCGACTCGGTCGGAGCGCTCGGGTTCCGATCGATCGGGGATTCGAGCACCGGCGTGGAGCACTACATCAACGCGGCGTTCATCGGCGACGACATCCTCGACCCCACCGCACCCGAGTCGCTCGTCTACGCCGTCGACGGCGACTCGCGCACCTTGGTCTCGGCGATGTTCATCGCCAATGAGACCCCGATCGACGATCCGTCGCTGCTCGACTTCGCCGGGCCACTGATGCAGTGGCACGTCCACCTCGACCTGTGCTGGGGCCTCGACGACAGCGGTGTGCCGGTCGTTCGCGGAGTGCTCGAGGACTTCGGGGGCACCTGCCCGACCGGCACGATCAACGCGGGTGGCGAGAACCCGATGGTGCACGTGTGGATCGCCCCACACCAGTGTGGGCCGTTTGCCGCGCTCGAAGGCCACGGTGCTGGCCAGGCCGACGTCGGCGACGATGCTCGCACGGATCGGTGCGCAGACACCGACCATGCCGCCCACGACGAGCCGGCGGTGGCAACGAGCAAGCCGTACGACCCGGAGCTTCCGATCGACCTCGGTGGAGTCGACGGCGTCACGCTCCGGCAACAGGCGTTCGCCGAGAACCTCGTCGCTGCCACGGTGCGCGATCTCCCACAGTGGGCCGACCTCGATGTCGTCGAGGCGGCCGGCTTCCACTCGATCGGCGACGGTGCAACCGGCCACGAGCACTTCATCCAATGGGATTGGATCGACGACGACATCTGGCTCGACCCCGACTACCCCGAGAGCCTCGTGTTCGAGCCGCAACCCGACGGCACGAAGCAGCTGGTCTCGGCGATGTTCATGCTGCCCGGCGACCACGCCCTCGAGGACATTCCCGACTGGGGCGGCGCACTGATGCAATGGCACGTGCACGGCGACCTCTGTTTCACGGACGACCCCGTCGCGCCACGGGTCGCCGGGACCAAGCCACTCGGCGGCAAGTGTTCACCACCGCTGGTCGACATGGTGCAGGCACCGATGATCCACGTCTGGATCAGGCCGCACGAGTGCGGTCCGTTCGCCGCCCTCGACGGCATCGGCGGCGGACAGGTCCCCGACGGCGAAGAAGTGCTCTGCGACCACGCCCACGGCACCGGCTGAGCGGCGCAATGGTGCCGGGCACCATTGCGCCACCGTTGTGACCATCGTCACCGCCGCCGACCGTTCGCGACGTGGCAGAGGGGACGCGAACCGGCATCCTGGTGGGATGCATGATGTCGAGCACGGCGATCGAACGTGGGGGGCCTTCACCGAGGCAGCACCATGGGTACTCGATCGCTCCGACATCCGATGGTTGCCGGCCGTGGATCGGCTCCGACGAGCAGCGCAGGACGAGGTCCCCACGCTCACCGCTCCGAGCCGCCGGCCGCCCGGCGTCCGCGCGGCCACCGTGGTGGCACGTCTGTCGATGGCCATCGTCCCCTGGCTCGTCCGCAAGCGTCGCAACGCCTACGAGGGCGCCGAGGTCGGTCGCGCCGACCTGTCGCGGCGGCTTCGGCTCGCCGCCGAGAGCACTCGGGCCCAGCTACATCAAGCTCGGTCAGATCATCTCGTCTGGTGAGGGTTTGTTTCCGAGCGAACTGGTCGGCGAGTTCAAGAAATGCCGCGATCAGGTGCCCGCCGAGCCGTTCGACACCGTCAAGCTGATCGTCGAACAAGACCTCGGCTGCCGTCTGGGCGACATGTTCGAGTTCTTCGACACCGAGCCACTGGCCGCCGCGTCGATCGCTCAGGTCCACGCCGCCCGCCTGCGCTCGGGCGAGGACGTCGTCGTCAAGGTGCAGCGGCCCTCGGTTGCCCGATTGGTGCGCAAGGACCTGCGCGCGATGGCATGGATCGCACCTCACCTCGTCGGCCGGATCCCGGTCGCCGCCCTCGCGAACCCGCCGGCGCTGGTCGAACTGTTCGCCGAGACGATCGTCGAGGAACTCGACTTCCGCCTCGAGGCCGCCAACATGCTCGACGTCGCCCACGTCATCCACGATCTCGGACAGGACGGGTTCGTCGTACCGCGCCCGCACCCGACGCTCGTGACGCGGCGGGTGTTGGTGATGGAGCGCCTGTCCGGATTCAACTTCGACGACGTCGCCGGCATGCACTTGGCCGGTATCGATACCGAGGCCGTGGTCCGCACAGGCATGATCTCGTTCATGGAAGGTGCCATGATCCACGGCATCTTCCACGGCGACCTGCACGGCGGCAACCTGTTCGTGTTGGCCGACGGCCGCACGGCGCTGCTCGATTTCGGCATCGTCGCCCGCCTGCCCCAGGAGCGTCGGCTGGCGTTCCTGCGACTGATGCTCGGAGCCACCACCAACGACATCAAGGGCCAGATGGCGGCCCTTCGCGATCTCGGAGCACTGCCCTACGACACCGATCTCGACGCAGTCATCAGCGACCTCGGCCTCGACCTGCCACCGATCGACCCGACCACGCTCACGGGCGAGGAGATGATCCACGAGGTTCAGCGTGTCGTGAAGGCGCTGCTGGGCTACGGCGCCCGCCTCCCGAAAGAGCTCATGCTGTACGTCAAGAACATGGTGTTCCTCGACGGTGCCATCGCCCGGCTCGCTCCCGACCTCGACATCCTCGCCGAGGTGGCGACGATCTCGATGCTGTTCGCCCAACGCCACGGTGAACGGATCGCTACCGACCTCGGGATGGAAGCAGCGCGCGTCGAGTTCGATTTCGACGGCGTCAAGGCGGGCTTCGGCGTCGACGCCAGCGTCGACAGCCTGACGTACCGTGAGCTGCAGGAACGTCGCCAGCTGATCCAGAAGCGGATGCGTCACCACGTCGCCCAAACTCGCTGACGCGAGCGCCGGCATCCTACGAGAGCGTGAGCCGCTCGGCGAACTGCGACCATCGGGCAACCACGCGGACGGCACACGGGGCGCAGCGATCTGTCCGCCGGGTTCTCCGCGGGAACAAGTCCCAGTCGGTATCGTCGCTGCTCGTGCGTCTCGTGATTGCTCGTTGCTCGGTGGACTACGCCGGGAGGCTGGCCGCCCATCTTCCGGAGGCCAACCGGCTCATCATGGTGAAGGCCGACGGTTGTGTGGCGATCCACGCCGACGGTGGCGCGTACAAGCCGCTCAACTGGATGAACGCGCCCAACACGATCACCGAGCTCACCGAGACCGACCCGCCGCAGTGGGTCATCAAGAATCCAAAGCAGGAAACGCTCACGATCACCCTCCACGAGGTGATCTCCGACTCGGCGCACGAGCTCGGCGACGACCCGGGCCTCCAGAAGGACGGCGTCGAGGCCCACCTGCAGGAGCTGCTGGCTGCCTCACCACACGCCATCGAGGACGGACTCACGCTCGTGCGGCGCGAGTATCCGACCGCGATCGGACCGATCGATCTGGTGTGCCGCGACCCCGCCAACACCGTGGTCGCCGTCGAAGTCAAGCGGCGTGGTGAGATCGACGGGGTCGAGCAACTCGCCCGCTACATCGAACGGCTCGAGCTCGATTCGTCGCTCGGCACGATCCGAGGCGTGTTCGTCGCCCAGTCGATCAAACCGCAGGCCAAGGTGCTCGCCGAGTCACGTGGCTTCACATGGGTCGAGGTCGACTACGACACGCTGCGCGGCATGGCTCCCGACGACCTGCGACTGTTCTGATGACGGTTGTCCTGCTGTTCGGCGCCACGTGTGCTCTCCCTGCTCTGGACGCCCGGCTGCTCGTCGACAACACGCCCGCGGACCCCGACCGGCCCCATCGCGCTTGATCACGTCTGGTCGTCGGCAGGCTGCGTTCTGTTACCTTCGCGGCCATGCCGCAGGAAGTACAAGGAATCGTCGCCCGCTCGAAGGGTGCACCGGTCACGCTCGAAACGATCGTCATCCCCGACCCGGGACCGGGGGAAGCCGTCGTCAAGATCCAGGCGTGTGGGGTGTGCCACACCGACCTGCACTACCGAGAGGGCGGTATCAACGACGACTTCCCGTTCCTGCTCGGCCACGAGGCGGCGGGTGTGGTCGAGGCGGTCGGCGGCGGTGTCACCAACGTCAAGCCCGGTGACTATGTGATCCTCAACTGGCGCGCGGTCTGTGGCGCATGCCGGTCGTGCCTGAAGGGCAAACCCTGGTATTGCTTCTCGACGTTCAACGCCTCCCAGAAGATGACCTTGACCGACGGCACCGAGCTGTCACCGGCGCTCGGGATCGGCGCCTTCGTCGAGAAGACGCTCGTGCATTCCGGCCAGTGCACCCCGGTCGACCCCGAGGCGCCCGCGACGGCCGCCGGCCTACTGGGGTGTGGCGTGATGGCCGGTCTCGGGGCCGCCATGAACACGGGCAACGTCGGACGTGGCGATTCGGTCGCGGTATTCGGATGCGGTGGCGTCGGCGATGCAGCGATCGCCGGGTCGTACCTCGCCGGCGCATCCACGATCATCGCGGTCGACATCGACGACCGCAAGCTCGAGTGGGCACGGGAGTTCGGTGCCACCCATACCTGCAATGCCAACGACACCGACGCCGTCGAATACATCAAATCGGTCACCGGTGGCAACGGCGCCGACGTGTGCATCGAGGCGATCGGCAACCCGCACGTGTACAAGCAGGCCTTCGAGGCCCGCGATCTGGCCGGCACCGTGGTGCTCGTCGGCGTGCCGCATCCCGACCACACGATCGAGCTGCCGTTCATCGAGATGTTCGGCCGTGGCGGAGCGCTCAAGTCGTCGTGGTACGGCGACTGCCTACCCAGCCGCGACTTCCCGATGCTGATCGACCTCTATCAACAGGGCAGGCTCGACCTCGACAGGTTCGTCAGCGAGACGATCGCGATCGGCGACGTCGAGGAGGCATTCCACAAGATGGAACGCGGCGAGGTGCTCCGCAGCGTCGTCGTGATGGACCCGTGAGGGCCGCCTGATGTCGATCGAGCTCGTCACGACCGACGGCATCTTCGCCCTCGACGGCGGCGAATGGGATGTCACCAACAACATCTGGCTCGTCGGCGACGACCGCGAGGTGATCGTCTTCGACGCCGCCCACGACCATTCGCCGATCGTCGATGGCATCGCCGGTCGTCGGGTCAAGGCGATCGTGCTGACTCACGGCCACAACGACCACATCAACGCTGCGGTGCCGTTGCGAGACGCGGTCGACGCCCCCATCCTCATCCACCCCGACGACCGCATGTTGTGGGATGTGGTGTGGCCGAGCGACTCGCCCGACGGCCCCGTCACACCCGGCGAGGTGATCTCCGTCGCCGGTCACGAACTCGGCGTGCTCCACACCCCCGGCCACTCCCCCGGCTGCTGTTGCTTCCACGACGTCAACTCTGGAGTGGTCTTCTCGGGAGACACATTGTTCTGCGGAGGGCCCGGAGCGACCGGACGCAGCTACAGCGACGAACCGACCATCCTGCGGTCGATCGTGTCGAAGTTGCTCGCGCTTCCCCGCCAAACGGTGGTCCACACCGGCCACGGCGAGTCCACAACGATCGGTGACGAGTACGACGCCGTGGTGGCTCGAGCCGCCGAACTCGGTGTGTCGAGCGGCGCCTGATCAGCATCCGTCGGTTTGCGGCAGCGGCTTCGCTGGGCGCACTTCGGTTCCCACGAGGAACCCGAAGGTAGGATCACACGTCGTGCAACGGGTCGACGGAGTGGTACTTCGGTACGCGTGGGGCGACACCGAGTTCCTCCCTCACATGCTGGGCATCGAACCAGATGGTCGACCCTGGGCGGAACTGTGGCTGGGCACGCATCCCAACGGCCCGACCTTGCTGTCGGACGCTACGCCGCTGTCGGACCTCACCGGCGAGTTGACCTACCTGTTGAAGGTGCTCGCCGCCGCAGAACCACTTTCGCTGCAAGCCCACCCCAACGCCGAGCAGGCCAGCGACGGGTTCGCTCGGGGCATCTATCCGGATCCCAATCCGAAGCCCGAACTGCTGTGCGCGCTCACTCCGTTCGAGGCGATGTGCGGCATGCGACCGGTTGCGGCGACGCTCGAACTCCTCGACGAACTCGACATCCACGAGCTGGCTCGGCTGCTGGCGGCCGAGGGGCCGGGCGCCGCGTTCGAGGCGTTGTATCGACGCCGACTCGACCCTCGGCCGGCGATCGATGCCTGCGCGGCGTCGGACCGTCCGGAGGCACGCTGGGTGAGGACGCTCGCCGCCCGATATCCGAACGATCCCAGCGTCGCGGTCACGCTGCTGCTCAACTACGTCACGCTGGCGCCGGGCGAAGCCCTGCGGCTCGATGGCGGCAGCCTGCACACCTACCTGCACGGTGCCGGCATCGAGTTGATGGGTGCCAGCGACAACGTGGTGCGGGGCGGTCTCACCGTCAAACCGATCGATGTCGACGAGCTGTTGCACGTGGTCGATCCGACCCCGTTGCAGCAACCGGTGTTGCCGGGCGGGAAACGGTTCGAGCTGCCCGACGCCGGTGTTGCCCTGCTCGTGCTGGATGCCGGTGACGAGCATGTCTCGGCCGGGCACGAGCTCGCGATCGACGCGAGCGGCGCGGCCTGGTATTTCGGTCCGGGAGAGCTCGTCGCGCCCGACGTCGTGACCTACATCGTCACGCCGATCTGACGAGCCGTCACAGATCGAGAGCGTGGGCCATCATCGCTGTGCCGTTCACCAGTGCGTTCGCCTGGTGGTCGCTCAGCGAGGCGTAGGCCGGAGTCAGCAGCTCGTCGGTGAGCGCCTCTGCCCGATGCCAGTTGGCGCGGTCGTCATCGGTGATCTCCGGCGCTTCGTCGTATCCGAACATCGCCACGTCTTGGGGACGCTTGATGGCGTGCGCCACAGGAGTCGCGACACCGCACGCCGTCAACGCCAACAGATGCATGCTGCCGCGCAGCTCGCGCAGCACCGTTGCCTGATGGATCGCCGCGGCCGGCGTGTCAGCGGGTACCGGTTCGGCGCGCACGCCGGCGAACAGAGGCAGTGACGCACCTTCGACGTGGTCGATGATCTGGGTGGCGGCTTCGACGAATCCGTCGAGGTCGGCGATGTCGGCGAACTTGGCCCGCCCCATGCGATGACTACATTCGAGGTACAACCGTGCCGCGTCGCGAGGTGCCATGCGCTCCTTGGCGCTGTTCCAGATCTTGTCGATCACTCCCGTGTGGAAATACCCGAAGGCAGCGTGCACGACTCCCGGCTCGACGTCGCCGAGCACACCCCCGCGGCCGAGGACATAGAAACGAAAACCATCGAGTCCGGCTTCCTTGCCCGTGGCGACCGTGTCGGGATGGAAGTAGGACGCCTGACCGATCTTGCCGATCGGCTCGGTCGCTCGCATGATCTCGGTCGGCTGCACATCCCAATGATCCCACTCCACCCAACCCCGTTGCGAATCGAGTCGGGTGGCCTCCGGCGCGAGCGGCCCCGGTCCACTCAGCCGGAGACCGTTTTGCGGATCTCGACGATCTTCTCGGTGGCATGATTGGCGTCGGCACCCTGCGTTTCGAGCAGAGCCGACCGATCCTTGGCGGCCTCGCGTTCGGCGAGCGCCGTGTCAGCCCTGGCGATCGCAGCCTCCGTACCGTGCTCGTGGATGAACTCGGCCCATTCGACGAGCGCCTCGACCATCTCGGACTCGGGAACGACGGCGATGTTTCGGCCCTTGACGAACAGATGACCGCGCTTGTTGCCGGCCGCGATGCCGATGTCGGCCTCGCGGGCCTCGCCGGGTCCGTTGACGACGCAACCCATGACCGCGACCTGCAACGGAAGCTTTCGCTCACCGAAGGCCTCCATCGCTCGCGTGGCGACATCGATGACGTCGACTTCGGCCCTGCCGCACGACGGGCATGCGATCAGGTCGACGTTCTTGCGTTCCCGCAATCCGAGTGCCTCGAGCAGTTGGCGACCGGCCTTGGCCTCCTCGACGGGGTCGGCGGTGAGCGAGTACCGGATCGTGTCACCGATGCCCTCCATCAGCAGCGTCGCGATACCGGCAGTGGCTTTGATCAGCCCGGCCGGCGGCGGACCCGCCTCGGTGACGCCGAGGTGCAGCGGCACGTCGGTGACCGCGGACAACTGGCGATATGCCTCGACCATCAACGGCACGCTCGATGCCTTGACCGAGATCTTCATCAGGTCGAAGTCGACATCGTGGAAGTAGGCCATCTCCTGCATCGCGGACTCAACCATCGCCTCGGGTGTTGCACCGCCGTACTTGGTGTACAACGCCGGGTCGAGCGAGCCGGCGTTGACACCGATGCGGATCGGAATGCCACGATCGCGCGCCTCGCCGGCGACAGCTTTGATGTGGTCGGGCTTGCGGATGTTGCCAGGGTTGAGCCGCAGGCCGTGTACGCCCGCCTCCATCGCTGCCAGGGCCATCTTGTACTGGTGGTGGATATCGGCGATCACAGGAATCGGGGAGCGGGGCACGATCTGGGCCAGGCCTTCGGCAGCCTCGGACTCGTTGCACGTACATCTGACGATGTCGCAGCCCGCCGCTGCCAGGGCGTAGATCTGCTGCAGCGTTCCTTCGACGTCGGCCGTCTTGGTGATCGTCATCGACTGCACGCTCACCGGTGCGTCGCCGCCTACCGGCACGTTGCCGACCATGATCTGGCGGGTCTGTCGCCGCTCGGTCTTCCAATCGGTCACATCCATGCGACTTCGACGTTATCGGCTGGGGCGGAGCACGGCCCGTCGTACCCTGCTAGACCGTTTCGATGCCGCACCGCAGCCATCTCTGCACGATCGTGATCGACGTCCCGGCCGACGACCACGCCGCCGCCGCGGCGTTTTGGGGGGCCGCGACCGGGAAGGAGCAGCGGGCGTTGTCGTTTCCCGAGTTCCACGGCGCACGGCTCCACGAATCGTTGGCCCTGCTCGTCCAACGCCTCGGCGAGGGCGGGCCTCGCGTCCACGTCGACATCCACACCGACGACGTCGACTCCGAAGTGGCGCGCCTCCGGTCACTGGGCGCCGCGGTCCTGGAGCCGCACGACAACTGGACGATCATGACCGATCCTGCCGGGCTCCCGTTCTGCGTCGTCAAAGCCCCCGACGGCACCCTCGAAACCCCCGACGTCAACCACTGGCCCTGACGACGGAGCCGGATGGAGAGCGGCGAAGCGGAAAACCGCTCAGAGCGCACCGCGACGACAGCGAATACCAACGAAGCTGAGCGGCGATCAGTTCGCGCCCCGGCAAGGCGGCACGAGCCCTCTCCATCTTCGGATCGAGAGCGGCGAGAGCCAACACCGCCGGGGCGAGAACTGGCGCCGCTCAGCCGACGGGGTTGGTGATGTCGAGGTAGAGCCCCGACATGAACAAGAACAGCAGCACCGTCATCACCGCCATCGCGACGGGCATCAGCTTGGCGACGTCGGCGTAATATCGCTGACCGTTTCGTTCTCGAACACGCTCATACGTGGCGATCGCCGCATGGCCACCGTCGAGGGGCAGCAACGGGAACATGTTGAAGACGCCGATGAACACGTTGAGCACCGCGAGGAGGTACAGGATGCCGATGATTCCCTGCGAGTTCCCGACGTCGTCGGACAAGCCGGTGACCCCGACCAGCGTCGTCGGCCTGCTGGCCAGATCGTCGTTGCTCCCGGTGAGGTGGGTGAAGATGTTCACCGGATTGAGCACCTTGACCGCACCCTTGGTCATCTCCCATGACGCTGGGAAGATGTCGATCACTGCATTGGCCGCCGCAGCGGGCACCGAATGCTCGATGGTGTCGAAGTAGGCGCCGCTCGACACCCCGATGTAGGGCTTGCCGAACAGCGGCGAGGACTCGTCGGTATTCGCCCCCAGCCCGATTGGAATCGCGACCGACTCGCCGTCGCGGAGCACCACGAACACGAGCTCGTCCTGGGGCTGGTTCGACTGGACGATGCGGCCGAGGTCGCTCGATCCGGTCACCGGCTCACCATCGATCGACACCACGACATCGCCGGGCTCCAGACCCGCCGCGTAAGCCGGGCCCGACAGTTCGACGAATCCGATCTCTGCTCCGTCGCGCTGTACGACCTCGCCGTCGACGACATACACGGTGAACAACAACACGATCGCCAGCAACATGTGCATGATCGACCCCGCGGAGATCACCAGCAGGCGCCGCGGATAGCTCTTCGAGCGATACGTACGGGCTTCGTCGGCGGGTTCGACGTCATCCATGCTGTTCATGCCGATGATCCGCACGAACGCGCCGAGTGGCAGGGCGCGCACGCCGTATTCGGTCTCGCCACGCCGGAAACTCCACACCCGCGGGCCGAAACCGATGAAGAACTGGGTGGCCTTCATCCCGGTCCACCTGGCGGTGCTGAAGTGGCCGAGCTCGTGCAGGAAGATCGCGATCAGTACCCCGACCACGAAGACCAGCCACCAGATGCTGAACAGGCCGAGCGTGCCGATCAAGATGACGATCGCCAACACGCCGAGCCCACCGCGCACGCCGCCAACGAGCTCGTCATCGGCCTTTTCGACCACTGATCCGCCGGCCATCACCTCGCTCGTGAATCGACCGGATGGCCGCCGGGAAGGCGGCTCGGGTGGTGGCAGCTCTTGCATGGTTGTCATGGGTTCATCTCGCCATTCTTCGTTCGATCACACTGCGTGCCGACCGGCGGGCATCGGCGTCGGCAGCGACCACTTCGTCGACGGTACCTGGTATCGCACCGTCATACTCTTCGAGCACTGCAACACAGACATCGGCAATCTGATTCCACGAGATGAGCCCCGCCAGGAACGCTTCGACCGCCACCTCGTTGGCGGCGCTCAGCCAGGCCGGCGCACTGCCGCCCGCACGGCCTGCGGCGTATGCGAGCCGCAGACATCGGAACGTATCGAGATCGGGTGATTCGAAGTCGAGACGCCTCAAACTCGACCAGTCGATCCGACCGAACGGTGTCGCAATGCGGTTCGGATACCCGAGCGCGTAGCCGATCGGCAGCCGCATGTCGGGCATGCTGAGCTGGGCGATCGTGCTGCCATCGCTGAACTCGACCATCGAGTGCACCACAGACTGCGGGTGAACCACCACCTCGATCCGATCGTACGACACGCCGAACAGTTCGTGTGCTTCGATCACCTCGAGGCCCTTGTTCATCAAGGTGCTCGAATCGATCGTGATCTTCGGCCCCATCGACCAGGTCGGATGGGACAGGGCCTGCTCGAGCGTGACGTCGGCCAGTTCCGCCGCCGTACACCCTCGAAAGGGGCCCCCGCTGGCCGTCAGCACGATCCTGGCGACCTCTCGGTGCGTCCCGTCGACGAAGCCGTTCGACGACCGAAGGCATTGGTGGAGCGCACAGTGCTCGCTGTCGACGGGGACCAGCTCGGCGCCGGTGATGTCGCGCAGCGGTTGCACGACGGGGCCCGCTGCGATCAGGCTCTCCTTGTTCGCGAGGCCGAGCCGCTTACCGGCCCGCAAAGTGGCCACGGTGACCGATAGCCCGGCAAAGCCGACA
This sequence comes from uncultured Acidimicrobiaceae bacterium, assembly GCA_963699815.1. GTDB lineage: Bacteria > Actinomycetota > Acidimicrobiia > Acidimicrobiales > Ilumatobacteraceae > Ilumatobacter. Next base: position 40,012 of record CAVOVK010000018.1, on the reverse strand, counting down.
ACGCCGTTGATCACGACGTCAGCCCCTGCCACGAGGTCAGCCTGGTCGGCGACCACCTCGACGCCGGGCAGGGCATCTGCCACCTCGGCGCGACGCGATTCGTCAGCAACGGCGACCACGTCGGGGCCGAATTCGCGTGCCTGCTCGATCAGCTGTTCGGCCGACGCGCCGACTCCGAGCGCCACGACCTGATACCGGTCTCGACCCTCGGCACGGATCACCTCCAGCGCTTGGGTGCCGATCGAACCCGTGGAGCCGGCGACTGCGACCCGTACTGGTGGAGCCATCACACGATCACGAGGTGCACGTCGTCACGAGCCGGCCCGGAGGCCGATCAGTTGACCCACGGTTCGAGCACGAGGGTGAGGTAATACACCCCCGGAAGCACGAACAGGAACCCGTCGAAGCGATCCAGCACGCCGCCGTGACCCTTGACCAGCGAACCGAAATCCTTGACGTCGAGATTGCGCTTGAACATGCTCTCGACGAGATCGCCCATCGGTGCCAGCACGGCGATGACAACGGCGAGCGCAAGTAGATCCCAGTTCGACTGCCACGTGTCGCTGCGACCGGTGAGACCGACGAACATCAACGCACAGATCGTGAACAGTGCTCCGCCGATGAAACCTTCGACCGTCTTGTTCGGGCTGATCCATGTCCGCAGGGGTGTGTTTCCGATCGCCGAACCGATGAACAGCGCGCCGACATCGTTGGCTACCACACCGAGTGCGAGCAGGAACAATGTGTCGGTGCCGCGGTTCTCGGCGAGTTCCTGGACAGCCGGGATCTGGCTCACGGCCTGCGTGGAGAACCGCAAGATGAGCATCGCGAACGAGCCGAGCATGCCGATCCAGACGATCCCGAGCGTCGTGATCGACACATTCGGCATCGGTCCGGCTTCGACGCTGCGGGCACCGATGAAGCTGCCGGCGGTTGCCATGAAACCGAAGGCGAGCACCAGTGGCAAGGTGCCGACGCCGAGCCAGTATGCGGCCAGCGGACCTGCGACGCAGGTGACGATGCCGGGCACCACGGCCGGGCGGTAGCCCTTCTCGGCGACCTTGTCGTAGAACTCCACGGCAGCCAGGCCGAGGATGACCACGATCAGGGCTGCTACGGCGACGGCCTGGTACATGAGAGCGGCGATGAACGCGGCGGCGAGAATCAACCCGACCGCGATCGCGGCCGGCATGTCTCGTCCGCTCCGCGCGGGCGCCCCGCTCGGCACGCGACCGCGGCGAGGACCCCCGGGTGGGCCTCCGCGTCGCCGCCCCGCGGGGGTGGGCGGCCGACGGGGCATGCCGGACGGGTCGGTTCCGATCGTGATCCGGCTCGGCTCGCGCTGGACCGCTTCGGACTCGCCGGTGACCCGACGCTGCTGACCCGACACGCGCTCGTGCTGACCGGTGACACCACGTTGTTGCGGGATACGACCGGTATCGCCCTCGACGGCCGGGGCTTCGACGGGCTCGTCGTCCTTCCAGACCGGTGACTCGGACGAGAACGATGACCAGACGTCGAGATCTTCGTGATCGAGATCCTGACCGGGCCCCGTATCCGATGCTGCAGCACCGTCGAAGCGCGGGATCTCTCCGGTCGGCGGATCGGTCCAGTGTGGCAATGCACCGGCGGCGCTGTCGTCGAAGTTCAGACCGTCCTCACCATCGGTCTGGGCATCAGGCGTGCTCGCCACCTCTGCGATGTTCTGGGTCGGCTCGGCGTCGTCGAACAGTGACCCGAACTCGCTGAAGTCGTCGTCGTCCCGGCGATCACGCCAGATGTCATCGCTCATCGATGTCGTCCCTTTCCCAGCTTCCCCATTGCGCTCCGTCGCTCAAACCTCGAGCAACTCTTCTTCCTTACGACCCAGCGCAGCATCGATACGTTCGACGTGATCGTGGGTGATCTTCTCCAGTTCTTTCTCGGCTCGCTCGAGATCGTCGGCCGAGATCTCGCTGGCCTTCTCTGCGGCTTCCATGTGTTTGCGTGCATCGCGGCGGATGCTGCGGACGGCGATGCGGCCCTCCTCGGCCATGTGCTTGACGACCTTGACGTACTCGCGGCGCCGGTCCTCGGTGAGCGGAGGGAAGTTGAGCCGAATCACCACGCCGTCGTTGTTGGGCGACACACCGAGATCGCTGTCCCTGATGGCTCGTTCGATGGCGCCGAGCGACCCACGGTCGTGCGGTTTGACCAGCAGCACGCGAGCCTCCGGAACCTGGATCGTCGCCAGCTGTTGGATCGGAACCTGAGCACCGTAGTACTCGGCCGTGAGACGCTCGACGAGCACCGGCGCGGCACGACCCGTGCGCACCGTCGAGAACTGGCTCTGGACGTGTTCGATCGCCTTGTCCATCTTGTCCATGGCATCGAGCAGCGTTTCATCGGTCACGTCGTCCAGCGTAACCAGGGATTCACCTGCGGGGGGAGATGCGTCCGGCCGAACGGTCGGAGCCGGCGCCGGTCGGACCACCTCGAAGCGGTCGCTAGTGAACGATCGTGCCGACTTGCCCGCCTGTCAGAATCGACCGCAGTGCCCCCCGGGACTCCATGTCGAACACGACGATCGGGATGTCATTGTCGCGGCAGAATGCGATCGCCGTGGCATCCATCACCTTGAGATCCTTGTTCATCACTTCCATGTACCCGATCTCGTCGTACTTGACGGCGTCGGGATTGGTCCGCGGATCCGAGTCGTACACGCCATCGACACCGGAATGGGTGCCTTTCAGGAGGGCGTTCGCCTCGATCTCCGCGGCCCGCAGCGCCGCCGCAGTGTCGGTGGTGAAGAACGGGTTGCCGGTACCGGCAGCGAAGATCACCACACGACCCTTCTCGAGGTGCCGCATCGCCCGACGACGGATGTAGGGCTCTGCTATGCGGGGCATCTCGATCGCCGATTGCACGCGGGTCTCCTGACCGCGACGTTCGAGAGCGTCCTGGAGCGCCAACGCGTTCATGACGGTACCGAGCATGCCGATGTGGTCACTCTGGGTGGCATCCATGCCCTCCATCGCCCCCGTGCGACCACGCCAGAAATTGCCGCCGCCCACGACGACGCTGACGTCGACATCGAGATTCTGGCGGATGTCGATGATCTCCGCAGCAGTTTGATCGAGGGTGGGCCCATCGAGACCTCGGCCGGATTCACCAGCCAACGCCTCGCCGGATGGCTTGAAGACGATCCGCTTCCAGCGAGGAGATTGCCTGGTCGGCGTCGCGTCGTTCACGGCTGGCAGTCTGCCAGATGACCCGTGTGGATCAGCCAATTTCGACTTGGGCGAACCGAACGATCTGGGCCGAGCCGATGATCTGCTCGACCGACTTCTTGTCGTCCTTGGCGTACGGCTGCTCGAGCAGGCAGACATCCTTGAAGAACCCGTTGAGGCGACCCTCGACGATCTTCGGGATGGCCTGCTCGGGCTTGCCCTCGTTGATCGTGATGGTCTCGAGCGTCTTGCGCTCGGCCTCGACGACGTCGGCCGGAACGTCGTCGCGGGTGAGATACTGCGGCCGAGCGAACGCAATGTGGACGGCGATGTCGTGCGCCAGCTCGTCGCTGCCGCCGGCGATCTCGACGAGCACGCCGTTCACACCACGGCCACCCTGCACATGCCCGTAGTGGCCGATGACGTTGCCCTCTGCGGCAGCCATGTGTACGACCTGACCCAGCTCGATCTTCTCCTTGAGGGTGATCTTGAGCTCGTCGAGCTCGGCGGCCCGCTGCGCCACTGCATCGGGCCCGCCGGCGATCACCAGATCGACCAGCGCCTCGGCTTCCGCCTTGAACTGGTCGGAGCCGGCAACGAAGTCGGTCTCGCTCTTCAACAGCACGATCGCCCCGACGTTGCCGTCGACCTTGATCGACACGACACCCTGGTTGTTGTCGCGATCGTCACGCTTGGCGCTTGCGGCGAGACCCTTCTCGCGAAGCAGCTGCTTGGCGGCCTCGAGGTCGCCGTCGGTCTCCTCGAGGGCCTTCTTGCAGTCCATCATGCCTGCGCCGGTGCTGTCGCGCAGGGCCTTGACGTCTTGTGCGGTGAATGACATGGGGTCGTCTTCCTTCAGCTCTCGGCGTTGTCGTCGTCGTCGGCCGTCGCCTCGGCGACCGGCGCTTGCTCGGCAACAGCAGCTTGCTCGGCAACAGCAGCTTGCTCGGCGACCGCAGCTTCCTCGGCGACCGCAGCTTCCTCGGCGACCGCAGCTTCCTCGGCGACCGGCGCTTCCTCGGCAACAGCAGCTTGCTCGGCAACAGCAGCTTCCTCGGCGACCGGAGCTTCCTCGTCAACAGCAGCTTCCTCGGCGACGGTCTCGGGCTTGGTCTTGCTGGCGGTCAAGCGAGCCTCCCGGTCGGCCTGGGCGCGGGCAGCGGCGTTGCGTGCCTCGGCCTGGGCCTGGGCGAATGCGGCCTCCTCTTCGGGGCTGCGCTCGGGCTTGGGCTCGGTGGCCTCAGCCCCCGCCGCCGCCGCCTTCGGACGACGGGAGGCGATGTAACGACCTTCCTCGACCGCCTCGGCGATCACCTGCACGAGCAGGCCGTTGGCTCGGATTGCATCGTCGTTGCCAGGAATCGGGAACTGGATCACGTCGGGGTTGACGTTGGTGTCGACCACGGCGACCACCGGGATACCGAGCTTGTTGGCCTCGGTAACGGCGATGTGCTCCTTGTTGGTGTCGATCACGAACACGCAGTCGGGTGCCTTCTTCATGTTGCGCAGGCCGCCGAGGTTGCGTTGGAGCTTCGTGAGCTCGCGGTCGAGAAGGAGAGCCTCCTTCTTGATCATCGCGTCGAACTCGCCAGAGGTCTTCATGCGCTCGTACTCGAGCATCTTGCCGACCCGCTTGGAGATCGTTTCGAAGTTGGTGAGCATGCCGCCGAGCCAACGCTCGTTCACGTACGGCATGCCGACCTTCTCGGCGAAGCTCTGCACGGGATCCTGCGCCTGCTTCTTGGTGCCGACGAACAGCACGACACCACCATCGGCAACGAGATCGCGAACGAAGGCGTACGCGGTCTCGACGCGGGTGAGCGTTTGCTCGAGGTCGATGATGTAGATCCCGTTGCGCTCACCGAAGATGAAACGCTTCATCTTCGGGTTCCACCGGCGGGTCTGATGTCCGAAGTGGACTCCAGCTTCCAGCATTTGACGCATGCTGATGACGGCCATGACAAGCTCCTCTGTGCGGTTGCTGACTCGCTCCCGGCGCCGAAGCGACCGCTGCATGGGGCGAGTGGTTGACTCGTTGGTCGACCCACCGGATGACGGGCCGATCGACGATTGTAACCGGCTCACATCGGTTTCCGACCCGGCCTGAACGCCTGGCACGAGAGGCTCGCCCCCTCAGCCCCCGCATCGCAGCGCGGGCGGGTGGGCTGGCGTCGGCCGATCCCCGTTGACCGGGATCAGGCGCGGGGCGAACACGAGCCGACCGAGCAATGGCGTCGGATCGATGTAGTCGACGCCACGGCGCACACCGAAGTGCAGCCGACCCAGCGTGAATCCGACCCGAGTCCCACGGATGACGACATCGCCGACGTGCCACCGATCGCCCGACACGTTGGCATAGGTGGCGCGGAGGCCATCCGCGTGGCGCACCACGACGTACCGGGTATCGACGACTTCCCCGACGAAGCTGACGCGACCAGTCGCAACCGCCGACACAGCGACACCCTGGGGTGTCCGGTACTCGATCCCCCGATTACCGGGGCACCATCGACATGCCGGTTCTCGATACGGATCGGACACGGGCGCCTCGACCGGAGCGCGCCAACAGGTGCCGGCCGTGGCGACCCGGCCGGGTACCAGGGCAGCCACGACAACGAAAACGATCAGCGTCCAGTACCGACGACGGCGCATGGGATGGTCCTTCCAGGAGAACGCTCGGAACGAGGCCGCTGGAGGCGATCGGGCCCGCAGGCCGAAGGTCGAGATCGGCCGCGATCAGGCCATGCCGGCGGCTGACATGCGCGACCGGAGATGCAGCACCGATTTGGTGTGGATCTGGGAGACCCGGCTCTCGGTGACTCCGAGCACCTGGCCGATCTCGGCGAGGGTGAGGCCCTCGTCGTAGTACAGGGACAGCACGAGCTTCTCGCGCTCCGGCAACTTGAGGATCTCGGCCTTCATGACGTCGCGAAGCTCCCGATCCTCGACCGCGGCGACCGGGTGCTCGAACCCCGCCGAGTCGACCGCCGCGGGTTCGTATCCTGCCGCGACGGCTCGGTCGAGCGGGCCGATCGTGGTGGCTGCGATCGATGCCAGCCAACGGGCGAGCTCGTCCTCGCCGATACGAAGATCGCTGGCGAGTTCCTCGTCGGTGGGCCCACGGCCGAGCTCGTGTTCGAGTCGTGAGAACGACCGCTCGACCTCTCGCGCCCGGCTGCGCACCGAACGCGGCACCCAATCGAGTTGCCGCAATCCGTCGTAGATCGCACCGCGAATACGTGGCGCCGCGAAGGTCTCGAACTTGACGCCACGTTCGGGGTCGAAACGATCGATGGCGTCGATCAGGCCGAACACCCCCGAGCTGACCAAGTCGCCCGGATCGACGCTGTTGGGGAGACCGGCCCCGATACGACCGGCGACGAACTTGACCAGCGGCGAGTAGTGGACGATCAGGTGATCGCGCGATGCGCCGTTCTTGCGGTTGAGCCACCGCGTCCAGTGCATCGTGAGGTCGGGGTCGTCGGGAACGATGCTCATGCGCGTGGGTGACTCTTCTGATAGGCAGAGCGCAGCCGCTCCCTGCTGACGTGAGTGTAACGCTGCGTGGTGGCCACGTCCGCGTGACCCAGCAGTTCTTGGACCGCCCGCAGGTCCGCGCCACCGTCGAGCAGGTGGGTGGCGAACGTGTGACGCAAAGCATGCGGGTGCGTGGGCGTCGGCGACCGACGGTCGAGAATCCGCCGGACGTCGCGCGGCGTGAGCCGGTTGCCCCGCTCGTTGGCGAAGACGTTCTTGGACTCGTCGCCGGGCACCACCTCGCGACGAACCGCCAGCCAGTCCGACAGTGCTGCGGCTGCCGGGTCGCCGAGCGGCACCCGACGCTCCTTGGCTCCCTTGCCCCAAACGATCAACACGCGCTCGGCCAGCCGGATCTGATCGACCTGGAGATCGCACAGTTCGGACACGCGGACGCCTGAGCCGTAGAGCACCTCGAGCACCGCGTCGTCGCGGCGGCGGCGCCAGACCGGTTCGCCCTCCGGTGATGGACCGTCGAGCAGCTGCTCGAGCTCGCGTCGGTCGAGCACGCGCGGCAAGCGGCCTTGACCGGCCGACACGTGCAGGCCGATCGTCGGATCGGCGGTGGCCAATCCTTCGGCCAATGCCCAACCGAAATACCGTCGCAATGCTGCTGCCTTGCGAGCGATGCTGCGCCTGGCGAACTGGCGCGTCGACAACGACGCTATGTATCGACGCACGAGGGTTCGTGTGACGCCGGCGGGTGTGTCGATGTGGGATCGCGCGACCCAGATGGCGAACAAGCGCAAGTCCGACTCGTAGGCCGAGAGCGTGCGTTCGGACAGCGAGGTGTGTGCCCGTGTGAAGTCGCCCAAGCGCCAGAGATCGTTCTCCGCCATCCACTACAAGGTATTCGCTCAACACGGCCGCAACCGGGATCCAGTCGCCTCGAACCAACCGCCGGCCTCGATCAACCACCCGTCGCGCTCGAGCCGAGCGGCGGCGAGCGCGAGGTCTGTGATCGACGCATCGATCTCGCTCGCCATCATGTCGATCGTGCAGGGCCGGTGATCGCAAGCGCGTAGCACCTGCGCCTGCAGGGCATCGGGCAGAGGTCGCGGATCGAACGGCAGCTGCCCCTGGCGTCGATGATCGAGGCCCAGCATCGCGAGGACATCGTCGACCGACGTGACGGGTGCTGCACCGTCGACGAGCAGCTGATTCGTGCCGGCGGAGGCGCGGTTGCGCGGTGAACCAGGCACCGCCATCACCTCGACGCTGCGATCGGCAGCAGCCGCGCGCTGTGATGAGGCTGCCACCACGTTCGCGGCTCTCGACGACGACCAACACCTCGCAGAGCGCAGCGAGGATGCGATTGCGTTGCGGGAAGCGCCAGGCGTCGGGGCCGGTGCCCGGAGGCCATTCAGAGATCAACAGACCCTCGACGCGCGACCCACTCCCAAAGATCCGCGTTCGGTTTGGGATAGTGCACGTCGGGGCCGCTGCCGACAACAGCGATCGGCTTGGCCGACCCGAGACCGGCCCTGACGCCGCGGTGGGCCGCGGCGTCGATGCCCCGCGCCAGCCCAGAGACGACAGCGACACCCGACTCGGCGAGCGCCGCGCCGAGTTCGGTTGCTGTCGCTCGCCCGGACAGCGGTGGCATGCCGGGTACCGATCACGCCGACGCGACGGGTGTCGATGGCGCTGAGGTCGCCGCGGACGAACAGCACCTCGGGGGCCTCCGGGTCGACCGCCAACTGCGCCGGATACCTGGGGTCGGAACGCGCCAGCACAACGACGCCGCAACGGTCGCACTCGGCGAGGGCGAGGTCGGGCGATGCGACGGCCGCCTGGGCGCGCAGCCGGTCGAGCAGCTCGTCGGGCGTCGCCCTGACGAACATCGGATCGAGTCCGGCGCCGCGGCCGAGGCGTTCGAGGGCATCGTCCGGCTCGTGATGCCCGAGCAGCAATCGAAGCCGCTGCGGGCCGATCGAGGGCAACCCGGCCAGCGCTGCCAAGGCCCCGACGCTCACGCCGCGCTCCCGAGCGCACTCAGCCCGACCCTGGCTCGCATGCTCAGTGCCGCGGCGACGAAGGCCTCGCCGAGCTCGCCCTCGTGAGCTCCCGGCCAGGTCGGCGAGTGTGCGGGCGACGCGTCGGATCCGGTGATAGCCGCGTCCGGTGAGACGACCGAGCTCGATCTCGTCGCGAATCAGCCGATTGGCAGCGATGTCGAGCGGAGCGAACTCGTTGAGAGCGTTCTCGTCGAGCGCCGCATTGAGCCCGCCGCTGCGTTCGACGGCGACCCGTCGCGCTTGTGCCACTCGGGCCGCGACATCGGCTGTCGACTCACCGGGATCGCCGTCGAGCAGCTCGGTCACCGCCGGTCGTTGAACTGCGACCCGAAGGTCGAACCGATCGAGCAGTGGGCCCGACAACCGACCGACGTAGCGATTTCGTGAACGCTCGTCGCACTCACAATCGCTCGATGCCCCGCTGCCACCGCACGGGCATGGATTGGTCGCCCCGACCAGCTGAAAGCGGGCCGGCATCGGGACGCGGATCTGTTCGACCCTGCCGACCATGATCTGACCTTCCTCGAGAGCCTCGCGAAGCCCATCGAGGACCTTCGGCGCGAACTGCCCCATCTCGTCGAGGAACAGCACACCTCCGTGGGCCAGGCTGATCTCGCCTGGACGCATCTGGTGCGAGCCGCCGCCGACGAGCGAACCGACCGAACTGGTGTGATGGGGTGACCGGAACGGCGGCCGGGTGATGAGACCGCCATTCGGTAGCACGCGACACCTGCCGCCGAGTGCACCATGGTCGTCTGGAGCGCCAGCTCGCGATCCAGATCGGGCAGCAGGCCGGGCATGCGGCGAGCCAACATCGTCTTGCCCGCCCCAGGGGGCCCGACGAACAAGAGGTGGTGACCGCCGGCGGCCGCCACCTCGAGCGCGAGACGTGCCAACGGCTGGCCCTTCACGTCGGCGAGATCGGCACGCTCGGGCTCGGCGAACTCCGTCGGCTGATCGTCGAACTGTGGCCAGGCGCCGGCCCCCGTGAGCGCTTCGACCAGTTGATCGAGACGCTCGACGGGCCGGATCAGGCCGTGGGCAGCAACCCTCGCCTCGGCGACCGAGGCGGCCGGCACCACCCAGTCGTGGTCGGGCCGGACCCCGACCATCGGAGCGACACCCGGGATCCTGCGGATCGATCCGTCGAGCCCCAGTTCGCCGGCGAACGCGACAGCCTCTGACCGCGTCGGCCGGGATCACCTCGAACGCCACCAGCGAAGCGATCGCGATCGCCACGTCGAGACCTGAGCCGGCCTTGCGATAGTGCGGCGGTGCGAGGTTGACCGTGACCTTCTTGTCGAGCCACTTGAATCCGCTGGACTGCACCGCAGCCCGAACTCGGTCGCACGCTTCGCGACACGACTCGTCGGGCAGCCCCAGCATGGTGAAGCCCGGAAGTCCGTGATTGCTGACATGGACCTCGACCGTGACGGGATGGCCTCGGGCCCCCAAGATCGTCGCCGCGGCGATCGTTGCGATCATCTCCACCTCCCAAGACACACCGGCCAGCGGCCGGCGATGCATGTGGGAGGGAGTGCACCCTGCGCCCTCGACAGGTAGCCGTCACGATACCGGTGGGGTGTGACAAGCCCACGCCGGCGAGGTGACACCGGCGACCCGACCACACGGCGATGCGGCCGAGCCCGACGGTTCGATGCCTGCTCGACGCGATCGCGGAGTTCCGCGGCTGACCGGTGCCGGGGCGAATCGATCGGGCCGTGGCACACTCTGGCCGTGCGTTTGCGCTCGGCCACCGTCACCGTCTGTCTGCTCGTCGGAGTGTCAGCGTGTACCCGCAGCGATCAGGTGAACAGCGATGCCGAACGGTTCTGCGCGGAAGCCGTCGCCCAGCGCGAAGCGATCGTCGCACCACCGCTCGCGCAGCGAGGCCGAGCTCCAGGCGACACTCGAGTTCTACCGGCTGATGGGCCAACTCGCCCCGATCGCGATCGCGGAGGAGTGGAACGACCTCGTCGTCAACCTCGAGACCGCCGCGGCGCTGGTGCCCGGCGATCCCGAGTCGGAGCAACTGGTGGCGATGACGGCGTATCGCCACCGAACCCTCCGCCTACCGGGTCAAGAAGTGGCTGGCTGCCAACTGCGGGCTCGAGATTCCGATCACGACGATCGCTCCCCAGGCACAAGAGCCGGCACGCACGACGACGATCGTCCCGGTACCCACGAGCGAATCGAACGATTGACGGTTCGTGGCGCCGACCGCGAGTGATCAGACCGCCGGCATCTCGCCGCGCCGGCGGATGACCGAGTCGACCAGGCCGTACTCCTTGGCCTCGTCGGCAGTGAACCAGCGGTCGCGCTCGGAGTCGGCCTGCACCTGCTCGAGGGTTTGACCCGAGTGGTCGGCGATCATCTCGGCCATGCGGCGCTTGATGTAGCGCAGCTGCTCGGCCTGGATGGCGATGTCGGAGGCCTGGCCGCGCAGCCCGGCCAGCGGCTGGTGCATCATGATGCGGGCGTTCGGCAGCGTGTAACGCTTCCCTGCCGCACCGGCGGTGAGCAGGAACTGGCCCATCGAGGCGGCCAGCCCGAGGCACACCGTGGCGACGTCGCAGCCGACGAACTGCATCGTGTCGTAGATCGCCATGCCGGCCGTGATCGAACCGCCGGGGCTGTTGATGTAGAGCCAGATGTCGGCGTTGGGGTCTTCGCCCTCGAGATACAGCAGCTGGGCACAGATCTGGTTGGCGATGTCGTCGTTGACATCCGAGCCGAGCATCACGACCCGGTTCTTCAGCAGGCGGTTGAACACGTCGCTGCGAGGGTCGAAGCCCCCCTCGAGCGCCATCGGCAAGTCACTGCGATCCGTCATGCCGCAAGGCTACCGGGCACGGTCGCCGAAGCTCATCGACCCCGACGCCCCTCGGACGGCCTCGAATCGGGGCGGGGTACGTCGTCGACTCGACCGACCTGGCCCCGGCCGGGGTTTCCGACGTCGGCACCGCACGACGAGCTGCGACCTGTCGTCACCGTCGAGACTCCTGTCGAGCACGCCGGTCTGCGAGGATGGTCGTCGTGCGGCGGTCGACACGCCCCGACGCTCCGGTCAGCCGAGCTCGGTCGAGTGTGCGATTGCGTTGTCGAGCGACAGGCCGATCCGGGCGAACAGCATCGGCAGGTCGACACCATCGGTGCTCTTCTGGCCGGCCCGGTAGCGGGCGTACACGCCGTGCAGGATGCATGCCGTCTTGAACGCATTGAACGATCGGTAGAACGGCAGCTGCGACATGTCTGCGCCGGTCGCCGATGCGTAGCGGTCGGTCAGATCGTCACGATCGGGAAAGCCGGGCAGGGCCGTGGGCGGGTCCGATCCGTACACGCCGGGGTCACCCGGTTCGGTCCAGGCGTTGAGCGAGTAGGCGAAGTCGGCGAGCGGGTCGCCGAGCGTGGCGATCTCCCAGTCGAGCACCGCCATCAACTCGCCCGACCGTGAGAACAAGCTGTTGTGCGGCCCGTAGTCGCCGTGCACGACGCGACCAGGGCCCTGCTCCGGAATGCACGACGACAGCAGTGCGTGCAACTCGTGCACCCGTGGATCGTCGTGGTGGGCGAACTCGATCGAGGCGTTCCACGAGCCGTACCAGGTCTTGAGCTGGCGGGCGACGTAGCCGTCGGGGCGTCCGAGTTCGGCGAGGCCGACGTCAGCTGGTTCGATCGAATGCAGCGCTGCCAGCACATCGACGAAGGTCTCACCGGCCCGCCACCGGGCCGGTTCGTCGAGCCATTCGGCGACGACTTCGCCGCTGTACAGGGCCTCGCCCTCGACCTTGCCCATCACGTAGAAGTGGGTGTCACAGATGTCGCGGTCGTCGCAGAAGGCGATCGGCTCGGCGACCGGCACCGACGTCGGCCACAGACCGTCGATGATGCGGTACTCGCGCCACATGTCGTGGGCTTTGGGGAGCAACTCGCCCTGTGGTGGGCGCCGGATCACCATCTCCCGACCGACCGCATCGCGCAACAGGTACGTGAGATTCGAATGCCCGCCCGGCAGACGCTCCCAAACGATCGGCAGCGCGACCTCGGTGACGCCGACCAACCAGGTTTCGACGGTCGGCACGTCGAACCCGACGACGACGTTCGCTTCCATGGCCGTCAGCGTGCCACGCCGGACATCACCACGGCGATCCGATCGCCATCGCGCACCTCGTCACGGATCGCGAGGACCCCGGCCAGGCCGGCCGATCCGGTGTGGCTGACCGAGTAGCCGGCGGCCGTGGCCAGCTCGTTGGCGCGCAGGATGCATTCCTCTGGGGCGACGATCGGCGTTCCGCCACTCTCGACCATCGCCTCGACGTCGGCGATCCAGTCGTAGGTCTCGTCGTCGAGAATGCCATCGGCAGCGGAATGAGGAGCGGGCCACGGGCGCATCACCTGCGACCAGTAACGCTCTGGATGATCGACGGACGCCACCCGCTCCCACGCCTCCGCGAGCGGAGCGCAACCTTCGGCTTGCACCGTGTCGAGGCGCACCTCTCGCCCCAAGCCTGCGCCGACGCAGGCCGCGAACGCACCGCCACCGACCTGCACGACGATGCGGTCGAGGTGCACGCCGACGGTCCCCGCCTGCTCGGCGATCTCCCAACCGATCGTGCGCCCGCCGTCGAGGCACAACGCGTTCTCGGGGCCCTGCACGGTGAACGGGATCGCCCCGGCGGACCGGGCCTCGCGGAACCGCAGCATCGCCGGATCGCCCGGCGGGTCGTCGTCGCGTCGGTCACAGCGGTGGACTCGTGCGCCGAGTCGGTCGAGACGATCACCGAACGCGTCGTCCATCCAGGTCGGCACGTACACGTCGAGCGGCCAGTCGGCGCGAACGGCGAGCGTCGCGGCAGCGAGCGCGGCGTTGCCGCACGATGCGATCGCGAGCGGCGGACGGTCGGCGAGCAACCCGAGCGTCTCCGCCGCGCGCAGGTGCAACAGAATCCCGACCAGGTGTCGGGCCTTGTGCGACCCGGCGACGTTGCCGGTCTCGTCCTTGACCCATACGTCGAGCCGCAGCTCGTCGGACAGGAACGCCGACCGTTCGAACGGTGTGATTCCGAAATCGTCGGCGACCTCGTGGGTGAGTGCTCGGCAGGCGTCGTCGGTCATGCCGTTGGCGCGGGCGAACGCCCACCAGGCCAGTCGAGGCCCGTACCGCACGAACGGGTTCTGATCATCGAGGTGTTCGGCATGACGCGGGCCCTCCACGATGTGGAGCACGTGGTGCGGATCGTCAGTCGTGGCCTTGGGACAACGCCACGGAAACGGAACGGCGATGTCGACGGTGGTTCCACACACCGCGCACCGCAGGCCCGCGATCACGACGCCGCACCCACGTTCATGAGCCGGCGGCCCGAGCGTTGAAGTCGGTGATCATCTCGTCCCACACACCCAGGTAGCGGCGCAGACCGCGCCAGAACGCCTGATCGCGCCGCTCCTCGAACAACGCGAACGGGGTGCCCTGCTGCTCGACCCAGGTGTAGTAGCCGAGCTGGAACACGCGCCGCCGATCGGCTTCGGTCATGTCGATCATGTGCTCGGTCGTGACGTGCCCGAGGTGCTGACCGAACGCCTCGGCCGCATCGGTGTGGCTGTACTCGCCTCGGTAACGGGTGGCGATCGTCTTGGCCCGTTCGCTCGGGTACAGACTGCCACCGTCGGTGGCCACGGTGATGATCGCGTCGTCGGGGCCGAGGTCGAGCAGTTTCGCGGTCTTGATCGCCGCCAGCAGGTTGCAGATCGACGAGAACCCGAAGTGCGGGAGATCGGCGAGCAGATCGTCGCTGACGTCCTTCGACCGCGACAGGAACTCGCGGCCCTCGCGGGAGTTGAACAGCACGTCGAGTTCGTCGGTGGCGACATCGCTGATGGCGCACACCACGTCGGTGTTCATGACGTTGTGGATCAGCGGGATGTGCTTGTCGCCGATGCCCTGGATGTTGTGCTCGCCGTATCCGTTCTCGAGCATCGTCGGGCACTCGAGTGCCTCGACGGCGACGATCTTGGTGCCGTACTCGTCCTTCAACCGGTCGCCGGCGGCGATGGTGCCGGCCGAGCCGGTCGCCGAGATGAAGGCCGCGAGGCGCAGGTCGCGACCGGACGCGTCGCGGACCGTCTCGAACACGTGGCCGAGCGCCCGGCCGGTCACCTCGTAGTGACCGAGGTGATTGCCGAACTCGCTGAACTGGTTGAGGATGAAGTTGCCCGGATCCTTGGCCAGCTCGTTGCAGGCGTCGTAGATCTCCTTCACGTTCGACTCGGTGCCGTGCGTGCGGATGACGTCGTGCTCTGGGTCCTCGCACCAGCGGTTCAGCCAGTCGAAGCGCTCCTGGCTCATGCCCTCCGGCAGGATCGCCACACCGCGGCTGGCCATGATGCGGCTGATCGCGATGCCGCCGCGGGCGTAGTTGCCGGTCGACGGCCAGATCGCCCGGTGGCGGGTCGGGTCGAACTGGCCGGTCACCACTCGGGGAGCGAGGCAGGCGTACGCAGCGAGCACCTTGTGGGCCGTGATCATCGGGAAGCGATCGCCGAACACGACGATGATCGGGCTGTCGACACCGGTCAGTTCGGTCGGCAGCACGACGTGGTCGGGTACGTCGACGCGATCGCCGTCGAGGTCGTTGTACCAATGGTTGCGCCACAGGTTGCGGGCGTCCTGGCCCTGCGGGTCGGCGTCGCCGACGTGGACGGCGTGGTCGAACGACGACGGATCGGCGAGCTGGGCGAACGTCGGCAGCGTGATGCCGCGCTCGCGGAATCGAGCGACCGAGTTGGCGAGCGCCGCCTCGTCGACGATCCGATCGGCCAACCCGAACTGGTTCTCGAGCGCGGCGCGATGGATCTCTGTGTCGGTCACATCATCAGTCTGACACGCTCCTACCGCTCACAGGTACACGTCGCTACACGCCTGTCACGCCCGGAAGCCCGCTTATCAAATGGGGGAGAGCGCGTCGCCTACGGCAGTCCGGATGAAACACCAGGTTGTCGCTCTCGCGCGGTTTGGGCCGCTGAGTTGGTCCCCGTGTTGGTCCCTGGTGCAAATTTCATCGAGAGCAAGGGGCGACCGGGGAATCGGGACTGCTCGTCCAAACGTGTAACGAATAGCGGACCCTCACCGAGAATCCCTTCGTACACCTATCTGAGACCGTGACCCCCGTGCTCGCATTCCTACAGGCACCCGGGAACGCGGCGTCCTTTCGCGGGCCATCAACCGGATGGGGCCAGGCGCATCAAGGAAAGCTACTGATAGCCGATCGTGGAGGCCGACTCGCATCGATGCGTCCGGTCACGAACCCTGGATCGAGTCGATCAGGCTCGGTCAACGGTAGACGTCATTTCGACCTGCACATGTCCGTTCAACGGTCGCCAGCTGAGACCACATCGCGTCGGCTGTGGCCGGAGTCGGGAGTCCCTCAGAATCGTTCGTACAGCGTTCGGCTACTGAGACGAACCAGGGCTGCCAAGTGGCGACCGCCCGAGCCTCGAGAACCGTCCCTCGTGACGGCCCCCTATCGGACACGCGCTCCGAGGATCAGGAACCTCGTGCCCCTAACGGCACATCAGGAATAGGGACTGTGCCCCTGAGTCGACTATCGAGGGCATGCTCCGTATCAATCATCGATCGCCCAGAGCGCGAACGCGACTACTGCGAGCACGAGGCCTCCACCGACGACTGACATAAGCGACATTTGCCTCCGCGCCTGGTCTCGGCAGCGAATCCAGCCGCCAGTCCAATGAACAGCACGATCGGCGCACAGATCGCCGCGAGGCAGCCAAACCCCTGACGCGCCGTTCTCCGATCGTCGGGGCCGCCTTCAGCGTCCGAAGGGCCTGCGCCTTCGTCGGGTCTTGGGGCTCCGGGTGGGTACCACTTGCCATTGGCGGCAAGCCACCATCCTTCACCTTGCGCCTCGTCGCTCACTGTCGTCCCCTTCCGCCTCCCACGTTAGGCAGCCCACGGATGTGGTGCCGTAGGGCCAAAGGTCCAGCTGCTTCGTGCTCGTCATCGTCCTGCGATACCACGCTCGCGGGACCTGCCCCATATTGCCAGGTAGGTGACACCGTCGGGTTCAGGTGACGCTGTCCGGTTGAGGGTCTCCTAACGGACAGCCGGGCAGTGCCCCGCGGCGTGGTGGGGTTTCGAGGTTGATCCTCGGTGTCAGTCGCCGCTGTTGAGTTCGGCGATGAGTTCAGTATCGCGCTCTGGGTAGAGCAACGCCATTGAGCCTTCGGAGAGGTAGCGACGATCGGATGCTTGCCACTCGTCGTGCATGTCGGCGAGCACGGCGCCGACGAGACGGATCACGGCGGCTTCGTTGGGGAAGATGCCCACGACACGGGACCGTTTCTTGATCTCCTTGTTGATCCGCTCGAGCGGGTTCGTCGACCACACTTTCTGCCAGTGCGCTCGCGGGAACACGGTGAACGCGAGCACCTCGGCCTTGGCGTCGTCCATCAGCGGCCCGATCTTCGGGAACCTGGAGGCGAGTTGGTCGGCGACTTGGTCCCACGTCGAGCTGACGGCGTCGGCGTCGGGTTGAGCGAAGATCGTGCGGAATACCGCAGCGACCATGTCGGTGTGCGAACGCGGGACAAGGCGCCAGCAGGTTGCGGGCGAAGTGGACGCGGCAGCGTTGATGCGCGGAGCCTTGGAACGACTTGGTGAGCGCGGCGACCAGTCCGGCGTGCTGATCGGAGATCACCAGCTGCACCCCGGTGAGCCCACGGGCGCGGAACGAGCGCAGGAAGCCCCGCCAGAACGTCTCAGCTTCGGAGTCGCCGATGTCGCAGCCCAGGATCTCTCGGTCGCCGTTGGCGGTGATCCCGGTTGCCACGACGACGGCCATCGAGGTGACCTGCGAGGTCTGGTTGCGGACGTGCAGATATGTCGCATCGAGATAGACGTAGGGGAACTCGATGTGGTCGAGCTGGCGGGTCCGGAACGCGCCCACCACCTCGTCGAGTCCCGAACAGATGCGCGACACTTCAGACTTGGAGATCCCCGAGTCGATTCCCAACGCGGCGACCAGATCATCGACGGCCCGTGTGGACACACCGGCGACGTAGGCCTCCATCACCACCGCGTAGAGGGCCTGATCGATCCGGCGACGAGGCTCCAAGATGCTCGGGAAGAACGAGCCGCGGCGGAGCTTCGGAATCTTGAGCTCGACATCGCCGGCCTGGGTGGCCAACAGACGCGGTCGAGTGCCGTTGCGGTCAGTGGTGCGGCTCTCGGCACGTTCGTAGCGTTCGGCGCCGATCACTTCGGCGGCTTCGGTCTCGATCAACTCTTGCAGTACGAGCCGGACGGACTCGCGGATCAGATCCACGCCGTCACCGGCGCGGAATGCGTCCAACAGATCGGACACGGCAGACTGTGACAGGGTCATCGGTGGGCTTCTCCTCATGTGTGCTCTTGGTCGAACACACCGAGAATCACGCCGATGACCCCACCCAGTGGTGGACCCTCCCGACTACCCCAAACCCCACCACGTCATGGGACGCCTACGACAGCCGAGGCCGTCGCTCGATTGCATGCCCAGTCACCACGTTGATCGTGAAGGTGGTCGGCGCCTCGGAAAAGGCCCACACGTGTGTGCGTGTTGCTGGTAGGCCTGCCCGTCATCGTCTGACGCTGGTCTTCACGCAGGGCGGTCGCCTCGCGTTGGCATAGATCGTCGCGAGTTCTCAGCGTTCCGACGGCTCGAGAGCCGGGTCCTCGAGTTCCAACAGCGACGCCATCTCCTTGAGCCCAAACAGTGAAATGTCGCTGACCTTCGGCGAGCACGAGTCTGGGTCGATGTAGACCTCCTCGGCCGGCGGAGCGGAGTTTCGCGACGCGATTCTCAGTTGTCGAGCACCGGTGACGAGAAACATCGGCTTGAACCTGTACCGGCGGAGCAAGCCTACGTTCGCCATACACCCGGAGTTTGGCTTGAGAGCCGACCGTCGGGCAGCCTCCACAAACCAGGCGGCAACAGCATTGCTCTTCCATGGTGGACTCTCAGAAAGAAGGGTTGCCGGTGCCTGTTCCAGAAGCTCAGGAAACGATGGCCCCCACAACTCTGGATCAGGTTGCGTAAGTTGATCGTCCAGAGGGTGAAGTGCTCTTTCCGGAGCCGGCACGATCGACTGCTCGATCCCGAAGGCGCCGCCCGTCCGGCGCATGTGATTGTGACCGAAGTTCTGGAGCAGAGTCGGCTCGATCGGACAGCGGGTTGTCGCCGCGGACCCAATGCTGGGCGCACAACACCAACCGCTCATACGGATCGGAGTGTTTGAGCGCCGCTTCGATCATGGTCGGTCGCATCCGTTCCCACGCACGCCAGTTCGCCTGCCGCAGATCGTCCTTTCGTTCGCGCTCCGCCTCGGCTGCAGCGGCAGCCGCTTGCTGCGCATCCCATGAAGCCTTGAACGCGGCTTGTTCCTCCCCGGACGTGTAAAAGTATCCGCAGGTCTCAAATATCGGAATCGGGCTTGGCCCTGGATTCCCAGCCATTCCAGATGGAACCTGGTTGACGACCCTCTGCGAGGTGCAACGGAATCCATTGCCGGTCACTGTTCTGTTCTGCCCTCCGCATGCCGGACAAGCCATACCGTTGCTCCGATCGTCGACGATCTGGCTTCTCACTTTAGGCCTTGGCGAGGTGATGACTGAGTCGCCCCGGGTTTGATGACTGCGAGGGGCGCTGAGTACCTGCCCGGTGTTCGTTGAACGTTCCCGAGTGAGACACCGTGGATTGCCGACCGGCGACGGTGACCACGGTGTCGTGGGCACGGGGAACCGTCCGTATGCCAACCGCCGACTGAGACGCCTCTCGGTGGGCGTTCAGAGTGTTTCGGCGGTCACCATGTCCACGACGGTGAACGGTCCGATCGGAGCGAACGTTCTCGCGATTGTCGCTTGTGCCTCATCATCGAGGGGCTGGGAGGCGAGAAAAGCTTCGAGGTCGTCGCGGGTGTCGAACTCTTCGATTGCGACCGCACGTGTGCCTGCGTGTTCGCCCTCGGTCGCGAGGTGAACGGTGAGTTCCCGACAGGAGTGCAGCCGAACCTGCTCGCGGCGTTCCGCGACGAGCGCACACGCGCCTCGTCGATGCGTTCCGGGTCGACATCGAGCGTCCAAACCAACCTCACCGACATGCAGACTCCCTTGTTCAGGACCAAGTCGCGGGCCCGAGGGATCCGAACCCGACACGTTCACCGTAGCGATCGCAGTCGTCACGCTCGGGGTTCCCCTATCGAACAGGTGCCGACAGCGGGTTCTTGCACGTGTCCGGTGAGCGTTCGCCCATCGGACGGCGTTGAACCGCGATCGGTGACGCGGTTGAGCATCAGCGGTCGTGCGAGGCCCTGATCGAATCGCAAGGGCGGGATCGTCGCGGTGTTCTATGAGTTGGTGCGGGCGATGGTTCGGTACACGGTGGGTCGCGATACCGAGAACAAGTCGCCAAGATCTGAGATCGTGTACTCGCCGGTGCCATGCATCTTCTTGAGCTCGCGCTGTTGCTTCGGGGATAGCTTCGGTTGACGGCCCTTCAGTTTCCCTTGGGCTCGTGCGACGGCCATTCCTTCACGAGTGCGCATCCGAATCAGATCCACCTCGAACTCGGCGAACGTGGCGAGGATGTTGAAGAACATCTTTCCCATCGGGTCGTCGGGATCGTAGATCTGACCGCCAAGTGATAGCCGCACCCCACGCTTCGCGAGCGTGTCGGCGATATCTCGGGCATCAGGAACGGACCGAGCGAGCCGGTCCAGTTTGGGGACCACGAGCGTGTCGCCCGTGCGAACCGCTGCCAGAGCCTGGTCGAGGCCCGGGCGTTCTCGCTTGGTGCCGCTGATCCCGTGATCGATGTAGACGCGGCCCGCACTGACGCCGAGCGCAAGCAGCGCTTGGCGTTGAGCGGTCAGGTCTTGCTCATCAGTCGAGCAACGTGCGTATCCAATCAATGTTTCATCCATCCCGGAGACCGTGCCGTACGCGGCTGCGCCGACGCGACGGCACCGTCTGAATGTCGACCCTCTTACGGACGCGTCGCGACCCGCGATTCTGCGGTGCTTGATATGGGCCGAACTCGGGGTGAGTTGCCCATTGCACCGGCAATGGTGCTCGTGCGGCGGTCAGATCGCCAGTTCGACGGGCCGGTCCGCGGGGTCCTTGTCGATCGGCATCGTCCATTCACCGTAGGGCAGGTTCGTGCCGATCACGATCCGACTTGCGGTACCGGCCAGGGTGCGATGCAGCCAACCCGCGGGAGCCTGGAGCCGGCACCCGGGTTGGGTGTGGGTGATATTGCCGTGCTCGTCGGCGAACGAGCCGGTGCCCGAGATGACGAACGCAACACTCTCGAACTCGTGCCAATGCAGGACCTCATCCTCGTCATGGACGTCGTCGAATGCCAACCCGTGGAAACCCAACGCCGCGATCTGATCGAGGGCTTCCTGCTCGCTGATCGGCTCCCCCTGCGTGAACTCATACTCCATGACGTGCCGTTCCCCTTCGTGAGATTCGCTTGCGGGCGGGCGGTCCGACGGCGATGACCCCATTTACATGATGGCATCGCCCAGCTAGCAGTTCCACTAGATGATTGGTTCCAAGGGGTGTCAGTGGTCGTAGGCGAGGAGTGAGCGTGGGGGGCCAGTAGCTCCGCTGGTTTCGTTGTGCCAGATAGCGGCGGTTAACGCGAGTACTCGCTGTAGGACTCGCGCCGCGACTCCTGAGCGTGTCCGGGCGCCGTGGCGTTCGAGGTCGAGTTGGGCTTTGAAGGTCTGATTGACCGACTCGATGATCTGCCGGAATGCTTTGAGGAAGCGTCGGCCACCTCGTGGTTTCTCTGATTTCAGGCTCGGCCGAATGAGTGTGATTCCGACATCGTTGAGTTCGGCCTCGAAACTGGCCCGCCGGTAGCCCTTGTCCGCGATCAACGTGGTGCCTTGGGTGTCGAGTCCAGCGAACGCGATCATGTCGAGGCAGGTGTCGCGTTCGTCGGCTTTGGCGCCGGTCAACGCGAACGCCAACGGCAGACCGCTGGTCGTGGTGACCAGATGCAAGCGCAGTCCCCAGAAGAACCGTGAATGCGAAGCGCAGTAGCCGTATTCGGCGAACCCGGCCAGATTCGAGCGTTTCGTCGTCTCGCGGCTCCGGCCGCACTCGACCGGTGTGGAATCCACCAGCCACAGATCATCGGTGGCCGACGGGCACGCTCGGGTGAGTGCAGCGATGACGTGGTGGAACAACTCGCCGGCATGGCGGAGGCGTTTGTTGTAGCCAGGCCGATCAGGGACGTAGGGGAACCAGGGCGTCAGATGGGCGTGGGCGTGGCGGATGAACCGGGCTTCGGACACGAACCCGAGGAGGGCTTGGATGACGGCGAGGGTGATCAGTTCGGCGTCGGAGAGCTTCGGGGCGATCCCGATCGCGGGACGTTCCGGCGCCCACTGAGGGTGAGCGATGAGCATGTCATCGATAGTGACGTAGAGTCGTGTCGCGAGGGTGTCCAGGTCAGGGTTCATGCGCTGTTCCTCCGGATCAGGGTTTGTGTAAGCCCCCTGATCCTGGACACCCTCGCTGCACATGTGGTGGATGATCGCGCGGAGCGC
Source organism: uncultured Acidimicrobiaceae bacterium (assembly GCA_963699815.1). Classification (GTDB taxonomy): domain Bacteria; phylum Actinomycetota; class Acidimicrobiia; order Acidimicrobiales; family Ilumatobacteraceae; genus Ilumatobacter. Next base: position 17,640 of record CAVOVK010000018.1, on the reverse strand, counting down.
GCGAATTCCTTGGAACTACTCGTCTAGGTGTTCGGGTGGCCCCAGCCAGTACCTGACCAGCGCAACCGAGAAGACACAACGCAACGCGCCATTCATCGTCGGATGCGAGCGGCGAACCTGGCCTGACCGCGCCGATGAACCTCACTCGGTAACCGGCCAAGTAGCACAGGTCCGTCGACTGACCACCCCCTATCTGACAGCCCTGTCTGGCCGACCAGCGGCTCGTTCCACAGCGGGGGGATGATGGCAGCACCGGACGGTGCCCGGTCGACGACGTGGGCAAGAATCTTGATTTGTGGTGGTACGACGGTGGCGTTCGCTGCACTCATCTGGTGAGACCGAACAGGGGACCAAGGTGGAAGAAGCGATCACCAACACCTCCTTCACGGAGTGGGCGACAGCAGCGGAGCCGAAGATTCGGCAATCGCTCACTGCCGCCTTTGGGGTGCAGGTCGGCAAGGACGCAGCGGCTGATGCATTGGCTCTTGCGTGGGAGCGGTGGGATCGGGTGTCCGTCATGGATAACCCGATTGGCTACGTGTACGGCATCGGGCGCAACAAGGCGCGACGAATGAGGACCCCTCGTCAATCGATGTTCGTCGAGGTGCCCGAGCAGTTGTTGCCCAACGTCGAACCCGGGTTGCCAGCCGCCGTCGCCGATCTTCCGGAACGCCAGCGGATCACGGTCACGCTGCTCCACGGCTACGGCTGGACGATGAGCGAAGTCGCCGAACTTCTCGGCACGAAGAAGACCACGGTGCAGAACCATGCCGAACGCGGCCTCACCAAACTCCGCAACTCACTGGGGGTGACGCGATGAACACGCCTATCGAGGATCAACTCCGCGACTACTTCACGATGGTCGACCGCATGCAAGGCCCAGTCGATCCGGCAACCCAGTCCCCGCACATCCCGACGCTCAGTCTCGTCACTGAAGACACCCACGACACGAACGAATCGACCATGGAGGCCATCATGATCAGTCCCGATCGCAACGAACCACACAACCGATCACGCGCCTGGATGCTTATTGCCGCATCCGTCGCCGCCGTCGCACTCGTCGGCGGACTCATCGTCGCCGCCAACCGCGACTCCGACGACGCCCCCGCCGACCAGCCCACCGTTACCGTTCCCGACACCGCCGGTGTCGACGGAGAGACTGCGCCCGCCCCGGACACCGAGCAATCCGACGCCCAGGCCCCAGCGCCAGACACGGCCGAACCCGAAGCCACTCCTGACCCCGTCGTCGAGCAGACCGCGCCCGACCCGACCACGACGAGTCCGCCAACGACGACCACACCCCTGCCGTTCATCGAAAAGGGCACATACGCCGTCCCTGACGAAGTTGCCCCCGGGACGTATCGAGTCTGGGGGAATGCCGCGACACGGCTCGACGAGAACATGGAGCTCATCGACATCTATGTCTATGCCCAGCCGAGCTACGGGATCATGATTGTCCAGCCGACTGACGCATTCGTATCGGTCGGAGATTGGATCATCACGGTCGAGGACTTCGGGAGACCAATCGATCCGATCGCAGAAAACCTGATCGACGGTGTGTACCTCGTCGGCTACGACCTTGAACCAGGGCGGTACGAGGTGCTCAATGGTGGCCATCCGGAAGGTACGTATTGGGCCCGGCTTGATGATGACCTGGAGATCATCGACGACACCGAAGCAGGCGTCGGGACTCTGGAAGTCGTCGTCGAAGCGAGTGACTTCGCCCTCGAGTTCAAAGGCACTCTCCGGAAGATTCCCTAGTCACTGACGACGAGCGACAACGAGCCGGCAACCCCAGCGACAGCGATTTTGAAGCGCCCCGGCTTTGATGAACTGCGAGGGGCTGTGAGTACTGGCTCGGTGTCCGTTGAAGGTTCGTTATCTGAGTGATTGAAGGTCGAGGTCGACGGTGACGGGGACATGGTCGCTTCGAAGCGGCCCAGGATCGACCCAGCCGTCGAAGGGCGCAATCTCGACCGAGCGAACTGCCGGTACCCACTCCTTCGGCACGAATACGAGGTCGATGTGGAACGGTTTATCCCGGTTGAACTGGTGGTAGTAGGTGGCTGGTTCGCCACCGAAACCTGCTGCCTGAAATTCGTGGTACGCAGAGACGTAGCCGAGTTCGTTCAGGCGAGCGGTGACGCCGCTGCGGCGGTCTGCTTCACCGCCGGGAGTCAAGTTGAAGTCGCCCGCAAGCAGGCATGGTCGTGACCGCAGCAGGTGTTCGTACCCATCGATGATCGAGTGAACCTCTGCGGCATATGACCGGCCCGTCTCTTCGGGACACGCCCAAAGCCCAACGACGCCTAATCCGTTCGCGAGCTCAACCCCAAGTCCGTAGTGGCCCGCAGGGGTTCCACCATCAGGTCGGACACGCTGCATCGCTACGTTCCACGAGGCAACGGCGACGCCTCGGTCCGGCAGCCGTCCCTCCCAGACCCACTCTGGTACAGACGGCAGCGAATCAGGAGCAGGAGCAGGAGAATCCCGGGAGACTTCGCAGAACACTGCGACATCAGGCAACGGTGACAGGCACCCGAGTTTGCCAGCGGTGTCACCAGCCCACAGATTCCACGTCACGAATCGCACCACGCCGATCGTAGGAGGGCATGCGATCAGGACCATCCACCCACAGGGTCTCAGCGCTGCTCACAACCTGGTGTTCGGTTGACGATGGTCTTGCGGACAGACGCCAGGACCAGGTCAAGCGAAAGTATCGGGGCAGGAACGCTGCCGTCGCCCGTGCTTCACACCTGGTGGATGGTGATGAGTCCTTCGAGACCTTGAAAGTCGCCGGGGTTACGGGTGAAGAGCGGGAGCTGCTCAGAACACGCGACGGATGCAATGAGGAGGTCAACGGCGCGTGCGCCGCGCGCCTTGCGGCCGGCCGAGAGGACAGCTGCGTAGATCCTGCCGTAGGCGCGTGCAGCAGAATTGTCAAAGGGCAGCGGATCGAAGACCGACTCGGCTCGTTGCAGTCGATCCTGGCGGCTGGCCCGCTCGTCGGAGTCGGTCGCTGCGTGTGGTCCGGCAGCGAGTTCGGCCATCGTGATTGTGGTGACGGCCACTTCGAGGGGAAGCGCGCTGACATCGATCTTGTCGAGGTCGATCACAACGGATGTGTCGAGAATGCCTCGGGTTGGTCGATGATCAGACACGAGGGTGGATGTCTTGGTCGGAGATTGCGTCGAGATCAGTGCGGAACCTGTCGGCATCGATGGGCGGGGCGTCGCGGAAGACATCTGTGGCGGCCTCGGCGGCCACGAACCGGCGTCGACGCAACGGGGTCAGCTCGCCGACCGGCTGCCCGTTGCGGGTGACAACGTAGGTCTCGCCTTCGTCGAGACCACGCATGATGTCCCCGCTGCTGTTGCGGAGTTCTCGTTGAGAGATCGTCTTCGTCATTTCGACAGTGTAGCACGTCGTGCTACACTGTCGAACTGCCGTCGCGAACGCGAGGGTCGCCGATCGTCTCAGACAAGGATCGTCATCCGTACGCCTGCCGACCGTTGATTGGGAGGAGCGGGTAGCGACAAATGAACGTTCGCTGAGCGTTCGCCACCTGAGACGCGTTTCGGGCGCTCGATACTGGGGAAGTGCACGTGAAAGTGTGACGTCACGTAGGGGCCTTCGTGATGCGGCGCGCCGGTCCTCGTTCAGAGCGGCATTACGTGTGCCGATATCGGGTGCCCGCCAACGGCACATCGGGGATGCCCAGCGGGCACCTCCCGTGGAGCATGGTGCGGCACTGTGGGTCCCGTCAGCACAGTGCCGCGGGACGCAGATATCGGTGCCGTGATCGTTCGAGGGTCTTCTGACCCTCGAACAGACCATGCGACGGGCGCAAGCTCGGGGTAGAGACTAAGGATTGGAGAATGGCATGAAATGTTCTCGAAGTCTTGCGGTGCTACTGCTCGCTGGCGGGGTAACGATCCTGGCGGGTTGCGGAGACAGCAACGGTGATTCGGTCGGGAGCGGCGACCGAGTGCCTGTTGTCGGGACGAGCACGTTCGTCCGAGGGGAGGCCGACTCCACGCAGACCCAAGTCGGCGACGTCTTGCAGGCACGTGATTCAGTTTGGATCTACGAAACGAACATGTCGGACGAGCGAGTGAGTGGCATCTCGACCGTCACGATCAACTACGACTACTACCCGACCGGGACCGCCGATATGTGGGGTACGACGGTGCTCACCAACGACGGCGGTAGCTGGGAGGGCGAGTGGATCGGATCGATTCACAGCGACGGCACTCACACCACATACGAGACGCTCAGGGGCACCGGCGACTACGCGGGCCTTCGCTATAGCTACTTCACAGTGTTTGATGACTCGAATGGGGAGTTCGCAGAGACGCAACCAGGACTTGCAGGTTGGATTGAACCGACAGACCAAACATGAGTCTTACTCCTCAAACGTAGGTAGCGGGCCAGCGCAGCCGACTGGCCATATCAGCGACGACAACATCCCACGTGACCCGTCGGTGGCAGCACGTATACGAGTAGCCGACCATCCCACAATGCTCGACTTGCCGAGCGTCGACGGGTGCCACCTGCCGTCGGCACTGGGTCGCACACTTCGCACAGCCCGAACTGGCCGACCTGCACTGCACCGCCAGGCAAAGAGGTCGGGTCGGGGCCTTCTCGACCCCACCCATAATGTCGCTCGACGCACCGTGACGAGCTCAACGAGTTCGTAGCCCTGTCCGTCTTCAGGTTGCGCCAGGTCGCTCAAAGGCGAGTAGGGGCGAATGACACAGGCGGGTGTGCTCTCGGATGCGTCTTGCCTCGCAAGTCGCAGCACGGATCTACAAGGCGCAGTACATCACCCCCATGACGGCGACCCAACCGGGGAAAGTGAGGACCGCAGCAACTACCCCGAAGCGTGTTGCCCGCTTGATCTTCGGCACGTGTGGGGCAAGTCGCCGCCGCACCCACACCCCGCAGGATGCAAGCACCACCATCACGAGCCATGGCAGCCACAAGCCGGATACATCGGTGTACGTGAAGTTGCTGGAGGGACACTCTCGTTCCTCGGACCGCGATAGCGCCCATCCACCCCAAATCAGGGTGGCGCACCCGACGGCAATCAGAATCGTGATCAGTCGGCGTGCATTCGGTGGCACCGACGGTACTGGCTCGTCGACCGGCTCTAGTGCCATGAAGAACCGTCCCAGATTGCCCTGACCGTGAACTTCTGTCCGTCCCACCATTCGGAGACCCCGCTTCGGCCCTCGCGCTCCCAATCCCAACCCGGCGCTTTCGGACCAGGCTCGGAGTGTTCGTTCGTGCTGTCCGCGGGGCCCTCCCGATGGCATGATTCGCAGCTCGGGAGGACGGCACCCAGAGGCGAAGGTCCGCGACGGCCAAGGTCGCCGTCGAGGTGACGTTGCGCCCCAGACAACGCGGTGGGGTGTGAAAGACCGCCAGATTGTCCGCATGCCGTTCCTCTGTGCGACCCCGTCGATCCCAGGCGGAAGCCCAAGACACGCACTGGCGGCTCACCAGCTGAGTGGCGGAGACATGGTGTCGGAGGACCGGACGGTGGGCTTATGTCGCGTGCGGCTGGTGACTGAGTAGCGGGCGATCATTGCAGCTGACGAGGTGGTCCGTTCCGCAGGCGTCATCAAGCATCCGCAGACTCTTCATTCCGTTCGCCGGCGAGCGACCACGATAACGAACCCTGACAGCAGAGCAAGCCCGGCCACGACGACCGTCCACGTTTGCGTAGGCCTGGACAGACCTGTTGCCGGGAGCTCGCGCGTAGGGGTCGTGGGATTCGAAGTGCCGGTGCTCGTGGTCGGCAGACTCGAACTGACAGCAGTTGTGCTCGTCGTCGCTTCGCAAACATCGCCGAGGCCGTCCGAGTTGGCGTCCATCTGATCGGGGTTGGGAACCAAAGGGCAGTTGTCGACGTCATCGCGTGCGCCGTCCAGGTCGATGTCCCACGTGTACATGTAGACAGGCGCGGCGCCGATGTCGCCCTCCCCGAACAATCCCGCGCAGCCGGCGACGACGGCGCCCCGCCAGATCGCGACCGGTACGCCACAGTAGGTCGAGACGGCGAACTTGGTTTCGTCGAAGCCGGACTGGCCATCGGGACGGAAGACGTAGACCGCCCCGGGCTTGTCTCCAAGGTCGGAGTAACCGGTTGCGCCGACGACGATCACCTCCCCCGACACCGCCACCGATGCCCCGAAGTCATCACCCTCCACCACACCAGACGCGGTCAACCTCTCCTCGGTGAAACCGCCGACAGTATCTGGACGGAACACATACGCAGCCCCGGCTTTGCCATCGTGCTCGGTTGAGCCGACGACGATCACCTCCCCCGACACCGCCACCGAGTGTCCGAACCGGACACCTTCGGCGGCACCCGATGCCGTCAACTTCACCTCGCTGAACCCGCCCGCACCATCGGGACGAAACACATACGCAGCCCCCCGACCCCACCAGGCGCTGCCACCAGCGTGGCCGTCCAAGGGCGAGCCGACAACGATCACATCGTCTGACGCCGCTACCGAGTACCCGAACCCCAACACCTCGCACGCGACGCACGGTGTTCGAGGATCGGACGCGGTCAACTTCACCTCGCTGAATCCGCCCGCACCATCTGGACGGAACACATACGCAGCCTCCGAACCGGGAGCCCCAACGACGATCACATCGTCTGACGCCGCCACCGAGGCTCCGAACCACTGATCCTCCGCGGCGTCGGACGCGGTCAACTTCACCTCGCTGAATCCGCCCGCACCATCTGGACGGAACACATACGCAGCCTCTGAACCGGGAGCCCCAACGACGATCACATCGTCTGACGCCGCCACCGAGGCTCCGACGGCATCGGGCGCAGTCAACATCACCTCGACGAATCCGCCTGCACCATCCGGACGAAACACATACGCCCCAAAGGGCCGACGACCACAAGGCCCTCCGACACACCCACCGAGTACCCGAATCCGTCACTCACCAGGATGACCTTGCTGGGGTCCTCGAGCGCTCGAACAGCTGCGCCCGATACCAGTACAGCAAGAACGAGGGCAACCGCCCACACGCTCGGCAGCTTCCTTTGGCCGTCGTTGTGCCGTACCATCCGGCCCCGTCCGATGCCCTGTCATCCATTGTGTGCAGCGGCTTTGCTTCGACCGTAGGGTCTATCGACCCGGAAACCGTGTCAGATGAGGGTCCTCTTCTGAGACGCCCGCGATCGCGTGTTGTACGTCCTCGGCTCGGGTGACCGCGGCCCAACCGGCTATCGGTCGCCGCGGCTGCGCGTGCGATTGCTTCCCCCGTGGTCACCGCCGCCTGCTCGGCCCCGTCGGCGCCGGTCACCTCGTCCGATGTGGTCGGTGGCGTGCGGGTCGCCGTGTTCGCCTCGTCGAAGGTCGGGGTGAGGGGCGATGCCTTCCTCGTCGATCGTCGAGACATCGAGCGCCGGAGTCATCGTGGGGGCGACACGGCCGATGACGCGATCCCAGACCATCTGTTGGTCGTCGAGCTCGACAATCGAGGGCCCGAATCGAATCACGTCGACGATGTGGAGACTCCCATCGGTCTCCACGAGCGCCATTGAACGATCATGATCGTCTGGGTCCATGAGCCAGAATCTGTGCACGGTCGAACCTCCTCACCTCGTCGGACTGGACTCGACCACCGCCCAGGTTGAGCGCGGTCGAACAGCTGCACACCTGGCTAGCCGCTCCAGGCCCCGATCGCCAATCCGCGTCGATTGTGGCCCTTCCCCGCGACAAACTGGAACCAGCTCAACCCCAGTTGTGGGGGCGAGATCCCGCCCATCCTGCGGCGTCGCGCCACGCGGCAACAATCTTCGGCCAGGTCGAATGTTGAGGCGCCCCGGCTTTGATGGCCGGGCGGACACTGAGTTATCGCCTGGTGTTCAGTCGCCGATCCATGACTGAGACGCCGGTGAGGGGGACCGCGCGAGCGCCAAAGGACGTTCGTTGAGCGTTCGTCTATTGAGAGAGCCGACCGCTGGGATTATGCGGTGTGCGGCTTGGGCCGAAGTCGCACGCGAGCCTCCGCCGTCGTATCGGGATTACGCGCGTCGGTATCGAGCGGTCTGGCGGTCGTCGTGGTGAGCAGACTGAGCTGATCAGGGCAGGTCGATGATGACGGCGATCGTCTCTCGGATCTGCGACAACGCCTGCGGCCCGACGTTGCCGAGCGTGCCGACCACCCGTGCCGGTGAGACGGCACGCACATGTTGACACTGCGCTGCCGAAGACTGCTCGAGTCCGTTCGTCGGGTCCGGCTCGATGACGACTTCGGCGTGGAAGCCCCGGAGCGTGCTCGTCAGCGGCACGACCTGGATCACGGTCGGCGCGGCATCGAGTATGCGTTGCGCGGTGACGACGACAGCCGGATGGAGATAGCCGGCCTCGCGCCCTTCGGGTCGTCCGAGGTCGAGATTGACGATGTCACCCGAGCTCTGCATCGAGCCACGCGGTCTCGTCGTTGCGGAGTTCGCGCTGGAGTTGGTGACCGATGTGGTCCTGGCGCAGCGCGCGCACGGCGAGAGCAACCGTGTTGCCGACGGTGGTGTCGAATTCGGCCGCGAGGCGCTTGAGTTCGTCGTGGGTGCTCACATCGATCCGAACGCTCGTACTCTGCATGCATATCAGCATACACACTACGAAGGCACGTTGCGACTTCCAGGCGCTCGGCTTGGGCCGAACCCGAGTGGCCGTCCAATGCGGCGAGTCGGGTCAGGTACTCGCGTTGTGGGAGTCGTCGCCCGCGCCTTCGGTGCCGGCGTGCCCGTTCCTAGCCGGGAGTCTCCGATAGCCGTCGAATGATCTCACGGATGTGTGCCTCAGCGGACGCGAGCGACTGGACGTCGTGCCAGTTGTCGCCGAAGAACCTTCGCTTCCGGACGTCCTCGAAGACGTCCGTCCAGAGATTGCCGAGATGGAGGCCTTCCCGCACCGTCCACCGGTTGAGGTAGCGGCGCCGCAGGGCAGTGACCGTGAACTCACTACTCAGGTAATCGTCGTTGAGTCGTCTGGCAGACTCCTCAATCGAGTCCCAGGTCGCTTCCACAGCCACGAGCGCATTCTGGTCACTCGACCGACGGAAGGCAATCGCAAGTCGCTCGTCCCTCCATAAGGCTCGACGAATCGACATCACCACCCGCTAGGCATACCTGATCGGCTGGGACCAACCCGGAACCCACTCGGAAATGTCGGGCTCGAACGGTGTCCACAGCGCCGCACCGCCGGCGCACTGTTGGAGGTCGGGGCGTCCGGAGGGCACTGCATAATCACCGATCGCATCCGAGCGAAGTGTCCGTTCAACGATCGTCATCCGTACGGTCGCGGCCGAGTGATTATGAGGTGACCGCAGGTGCTGGCGAGCCAGGGCAGTACGCCGGTTCCCGAGCGCGTGCCGGGCCGAAAGCGGTGAGCGAAGTGTGCGCCTGATCCGGCGACCTCGACGGCGGTGTTGCTGAGAGCTTTGCGGCGTACTTGCCAGCGTTGGTTGGTGTCGCCTGCTTGGATGACGATGTACCGGCAATGGAGTCGATTGGGGGTCGTTGAGCTGTCCCTCGTTGGGATGAGTCCGCCCGTGATCCTGTTGGATCAAGGTCTGGGATAAACCAGTTGGTGTTCTTGGTCGTGTGTGTGGTGTGACAATGGGGCTGGTGACCGAGCAGGGCTTCGAGGCCTTCTTCCGGGAGGAGCATCGTAAGCTGGTCGCGCTCGGGGCGGCGATGACGGGGAGCCTCGAGATGGGCCAGGATCTCGCACAGGATGCTCTCGCCCGTGCCTATCAGCAGTGGTCGAAGATCAGTGAGTACGACCGGGCCGGAGCGTGGGTTCGGCGGGTGTTGATCAATTTGGCGATCGATGCCAATCGGCGGCGGGGTCGGGAGCGTTCGGCGCTCGGCCGGTTGCCGAGAACCGAGACGTTGCTCGCAGATGATCCACATTCTGATGAGTGGTGGCGTGCGGTGCGGGCGTTGCCGAATCGTCAACGTGCGGCCGTGACGTTGTATTACCTGGAGGATCTGTCGGTCGGGCAGGTCGCAGTGGTGCTCCAGGTCGCTGAGGGCACGGTGAAGGCGTCTCTCGCGAAGGCTCGCCTGGCGCTTGCGGGGACCTTGCGGATGGAGGATGCGTCATGACGCCCGGGCTCGACACGCGTGGACACGACGCCGCTGCGGCATTCCGCGACCTCGTGGCAGACTCGATCGACGATGTCGATGTCGACGAGGCATTCGAGGTCGTGACCGGCCGACGTGGCCGGGTGATCCCGCTCGTCGAACGAAGGGGCAGGTCGAGGCGACCGTGGATGATCGCGATCGCATCGGCAGCGGCCGCTGTGATGCTTGTGACGACATTCCTGCTGCGGTCCGGAGCCGAAGAGAAGGAACCGGTCTCGCCACCCCCGGCGACGGTCGCCGTTCCAGTCGATCTCGTGGCCGGAGTGTTCGAAACGTTGGGCGAGTTGGACAACGAAGCTCGCTTCCCGGTGACCCTCGCCGAGGGAACGGTGCTGGTGTTCGGCGGTGCCGGGGCCGAACCGCCGGTGTTGGCCTTCGATCCAGTGACCGGAGCGTTCACCGCGATCGGATCGACGTCGATCTCGCCCTCCGTTCAACCCGTCCCTCTGCTCGATGGACGGGTTCTCCTGCCAGGCGGCGAGTCGGGCTACGGCCTCGAGATCTTCGACCCAGCGAGCGGCGAGCGGACGGTGAGTCAGTACCCAGGCACGTACCCGTTCAGGGGGTGGGTTGCCGGGGCCGCCGTTCGGTTCGGCGGACGGACGAGTGCTCTTCCTCGGCGGCGAGCCCAACGGAGCGACCGCGACCACCGAGACCTTCGACCCGACCACCCAGACCTACGCCGCGACCGGCCCGATGATGCGCCCGCGCAGCATCGGGGTCACAGCGACGCTCCTCGCCGACGGCCGCGTGCTCGTGGCCGGTGGGAGCGGCGTGGATCAACCCGACACGACCGCCGAGATATACGACCCGAAAACTGGGACGTTCAGCCAGACCGGGCCCATGTCGCAGCCGCGGTCGATGCACACGGCGACGCTCCTCGCCGACGGCCGCGTGCTGTTCGCGGGCGGCTACACCGGGACCGACGAGAACGGTCGGACGACCTACCTGGCCACCAACGGTGACGTGTACGACCCGGCCTCCGGCACCTTCACACCGACCGGACCGATGCAAGTGCCCCGCTGGTTCCACATCGCGGCGCTTCTCCGCGACGGGAGGGTGCTGATGGCCGGAGGCAACGGCGCCGAGTTCCGCCAAGGGGGCATCGCCGATGCCGAAGTCTTCGATCCCGCCACGAATCAGTTCAGTGCGACGGGCTCGATGACGTCGACCCGCCAGAATGCCGGCGCCGCGGCGCTCCCGAACGGCGACGTGCTCATCGTCGGCACCGCCAACTTCGCCGGAGGACCTCGCCCGGCGGACGATCCAACCAAAATCACAGCGGAGATCTTCAGATGACGAGTACCCGCCGGGCGACCTGGTCGCCACATCCATTGCCAACGAACCCGGCGCGACTGCGCATCCGGGCGGGCGCCGTCGAGTGTGGCCCGCTGTGACTCCGTCGACGGCCCGCCGCCATCGAGATGGTTCTCGACAAGGGAGCGATCACCTGATGTCCATGACGGACGGTACGTCATGCTGAATGGAGGCGGATCGATGACGACCTACACCCGTCGAGCGCTCGTCGGGTTGGTCGTGGCGCTCACGGTCGCAGGCTGCGGGTCAGGTGGCTCCGCGAGTCCAGCGCCGGCCGACACGCACGTGGTCATCTATCAGGGCCCAGGCGGGATCCTGATGACCATCAACGCCGACGGTACGGGGCGGGCCGATCTCATTCCGCAGGGCGCGAAGAACGCAAATCATCCGGATTGGTCGCCGGATGGAAGCCACTTGGTGTTCGTCGAACACGATGACGATGGCACCACGGACATCTGGGTCACAGCGGCCGATGGCACCGTTTCGCGCGAGCTCGTCGACTGCGTGGCCCCATGCGAGGTTGCCGAGGACCCCGCATGGTCACCCGACGGCACCAAGATCGCCTTCCACACGTACGACACCGGTGGTCCCGAAGACCTGCGCATCGCCGATGCTCAAACGGGTGATGTGCTTCGGAGTATTCCGGCGGGCGAGCTTCGCAGCGCTTATCGGCCGCGGTGGTCGCCCGACGGCCAACGGATCGTGGTCGAGACCGGTGTCTACGCGTCATACGATTCGCCTGAGCCCATCGAGCAGGTCATCGCGGTCGTCGACCTCACCGTGGAGACGCCGACGTTCAACGTCATCACCGAGGCGAGCCTCGAAGCTGGCTACGCCGACTGGAACCCATCCGGCGACCTCATCGTGTTTCAGGCCGGCAACCTCGACCCCTTCGCCGAAGGCGGCACCGCATCGGACATCTACGTCGTCGCTCCCGATGGAACTGGTCTGCGACGAGTGAACCAACCGAACAACGATGCGAAGTACGCCCTGCCCTCATGGTCGACCGACGGCAGAACGATCCTGCTCACGACGATCTATCCGAACCGCGACTTCCGAATCGCTCGCCTCGACTCGACCACCGGCACCGTCGTAGAACTGCAGGATGAGTCTGGCTCGACGATCCCAGGGGCCCACCCGATCGAGCGTTGAACGATCGGTTTCACCGAGAGCGCAGACATCGCCGGGCCGCCGCGATTCAACGATTGGGATCCGCTCCCGAGACCCCGGTTCAGGCGCCCGTCTCGGTGCCCGATGATTGCGGGCCGATCACCATCCACACGGCACCGGCCACGACAGCGCCGACCGCTGGGACGACGATGAAAGCCCACACTTACCCCAGCGCCCAATCGCCCAGGAACAACGCGGTGGCAAGTAAGCGTGCCGGGTTGACGGATGTGTTCGAAACCGGAATCGAGATCATGTGCACCCACGCAAGCCAGAAGCCGGCAGCGATGGGTCCAAAGCCTTTCGCAACGCCATTCTCGTCGGTGGTTGCGAGCACCACCACAATCTCGGGTGGGTCGATGCGGCGTCGGTAGTAGTCGGGGATCTCGCCGAGGTTGCAGCGATGTAGTTCTGGCGGCCAGCGTCGCAGTGCTTGAAGTCGCGTCCGCCGAGGTGCCCCCTGTGATGCGTCCCTCAAGTGCCTTCGTTCGGTGGCACCCGATATTGCCGCTCCATAACGCGGTCGCGCAGCAGGATCCAGCGCCGCATCACGGCCCCCGTGCAGTCCGCGGTATTCGCGACGCTGCGCTGGCCAGACCCGTTCGGGATCTTGCATGCGGATTGGCACGCGGGCAACGGTGTGATCCCGCTGTGCGTCGAGGTTGCCGGTGCCGCCTGTGACCCGTTATGGGTTGGCGAGTAGTGAGGTGATCGGTCCGATCACCATGCCGTCGCGGATCTCGCGGTCGCCGAGCGGTGCGCCCAGGTTGACGACCACCGGCGTGGAGGGGTTGCCGGGACAGTTTTGCGCGCCGGGTTGTGGGATCACGCCGAACGCGATCAGCACGGCGTTGCTGGTCTCGACGACTTGGGGGCCTGAACAGGCGATCCCCCATGTCCTGTCCGCTTGCGCAGCCCCGTTCAGTTGCGAGCAGCCGGATCTCCGTTGAGGTGGGGTCAGGCACTGGTGCATCTGGATCGAGCATCCATTCGACCTCGCCGACACCAGAGGGCAGCATGAGTCGCACGTCGCAGATCCCTGAGCCGCCAGCGCCATCCCAGATCCAACCGTTGTTTCCCATTTCGGCACCCACGTACGACACCCCGTCGTCGCTGATCCGGATGAATGCTGCGCGTTCCTCGTCTGCGTTCAAGAGCACCCATCCGTCTTGTGGCCAGTATCGGCCCTCCGGGTTGGCGAGCCAGCCGTCGAGCACCGATCGGAGTCCCGGCTCAACGTCCTCGGCCACCGTCAGAGCTTCGAGGTCACCGAGTTCGAACTGCACGCCATCGCATGTGACCGGCGTGCCGGGTGGATACGTGCCGTCGTCATCGGGCTGCTGGATCGCATCAAGTGGGGTTCCTGGCTCGATGGGGTCGGGTGCCTCATCGGCGAACTGTCCGGACCAGCAGACCATGTCCAGGCTGACCCCATCGAGGGCGACGATGGCGTCGGCGATCGCGGTGAGTTCTGCTGCGGTGACCGGTGCCGACAGATCGATGCCCACTCGGTTGCGCAACACGTCGCTACCGCCACTGACCGGTGACCCCGTGACTGCTTGTGCTGCCTCGATCACCGATCCGATTGCAGCGACCAGTTCGGCTTCGGTGTGAAGTACCTGAACGACGTCGAACGCCACATCCCACTCACCGATCGGGCGGGCGTCGGTGATCTTGGGCGGCGGCTCGACCGCAGCGACGTCGTCGGGTGAGGGGCGCCGCTCGGCCAGAGCGGTCCGATGTGGTGCCGGGTCATCGGTGAACGCGAGCACGACCGTGCCGAAGGCGTCAGCGATCGATCCAGAGTCCACCGAAGGTGTCCGGGTGGTCGGCGGCATAGGTGAGCAGGACGCCGTGAAGGATCGGGTCGATGTTCCCTTGGGTGTTGTCGCTCAAGACATCGGTCGTGATCTGAGACACGTCGGAACAGCGCTCGAGTGCCGTGGGCACCGCAACGACGTCATCGATTTGCGGAGCTTCGGTCGTTCCGGAGCCGTCACCGTCTGGCTGCGGCAACGTGTCAGCCGTGCTTGATGCCGGCGTGCGCGAGGCATCGTCGAGTGAACTCGTGGGTGCTGTGGCGTCGCCCGGCGACCCGCTGCCGGGGTCGCCACACGCAACCAGAGACGCAGCCGTCAGGGCCACGACGATCGAACAACGAAGACGAGCACACATCACAACCATTCTGACGCACTCAACAGCCGAACCAGTTCCCACTCCCACGACGACCAATGGCCCACCCGCAGGCGCGCCTGACGCTGATCCGGCTCGAGCAACAACGACACATGATCCAACACCACAGCGCACCGGGATCCACCACCGCGCGGCTCCGAACGACCGTCGCTGGAACTGCCAGACACCCGAGTCCGCCTCAACGATCTCGTCGTTGAGACGGATCAAGGACCGATCGCCCTCGAACCGATCGAGATCACCAATGATTCTTACGGGCTCGGACCGGGCTGAGGTCGCCTCACCGGCGCCAGTGGCTGGTCACCAGGGCTACGCCGACAACGGCGAAGAATGGCAAGCACTCCAACGTCGTCAACTGTGTTGAACCCAGCTGATGCGCATTGACGTCGCGCAATCCGCGAACGAAGCCTGACCGATCAGAGCAACACGGGCCACACGTATCGACACGGGCGCATAGCCGCCTCGAGCGGTGCGTCCGGGGCCGAAGACGACTACCGTCGGAGATCACGGCTGGCAGCCTCGAGCGGCTCGGCCGGGAGAAGCGCTCCTCCGTCGTGTCGTTGCGCGTCCTGCCCCAGGTCGTTCGCTTGGCTATCGGTCGTTTGCTGGCTATCGGACGTTGACGGACTGCCCGTCAGCGCTGGCGGGCTGCTTCGCCCGAGGTCCCGACCATTGCTCCGATCACGGCCCAGGAGTGCCCGTTGTGCCGGGCATGAACTACCGCGTCACCGAGTGTGCGTTCCCGCGTCAGGCGCGAGCGAGGAACGCCTCTCGAACGAGGCGCAACTCGGGTCGCGTCGTGAACGTCGTCGTCGGGTTCGTGAGCTTCGAACCGGGCGGCGAGCTCGTCGGCGTGATCGAGGATTTCTTGCGCGGTGCGGGGCATAGCGGTCACCTCAGGTACTTCGGTCGGGCGGGCATGGCGTGAACGATGATCGGACCATCGCTGGTGTCGACGACGCCGATCTCAGCAAATCTCGGGCGGGGTCGGCGCCGATCTTCGAAATTCGCGGCGGGGTCGGCGCCGACGAACATCGTGAATGCTTCGTCGATTCGTCTACGAAGATCGGGTTGCTGAAGGCGTGAATCATGTCGATCGTCGCGGATGCCGTGCTTGCGTGCGCTGGGAGCGATGAGCGGCGACATCCACCCCACAGTTAGCTTGCACCGTCGAGGATCGCAAGTTGCCTTGCGAACGACCCGATATCGGCGCGCATATTCCCGCCCGACCATCGTGAGACCGCGCAACAGTGCGGCCCAGAGTGCGGCGCTCGATAATCACCTCTCGCTTCTCAGGCGTGCTGAAGGGATGCTGGCGTGGAGCGGAGTGTTATCTCCAGCAGCCGATGATCGAGCACTCCCGCCGGAGCAGTGCGGCTCCTCTCTGTCAAGAGGTGGGTTCGGGATGGCGGTTCAGGACGTCTGCTGGACCTTGCGGTCTGCCGGCGTGATCAGCTTGCGCCTCGGTGCTGATGCTTCGGTGAGGCCACGTGCCAAACCCGGCATCGAGGTTAGACGGCAGCGGGTTTGAAGGGCTGCGTCATGTGTGGCTGCTCATGCGGCCTTCAGTCGCGACGAACGGGTCTTCCTACATAGGAGACGGTGAGGAATTTCCATACTCCGTCTTGTTTGATGAGGGTGAAGTAGTCGATGTTGTGGCGTTCAGATCGACCATCGATGTGTAACACGGCGTCGGCTCTGACGAAGGCAAGATGCCCGCCGTCGACATGAACGGTCCAGTCATCGACCGGCTCGGCGTAGAGGATCGGATCGACCTCTGCTCTCGCTTCAGCAATCCAATCCTCAGCGGTCATGGTTGAGGTGGTCCACTCGCCATCTCGGAGGGACGCCCAGCCGATGTTGGCGTGGGTGGCCATCATCCCCTCGAACGTGTCGAGGTCATTGGTGCCAGCCGCAGTGATCAGTTGTTCTACGAGAAGCTTGACGGTCTGCTCGTCTGTTGTTTGATCGGTCATGAGGCCCTCCCGAGTGTAGTTGAGGCTCCCTGCGCTGTCGGGGGCGACCCAGCCGGGCACCGGGCGCGTCCGGTCAGCGGTCCTTCTGGGATGCACGAAGTTGCTCGTATCGAGACCTCACGCGGCTACACCGGGGGCGCAGCGGCCTCCGAGTAGTCCCGACAACGCTGGACCAACGTGCCACTGTGTCCGTCCAGGCGAGCCATCCAGCCCTCGCCAGGTCCGAGGATCCGCTTCCGGGTACGGGTGCGCTTGCCATTCAGGGCATCGAGTTGCCCGTCGCCAACAGGTGAGTCACACAGAGCAGAACATGTTGAAGACTCGATGCTCGACAACGGACGTAAGGGCGTTGCATGGAGATCACATTCGTACCCGCTGACGCTCGCCGCGATCACGCGATGTTGACGGAACTGAACGTCGAGTACCTCGACTGGCTGGATGCGAACATCCGACACGATTTCGGGATCAGCCTGCCAGCGCTCCTGGGACAGCCGATCCCCGACTATGTGGCCGCCACACTCGACAAGCTGTGCGACGCCAAGCCACCCCGAGGGCGTGTTCTACACCGTTCACCGCGACGGGCGGGAGGTCGGCATGGGCGGCGTCCGTCGCACCAGCGATGGAGCATCGGAGATGAAGCGGGTGTTCGTGCGGCCGGACCAGCGTGGCGGCGGGCTGGGAATCACCATCGTGAGACGTCTGATCGCGGACGCTGAGTCCTACGGGTATGCGAGCATGCGGCTCGACTCCGGCCCGTTCATGACGTCGGCACGCCGGCTCTACGAAGCCGGGGTTCCAAGACCGGCC
>CAVOVK010000017.1:0-43716 GCA_963699815.1 uncultured Acidimicrobiaceae bacterium | reverse complement strand
TCGTCGGCGGGCGCATCGAGCGTTGGGGTCGGAACCCCCTCGTACACACCGTTGCCATCGCAGGCGCCGAGCGCGGCTCGCTCGAGGCGCAGTGCGTCGAGTGGCTTGATCAGCCATGCATCGGCCTGCGAGCGCTGGGCGAGGTACACGTCGGCACGGCGGTCGAGCAGCATCAGGATCGGCACCCTCGGCCCGGTGCCGAGCGATTCGTCGTTGCGCAGGGCGAGCGAGATCGCCATGCCGCCCATCGACCCGACCTGGAGGTCGGTGATGACGAGATCGGGTCGGCGTTTCGCGACGGCGGGCGAGACGGCACGACCGTCGCGGCACACGGTGAAACTGGTGTCGGGACCGCCGAGCGCGGCGGTGACCTCGTCGACGATCCAATCGGCGTCAGTGGCGAGCAGGATGTGCACGATGCCGACGATACCGCGGCCGCTCGAGCCACGGGAATGGATCAACCGAACAGATGTCGGGCGAGCACGTCGAGGGCGACCACGTCGTGGACATCGCTCGGCAGCAACGGCACCTCGACGACGGCCGATTTGCCGACCCGGCTCCAGGAGCGGGGCGATCTCGGCGCGTTCTGCCGCCGCGACGGCACGAAGTTCGGCGAGATTCGCCCATATCGCCGCCAAGATCGGAGTTCCCGCGCTGGGATGCGGTGGCCGCTCGTTCGGTCGCATCGCTGACGGAACCTTCGCCGAATCGAGGGTGCACCCGGTTCACCACCGTGGCATGCACCGAGAACCCCTGCCCGGCCAGTTGATCGGCGAACCAGCTCGCCTCGGTGACGGCGTCACGCTGCGGGGAGGCGACCAGGACGAATCGCGTGGTGTCGGCTCGCAGCAGTGCGGTCACCGCCTCGGCGCGCTGACGGAAACCGACGTCCATCCCGGCGAACGCTTGGAAGAAGGCGACCGCATCGGCCAGCACATCCGAACCGACCACCCGTCCGATGGCCCGCAGGAGGGGCTGGGTGGCGACCGCGAAGACCTTGAACCCGGTGCGGGTCGGCATCATCAACAGCTTGAACAGTCGGTGATCGAGAAACCGGCTCAGCACGCCCGGCGCCTCCAGGAAGTCGAGCGCGTTCCGGCTGGGCGGCGTGTCGACGACCACGAGATCGAACCGATCGTCGCCGTGCAGCTCGTGGAGGGCCTCGGAGGCCATGTACTCCTGCGTGCCGCTGAGCGCGCTCGAGATATTGCGGTAGAAGCGGTTCTCGACGATCCGGTCGGCTTGTTCGGCGTCGGGCGCGTTCGCCCGTACGACCCGCTCGAACATCGCGGGCGTGTCGAGCATCATCGCCCAGAGCTGACCCCCGGGCACTCCATGGTCGATGGCGACCCGCTGTGGCTCGCCGGTCAAACCGTTCGCGAGCCCCAGCGCATCGGCCAGGCGGCGTGCCGGGTCGATGGTGACGACGACCACCCTGCGACCGCGGCGGGCGGCCTCCATCCCGATCACCGCGGCCGTCGTCGTCTTGCCCACGCCCCCCGAACCGCAACACACCAGCACGTCGGCGCCATCCACCGCAGCGGCCAAGGAATCGGGAGATGCGCCAGGTACATCTCCCGGCTGGTTCGCGGTCATCGGACCAGCTCCGCGGCGAGGACGGCGATGTCGTCGGGCGAGAGTCCGGCGACCGGCCGGGCCGAGAGGTGGATCTGGTCCAACGGGATCGCTGCCGACAGCCGGTCGATCTCGCCGGCCTGCACCGGAGCTGTGTGCGCCGGAACGCCGCCGCAGCCAGCGCATCGTCGACCTGTACCCGCGCCCGGCCGAAGTCGACTTCGTCCGGCTCGGGCAGCGGCGCCGTCACGTCGACCCGATTGACGATGATCGGTCCGAGCTGCACACCCACCCGCTCCTCGATCGCGAACGAGGTCTCGATCAGCTCGTTCACGGGTGTCGCCTCGGGCAGGGTGACCAGGAGTACGCGGCAGCGCTCGGGGTCGCGCAGCATGTCGAGTACGTCTTGGGCCTGCTCGCGGACCGGGCCGCCACGCACCGCGTCGAGCAACCCGCTGGCCGCCGTGAGGAACGTGATCGCGTGGCCCGCGGCCGGCCCGTCGACCACGATCAGATCCCACTGGTTCGACCGCTCGAGCTGTTTGATCTTCCCCAACACGACCAGATCGTCGATGCCCGGCGCCGCCGTACCGATCACCTCGATGACGCCCGTGGACGCCAGCCGCTTGGCGATCCGCTTGAAGCCGTGCTCGTACAGGTAGTCCTCCAGTGAGTCGGCGGCCGAGATGTGGCGGACATCCAGATCGGACAGCAGTTCGGCCAGTGCAGGTTTGCCATCGAGCTCGATCACCAGCACGCGTTGCCCGGTGTCGGCTGCGGCGCGCGCCAGAACTGCCGTTACCGTGGTCTTCCCCACGCCGCCCTTGCCGGCGACGATGACGATGTTCGAGGAAGTGAGGTCGGCGAGTGGGTTTACGTTCGACACTGGATCTCCGGAGGCACCTCGTGCGCAGACTACTGATCGCCCTGCTCGGCACCACGGCTGCGTTCGGGTTCGTTGCCCAACCGGCGGCGGCCCAGGACGACGCCGGCACCGCTGACGCCGTCGTTGCTCCCGTCGACGTCTTGCAGGTGAACGGCCTCTTCGACGACATCATCGTGGCCGAGATCGGCAATGCCATCGACCGGGCCGTCGAACAGGGCAGCCAGGCACTGGTGCTCCAGACCAACTCTCGTGGTGCCGTGGTCAGCGACGAGCAGATGGCCGAGCTGATGGATCGAATCGCGGACTCCCCGGTTCCGATCGGGGTGTGGGTCGGGCCGACCGGAGCCCGTCTGTACGGCGCCCCCGCCCAGATTCTCGCCGTCGCCGACGTCACCGGCATGGCGCCGGGCGCTCGGGTCGGCAACATCGGCCCGCCGGTCTCGGACTACGAGTTGGGGCCCGGCCTCAAAGCGCTACGCAACCGTACGGTCGGCCTGAGCGACGCACGCACGCTCGTCGTGTTCAAGCAGCGCATCTCCGACGAGGGCATCGCGACGCTGCCGAACATGCTCGACGCGCTCGACGGGTATACGGAGAACGGCGTCGAACTCGACACCACCGTCGAGACGGTCACCGATTCCGGTGTCGTGCAGCGTGAGACCATCGCGACGGCGCGCTTCTCGAAGCTCGGTCTGGTCGACCAGCTGTTCCATACGGTCGCGAGCCCTCCGGTCGCCTACCTGCTGTTGTTGATCGGTCTGGCGCTCTTGATCTTCGAGTTCTTCACGGCCGGTGTCGGCATCGCGGGTGTCGTCGGCGCGTTCTGCTCGATTCTCGCCGCGTACGGGTTGGCGTCGCTGCCGGCTCGCGGTTGGGCGGTGGCGCTGCTGGTGCTGGCGATGGCTGCCTTCGCGATCGACGTACAGGTCGGTATCCCACGGTTCTGGACAGGGGTGGGCATCGTGCTCACGATCGTCGGCAGCCTGTGGCTGTACGAGCCGGTCACCGGCACGTCGATGCGGGTGCCCTGGATCTCGCTGATCGCCGGTGTCGGTGGCGTCATGCTCACGTTCATCGTCGGCATGCCATCGATGACTCGGACCCGCTTTGCCACACCGACGGTGGGTCGCGAGTGGATGATCGGGGCCGAAGGCGTCGCTGTCGGCGACGTGGATCCCGAGGGTACCGTCCAGGTCGGCGAAGGCCAGTGGCGCGCCCGCACCAACCGGGCGACGCCGATCCCGGCCGGTGACCCGTTGCGGGTGATCGCGATCGACGGCGTCACGCTCCAGGTCGAGCCCCTCGAGGGCGCCGCCAAGGACTACCGCGAGATGCGCCACAAGGACAACGCCCCCGCCGAGCCGGTTGACCTCACCACCGAGACCGATCCCGCCGACCGCTGAGCAGGTGTGCCGCTGGACCAGGCCCGGTGTACCAGAGTCCCACTCGGGTCGCGGCAGATCGGGTTGTCGCCCAGCCCCTCTGACAACGTGTCGGTCAGTCGACGGCCGGTAGGCGTGGACCGGCGATCCGGAAGTCGTCCCGGCGGCGCGTGACGCCGCGCGCGTCGAGTTCTGCGACCAACGGCAAGGCGTACTTGCGACTCGCGCCCGTTCGGTCGCGGAACTGGGCGACGGTGAAGCCGTCGGGTTCCGACGCCAACAGCTCGGCGGCGACCACGGCCGCAGCGGCGACGGTGTCGCGGTGGAAGAGCACCTTGTCGCGCTCGACGAGAATGCCGCGCCTGGTGAGTTCGCGTACAGCGACGCGATCGACGTCGCCCGGCAGGTCGGGGGCGAACCCGCCCGACAGCACGAGGGCTGCGATCGGGTGATCGTCGAACGGATCGATCACGTCGGCCGGGCGGGCGCGACCGGACTCGACGGTGACGTCGTCGAGCGTGTCGACCACGACTCGTTCGTACTCGTCGAGGCCCGCAAGATCGAGTCCGAGTTCACCCGCCTGATCGATCGCTGCGACGACCCGCTGGCGTGTCTCGGCCAGCAGCGCCGGGGTGGTGGCCCAACGACCGATGGTCGGCTCGACCGTCACACCGGTCAGCAGCTCGAGCTCGGCGACGTCGACCCAGCCTCGCTCTGCGACGACGCGTTCGATCGAACGGTCGGGTCGTGCTCTCGACGCGCGTGTCACCGGTGCGACGTCGAGCACCTCGCCGCCCCCGATCGTCTCGTCGCGACCCGATTCCCTCAGTACGTATCGATCGCCCGGTAGCAGCGGCAGCGCATCCGGGAGGAACAACCGCACCGCGCCGACGGTGCCGGGGGCCAACGCCTCGGCGCCGAGCACGCGCACCTTGACCGGCATCTCGCGCGATCCGATGTAGGCCAGGTAGGCCCCACGTCGTGACACGTCGTGGCCCAGGGTCGCGAGCACGTCGAGGGAGGCGTCGAACTGCTTCGTCGGGCGCCATCGATCGAGTGTGACCACCGTGTGACCTCGTTCGATCTCGTCGTGGGAGACGCCGTTCAGATTGAGAGCGACGCGGTTTCCGGCGCCGATCGCGTCGACGCTGGAGCCCAATGTCTGGATCGAACGGATGCGGGCGGTGTGGGCGCCCGGCTCGATCACGACGGTTTCGTCGTGATGCAGTTGCCCGCCCGTGAGCGTGCCGGTCACGACGGTGCCACTGCCCTTGGGCGCGAACACCCGATCGATCCAGAGTCTGGGTCGACCCAGGTCGGCGGACGGCGGCGTGTCGGCGATCAGCACGTCGAGTGCGGTACGCAGATCGTCGAGGCCGGTCCCGCTGAGCGAATCGACCGTGACGATCGGAGCTGACTCGAGGAAGGTTCCGGCGACGTGGTCGGCGATCTCGAGCACCGCGATCTCCGCCCACTCGTCGTCGACCAGATCGCGCTTGGTCATCGCGATCAGCCCGTGTCGCAGCCCGAGCAGCTCGAGAATCCGCAGGTGCTCCTCCGACTGCGGTTTCCAGCCCTCGGTCGCGGCCACCACGAACAGGCACGCGTCGACGCCTCCGACACCGGCGAGCATGTTGCGCAGGAACCGTACGTGGCCGGGCACGTCGACGAAACTGACGGCAGCGCCGCTCGGCAGCACGGTGTGGGCGAACCCGAGATCGATCGTGAGGCCGCGCCGCTTCTCCTCCTCGAACCGGTCGGGGTCGGTGCCGGTGAGCGCGAGCACCAGCGACGACTTGCCGTGATCGACGTGGCCCGCGGTGGCGACGACCCTCATGCCTCAATCCTCGTGCCGCGGCTCTCGCGCCGGGAGCGAAGCCAGCGCGGCGATGACGATGTCGTCGTCGGCGGGGTCGACGGACCGCAGGTCGAGGTACGTGAGCCCATCGCGGGTGCGGGCGATCACGGGCGGGGAATGCCTGCGCAACATCGCCAACACATCTCCGTCGAGGACCACCCCGACCGAGGGCATCGTGACCCCCGGCGCCGATCCGGCCCCTGGCAATGCCTGGGTCTCGACGACCGAGCCGACACCAGCCGTCGCCACGATCAGCCGTGCCCGGGCGTGGAGCGCATCGATCGGCTGGTCGACCATGCGCCAGAACGCGATGTCCGTGGTGACCGTTCTGTGGAGGTAGGACGATGCGACATCCTGGAGCGCCGCCAACACGAGTCCGCCGCACCGCAGCGCCCGAGCGAGCGGATGCCTGGCGCAACGTTCGATCAGATCGGTGCGCCCCGCGATGATGCCGGCCTGGGGGCCGCCGAGCAGCTTGTCGGCGCTGAACGTGATGAGATCGGCCCCGTCGGTGATCGTCTGTACCGCTGCCGGCTCGCCCGCCAGCCAGGCCGGCGGGGCACCGTGCATCCATGGCACCGTCGCGTCGATGAGTCCGCTGCCGATGTCGGCGACGACCGGAATCGGCAGGGTGGCGAGTTCACTCACCGGTGTGTCCTCGACGAACCCCTCGACTCGGTAGTTGCTGGGGTGCACCTTGAGCACCAGCGCAACATCGTTGCCCGGCCGCACGAGGGCCCGCTCGTAGTCGGACAACCGGGTGCGATTGGTGGTGCCGACGTCGACGAGCCGGGCACCCGACTGTTCCATCACTTCGGGCACCCGGAATGCACCGCCGATCTCGACCGACTCGCCGCGCGACACGGCGACGTCGCGGCCCTGTGCCAACGCCGACAACACGAGCAGCACTGCCGCCGCGTTGTTGTTCACGATCATCGCCGACTCGGCCCCGCACAGCCGGGCGAAGAGCTGACCGACCGCTCGCTGGCGCGAGCCGCGCGTGCCGGTGGCCAGGTCGAACTCGACCGTGAGGGCACGGGCCTGCTGGGTGTGCGCTACCGGGGCGCGCCCGAGGTTCGTGTGCAGCAGCACGCCCGTGGCGTTGACGACGGGCGTCAGCAGCGTGCGCACGAACGCCTCGGCGCGGTCGGCGGCAGAATCTGGCGCACCGTCAGCGATCGCGGCACGAGCGAGGTCGACCAGTATCGGATGCGGGAGTCCCGTGCCGGCCAGCGAGCGGGCGAGCGTGTCGACCGAGGGGGGTCGTGCGCTGGTCTCGCTCATCGTTCGGAGCCTACGCTCGACTTCCGTGCCAGCGTCCATCGACCCCATCTCCATCGATCTGGTACAGCTCGACCCCGAGCTCCCGGTTCCGACCTATGCCCACGAGGGCGATGCCGGGGTCGACATGTATGCCCGTGAGGACGCCACCGTCGCGCGGCCGGCGGCCGGATACTGATGCCGACCGGTATCTCGATCGCGATTCCGGTCGGGCTGGTGCGGGTTGGTGATGCCGCGTTCGGGTCTCGCGTTGAAGCACGGGATCAGCATCGTGAACGCCCCTGGGTTGATCGATGCGGCCTATCGTGGCGAGATCAAGGTGGTGTTGATCAACACTGACCCGACCGAGCCGTACACGGTCCATCGTGGCGATCGGGTGGCTCAACTGGTCGTCCAACGGGTCGCCCAGGTGGCCTGGAACGTCGTGGGTGATCTCGACGGGGTCGACCGCGGCGGCGGCTTCGGCCACAGCGGCCGCTGACCCGAACGGTACGCAGGCACCGTTCCGTCATCAAGAGACGGTGATCGTCACCGATTCGATCAGGATCTGCTCGAGCGGTGGGACACCGTTGTCGGCGGGGTTGGCGACCTCGTCGAGCGCGGTGACCGTGGTGTCGAGCCCGTCGACCACCTGGCCGAACAGGCTGTACTGCGGCGGCAGGGCCGCGCCGTTGGGTCCCGTGATGATGAAGAACTGGCTGCCGTTCGTGTTCGGCCCGCTGTTCGCCATCGCGATCGACCCGATCTGATACTCGCCGGCCGACGGGAGTTCGTCAGGGAAGCTGTATCCGGGTCCGCCGGTTCCGGTCGCGGTCGGGTCACCGCACTGCACGACGAAATCGGGGATCGCCCGGTGGCACTCGGTGTCGTCGAAGTAGCCGTACCACGCAAGCATCACGAAACTGTTGACGGTGAGCGGGGCGCGGTCGGTGTCGAGCTCGATCGTGAAGGCGCCGAAGTTGGTGGTGACCTCGGCGGTGTAGGTCTTCGCCACGTCGATGCAGAACGGCGGATACTCCTCGAATTCGGTCTGTTGCGGCTCGGAACCGTCGGTCGCGGGGCAGTCGCTCGGATCGGCCATCGGCGGCACCGTCACGGGTACCGGCTTGGTGACCGACAGCGCATCGACGACGAAGGTGATCGCGTCACCCGGTTCGATGATGCCGCCCGCTCCGGCGTCGCCGTAAGCGAGAGACGCCGGCATGTCGATCTGGCGGCGCCCGCCTTGGCGGAGGCCGACCAGTCCTTGCTCGAAGCCGGGGATCAGCGACACCGCGCCGAGTGTGAAATCGAGTGGCTGTCCGGTGTCATAGCTGTTGTCGAACTCGGTGCCGTCGGCGGTGATGACCCCGACGTAGTCGAGTGAGATCATGTCGCCGACCTCGATCGCCTCTCCCGAGCCCTCGACCAGATCGGTGACGACCAAGTCGGTCGGCAATTCGGCCGGCAGCTGGATCGACGGTTTACCCGTCGCCGGATCGCCTGCCGTGGTGCCGCCCGCGGGGGAGCGACGTCCGTGCTGGACGTGGATTCGAAATCGTCGACCGAGCTGCTCGTGTTCGATTCGTCGGCTGCAGCAGCGGGCTCGTTCGTGCTGTCGCCGCACGCACTGAGCAGTACGGCACCGACGACGAAACCGGCCGCGAGACGGTGTCGCCGCATGATCATTGTCCCGCCGGCGTGATCGACATCACGTCGATGACGAAGCTGATCGCGTCGCCCGGCCGAATGATGTCGCCGCTTCCGGTGTCGCCGTACGCGAGGTCGGCCGGGATGTCGAGCTGGCGTTGGCCGCCCGCCTTGACACCGATCAAGCCCTGCTCCCAGCCGGCGATCACTCCTCCCGATCCGAGCACGACGGGGTACGGGGAACCACGGTCGTAGCTGTTGTCGAACTCGA
Organism: uncultured Acidimicrobiaceae bacterium; assembly: GCA_963699815.1. Lineage (GTDB taxonomy): Bacteria > Actinomycetota > Acidimicrobiia > Acidimicrobiales > Ilumatobacteraceae > Ilumatobacter. The sequence goes on along the minus strand of CAVOVK010000017.1, from coordinate 34,834 downwards.
CGCCGTCTTCGGAACGAACTCCGACATAGTGCACGAGCACCGTGTCGCCGACTTGAGCCGCGGGGCCCGTGCCCTCGACCAGATCGGTGACGACCAGCTCGGTGGGCAGCTCGGCGGGGATCGAAACCTCGGGCTTTGGAGGCGTCGGCACGGTGTCGACCGGGGTGGTATCGACCGGGGCGGTATCGATGGGAGTGGTGATCACGGGCGGGAGATCGACCTCGGCGGCGTCGTCGCTGTCGAATGCGCCGCCGATCCAGGCGATCACCACGACGGCGCCGACGGCGACGAGGATGCCGATGCCCCAGCGGAGGACACCGCGTTTGACGGAGCCCACTCGTGCCGCGTGCGCCTCTTCCTGCTGGCGTTGCATCCGGTTGGCTTTTTGACGTTCACGCTTCTGGGTGCCCACGAGGGAGCGAGGATACCGGCGCCCGACCTCCGATCCGGCGCGGCCGACCGCCCGGCCACTCCCGTGGGCGATCGAGGCCCCGTTTCCAGGGTTCGTCTGCAGTGTTCAAGGCGACGCCGATAGTGCCGATATCAACCTCGACGACGGTGCGCGACGCACCGCCCGATTGGTGGTGGCGGGCATGACCCTCCCGGGAACGGGCACAACCGAGATGCCGCAGGACCCGCTCGGCACGGCGCGGGTCGAGTCGTCGCGGCACATCGCCGGCAGCGCCATGCTGATCGCAGCGGCGGACCGCCGTCGTGCATCTGGTTGAGTTGGCGCCTCACCCACTTCAGTTGGCACCCGATCGGCATCTTCATCATGTTGGTCGAGGTCGCATCCATCTCATCCGGGTTGGCGGTCGGCGTCGCCCTCGCGCTGACTCCGCAACCGCCGTCGGTCTACGAACACGATCCGCGCCAGTCGTTTCGATACGCGTTCGCCGTCGCCGACATCGTGGGTCGAACCCGGTCGGCCGATCTGCGGGCCGACCTGGCGGCGTCATGGCGATCGGTCAGACGGCAACCAGGACAACTCCCCGACGTCGCGATGGTCGGCCGTCCTCACCGATGGCCCGCGCCGCTTGGTGCTCGTGTCCTCCGTGACGGTCGCCCTGTTGATCGGTGTCGCGCCGATGCCGCTTCCCCCGCTCTGGGCGGTTGCGGCGGGCCTCGTCGCGTTCTGCTCGCTGTCGTTGGCGCACGTCCTGCTCGGACATCGCCGGATCCGTTTCGGTGATCGCGTTCGGTGGTCGTCGTCGGCGCTGGGAGAGATCTTCTCGGGTTCCGATCACGACGATGTCGCCCCCCGGCACTGGGTCGGCACGGTCGCGGCCGTCGTCTCGCTCAACTTGGCGATTGCTCTGCGCGGCATCAGCGACCGGTGGACACACGGCCTCGCCCCCATGACGTCGGAGGGGCGGCTCGTGACGATGATGTTCGCGATCACGATCATCGCCGGCGGTCTCATCACGCTCCGCACGACGACCGCGCCGCAACTGGCCAACTCACACCTGGTCGCGCGCCGGACGGAGGAGCGGACGGCCCGCCAGTCGGCGATCGGGGCGGCGGCGGTGGTCGGTGTGATCGGGTTGCTCGCCGGAATCCTGCCAGGGAACGTGGATGCCGTCGACCAGGGCCCCGGCCAGGTCGAGCAGGTGTCCGACGAGAACCCAGCCCGCGTCGAGAACCTCAAGGGTTTCGGGAGTCTCGGCGACGTGCAGGGAGGCATCGGTGACTGAGTTCGTGGCCGGCACGAATCAGCCGGCTCCGCTCGGCCGCTCGTCCTGGACCGGATCGTCGCCCACCTCGTCCGGCTGTCCCGGTTTTGGTTCGCCGCGCGCGATCGGTGCCCTCGTGACGTGTCGCCGCCACCGTCGGAACATCCGATCGAGGCAGCGCGGGTGCAGCCTGCGAACCGTGGCCCCATCGGTCGAGCATCCCGACGCGGGGTACCGCTGACAGTACGCTGGTGGAGATGGCTGTCGTCCGCCTCTTCGCTGCCGCGCGTGATGCGGCCGGGACCGCTCGTGATGAGCTGACTGGTGACACGGTCGCAGAAGTGCTCGCTGCCGCTGCCCATCGATATGGCGACGCTTTCGTCGCAGTGCTCGCTTCCAGCAGGATCTGGGTCAACGGCGAGCCGGCTCAACCGCAAGACAAGGTCGGCTCGACCGACGAACTGGCGGTCCTGCCGCCGGTATCAGGAGGGTGATCGTGAACGCAGCCGATCCACAATCGCTGTCGCTCGACGAGTTGCGCCAGGTGCGCAACCAGTTGCAGAACGAGGACGACGTGGTGTCGTACGTACGACGGGTTGCCCAAGCGCGCCTCGACCTGGTGCGGGCCGAGGCCCACCGGCGGTCGCGTGGAGAGGTCTCCGACGACTTGTCGAGTGAACTTCGAGTCGTGCTGTCCAGTCATCTGACCAGTGGTCCAGCTCGCCCCCCTCGACCGGTGGAGAATCTCGACGACAACGACCTGTCCGATCAACTCGACACCATCTGCTCCGTACACGGCTTCAGCCGTCTCGAAAGCCTGTCGACCGATGAACTCGACAATCTCGATCGTCAGCTGACTGCGTTCGAACGTCAGGTCTCCGACGATCGTCGCGATCGCTACGAGCATCTCGATGCGCTCAGTGCCGAACTGGTGCGTCGCTACCGCGAGGGCGAGGCGTCGGTCGACGGTCTGCTCGGGAGTTGACATGGCCTCGCACCCGCCGGAGGGTGAGGGCGATCAGGCCGAGGACGGCAGTTCGACGGCACCTCCACTCGCCGATCTGCTCGACGTCGGCGCCTTCATCCGTAGTCAGCGTGAGCGTGCGGAGATGTCGATCCGGAAGTTGGCCGAGCTCGCCGACGTCTCGAACCCCTATCTCTCCCAGATCGAGCGCGGCCTCCGCAAGCCGTCAGCCGACATTCTCCAGCAAGTCGCCAACGCCCTGCGGATCAGCGTCGAGTCGCTGTACGTACGCGCCGGCATCCTGCCCGACGTCGAGCGGTCGGTCAGCACGGTCCCGGAGGCGATCGACAATGATCCCGATCTCGCCCCCGAGCAGAAGCTCGCGTTGCTGAACGTGTACGAGAGCTTCGTCTCCCGTTCGCGCTGAATCCGACGTCCCGTCGGCTGTAGCTGGACCCGCTGCTCGGGAATGTCGACCGGGTTGGTAACGTTTCATCCCTGTGATGCGTCGAGTTGCCGTAATTTCCCTCCACACGTCGCCCTTGCTCCAACCCGGTTCGGGTGACAGTGGCGGCATGAACGTGTACGTGCGCGAACTCGTCTCGTCGCTCTCGCAGGCCGGGCTCGAATGCACGACCTACACCCGCGCCGACCGTGAGGGACTGCCCACCGAGGTGCAGGTCGAGCCGAACCACAGGGTGGTGTACATCGAGGCCGGCCCACACCATCTGCCCAAAGAAGCACTGCCGGAGATCCTCGACGAGTTCACCGATCGAGTGCTCGAACACCTCGCTGCGAACGGTGGTGCCGACGCGGTGCACGCCAACTACTGGCTCAGCGGAGTCGCTGCCCATCGCATCAAGCACGAGCTCGACATTCCGTTCGTCTCGACGTTCCACACCCTGGCCCGGGTGAAGTCGGAGGGCGGCGATCCGGAACCCGGCTGGCGCGATCGCGCCGAGGCCGAGCTGATCAACTGCGCAGATGCGATCTGCGTCAGCTGTGTGCAGGAGGAGGATCAGTTCCGCCGCCTGTACGGCGACCCGCAGGGTCAGATCGAGATCGTCGCTCCCGGAGTCGAGCATGCGTTCTTCGCTCCGGGCGATCAGGCGGGAGCGCGCGCTGCGCTCGGTCTGCCCGGCGACGTTCCGGTGTTGTTGTTCGTCGGTCGGATACAACCGCTCAAGGGCCCTGACGTGGCGATCCGGGCCGTGCATGCACTCGGTCGTGCCGATGCCTTGCTCTTGATCGTCGGGGGTGCGAGTGGTTCCACCGGTGACGGTGAACTCGAGCGTGCCCACCAACTCGTCGACGAACTCGGTCTCCACGATCAGGTTCGATTCGTCCCGCCGCAACCGCATCACATCTTGTCGACCTACTACCGGGCTGCCGATGTCGTCGTGGTGCCCAGCCGCAGTGAGAGCTTCGGTCTGGTCGCGCTCGAGGCAGCTGCATGTGGTGTGCCGGTCGTCGCCAGTGCCGTCGGTGGGCTGCAGTCGCTCGTCGACCATGGTGAAACCGGATTCCTGCTCTCCGATCGTGACCCGGTCGTGTTCGCGAAGTCGATTGCCCGGATCCTCGACGACCCGATGCTCGCGGCCGGTATGTCCTCGGCGGCCGCGACCAAGGCGAGCCGGTACACGTGGAGCTTCGCGGCGGCGCGGCTGCGGCGGTTGTACACCGATCTGACGTCGCGGCAGCTCGTACTGGGCGAATGACGGATCTGCACGTCGGCTCACGGCTCGAGGACCTGCGGGCCAAGATCGACGCGTGGCTGAACGGGTTCGCGTCCGAGAACCCGATGGTCGCCGCCGTCGATCGCGGCACCAGCGATGACACCCCGTTGGGTGAGCCGCGCTGGTACGTGCGCATGATCGGTGACGACAAGGACTTCATCACCGTGTGGCTGACGTTGGGCCAGCGCACTCTGCGTTATGAGACCTACGTGATGCCGGCACCGGAAGAGAACCGCGAAGCGGTGCTGGAGATGCTGCTGCGTCGCAACGACCAGCTCGTCGGTGCCCACTTCTCGATCGGTCCGGAAGACGCGGTGTATCTGCGTGGCGAGGTCTCGGACGCGGCGCTGTCCGATACCGAACTCGACCGCGTGCTCGGCACGGTCTACGTCGCCGTCGAGAGCAACTTCCGAGCATTGCTTCGGCTCGCCTTCGCCAGCCGTTTCACCGGTTGAGCCAGGCAGCCTGTTCGCGGCGGGCGATGGTCGACCTCGTTTTCCCTTTGCCGGTGCTCATGACCACCACTTGCTTGTCCGGGCGGTGTATCGGGGAAGTCGGAAACTCTGAGCCGCCCGGACACTCGGAACGTTGGGGCTCCCGGCATCACATCGATCGGTGGGCGATCCGCTGCTCGCCCGGGCGGCCGGATCGAAGCGGTGATCGAGCCACCGGGCGGTCGATCGATTCGATTCGGTGAATCGCGGAACGAGCGGCCGGCGCCGCGCCGATTAGCGTCTCACCGATGACGTTCGAATTGGTGGTGATCGGCGGTGGGAACATGGGTGCCGCCCTGCTCGGCGGTTTGCTCGACTCGGGCGCCGTCGCGCGCTCCGACGTCGCGGTCGTCGAGCCGTACGCCGCCCGCCGTGACGAACTCGAGGCATTGTTCGAAGGTGTCACCGTCACGGCAGAGGTGCCCGCCTGTTCGTCTGCCGTGCTGGCGGTGAAACCGCCGGACATTCCGGCCGTCGCGCGAGCCGCCGCTGCCGCTGGAGCGAAACGTGTGCTCTCGGTCGCCGCCGGCGTGACGACGGCCACGATCCAGGCGGCGACCGGTGATGGCGTTGCCGTGTTGCGCACGATGCCGAACACGCCGGCCCTCGTGGGCGAAGGTGTGTCGGGGCTGAGTGGAGCGCCGGGCACCGTCGACGCCGATCTCGACTGGGCCGAACGGATCCTCACCGGTGTCGGTCTGGTCGTGCGGGTCGCCGAGTCGCAACTCGACGCCGTGACCGGACTCACCGGATCGGGCCCGGCCTACGTGTTTCTCGTCGCGGAGGCGTTGATGGATGCGGGCGTTGCGGCCGGACTGCCGCGCTCCACCGTCGAGCAGATGGTCGCCCAACTGTTGGTCGGCTCCTCGAAGCTGCTGCTCGAGCGCGGTGATCCGTCGGCACTCCGGGCGATGGTCACGTCGCCGGGTGGAACCACCGCTGCCGGTGTGAGCGTGCTCGAGGATCGTGCGGTGCGCGCGGCGCTGATCGGTGCGGTGCGGGCAGCGACGGAGCGAAGCCGGGAACTGGGCCGAAATTGATTCCCGAAACAAATTTCGCGTGACTCTTTTCTCACCGCCCGACTTGACCTACAGTGACGAGCGGTGAGCGCACCGGCGAAAGCCGGGCAGCGCCGAAGGGCCGGTGCCATCGGGGGGTTGGCACCGGCCCTTGTCGCGTGCTGGCCCGCTCGGCGCGTGATCGTCCAGTGTTCATCGCCATCGGGGTTGGCTCCGGGCGTGTCGGGTGCGGCTCCGGTCGACGCTGATCGTCCAGTGTCCATCGTTCGTGTCCGCGGTTGCGAGATAGCGTCGCTCGGGTGACCGGTCCCCGCTTCGACACCGTCTCGTTCCTCACCGACTACGGAACGGCCGACGAGTTCGTCGGCGTCGTCAAGTCGGTGATCCGGGACATCGCCGCACATGTCGGGGTGATCGACCTCACCCACGAGATCGCCCCGTTCGACATTCGAGGCGGTTCGTTGGCCCTGGCGCGCTGCATCGGTTACGTGCCGAGCGGCGTCGTCCTGGCGATCGTCGACCCGGGCGTGGCCACCGATCGGCGGGCCATCGCGATCGAGGTCGCCGGCGGGGCAGGGGTCATGATCGGTCCCGACAACGGGTTGCTGGCGCCAGCTGTCGCGATGGCGGGCGGTGCCGAGCGTGCGGTCGAGCTCGCCAATCCCGATTTCCATCTCGCGGCCGCCGGTGCCACGTTCGCCGGGCGCGACATCTTCGCGCCCGTCGCTGCCCATGTCTGCAATGGGGTGGACCTCGCCGACCTCGGCCCCGAGATCGACCCGATCCTCCTGTTGCCCGGCACGGTGCCGCTCCCTCGCGAAGATGGCGATGCATTGGTGACCGAGGTGTTGTGGGTCGATCGTTTCGGCAACGCCCAGCTCAACGTCGGCCCGGACGATCTTCCCGCCGGCTGGGGTTCGCATCTGCAACTCGAGGTCGGAGCTCCCACCGATCCCAGCGGAGTGTCGGTTCGAAGTGCCGTTCGTGCCGTCAGTTTCGCGGAACTCGCCAGGGGAGCCGTGGGACTGGTGCTCGATTCGTACGGCATGTTGGCAGTGGCGATGGATCAGCGATCCGCTGCTCAGGAACTGGGGTTGACCGCCGGCGATCAAGTGACCATCCAGTCGCTCGATGATCCGCCCGCCGTCGCCACCAAGGTCGAGCTGGGTCGACGCTGACCTGCGGCGGGTATCGTGGCGGTATGCGTCCGGCCACCACGCTCACCCTCGGTCTGTTGTTGGCCGCCATCCTGGTTTCCGGCGTCATCGCTCTCGTTCGGATCTGACACGTTCGCGGTGGATACCATGGGGCCGTGGGGATGAGCGAATGAATCTGGCTCGGGTGATCGAGCCGCACGACGCGGATCGGCTCGCGCTGATTTCGCGGAACCAGGAGACCACCTACGGAGTCCTTCGCGACCAGGTCGAGCGTCTTCGCGGCGGTCTCGCCGCCGCGGGTGTCGCGGAGGGCGATCGGGTCGCGATCCTGTGTGGGAACAACCCCTATTTCGTCATCTCCTATTTCGCCGTGATCGGGCTCGGCGCGGTGGCCGTGCCCCTCAATCCCGTCAGCCCGGCCCACGAGATCGAACGCGAACTCGAGGTTGTCACGCCGGCGGCGGTGATCGTGGGGCCCAGCGCCCTGGCGAACTGGTCGCACGTCTCGGCCGACGCGATCGATTCGTCCTGCATCGTGGTGATCGCGGAGGGCGAGGTTCCCGACGGGGCCCTGGCATTTGGCGACCTGTTGCTCGCCGATCCGGTTCCGGTCGTCGATGTCGAGGGTGATCACATCGCCGCGATGATGTTCACCAGCGGCACCGCCGGTCAACCCAAGGCGGCGATGCTCAGCCATCGCAACCTGCTCGCGAACATCGAACAGGACGTCACCGCTCGCGATCACATCGACAGCGGCGACGTCGTCTACGGCGTGCTGCCGTTGTTCCACATCTTCGGCCTCAACGTCGTCCTCGGCGTGTCGATGAAGGTCGGCGCCACGGTGCTGCTGGTGCAGCGCTTCGATCCTGCGACTGCGGCGCAGTCGATCGTGCAACGGCAGGTGACCGCCGTGCCCGGAGCGCCCCCGATGTGGATCGCATTCAGTCACTTCGACGAATTGCCCGCCGATACCTTTGCGTCCGTGCGCCTGGCCGTGTCGGGCGCTTCGCGACTGGCTCCGGCGGTTGTCGAGCGCATGCGCGAGCGTTATCACCTCGAGATTCACGAGGGCTACGGCCTCACCGAGGCGTCACCGGTCGTCACCAGCTCGGCGGGAATGCCCAGTCGACCCGGTTCGGTCGGTCGGGTGCTGGTCGGCCAGGAGGTCCGCCTGGTCGGCGACGACGGCGAGGACGTGCCGATCGGGGATGCCGGTGAGGTGTGGGTACGCGGTGACAACGTGTTCATGGGCTACTTTGACGAACCCGAAGCGACGGCACGGGTACTCGTCGACGGCTGGCTGCATACCGGTGACATCGCCACGGTCGACGACGACGGCTATCTGTATCTCGTCGACCGTGCCAAGGACCTGATCATCGTTTCTGGCTTCAACGTGTTCCCGGGCGAGGTCGAACAGGTGCTGCAGATGCACCCGTCCGTTGCCGAAGTCGGGGTCCTCGGGGTTCCGCACCCCCACCACGGCGAGGCGGTCAAGGCCTACGTGGTGTTGCGCGAAGGCGCCGATCTCGACGAGGAGGGGCTGATCGAGTTCGCCTGTGAGTACCTGGCTCGCTACAAATGCCCGTCGAAGGTGCTCTTCGTCGACCAACTGCCGCGCAACTCAGCCGGCAAGCTGCTGCGACGCGAGCTCGAAGGCACCATTCTCGGCTTCTGATCGTCCCGGTCCCGGTGGGGTGCCGCTCGTACGGTCGGCCGCGGTCGTGTCGATCTCGTCCGCGCGCGAGCCCAGCTTTGTGAATTCGTGCACATGAGTTCTAAGCTCTCTGGTCGATGCCCCCCCATCACATCCGACGACGCATTCCCGACGCCACCGTGGCTCGGCTGCCGATCTATCTGCAGGTCCTCGCCGAGCAGTCGTCGGCTGGAATCGAGAACATCTCGTCGGAAGGCCTTGCCGACCTGGCCGGTGTGAACGCCGCCAAGGTGCGCAAGGACCTCTCCTATCTGGGTAGCTACGGCACCCGGGGGGTCGGGTACGACGTCGACCATCTCGTGTATCAGGTTCGGCGCGAGCTCGGCCTCGATCACGACTGGCCGGTGGTCATCGTCGGCGCCGGCAACCTCGGTCAGGCGCTCGCCGGCTATGGCGGTTTCAACGATCGCGGTTTCCCGGTCGCCGGCATCGTCGACATCGATCCCGGCAAGGTCGACGCGGTCGTCGGGGGTGCCCGCGTCCGCCCGCTCGAGGAGCTGGCCCAGATCGTGGCATCGAAGAGCATCTCGATCGGTGTCATCGCGACCCCTCCGATGGCTGCCCAGGATGCGGCGGACCGGCTGGTGAAAGCCGGTGTCACCAGCATCTTGAACTTCGCTCCGGTGGTGTTGTCGGTGCCGGTGGGGATCACCGTCCGCAAGGTCGACCTGGCCGTCGAGTTGCAGATCCTCAGCTATCACGAGCAGCGCCGGTCGATCGGCCAACAATCGGGTCCGTTGAACGGTGTCCCCGCCGAACGTGGTCGAGGCGCGACCGCCTAAGCTGGAGCAGTCATGTCGATTCTCGTCATCGGAGTCAACCATCGCAGCGGGCCGCTCAGCGTGCTCGAGCGCGTGACGCTGCCCGGCGACGAGGTTCCCAAGGCGGTCACCGGCCTGGCCGGGCGTGACAACGTCCGCGAGGTCGTGGTGCTGAGCACGTGCAATCGCACCGAGATCTACGCCGTCGCGGAGAAGTTCCATGGCGCCTACGCCGACATCCGCGACTTTCTGTGCGACCTCGGCAACATCTCGCCCGATGAACTGCACCCGCATCTCTATTCGCAACATGACGACGCCGCCGTGCGGCACCTGTTCGAGGTCGCTGCGGGGCTCGACTCGGCGGTCGTCGGCGAAGCCGAGATCCTCGGTCAGCTGAGGCAGGCATGGGAGGTCGCCCAGCGGGAAGGCGGTGCGCGCACGTCGCTGAACCTGCTGTTCCGTCATGCCATCGGTGTCGGCAAGCGTGCCCGCACCGAAACGGGGATATCCCGCGGTACCGCCTCGGTCAGTCACGCTGCGGTCGAGATGGCCATCGAGCACCACGGCAGCATCGAAGGGCGCAAGGTCGCCGTGATCGGAGCCGGCGCGATGGGCGAAGGCATCGCGGTGGCGTTGCACGGCGCCGGTGTCGGCGATGTGCGGGTGGTCAATCGCTCGCTCGAACGGGGTCGTTCGCTGGCGGAACGCGTTCACGGTGTGGCGTTGGGGATGGATCACCTCATCGAAGCCATCGACGGTGCCGACGTGGTGCTCACGTCGACGGGTGCCGGAACCCCGATCGTCACCCGCGAGCTGATGGCCCAACGCGCGACTCCCGGTCGGCCGATCTTGTTCGTCGACATCGCGGTGCCACGTGACGTCGCGCCGGACGTCGCCGATCTCGACGGCGTCACCGTGCTCGATCTCGAGGACCTGAGCGAGTGGGCCGGTCGGGGTCGCGCCCAGCGACTGAACGAGGTCGACCACGTGCTGCAGATCGTCGGCGAGGAAGTCGAGCGGTTCGCCGTCGAATCGGCGGCCCTCCAGGCCGCACCCTTGGTGTCGGCGCTTCGTGATCGTGCCGAGACGCATCGCGCGGCAGAACTCGAGCGGTATGCGAAGCGCATCGCACAGCTCGACGAGGCGCAGCGTGAACTCGTCGAGGCGATTACCCGTGGCATCGTGGCGAAATTGTTGCACGAACCGTCGGTCCGCTTGCGCAACCAGGCAGGCACCCCGCAGGGCGAACGAAACGCAGCAGCCGTCGCCGACCTGTTCGACCTCGGCTGACTCCGCTCGCACGTGTCAACGATCCGGATCGCCACTCGCGGCAGCGCCCAGGCCGTCACCCAGGCAGAGCATGTGGCCGACGGTCTGCGGACATCGGGATTCGTCGTGGAGCTGGTACTGATCGACACGCACGGTGACCGGACGCAATCGTCCGACGTTCCGCTCCACACGATCGGCGGTCAGGGTGTGTTCGTCAAGGAAGTGCAACAGGCCGTGTTGGACGGGCGGGCCGACGTTGCCGTCCACTCCGCCAAGGATCTGCCGACCACCGCTCAGGACGGACTGACGATCGGCGCGTTCATCGAACGTCGTCACGCCGCCGATGCGCTCGTCGGACGTCCGCTCGTCGAACTGTCGACCGGCGCCACGATCGCGACCGGTTCGGTTCGGCGTCGCGCCCAGCTCCATCGCGCCCGACCGGATCTCGAGTTCGTCGAACTGCGGGGCAACATCCATACCCGGCTCGGCAAGATCCCCGACGGTGGTTCGATCGTGATGGCCGTGGCAGCGCTCGAGGTGCTCGGGCTGACCGAACACATCGCCGAGATGCTCGACCCCGCGGAGTTCGTGCCGGCCGTCGGGCAGGGGTGCGTCGCCGTCGAATGCCGTACCGACGATCGGCGGACGCTCGAGGCGCTCTCGGCGATCGATCACGCACCGACTCGCCAGGAGGTCACGATCGAACGGGCGTTCCTGGCCGAGCTCGGAACGGGCTGCGCCCTCCCCATCGGCGCCCACGTCGACGGGGGCAAGCTGTACACGTTCCTCGTGGGCGATCGAACGGGCATCACCGTGTCCGACACGATCGAGCTGTCCGGCGACGTCGACGCCGACACCCAACTGGCTCGCGAGGTCGCCCGGGCGGCCCAAGACCATGTCGACGGGCGGTAGTCAGCCAGCGACCGGCCGGCCGCTGTGCGGCCGCCGGGTCGTCACCACGAGGGATCGACCCGGTCTGCTCGAGTCGTTGCTCGCCCGGGCGGGCGCCGACGTCGTCCACGTGCCGCTGATCGAGATCGACGAGCCACCCGGCGGGGACGGCCAGCTCGCGCGGGCTCTGGCCGACCTGGACTCGTTCGAATGGCTGGTCGTCACTTCGCGTCACGGGGCACGGCGCGTAGGGGCGGCAGCAGCGCAGTTCCCAGGTGTGCGACTGGCAGCGGTCGGCGCGCGGACCGCTGCCGATCTGGCGCATCTCGCCGGTAGAGCACCCATCATCGTTCCCGATCGGCAGACGGGTGCCGAACTGGTCGAAGCGATGCCGGTGACGGCGGCCGGCGTCCGAGCGCTCGTGGTGCAAGCCGATCGCGCCGACGACACGGTTGCCGAGGGCCTGCGGCGTAAGGGGTTCGACGTACAAGTGGTCGTCGGCTACTCGACGCGGCTGCGCCTTCCGACGGCGGCCGAGCGCGGCGCCGCGCTGGCGGCCGACGCCGTCGCGTTCGCCAGCGGTTCGGCTGCCGAGTCGTGGGTGGAGGCATTCGGGGACGTCGCACCGCCCGTGGTGGTGGCGATCGGGCCGACCACCCGCGAGGTTGCGATCGCAGCAGGACTTCAGGTCACCCATGTCGCGGCCGATCACAGTATCGAGGGCCTCGTCGCCGAGATCGCATCGGTGTTCGAGGTCCGGCCGTAGAATTGAACGGGCCGCCCGAGAAGGAGACCATGCGACGACCCCCATCGATCATCCGGCGAGCCGCCACGGCGATCGCGATGGCATGTGCCGTCACGGGTGTCGTGGCGTTGTCGTCGGCTGTGGCGGCCGACACGGTGGACGACGATGCCGTCGCCATCGTGTCCGCAGACATCGTCGATGCCACCGGCCCTCAACTCTCGGGCGATGGACGTTGGGTCGTGTTCGGCGGCCGCTCCGGGGAGCGGCTGTCGGTGTTCAGGACCGACCGCGAGACGGGTGAGACCTCGGAGATCTCTCCGGTGCCCACCGGGGTCAGATCCGGCGACACCATCCACCCCCGTCTGTCGGCCGATGGATGTGTCGTCGTGGCGATCACCGAGATCCCGTTCGACCTGTTCCGTGACGACGATCGTGACGATCGCTGGGACATCTACCGGTTGGTCGTGCCCGAATGCGGTGGCCAGCCCAACGGATGGGAACTCGTGTCGGCGGACGAGCGCTCCGGTACGGCTCGGGACGACGTTTTCGTCGAATCGCCCCCGGCGGTGTCCGGGTCGGGCGCCATCGTCGCATTCGTGCACCAACTGCTCGGCGCCCCGGATGGGGTGGGCACGATCAGCGTCGTCGACATCACCAAGCCGTTGAACGAGCCCGGCCGCGTGCAACACGTGGCGGGTATCCCGATCGAGGCACCCAATCGCGCCTTCCTGTACCGAGGAGCGAGACAACCGGCGCTGTCGCAGAACGGTCGGCACCTCGCATTCGTCTCCGATACCACTGCCTCCGATCTGCTGCCGGGCTGGGCGGAGGGCCCGGCGCCGGGCGAGTATGCGACCCAACAGGTCTACGTGTGGGATCGAGGTGCCGCCGACCAACGACGCAGTGTTCGGTTGATCTCCGGGCGCAACGGACAACGCAGCCTGGAGGGGGGTGAGGCACCGGTGATGTCGGAAGACGGACGGATCGTCGTGTTCACGTCCCGCGACCGATCGCTCGTCACCGTCGAGCTCCCGAGTTGCCTTCCCCAGTGCCCCAGCCAGGTGTACCGGTTCGACCGTGACACCGACGGCAACGGGATCTTCGACGAACCACCGAGGAAGAATCCGCTCGCGATCGTCTCGGCGATCGACGCCGGCGTGGTCGACATCGGGGTGCCGCGTGCGGGGGACCGGTCGTCCTGGGCGCCCGCGGTGAACGCCGACGGTAGCCAGATCGCGTTCGTGACGGACGCCACCAATCTCCTGCCGAGTCGTCGCGGGGGAGGCGGCGAGGCCGATGACGGCGATCTGCTGGTGGCCGAGTTCGAGCTCGGCCAGATCCGCCGGGTGCTCGACGCGCCCCATCTCACCAGCGTGCCGGGGGCCCATGGACGCCCGTCGCTGTCGACCACCGGACAGGTCATCACCTTCGAGACCATGGCGGCGGGCCCCCTGGCGGGCGTTCAGGCCTGGTCCACGGGCCGGGCGATCGCGACGGTCGAGGCGACCCCGATGCTGTCGTTGGCGGCACTCGATTTCGGTACCGTGTTGCTGAATCTGCAAAGTTCCGAGCTGTATGCGCAGGTGCTCAATGCCGGACCCGCCGCATTCGAGCCGACGGATGTGACGGTGTCGCCGGGATTCGCGATCACCGGAGGTACGTGTACGCGCGGCGTGATCGTCGCAGCCGGCACCTCGTGCTCGGTGAACCTGACCTTCACCCCGACGGCGGTTCGGGGCTACACGGGCACGCTCACGGTCACCGGTATCGGCCCCAATGCACCCAGCGTCTCGACCACGATTCGCGGTGCTGCCGGCGATCCGACGTTGTTGGCGAACCCCGGCGGAATCGACGTCGATCCCGGGACCGTGGGTGGCAAGGGTGGCCGTGTGGCGGTCGACATCACCAATATCGGCTTCCTGCCGACGTCGGTGGCGCGGATCGAGCTGGGAGGTGCACATCCGGACGATTTCGAGATCATCACGCAGAGCTGCACCAATCGTGCCCTCAACCCGGACGCCAGTTGCACGATCGAGGTCGAGTTCGGACCGACCGGGCCGGGCTATCGCAGCGCGTTGCTCCTGGTGACCACGCCGATCGGGCAGTACACCTCGGCCGTGCTCGGTGGCTTCGCCCGCTTCGCCCCCACGTTCGAAACCTCCCAGACGGTGGCGCGACCAGGCGGCACGCTCGGCCTCGGCGGTACCGGGTTCCCGGTCGACTCGGTCGTCTCGATCGGATTCGACGACGGCAGCTCGCCGATCGCCGTGGTCACGGCCAACGAGGACGGCGCCTTCTTGGCGATCGTCACACTGCCCGGCCGGCTACGCGCCGGCGAGCGCAGGCTGGTGGCCTCGTCCGCCGAGGGTGCCGTTGCGACGGTGATGGTCGACATCGACGCGCCCGCCTCGCGCTGGACGCCACATCTGCCCGGGTACGGGCTGGGCTGAATCGATCAGCCCTCGACAGGGACCAGGCGCCCGCCGAGCAGCGCTGCGATCTCGCAGCCGGTGCCGGTGGTCTGACCGGCGACGTCGCATTCGACCGCCAGTACCAGGTTGTCGCCAGGATCGAACGGAAGCGGGCTGATGCGCGGCTGGAATTCGTTGGCCGAGCTCATCGAGCCGAGATCCCACTCGTAGATGATGTCTGCATTGCGGAGCAATTGTGCGGTACCGAGGTCGCCGTTGGGGTTCTGGAGCACGACATCGGTGAGCAGGAATCGGGAGTCTGGCGCCACCGAGATCGATTCGCTGCGTTGCTGGGTGATTCCGACATCGATGGCGATGCGGTATGCCACCGGTTCGCCTTCGTCTATGACGATCGCGGCCGCGGCGTCGGTCGTCTCGTCGGGTGGCAGCGTGTCGACCACTTCGGGCACCGTGTCGACCGTGAGGGCAGCCAGCTCTTCGATCTGGTCGTCGACCTCGCGCTCGACGGCATCGTGTAGCTCGGGCCGCACGACGCCGAACCAGGCGGCGACGATCGCGGCACCCGCGGCGCCGAACATGACGACCTGCCAAGCCAGCCGAGCAGGGATCGTCGGCGTCTGCATCAGCGTCGCGCGCCCGGTCGCTGGCTCGTGGTCGGGCTCGGTCGCCTCGATCTCGAAATCGAGCTGTCGTTCCGCTCGCCGGAACAGCCCACTCTTGGCGCGCAGCTGCAGCCTGACCAGGCTGGCTGCGCCGGGGGCGACCCCGACAGCGGGTGGATCGAACGATCCGTCGACACGGTTGCTGGCGTCGACGAGGTGCAAACGGCAGCTCGCCAGGTTGTTGCCATGGTTCTCGACCATGAATTCGTACGTTCTGCGCCGCCTGCCGCGCTGAACGGGTTGCAGCGTCGTGATGCGGCGATCGTCGAACGACTGCACGGCTGCGATCGTTTCGGCGACGACCGCGTCGTCGGGAGCGCCCTGCGGAATGACACGGACCGACAAGGCGGTGGGACCCGCAGTCGTGGAGTGGATTGCCGGCGGGCGTACCACGACTTCGACCAAGTCGCGAGAGCCTGCGAACAATGTGATGTTCGGACGCGTCACGGTGGTCCACGCGGCGGTCAGGCCGGCAGGGATGATCGTGTAACTCTCGGTCTTGTCACCGACGTTCTCGACCTCGAGCGACAGCGAGGTCGACTCGCCGGGTCGCATCGAGATCTCCTCTTGGGCGAACCACACCTGCACCGACACGACCATGACGCTACCGCCGAACGGCGCCGGCCTTCGGGCATGCCGGGCGCGTCTCACCCGGTCGTCCGGTCGAAGGTGCGGTGCTGCGGCGCCGGCCCTACCATGCGGGCATGGCAGCTCGAGGGCCGATGGCAGAATTCCCGTTGCACCGGCCGCGGAGACTTCGCGCCACCGCCGCGATGCGCGACCTGGTCGCGGAGACGACCGTCTCGGTGACCGACCTGATCGCGCCGCTGTTCGTGCGTGAGGGCATCGACGAGCGGGTCGAGATCACTTCGCTGCCCGGCGTCTACCAGGACACACGCGACAGCCTGCGGCGCGACGTGGTCGATCTCGCCCGGATGGGTGTGAAAGCGATCATGCTGTTCGGGGTGCCGGCGACCAAGGACGAAACAGGCTCCGGCGCGTGCGATCCGAACGGGATCGTGCAGCTCGCCCTGCAGGATCTGCGCGCCGAACTGGGCGACGACGTCGTGTTGATGGCCGATCTGTGCGTCGACGAGTACACCACCCACGGTCACTGCGGCATCGTGCGAGCAGACGGAAGCGTCGACAACGACGCGACCGTGCAGATCTACGCCGACGCCGCGGTGGCGCAGGCCACCGCCGGGGCGCACGTGGTCGCGCCGAGCGGCATGATGGACGGCCAGGTCGCGGCCATCCGGGCCGCCCTCGACCGGAACGGCTTCAGCGAGGTCGCGATACTCGGCTATTCGGCCAAGTACGCCAGTGGTCTCTACGGACCGTTTCGCGACGCCGTCGACGTCAGCATCGCCGACGGCGGCGACCGCAAGGGGTACCAACAGGACTTCCGCAACGCGAGAGAGGCGCTCGTCGAAGTGCACGCCGATATCGCCCAGGGCGCCGACATGGTGATGGTGAAGCCGGCGGTGGCATACCTCGACATCATCCACGAGGTGCGCAGCCAGGTGAGCGTTCCGCTGGCGGCGTATCACGTCAGCGGTGAATACTCGATGCTCGAGGCTGCAGCGGCCAATGGTTGGATCGACCACGACACCGTCGCCCTCGAGCACCTCACTGCGATCAGGCGGGCCGGAGCGGATCTGATCCTCACCTACCTCACGAGATGGTTCGCCGAGCGACATGCGGGGCGGGTCGTCTCATGATCCCCCTGTGCCATCCCGAGCGATGTCTGGCAGCCGGATGCGCTGCCACCGTGTGCACCGGGGCAGGCCTGGCATCCAATGACGAGGTCTTCGGGCGGTCGACGCAGGTCATTCCGGGTGGAGTCAACTCGTCGATTCGTGCATTCACCTCCGTCGGCGGCCGGCCGTACGTGGTGGCTCGCGCCGAGGGTGCCAAGGTGTGGGACGTCGAGGGCAACGAGTACATCGATCTCGTGCAGAGTTACGGCGCTGTCATCCTCGGCCACGCTCATCCGGCGATCACCGCCGCCGTTGCCACGGCGGCATCGGGCGGTACATCCTACGGTGCGCCCACGCCACGAGAGATGAAGCTCGCGGAGGCGATCACCGAGCGGGTCGAGTCGTGTGAACAGGTCCGATTCATGAACTCCGGTACCGAAGCCACGAGCACCGCCGTGCGCCTCGCACGCGGGTTCACGGGCCGTGATCGTGTCGTCATCTTCCACGGAAATTTCCATGGGGCGACCGATGCATTGCTCGCAGCCGGCGGCAGTGGAGTGGCCACGTTGGGCCTGCCCGGCACGGCAGGTGTGCCCGCCGGCGCGGTCGCCGAGACGATGGTGGTTCCGTACAACGAGGTGCCGCGGCTCGATGAGTCGGTCGCCTGTGTCATCGTCGAGCCCGTCGCCGCGAACATGGGCGTGGTGGCGCCACAGCCCGGGTTCCTCGCCGGGCTGCGCGACGAGTGCGATCGCGTCGGCGCCGTGTTGATCTTCGACGAAGTGATCACCGGGTTCCGGTTGGGGGTCGGCGGGGCGCAGGCCGAGTACGGGGTGTCACCCGACCTGACGACGTTCGGCAAGGTGATCGGGGGTGGCCTGCCGATCGGCGCCGTGGGAGGCCGCCGCGAGATCATGGAGACGTTGTCGCCGTTGGGTCCTGTCTTTCATGCCGGAACGCTGTCGGGCAACCCGATCGCCACGGCCGCCGGTCTGGCTGCGCTCGACCTGCTCGGCGTCGACGTCTATGCGCTGCTCGCCGAACGCGCCGAACGCTTCTCGTCCCTGATGACCCAGGCATGCGCCGAGGCCGGGTTCGTCGCGAGCTTCCCCGTGGTCGGGACACTCGTGGGCATGGTGTGCGGAGATGTCGGTCCGGTGCGCAACTTCGCGGACGCCACGGGCACCGACGAGGCCGCCTATGCCCGGTTCTTCCATGCCATGCTCGACCAAGGTGTGGCCATGGCCCCGGGCGCCTACGAAGCGATCTTCGTCGGGCTCGCTCACACCGATGACGTGATCGACCAGATCGCCGCCCGCGCCCGCGTTGCGGCGTCGGTTGCCGCCACGGTCTGACGCCCGACAGCAACTAGCGTCGTCATCACCATGCGGCAGATCTTCAGCGTGCGCTTCTTCGCCGCCGTCGGCGCCGTCGTCGGCCTGTTCTTCCTGCTCACCACGATCTTCGCGACCAGTGAGGCGATCGACGGAGGTGGCGGAGGTGACGGAGGTGAGACGTCGACGGTGGCGCTCCACAAGATCGATTTCGTGGACCGGGTGTTCTCCGTGTCGAATGCCCGGTTCAGCGTCGGGCGCGATGGGCTCGCCGCCAATGACACGAAGCTCGTCATCGACGGAACGCGAGCGGTCGGCGTGTCGGCCGGCACCCCTGGTGAGATCTTGTGTCCCGACCTCGGGCAGCCGGGTGCCTGCGCCGTGGTCGCCGATCTGCTCGGTGAGGCCGTCGTGTGGTTCGCGCTCGTGCCGATGGGATCGAACAACACGGTTCGATTACCGGCCATCGACACGCTCGATGACGAAACCGCAACGTTGGTGAACGGCTGGCAGGTACCGTTCGCCCCCGTGCTCGACCGCCGATGTGAGGACGAGTTCGTGTCGTATCGTGACTTCCGTGAGGCGTTCGGAGACAACTTCACAGCGATCTACGACATCGAGGATCGCCGGCTGTCGGCGGTCGAATGCCAGGTGAAGGTACCGTACGCGCCAGAGCCGACCACCACGACGACGGAAACCCCGGACACGACGGACGTGACCGGCGACGCGGCCGGATCGATGCTCGCGTTCGTCATGGCGTGATGGAAGCGCTTGACGGAGGGCGGTGACGGACGATCGCCGGTCAACGGCGATCGTCGGTGTACATCTCCTCGACCGCGTCGCGGTGCTGTTCGATCACGACCGCACGCTTGACCTTCATCGTCGGCGTCAGTTCGCCTCCCTCCACCGTGAACGGCTCGGGGAGCAGACGCCAGTACTTGATCTGCTCGACCGGGGCGTGCTCGCGGTTGACCCGGTCGACAGCAGCGTCGATCTCGGCCCGCAGCTGTGGGTCGTTGATCAGGTTGTCGATGTCGGCGAAGGCGCCGTGTCGATCTGCCCAGTCGGCGGCATCGTCGGGATCGAGGGTGATCAGCGCCACGAGATACCTGCGCCCGTCGCCGACCACGACCGCTTGGCCGATCATCGGCTCCATCGCGAGCCGGCTCTCGATCTCCGACGGCGAGATGTTCTTGCCGGCGGCGTTGATGATCAGGTCCTTCTTGCGGCCCGTGATCGTGACATATCCATCGGCGTCGATCGCACCGAGATCGCCTGTCGACAACCACCCGTCGGCGTCGATCAGTTCTGCGGTCGCCTCCGGTCGGCCGAAGTAGCCGGCGCACACACTGCCACCACGCACGAGTAGCTCCCCGTCCTCCGCGGCCGCGATCTCGAGTCCCGGCAACGCCACACCGACGGTGCCGATCTTGATCGCCTCCGGCGGGTTGACGGTCGCCGGACCGCAGTCCTCGGTCTGACCCCAGACTTCCGCGATCGGTAGTCCGAGGGCGTGGAACCATCGCACCAGGTCGGGATGGATGGGGGCCGCCGACGACACCACCAGGCGGGCCCGATCGAGACCGATCCTGTGTCGCAACTGGGCGCCGATCGTGCGGTCCAGCGCCCGATGCAGACGTGCCTCGCGATTGCTCAGCGGTGGGCCTCCCTCCTCGCGGCCTCGTCCCACGGCATGTCCGAGCGCCAGATAGTGCTCGATGAGCACCTGCACCGGACGGGGCTTGGCGTCGATCTGATCGAGGATCGCGTCGTGGAACTTCTGCCAGACCCTGGGGACTGCGAAGAAGATCGTGGGGCGGCATTCCCGCAGGTCCTCGGGAACCGTCGAGAGGCTCTGCGCGAACCAGGTCTCGCCTCCGGAAACGATCTGGCCCACGTGGCTGACGATCCGTTCGGCGATGTGGCTGAGCGGCAGGTAACTGAGCAGTCGGTCGTCCGGTGAGAGCCCGACCATCGACTCGACCGCGCTGATCGTCCACTCGAGGTTGCCATGCGTGATGACGGTGCCCTTCGGGGGTCCGGTCGTGCCGCTGGTGTACACGAGGGTGGCGATGTCATCGGCGGTCAGGCCGCTCGATCGGTCCGAGACGAGTTCGGGAGTTCCGGAGAGGGCCACCAGGCCACGCGAACGCACCTCGTCGAGATCGATGATGATCGAGTCGCGATCGAGCCCCGGGAACGATTCCAACCCGACGATCAGATCCAGGTCGGGCAGTTCGGTGAAGTGGAGCAACACCTTCGACAGTTGCTCGGCGCTGTCGACGAAACAGACCCGGGCGCCGGCGTCGCGCAGCACGTAGGCCACCTGGGACGAGGAACTGGTCGGGTAGACGGGCACGGTGACCCCCCCGATGCTAAGCGTCGCGAGATCGGCGACGTGCCACTCGGGTCGATTGGCGGACAGCAGGCCGACCCGATCGCCGTGGCCGACACCGAGCGTGGTGAGACCGGCGGCGGCCTCTTCGACCAGCGCGGCCGTAGTCCCCCCAACTCAGCGCCGCCCAGCCATCAGACGTGTGATGGCGAAGCGCCGGCCGCTCGGGTTGCGACTCGACACGCCGACGGAATCGGCGGACGACGGTCTGGTCCGTGCTGACCGTGGTCTCCGGCGGCTCCGACACGCTCAAGGTGGCATTCGACATGACGCACCTCCATTCGTTGATCCGATGAATTCGATGATGAACAGCGATGCGGCGCCCGGGAAGTGCCGAAGGTCCCCAGTCGAGCCCGGCAGGGCCGGAGCAACCGACGTCGGCGGACTGATCCCGTGGCCGCGGGTCGCTCGATACGTCGGGCTCAGCGATCGATCACTGCAGCGTCGACTCAGCACGATCGGTTGCTCGGACGCACGGGCCCATGCGAACACCGTGTCGGCGCGCGCCCGGCCCAGTCGGGCCGGGTCAGGAAAAGTCCGTACTGCGGCGGCCGCCGCCAGACCGGAATCGAAGGCACCCTCGAACTTGGGGCCGGCGAACAGGTCGCCCGCCAACACGACCTGGCGTTCGTCGTCCACCCAACACGCTTCGGGCCAGGGCTCGACCGGGCCGGCGAACCGCCACTTCTTGACCTGCGCCTCGATGACCGTGGCGCCGCCGATCCAGGGCCGTGCCGCGTTCGAGCAGCAACTCTCGAAGCCGATCCTGCCCATCGTCCCAGTGTTCGAGGCTCCAGGGCTGGGTCGCGTGGAAGGTGACAGCGGGGACGGGGCTGATGCCCTTGCGCTGATTGTCGGCGATGAAGCCGAACGGGCTCGAGCCGGAATCGGGGTCGAACTGCACGCCGCCCGGCTCGGGCACCGAGCTGGGGCGATCGAGGACGGTGAGCAACCCGACGGTGCGGTGGTAGCGCGCGCCGGACCAACCCCTCGGGGATCGTGAGTTCGGCCTGGGCGAGCAGTGCCCACGACTGCGGAACCGGACAGGTGAGCACGACCGTGTCGGCGGCGATGACGGAGCCGTCGTCGACGACGACGTCCCAACCGTCCTCGGTGCGGCGCACCATGAACACCATCTGGTTCGATCGGCAGTCCAGATCGGCGGCGAGGTCCTTGGCGAGCGAGTTCATGCCCTGAGATCCGCAGAATCGCGGATGACCGTCGTCCCGCCCGGCGAATCCATGGCACCAGACATGTGCCACACCGCGCTCGATCCAGTCGTCGACCTGGGCCTGCAGCGCCGGTCCGCGCACCGTGAAGAACTGCGCTCCGTGGTCGAATCGGGCGTCACCGACACGACGAGTGGCCAGGCGGCCGCCGACAGAGCGGCCCTTGTCGAGCACGACGACGTCGTGGTCTGCACGTAGCGATCGCGCCGCAACCAGCCCCGACAGGCCCGGCACCGATGACGACGACCCGCATCAGCCGGCGTTGGCCGCCGCGTCCTGCGTCTGCGATCGGTAGCCCGTCGGAATGCCTCCTCGGCCCGACCCAGGAAGTCGAGGAACACCCGGTTGAAGGTGGTCGCATGCTCGACCATGAGGCCATGTGCCGCGCCGCTGATGACGACCAGTTCGGCGGTCGGGATGCGCTCGGCGATGTCCTCCGAGTCGCCGCGCGGGGTGAGGATGTCCTGGTTGCCCACGATCACCAGCGTCGGAGCCGTGATGTCGGACAACTCGCTGGCGAGCGAGTCGTCGATCGACAGGATCGCCGCGACCTGACCGGCGAAGGCGTGGGGAGGGCGCGAGAAGGCGAGTGGTCCCATCCAGCCGATCGCCGGTGCGAGCCGACGGAACGATCGTGGCCCGATCACCCACCGTGCGGCCTCATTGGTCATCGAGCCCATGCCGTTGCGGGTGGCCGATTCGGCCCACTCGGCGAGCAGCTCCTTGCGCCACTGGTGGTGCATGCAGGCCGTGCACGCCAGCGTGAGCGATCGCACCCGTTCGGCGTGGCGCACGCCGATGATCTCGGTGATCGCACCGCCCATCGAGGCGCCGATCACGTGAGCGGTCTCGACGCCGGCGTGGTCCAGCACGCTGATCGCGTCCTGGGCCATCTGCTCGAGCGAGTAGTCGCCGTACGGCTTGTCGCTGCGCCCGGCGCCCCGGTTGTCGAGGGCGATCGTTCGATACCGCCGAGCGAGCGCCAATCGCTGCAGGTTCCACATCTGCTTGTCGGCGCCGAGGCCCTGGATCATCAGGACCGGCGGGCCCGACCGGCGTCCCGTCTCGCTGTAGTGCAGGCGGATGCCGTCGGTTGCGCGCACGAAGGGCATCAGACCCTCCCGACCAGGATGTTCGGGAGCCAATCGATCGGAGTGCCGGTCATCGTGCCCTCGAGTTCGTCGAGGACCGCGTTGATGCGCACCTGCAACTGGTCGGCCGTGTCGAGCTCTTCGAGCGGCCCCCGCCGTTTGTGACTCAGCCGGATCGGATGGCCGATCTCGACGCGGGCCCCGCGGCGCATGGGTACCGACACCGTCGCCGCAGGGAGGACTCGGACCTTTGCGGCGACGGCGGCGCCGACCAGGCAATGGTCGATCGGGCCGGTGTGGAGATTGGTCCGGGTGTGGGCGGCGCCCAGCACGACCAGCTGGTCGGCGCGCAGCGCACCTTCGATCTCGGCTTCGATCGGCAGGAGCCCGCCGAGTCGCTGCATCATCGGGCCCAGTGGAGCGATGTCCGGGCGGCCGACGAATCGGACCGGACGGTCGACGGCAGCTCCGATCGCGAGCGCAGCGAAGACCGGGGCCAACGCGTACCGGCGGGCGTTGACCACGATCAGTGCGCCGGCGCGTTTGGGGACGTGCTCGGCACCACCGACCGAGGTGGCCCAGCGCAAGTGGCTGAACGACCAGATGCGGCTGGCGAAGGCGTCGTCGCGACCCCAGTCGTCGACCTGGTTGTTGGTCCAGCCGCGCAGGTGTGCCACCGTGCCCGTGGCGACGGAGGTCGCCTGGCTCCCGGCGGTGCGGGCGGGCATCGTGATGACGTCGGCGAGCTTCTGGGCGGCATTGGCCATCACGCCACCTCCTTGGCGGCCGGGGTGTGAACGACGCTCGGCCAGCCGTACAGCTGCTCGATCACGTCGCTGGTCGTCCGGCCGGGGGCGAAACCGATCAGCTCCTTGGCCCGGGCGTTGTCGGCGAGCCGGCCGCGGTGCAGCATCTCTTGCACATGGTCGGGCACCGGCGCTCCAGCCAGGAAGGTCACGGCCCGCGCGACTCCCCACTCGGGCCCGATCAGCGGCACCGGCACGCGTCTGCCGCGGCGGATCGCTTGCAGGGCGGTGATGGCGCCCGGGGCGACGATGTTGAGTGGCTCGTTCACCCTGGCGCGGGCCGCCAGCACGAAGGCTTCGGCGGCATCGTGCTGATGGATGACGGCGAACGGTGGGTCGGCCAGTGCACTGAATGGGACGACGGGCAAGCGGCAGCACCCGACCGAGAGCACTCGGTACGTGCGGTCCGAGCACCGTGGCCAATCGGAGCGCGCCGACCGACACACCGACGCGCCGGCTGATCGCATCGGCGGTCTGTTCGATCTTCGCGACCATGTGGCCGTATTCGCTGGTGGGGTTCACCCGGACCCGCTCGCTGGGTCGCGTGACCGATCCGCGCTCCCGGCCGTAGATCTCGATCCCGCTGCGCACGATGATCGATTCGAGCGACCGGCACTCGGCGGCGGCCCCGAGGATCGAGGTGGCGGCATCGTCGGTGAGCGTCCGCGCGGTCGCGGTGGCGGCGCGGGCGTGTGGCTCCCAGACGGCGACGTGCACGACCACATGCGGGTTGAACTCGGTGACGACCTTGACCGTGCGGTCGTGTTGACCAGGCACGATACGATGGAACACCGTCCGGCGCAGTCGGCGCCGAGGCGGATCGGCGTCGATGCCCTCGATCGAACCCACCCATGACTCATTTTCGAGCAGACTGGCAACTCGCGAGCCCAGCTCGCCACCCATGCCGCTGACCAGAACCCGCATCCCTGCCACGTGAACAACGCTAGCTTCGCACCGCCACCGTTGACCCGATCCTTCAGGATCACCGTCATCGATCACCATGGTCGTCTTCGGCGCGACCGTGGTCCGTGCCGAGCCGATCAGCATCGACGGCGCGGCCGAGGTCGGGCAGACGGCGACCCGTGTGCACGTGGCCGACGAGGGGCTTGCGTTCCCGATCGAACCGACGCCGATGTGCGAGGTCTTCAACAACTTCGGCGGGTACAGCAAGGCGTTCGGGACGGGCGGTCACCAAGGCGTCGACATCGGCGCCCAACTCGGCCAGGAGGTCTATGCGGTCGAGGACGGCATCCTCTATCGCAGACTTCGGCAGCTAGTGCCTCGGGGATCGGGTGGGGCCTGTGGTCGGACACCGACACGAAGTATCGCTACTACCACCTCGACGCCAAGGCGCGAGGGGCTCGAAGTCGGCGACCGGGTGACGCGCGGCCAGTTGATCGGTTACGTCGGTGACACCGGTAACGCCACACCCGGTGGCTGGCACCTGCACTTCGAGGTTCGTCCCGGGCCCGAACCGTACTGGCACGCCCGGTCGACCCGGTGCCGCTGTTCGACATCCCCGACAGCTGCAACGTCTACTGACCCGAAGACGACGCCGCGCACCCGCAGTACCACTGTCAGCGGTCGTCAGTCGCCGCCGGTGGTCGTCGCCGAACACGGATCGTTCGGCTCAGGGCTGGTCGTCGCAGATGGGCCGCGACCATGATCGACGTCACGGGCCCACGGATCGAGCTGGCGCCCGGTCAGCCGTTCGGTGACCTCGATCGCCTTGGTGTCGTCTTCGACCAGGCCCGACCAGCGGATGTAGCCGCCCATGATGCCGACGAGCCGGTCGCCGAGCTCCTCGCCGTGCACGAGCAGCTTGTTGCCGTTGCGTAGCAGATCGTCGAGCTCGGTGTAGAACGCCTTCAACCACGGTTGCGGTCGTCGGCCCGGAACGGACGGTGGCGGTACGGCAGGTTGAGCTCGTCGTAGTTGTGGAGGTTGTGCGGCGCCTGGATGATCGAGATCGCGTAGTCGAACCCGTTCTCACGGATCCAGATGATCTCCTCCTGACGGCGCACCCGGCGATGGTTGTCGCCGTAGCCACCCGGACGCTCGCAGATCGCGAGCTTGTCCTTGAGGATCCAGGTGAAATGACGGGGCGTGATCCCGAGTGCCCATTTGCCGCGCAGCTTCGGAGGCATCAGCACGTACCCCAAGTGATCGAGTCGGTCGTCGGAACACATTGCGGGAGCCGACTCTAGCGGTCGGGGGCGATGATGCGGAAGCGCTGATTCGAGCGTTCGACTCGACGGCCGCCGGGCAGCTCGCACGCGATGCGCTCGCCGCGGGCGACCGCCAGCACCCGTTCGATGCTGGCCGCGTCGCGGTGGGTATCCCGTCGACCGTCAGCCATCTGCGCAGCGCCCGCCGCGCCAGCACGGGTGGCGCGGCGGCGACGGCTCCGGGCGTCGGTGGGGTCGATTCCGGCGGCCAGTGCGTCGAGGAAGGCCGTCGTCGTCGCGGAGCAGATCGGCGGTGCGGGTGAGGATCGGGGTCAGATCACGGGCCGCGATGTCGGTGGCGAGCGGCAGCAGTTCGTGGCGAATCCGGTTGCGCCACACATCGCGGACATCGTTCGAGCTGTCGCGCACGGGGCTGAGGCCGAGCTCGGCGCACACGGCCTCGGTCTCGGCACGTCGCAGGGCCAGGATCGGTCGGGTCGGACCGGGCGTCATCGCCGCCAGCCCGCTGCTCCCGCTGCCGCGCAAGAGTCGGATGAGCAGCGTCTCGGCCTGGTCGTCCGCGGTGTGCCCCGTCAACGTTTCGGGCGGCAGAGCGTTTCGCCGGGCGGCGCGGGCACGTGCCTCGAGGTTGGGGCCCGGTTCGACGGTCAGCCGGTGCAGCTCGAAGTCCACACCGAGCTCTTCGGCGATCGACACGAGCCCGGTCCGCCTCGGACGCCGGACGCTGGTACGGATCCCGTGGTCGACGTGATGGGCCGTGACGATGCACCCGTGACGGCGGGCGAGCACGATCAGCGCGGTCGAGTCGGGGCCACCGGAGAAGGCACAGTCGACGGGCGTGTCGGGATCGGGGAACGTGCAGCGAGCGAGGAGATCGTCGAGCAGGCTCAGAGTTCTTGCTCGCGACCGCGTTTGCCGCCGGGATAGCGCTGCGACGACACCTGCTTGAGGTACTGAACGATCAGACCGATGGTTGCGCCGATACCGGCGAGCAACATCACGAGTCCGATCCACCAGTGCCAGATGTAGGCGGCGAGCATGACGGCCAGCGTAGCGACCCCGCACGGTCCGCCCAAGTCGATCGGGAAAACGTGGACCGCCGGCGGCCTCGACGCAGGATCGGGCCGAACGAGGTGGACTAGGCCGGGCCGATGATGCCGTCGCCGTCGAGATCGGTGTCGAAACACATCTCGATGCGGCTGATCAGGCCCGGGCGGCAGCTCGTCGGTGCTGCACTTGCGGCGGATCGCCAGTCTTCAGCTCGGCCTGGAAGTCGAACGCCTGAAGACAATCCATGCACGAGTCGAGATGGGAGTGGATGTGTGCTCGAACATCGTCGGGGAGCTCGCCGTCGAGGAAAGCATCGAGCTCTCGGATCGTTTCGTTGCAGTTCGCCATGTGATCGGTTGCTCGTTCGTCAGCTCTCGAGCGGTCTCGATGTCGAGATGGCGGGTCAGCCCACGCGCCTCGGCGTAGTCGTACAACGCGCGTTGCATCGCTTTTCTTCCCCGGTGCAGCCGCGACATCACCGTGCCGATCGGGATGTCGAGCATTTCGGCGATCTCCTTGTACGCGAAGCCCTCCACATCGGCGAGCAATACGGGCAACCGGAAGTTGTCGGGCAGGTCTTCGAGCGCCTGCTTGACCTCGTCGTCGGTGAACAGGTCGAGGAACTGCTCCTCGGCCGACATCGAGGCAGCAGCCGTCTCCATCGAGCCGAGCCGTCGGTAGAGGTACAGGTCCTCGATCTCGCCGAGTTCGCTCTCTTGGGGTCGGCGTTGTTTGGCGCGGTAGCTGTTGATGTAGGCGTTGGTCAGGATCCGGAACAGCCACGCCCGTAGGTTGGTGCCGTCCTGGAACGTGTGGAAGCTGCGAAACCCTCTGAGGTATGCCTCTTGCACCAGGTCTTCGGCGTCGGCCCGGTTCCGCGTCATCCGCAGTGCGGCAGAATACAGCTGGGGTGCGAACGTCCATCGCCTGTTCGGCGAACTCCTGCTGATCGGCCACGAATCCCGACACTACCGGGTCGTGCACTCGGCGGCCCCGGCGGCCCCGGAAGTCACTGGCTACCGTATTGTTCGGTCGGAGGTCCGGGACGGCGGACCGCCTGCTACCCGACACGACACCGACATGGCGCGACGTAGATGACCAACCATGCTCAGCAACCCGGTTCCGGTCCGAGCGCGCTCGATTCGTTGCAGGTGTTCGCACGATCATCCGTGGCGCTCGCGCCCGGTCTCGAACACATCGAGATCTACACGCCGTACGGACTGTTGTCGATATTCGCTCACTCCGCGCCGGACGGGCCGCAGCCACGCGCAGCGATCGTCGCGTGTGGTGGAGCGATGGGCGGCGTACTCGGTCCCGGTCATGGCTTGTTCCACGAGCTCGGGCGAGCGTGGCCGCAGCGGGGCGTGAGCGTGTACCGCGTCGGGTACCGGATTCCGAACGACCTCGATCGTTGCGCCCACGATGTCGCCTGCGCCGTGGAGATGGCGCTCGAATCGGGGGCGCGCGATGTAGTGGTGATGGGGCACAGCTTCGGTGGGGCGGTCGCCGTACGGGTTGCCGTCGTCATGACGCACGCGGTCACCGGTGTGGTCACGTTCGCCACGCAATCGGCGGGGTGCGAGGTGGCCGGCGCTCTCGCCGGTCGCCCGCTGCTGATGTTCCACGGTGATCGCGACGAGCTGTTGCCGCTGGAGTCGAGTGAGATGGTGCGAATGATCGCGGGGAGCGGCGAGTTGATCGTGTTGCCCGGTGACGGCCACCTGATGGGACGCAGCGACGACGTGATCACCGAGAAGCTCGACGAGTGGCTGCCCGCCGTGCTCGGTCTGGCCGAGTAGGCGGCGGCGAGTCGGGTTGGGGCTCGGAGCCCGAGATCAGTCGTCGCGGGCGAGTTCGGCAACCAGCTGATCGATCGAGCCGACGAACCGCTCGAGGTACTCGGCGAACTGCTCGCGCTCCGCCTCGTCGAACGGTTCGAGCAGTCGCTGCATCCCGAGCGTTCGCAGCGTGGTCACACGGTTGATCATCCGGCGGCCGGCGGCAGTGGCGGTCGCGATGACCTCGCGACGGTCGTTGCCGTTCTTGCTCCGCTCCGCGAGTCCGAGTTGTTGCAGCCGATTGACCGCTCGCGTCGCTGTGCTCGGGTCGACGTGCATCGCTTCGGCGAAGTCGCTCATCCGCCATCCGTCTACTTCACCGGCCAGGATCTCCAGCGCGTCGAGTTGTGCCTGCTCGAGGGCCGGCCCGTCGGGGCCGAGGAGATGGCTGCGCAGCGCAGCCCCGGTTGCGCCGCGACGTAACTCGCGCCACGCAGATGCGATCCGCCGTGTGGTCGCCTGGTCGCCGGTCATGCCAGCTCAGTTGGGCATCGAGGACGACCCTGCCCCGACCCCTGGCACATCGTGGTGGGCATCGATCTGGTCGAGGTACCACCGATAGGTCGATTGCGAGACCGTCGGCCGATGCGATCGACGGTGCCCATCCGAGTGATCGCAGCGCGCGTGATGTCGAGCAACTTGCGGGGGTGCCGTCGGGTTTCGAGCTGTCCCACACGAGTCGTGCCTCGGGATTGACGACGTCGCGGATGGTCTCGGCGAGTTCTTTGATCGAGAGGTCGACGCCGGTGCCGACGTTGATGTGGGAGTCCTCGGAGTAGTGCTCCATCAGATACAGACAGGCCGCTGCGAGGTCGTCGACATGGAGGAACTCGCGGAATGCGCTGCCGGTACCCCACACCTCGACCTCGTTCGGGCCGCTGCCGTGCTTGGCGTCGTGGAATTTGCGGATCAACGCCGGGATGACGTGCGACGAGTCGAGGTCGAAATTGTCGCCGGGTCCGTAGAGGTTGGTCGGCATCGCCGAGATGAAGTCGCGACCGTACTGGCGGCGGTACGCCTGGCACAGCTTGATACCGGCGATCTTGGCGATCGCGTACCACTCGTTCGTCGCCTCGAGCGGCCCGGTGAGCAGCTCCTCCTCGGTGATCGGCTGGGTGGCGTTGCGCGGGTAGATACACGACGACCCGAGGTACAAGAGCTTGCGAACATCGGTCTCGTGAGCCGAGTGCACGACGGTGCCGTGAATCATCAAGTTGTCGTAGATGAACTCGGCGGGGCGGGTGCTGTTGGCCAGGATGCCGCCGACGGTGCCGGCGACGAGGAACACATAGTCGGGCCGATTGGCCGCGAACCAGTCCGACACCTCCGACTGGTCGCGCAGGTCGAGCTGGGAGCGATCGGCGGTCAGGATGTTGGTGAATCCTTGTGCCTCGAGATGCCGGACCAGCGCCGACCCCACCAGACCGCCGTGACCGGCCACATATACGCGAGCGTCTCGATCCAGATGGGCCATGTGCAGACGTTAACTCGGTGAAGGTGTCACGGAACGGTGCCCGGCCGAGTTGTTCATGCCCAGCGAATGCGGGCGACGCTGAGGGTGCTGCAGTAGAAGATGTCGCGGTTGCCGCCGGCGGTGAGGAACATGCCGTTGGCGACTCGTGAGCCGGTGGTCACGCGATCGAGCAGCTCACCGGTTGCGATGTCGACGACGACGAGATCGTCGCTGCCGTCGTTGGTGAAATCGTTGATCACGAGCTCACCCGACTCGGGGAATGCGACGGGTTGCATGCTGGCGCGCACGTCGAGGTGCCAGGCGACCTCCAGCCCGTGACCGGCGGTCGAGACGCCGGCGAGGCCACCGTTGATGCTGTCCCAAGCGATCGCCATCTCGGCCTCTGGCACATGGATCGGTGGAGCGATGATGCCCCCGCCAGGGGTTCCGAACGGTTCGATCGCCGCGATGTCGGCAGGGTCGTCGAGCGAGACGCGCAACAGCCGTTGGGCACCAGCCCAAGGCGCCGGCAGTCGCCACGACAGATCCTTGCCGGGTGGCTGCTCGTAGCGGCCGTTCGGTTCGGTCTCGTGGATTCGGCGCACCGACCGGACATCGCCGCAATCCATTGCCCAGCAGCATCCGTCCGACAGGCACGCGTCCCATGACAAGCCGTAGCGATCGCGAGCGGTGCGGTATCGGGGCCGCCAATCGTCGACGGTGAGCTCGTCGCCATCGATGCGTAGGCGCCACAGGTGCTCGGTGCCCGGCACGTACACGACGTCGCTGCCGTCGGGCGCTTTGTCGGCCGCGATCCGGCCCATCGAGCCCTCGGGGAGCACGAACGGCCGGCCGACGAGTTCGAGCGTGCCGGGATCGAGCCTCGTGATGGTGGTTCCGCCCTGGCCTTCGAGACGAAGATCCTTGGTGACCAAGGTGCCGTCGACGAGCGCCAGCAGGCCGTTGTGGGAGCGGTCGGCGGGGAGCCGGCGTTCGACGATGACGGACAGGTCGTCGGGATCGAGCCGGTGCAGGAAGCTGCCGTTGACCGACATGATCGAACCGTTGGCGTGGGCGAGGATCGATCCGCACCACACGTGTTCCCCGCACGGAAGATCCGGAGAAACGGCGCGCGCTTCGAGGGTGTCGGGATCGATCCGTTCGACCCAACCGTGCGGGGGAGGGCCGGAGAAGGCGGGCATCGTGCCACCGAGGTACCACTGCCCGGGGTCTCGTTCGATGACCATGACATGCCACTTGTCGTCGTGGCGAATGGTCGTTGTGGCGGTGCCCGAGGCGGCGTCGAGCCGCCCGCCGCTGGATTTCTGGCGTCGGTTGCCTCCGCATTCGACGGGCCACGACGACCGCCAGTAGCCGGGATGATGCTGTTCGCGATCGAGCGCCGTGGTCATGCGACATATTGTGTCTTCTCCGTCGAAACTCACGAGTCGCGCCGCATCGTGCTGCGACCGGCGTCCATCGCGGTGCCGCCCGGTGGTCACAGAGTGTTGGCCGGACAGTGGGTTGGATCCGACCGAACGTGGAGGTGTGTGCGGGCGTCGGGGGAGGGCTGGTGGTGCGGAGCTGTCGGCGTTGGTCGCCGGTGAACATCGTGACGCGCGGGCCGAACCGGATCGGCGGCATGCCGGGTGGCCGCTCGCCCATCGGCAGCACCTGTTCGCAGGTGACGAGGTCGCAGCCGGGGCGTTTCGGAAACGGAACCATCCTGGTGGTCGTGGGCGTCGTGCTTCGCGGTCGCCGGTTCGTGTGACGAGTGCCGTCCGGGACGTGGTGGACATCCAGGCGTTCGCCCCGTTGACGTGCCGTCTGCGGTCGATCAGGCTCACGGAGTGGGAGTGGTGATGCGCGTGTGGATCGATCAGGACCTGTGTACCGGTGACGGACTGTGCACCGACCATTGTCCCGAGGTGTTCGTGCTGCTCGAGGACGGCATCTCGTACGTTCGTGAGGTCGGGGTCCCGGCGCCGACGGGTCCCGGCGGTCGTCCGAGCATGGTCGCCGTTCCAGGCAGGCTCGAATCGAGCGTCATCGACGCCGCGCTCGAATGCCCGGGCGAGTGCATCTTCATCGAAGAGGACGTGACCTACGACCGCGCTGCCGGCCAGGTGGCCGAGCCCGTGCACCTCAGCGGGACCGAAGGGATCGATTGACCGGGGCACTCGTACCCAACGGTCCCGCACGGCGAGAAGGGTCACGCTCTCGGCGGCACCATCACCAGTGGGATTGTTGCGCGATGCAACATCTTCATCGCCACGCCGCCGAACCGCAGACCGAAAAAGCTCGCCCGCACCTCGCGTGCCGATGACCAGCAGATCGGCGCCGCGCCCGGCAGCGATCCCGAGCACGCCGTCGACCGGGTGCAGGTTCTCGGTCGGCGCCAGCGCGACGTCCAGGCCCGCTTCGGTGAGGTGTGCCGTCCACTTGGCCAGGTCGTGTTCGGTGTCCCGACGCCAGTTCTGGTCGTCCCAGCTCGGCGTCCATTCGAGAATCGGTTCACGGACCATGACCGCCACGACATGGGCGCCGACCGCGCTCGCCGTCTCGCGGCACCACGCGGTGGCCGCCTCGGCTGCGGTCGAGCCGTCCAGCCCGAGCACGATCTCTCGACTGATCGCGGTCGCGTCGGCCGGGATCACCGCGAGGGGCTGTCGTGCATCATGAGCGATGTGTTCGACGACACTGCCGAGGTGGAAGAACCCGGGCTTCACGCCTTGGTCGCCCCGACCGAGCACGAGCAGATCGACGTCACCGTCCTGGGCCGTCGCCGGCAACATCCTGCGTGGGTCGCCCTCGACGATCTGTGATCTACGCGGACACCGGCTTCCACGGCCGGGCGGAGCCGTTGCTGATCGATGATCTGGGCTCGCTCGGCGAGCATTCGCTCGTGCTCGTCGACCGGGACCTCGGCGTAGGGATTCCGGTAGGCGTGCAGCCCAACGAGTTCGGCGCCGGTCGCCGAGGCGAGTGTCGCGCTCCAACGCACGGCGGCGGTCGAAGCCGCGGATCCATCCAGTCCCACCATGATGCGTTTCATCTCGATCTCCCTTCCGATTTCAGGGTGATCCTTCCCTCGGATGCCTGGTAGGGCCGATTGCTCTACCGGACGGGAGGGTCTCGACCGGTCGGTCGGGTTCGGAGGTAGGGCCGATCAGCGACAGGATGTTGGCGACGGTGTCGGTGCCGGATGCGGAGATCTCGTTGCAGCCGGCCGGGAGTGGGGCGGACTCTGAGAGGCGGCGGGTGACGAAGATCGGCACTCCTGGCAGGTTCTTGCGGTGCAGGGCGATCAGTTGTCGGGTCTGTTCGTCATCGGCATCGAGCAAGATCACGATCGCATCGGCGTTGTCGGCGAGCGGACAGCGCCCGCCCTCGATCACCGGACAGCCGCCGCGCTGGCGACGGCTCGGTCCTGAGCAGACCGCTGTGACACAACCCGCCCGCTCTGCGGCCTCCGCCCCCGACCATCGCCCGCCGGGGGCGGCGACGAGTACCCGGTGCCCCTCTGCCTCGGGGGGCCATGACGGGACATAGCCGGCGGTGCCGATCGTGAGGCGCACGGCGCCGAGCGAGTGCTCGAGGCTGACGGCGCCGCGATGGTGCAGGATCTTCAACATCGGGCGGTTCTCGAGCAGCACATCGGCTTGCAGATTGTCGATCCCGTTCGATGCCGCATGGCGGGTGAGCACGTCGACCAGATACGAGCCGAGCCAACCTCGCCAGTGCGGGGCAACCGTCACGGCCAGGTCGCCGTCCCCGTCGCTGCGGAGGGCATAGCCCGCCTCGCCGGCCACCTCGTCCCGATCGGGGTGGTGAGCGATGGCGATCACGCCGTACCCGCCCCGCTCGCCGACCGAGGCCCAATCGCGACACCAGGGAAGCTCCGGCTGGAAGGCGCTGAAGAACCGTCGGTGGCGGTCTTCGAGCGACAAGCGACCGTACAACCCGCAGATCAGTTCTGCGTCTGCTGCCGTTGTGTGGCGTATCTCGATGGTGCGGTCTCGACCGATGTCGATCGACTCGATCGACTCGACTGACTCGACCGCCTCGTCCTTCACGACCTCACCGTAGGGCCGGCATCGATCGGACGAGTAGATACGAAGGTCACCAACGAGATGACGGGTGGACGGATGCTCGGCGGCTCAGGCGAGTCGGGTGGCGGTGAGCAGGATCGCCAATCCGAGCACGAAGGCGCCGCTGGTTTCGAGTTTGTC
>CAVOVK010000016.1:0-48886 GCA_963699815.1 uncultured Acidimicrobiaceae bacterium | reverse complement strand
CCGGCCAGACGACGAGCCGCCGAGCGCGGCGCCGAGCCGATCGAGCTGATGACGCAGTGCGCCGAGTCGGCACTCGGCGACGCAGCGGGGCGCGGCTCGCGAGCGGGTCGACGCGGTCCGGGTGGTCTGGGGTGTGTGGCCGTACCGCGACCCCGGGCGTGCGATCGCGCAGCGGATCGGCGCACCGGCTGCTCGTACCACGCTCACGACCATGGGCGGCAACCAGGTGTACGACCTGGTCACCGACACTGCAGCACGGATCTGGAACGGCGAGATCGAGGTCGCCGTGGTGACCGCCGCCGAGACGCTGCGGACCCGCCGGGGCGACAAGGCAGCCGGACGCCGCACGCCGTACCTGCCCGAGCCCGAAGGCGCCGCCCCCGACGAGTTGCTCGGGAGCGCCGAACCGTTGTCGAACGAGGTCGAGGAGCGCTTCGGGGTCTCGATCGCCTCGACGTTCTACGCGATGGCCGAGACGGCGATCCGGCACCGCACCGGCGAGTCGGTCGAGACGCACCGGGCACGCATCGCACGGCTGTGGGCCCGTGGCAGCGAGATCGCCGCCGGCAACCCCGATGCCTGGATCCGCGAGGCGATGACCGCCGAGCAGGTCGCGACCGTGACCGACCGCAACCGCCCGGTCGCCGCGCCCTACCCGAAGCTGATGGTGTCGAACCTCGACGTCGACCAGGGCGGTGCCGTGGTGATGTGCTCCGTCGGCGCCGCCGAGGCCGCCGGCGTCGCTCGCGACCGGTGGATCTTCCCGGTCTCGGGTGTCGGTGCCCACGATCACTGGTTCGTGACCAACCGCTGGTCGTGGGCCGAGTCGCCGGCGATGCGGCTCGCGGCGAACCGCACGCTCGAGCTCGCCGGAGTGGGACACGACGACTGC
The DNA here is from genome assembly GCA_963699815.1 of uncultured Acidimicrobiaceae bacterium. Taxonomy (GTDB): domain Bacteria; phylum Actinomycetota; class Acidimicrobiia; order Acidimicrobiales; family Ilumatobacteraceae; genus Ilumatobacter. The sequence continues at coordinate 47,994 of CAVOVK010000016.1, read as the reverse complement.
GAGCTGCTCGATCTCTACTCGTGCTTCCCGTCGGCCGTGCAGATCGCCCAGCGCGAGCTCGCGATCGCTCCCGACCGGCCGTGGACGATCACCGGCGGGCTGACGTTCAGCGGCGGTCCGCTCAACTGCTACTGCATCATGCCGCTCACCAGGGCGGTCGGGCTCCTGCGCGACGGCGCCGAGCGCGCCTTCCTCACCGGCAACGGTGGGTGGTTCACGAAGCACAGCGCCATGGTGCTGGCCGCCGCACCGGGCCGACCGGCTTCCGCACCGACGACGTCCAGGCCGAGGTGGACGCCCTCCCACGCCGACCGGACCGTGAACGGCCGGCGACCGCGACCGTCGAGACGTACACCGTCCTGTACGACCGCTCGGGCGAACCGTGCGGGCGATCGCCTGCCTGGCCGGCGACGGCACGCGCCACTACGGCCACGCGACCGACCCGGCCACGATCGACGCCCTGCTCGGCGGCGACGCCTGCGGACGCCCGCGACGCTCCGCCACGACGGCGGCGCCGCATGGCCGAGTAGTCACGCAGCAGCGTTCAGTCCACCGACGGGCGGGGATCGAGTCCGGCCGCCCGGTAGCAGGCGTCGATGAGCTGCATGGTGGCGACGCCGTCGTCGGCGGTGGTCGGGAACGCCGCGCCATCGTGATCGCGTCGCGGAAGGCGACGAGCTGGTGGAAGTAGGTCGTGGAGCGCTCGGCCTCGACGGTGCGGGTGCCGTCGGCCGTCTCGACCGTGATGGTGCCGCCGGTCTGCGGTGCGAAGCGGATTGGTCGCCATCATCGTACCGCGTTCGCCGGTCACGCGGAGGTTCCACCATCTCGTCACCCGCTGCGTTCATCGTCGACCCGACCGAGCCGGTCACCCCGACGGCCCAGCGCAACTCGGCGACGAGTGACCGTCGATGCCGGCGACCGGGACGTCGGCACGAGCCGACACCACCTCGGGATCGGAGCCGACCGCCCACCGCACCCATTGGATCGGGTAGCAGCCGAGGTCCATCGTGGAGCCGCCGCCGATCGCCGAGATCCCACCGGATGTCGTCGCGGGCGATACCGCCGTCCGGGATGTCGAACATCGCCTCGACGCGGACGAGCGCACCGAGCAGGCCCGAGTCGAGCACCTCTCGGATCTGATCGACATAGGGGTGGTAGCGCCAGTGGTAGGCCTCCATCACGACGACGTCGCTACCGCGGGCGGCATCGGCGATCCGCTGCGCGTCGTCGGCGTTCGCCGCGAACGGCTTCTCGCAGAGCACGTGCTTGCCGGCCTCGATCGCCGCGATCGCCGACTCGCGGTGATAGCCGGCGGCGTGCCGATGTAGACGGCATCGACGTGCGGCGGACTCGACCAGCTCGGCGCACGAACCGTACGCGTGACCGAGGCCCCAGTTGGCCGCCGCCCCCTGAGCTCGACCCAGGTCGCGGGCGCCGACCGCGGTCAGTTCGACACCGTCGACGTCGCGCACCGGATCGACGACCGCGGTCCGCGCGATTCGAGATGCTGCGACGAGGCCGATGCGGATGGTCATGCGGCGGATGGTAGCAAGCACATCCACTCTGTTCGCCGTGGCGAGCGACTTCGAAGCCCGGATTCGGCACAGGCGACCAGACCTCGAGAGTTCCCCGAGCGGACAGTGCGGCGCTGGCACCGAGTGGACTCGCACGGTCACCGGGCGGCGACGCAACGACATCGGCCCCTGTCTCCACGTCGTGTCGAACCACACCGCCGACGACGCCGAGGTGGTACGCACAGCTCGGAGCGGCTTGCAGCGCGCGACCATCCCGGCGCCGGCGGGACGGCAATGAACACCGTCGCCATGGCCACCCCCGGTCCGGGCGCGATCGCTGTCTGCGGTGGTGTCGTGCTGGTGCTGGTCGTGTTCGCCGACCTCGTCAACACGCTCGTCTCGACGTTCACCTCGTACGGCCGGTGGTGGCCGTCGCGATTGATCGGCCGGTCGACGTTCGTCGCCATCCGATCCGTCGCCCGTCGCCTGCCCGACGACTCGAAGTGGCGCGAGCGGATGCTGGCGGTGTTCGGACCGCTCCTCGTGATCGAGTTGCTGTTCGCCTGGGCGCTCCTTCAGATCGTGGGATCCGGCCTGATCTAGTGGCGGTTGGGCGACATCCCCACGATCGACGGACTGGGCGACGCGTGGTACTACTCAGGCGTCATCTTCTTCACCGTCGGCTTCGGTGAGATCGTGCCGACCGAGGTGATTCCGCGCCTCGGGGCCATCCTCGACGCCGCTCACCGGATCGACGCCCAGTTCGAGCGATGGCAGAAATGGGCGGCCGGCATCCTCGAGACGCATTCCACCGTGCCGTTGCTGGCCATGTTCCGATCACACGATCAGCGCCAGAACTGGGTCACCGCGCTCGGCCTGCTGTGCGACGCCGCACTCCACGCCCAGATCATCATGGGTGCGCCCGCGGCTTCTGGTCGATCGACAGCACCGTGCGCAGCTGGTCGGCCGACCACGACCTCGCCTGAGGAATCGCAACAGAATCGAGCCAGGCCCCATTCCGTTACGATCCGGACATGGGGATCATGTCGATTTCGTGTGCGATCACCATGCACGCCAACGAACGGCCACACGAGCCTGCTCTCACCTGTGGCGACGTCACGCTGAGCTGGCGAGAGTTCGACCGTCGAACGAATCGCCTCGCCCGAGCGTTCGGCGACATGGGCGTCGAGCCCGACGATCTCGTCACGATCGCATTGCCGAACTCGACCGCGTTCTTCGAGTCGGCGTTCGCGGTCTGGAAGCTGGGTGCCACCCCGCAACCGGTGTCGGCCAAACTGCCCGGTCGAGAACTCGAGGAGATCGTCGAACTCGCCGACTCGAAGCTGGTGATCGGCGTCGGGGCGGGCCGTATCGCTCATCGCACCTGCGTGCCGATCGGGTACCAACCCGATCCCACGCTCAGCGACGGCGAGCTCCCGGATGCGACCACGACCCACTGGAAGGCACCGACCTCCGGAGGCAGCACCGGTCGACCGAAGATCATCCTGGCCACCGACTCCGGCGTGTTCGACACCGATGCGGTCGGGTTCCATCTGCCCGTCCGCTCCGCCTGCGTGATCCCCGGCGTGCTGTATCACAACGCTCCGTTCTCGATCTCGTCGCTGGCACTGGTGGCGGGCAACCACGTGATCAACTTCCCGCGCTTCGTCCCGGAACTGGTACTCGAGGCCGTCACCCGCCATCGACCGAAGTACCTGTACCTGGTACCCACGATGATGGCACGGATCTGGAAGCTGCCCGAGGAGACCAGAGCAGCCGCCGACATGTCGTCACTCGAGGTCGCCGTGCACATGGCCGCTCCCTGCCCACCCTGGCTGAAGGAGGAGTGGATCGAGTGGGTCGGCCCCGATGTGCTGTGCGAGCTGTACGCCGGCACCGAGGTCCAGGCGATCACATGGATCACCGGGCGGGAATGGCTCGAACACTACGGCTCGGTCGGGCGGCCGATCGTGGGCCAGATGAAGGTCGTCGGCGACGACGGCGAAGATCTACCGCCCGGCGAGATCGGCGAGATCTACATGCGCGCCGATCGTGGGCCGGGCTCGACCTACCGATACCTCGGTGCCGAACCGAAGCAGCTCGCCGACACCGAGTGGGAGAGCCTGGGCGACATGGGATCGATGGACGCCGATGGGTACGTCTACCTCGCCGACCGTCGCAAAGACCTGATCTTGCGCGGCGGCGCCAACATCTATCCCGCCGAAGTCGAACACGCCCTCGACGAACATCCGGCCGTCCGCAGCTGTGCGGTGATCGGCATCCCTGACGACGACCTCGGCCAGCGCGTGCACGCCATCGTCGACGCCCCGGGTGGTGTCGGCGTCGACGAGCTGCGGGCGCACATGGCCGAACGCCTGGTGAGCTACAAGTGTCCCGACGACTACGGCTTCGTGGACGAACCGGTGCGCGACGATGCCGGCAAGGTGCGACGCTCGCTGCTGGCCGAGGAACACAGCTGAAGCACCGAACTCCCGGGTCGCGTCAGGCGTGGCCCGTGACGGCCGGCTCGAGGACCAGATCCCCCGCGACCGGTCGACGTCCCCGGTAGTCGGGACCGGCGAGCACATACGCCGTCGCTGCCAACGCGATCATGATCAACGAGCAGGTCGTGTAGGCCAGCATCCTCCCGCCCTGGGAGTACAAGACGCCCGCCAGCACCGCCGTGACGCCGCCCGTCAGGGTTTCGGCCGCACCGAGGATGCCCTGTGCGCCGGCCTGGCGTTCGGCGGGCGCGACCACGCCGACCGCCACCGCAGTACTCGACGCGGTGAGACCGTCGCAGATCGCGTGCACGGCGGCGACACCGAGCATCGCCATACCGGTCGGCATGAACCCGTAACAGAACATGAAACCGGCGCCGAGCAGGAGACCGAGCGGGCCCAGCCGGAACGGACCGACACGTTGCGCCAACCGCCCACCGTAGGAACCCAGGAAGATCAGTGGCAGCGCGAAGATCGTGATACCGACGTTGGCGACGATCTCACCCGCCTCGAGATCGTCGAGCACCACGGCCCACAGCGCGTCGAACGTGCCGATCATGAGGAACAGGCACGAGCCCATCAAGAGCGCGGCGACCATCTGGCGACTGCGCAACAGATCGAATGCAAACCTGGCCGTCGGCGGACTGCCTGGCTCGCCACCGGTCTCGGCGATCGCCACCCCGAACACGACCGGCAAGCAGCACAGCGACAGCACCGCGATGGTGAGAAATGGGGCGGAGAGCCCCAAGGTGGGGACCATGATCGCCGACAGGGCGGGTCCCGCCGCGAAACCGGCGACGTCGGCCGACAACAACAACCCGAGGTTGTTGCCGAGACGCGCTGGTTCGAGATTGACGACGATCCGCCGGATCGCCGGAAACGCCATCCCGATCCCGATCCCCGACACGAAACGACCGACCAACAGCGGCATCAATGACTCGCCGAACGCCATCACGATCAAACCGAGGACGTTCACGAGCACGCCGGCGATCACGAGTTGCCTGGCGTGCCCGCGATCGGCGATCGGCGCCAGGAAGATCTGGGCCACGAACGACGAGAGGAAGCCGACCCCGACGATGACCCCCAACCACTCGGCCTGGATGCCGTATTCGTCGCGAAAGTCGTCGAGCACGGTGAACATCACGCCGTAACCGGACGACATCACGGCGGTCGTCAGGCCGAAAAGGAGAACCTGCGATCGCTGCACCGCATGATGCTACCGACTTGGCCCGGGCAGCGACCCGACGAGTTTGCGGGTGTCGTCGTAGAACCGGCCGTCGTCGACGAACGTGGGGTCGAACGCCACCCGGTCGAGCCGTTCCGCAACCGATCGCGCCACGTCGACATCGTCGGTGCCGTCCCACGCTGCAGCAAGTCGCGGATTCGGCGATCCCGGTCCCGCGCCGCGTTCGCGTCGCGACCTCGCCGAAGCGGTCCTGCAGCAGGCCCCACCGACCGCGGCGCCGGCGGTATCGGAGTTCCCAGACCAAACGCGCCAGCGCGAGCACCGCGGTCACCATGAGCACCGCAAGCGCCATCTGCAGCCGATTGCGATTCACGTAGCTCCCGAGCGCGGCCACCAGATCACCACCCACCGACTCGATCCTCGAATCGGCCGAGAGTGGCACCGCGGCGGTGGGATCGAAGGCTTGCCAGCCCGTTTCCGGGAACCAGACCTCGACCCAGGCGTGGGCGTCGCTCGACCTCACCTCGAACACTCCGGCGATGGGGTCGCGTTCACCCGGCAGATAGCCGGTGACGAGGCGGGTGGGAACCCCTTGTGTCCGCAGCATGATCGTGAGCGCACTGGCGATCTGCTCGCAGAAACCGAGCTGCGAGTCGAAGAGGAAGTCATGAACCGCATCCTCGCCGTCGTCGGGAAGTGGAGCCGTCAACGAGTATCGAACGTTTTCGCTCATCCAGGTCTCGATCGCACGGACGACGTCGTAGGTGTTGGTGTGCGCGGCCGCCAGCGTGTCCGCCAACGACACCGTCTCCGCAGTGGTCGACGGTGGCAGCTCGAGATACCGGTGCAGCGCCTGACGCCCACGTTCGGTCAGGCGATCGCCGATCGGACCCTGGCGTCGGAGCAGTTGCTCGTCGACCCGGGCCCGCGCCGACACGACGGTATAGATCGACCCTGCCGGCATGATCCTCGATGCTCGGAGCGCGCCGTCCGGGCGCACCCAGACGTCTGCGTCGACGATCACACGCACGGCCCGAGCGGCGTGGAAGATCAGATTCGGCATGTCGACGTCGAGGTAGTAGGTCTGCACGAACTGATCGATCTCGACATCGCCGGCGAGACCGATGTCCCCGACCGCCGAGGGGATGTCGATGTTCGGTCCGCTCTTGCGGACCCCGTCATCCTGGTCGGCGAGCCAACGGCGGCCATCGAACTCGGCGAACGTCTGACCACGCCAATAGTCGGGTTCGGGAGCCCGGACCCGCATCACCACGTCGTCGCTGAGAACTCCTCGAACCGACGTGTCCATCTCCTGGGCGAATCCCGTGTAACCGCCGGCCTGGCCGGCCGGCGCTCGCGACGTGGGATCAGCGTCGTCGCCGCCATCTCGCACCGTGCCGTCAGGTCCGGCGATCGCACCCGGAACACCGACCTCATCGGCGTCGCGGAGCAAGGTCGGCAGCGTCAGGTTCGCCGGTCCGGCAGGCACCGGCACGACGGCCAGGATCGCCATCGTCGCCGCCATCCCACATCCGACGCCCAAGGCAGTGGGCAGTCGATCGGCGAGGTACCTCCGACCGGGCGGACGGCGCGCCTGCGACGACCGCGGCGAAGCCGGCGACGATATCGCCGATCGACCAGACAGCCGAGACACAGCGACGCCGAAACACACCGACCAGGCCAACAGCCACCAGATGATCCGATCGTCGACCCGGAACCCCGACGCGTACATCACGACGACCGCGGAGATCGCGAGCCCGACGCGAATCGTCCGACGATCGTGAGACTCGAACCCGTGCAGCACGATCAGCACCATCAGCACCTGTGGCAGCGGGCCCCTCAGGTAGGCCAACAACTCGACCAACCGGCCGCTCGACACGAAGATCATCGCGATCGCCAGCAGGGTCCCCATGGCGATCATCAGGCGCACCGGGCGCGAGGGCGGCCGGCCGCTCGCGATCGTGCGAGCACTCACCACCGCACCGGCACACGCTCCGAGCGCAGCCGCGATCGTGACGGCCGGGCTGTAGCCGAGCGTTCCCGACAGCATCGCCAACGCCACGATCGTGGCCGCCGCGGCCCACCACCTGGCGGAGACCGAGCAACTCGATTCGGGCTCGGGCGTCGTGAACCCGCGGCGGCGAGCCGGCGCCGCCTGCGCCACGCCCAGTTCGGCCAGGGCCGACCAGCGAGCAGCGGCGGCCGAGTCGCTGATCGGCACAGGTGGAGCGGTACCGATCGCAACCGCGACTCCGACACCGGAACCCAGGCTCTGTTCGAGCGCCCGGCGCACGGCACCCGCCTCCGCATCCGGATCGGCAGCGTCGGACCGCGCCCGCACGAGGAAACTCTGGGCGGTATCGCTGTGTCGATCGTGCACCACCAGCTCACCGGCCCGAATGGTCGATGCCCAGTGCACGAACCGTTCGCTGTCGCCTTCCCGCCACGGCCGGACACCGTCGATCTCACCGGCGATCGCACCCGCGGGCCCTCCGAAGTCCCCGTCGTCAGGAGTCGGCAATCGCTCGATCACGACGTCGCGGTGGTTCGGACGCGCTGCGACGAGATGCTCGCCGACGACGATCTGCCGACGACGGCTCCACCAGAACAACCCGAGCGATCCCGCCGATCGGATACGGATGTCGAGACGATCCAGAGCACCCCGTCGCTCGACGACCGCAGGCCGGTCGAAGCCGTCTTCGGTCGCCCAACCGCTTGCGATGATCTGGCCATCGACGAGCACATCGATCCACACCGGACGCGGCGAGCCGGTCGACATCGACAGCTCGAACTCTTCGCCTTGCGTGATCATCGGCGGAAGTCGAGCGGAGTGGATCCGCACTGTCCTCAGCGTGACCACACCGGCGCCGAAGGCTGCGGCGAACAACACCAGACCAGCGGCGAGCACGATGACGACCGGAGTGGCGCCGGTCAAGCGTGCGATCGCAACGCCACCGATCCAGGCCATCAGCAGCCCGATCCCACCGGCGGAGACTCCGACGGGCCGGCTCATGTCACGCGGTCGGGGCCGGCACCAGTTCGAGGCACTCGAGCACGACCTCGCGCCCGGCACGAACAGAACCGGCTGCGTCGGAGACGATGACTCGATGGGCGAGCGCCGATTCCGCGAGCGCGACCACGTCGTCGGGCACCACAAAATGACGACCCGCCATCGCTGCTCGGGCCTTTGCGAGCCCGATCAGAGCGACGCCACCGCGCGTCGAGGCGCCGAGCCGAACCCTCGAGTGCTTGCGGGTCGCGTCGAGGAGCGCCACGACATATCGAGCGATCGGGTCCGCCAAGTACACGTTGGACACGATCGAACGGGCGGTCACGACATCGCCGATGTCGACCACCGGCACGACCGAATGCAACCGATTACGCCCCCGGCGTCCCGTGAGCACCTCGACCTCGTCGTCGGCGCCGGCACGGCCGGGAGTGACGACGGCGGCAAACCGATCGACTGCGCCCTCGCCGAGCGGGTACGTCCCCGTCATCTCGAGCGGATTCTGCGTCGCAACGAGCAGGAACGGTGACGGTAGCGAGCGCGTGACGCCATCGACGGTGACGGCCGACTCCTCGGTCGCCTCGAGCAGAGCCGACTGCGTACGAGGATTCGCCCGGTTGAGCTCGTCGAAGACCACGATGTTCGAGAAGATCGGTCCAGGACGGAAGTGCATCTCGAACGAGTCGCCGTGAGGCATCATCGTTCCGGTCACGTCGCCCGGCAACAGGTCGGGGGTGCCCTGGATACGGTGGAACGAGCCGCCGACCGACGAAGCGAGCGCCTGGGCGAGCAGGGTCTTGCCGACGCCGGGGATGTCCTCGATCAGCAGGTGGCCACCCGACAACAAGCAGGCGATCGCCGTGTCGACGGCGTCACCGCGGCCGGCCAGGACCCCGCGGATCGACTGCGAGATCCGTGCTGCGATCTCGGATACGTGAGCGGTATCGGTCGCGTGGGCGGGTGACGAGGCTCCCAGTACGTCGCTCCTCGTCGATTCCGCCGTCGCATCCATCCCGATCAACATGCTGGCAGATCATCGGAGCAATACGGGCTCGCCTTGAACGCAAGCTGTGCCAGGCCGGTCCCGCCGAGAAGCTTTCTCGTGCTCCCGGAAGCCGATTTCCCGGTCGGCGAGCCCTCCGGACGGGCTTCGGACACCGGGCGCCACGCTCGTCTCCAATCAGCTCAGTGGGCGGTGAAGCCACCGTCGACGACCAGCGTGTGGCCGGTGATGTACGACCCCGCATCGGACACGAGCAGCAACAATGCCCCGTCGAGCTCGTGCTCGAGGCCCATCCGGGGGATCGCCGAGAAGGTGCGGATGTAGCGCTCGCTGCCGTCGTCGCCGACCATCGCTTCGGTCATCTCGGAGGGGAAGTATCCGGGGCACAACGAATTGACACGGATGCCCTTGCGAGCGAGTTGGAGCGCCAGCTCGCGGGTCATGTTGACCACCGCTCCCTTGCTCGCGGAGTAGTTGGCCTGCTTGATCGGCGTCGAGCCGACGAGGCCGAGCATCGAAGCGATGTTCACGATCGACCCGCTGCCACGCGTGGACATGTGCGGCACACACAGCTTGATCAGGTGCCAGACCGCCGTCGTGTTGACCGACATCGCCTGTTCGAACTGGTCGAGCGTCTCGTTCTCGATCCCGACGATATGGGAGACGCCGGCATTGTTGACGAGCACGTCGATGCGGCCCGTGGCAGCCAACGTCTCGGTCGACCAGGCGCTCACGGTCGGCCGGGTCGGCCATGTCTGCCGGGATCGCGATGGCCCCCGAGAGCTCGTCGGCGAGCGACTCGAGCCGGTCGGCACGCCGAGCGCTGATGACGACCGTGGCGCCGACGGAGTGGAGCACGCGGGCGAACCGTGCGCCGAGCCCGGCCGATGCTCCGGTGACCAGAGCCACCTGGCCGTCGAGGCGGAACACCTCGAGCGGATCGCCGATCGTCACGACCGGATCCTGACCGACAGGCAGGTGACGCAGCCTTCCAGCTTCTCGAACTCGGAGATGTCGACCTCGATCACGTCGTATCCCATCGATCGGAACAGCGCCGCCGACTCGGGTGCATCGGCCGACATCAGCAGCCGACCTTCGCCGAGTGACACCACGTGTGCTCCTGCCGGTTCGGGGACGGCGAGAAACCGGTCGAACGCGGATGGGTCGTCGACCAGGTCCGGATACCCGATCACGGTGCGGTCCGGAAGCGCGGTCACCGCCGACTTGAGATGTAGGACGCGGTGCACGGGGACCGGGCGAACATCCCAACCCCGGGCGCCAGCACCATGGCCAGTTGCGCCACCGCCGGCGGGTTGGTGCGGCTGCCGACGCCGACATAGACCGTTCGATCGACCTTCAGCACGTCGCCGCCGTCCATCGTGCCCGGCTCGACGATGTGATGGATCTCCAGCCCGGCTCTCGTGGCCACCGTCTCTGCACCGATCGACCTCGGCCTGCCGGCTGACGGCACCCGGGCGGGTGATCACGCACACGTCGTCGAACACCACCATGGTGTCCTCGATGAACACCGCGTCCGGGCAGTCGTCCGTGGGCTCGACCTCGACAGTGTTCCAACCGTTGTCCTGCAGGGCGGCGACGTAGGCGCGCCACTGTGCATTGGCGAGTTCGACGTCGATCGGCGAACGATCGATGTGAGTGACCAGACCATCGGCGAGCAGCGGACCCGGAGGGCGGATGAGGGCGCGGGGCACGATCGTCGACATTACCGGCGCGACGCCGTTGACCTATCGTCGACGAGGATTCCGAGGAGGACGAATGAGCAGGCTTGCACGCCGCGGCTGGGTTCCGGCACACAGCGACGAACTGATCGGCCGGATCGCCGATCACGTCGCCACCGCCGACGTCGACTCACTCGGCGAAGAACTGTTGGGTCTGGTCGCCGACAACGAACGCATCCACCTCCGCGACTGTGTCAACCTCAACCCTGCTGCCAACACGATGAACCCGCGCGCCGAAGCGCTGCTGTCGTCCGGACTGGGGTCGAGACCGTCGCTCGGCTATCCGGGCGACAAGTACGAAATGGGCCTCGAGGCGATCGAACGGATCGAAGTGATGGCGGCCGAGCTCGCGGCGGAGGTGTTCCACGCTTCGTTCGCCGAGGTACGGCTGGGCTCGGGCGCGCTGGCGAACCTGTACGCATTCATGGCCGCGACCCGGCCTGGTGATGCGATCATCGTGCCGCCATCGACGATCGGCGGGCACGTCACCCACCAGCAGGCCGGCGCAGCCGGGCTGTACGGGCTCGACATCCACGAGGCCCCGATCGATCCGACGCAGTACACGATCGATGTCGAACGCCTCGGCTCGCTGGCGCTCACGATTCGGCCGAAGCTGATCTCGATCGGCGGCAGTCTGAACCTGTTCCATCATCCCGTCGCCGAGATCCGCGCGATCGCCGACGAGGTCGGCGCGATCGTGCTGTTCGACGCGGCCCACCTCTCGGGTCCGATCGCCGGTGGCGCGTGGCCGAACCCGCTCGACGAAGGCGCCCACGTGATGACGATGAGCACCTACAAGAGTCTCGGTGGACCTCCCTCGGGACTGCTCGTCACCAGCGACGCCGGGATCGCCGAGCGAGTCGACGCGATCGCCTACCCGGGACTGACCGCCAACTTCGATGCCGCCAACACGGCCGCGCTGGCGATGACGTTGCTCGACTGGAAGACCTACGGCGTCGCGTATGCAGCCGAGACGGTGGCAACGGCGCGCAGGCTGGCGAGCGAGCTCGCCACGGCGGGATTGCCGGTACACGCCGCATCCGACGGGGCGACGATGTCGCACGCGTTCGCCCTCGACGCCGGCGACCGAGGCGGCGGCCACGCAACCGCCAAGGCGCTCCGGGCTGCCAACCTGCTGACATCGGCGATCGGGCTTCCCCACGGCGTGGACGCCGGCGTGCGGATCGGCACCAACGAGATCGTGCGCTGGGGCATGTCCACCGAGCACATGCCACAGCTCTCACGACTGATCGCCCGAGCCTGGGAAGCAGCCGACCCGGCCACGGTCGCCGACGACGTCAGCGTCTTCCGGCGTGATTTCCAGGAACTGCGGTTCGTCCGTTGACCTGAGTCCGGGGGTCGTGCCTGGCGCACGTGCCGGCCTTCTGGGCGCGGCTCAGCTGGCGAGAGGCGAGCCGAGGCGGGCGGTCACGGCGGCGCGAACCTGATGATCGAACGATCGCACGTGGGCCTCGACGGCATCCGCGCAGGCGTCGGGATCACCGGCCTTCAACAGTTCGAGGATCTCGATGTGCTCGTCGACCGCGTGTCGCGTGTCGGCGACGTCGGCCAGGTACATGTGCCACACCCGATCACTGTGGGCGTACAGCATGTCGAGCGTGTCGGTGAGGAACCGATTGTCGCTCGCCTGCCAGATGATCTCGTGGCAGCGACGGTCGACCGCCAACAACTGCTCGGGCGGTACGCCACCACGCAGCGACTCCTCGATCACGGCCGCCATCTCGGCCCAGTGCTCGGTGGTGCCGCGCACGCACGCGAGGCGTGCCGCGTACGGTTCCATCATCGCCCGTGTCTCGTACAGCGTCGAGAGCTCCGCGACATCGATCGACGCCACGAACATCCCACGCCGCGGGATCACCGTGACGAACTGATCCCTGGCGAGTCGTTGCAGCGCCTCCCGGATCGGCGTGCGGCCGATACCGAGACGCGCCTGGAGCATGTCCTCGCGTACGACCTCGCCGGGCGCGAGCTCGAGTCGAATGATCATCCGACGAACTTGTCGATAGGCCTGTGTACTCAGCGATTCAGTCGTGATACATTCATGATATATCAGAACTTCGACCAAGGGGTACCCCGTGAGTGATGCTGCTACGAACACCGTTCCGTCTCATGCCAAGTGCGTCATCATCGGTGCCGGCATCGTCGGCAACTGCCTGGCCGGCCACCTGGCGCGGCTCGGCTGGACCGACATGGTGCTGATCGACAAGGGCCCGTTGCCGAACCCGGGTGGTTCGACCGGACACGCTTCGAACTTCATCTTCCCGGTCGACCACAACAAGGAAATGGCGCTGCTGGGGGTCCAGAGCGCGAACCAGTACCGCGACCTGGACCGGTCGGTCGACTCGGGTGGTATCGAGGTCGCCCGCAGCCAGGCCCGCATGGACGAGTTCCAACGCCGCATGACATCGGCCGCAGCGTGGGGTGTCGATGCCCAGCTGCTGACGCCCGCTCAGGTGAAAGAACTGGTGCCGTTCATCAACGACGACGTCATCCTCGGTGGCTTCTACTGTCCCACCGTGTCGGTCGTCGATTCGCTCGACACCGGCACCCTGTTCCGCAACGAGGCGATCGCGAAGGCCGGCCTGCAGGTGTTCGCGAACACCGAGGTGCTCGACGTCGAGACCACCGACGAGCCGGCGACCGGCCTGAAGCGGGTCACCGCCGTCGTCACCGACAAGGGTCGGATCGAGGCCGAATACGTGGTGATCGCCTGTGGTGTGTGGTCGAACCGGATCGCCAACATGGCCGGTGCCACGATCCCGCTCGTGCCCGCCGTACACCAGATGGCCGATGTCGGCCCGATGGACGTGCTGGTCGAAACGAACAAGGAGATCGGCTATCCGATCGTCCGCGACATGGACACGTTCTGCTACGAGCGCCAGTCGTCGGGCTCGATGGAGGTCGGCTCGTACGCCCATCGCCCGATCCTCCACCACCCCGACGACATCCCGTCGAACGACGAGGCAGCGCTCTCGCCCACCGAGATGCCGTTCACCGCGGACGACTTCGACCCCCAGATGGAACAGGCGATCGAGTTGATGGACATGCTCGGCGACGCCGAGATCAAGTACGCCATCAACGGGTTGCTCTCACTCACCCCCGACGCCATGCCCTGCCTCGGCGAAACCACAGAGGTGCGCAACCTGTGGTCGGCCGCCGCCGTGTGGGTCAAGGAAGGCCCCGGCATGGCCCAGGTCGTCGCCGAGTGGATGACGTACGGCTACCCGCGGGTGATCGATGCCCACGGCGCCGACATCGCGCGTTTCTACCCGCAAGAGCGCGGCGATGACCACATCTGGGCCCGCGCCGAAGAGCACTTCAACAAGACCTACGGCATCGTGCACCCCGCCGAGCAGTGGGAGGGCCGCCGCAACCTGCAGGTGTCGCCGTTCTTCTCGCGCCAGCAGGCACTCGACGCGTTCTTCTTCCAGGCCCGCACCTGGGAGCGCCCCCAGTGGTACGGCAGCAACGCCGATCTGGCCGAGCGCTACGGCGTCAAGGAGCGCGAGGTCGAATGGGACAATCGTTGGTGGAGCCCGATCACGGTCGGTGAGCACCTCAACATGCGCGAGCACTGCGGCCTCGTCGACCTGTCGGCATTCCAGCTGTTCGAGCTGTCCGGGCCCGGTGCGGTCGAGTTCGCCGACTACCTCAGCGTCAACAAGGTCGGGCCGGTCGGGCGCGCCACCTACACGCCATGGCTCACCCCCGACGGCGGCTTCCACTCCGACCTCACGATGCAGCGCCTCGCCGACGACACCGTGATGGTGGTGACCGGCGTGTTCGACGGCGGCCGCGACCTGCACTGGATCCGCAAATACATGCCCACGGACGGATCGGTCACCGTCACGGACCGCACGCTGGAGACGTCGACACTCGGACTGTGGGGCCCCAACGCTCCGGCGCTGCTGGCCACACTCACCGATCACGATCTCTCCCACGAGGGATCGCCGTACGGCTCGATCGTCGACGTCACACTGAACTGCGGCGGCACCGAAGTGGCGGCCAAGCTGTTCCGCATCTCGTACGTCGGCGACACCGGCTGGGAGATCTACGTGCCCTGGGATCAGGCGACGCTGGTGTGGGACGCGCTGATGGCCAACGGCCGCGACCAGTACGGGCTGCGTCCCACGGGTGGCGGCGTGTACGGCACGTCGGGTCGCCTCGAGAAGGGCTACCGCTTGCAGGGCGCCGAGCTGGAGAGCGAGTACAACCCACTCGAGGCCGGGCTCGCCCGCCCCAAGGTGAAGTCGGCCGACTTCATCGGCAAGGCGGCCTACCTGGCGGCGCGTGAGGCCGGCGAGCCCGAGGTGCACATGTGCACGCTGACCGTCGAGGACCAGCACGATCCACAGGGCCGGGTGCGCTGGATGCAAGGCGGCAACGAGCCGATCTGTGATCTCGACGGCAACGTGATCTTCGACTCCCACGGCCGGGTCTCACGCGTCACCAGCGCGGGCTACGGCCCATCGGTCGGCAAGCACATCTTGATGGCCTACCTGCCCACTGCGATGGCGGCGCCGGGCACCGACCTGCAGGTGATGTACATGAACGAACTGTTCCCCGTGAAGGTCGTCGGCACCGGTGGCCCGTTCGACCCCGATGACACCCGCCTCAAAGGCTGAGCGGATGCCCACATCCAACCCCGTTCCGTTCACCGTCCTGCCGGACCGGGTCTGCACTTCGGTGAGCAGAACGGGCTCTGGGAGGGGCTGACGATGAGAATTCTGGTCTGTGTGAAACGAGTCCCGGCGCCTGGGTCGAAGATCAACGTCACCGCCGATGGGCAAGACGTCGACGCCGCCAACCTGGGGTTCACGATGAGCCCGCACGAGGAGTGTGCCGTCGAGGCAGCAGCCCAACTGGTCGAACAACATGGAGGAGAGGCGACGGTGCTCACCCTGGGCGCGCCGGAAGCGGAGGAACAGGCCCGCTATTCGGTCAGCGTCGGGATACAGCGAGCGGTGGTCCTCCCGACCACCGAGGGCGAATGGGATCCCCAGCGAACCGCCCGAGCGATCGCCGCCGCCATCGGCGATCTCGAAGCCGCCGACGGACCGTTCGACGTGATCTTGTTCGGCAACGAATCGGCCGACTCCGGCGGATTCCAGGTCGGCATCCGTGTCGCCCATGCACTCGACCGCCCGATGGTCAACGGTGCCAAGGGACTGACCCTGGCCGAGGGCTGTGCCCATGTCGAGCGTGAGGCCGATGCCGGCCGCGAGACGTACGAGCTCCCGTTGCCGGCAGTGGTCGGCATCAAAGAGGGCATCAACCTGCCGCGGTATCCGACCATGAAGGGTCGCCTCGCCTCGAAGAAGGTCGAGGTCGTCTCGATCGAGCCCCGGGGCGACGCCGGTGGTCTGACCAAGATCACGCTGCGCCAACCGCCCGAACGCAAGTCCGAGACGATCATTCTCGGCGCCGGGCCCGAGGCTGCTGCCGCCGTGGTCGACGTCCTCGAAGAGATCGGAGTTCTGTGATGCCCGGCACCACGCTCGTCGTCGTCGAACACGACCGCGGGGCGCTCGCACCAGCGACCCTCGAAGCGTTCACCGCAGCCCGTTCGTTGGGAGGCGATGTGGAGGCGCTGTCGATCGGTGCCGTCGCCGACGGTCTCGCCGGCGAACTCGCTGCGTACGGTGTGTCGGTCGTGCACCAGGTCCACGACGACCTGCTGGACGACTACGGACCAGAGGCGTGGGGCGAGGTCATCGCACAGGCGGCGCGCACCTTGTCCCCCGCAGTCGTGCTGGCCACGGGTACCGACCGGGGCAACGAGGTGCTCGCACAGTCGGCTGCCCGCCTGGATCTTCCGTTCTCGGCCAACTGCACCGAGTTCCGTCCCGGCGACACCTTCGAGATGACCCGCGTTCGATGGGGCGGTTCGCTGCTCGAGGACGCGGCGTTGGCGGCCGACGTCAAGCTCGTGACGGTCGCACACCACGCCGTGGAGCCCGTACCGGCACAGACTCCGGGGGTTGCCACCCCGACGCCGCTCGCGGTCACGCTCGACCCATCGCTCGGCCGCTCGACGGTGAGGGGCCGCGTCGAGCGCGAAGCCGGCGTCACGCTGGCGACCGCACCGGTGGTCGTCGGCGGTGGACGGGGTGTCGGTTCGGCCGAGGGGTTCGCCTCGTTGGAGGAACTGGCGAACGAGCTCGCCGGCATCGTGGGCTGCTCGTGGGCCGTGACGAACAACGGCTGGCGCAGCCACACCGCACAGGTCGGCCAAACGGGTACCCGCATCGCCCCCGACGTGTACTTCGCCTGCGGCATCTCCGGAGCGATCCAGCACTGGGTCGGAGCAATGGCGAGCAAGAACATCATCGCCATCAACACCGACCCGGCCGCCAACATGGTCAACAAGGCCGGATATGCCGTGATCGGCGACCTGCACCAGGTCGTGCCGGCGATCACCGAAGAGATCCGCCGCCGCCGCAGCTGACACGCAACGGGTTGATCTCGAGGCGGTGAGCCGACGGGCGAACTGCGACGAGTCCTTCCGGTGGGACACACGGAACGGCGAGCAACGCGGCGGACTGTCCGCCGGGTTTCCCGACACCACTCCGAGGCGTGGGAACGACCGGTCCGGTTGACGATTTCGCCGTGGCTCGGGCTCGAACCCTTGCGTTGTGGCCGTGTTCGTGGCGCGATGGTGGTATGAGGCTGACGGGAACGTTCGTCGGCCGTTCGACCTGGACGGTCGTTGTCTGCGCGACCCTGCTGCTGGCTTGTTCGGGTGGCGACGACGGACTCGAGAACGCCGCCACCACCGAACGACCGCCACCGATCGCCACCCGATCGACTCCCGAATCGGCGACCGGCACCACCCCGCCTCCCGCGACCACAGCTGCGACGAGCGATGGCACCATGCCGACCACCAGGTCGGCCACCATGCCGACCACCACGACCGGTGACCAGGTCGCACCGGCGGCATGGGAGCCGATCGATCCTGCATCGGGGAACTGGCTGGCGTTCACCTCCGAGCGGACCGGATCGCGAGAGCTGTTCGCGATCGATACGGACACCGGTGACGAGCGACAGCTGACCGATCAGGTCGGCGACGTCTATCAGCCGGCCTGGTCGCCCGACGGCTCCATGGTCGCCTTCCAATGTCCCAGCACGGCGCCGCCGGTCGGGATGGACCCGGACTCGGGAGTCGGGCCGAGCGACATCTGCACGGTGGCGGTCGCCACCGGCGAGGTCGCGTTCTTGACCCACGACGTTGCGCCGGACCAAAGCCCGGTGTGGTCACCCGATTCGTCGCAGGTGGCATTCATCACGATCGGTGACGGTGACGTTCAGGTCCGGTCGATCTCGATCGGCGACGGCGAGCCGCGGGTCGTCGCACAGGGCCTCGCTCCGGCCTGGTCGCCCGACGGGTCAGAGCTGGCGGTCGTGGGGACCACCGGTGAGCTGGCCGTCGTCGACGTGAGGTCGGGTGAGCAACGCCCGCTCGCCGACACCGGCACTCTCGGCGCGAATCCGATGTGGTCACCCGACGGTGACGCAATCGCCTTTTCCTGCGTGAGCGGCGAGCCCGGCCCGGACGACCCGATGCCACCGACCGACATCTGTGTGATCACGGCCGACGGCTCGGAGCAACGGGCGCTCGCCGACGGCGGTTCGGCCGATTCCGATCCGGCATGGTCACCCGACGGCGCAGCGATCGTCTTCGTCAGCAGCGAGTTGCTGATCGCACGGACCGAGATCGTGATCGCCCGGATCGCCGGCGGTTCGCCCGAGCCGATCGGATCGGGGTACTCCCCGGAGTGGTCGCCCGACGGTTCGTCACTCGCCATCGTCGCGACGACGGGAGGCATCCAGCTGATCGACGCCGAGACCGGCACCATCACGCAGGTGAGCGTCGATTCGACCGTCGGAGAACCGACATGGGCACCGACTGGCTGAGGAGGCGGATCGGGCCCGTCGTCACGGCGCTCGCAGTGGCAGCGTGCAGTGGCGGTGACGCCGGGTCGACGCCGAGTTCCCCACCACCGCTGAACTCGGAACCGACGACCGCCACGGCTGATAGGGGGCCGCCGACCCCGTCCGACACGATTCCCGAGCTGCTGCAGCTGGCCGTCGAGCCGGCGATCGACCTGGTCGACGGCCAGATCGTGACGTTGACCGGAAGCGGCCTGCGGGTGGCCGACGTCGTGGTCGTCGGCGAATGTGCCGACACGGCGCCGCCCACGTTGGACGACTGCGAGCCGGCCGTGGCGATTCGCCCGGAGGGACGCTTCTCGATGGCCGACGACGGGACCTTGGCGACGAACTTCCGGGTGTACGCACGCTTCACCACCCGCGCCGGCGACGCCATCGACTGCCGCGATCCGCAGACCGACTGCCTGATCGCCGTATCGTCGGCCTTCAGCGAGGATCCGCTCGCCGGCGCAACGGTTCCGGTCAGGTTCGATCCCCTCGGCGAACTCGCCGAGCCCGGCGTGTCGATCACCGTCGATGACGATCTCGTCGATGGTCAGACGATCGGGGTATCGGTGTGGGGCCTGCCGCCAGGGACCCCGGTCGCGATCGGACAGTGCGCGACCGTCTCGAGTGATCCGGAGGTTTGTGAGACCGAGATCGACGTGTTCGCTCCCCGCCTGGCGGCGGATGCCACGGGCCGTGTCGACACGACCGTGTGGGCACAGGTCGAGTTCGAGGGGTACGAACGAACCGAGCCGATCTCGTGCCGGCCTCCGACACCGTGTCATCTGGACATCGCTGTCGAACCCGACGCGGTCTGGGAACACCCCCGGCGGTGGGCCTTCCCGTTGACGTTCGACCCCACCGCTCCCCTGGCCGAGGCCCCTGATGTCTCGGCGACCCCGTCGACCGGCCTGATCGATCGACAGGCGGTCGACATCGTCGTGCCCGACGTGCTGGCGACCCGGCCCAGTCTGGTGATCGTGCAGTGCTCGGGAGCGATCGCTCCCGAGCACTGTGATCTGCGGACGGCCGTCCGCGTGCAGGCACCGAGCACATCCGATGCCATTGCGGTCGTCGTGCGAGCGCTGATGACGACCGGGGCCGGCGACGAGATCGACTGCCGTCGCAGCGACGCCGATTGCTCGATCGGGGTCACGGGCGATCTGGCGGCTCCCGTCCGGCGATGGGGTGTCGCCACCATCGAATTCGATGAGGACGCGGGCTTGGCGCCGCCACCGACCGTGCGGATCATCGAGGGCGGGCAGTTCGAGGAGCGCACCTACGTGACCGTCACCGGGGCGGGCTTCCCGCCGAATGTCGAGGTGCGGCTGGCACAGTGCTCGGTCGGCTCGTTCCATCCCCAGGCCTGCAGCGAGGTCGGAATCGTGATCGATCACGCCGACGCCCGAGGATCGGTCGAACGGTCGTACCCGATGCTTCTCACGGCCGGAGCCGCCGACTGCAGCCGGGCCGACCAATGCGAGGTGCGAGTCGTTTCCGGGCACGGCTTGATACCCGGATTCGACGAGCGGACCTCTGCGGCGGCACCGGTTCGAGTGACGCCGCCGGTCGGCAGCGTGCGCTATCTGGACCGGGTGTTCCACGACGTCGAGATCCGGCCGGGGATCGTCTACGGCCGTGGCGTGGACGGCGACGGGGCACCGATCGATCTGACCCTCGACGTGTACCTGCCGGCCGGTGACACCGCCGACGATCGGCCCGTGATCATCTGGTCACGCGAGAACGCCTCCGAATTCGCGAGCCGCGGATTCGTGGTCGTCACCGCCCATCTCGACGTCAGTGCGACCAGAGAGAGTATCCAGCTCGGTTACGAGAACACGTTGCCGGTGTTCGACTGGCTCGCCGAACACGCCGACGAGCTGCGCATCGACACCAGTCGGATCGCTGCTGCGGGCCAGTCGCGCGGCGGATTCATCGCCACGTCGCTCGCCTACGCGTCGAGCGCCGCCGATGGCGAATCAGCGCTGATCGCGGCCGCCGTTTCGCTGGCCGGCGGCTCGGTACCCGACCTGATCGAATCCGGCGAGCCACCTTCGCTGATGATCCACGGCGGACTCGACGGCCGCGTCCCACTCCCGCTGGCCGAACAGACCTGCGCCGCGGCTTCGGCACAGGGTGTCGGGTGCACGCTCGTCGTCTACCCCGGCCGCGCCCACGAAGTCGGCTTGTGGAACGACCTGATCTTCGACATCTGGGATCGGGTGGCCAGATTCCTGGTCACCGAACTCGAACTCGACTGACGATCACCCCTCGCCGGGGATCACCGTTGCGTGGCTGTTCAGTTCGAAATCGGTCGGGCGAGCAGCAACTGCGACTGGGCCGCGCCGAACTCTTCGAACTCCAGATCAGCCTCGAACCCGAGCCGTGCCAGCAACCGCAGCGACAGCAGATTCGCGGTTTGGGCCACCGCCACGACGACGTCGTCGTCGGTGTTGGCCCACATCCACTCGAGCGCGGCGCCGACCCCCTCCGCTGCCAAGCCGCGACCCCAGTGCTCGGGGAACAGTTCGTACGTCAGCTCGAGCACACCGCGCCAACGGCCGAACGAGCAGCCGCCGATCGCCTCGTCGGTCACCACGTCGGCGACGCAGAATACGCCCCACCGCTCGCCGACCGCGGCCGTGCGAGCGGCCGCGACATGGTCGTCACCGACCGGTCCACCGAGATAGCGCCGCACGTCGGGATCGGTCAACAGTCGGACGATCGCGGGTTTGTCGCTCTCGCGGAAGGCTCGCAACCGGAGGCGTTCGGTCACGATCTCGACGTCGGTCCACGGCATCGCTACCGCCTCAACCCGGCTCGACGAGCGCCGGGTCGCCGACGACCACCGAGCCTGGTTCGAGCACCGTGGCGTAGACCCGGCTGATCGGGCCGTTCGAGTAGTGGATGCGCTGGAAGTCACCGTCGGCGAACCACCGGGCGTTCTGCTTGCACGGCACTGCGAACGAGGAGACCTCGCAACGCACGGAGCCGATCTGCAACCGCACCCCAGGTCGCACGTCGGCCCACCCGAGCCCGCCGATCGTGATGTTCTCGCCGGCACGACCCGGCCCGATCGGGTGTCCGTCGGCGGCCAAAGCGGCGATCACCTCCGAACTCCACAGGCACAGGGCCTGGAACGGCCGACCGTGGTGCCGGCGCGTCGCCTGGCGGTCACCGACGACGCCACGGAAACCGACCTCGACCCGGTCGACCGGCAGTTTGGGCACACCTCCGTCCGACCGGTGGAGCGCTGCCACGACGCCCTCGGCTGCCGCCGGCAGCGCGCCGGCAGTGCCGGCAGCGCGCCGGCAGCGACGAGATCGTCCCTGACCGACATGAGTTCCGGCCACACCTGCTCGATCACGGGCGGCAGGGCGTCGAGGTCGTCGTGGATCGGATCGATGCCGTCGAGCGCGGTTGCGAGACGACTTCGGCGAGCGGTCTGGTACGGCAAGACGCCAGGCGGCATGAGATCGAGCAGGTCGAACGTGTGGCCGAGCGTTTTGCGCACATCGGACGCGCTGAACGTGTGAGGCCCGACACAGATGTCCATCGCCCCGAACCTATTCCACCTCTGGCGACGGATGCAGGTTGCCGGGGAGGCGCTGGAGGATGCCCTCGGCCAGTACGACCTCGTACGGCAGCCCGCGCAGTTGATCGCCGACCGCGTCGATGCCCTGGACACGGAGCAACTCGGCGAACCACTCCCACGGATGGTCGTCGCCCGTGATCTCCGCGTCGTCGGGCAGCACGACGCACAGCACGTCGTGCGTGATCGAGTCCACAGTCTGGTGGGCCCAGATGTCATCGGCGTTGGTCGACGCCGTGAAGCCGCGCTCGCGGTGCAACACCACGCGGTGGCCACCTTCGAGCACGGCGAACTCGCCGACCTCGAAGCTGCACCGGCGCGGGTCGTCGTTGCCGTTCGACGCAAGGTCACACACCGCCCCCAATCCGACGATCCGCCTCGCCGCGAGATCTCCGACCGCAGTGTCGACCGACGACGGGTCGACAGGCCGGTCGATGGATCGATCCTCACTCGAGGGATGACAAGCCCATGGCACTGCTCCATCATCGCAGTCGACGCCACATCGGCCACCGCGCGAAACGTCGGGGCGAGTCGGCTGGGCCGGGAGGTCGGCCTAGCCTCATGACTCATGGAGCGGCGACGCAACCACACGATGGAGAGGCGCTGACGTGAGCGGCCTGGGCGGCCCCCACGTCGAGCTCGGCATGTATCCCTTCGCCTCGGTGAGCTGGGCGTGGGACGAGATCTGGGCGGCCGTCCATCGGCGGGCACCCTGGACCCCGGCGTCGCTGACACGTTCCGGCGACGTGCACGCTCGCTGGTACGACCCGGACTGCGTGGTCACACAGGTGTGCGGATATCCCTTCGCTTCGCTGCATCGCAACGACATGCACCTCGTGGGCGCATTCGCGCTCGACATCCCCGAAGCCGATGGCGCGTACTACCGCAGCGTGTTGCTGAGCCCGCACGACCGATCGATCGATCAGCTGGTCACGAGCGACACACATGCCGTCGCCAACAGTGCCGACAGCTTGTCGGGATGGCTGAGCCTGCTGGCCGCCACCTGCGGACCCGGCGTCGGGTGGCCGGGCAGGGTCACGTTCACCTCTGCCCACCGCGACAGCCTGCTGGCGCTCGCAAGAGGTGAGGCCGACATCGCCAGCATCGATCCATGGACGTTCGCGTTCGTCGCCGCCGAGGAGCCAGACCTGATCGCCCCACTGCACCGTCTCGGTCTCGGTCCCCGTGTTCCGACCCCGGCGATCACGGCGAGACGAACGGTGACGCCGGACCAGCTGATCGGCCTTGGCCGCGCCTTTCACGAGGCGCTCGACGACGAGGCCACGGCGTCGGCGCGCCGGGCTCTGTACATCACCGGCTTCGTCGATCACGAGCTCGACGTCTACCTCGCGACGCTGCCGCTCGACTCTGTCCGCTGAACAACCCGACGAGATGGCGCCGGCCTCACTCGTGAGTTAGTGTTCCTGCACACTCGTACCGGGAATTGCACCACAGTTTGGGGGAATGGTGGCTGAGCAGGCCGAACCGCGCGGACGCCGCCGGGGTCGCGATCGCGCCGAGGCAGCAAACCGGTCCCAGCTTCCCGATCAGCGGCCGTTCGCTCAGCCCCGACTCCTGCACGGTCCGACCGAGCTGGTTTCCGCCGACCAGATCGAAGCGATCCATCAAGCATCGCTACGGATCCTGAGCGAGATCGGCATGAAGGTGCTCGACGGCGAGACGCGGGCGCTGTTCGTCAGCGCCGGTGCCACCGTGCACGACGACATGATGGTGCGGTTCGATCCCGAGATGATCGCACCGATCATCGCCACCGCACCCAGCCAGTTCACCCTGCACGCCACCAACCCGGCCCATCACCTCACGATCGGCGGCGACCACATCGCGTTCGGCTCGGTGGCGAGCGCACCCAACGTCGCGGATCTCGACCACGGGCGCCGAACGGGCAACCGGCACGACTACCAGAACCTGCTGCGGCTGATCCAGTCGCTCAACTCGATCCATTTCACGCCCGGATACCCGGTCGAACCGGTCGACATCCACGGGTCGGTGCGCCATCTCGAGGCCACGCTCGACCTGCTGACGTTGACCGACAAGGCGATCCACGTCTACTCGCTGGGCCGCCAGCGCAACATCGACGCGATGGAGATGGTCCGGATCGCGCGGGGGATCACCGATGCCCAACTCGACGAGCAACCCAGCCTGGTCAGCATCATCAACACCAACTCGCCGCTCACCCTCGACGTGCCGATGAGCCACGGCATCATCGAGATGTCGCGCCGCAACCAGATCATCTGCGTCACGCCGTTCACCCTCGCCGGGGCGATGGCGCCGATCACGCTCGCCGGCGCACTTTCCCAGCAGAACGCCGAGGCACTCGTCGGGTTGATGCTCACCCAGATCGTTCGCCCCGGCAGCCCGTTCATCTACGGCGGGTTCACCAGCAACGTCGACATGCAGTCGGGTGCGCCCGCGTTCGGCACGCCCGAGTACTGGAAGACGGCGATCATCGGTGGCCAGCTCGCGCGCCGGTACCACGTGCCGTATCGCAGCTCCAACACGTGCGCCGCCAACGCTGTCGATGCCCAGGCTGCATACGAGTCGATGTTCTCGATCTGGGGAGCGATCGGCGGTGGTACCAACTTCATGATGCACGGCGCCGGCTGGATGGAGGGCGGCCTGCACGCCAGCTTCGAGAAGATGGTGATCGACGCCGACCTGTTGCACATGGCCTCGGCAGCGCTCGATCCGATCGTCGTCGACGCCGATTCGCTGGCGTTCGACGCGATCGCCGAGGTCGGACCCGGCGGCCATTTCTTCGGCACCGCACACACCCAGGCTCGCTTCCGGAGCGAGTTCTACCGACCCCTCGTCAGCGACTGGCGCAACTACGAGAACTGGGCCGACGCCGGCAGTCCCGATGCCGCCGCCAAGGCCAACCGGCTGGTCAAGGCATATCTCGCCGAATACGAACCGCCCCCGATGGACGATGCCGTTCGCCTCGAGCTCATCGATTTCGTCGCCCGACGTACCGCCCAGGGCGGCGTCCCCGTCGACTACTGATGATGACCGAGACCACCCGCCCCAACCTCACCCGCAGTTCTGCCGGCGCGAACACGACACCACACGTCGACATCGCGCCCACAAACCCCGCCGCTCCAACCACCCACAGTTCTGCCGGCGCGAACACGACACCACACGTCGACATCGCGCCCACAAACCCCATCAACCTTCGGGAGTACTCATGAAATCATCAGCACAGGTCGTGGTGATCGGGGGTGGTGTCGTCGGTGCGTCCGTACTGTTCCACCTCACCGAGAACGGATGGACCGACGTGGTCCTGGTCGAACGCAAAGAGTTGACCGCCGGATCCACGTGGCATGCCGCCGGCGGCATGCACACCCTCAACGGCGACCCGAACGTCGCCCAGCTCCAGCAGTACACCGTGCAGCTCTACCAGAAGATCGAGGAGCGATCCGGTCAGAACTGCTCGATCCATCTACCGGGCGGCATCACGCTGGCGTCCGACACCGATCGCATGGACTGGCTGAAGATGGCCGTCGCCCGAGGCCGCTACCTCGGCATGGACGAGCTCGAGATGATCTCACCGAAGGAGGCCCAGGAGCTGTTCCCGCTGCTCGACACGCAGTATTTCATGGGCGCGATGTGGGATCCGATCGAAGGCCACGTCGATCCGACCGGCGTCACCAACGCCTACGCGATCTGTGCCCGCCAGAGGGGCGCCGAGGTGTACAAGCAGAACTGGGTCAGTGCCCTCGAACAACGCCACGATGGCACGTGGACCGTGATCACCGAGCAGGGTGAGATCCACGCCGAGCACGTCGTCAATGCCGGTGGGTTGTGGGCCCGCGAAGTCGGGCGAATGGCCGGACTCGAGCTCCCGGTGCTGGCGATGCAGCACCACTACCTCGTCACGGAGCCGATGGACGAGGTGAAGGCGCACATGGCAGCTACGGGCCGCGAGATGCCGATGGCGATGGACTTCAAGGGCGAGATCTACATCCGCCAAGAGGGCGACGGCATGTTGCTCGGGACGTACGAACAGAACTCGCGGCCGTGGTCGGAGCACGCCACACCGTGGAACTTCGACATGGAGCTCCTGCCGCCCGACCTCGACCGCATCGAGCCCGAGCTGAGCGTCGCGTTCCAGCACTACCCGGCGATGGCAACGGCCGGCATCAAGACGATCGTGAACGGCCCCTTCACGTTCACACCCGACGGCAACCCGCTCGTCGGACCGGTGCCCGGCCTGCGCAACTACTGGACGGCCTGCGGCGTGATGGCCGGCCTGTCGCAGGGTGGCGGGGTCGGCCTCGCGCTGGCCAACTGGATGACCGAGGGCGAACCCGGCTTCGACATCTGGGGTATGGACGTCGCACGCTTCGGCGACTACGCGACGCTCCCCTACACGCGGGTCAAGGCCGAAGAGAACTACCGGCGCCGCTTCCGGATCACTTTTCCGAACGAGCAGCTGCCCGCGGGCCGGTACCTGCAAACGGTGCCGATCCACGACCGGCTCGTCGAGCACAACGCCGTGTGGGGTGCCGACTTCGGGCTCGAGTCGCCGTTGTGGTTCCAGCGGCCCGGCGAGGAGCCGGTCGAGAACGTCACGTTCCGGCGCTCGAACGTGTTCGATCTGGTGGGCGAGGAGTCGTTCGCAGTCCGCGAGAACGTCGGCCTCACCGAGGTGACGAACTTCTCGCGGTACCGCGTGTCGGGCCCCGGCTCGTCCGAGTGGTTGCGGGGATTGTTCACCAACGCCCTGCCGAAGGTCGGACGCATCAACCTGACGGCGATCCTCAACCATCACGGTCATGTGATCGGCGAGTTCTCGGTGGCCCGCGTCGGCGACGAGGACTTCTTCTTGTTCAGTTCGCTCGGTGCCACCGAACACCACCGCCGCTGGTTCCTCATGAACATGCCAGCCGACGCAGCCTTCACCTTCGAGGTGGTCGGCCAGAAGCTCGTGGGTCTGTCGATCGCCGGCCCGAGATCGCGTGAGGTCCTCCAGCCGTTGACTCGATTCGACATGTCGAACGAGCACTTCCGGTTCATGGACTTCCGCAAGATCGAGCTCGGCATGGTCGAGTGCTGGGTCGGCCGGATGACCTATACGGGAGACCTCGGCTACGAGATATGGGTCGCACCCGAGTACCAGCGCAACCTGTTCGACACGTTGATGGCTGCGGGCGAGCCGTACGGCATACGGCTGTTCGGCGTGCAGGCGCTGCTGACGATGCGGCTCGAGAAGATGTTCGGCACCTGGTTCCGGGAGTACCGACCGATCTTCACGCCGTACGAATCGCGGATGGACCGTTACGTCAAACTCGACCATGACTTCATCGGGCGGGCGGCGCTCGAGGCCGCTCCCCCGCCGCGGCGCTACCTGTCCTACTTCGAGGTCGACACCGACCCCGACAACCCGGCCGATGTGATCGGCGACGAGCCGATCTGGCACGAAGGCCCCGACGGCCGGCGCGTGGTCGGCTGGATCACGTCGGGCGGGTACGCCCACTACGTCGGCAAGTCGCTGGCGCTCGGCTACATCGAGGCGGGAGTCGCCGACGAACCCGGCCAGGGTGGGTTCGAGATCGAGATCATCGGGCAGCGCCGGCCCGCCATGTTGTTGCACGAACCGGTACTCGACCCCCAGGGTCTCAGAATGCGCATCTGACGATGGCGCGCCCGGTCGACCTCGACCGCCGGGAGGCCCTGCTCGACCAGGTGGTCGACTACCTCGGCGAGCACGGCCTTGCGAACCTGTCGCTGCGGCCGCTCGCCGAACAGCTCGGCGTCAGCGTCAACCTGCTCACCCACCACTTCGGTTCGAAGGACGACCTGATCGTGGCCGCGCTGCGGCGGTCGGGGGAGATCCAGCAGCAGGTCGAGCAGCGCTGGCTGCGGCGTCGGCCCGAGATGACGCACACCGAGTTGTTGCGGGTGTGGTGGCGTTGGATCACGTCATCGCCTCGTCATCTCGCCCTGGCACGTCTGGGTATCGAGTCCGCCGCGCTGGACGCGACGCTCGGCGGTCTCCCGCGCCAGGTGCGCGGCGAACAGATCGGCATGTGGCGCGCCAACATCGAGACGCGACTGGTCATCGAGGGAGTGCCCCGCGACGTCGCCGTCGTCGAGGCGTCACTGGCGAAAGCGGTCTTCACCGGCCTGGTGATCGACCTGCTCGCGACCGGCCAGAAGGCACGCCTGACCAGGGCCCTGGAGGTTGCCCTGGACCGGCTCGATGCGGTTGTCGCCACGAACAGCACGGCCTCCTGAGCAGGCAGCGATTGATCACAGATCGCATGCGATCGGCCCTGGACAACCGAACGGGCCGGGCGCACGATCAGGTTGAACGACCAATCGGGTAGGTCAGAGCGCGCTCGGTGGCCGCGGACGTTCGCGTACCCGTGGGGAGGTGCCGTCCATGTGCTCGAGGACCGGCGAGAGCCTATGAGGATCACAACCGTTGCGGGTCAGTGTTCGGAGGCGACCAGTTCCATCAGCAGCCCGTCGGCCCAGGAGCCGTCGACCTGCAACTCGTACCGCCGCATCACGCCGACGGGTTGGAATCCGACGTTCGTGTAGCAGGCGATTGCCGCGTCGTTGTCGGCGGCCGGATCGATCACCAGCCGGTGGTGCCCGCACACGCCGAACAGGTATGCAACGAGCGTGGTAATGGCATCGGTGCCGTGCCCCCGCCGCTGGACCGCCGGGTCGATGTACAGGTCGATGCCGGCATGGCGGTACTTCGGGTCGTCGCTCTCGGCGAACTGGATCAGGCCGATGATCCGGCCGTCTGCCGCGCTCGATCGTCAACCGCTCGACACCCGGTTCGGTCAGGTCCTTGGTGAACTCCGCGTCGAGGTCATCGCCACCCCAACGTCGCCACACCTCCGGCGTCGATCGGATCGCGATGATCGCGGCCCGATCGGACTCGCCCGTGGTCCGTAGCCGAACCATCGCTCCGCGCAGGTCGATGCCGGGCATCGATCGGCGACCTTCAGAGGTCCTTGACCAGCCGTAGTGCGTCGTACACCGCGGCGTGGATGTTGCGACTGCTGACGGCGTCGCCGATGCGGAACAGCTGGAAGGCGCCGGCCGGGTTGCGAACGAGGTCCTGCGCGCGACCGTCGATCAGGGCGCCGTAGTCGACCGCACCGAGATTCGACGAGCGGTCCTTGAGGTGGAAGTAGACGTCCGCCAGCGCCGCCGTGCCGTGAT
This sequence comes from uncultured Acidimicrobiaceae bacterium, assembly GCA_963699815.1. GTDB lineage: Bacteria > Actinomycetota > Acidimicrobiia > Acidimicrobiales > Ilumatobacteraceae > Ilumatobacter. Next base: position 18,293 of record CAVOVK010000016.1, on the reverse strand, counting down.
CGGCCACGACCCAGTCGACGTGGCGCACCGAGCGGTGATTCGTGTGATCGCTGCCGATCTCGACACACAACCGGCCGTTCTCCGGACGGACACTCAGCACCCGCTGATGCAGCGTGATGCGGGTGTCGGTCTCGTTGAACGCCCTGGCGTACGGCACATGGTTCATGCCACCCACCTCGATGCCGAACATCCGCTCGGGCGTGACGATCTCGAGGTCGGCACCCGACAGGGCGATCATCTCCGCCGCCGACAGGGCCGAATGGGTGCCGTTGTCGTCGAAGAACAGGACGTCGCCGGTGGGCGTGACGTCGCCCCCCAACACGTCCCAGCTGGTGACCAGCCGGTCAGCGCCCTGCTCCAGCTCGGGCAGCTGCGGTTGGCCACCGGTGGCGACGATCACGACGTCCGGCTCCAGTCCGGCGACCAGGTCGCCGTCGGCGAAGGTGTCGTATCGAATGTCCACACCGAGCCGTCGGCATTCGGCGACGCGCCAGTCGACGATGCCCTGCAGGTCCTTGCGGCGCGGATTGCGCACGGCGAGATTGATCTGGCCACCGGCCCAGGGCATCGCCTCGAGCACTGTCACCACGTGCCCGCGCTCCCCTGCCACTCTCGCCGCCTCGAGACCGGCTGGGCCGGCGCCGACGACCACGACCCGCCGCGCCGACGACGCCCGCTCGATGTCGTGCGGCATCGTCTGCTCGCGGCTGGTGGCCGCGTTGTGGATGCACAACGCTTCACCGGCCTCGTAGATGCGGTCGAGGCAGTACGTGGCGCCGACGCATGGCCGTATCTCCGCCTCGCGGCCCTCGATGATCTTGCGCACGATGTGGGGATCGGCGAGGTGGGCGCGGGTCATGCCGACCAGGTCGAGCTTGCCCTCGCGAATCGCGTGACGGGCCGAGGCGACCTCGTCGATCTTCGCGGCATGCATCACCGTGAGCTCGGTGTGCTGGCGCACCATCCCGGCGAAGTCGAGGTGCGGCACCGAGGGCATCCCGTGGATCGGGATCACCTCGGTCAGCGCGGCCTCGTTCTCGATGTGGCCGCGGATCACGTTGATGAAGTCGATCAGGCCGGCCTGTTCGAATCGCTCCAGCACGTCGAGGCCGCGTACGGTGTCGATCCCCCCTGGCAGGGTTTCGTCGATCACCATCCGGATGCCCACGACGAAGTCGGGGCCGACCCGCCGACGAATCGCGCTGAGCACCTCCCAGCCGAACCTCAGGCGGCGCTCGTCATCGCCACCCCACTCGTCGTCACGTCGATTCGTCAGGGGTGACAGGAACTGATCGAACAGGTGCCCGTACGCCTCGACCTCGACGCCGTCCATGCCGCCCACCTGCATCCGCTCGGCGGCGTCCGCGTACTGGCCGATGATGCGTTCGATATCCCAGTCCTCGGCCGGCTTCGGGATGCCCCGGTGGGCGGGCTCCCGGACCGCTGACGCGGACACGATCGGCAACCAGTCGTCCTGCCCCCAGCCACTTCGACGGCCCAAATGCGTGATCTGGATCATGCACGCCGCCCCGTGTTCGTGCACGTCGTCGGTCAGTCGACGGATCCACGGCACGATGCCATCGTCGTAGGCGTGCAGGTTGCCGAAGGCCGGTGGGCTGTCCGGCGCGACCACCGCCGAACCGGCCGTCATCGTGAGGCCGATGCCTCCCTTCGCCTTCTCGACGTGATAGAGCCGGTACCGATCCTTGGGCATCCCGTCCTCGGAGTACGCGGGTTCGTGTGCCGACGAGAAGACGCGGTTGCGCAGCGACAGGTGCTTGAGCTGATACGGCAGCAGCAGCGGATCAGTGGTCATCGTCGGATCCCCGCGTCATGAGTTCCAACGCTAGTGCCGGAGCCTCTCGGTCGAGACCACGTGGTTACCGGGGTGCTCGCTGCGTCGATCATGATGGGCACATGCCACACAGGGAGATGCACCGGATTCATCGGGTCGGCTGGTTGCGCGCCGCGGTGCTGGGCGCGAACGACGGGATCGTGTCGACAGCGAGCCTGATCATCGGGGTGGCCGCATCGAGCGCATCGCGCAGCGAAGTGCTCGTCGCCGGGGTGGCCGGGTTGGTCGCGGGAGCGATGTCGATGGCGGCCGGCGAGTACGTGTCGGTGAGCTCACAGGCCGATACCGAAGCCGCCGATCTCGGGCGCGAGCGCCGGGAACTACGAGACGATCCCGAGCGCGAGCTGCGAGGAGTTGAGCGCCACCTACCGGGCTCGAGGGCTCGACGCCGAACTGGCCCGACGTGTCGCCGAAAGCCTCACCGCCCACGATGCGCTCGGTACGCATGCCCGCGAGGAACTGGGGATCTCCGACGCGAACACGGCACGGCCGGTAGAGGCCGCGTTCACATCGGCTGCGACATTTGCTCTGGGCGCGGCATTGCCGCTGTTGGCCGCTGCGCTCGTCACCGGTAGTGCCCAGATCGTCCTCGTCGCGATCACCGCCCTGGTGTTCCTCGCCGTGTTGGGCGTGGTCGGGGCGCGAGCGGGAGGTGCGCCGGTCCTCGCCGCCGCCATACGTGTGACGTTCTGGGGGGCGCTGGCGATGGGGGTCACGGCGCTGATCGGAACGCTGTTCGGCGCCGTCGTGTAGCGGGCGACGCCGTGACACGGCTCAGTTGACCATGCGGTCGTGGCCCTCCCAGTAGGGCTTGCGGAGCTCGGTCTTGAGCACCTTCCCCGACGGGTTCCGCGGGATCGCATCCATTCGCTCGACCGACGTCGGGCACTTGTAGCCCGCCAAGTTCTCCTTGCAATAGGCGATCAACGCCTGTTCGGTCGGATCGGCACCGGCGGCCGGCGTGATGATCGCCTTCACGGTCTCGCCCCACTTCTCGTGCGGCACACCGATCACGGCGACATCGGCGACGTCCGGGTGTTTCATCAGCACGTTCTCGATCTCGGCCGGGTAGACGTTCTCGCCGCCGGACACGATCATGTCCTTGACGCGGTCGTGGATGAACAGGTAGCCGTCGCGCAGGTAGCCGGCGTCACCTGTGCGGAACCAGCCGCGTCCGTCGTCACCGCGGCCCTCCGGGAAGGCCTCCGCCGTCGCCTCGGGGTCGGCCCAGTAGCCCTTCATGTTCTGGGCGGTGCGGCACCACACCTCACCGACTTCGCCGTCGGGCAGATCGGTCATCGTCGCTGCGTCGACGATCCGCAGCTCGACGTCGCCCCACGGTTCGCCCGCCGAGCGCAACAGGTACGCCTTCGGGCCCCCCGGATCGTGGTCGTGGGCCCGCAGGATCGTGATGCCACCGGTCGTCTCGGTCAGGCCGTACGCCTGAACGAACTTGCACCCCATCTTCTCCATCGAGCCGACCAACACCTGCTCGGTGATCGGCGAAGCCCCATAGACCATGCATCGCATCGTGGAGAAGTCGACGTCGTCGATGTTCGGCATCATCAGCAAGAACTGCAGCACCGCCGGGACCAGCAGGGCGTTCGTGATGCCGTGCTGCTCGATCAACGAGAGGATCGCGGCGGGGTCGATGTCACGCATCAATACGTTGGTTCCGCCGTTGTACAGACCGACCACGCCCCAACCGCTGCCGGCCACGTGGAACAGGGGCATCGCGACCAGGTTCGAGCTGTCGCCGTCGAAGAACCATTCGCCAGAGGCGAAGTCCATCATGCCGAAGAAGTTTGCGTTGGTGAGCTCGACACCCTTGGGGAGCCCGGTCGTGCCGGAGGTGTAGAGCTGGTAGCAGGTGTCGTCGATCGCCGCCGACACCGCCGGATCGTCGGCTGGGTGGCCCGCGACCCAGTCCTCGTACGACTGGTGTTCGTCGCCCTCGCCGAGCACGACGACCGTGGTGACCGTGGAGAGGTTCATCTTGGCGAGGTGACCGAGGAAGTCGGCACCGATCAGCAGCACCTTCGCCTCGGCATCATTCAAGATGTATTCCATCTCGGGCGGCGCGAGCCGCCAGTTGACGGCCAGGGTGACGGCGTTGATCTTCGCGGCCCCGATCAGGAAGCTGAAATACTCTGGCGCGTTCTTGTCGAGAAACGCGACGCGGTCCTGCGCTCCGACGCCCGCAGCCCGCAGCGCCTGGGCGACCTGATTCGACTCGCGATCGAGCTCCGCGTAGGTCCACGATCGGTCATCACAGATGAGCGCCAGCCGGTCGGGCCGCTCCCTACCGTGCACCCTGCTGATATCGCCGATGGACGTGATGGCAGACATGTCGTTCCCTCCGCAGGCGGGTGCCCACCACCCGCGAGCCACAAAGTTAGTCGGCTCGCCGGAAGTCCACGTGACGCACCTTTCAGCCGGATCGATTTCGAACCGGGATAGTGAGGTGAGCAGATCGCGAGGTTCGACAGCGTGCAATACTGCGCCGATGACGAACGAGAACGGTCCGGACAGATACCGGAGCGCGGCGAAGATCCTGCACGACGTGGCCAAGCCGATGAGGGTGCTGTCGGCGCTGTCGTGGCCCGGCGAGGTCCGCGAGCAGTTCCTCGCCGGAGGGGCAGACCAGCTCCCCGCACCCACCTACCAACCCGTCGATCCGACGCCGGTCCTCGACGGCGTTGCTGCGGCGCGACGGCTTCTGCGTCCGGGCCACGTGGTCGACGATTGGCTCGATCGGGAGGCAACGGCCGTCGAATCGACCGCCCTGATGTTGGCGTCGGTGGGGACACCCGCATTCCATGCCTACAGCCGCAAGCTGTACAGCGTCCCCAGCCAACCGCTGCGGTTCGACCCTGCGACGCCACTCGAACTCGCTCAGCAAGTCCACAAGTCACTCGACGAGCTGAAGGAAGCCTCGCTGATCCCGCCGGTCGTTCGATCGCGAACCGGTGAGGAAGTGGCGGCCTACATCGAGAGCGCCGTGCGGGAGCACTTCGGCGACTCGGCGCCCAAGGTACTGCTCGTCGACGAATTGTCGGCCAACGCCGTGGCGTCGACGAGTCGCATCAAGATCCGTCGCGACGCGAAGTTCACACTGAAGGACTCGGCACAGTTGTTGAACCACGAAGCCTTCATCCACGTGGCGACGGGCCTCAACGGGCGCGCCCAGACCGACATCCCGATCCTCGCGATCGGTCACCCCGGCACCACCCGCACACAGGAGGGTCTGGCGGTGTACTCCGAGTACGTGTCGGGCACACTCGGGCTCGATCGTCTGCGCCGTCTGGCAGACCGCATCCTGGCAGTACAACTCGTCATCGACGGCGCCGACTTCGTCGAGCTCTACCGTTGGTTCCTCGACCGCAGCCCGACTCCGGAACAGGCCTTCGAGTCGACACGCCGGATCTTCCGGGGTTCGCCGATCACGGGCGGGGCTCCGTTCACCAAGGACTGTGCGTACCTCTCCGGCTATCTGGCGGTCGCGACGTTCATTCGGGCCGCGTTCACGACAGGACGGGCGGACACGCTCGGCTTGTTGTTCTCCGGCAAGCTCGACCTGTTCTCGATCCCGGCACTGGGTGAACTCAGGAGGATGGGTCTGGTGCAGCCGGCCCGATTCCTCCCGCCGTGGGCCTCGGATCCGAGTTGGGTGCTGGCCCACCTCACGCTCAACACCTTCATGGCAGGCATCGATCTGTCGGCGGTCAGCGAAGCGATGGGCGATGTGCTCGACCACTGCCCCCGGGTCGACATCCAGCGACCCGAGCTGATCGCCACCTGACGAGGGCCGGGCCGGGTGGCGGCCCGGCCCGCGTCAGTACCACATGTCGGGCATCGCCGACTTCTTCCGGCCGATGTAGTCGAGCAGCGCCGCATCGATCGATTCGTCGAGTGGCGGCGGCTCATAGTTGGCCAACGTCTCGGTCACTCGCAGGGCAGCGCGCTGCTCGGTGCTCGATTCGCCAGCGTCGCGCCACTGCTCGTAACTGTTGTTGTCGGCTGTGGTGCTGTCGTAGAACGCTGTCTCGTAATGGCGCAACGTGTGCTGCGATCCGAAGAAGTGCTTGCCGGGGCCGACCTCGTGGAAGCCGTCGATCGCGAACTCGTCCTCGTCGAGCGACACGCCTTCGAGATAGCGGTGCAATGCACCGCAGAGGTCGGCGTCCATCATGAACTTCTCGTAGCCCATCGACAGGCCGCCCTCCAGCCATCCGGCCGAGTGCAACAGGAAGTTCGCGCCGCACAGGATCGCGGACATCATCGACATCGTCGATTCGGCCATCGCCTGGCCGTCGGGGATCTTCGACGCGGTGAACGCGCCGGCGCAGCGAAGCGGAAGACCGACCCGGCGTGCGAGCTGGCCGACGACCAACGAACCGATCGCCGGCTCGGGGGTACCGAACGTGGGCGAGCCCGACCGCAGCGCCATGGACGACAGGAAATTGCCGTAGATCACCGGGCACCCGGGCCGGATCAACTGTGCCAGCGCGACACCGACCAGCGTCTCGGCATGGGCCTGGGCGATGTCGCCAGCGAGCGTGACCGGCCCCATCGCGCCGCCGAGGATGAAGGGAACGATCACCGGCGCTTGATTGGCCTCCGCATAGGCGCGGATCGCGCCCGTCATCGCGTTGTCCCAGACCAGCGGCGAGTTCACGTTGACGTTGCCGACGATCACACAATGGTCCTCGAGGAAATCGGCGCCGAACAAGATGCGAGCCATCTCGACCGAGTCGCGTGCACGCTCGGGAACGGTGACCGACCCCATGAACGCCTGGTCGTTGTACTTGATGTGGCTGTACACCATGTCGAGGTGACGCTTGTTCACGGGAACATCGACCGGCTCGCAGATCGTTCCGCCCGAGTGATGCAGCCAGGGGATCGAATGGGTGAGCTTGATGAAGTTCCGGAAGTCCTCGATGGAGGCGTACCGTCGGCCGCCGGCGAGGTCACGCACGAATGGCGAGCCGTACGCCGGGGCCATGACGACGTTGTCGCCGCCGATCACGACCGACTTGTCGGGGTTGCGCGCGTGCTGGGTGAACTCGCGCGGAGCGGTGCGCACGAGCTCGCGTACGAGCCCGGGTTCGAACCGCACCCGTGCTCCGTCGATCGAGGCACCGACGGTGCGGAACTCCTCGCGATCCTCGTCCTCGTTGATGTCGATGCCGATCTCAGCCAGGATCTGGTCGGCCTTCGCCTCTATCAGGTCGAGTCCATCGGGCGCGATGAGGTCGTAGGGCATCACCTTGCGGCGGATGAACGCCGGCCCTGACGGACCGGAATCTGTCCCGGTACGTTCCTCGACTCGTGCCGCCCGACCGCCCCCGCGTCGTGCCATGACTCCCCCTCTGCTCGGTTGTTCGCCCTCAGCCCATCACGGTGCCGGAGGTGACTGCCTTCTGCCGGCGGCGAGAAAACGCCCCCAAGTTGATCATCTGGCCCGTGTACGCGCCGCGGAACTGCACCGGATCGGCGTCGTGGTCGTGACCGGTCATGGTGGCATCGATGATCGCCCGCAGGTACTGACCGACGATCGGCGCATTCTTGAACTGGTTGCCACTCGTGCCGCAGGCCATGAAGAAGCCGTGCAGGTTCGAACGGTCGTAGATCGGCACCCAGTCGTCGGAGGCGTCGTACAGCGCGGCCAGCCCGGTGGGTTGTGACGGCACGCCGAACTCGGGCACCCGCCGTGCGAGGCGCATCATGGCCGTCTCCCACACCTCGACGGTCGGATACTCGGAGTTCGAGTCGGGGTCGTCGACCCAATGCAGCTCGTCGCACTCGGGTTCCGACCCGCCGACCAGCAACGTACCGCCGATCTGTGGTCGGAAGTACTGACCGACGTCGAGGTCGGAGACGAACGGGGCACCGTCTTCCAATCGCAAGCCGACGGGAGCCGGCGCGGTGAACACTTCCTGGCGCAGCGCACGGTGCCCGATCGTCATGTCGTCGGTGACACCGGCCATCGCATTGACGATGCGCGAGTGGGGCCCACCGACGTTGACGACCACGGGGGCGATCAACGATTCGCCCGATGCCAACGTCACACCGACCACGGCCCCGTCGGAGCGATCGACCGATACGACCTCCGACCGGAACCGGAACTGGGCGCCGTGCTGACGGGCCGCGTACGCCAGGTTCTTCGCCGACAGCATCGGGTCGTCGACGAAGCCGCAATTCGGACTGTAGAGAGCGGTCAGTTCGCCGACTGCGTCATCGGCGAAGGCCGGGTCGTCGATCCGCTTGGGTGGGTAGTATTTGCCCGGGTCGAGCATCGGGAACCGCTCTCGCAGCGCCGCCGCATCGAGTTCCTCGAAGGGAATGTCGAATTGGTCCCACCACGGCGTGATCGCCGTGCCGTCGTAGCCGGTCGTTCGCAGGATCAGGTTGCCGCATTCGATGAACCGCGCCATCCCGTCAGGGTCCACCACGCCGAGATGACGTTCCCAGTCGAACCACATCTGGGCCGCTTCCCATGCGGTCAGGATCGCATCGCGAGTCGAGTAGCTGTACCGGATGATCGACGACGAGGCGCTGGTCGACCCGGCACCCGCGGCCGGACCTTTGTCGACCACCAGGACCTGTCGCCCGCCAGCGCGCCAACTCGAGCGCGACCGACGACCCGATCACCCCGGCCCCGATCACGATCGCATCGGCTCGTGTCACGTTCACACCCCGGCCGCGCCGGTGACGATCGCTTCTTGCCATGCGCGGGTGTCGGCCACGGCGTTGAACGTGAACGAATGGAGCGCTTCGATGCCGAGCTGCTGTGCATCGTCGGCAAAGGCGATCACCATCTCGGTCGGATCGAAACCACCCGGCGACATCATGTGCATCACCGTCGAGCGGTTCTTGGCCAGGTACCGCATCGACGCCCCGATCCCGAGTCGCGTGCCCATCGTCATCAAACGGGCACGGTCGACCACGCCGGGAACACCCAGCTGGACGGGTAGGTCGAGTCCCGCGGCTCTCTCGGCCATCAGCCACGAACGGATCTTCGCCTCGTCGAAGCACATCTGGGTCGAGACCCAGCCACCGACACCTGCCTCGGCGAGAACCGCTTGTTTCGCGTGCAGCTGCCGCGTGATCTCGGCGTCGTCGATCATCGCGTGGCCATCGGGATACCCGGTGATTCCCACCCGATCCACACCAGGATCGGCCGCGAGCAGGTCGCGGATGAAGGGGAGTGCGCCCTCGTACGGGCCGGCTGGTTCGGTCGCGTCCCCGGCGACCACGAACACCTCCGGCACCTTCTGGGCGCTCAGCCAGGCAGCCAGCTGGGCCACGTGTTCGGGCCCTTCCACCAGACGAGCAGACAGGTGCGGTACCGGCCGATGGCCGAGCTCGATCAGTCGTTCGGTGTACTCCTGTGTCGCGGCGATGCCTTTCGCCGGCGAGCAGGTGACCGAGACGTGGGCGTCTGCAGGCAGGTCCTCGATCGCTTGGTCGATCGATTTCGTTGGCACGATCTCGTAGTGCAGGTCGGCGACGAGGTCGCGCATGGAGGCTGAATAGCCGACGCTCGACGGTTCGCCGTCGCGGCCTCGCCACTTCTTCAGGACGTTCAACATGTCGGGCTCCTTGTCAGGCGAACGTGTCGGGCAACTCGGCCTTGCGGCGAGCTACGTAGTCGAGCAGTTCGGCGTCGATACCGTCGTCGATCGGCGGAGGCACGTACGAGGCGAGCTGCTCCTTCCAGATCTTGTTGGCGCGCTGAGCGGCATCGAGGGCGCCATCCTCCAGCCATTGCTCATAGCTGTTGTTGTCGGCGGTGTTCGATCGGTAGAACGCGGATTCGAAGTTGGCGAGGGTGTGGGCCGTACCCAAGAAGTGCATCCCCGGCTCGTGCTCGAGGATGGCGTCGAGCGCCTGTCCGTTGTCGCTGAGGTCGATCCCCTTCACCAACGTTGCCATCGCACCGAGCTGATCGCAGTCGAGCACGAATTTCTCGTACCCGATGGCCAGGCCGCCCTCGAGCCACCCGGCCGCGTGCAGCACGAAGTTGACGCCACCGAGCACCGTGGGCTGCAAGGTCGACGCCGATTCGTAGGCGGCCTGCGCATCGGGCAACTTCGAGGCGCACAGAGATCCACCCGAGCGGAACGGCACACCGAGCCGCCGCGCCAGCTGCCCCATGGTGTAGAGCACCATCGCCGGCTCGGGCGTGCCGAACGTCGGTGCCCCGCTCTGCATCGACATCGAACTCGCGAACGATCCGAGGATCACCGGGGCACCCGGGCGCACGAGCTGACAGAAGGCCATACCGGCCAACGCTTCGGCGAGGCTCTGTGCCGCCACTCCGGCCGACGTCGCCGGCGCCATCGCCCCCGCCAGGATGAAGGGCGTCATGATGCACGCCTGATTGTGGGTGGCGTACACCTCGGCCGACTCGAGCATCGTGGCGTCCCAGACCAATGGCGACGAGGCGTTGATCAGGCTGGTGAGCACCGTGCGGTCCTGAAGATCGCCGCCGAACGCGATGCGGGCCATCTCGACCGAATCGAATGCGCGCTCCCCGGCGGTCACCGACCCCATCAAGGGCTTGTCGCTGTGACGCAGATGGCTGTAGACCATGTCGAGATGACGCTTGCTGACCGGTACGTCCACCGGTTCACACACCGTGCCGCCGCTGTGGTGCAGGTAGGGCGACATGTAGGCGAGCTTCACGAAGTTGTCGAAGTCCGCCAGGGTGGCGTAGCGCCGTCCGGAATCGATGTCGTGCACGAACGGTGATCCGTAGTTGGGGGCGAAAACGGTCGCGTCGCCACCGATCTGCACGTTGCGCTCGCTGTTGCGACCGTGCTGGGTGTAGATCGCGGGCGCTGAGGCCTGCACGATCTGGCGACACATCCCGCGCGGGAAGCGGACCCGGGTGCCATCGACGTCGGCGCCGGCGTCGCGGAACCGCTCGATCGCCGACGGATAGTCGCGGATCTCGACCCCGACGACCTCGAGAATCGTGTCGGCGTTGTGCTCGAGCATCTCGAGGCCCTCGTCGCTGACGATCTCGAACGGCTTCAAGGTGCGGGTCAGAAATGCGGCGGCGGACGTGTCGCCGGCGGCGCGCAGCGTACGCCGCGCGTCGCGGCCTCCACCACGTCGACCCCGAGTCGGTGCGGATGCTTCGTCGGTCATGCTGGTGCTCCTCGTCGGCGTCGGCGGCCTCGGCCCCCGGTGTCTGCGGATTCGGTTGGTTGCGGAAGATCGACGAGCCCGCCGACGTTCGGCATCGGCGCGGTCGCGTGTGGGAGTGCCATCGCCGCCACGAACAACTCCTGGAAGCGCGGCTCGATCGCGGTCTCGATCTTGATCACGTCGCGCGCCACGTGTTCCATCTCGGCACGCAGGGAGCGCGAGAGCAACGCCTGGACCGCTCCGGTGCCGGCCGCGTTACCGACCGCGTGGACCGACGCCAGCGCGCAGTCCGGCACCAGCCCGATCACCATCGCCCGCAGCGGGTCGATGTGGGCGCCGAATGCTCCTGCGAGTCGGATGTCGTCGATCGGTGGGTTGCCGGCGTGCTCGATCAGCAAGTCGATGCCGGCGCGCAGCGCCGCCTTCGCGAGTTGGATCGCCCGCACGTCGTTCTGGGTGATCGCGACGCGGCCGGCCCCCTCGCCGTGCAGCACGTACGAGAACGTGCGGTCGTGGGCCACGATGCGGGGCGTGCGATCGGCGAGTTCGCCACGGATGACACCCTCGCGGTCGATGATGCCGGCGAGGAACATCTCGGCGATGACGTCGATGATGCCCGAACCGCAGATTCCGGAGATTCCGATGTCGGCGAGCGCCGCGTCGAAACCAGGGTCGTCGCTCCAGACGTCGATGCCGATCACCTTCAGGCGCGGTTCGAGCGTTTCGGGGTCGATCCGGACGCCCTCGATCGCGCCGGCCGTGGCCCGTTGGCCGCTGCTGATCTGCGCACCTTCGAAGGCCGGGCCGGTCGGGCTGGAGGCAGCGAACTGCCGATTGGTGTCGCCGAGCACGATCTCGGCGTTCGTGCCGATGTCGACGAGCAGCTGCATGCCAGCCGAGCGGTGTGGACCCTCGGCGAGAATGGCTGCCGCCGTGTCGGCCCCGACGTGGCCCGCGATGCACGGCCCGACGTAGCAGCGGGCATTCGGTCCGACGAGATCCAGGTCGGAGGCCCGCGTCGTGATCGCCCGATTGGTGGCGAGGGTGAAGGGAGCCTGGCCGAGCGGTGTCGGGTCGATCCCGAGCACCACATGGTGCATGATCGGGTTGCCGACGAGCACGATCTCGAGCACGTCCTCCCTGAACGAATCGACCTGGTCGACGAGGTCTCCGATCAAGCCGTCGAGCGCAGTGCGGACGGCCTCGGTCAAGGTGCGGTCGCCGCCGGGATTCATCATCACGTACGACACCCGGCTCATCAGGTCTTCGCCGTAGCGAATCTGCGGGTTCATGCGCCCGGCCGACGCGAGCACCTCGCCCGTGGTCACGTCGCAGAGATGGCCCGCGATCGTCGTCGACCCGATGTCGATGGCGACGCCGAGCGCTCGGTCGACGAAACCGGGCCAGATCGCGACGACCCAATCGAATTCGTCGATCGCGACGGTGACCTTGCCCCCGAGCGGGTGAGCACGGGCTGGAGCGAGGCGAGTGAGCCGAACGGCACGAATGGCTCGGCGCGCCCGTGCTGGTCAGCGACGGCTCTGGCGACCAATCCGGCTGCGCTCGCTTCGTCGCCGAGTTCTGCCACCGGAACTTCGACGTACCAGAGGGTGAACGACGGATCGATCGTGACCGGCGGCAGATCGAGATCCTTGCGGACGACTTGTTGGTGGACCTGGCTGGCCTGAGGGATGTCGATCACGACATCGCCGCAGATGGTCGCCGCGAACCGAGCCGTTGACCGGGGACGAGCTCGCGAGCGCCGCGATAGTCGGTTTCGATCTGGGCCGACGGGCCGAGCGCATCGGCATCGACCGTGAGGCCCCATTTCGCGAACGAACCCACACTCGGCACCACCTGACAGCGCCCACAGATCCCGCGGCCGCCACACACCGTGTCGAGGTCGGCCCCCAGATGGCGCGCGGCTTCGAGCACGGTGGTGCCGTGCTCGACGGTGCCGTTCAGACCCGACGGTGTGAAGACGATCCGGTGATCGCCCACGAGGATCGAATCACCCGACCGGTCGCCGACGGCGACCTTCACGGCCACCGCGTCCACCCTCGCCGGTTGGTGCGTTCGGGTCGCGGTTGGCCCTGATCCAGGCGGCGCAGTCACGGTCGGTGCCCATCAGGACATCGGCGGCCATGACGGCCGACTTCACCTCGGCATGCATCGGATTCATGATCGCGGAGGTCATCCCGGACGCGATCGCCATCGACAGGAAGGTTCCGGTCACCTGACGCCGGTTCGGCAGGCCGAAGCTGACGTTCGAGGCACCACAGGTCGTGTTGACCTTCAGCTCCTCGCGCAGGCGGCGCAGCAGCGCATGCTTGCTGGCCGGCGGTACCCATCGCACCGATCGGCATCACGAGCGGGTCGACCACGATGTCGCTGGCGGGGATGCCGTGATCGGCGGCACGGTGCACGATCTTCTCGGCCACCGCGAACCGGACGTTCGGATCCTCGGAGATGCCCGTCTCGTCGTTCGAGATCGCCGACGACCGTGGCGCCGTACTTGGCGATCAACGGCAGGACCCGCTCGAGCACCTCGTCCTCACCGGTGACCGAGTTGACCAGCGCCTTGCCCTGGTACACCGCCAGGCCGGCCTCGAGCGCCTCGATGATCGACGAGTCGATCGACAACGGCACGTCGGTGATGGCCTGGACGAGCTGTACGGCCCGCGCCAACATTGCGGGCTCGTCGGCGAGTGGGATGCCGGCATTCACGTCGAGCATGTGGGCGCCGGCCTCGACCTGGGCGATGGCGTCGGCCTCGACTCGACTGAAGTCACCGGCTTTCATTTCTTCGGCGAGCAGCTTGCGGCCGGTGGGGTTGATGCGTTCGCCGATCATCACGAAGGGGCGACCGAATCCGATCACAACCTCCTTGTTCGCCGAACTCACGCGTGTCTCGGTCATCATTCCTCCGTCTCGGTATCGCTCATGCCTGTGTCGCTCATGCCTGCGTCGCTCATGCCTGTGTCGCTCGCGTCGGTCCCGTCGTCTTCGTCGAGCTCCTCGAGGGCGAGCAGCGCTGCTCGGTCGACGTCGGCATCGTCGATGTCGGCGACGAATCCACCGGCGAACGCCAGCTTGCCGAGGTACTCGCACGAGTAACACGACTCGATCCGACTGGCCTCGAGTTCGGCCGCCCTTGCGATGTCCCCTTCGGCGACGACGCTCTCGCGCCGCCGACTGGGCGATGTCCTCTTCGGCGGTATAGATGTTCGCCTTGCGCTTGGCGCGGTCGATGGCGCGCTGGAACTTGCCCGACAACACCACCTGGTGGCGTTCGCGCCCTGCCTGACCGTTCACCTGAGCGGGAATGTCGCGCCAGTAGATCGTGACGAGCGTCTGGGCTCCACTCGCACGGCGGCCCATCAGCTCATCACCGTGTCGTCGATCGCCGAGCCCAGTGCGACCCGCACCGGTCGCGCGAACGGTTCGAGCCCCGTGGGCTCATGGCTGAACTCGAGCCCGAGTAGATCAGCAGCCGCTCTGCCGGCCGCGACGAGCTCCGGATCATCGCTCTGCGACAACAGCACGACGCGGCGGTAGTTGGCGAAGTACATCTCTCGCAGCTCGGGGTGCTGCTCGATGCCGAGCCCCTGCCAGATCAACGCCGTGAAGTGCTTGGCGAGGAAGTCGGTCAGGTAGAACGTGCCGAACTCCTCGTCGTGCAGCGCCGCGAAACGTTCGGAGCCGGCGAAGAACTCGTAACAGTGGTCTCCCGGCGAAACGCGAGATCGGGCGATCGGTGCGCTCGATGAAGACATCGAGCAACCCTCCGGTACCACAATCGGCATAACCGAGGAAGATCTGGCGCTCCGGTTCGACGTCGGCCAGGCGAGCCTCGATACTCGGCACGATCCGCTCGGGATGGTTGTGCAGCGGGGCGGGCAGGTAGACGACCTCCACCGCGTCGGTGAGGCCGTCCTGCTCCAACACGGCACGCAGCTCACGGAACCAGCGCGCCGCACGCCAAGAGGAGCGGCTTGCTCACTGGACCGAGGGCCCCGCAGGTTCCGCCCGGCGCAGTCCTCGACGAGCGCTGACGAGTTCCTTGGCGGTTTCCGCCGCGACCGCCGCGTTCGCGGCAGTAGGCATCGGCACCGACCGCTTCGCCGAACTCCTCGTTGAGAGGTGCGCCACCGACCAGCACGATGAACTTGTCACGCAGCTGCCGCTCGGTCAACGTGTCGACGACCACCTTCATGTAGGGCATCGTCGTGGTGAGTAGCGCCGACATGCCGAGGATGTCGGGCTTGTGCTCCTCGAGGGCCGCTAGGTACTTGTCGACGTCGCAGTTGATGCCGAGATCGACGACCTCGAAGCCGGCGCCCTCCATCATCATCGCCGTCAGGTTCTTGCCGATGTCGTGGATGTCGCCTTTGACGGTGCCGATCACGATCTTGCCGATCGGTTCGGCGCCGGTCTCCGCCAACAGCGGCCGGAGGAGCTCCATCCCGGCTTTCATCGCGTTCGCGGCGAGCAGTACTTCGGGGACGAACAAGATGCCGTCGCGAAAGTCGATGCCGACGATCCGCATACCCTCCACGAGGGCTTCGTTCAGTACCTTGTCGGCGCCCCACTTGCGATCGAGCAGGATCGTGGTTCCCTCGACGATCTCGTCGGCCATGCCGTCATAGAGGTCGTCGTGCATCTGCTTGACGAGTTCATCGTCGGGAAGCGTGGCGAGGTCGATCTCCTCGTAGTCATCGTCACTCACTTTGGCCCCCCGTGGGATGCAGCTGGGAGTCCGATCGGACGTCACCGCCGGACTCAGGTTTCCATGATGCGGAACGGTATCCGCATCGTGGAACACTACCACGGTAGACGGCCGGGCGTCACCCCTCGGAGCTGAGTCGGTGATGCCCGGCCAACCGCTCGGAGATCGTTTGCGCCGTTTCGACCACAGCGGCCGCGATCGCGGCGGCTCCGCCGGGGGCCGGGAACCGGTACGAAGGTCCGTGAGCGTGGATGGCACCGATCACCGTGCCCGCCGGATTGACGATCGGTGCCGCCACCGAGTTGAGGCCCTCCGACATCTCCTCGTACACCCACACGAAGCCGGCACGGCGAATTTCCTCGAGGCGATGACGAACCAGCGTCGGATCCGTGATCGAGCTCTCGGTCCAAGCCTCCAGTGGCTGGGAGAGGAAGGATTCGGACGTCCTCCGGAGCGTACGCCATCATCACCAGCCCGGACGAGACGACGTGGGCCGGCACCATCGCCAGCTTCCTCACCGTGCGAATCACCCAATGCCGCGCACCGATCCGCGCCAAGCCGTGGAACGAGGTCGCGATCGCCGGACGCTGTTCTACATCCCGCCACAGCCGTCGGAATGGGTCGACGGATCCGCCAGACGCGAGACCGTCGTAGGCCGTCTGGCGGGGGCCGACGCACTGACCAATCACTCGATCGAACGCGACGACACGGGCGAGATCATGGTCATCGACGGGTGGGACGACGTCTTCGGCGCCGGCCGAGCCGTCACCAGAGACCTGAGCGGCCGGATGAACGGTGGGTATGCGAGCGGCCCGGGACGCTGCAAAGAAATTTCGGAGATTTCTTCGATGATCTGAGAGCACTCCAGCGCTCGCCGTGTCGGCCTTCGAAATCAGCTCGGCGGGCCCCACATGATGATCTACCGATAGCCCGAGCGTGCCTTGTAGACGGCCCTCAGGCGACCCAAGCGGACGCGCTGAACGGCATACCAGCGGCCGCATCACCCCAGTTCACTGGCTTGCCACGAACATATGTTTGCTAGAATGAACATGTTCAACGATCTCCTCGACGCGCTGGTCGAGCTCCCCGACCACGCGCTCGACGACCGGATCCGTGAGATCGACCTCGACGCCGCCGACTCGACACCGAACTCGCAGCAGCCATCAGGATCGCCGAACACCGCCAACTCGGCGCCGTCGACGGCCACCGCACGATCAACTCGTACCTGCGAGCAACACTCAACTGCTCGAGCACCGAGGCCAGCCGACTGCGCTCGCACGCCCGCGCGGTCGACCAGATCGACGGGCTCGGCGACGCGTGGCTGACCGGCCGGATCGGTGTCTCACAAGTCGCCCGTTTCGCCGTCGTCAACGGCAACCGGCGGGTCCGCGACCGGCTGGCCGAGTTCGCCCCGATCCTGCTCGACCATGCCGAGCAACTCTCCTACCGCGAGTTCTCGCATGTGTCGACCGGTTCGTGTCCCTCGCCGACCAAGACGGAGCCCACGACGCACGCGACGACGCCATCGAACATCGCGACGCCCACGTCACCCACGTCGGCGGGATGGTCGACATCACCGCCCACGGCGGCGACGCGCTCACCACCGCCGAGCTGATCGCGATCCATCAACGCTTCACCGAAGCCGAATACCAGGCCGACCTCGAAGCCCGCCGCGCCGAGCACGGCGACACCGCCGACCAACACCCACTCGCCCGCACCGCCGCGCCAACGCCGCTTCGACGCCCTCGTCGCGATCTTCCGACGAGCCGCCGCCGCCGAAGGTCTCGGCACGACCGGCGACCCGCTCGTCAACATCGTGATCGACGCCACGACCTGGGCCGAATCCTCGCCGCATCCGGGCTCGCCCCGACCACCTCACTCGACGGCGACCCGATCGACCCGTTCACCGGTCTCACCCGACCCACCGACCTGATCGACGAACTCATCGACATCACCGGACTCCCTGAACGACCTCCGTTGCGAAACGAGCAACGGGGTGACCGCTGCACCCCCACGACGTACTGCGAGCAGCACTCGCCGGTCACATCCGCCGAGTCGTCGTCGACACCGCCGGGGTAGCGATCGACCTCGGACGCCGCCGACGACTGTTCCACGGCCCCGCCCGCGACGCCGCCAAGTTGTTGATCCGCCACTGCGAGCACCCCGGCTGCGACCTCCCCGCCGAGCTGTGCGACGTCGACCACGCCGACGAATGGACCGACGGAGGTCACACCGACCAACACAACTCCCGAATCCGCTGCAACACCCACAACGCCGAAATACCAAACACCGATGGCGATCGAGACGAGCCACCAACGACCGCACCTACACCATCCGACACGACGGCACCATCATGCTCCCCGCCGGCGCACGACCACCCACCTTCCCCGACGACGACGACCCCGACGACATCCACACCAGATGGAATTGGCGAGAGAGCGAGCCGTCGCGCTGCGGGCTGCGTGATCGGGCTCACGGACGGTCTGCGCCGACACTGCCATGAAGTCAAGAAGATCGGTGCATCAGATGAGAGCACACTGCCGTGCGGCA
>CAVOVK010000015.1:0-124589 GCA_963699815.1 uncultured Acidimicrobiaceae bacterium | reverse complement strand
GGAGGACGGAACTCGTCGCCCTGAGCGACACGCCGCATCGCGGCGACGACCCGATCACCGACGACGAGCGCACGAATGTCACGACCCTTGCTCTCGGCCACGAAGCGCTGGATCAGGACGTTCTGCTTCGTGCTCTGCAGCGTCTCGATGATCGCTTCCGCCACCTTGGTGTCGGGTGCGAGGATCACGCCGATGCCCTGGGTCCCCTCGAGCAACTTGATGACGACCGGTGCGCCCCCGACGCGCTCGATCGCCGGCAGCACGTCGGCAGGCGATCACGGGCGAATGTGGTGGCGGGCATCCCGATGTTGTGACGGGACAGGATCTGGATCACGCGCAGCTTGTCGCGCGAGTTGGAGATGCCGTTCGCGGTATTCGGCGTGTACACGTCCATCTGTTCGAACTGGCGAACGACCGCCGTGCCGAAATATGTGATCGAGTTGCCGATGCGCGGCAAGAATCGCGTCGTAATGCGAGAGCTGCTTGCCGCGAAACTGAAGGTCGGGTTCGGATCCCGACAGGTCGATCGAGAAATCGCAAGGTGTTGAGAACCTTGACGTCTGTGGCCCCGATCGACCGCTGCAGCCCGCAGTCGTTGGGTGCTGTAGGACCTCGGTGCGCGGACAGGATCGCAAGTTTCATCGTCAAGGTCCGCGAAGCTACCAGAGTGAGTGACTTGTCGAGCCCCGATCACGTAGCCGGGTGGCGTGAATGGGTGTCGTTGCCCGAGCTGGGATTGCAGTGGGCGTGAAGGCCAAACTCGACACCGCGCGCGGTCCTCGGCAATCCATGCCTACGACCTGGAGGAGATCATCCGCGACGGCGTCGCCTGGGCGTCATTCGAGATCCACCCGTGGCAGCGGTCCGATCTGGACTCGACCCGCATCGAGCTGCCGGTGGTCGATCGCCGTGTGGTGCGCAGTTCGACCGGCCACGAAGAAGAAGCGTGTGGTCGTCGCGACGACACTGCGAGTGGTCGGGCTGGATCTCGCTGCCGAGCTGACGCTGACGAACCGAGACGAGATGGGATTCCGCTTGCTCGTCGGCCGTGAAGCGATGCGGGGTGCCCTGTTGGTCGACCCTGGTCGCTCGTACATGGGGCCGCGCCCCAATCGTGCCCTACGGCGCAGAAACCGAACCGTGGAGGTCGACTGATGGTTCGTGGTTCCTTCACGATCGGCGGCGTCGAGATCAAGGCGGGCGCCAAGCGCGAGATCGGCCTGCCGATCGCCCGGCTGGTCACCGGAGCCGAGGTGACCCTGCCGGTGTTGGCGGTCCATGGCCGGGCGAACGGCCCGTCGGTCTGGCTGGACAGCGGCGATTCGCCGGCGACGAGGTCGGTGGCGTCGAGATCATCCGGCGGGTACTCCAGGACGTCACGGCCAAGGACCTGCCGGCGGCAGCTTGATCGCTGTACCGATTCGTCAACGTGCATGGCTTCACTGAACGGTGACCCGTATCTGCGACCGTCGCGACCTCAATCGCTCGTTTCCCGGCACCCCCCAGCGGGTCGATCGCGGGACGATCGCCCACCTGATGATGACGGAGGTGTGGTCCAACGGTGCCAGGCCCTCAGCATCACCTGCACACGGTTCCAATCCCAAACCAACCTCCCCAGATCCGGCCACCTCGACACCCCAAGACTCGTAACCTCGCAGAAATTTGGGGGCCCCCGTGATGATCCATGCCCGCACGCGGGACGGTTCGCTCCGCCATGCCGCCCGCGAGTGCGGGGCGACGGTGCTGCTGTACGAGGGCGGCGAGGCGTGGCGCTTCGATGAGTGGGCGATCGAGGCGGGCGTCGCCGGTGTCCGCCGTGTGCTCGCGTCGCTCGGAATGATCAACGACGAAGGCGCCGGCGTGACCGAACGTCCGCTCGAGTCACGCCGCACCGGTTGGGTTCGGGCCGGTCGATCGGGCATCCTCAGGATCGAGAGCGCCTTGGGCGCGGAGGTGACGATCGGCGATCGGCTCGGCGTCATCTCGGACTCGTTCGGGCGGCGCCTCTCGGTGATCAGGGCGACGCGTACGGGCTTGGTGATCGGGCGAGCCGAAGCTCCGCTCGTGAACCGCGGCGATGCGCTCGTACACATCGCCGAGATCGCCGAAGCCGGCGAGGCCGCCTCCGGCACCTGACACCAATACCGGCGAACGGCCATGGGTGGGATCGGGCCACCGGGGCGTCACGCCTGATGCCACTCGTTGCGGTCGACCAGCACGTCCTTGAGTACCTGAGGTCGGTCGGTCATGACGCGCGTCGACACCCAGATCGAGCAACCGGTGGATCTCCACCGGGTCGTCGATGGTCCAGACGTGAACCTGGAAGCCGTGCCGATGTGCTCGACGAACCGTGCGCTCGGAGACGATCGTGATGCGGCCCTGGCGAACTGGCACCTGCGCCGCCTGTCCACCCCATGGCACCGGAACGCCGAATCGGAGCGCTGCGATCTGGACCCGGGCCGAAGCTCGAGCACAACGCTTCGCCAGACCGGCAGGGCGGAGGCGGCGGACCGGCGATCGCTGAAGCCGCGATCCAGACCCGGTCGAGGCAGCCGAGTCGACGCAACGAGGCGCATCGAGACCGTCGACCGCGCATCGGCCTTGCAGTCGATATTTGACCCACGCCTGCAGGAACTGCTCATCGGATGCCGAACAACGGATCGACTCGCGACCATCCACTCGGGCCTTCGACACCTCGCTCCACGGCAGCTCGCTGATGGTGCCGGCGCGATCCACAGGTCCGCGAAAGGTCCGGATCGTGGAATGCCACCAGAACACCATCGCTCGTGGCGTGGACATCGGTCTCAGGTAGGTGTAGCCCAGATCGACGGCATGCTGGAAGGCCGGCGTCGTGTTCTCCGGGTTGTCGCTCGCTCCACCTCGGTGGGCAAACGGGATCGGCCCCGGCCAGTCGAGATACGGATGGATCTCCATCAGATGCTGCGGTCTGCGGCCTGCCAGTACTCGTCCTTCAGCAGTCGCTTGTACAGCTTGCCGGTCGGGTGGCGGGGGAGTTGCTCGCGGAAGTCGACCGATCGTGGGCACTTGACGTCGGCAAGGTGCGAGCGGCAGTACCGGATCAGCTCGCGCGGCCAGCTTGGCGGCTGCCTCGTCGTCGGCTGGCATGTGCCTGGGCTGGACGACGGCCTTGACCTCTTCGCCGAAGTCTTCGTTGGGGCACCGAAGATCGCGACGTCGACGACCTCCGGGTGCATCGGTGAGCACGTTCTCAGCCTCCTGCGGGTAGATGTTCACACCGCCGGAGATGATCATGAAGGCCTTGCGGTCGGTGAGGTACAGGAAGTTGTCCTCGTCGAGATAGCCGACATCGCCGAGTGTCGACCAGCCGAGCGGATGTCGAGAACCCGCGGTCTTCTCGGCGTCGTTGTGGTACTCGAACGTCCCGCCTTCGAAGTACACCGTTCCACCTCGCCCTGGGGTACCTCGTTGCCCTCCTCGTCGGTGATGTGCACGACACAGTTGATCGGGATACCGACCGTGCCTTCGTGGGCCAGCCACATCGCGCTGTTGCAGTAGCAGAAGCCGTTGCCCTCGGTACCCGCGTAGTACTCGTGGATGACGGGCCCCACCACTCGATCATCTGCTTCTTCACGGGATCGGGCAGGGCGCGGCAGCGTGGATCACACATTCGATCGACGACACGTCATACTTGGCGCGGGTCTCGACCGGCAGTTTGAGCATGCGCACGAACATCGTCGGCACGACTTGGCTGTGGGTGGCTCGGTATCGATCGAGGTAGCCCAGGTAGGCCTCGGCATCGAAGTGATCCATCACGACGAGCGTCGCGCCGATCGCCAGCGTGCCCATACAGAACCGCAACGGTGCGGCGTGGTACAAGGGTGCCGGCGACAGATACACCTTGGACGCGTCCATCCCGAACAACACCTGCAACATGCCGGTCACCCGTGTCACCCGCTCGTCCAAGGTTTGTGGTTCGAGCTTGGACAGCACTCCTTTGGGCCGTCCGGTCGTGCCCGAGGAGTACAGCATGTCGGTGCCGGCCACTCGATTCGCCAGCGGCTCCGCCGGCTGACGGCGACGGCCGCCTCGTACCCCCCGTAGCCGTCGATCGTGGCGTCGAGCATCAGGCGCAGCTCGACGTTCGGTGTGAGTGCGAGCACCTCGGCGGCCTGCTCGGCCTTGTACTTCGAAGTGATGAACGCCGCGAGCGCCACAGTCGTTGATGATGTAGGCGAGCTCCTCGGTGGTTAGCCGCGACGAGGCTGCGGTGTAGATCAGCCCGGCGTATTCACATCCCCACAGGATCTCGAAGTAGCGGGGATGGTTCTCGAGGCACAGAGCGACATGATCTCCGGGTCGGAGCCCAGCCGCCCGGAAGAGTTGGCTCAGACGATTCGCACCGGCATCGAGCTCGGCAAACGTGAGGGTCTCACCACTGTCGGCCATGATGACCGCCGGCTTGTCGGCGTGCAGTTGGACGTGAGAACCGGGGTACATGGCAGCGGACGGTAGCCGACGGTACGGTCGGCGTGTGGAGTCGACGGGACACTCAGAAATCCGGATTCGAGTGCGGCCGTTCGCGGAGGCGATCACGGACCCGACCCGAGATCTCGACGAGTTGGCACTGGCGATAGCGGCGGTCCTGCAGCCCCGCCTCGACCTGATCGGCACGTTGGCCGCCATCGACGAACTGGCCGCCGCATGCCCGTCACCGACACGCGAGGGAGTGATCAATTATCTGTTCGGGTCCGGACTGTTCGAGGGCGACCGCCGCGACTACCGCCACTGGCGCAACTCGTGTCTCGATCAGGTGCTGGCGACCCGACGGGGGATCCCCATCACGCTCGCCGTTCTCGCCGTCGAAGTGGCTCGTCGGGTCGGTGTGCGGCTCGTCGGGGTGGGGCTACCGGGGCACTTCTTGGTGGGCGATCCCGATGATGCGACGTGGTTCGCCGACCCGTTCCACGGGCGGAGCGCACTCAGTGCGGATGACTGTCGGAAGATGTTGGTGGCCATGGGGGCACAACGTTGGTCCGACCGATATCTCGAACCGACATCCAACCGGTTGATCGTCGCCAGGATGCTCAACAACCTCAAGGCCACGTGCGAACTCCGGTCCGACGATGTCCGGCTTGCACTCGTGATGCAGGCCCGGCACGAGATGCCCGAGTTCTCCGGCGAGACAGATGCAGCTCGGCACACCTTGGCGATCTTCAACTGACCCTGATGGACTGACGCGATGATCGACCGCACCATCAAACGTTGTCTGGGGCAGATGATGAAGGGCGTCGAGGTGGTCGGCGCTCGCCACGGGGGCCTCGCCAGGGCGTACACCAGCCACTGGGTGACCCAGGTGAGCTTCGACGAACCCATCGTGATGGCCAGCGTCTCACCCAAACACGACACCTATCCCTTGATGGTTGCGAGCGGTGAGTTCTCGGTGTCGGTGCTCGCTGCCGACCAGATCGCCGAGGGCCAGTACTTCAGCTACCCTGGCCGAAAGTTCCGGTACATGGCCGATGAGTACATCGCTGACTGGCCGGACGATCCCGACGGTCCGCCGGTCGTGCCGAACTCGATCGCCTGGTTGCGATGCAGCATCTTCGAACAACGAACGATGCGCGACCACGAGTTGTTGTTCGCGACGGTCGACGATGTGGTCGAGGGCCGGTTGAAGGAGCCACCCTTGCTCTACTCGAGCCGCCTCGGTTGGCGCGGCGACCGGCGACAAGGCCCGCGAACCCGGCGTCAGCATCCGCGACGCCCTGCTCGAACGACTCGCTGCGCTCGGTCTCGACGACGAACCGGACTGACGGATTGCCGTCACGGCGCGAAGGTGGCGACCGGCGCGGCGTCGAGCGGCTGCGTCGGCGGCGGACCCGGGTTGTTCTGGCTGTCGCGGCAAACGAGATCGACGTACTCGTTGAGACGTTCGACGGGCTCGTCACTGGGGATGTATCCCTCGTCGGAGGAGGTGGTGTCCTGTGGAACGACCGAACCGCTCCCATCGGTGGCCGGCGGGGCGGGAACGGCCGGCGTCGAGGAGTCGGCGGTCGACGTCGAGTCCGAAGCCTCGAGCGTGGTGCCGTCAGGGTTGATCGTCGGAACCGGGCGACCCTCCAGCCCGGCGAGCACCGCCTCGAAGTCCGCCGAGATCTCGGCGGGAACGTCGTCTTCGATCGCGTGGTACGAGTCGATGATGTAGGCCGTCTCGTCATCGGGCGGATCGGTCAGCAGCCGTTCCCCCAGAGCGATCATCTCTTCGCAGAACGGTGTCAGCCGTTCCGCCGGGATCGCCACCGTCCCGCTCGGGACGGCCGGGTTCTCGACGGGCTCACCACTCGACGAGGTATCCGGGGTACACGCGGCGACCGCCAACAACACGGACAGTGCTGCAACTGCGCGCGTCGATGGTCGAGGGGACGTCCTCATCGACACGAGTGTGGCAGGGCTGGAGGATCTTCGCTGGGCATGGCTTCGCCGTGACCCGTTGCGATGGATACCTTGGCGACATGACCGTGATCGACACCCCTCTGACCGTCGACGAGCAGCGGGTGAGCTCGCTGGTCGAGCAACTGATCGAAACACACCCGCCGGCCACGACCAGCATCCCCGATTTCCTCGGCGCCCAGTACGACCTCGGTTTGGCGTGGGTTCACTTCGACGAGGGTTTCGGAGGACTGGGCCTCAATCCGAAGCTGCAACGAATCGTCAACGATCGCGTTCGGGCCGCCGGTGGTCCGTTCTCGATGGCGCGCAATCCGATCGGCTACGGCATGTGCGGGCCGACCGTGCACGTCTGGGGCAGCGACGAACAGAAACGCCGCTATCTCCGCCCCTTGTTCACGTGTGAGGAGATCTGGTGTCAGCTCTTCTCCGAGCCCGGTTCGGGATCCGACTTCGCCGGGTTGTCCTCACGGGGAGTACGCGACGGCGACGAGTGGATCGTCAACGGACAGAAGGTCTGGACCACCCTGGCCCACGTGGCGCGGTGGGGGCTGCTGGTGGTGCGCACCGACTCCGAGGCGGTCAAACATGCAGGCTTGACGGCGTTCGTGGTCGACATGCATGCCCCGACCGTGGAAGTGCGTCCCCTTCGTCAGATGACCGGCGAAGCAGAGTTCAACGAGGTGTACTTCACCGACACGCGCATCCCGAACGACGAGCTGCTCGGCAATCCGGGCGATGGCTGGCGGGTGTCGCTGACCACGCTGATGAACGAGCGCACCTCGATCGGCGGGTCGATTCCGCGTCAGGGTTCAGGATCGATCGGCGATCTGTTGCAGGTGTGGTCGCGGCTGCCCGACGACCGCAAGGGTGCGACCGCCCGCGACCGGGTCACCGCGCTCTGGATACGCGCAGAGGTGCACCGCCTCACCAACATCCGCGCCAATCAGAATCGCCGGATGGGCGACCCCGGGCCCGAGGGATCGATCGGCAAGATGGAGTCTGCAAACCTCAACAAAGCCATCTACGAGGAACTGATCGGTCTGATGGGCGCCGAAGGGATGCTGTACGGCAGCTACGAGATGGTGCGGCCCGAACTGACGATGTCGAACGACACGCCGCAGAAGACGTTCCTGCGTTCGCGTGCGAACTCGATCGAAGGTGGTACCACCGAGGTGATGTTGAACATCCTCGGCGAGCGCGTGCTCGGTCTGCCAGGCGACGTCCGGGTCGACCGCGACGTGCCGTGGTCGTCGGTGCCGCGCAACTGAGCCGTCGTGAGCACGCATCTCGACGAGATCGAACGATTCGGGTACTCGATCATCGAGAACGCGTTCTCGACCGAACTGGCCGATCAGCTCCGGGAGACACTCGATCGGCTCGAGTTCGAACACGACATCGGTCCTGCGTCGAACAGCTTCGAAGGCGCTCACACCTGGCGGATCTACAACCTGCTGGCGCTCGATCCGCTCTTCATGCAGGTCCCGACGCACACCGTCGCGTTGCCGCTCGCCGAGGAGGTACTCGGTGGCGAGGTACTCATCAGTTCGCTCTCGTCGATCGTGATCGGGCCCGGCGAGCGGGCGCAGGCGATTCACGCCGACGATCAGTTGATGCCGCTCGCCAAACCACACATGGCGACCGTGTTCAACTCGATGTGGGCGTTGAGCGACTTCACCGAGGCGAACGGGGCCACCCGAGTCATCCCCGGGTCCCACATTGCCGACCATTCGCCGACCTACGGCAGGCACTACGAGTCGATTCCCGCCGAGATGGCGAAGGGCAGCATCCTGGTCTGGCACGGATCGCTGTGGCACGGAGGCGGTGAAAATCGCACCGACCAGCGTCGATACGCGATTGCCATGAACTATTGCGCCGGCTGGATCCGACAGCAGGAGAACCAGCAACTCGGGCTGCCACTCGAACTGGTGGCGACCTTCGAGCCCAGGTTGCGCGAACTGTGCGGCTTCGGGACCTATCGCGGCCTGATCGGACACATCGACAAGCAGACGCCCGCCCAGCGGTTCTTCGGCGACGAGAACCGACCGATCATCTGGGACCAGAACCGCTAGCTCGGAGATCTGTCCGAGGTAGCGGAAGGGTCGCTGCGCTCGACTTCATTCCAGATCGACCCCAGCGTCGCTCGGCCGCAGGTCGCAATCGGCTCACGCTCCGGCCACGAGCCGGCACTCAGGTGCCGGTGCTCAGGAGATAACCACAGAACATCGCACCGAGTGCTCCGAGCAAGCCGATCGCTCCGCCGACCGCGAGCGCCGCCTTGCTGCGGCCCACCTGGTGCACGGCCGCGGCTGCGCCGCTGGCGATCGCCAGGCTGATCTTCACGAACAGCGTGATCTGATATGCCGTGCTGGTACCGGTCACGTCGATCTCGGACAGGTTCCACAGGCCGGTCGCCACCACGAGCCCGAACGCCGGCCATGCAACATGCGAGTAGGCCCGTGCCGCAACCTTGACCGACTCGGGTGCGGCCCGCTTCAGGCTGGGCACCAGACCGGCCAGCACGATCTGACCGCCGACCCAGACGGACGCAGCCAGTATGTGGACGAACAGGCGGAATGTGTCGAGTGTGGGGGAGAGCACAGATCCTTCAGTCGGTGAGAGCCGAGAGCACGTCGCTCGCGGGCAGGTTTCGGTCTTCCATCACCGGTCGGTGCAGGAGTGAGCCGCCCAGCAGGGTCGTGCTGGCGAGCTCGATCGAGCCCTGGAGCTCGCGGATGTTGCGGGGAGGCGGGAAGTATTCGTCTTCCTCGGTGATCCGAACGATCTCGATTCCGTTGCTGGGCGCCAGACGATCGAGGACCGCTTCCACGAGCTCTTCCGGCGCCGAGGCTCCAGCCGTGACGCCGACGGTCCCGTCGAGATCGAGCGGCAGTTGGTCGGCGACATTGATGCGGTAGACGCGGCGACACCCGGCCTCGACGGCGAGCTGCTCGAGCGCCCGAGTGTTCGACGAGTTGGCGGACCCGATCACGACGATCGAATCACACCGCTCGGCCATCGCCAGCAGCGAGGACTGACGGTTGGTCGTCGCGAAACACAGGTCGCTCCGCCCGGGCATCCACACATCGGGAAACCGCTGACGGACACGTACGGCGACGCCGTCCCAGTCGCGGTGCGACAGCGTGGTCTGTGCGAGCAGCGCGACGGGTTCCGCGAACTCGGGAAGCTGGTTCACCTCGGCGACCGACTCGACCCGGCTGATCGCCGAGGGCGCCACGGCCATCGTGCCGACCGCCTCTTCGTGACCCTCGTGCCCGACGTAGACGATGCGGTAGCCCTTGCCGGCTCGCACCTTCACCTCGTGGTGCACCTTCGTGACCAGCGGGCAGACGGAATCGACGACGAAACTGCCCCGCTCCTGGGCGGCGGCCACGACCTCGGGCGCCGAGCCGTGCGCCGACAGCATGATCGGTCTGCCCGGCGGCACGTCGGCTATGTCGTCGACGAACACGACGCCCTGACGCTCGAACCGCTCGACGACGATCTTGTTGTGAACGATCTCGTGATAGCAGTAGATCGGCGGTTCGAACGACCTCACCATCCAGGCCAACGCCTTGATCGCCATCTCGACGCCGGCGCAGAACCCCCGCGGTTCGGCGAGCAGGACTCGATCGACCTTCACGGTCGCGTGCCGCAACATCGTGATCGATCCAAGCCGTGCTCGGACTGGTCGATCGGGGCCTGGGCTGCACGAGTAGGCATGCCGACGAAAGAGTACCGCTCGTCGCGTCGATAGCCTGTCCCGGCCATGTCTGCACCAATGATCGTCTCCATCGCGGCGGATTCACCCGCCGCGGCAGCAGGGCTCCAACCAGGGGACGAGATCGTGCGCGTCGATGGACGGAGCCCGCGTGACGTCATCGAGTGGCAGATGTTCACCGACGAGGCGGATCTGACCCTCGACGTGCTCCGCAACGGGCTCGACATGGACGTCACCGTCGACAAGCGGGCCGGCGAGCCGCTCGGGGTCGAGATCCAGTCAGCGGTGTTCGACCGAGTGCGTACGTGCGACAACCATTGCGAATTCTGCTTCATCTATCAGCTGCCCAAAGGCATGCGGCGCAGCCTGTATCTCAAGGACGACGACTACCGGCTGAGCTTCCTGTACGGCAACTTTACGACCCTCACACGCTTCACCGAGGCCGATCTCGAGCGGGTGATCACCGAGCGACTGTCACCGCTGCACGTGTCGATTCATGCCACCGACCACGACGTCCGCAACCGAATGCTCAAGAACCCGCGAGGCGGTATGAGTCTTCGGTGGCTGCGGGCACTGCTGGACCACGGAATCGAGGTACGCGGGCAGATAGTGGTGTGTCCCGGCGTCAACGATGGCGACGTGCTCGACGATTCGTTGGCCGGCGTGCTCGATCGGTTCCCCGAGCTGGTCTCGGTCGCGGTCGTGCCGCTCGGATTGTCACGTTTCAACAGGGAACCGGCGATGCGCTTGCACACATCGGAGGAAGCGAATCAGGTCGTGGACATCGTCGAGCGATGGCAGGGTGTCTATCAGAGCGTTCTCGGGCGGCGGATGGTGTTCGCCGCCGACGAGTACTACCTGATGACCGGGCGATCGTTTCCGTCTGCCGAGGCCTACGAGGCGTTCGACATGCACGAGGACGGGATCGGTATGGCGCGCACGTTCCAACTGGAATTCGACGGCAACAGCCAGACGGCAACCGGGGTACGCAGCGGGTTTTTCGCAGCGGTCGACCTGCCCGACAATCCTGCTGCCTATACGGGACTTCGATCGCGCCCCAGCGGCGCCGAGCCGGTCAGGATCTCGCTCACCCCTCGCCGACATGCTCCGATCGGGGTGCTGACGGGCGAGTTCGGTGCTCAGGTGATCGGCCCACTCATCGACCAGCTGGGACGCGACGACATCCGGGTGATCGTCGTGGAGAATCAGTTCTTCGGTGGCAACACCGGGGTGACGGGCCTGATGACGGGGGAGGACCTCACGCGCGTGCTCGCCTCCGAGCCGCAGGGGCACCGCTATCTGCTCCCGGATGTCTGCCTCTCCGACGACGGCCGATTTCTCGATGGGCTCTCGATCGACGACCTGCCGCGCCAGGTGGAAGTCGTCACGACCGACGGCATCGCGTTGAGAAACGCGTTGGAGCAGGCACCATGAGTGATGTGAATGACACCGACCTCCCGACGATTGCGATCGTGGGACGCCCCAACGTGGGCAAGAGCACGCTGTTCAACCGCATCATCGGCGAACAGGCAGCGATCGTGGAGAACCGTCCGGGCGTCACCCGCGACCGCAAGGAGCTCGAGGCCGAGTGGCTTGGTGTGTCATTCCGGGTCATCGACACCGGTGGCTGGATGCCCAGCGGATCGGACCTCGACGACAAGGTCAGCCGGCAGGTCGAAGCCGCGGTCGAAGCTGCCGATCTGGTGCTGTTCATCGTCGATGCCGGGGTGGGAGTTCTGGAGGAGGACGAATGGGTCGCCGATTGGTTGCGGCGCGGCGGATACCACGTTCTCGTGGTCGCGAACAAGGCCGACAACAACCGTCGGGAAGACGACCTCTGGCAATTCCTCGCGCTCGGACTCGGTGACGCCGTGCCGGTCGAGCGCGTTGCACGGGCGACGTGCGGGTGATCTGCTCGATGTCGTGCTCGAACGCCTCGGTGACCGCGCCGTGTACGTGGCGCCCATCGTGGACCGCTCGGTTCCACCCGTCGACGAACATTGGGATCCCGACGATCGGAAGCCACCACGCGTTGCGATCGTCGGACGCCCCAACGTAGGCAAGAGTACGCTGTTCAACCGTCTCGTCGGTGAGGATCGCGCCGTCGTGCACGACATGGCCGGTACCACGCGCGACGCCATCGACACGCTCGTGGAGACCGAGGACGGACCGATCGTGTTCGTCGACACGGCGGGGATGCGCAAGCGGTCACGCATCGACGACTCGGCCGAGTACTACTCGCTGGTGAGGGCGCTTCGGGCGATCGACGATGCCGACATAGCGCTGCTGGTGATCGACGCGATCGACGGGGTCACCGGCCAGGATCAGCGTCTTGCCGAGCGAGTCGACGCCTCCGGATGCCCGATCGTCATCCTGTTGAACAAGTGGGAGCTCGTGGGCGACCCCGAACGGCGCATCGAGATCGAGGCCGACATTCGCCGCAAACTGGCGTTCGTGGGTGATGTACCCGTGCTGAAGATCTCGGCCCTCACGGGCAAGGGTGTCCACAAGCTGCGCCCCAACCTGCAAGAAGCGATCTCGCAATACCACAAGCGCGTGCCGACCCGTGACGTCAACCGCGTCATTGCCGAGGCCCAGCAGCAATCGCCGGCGGGCGGGGGAGCGAAAGTGCTCTACGCCGTGCAGGGCGCCACCGATCCGCCTACATTCACGTTGTTCGTGAACCGTGAGTTGCCCCAGCACCATGTGCGGTATCTCGAGCGCAAGATCAAGGAGGCGTTCGGCTTCGGCGCGACTCCCATCAAGTTGCGCTTCCGCAAGAAGACGGACTGAACGATGCCCTGGTGCGAACAGTGCGCCAAGTACCTGACGCCGACCGCGATGAATGAAGACGGCACGTGCCCGACGTGCGGTCGGCCCGTGGGAGAGTCCGAACAGCGCGCCGCCGAAGTGGCCGGCGACGAGTCGACGCCGTGGCACTTCAAGCTGCTGGTCCTGGCGCTGATCGTGTATCTCACCTGGCGGTTCGTACAGATCTTTACGTGATCGGCCACACGCCGCCCCCCGAACTTCGCTCGGCGAGGCCGATCGTCGTGAGCGGTCGATAGGCTCACGCTCCGAATACGTACAGCAATGTCGTACGGGCTGTGGCGCAGCTTGGTTAGCGCGCTTGTCTGGGGGACAAGAGGTCCCGAGTTCGAATCTCGGCAGCCCGACCACAAAGGTCCAGGTCAGAGGGTCAAACCTCCGACCTGGACCTTCTGCGTTTTCGGTTCGAGAGCAACGATGGGAGCAACGGAACAGGTCCGTCACACCCCTCAGCCACGATGACCGGTATGACCGACACCGCCGAACTCACCGCTGACGAACTCGACCAGCTCGCCCAATCACTCGCCGTCGACGGCAGTCTCGGTCGGGCCGACGCGCTGCGGATCGTCGAGGTGCTGCGCGAGTTGGCGGCACGTCGACGACATCCAACTTGCCGGGCACACTGACCAGGCACGCATGCAGGCCTGGCCCACGCCGAGATCTTGGGCTACGGTCACAGGCACTTTCCGGTAAATCGACCGTCAACTAACGGAATGGCGGATCCGAAATGATTTATCGACGCATGATTGCGGCAGCGTGGACAACACTGTTATCGGTGCGCGAGACTTCTCGTTGTTCGGCCCGCAAGGGGCCGCTCTCGTGATGAGGGGTTGGCGGGCATGAGGGTCGGGCGGGTTGCTGGTCGGCGCGTTGCGCTGCGGTTATTTGTGGTAGCAGCGGTAATGCTGCTGACGGTGGGGGTGGTGCCTGAGTCAGCGGGTTCAGTAGTGGTTGCGGAGTCGGTCCCGCCGGATGCCGAACCGGTCGGTGATGTTGTGGAGTTGGCGGGTTCTGGTGGGGTGGTGTCCTACGGTGCGGGAGGGCTGGAGCCGTTGGTGCCGGCGCGGGTGTTGGATACGCGTGAAGGCAATGGGGCTCCCAAGGCGCGGGTCGGCGCTGGTGGTGTGGTGGAGCTGCAGGTGGCAGGGAGGGGCGGGGTGCCCGCGGTGGGTGCTGGGGCGGTGGTTTTGAACGTGACGGCCGTCGCTGCCACAGCCTCATCGTTCGTGACGGTGTGGCCCAAGGGCGCAGCCCGTCCGTTGGCGTCGAATCTGAACGTGGGTCCAGGTGACACCGTACCGAACCTGGTGGTCGTGAAGCTGGGGGCTGGCGGGAAGGTGTCGTTGTTCAACGTGTTCGGCGAAATGGATCTCATCGCTGATGTCGCCGGCTGGTTCCCCGAAGGCGAAGGGCTGGAGCCGTTGGTGCCGGCGCGGGTGTTGGATACGCGTGAAGGCAATGGGGCTCCCAAGGCGCGGGTCGGCGCTGGTGGTGTGGTGGAGCTGCAGGTGGCAGGGAGGGGCGGGGTGCCCGCGGTGGGTGCTGGGGCGGTGGTTTTGAACGTGACGGCCGTCGCTGCCACAGCCTCATCGTTCGTGACGGTGTGGCCCAAGGGCGCAGCCCGTCCGTTGGCGTCGAATCTGAACGTGGGTCCAGGTGACACCGTACCGAACCTGGTGGTCGTGAAGCTGGGGGCTGGCGGGAAGGTGTCGTTGTTCAACGCGTTCGGCGAAATGGATCTCATCGCTGATGTCGCCGGCTGGTTCCCCGAAGGTGAAGGGCTGGAGCCGTTGGTGCCGGCGCGGGTGTTGGATACGCGTGAAGGCAATGGGGCTCCCAAGGCGCGGGTCGGCGCTGGTGGTGTGGTGGAGCTGCAGGTGGCAGGGAGGGGCGGGGTGCCCGCGGTGGGTGCTGGGGCGGTGGTTTTGAACGTGACGGCCGTCGCTGCCACAGCCTCATCGTTCGTGACGGTGTGGCCCAAGGGCGCAGCCCGTCCGTTGGCGTCGAATCTGAACGTGGGTCCAGGTGACACCGTACCGAACCTGGTGGTCGTGAAGCTGGGGGCTGGCGGGAAGGTGTCGTTGTTCAACGCGTTCGGCGAAATGGATCTCATCGCTGATGTCGCCGGCTGGTTCCCCGAAGGCGAGACCGCATCCACCGCGATGAAACTGCTCACCGGCACCGTGCTGTCCGGTTCCGGCGACGTCGTGTCCTACACCGGCACCAGCGATACAGGTGCCTTCATAGTGATGGCTAGCTCAGCTGACATACCCGCGATCGGTGGACACCTTGCGGTTCTCCCTCACGCCCGAGTACCCAGCGGCCTGTCCGGATTGGTCACCAACGTCACACGCAACCCCAACGGCACAACCACGCTCGTCCTCACGCCCGCCAACCTCCAAGACATGTTCAAAGAACTCGAAGTGCACGGTGCCTTCGACACCGATCTGGATGCCATCGGCGATCAGTCGAGCCTCTTCCGCCCAACTGAGAACGTCTTCCCGAACTTCGAGTGTGGAGCCGGGGTCACGCTCGGGTCGTTGCCGTCATTCTCGTTGGGTTCGATCGGTGGTTCGTTCGATTTCGACCTGTCTGAACGATGGGCCCGAATGGTAGCCACGTTTACACCGTCGGTCTCCTGGAAGCTCTCGTCCAAGATCGCTTTCAACTGTACGGCCACGATCCTGAAGGACAAGGTCGTCGGCGTGATTGGGCCGATGGTTTTCGACGCCGGAGTCTCACTGAGTGTCTCGGCGTCTACGGCGGTGTCTTCGGCCGACATCGGTGGGTCGATCCCAATCCGGCTCGGGTTCGAATACAAAGACGGCGATACGAAGAACCTGTCTTCCTACGACATCGTCGGCAAGGGCGACGGATCCGCCGCTGACGTAGCCGTCTCGCTTGGGTTTGCAATCACGCAAAAGGGCAAAGCCCTCGGCATCGCCGGACTCAGCGCATCGATCGGGCCAAAGCTCACCGCCAAACTCGCCGCAACGGGATGTTTCAAACTAGACGGCGCGCTGATCGCCTCCCTGTCCGCCGAGTTCGGCAGGTGGATGTTCAAATGGGATGTCAAACTCGCCGATTTCGCCCTCGGACCATGGACCATCTACAAGAAGGGCTGCGGCGGCAAGATGTGGACCGGCACCATCACCGTCACAAACAAATACACCTACACAAATCCGTCGACCAATGACCCGATTGTGATCACAACGGCAGAGGGCCACTACACGTTGCTGCCCGCCAGTGTGCTCGCAGCCAACGGGGCCGGCTCGTACACGGCGCGTGTCAGCGGCAGCGGGGGCTACACCGTTGACACCTGGTGTCCCCAAACGATTACAAAGCCGAGGACACCGCTCAGAAGTGTCGTCACAACGTGGTCAATCCCCGGAGTCACACGGGTCAACGCGATCAACCTTGGCTATGACGGACCAACCGGCTCGTGGAAATATCGCCCAGGACTGATCTTCGGATATCTCAACGCGCCGGGCGATTCCGGAGAGTTCTTCCACAACGAAACGAAAACCTCTTGCCCGTCCACTCTCCTCCCACCCCAGAAGAGGACCTACCAGGATTCGACGCTCGGATGGAGTTCAGGCACGACCCTGGCTGCAGAGCCTCTCAAAGACGACGACGCAGCACCCGAGCACCTCGCTGGCACCACAACATGGGGCCTTGGTTCGGGTCCTGCTCGAGAAGTCCACAGCAATGTAGGTGTCACGGAATACACCTACACGGTCACCTACGACCTCTGGCTGATCGACATCTGACGATTCGTCGACGTTCGAGCAGCGACGGGCGCCCGACCATCGGGTCAACCGAGACGACTGCGGGAGTCCTCTCGAGTGAGCGCGAAGGGTCCTGTTCGACTGCGAACCAAGATTTCTTCAACGGAATGGTCGCCTGCTGCGTGTGTCTTGGTATGAGCAGACAGTGCACCCACGCCGGGGGGATTCTCTCGCCGGTCGCGCCGGTCGAGGTGGTGTCGTCCGATCTGATTGAATCTGCGGCGATGGTCGACGTGTCGCCCGGTTGGGGGTTTGACGCCGTCTATCGACGCGAATATCCGGGTTTGATCGCAGTGGCCGCTTCATTGACCGGGGATCGTGACGGGGCGCAGGACCTGGTCCAGGACACGATGGTGAAGGCCTTCATCCGTTGGGATCGCGTCTCGCAGCTCGATCGGCCCGGCGCATGGTGTCATCACATGTTGGTCAACGCCTGTCGATCCCGGTTGCGGCGGCGTGCGACCGAATGGCGGTACCTGGCGCGGCTTCGACGGGGCGAACCGACTTCTCCGGAGCCGTCGGCCGAGACGCTCGCATTCTGGACGATGGTGCGGACGCTGCCGAGCCGTCCCCGTGCTGTGGTCGCCCTGTACTTCGGAGCCGACTTGTCGAGCGTGCAGATCGCTGAAGTAGCAGCGGTTCGATCGCGTCGAAGAAGGGAGCCTCCACGACTTCCGGGGAGCGGTGCTCGTCGCCGTCGGCGACGACGTCCTGCTCAGCAAGGGGTACGGTGACGCCGACGCGCAAGCCGGGATCCCGAACGACCCGACGACGAGATTTCGACTCGGATCGGTCACCAAGCAGTTCACGAGACTGGCCATCCTGATCCTCCGCGAGCAGGGGTTGCTCGACGTGACCGGGTCGGTCTGCGAATACCTCACCCCATGCCCCCCTGCGTGGCAACCGATCACCATCGAGAATCTGGTGGCCCACACGTCCGGGATTCCGGACTACACCGAGCTTGCGGACTACGAGGCGACCAAGGCTGTTCCGACAACGCCTGACACCCTGGTCGGAAGAGTCCGTGATCTCCCGCTCGAACGGGCGCCGGGGAAGAATTTCTCGTACAGCAACTCGAACTACGCCGTGCTCGGAGCGGTGATCGAAAACGTATCGGGCGTGACCTACGAGGAGTTCCTCCGCACCAATATCTTCGAACCGCTCGGCATGTCCGATACCGGATACGAAACCGAAGGGGATGGACTCGCAGTGGGCTACTCCGCCGCCGATGAGGAGGCCGACGCGATCGACATGTCGGTCCCGTACGCAGCTGGAGCACTCTCCTCGACGGTCACCGATCTTCTCCGCTGGAACCGAGCGGTCGCCTCGGGGACAGCCGCCCCCGGCCAGGCGACGATCGACATGCTGACACCGATCGAGAACATCACCGACTGGTCAGGGTTCGGGTACGGATACGGCGTCTACGTGAGCACGAACGAAGATGGTCCGCTGGCCTTCCACGACGGGGGGATCGACGGCTTCACATCGGTGCTGATCAACGATGTCGGCAACGACATCACCGTCGTCATTCTGAGCAACACGAACGACTCGGGCGATCTGGTTTCGGTCGCACAGGGGCTTCGAGCGATCGTGCTCGCTGAGTGACGACCTGAGGACGACCTGATCGACATACTTCGCCACGCGGATTCCCGGTCGTAAACCCGACGACCTCACGGCAGACGAACTCGAGCATTTCGCCCAATAGCTCGCCGTCGACGGGAGGCTCGGCCGGGCCGACACGCTGCGGGCGTTGGCATCGGCAAGGCGAACCGGTCAGCCGCTGACCCTGGCGATCCAGGCTGCCAAGGCTCCGCTGGAGATCCCGAACTTGCGGTGACCGTTGCCGAGCCCCTCGTGGTCGATGATCTGAGTCGGTGAGCACCCGAACGTATCGGTCGGCTCGGGCCAGACTCGGTTCGGCTTGATGTCTGCGAGCGGTGCCGGATCGTCGGTCGTGTCGGGGCACAGGTCATCGCCATCGAGCACTCCGTCGCCGTCGGCGTCCACCGGGGCCGGGGCGGCAGCCGGGGCCTCGCAGGTCACACTCGAAACATCGGTCCGACCGTACCCGGGCACGAGGGCATACCCATTCACGGTGGCCTCGACCGCGTCGAAGGTGTACGACTGGACCTTGACTGTACCCGGCGCTTCGTCCCTCCCCGAATAGCGGTCGACGATCGTCCCGGTGCCGTCATGAATTTGCAGCTGCCAAACGAAAGATTGGTAGCTGTCGCCGGCTCGCAGCGTGACGACCTCACCGGAATAGAACGACACGCCCGAGACACTGAAGGAAGTATCGAAGTCGCCGATGTCGATGATGGCTTGGCACCCTTCGCTCAACGCCGGGTCGGCGTTCCCGATCCCAGCCGGCACCACGACCGCCGACACCGACGCCACAGCACCTGCCATTATTGCTCGTTTCATGTCGTGTACCTCCATGTGGTCTTGGACTGGAGATGTCGCCTGTTGCCATGGCATCCACCGTGCAACGCCGGCGCCGTGCGTTATAACGGTTGCACGCTCCTTCTATCGGTTGGTCAGTTCGATTGCTTGATTCAAGAAACCGGTACACACCCCTCGGTCATGCTCGACCGCACGACCGACATAGCGGAACTCACCACTGTCGACCTCAACGTTCATCGGAGCAGGTTGCGCTGGGCGCCGGAGCGGCATGGCAACCAGTTTGCGGTCTTGGTGAGCGACGAGAGCCCCGCCACCGGCGCCGCGTCGTTCGCCGTCGACGGTCTCTGAGGACCCGCATAGGCATCGCCCGCGCAGC
The DNA here is from genome assembly GCA_963699815.1 of uncultured Acidimicrobiaceae bacterium. Classification (GTDB taxonomy): domain Bacteria; phylum Actinomycetota; class Acidimicrobiia; order Acidimicrobiales; family Ilumatobacteraceae; genus Ilumatobacter. The sequence continues at coordinate 105,043 of CAVOVK010000015.1, read as the reverse complement.
CAACTCGGACGAAATACTCCTCGCTCGGCGGCGACACCAGATTCCGTAGGCGCTGACCGGCACAGGATCAGAACGTCGTCGACGCCCAGTTCGCCGTTGCACGCGTAGCCGGCACACTGCGCATTGGTGAGCGCCCATAACGCTCCGAGCCCGACCGGCATCCCCGACGCTACGACAACCGCCGCAACACACCCACCAGTGGGAGTGCCCAGCGCGGTTGCCGGGGCGGGACGGCTGCATCGTGCCTTCCGGCAGCGGGCGACACTCTGGACGCGACGTCGCTGGTGTGCGATCGTCAGGTCGGTGCCATCGATTCGCTGATGAGGTAGCCGCCATCGACTGGGAGCGCGACACCGGTGACGAACGAGCTGGCCGCTGAAGCAAGGAAGACAGCAGCTCCCACCAGGTCTTCGGGGTCTCCCCATCTGCCTGCTGGGGTCTTCCGGCGAATTTCATCGCCTCGTGCCGTACCGACCTCGTCCTGGGTCATGTCGGTCTCGTACCATCCCGGGAGGATTGCATTCACCTGGATGTCGTGAGGGGCTAGTTCGATCGCCAGCGCCCGGGTGAGTCCGAGAACACCCGCCTTGGAGGCCCCATATTCGGCGAAATTGGGGGTTCCGTAGATCGAATAGATCGATCCGATATTGATGATCTTCCCTCCGCTGCTCTGGGCCACCATCGCCCTACCGGCGTGTTTGGCGCACAGGAATGATCCGGTGAGATTGGTGTCGAGCGCGGCGACCCAGTCCTCCTTCGAGAGCTCCAATACCGGCTGCCCATGCACGATTCCGGCGTTGTTGACGAGTATGTCGAGAGATCCGAAGGCCGAAACGACCTCGGAAACGGCCCGTTCCACTTCAGCTTCCCCTCGAACGTCGACCGTGAGGGCCATTCCGTCGGTGAGTTCCCCGACCACGGCCTCGTTCTTGAGAGGGTTCCGGCCGGTGATGGCGATCCGAGCGCCAGCTGACTGCAGGCCGAGCGCGATGGCGCGGCCGAGACCACCATTGCCCCCAGTGACCAATGCATTGCGTCCCTCGAGCGAGAACTGCGGAATCATCACTCACGCCTCCCGATCGGCAGGCTACACGGCCAAGGAAGGCCGAACCGACGACGTCGGCACGTACGCGATTCGGCGAACCGCCCATAACGCTCGATGGCCCTTCATCGGACTCTGTCACCCTCGCTGCCGGGTAGGTGACGCGTCGCAAACAGCGATGGCGTTCGAGAACCTCGGGATTGCGCTCGAGGCGGCGGGAGCAAGCTGGGAGCACGTCGTCAAGTGGACCGGCTACATCGTGAGTCTGGACGAGGCGAAGCTGGGCGAGTTCTTCGGTGGAATGGGTCAAGCCGCCGAGCGAGGATTGGTGCCGACCGCAGCGACGTCGATCGGGTGCAGGCGCTCATATGCCGGACCTCTGGGTCGAGATCGAGGCCACTGCGGAGATCTGAGCGCTAGGTACATCTCCGCACTCTGCGGCGCACTTCCGTGCCTACCCCTACCCGGTGATCAGGGACAGGGCTCGAACTGTCAGATTCGCGCCACGTTGGCGCTACGGCAAGGCGGCGAGAGGCTCGCAATGCTCGAGCACGAATGCTGACGTCCGGACGAATAGGCAAGCCGACTCGGGGAGGCCGTAGTTGTCGAAGGCGAAGGTGTCGTCAGTACCAATCAAGCACCACGACGAGCATCCCATATGTGCCAATCAGGGACGGTACATAGCCGTTCCCGACCCGAGCATCGATATCGGACAGGTCATGGCTGGTGCTCAAGTGGCGTGGAGCCGTCACGACATGACGGGCAGCCGCGAGTCAGCGTGCGGTGCTCTGCCTGTCGCTGCAACAACCCACTGCGCGTCGGCGGCCAGATCGATAGGACGGTCGCCGTCCAGTCGGACGTCGAGAATGTGGCCGGTGATCGACAACGCCCGAGGGGACATCGTGCTCGCCGAATCGATCGCAGCGGCGAAGTCGAGACCGTGCACGGTGAGTTCAACGATCCGTGTCGCCAGCGCCTGGTCGAACCGTGCCCACGCTGCGCCGCCCGGCGCGACGAGCGGAGTCTCGGGTGTCATCTCCGGGAGCATCTCGTTAGCCCGATGAACCCCTGATTGGATCAGTTCGCGTAGCTGTTCATGGGAGCGCTTCATGGCATAGCGCTGCGCGAACGTGGAGTTCACACTGGCATCGACAACGTCCCACCACGCAACAGCATCGATCTCAGGTACGTCTGGTGGAGGCTCACCCTTCCACCGCCACAGCGCTTCCACCGCCGTGCTGACATGGCCGACCAACACGGCGCAGTCCCATCCTTCTAGCCGTGTCGGCGTCGACAAGTCGGACGTCGCGTTGACGAGATCCACGAACACCATGCTCTGATCCCCGAATCCAGCTCGCAGTTCGTCGAAGTCGAAGTCCATCAGTCCACCCCGAGGCGACGATAGTGGGAGCCCCGTATGAATTCACCCAGCCTCACCTCGCCGCAGCACCTATCCGGCAGCGATAGGTGGCAGTGCTCATCCACTGTGCGACGATGAGGACGGACGCATTCGGGAGGGTGGCTGTGAAAGAGATCAAGCAGGGTCGTTGGACGGCGGAGATCGACGGCGACTTCGTCGTGTTCCTGATCGGGGCGAGAGCGAACAAGCCATGGCAGCTGATTCGAATCGTGCGTGACCTCGGTGGCCGGCGCGGCATGAACCACATGTTGAAGTACCTGACCGAGCATCCCGACAAGGGCCTCCTTGGCTACGAGACCATGGGCGTTGTCAACGTGCAGTATTGGCGCTCGTTCGAAGATCTCGAGGCGTTCGCCAAGAACACCGATGACCCGCACCTGTCGGCGTGGCGAAGCTACTGGAAGCGAGTCGGCAAGGACGATCGAACCGGTATCTGGCACGAGACCTTCATGGTTCGCGACGGCGAGTACGAGGCGGTCTACGGCAACATGCCCGCCAAGGGTCTAGGCAAGGCGAGCACGTTGGTGCCGTTGTCGGAGTCGTCAACAGCCCGCAAGCGGTTGAAGGCAGCCGCGTCGACGCCCTGAGCTCACGCTGCCCCATACGTTCTCGGTCCATACCCACCGATCGCGACACACCCCGCCCGATAGATCTGCTACACAGGCGTCCAGTGCAACGCTCGACGCTCACCGTGCCGCGACCGCCTGGATCCAGCTAGAAACCCGGCGAATGCGCTTCCGTCGATGGCGTCCCATATCACTCAGCGACCACTCGCAGACGGCCGCCGGCACTGAGCGGATGCCAGGGGCCCAGACTCGGTTCCAAGGATCGCGGGCGTGACGTTGCTCGCATGGACCCGCAGGTTTCCGTTCTGCCCCAGCAGCTTCCGAGGACGTGGTTCAGGGCCCGTCCAGTGGAGACCGCAAGGCCGTCGAAGCGGACAACCGGGCAACGTCAACGCAACGCTCCGAGAACCAGACCTGGCGAAGAGTATTGTTGAACATCGTGGCAGACGATGAAGGTAGTCAGTCGCCGTCGTCCCCAGACGGCACCTCGTCACAGTGGATAGTGAACTGGTGGGGCCTCGTCGCTCTCGTGTTAATCGCGTCGATGACAGTCGGCATGTGGCGTTGGCTCGTGGGCTCGGACAACGATCACTCCGAACAACTCAACGTCGTCGGCACATCAGCGCCGACCGGCCCGATCGGAACCACCACGCCCAAGACTGAACCGCCGGCAGTCACAGTTCCCACGAACCCGCCGACCACCCAATGGTCGACGACCACCACGCTTGCCTCCGACCCGCAGGTGCTGATCAGCGGCGAGATGAAGCCGTGCCGGTACGGCGACAATTGCCTCGTCGCCAGCTTCACCATCGAGGGATTCGACGAGCATCCCGGCCGATTCACGTGCATCTACCCCAACTCCCGGAGAGAGTTCGGCTTCAACAACGACGGGGTCGACGAGGCCTGCCTCACAGCCGACGATGGCGACACGATCATCATCGAGATCAGTGGAGTCCGGTCGGCGACGATCTCAGAACAGGACCTGAAGGGTACGTAGGCGGGCGCCGACGACACGGTCGCGGCTGCTGCCGATCCGGCCGACCCGGACTCGAACGCCGCGGCGAAGCCGTCCCCGGTGTGTTTGCAGACATGCCCGCCGGCGTCGGTCACATGGTCACGGAACAACTCGTCGTCGCGAAGACGTTCGAGGGGAGATCAGGGGCGAACGGCGTGGCATACGAAGAGATCGAGTCCCGTCCAGCTGCTGACCACGGCATCGCTCGCGCTGGTGTGTCCATCGAGCGCGATCCCTGTGCGAGCAGATGACCTATGACTCTCGTGGCAGTTGCTTCACAGCGCGACCATGACGATGGAGGACGAGATCATGAGGCGCTGGTTGGCGTCGATCGCTGTGCTGGAGTTCGCAGTTGTCGCCTGCGGGCGCGGTGCGTCTCCTGCTGCGACCGATACAACGACGGCCCCTCCCACAGCGCCTGCCGCTCAGAGCGTCACCACGACGTCGGCGCCGTCATCGAGCACCACTGTCAAGACCACGCAACCGCCCACGACGCTTCCAGCGACCACATCGACCACCCCCACCGCGCCAACGGCCTCGTCGCCGAGCTCGACCCTGCCGATCGCCGCAACGCGCTACGGACCGCCACTCGACCTGGGGGAGGCGCACGTGGCGGACATCAACAACGCCGGCGTGATCGTCGGCACCCTCGGCGGCGTGACGGGCGAAGGCGACGCCGGGACGGTCGGACAGGACGACGCTCAGGCCGTGTGGTGGCCGACCCTCGCGTCGGCACCATCGCTGCTGGGAGTTGCGCCCGGCACATTGTCGTTCGGAGTCGCCGTGGGAGACGATGGCCGGATCGTCGTCCAAGTCGGGCACCCCGAGAATCCTCAGGGCGCGATCGTCGTGGACACCTCGACAGGTGCCACCACGACGATGCCACTGCCGTATGGCGATCGTCCGCAACCCTGGGCAATGAACGATCATGGTGAGGTCCTCGTCAACACAGGGTTCAACCAGGAGGACGGTCGCGACGAGGGTGTCGTGTGGGATTCGGTCAGCGGTCGCATCGACAGCCCGGCGGAGCTCGCCGGTCAATGGTTCATCCTCCACGACATCAACAACCGCGGTGACGTGGTCGGGCATGCCGGCACCTGGGGCCAGCCGTTCTTCTGGGATCGGACCACAGGCGAGGTGCACTTCCTCGACATCGGAGAGGCGATGATGGGCTTCGCCTTCGGCATCAACGATGACGGCCAGATCGTCGGTGAGATCAGGTCCGAGTCGGACGAGCCTGCCTACACCGCGCTGTGGGACGACTACACCGCAGCGCCCCAGGTGTTCGCCGACTTCAGGGCTGCCCCGATCGATATCAACAATCGCGGCCAGATCGCTGGCGTCCAGGGTTTGGACGCTGACGCATACTGGTGCGTGCGTGATCTCGACTCGGGCGAGATCACGCCGGTGCCATCGGTGGCGGGCGTCTCGGCGATCAACGACGTCGGTCAGCTCGTCGGTGATTCCGACGGTCATTCCGCGCTCTGGCTCCCAGAGTGACAACGAGCCGAGGCGTACTCAGGCGTCGTCGATCGAGGCGTCGCCCGGTGTGGCGTCGACGTGAGAGCGGTGAGAGCCATATCGGCCGGCAGGGGTTCGATTCGACCCCTACGTAGTCACCTTTGGAACCGGCGCTGCGGCTCATTCGCGGCCGTGATCTGCAGGTGCTCGGAACTGATCGTTGCCTGGTGGGCTGAACCGCGGCAGATTCAGCGTTCGATGTCACCAATCCAGACCTTGACGACCACCTCGGGGTCGAACAACAGCTCGCAGGGAATGCCGTTGCGGTCGATGTCCATCCGATCAGGGGTCCCTTCGAGGAACCAGTAGGCGAGCGCCCATTGATAGGCGAGAACATCATCGGTCCACGGTGGCGAGCCGCCATCGCCTTGCAGCATCCAGTCCATCGCCCAATCGAACTCGTCTGTCTGCGTGTACTCTCGGCACAGCAAGCCCTTCGGGGCGACCGGAACATGTCCGACGCCGTCGGAGCCGACCCGCCAGGATGTGCTGGCGCCCCGATCATCGAGCACGATCAGATCCATGCCGCCGACATCCGCGGCTGGTTCCGTCCGGCCATCGCACGTCAACAGCATTCCTCGACCGACAACCTCCTCTCGATCGATCGCCTTCGAGTCCCACCCCTGACCGTCAGATCTCAGGTCGCCCGTGAGTCGCTCACACTCCAGTCGATACGCGGTGAAATCCGACCCGGCCATCATCGCTGACTCGTACTGTTCGAGGATCCGAGCGAGTGGTATCCCGTTCTCGTCAGAGGCGCTCGGTGTCGTCGACGGAGTCGTCGAAGAGGGCGGCGTCGGGACCGTCTCCCGTGATTCCGGTGATTCCGGTGATGTCGTTGCAGGGTCCGCGGGCGCTGCGGTTGTCGCTGTGTCGACGACCGATGTGGTCGCGCCGCTCCGTGAAGGAAGTGTCGTTGGCGCCGCGGCTTCCTGCGACCCGCAGGCGGCAACCGACAGAGCGACTGCGCTGAGGGCGATCACCCACGTCCTCATCGTCCACACCTCCACACCAAGCGTCGCGTCCGTGCGCTCCGACAACAAGAGGCGAAGGACACCCAACACACCGATCGCCGATTGTCGGCGCACTGCATGGCGCGCTCAGCTCGCGGTCGTCGCTGTTCTGCCGGCGCTGCCAGTAGTTCGGCGTTGCCTGACGGCTGGTCGGGCGTCGGAGGAGGGGTTCGGTGAGAGACATGCCAGCCGCCTCAGCCGGGAACACCTCGGTCGTGATGGGAGTGGCGAGCGTGGAGGTGCTTCACTCGTTCCAAGTTTTGGCCACACCGGTGACAGTGCTCCGTTCGGCGTCAGAGCGAACCGTTGACGTCGACGACGAGATGGGTGGCGGCGCTGGTGTAGATGCACACCTTGCCGTCGGTACCGACCTTGGCCAGCACCGCGTTCGGCACGACTTGACCCGCGACGTAGTTGACGTTGGAGGCCAATGGACGCTGCGTCCCACACGGGTACACGGTCACGTACCCCGCAGCCGCAGGCCAGATCGCCGTCACGTTCAGCATCACACCGTCAGCATCAGCGGGCACGCCACCACGACCCGCCACCGTGAGCCTGGTGACACTGCCCCCGGAACGCACCCCGATCCCTTCGAACTTGTCATCAACCGTCTGATTCCCGGCACCCGACCGCGTCTCCAACAACCGTGCCGGCACGATCGTGTCGGGGGATCCCCCGTTGGGAACGAAGCCGTTGACGTCGACGACGAGATGGGTGGCGGCGCTGGTGTAGATGCACACCTTGCCGTCGGTACCGACCTTGGCCAGCACCGCGTTCGGCACGACTTGACCCGCGACGTAGTTGACGTTGGAGGCCAATGGACGCTGCGTCCCACACGGGTACACGGTCACGTACCCCGCAGCCGCAGGCCAGATCGCCGTCACGTTCAGCATCACACCGTCAGCATCAGCGGGCACGCCACCACGACCCGCCACCGTGAGCCTGGTGACACTGCCACCGGAACGCACCCCGATCCCTTCGAACTTGTCATCAACCGTCTGATTCCCGGCACCCGACCGCGTCTCCAACAACCGTGCCGGCACGATCGTGTCGGGGGATCCCCCGTTGGGAACGAAGCCGTTGACGTCGACGACGAGATGGGTGGCGGCGCTGGTGTAGATGCACACCTTGCCGTCGGTACCGACCTTGGCCAGCACCGCGTTCGGCACGACTTGACCCGCGACGTAGTTGACGTTGGAGGCCAATGGACGCTGCGTCCCACACGGGTACACGGTCACGTACCCCGCAGCCGCAGGCCAGATCGCCGTCACGTTCAGCATCACACCGTCAGCATCAGCGGGCACGCCACCACGACCCGCCACCGTGAGCCTGGTGACACTGCCCCCGGAACGCACCCCGATCCCTTCGAACTTGTCATCAACCGTCTGATTCCCGGCACCCGACCGCGTCTCCAACAACCGTGCCGGCACGATCGGCACCAGTGCGTCGCTGGTAGAGACGCTGATCACGTCGCTCGCCGTCGCTCCGTCGTCGTCGGTCACCTTCAACTCGACCTTGTAGGTGCCGACTGCGTCATAGGTGTGCGACGGGCTGGGCCCGGTGGCGGTGGTGCCATCACCGAAGCGCCACCGGTAGGACACGATCGTGCCGTCGGTGTCACTCGACCCGGCACCGTTGAACGAGCACACGTTCGCTGAGCAACTGCCTGTAGCCACCGCGGTCGGTGCCAGGTTGGACGGAGCCGCCGGATTGACGATTATCTGGTCGGAATCGACCGCCCCGTCGTCGTCGGTCACGGACAGCTCGACCCGGTAGGAGCCGGCCGCGCTGTAGGCATGCGACGGGCTGGGCCCGGTGGCGGTGGTGCCATCACCGAAGCGCCACCGGTAGGACACGATCGTGCCGTCGGTGTCACTCGACCCGGCACCGTTGAACGAGCACACGTTCGCTGAGCAACTGCCTGTAGCCACCGCGGTCGGTGCCAGGTTGGGCGGAGCCGCCGGATTGACGGTTATCTGGTCGGAGCCGACCGCCCCGTCGTCGTCGGTGACGGACAGCTCGACCGTGTAGGTGCCGGCCGCGCTGTAGGCATGCGACGGGCTGGGCCCGGTGGCGGTGGTGCCATCACCGAAGTACCACAGATACGACGCGATCGTGCCGTCGGTGTCACTCGACCCGGCACCGTTGAACGAGCACACGTTCGCTGAGCAACTGCCTGTAGCCACCGCGGTCGGCGGTTCGTTGGGCGAAGCCGCCGGATTGACGATCACCTGAGCTGTGTCGAGCGCTCCCTGATCGTCGGTGACTGTCAGCGTGACCGTGTAGGTGCCGGCCGCGCTGTAGGTGTGCGACGTAGCCGCGCCTGAACCGCCGAGGCCGCCGTCACCGAAGTCCCACTCGTGTGACACGATCGTGCCGTCGTCGGTGGAACCCGTGCCATCGAACTCACAGACGTTGTCGACGCAACTGGGCGTGGCGATCACCGCGTCGGGTGGAGAGTTGACCGGCTGCACGCTTGCCACGAACAGTGCACGGGCGCGCCAATCGGCGCTGGAGTCCTCGAGCGTGGCGGATCCGGTGGGGGCGCCGTTGGTCCAGTTCATGCCGAACAGGTCGCCCGAGTTCTCGTCGACGAAGTAGAGGCGCCCTCCGGTCAGGAACATACCCGCCACGCGAGTCGGGTCGAGCGTGCCGACATTGCCCGCGGTAACCGTGGATCGCTCGGCGTGGAGGATGCCCGACTCGGGCACGAACGATCTCCGGTACAGGCTGTTCTCACCGGCGACCGTGTAATAGACACTCGAGGTCGCAGGATCGAAGAAGATCCCGCTCATCGAGGGAATCTCCCCGATGAGATTGTTCGACCATCCGTCGATTGAACTGCCGGCGCCGAAGCTGGCACCGTCGAACGTCCGCTTCATGATCGTGCCGTCGGCATGAAAGGTGAACAGACCGGCGTTCACCATGAACGCGCCACGGACGGTTCGCCATGGAACGGTCGTGTTGGAGACCGAAGCACCGATCGGGTCGGTGGCGCCGTCCCATGCGAGCGTTCGCACCTCGTCTTGGCTTCCCAAGGTTCCGGAAGCGGTGACATCGTTATCGATGATCTCGATACCGTTCACGAGCGGGTTGTCGGCAGCGCCATGGATGAAGTCGATGTCGACTCCGTCGGCGTCGGCGATCAAATCGAATGAGCGCACCGTGCCGACGTCGTGGCCGACGGTCTTGGAGAGATCGAGGTCGTCGATCCGCGTGACCCCGTCGATCTCGACATCGAAGACCCGCTCGTTGCCACCGTCGGTACAGATGCACCGGTTCGCGAGGTAGATCCGCAACGTGATGTTGGTCCCTTGGCTGACCGGGAAGTTCCAGCGCATCTCATCACCCGAACTCGGGTCCCAGCGTTCGGTCGTCCACAGGTGCGCCGGTGGACGATCCATATCACCCTTCGGCACCGCTGAATCGACCTGCGGGACCGCAAGTCCGGACGGGGCGGTGGCGGTCGAACTGCCGCTGTTGCGAAGGCTCGACGTGCTCGCCGTATCGGCAGCCCAATCGGGGCCGTCATCGGCCGAGGCCAGAGCCGGCCCGCCGGCGTTTACGCGGTACAGCACCGCCTGATCGTCGTTGCCCGTGCTCCCCGTCGTGCGCCCGAGTTGGTAGATATCGGCGGGCAGATCGCCGATCTGACTCCCCAATACCGTCTTGCCACCGCTCCACGGGAAGAAGGCGAGTTTCATGCGCAGCTCGCCCTTCCAACGATCCGTGTCGCTGCCGGCCCAGACGCCCTGGGCCGTCACGTGATAGTCGAACAGGCCGACGCCTCGATCGCGGGTGGGGTTCCAGGAGTAGGGCAAGCCGGTCTCGAGATCGAGCGCGCCCATGCCAGGTCGGCGCCACGCCGCCGGCACCGTGACGATCCCCCGAGAACGGGTTGTTGAACCAACGCATGTGCCCGCCGACATAGACCACCCCGTCGTGGATCTCGGTCGAGTAACTGGTGTCGCCGCCCGTATAGCTCACCCAGCTGGGTGACAGCCCGCCAACTTCGTTGTCGAGCTCGAATCGAGAAATCGTGTCACACGACAGATTGGCTCGGTACGCACCGGTGGTGGCGACCACTGCGGAGGTGCCATCTTCGGAGATGTCGAGATCGCGCGTGTAGCTGTCGAACGCACGCAAACACGGCGTGCTGTACCAGTTGGTCTGCCAGTCGCTCACCGTTGCAGGCGTGGTGCTCAGATCGATCAGCGCCACCTGGTCGCGGGTTCTGGCCCTCGATCGACGTGAAGTTGCCAGTGATCAACATCCGGCTGTTGTCCGGCGTGACCTCGATCTTGATGACCTTGCCGACACCGCCGTTGTGCAGCCCGGCGATCGCCAGATCGAGCTTGTCGGTGACGGCTCCGGTGCCGGCGTCGAGCGAAGCCAGATACGTGCGCGATGACGTGCCCACCGTGGTGAACAAACCAGCCATGTACAGCGTGTTGCCGACCCGGCGCAGATCTCGAACCCGACCGTCGACGCCGTTCGCATTGAACGTGTCGACGCGCAAGCCGTCGCTGACGGTGAGCTTCGGCGACTTTGCGACGATTGGCGCCATCGACGGTGTTGAAAGCGCCTCCGATGAAGAAGGTGCTGGCATCGGTGGCAGGGATGATCGCCTCGACGTCTCCGTCGAGCACGGGATCGAAGTTGGCGTCGACCACGCCGGTGGTTGCGTCGAACGCGGCGAGCGCCGTCCGGTCGTAGACCGTGCCGCCGTTGACAGTCGAGTCGGCGATCTGGGTGAACGTGCCGCCGATCACCACCTTGGTCCCGAACTGCCAGATCGCGTTGACCTGACCGTCGAGCACGTTCGGTGTCCAGTTCGCAGGGTTGTCGGTCGGAAGCGAGGCGACTGGGGGGCCGGCCGCGACCGTGATGTGGCCGGGGCTGACCACGGACAGGCCGAGAACAGCAACCGATAACGCGCCGACCAAGAGGGCGTGCCGTCTGAACCTGAACATCATGCGGTGTCCTTGCCTGTCGTGCCGGCTGGCGTGGTACCAAGAGCGCTGCGGAGCGAAGCCGCCCGCCGGGTCCGGCGCTGAATCGTGTTGTCCCGGCCGACCGTGTGTCCTTGACCGTGGTACCGACGATACCGCAATCGTGGCCGCGAAGATCGTCGTCTCGTCGTGCTCGCCCGACCTATCGCTCGGGGACCTTCGTCCTTGGTTCTTGCGGCGATGGAGCGACACTTGGACGCAGGGATCCGCGGTGTCGAGGTACAGAACCGAACCGCGACCGGTGACAGGTCGATGATCGCGGAGGATCAGAGCTGGGTACGGTTCGAGATGCCCCGCCGGCAGGACGCACCCTGTTTCCTTCGATCCGGTTGTACTGGCCATGTGGACGAGCGATGGTCCGGGAAGGGGTCGTCCGTGCGCAGAAGCATGGTCTCGATGTCGGCCTTGATCGTGGCTTCGGTGGCCGCGGTCACGATCGGGGCTGCAGGCCCAGTTCGTGCAGCCACGGTCGCATCCGACGCATTCGACCGAGGCGACGGTCCCCTCGGCGATGCCGATTCGGGCCAGCCGTGGCGATCTTCGGGCAACAGTGCGGGGGATGCACCGCAGCGTCTTCGTCGATGGAGGCCATGCACGGATCGATCCCGCCAGCAGGGTGCCTACCGATCGGATTGGCGGTGATCGACACAGGTCTCACCGCCGACTACCGCGTCGAGGCCGACATCATGTTGTCGTCGACGTTTCATCGCGCCAACACCGGCCTGACCGCGCTGTTTTCGTGATCCGAACAACCACCTGTTCTGCAAGATCGAAGTGACTGCAGGCAATCCGGAAGGACTGCTGACGATCGGCGAGACGCAGGCGGGCAGACTCACGTCGCTGCTGGCGCGGAAGCGCGGCTGTCGGCCTCTCGAACGGGACGCCCTATCACCTCATGATCGATGTGCCAGCCGACCCGCTCACGTCGCCGGTGGAGTGCACGGTCTCTGAGGCCGACGGAGCACCGATCGACACTGTGTCATACCGTCTCAACAGTCGTGACTGGCGTGCATACGGGTCCGGTGACAAGCAGGGCCTGCGCACGAAGGTCGAGTACGACGAGGACGACTCCGGCTCGAGCTGGGACCGCTTCCAGGTGACGTCGAACGATGATTCACGGTGATCCAAGGCGGCCAACGAGCAGTTTCGAGTGCGACATTCAAGGTTTCATCAAGTTGATGAGCCCCGTTGGGCGTCGCGTGCCACCACGACCGCCAAGTGTCGCTGCGGGGCCGGAGACTTGAACGAATCTTGGTTGATTCACGGTGGAGTCGACGTCACGCTGATGCTCTCAAGTCGCCCGCCCTGCTGCCGAGCGCCGGGGCGGGCGCACCATCTCACGACACGCATGGTCGACGACACTTCGGCATGGCCTCTCCGACGCGAGACGGACAGGAACTGTCGAGACCAGCTACGCCGACCCTTCCGAGTGGGAACCACAACGACCAGAATGGGAACAATGCCGAACGGAGATCTGCTGTCGCTGATGCTGGTCGGGCTCGCGATGTTGGTCGCGTCGGTGGTTGCGGTCCTGATGCACTTGCGATATCCGCAGCACTCCCGGAGAGCGGAATCATCGAATGCCTCCGCACTACCCGTCTCGGTCAGGCTGGTCGCGAGCGCCGGAGCAGGCCTGGGGTATTGGTGGCGATTCGAGGCCTCGGCCAACTCCGAACGCACTTCCGTTGACATCCTCAGCTTCAAGAACAGCGGTACAGGGAGTTTCACGTCCTGGCAGCACGAGTTGATGGATGCACCTCTGACGCTGATGCCTTCCGAAGTGGCATATGTGCGGGCGCCTGCGCTCACGACCGCTGCTGATGTCTATGAGGTCAGCGTCGGATGGACCCTCCACTCACCCGGCGTCAACCGCCGAGGCTCAGCCCTGATGAAGGTCGCACCCGAACCACATTTCTAGCGACACGGCGATCGCCAACCGCTCTGGGTCACGTGGCGAGCCGAGCAGCGAGCACATCTCGACGTCACCGAACGGAACCGGTTGCGGGCGCCGCGGGATCAGCGACCGCCGCGCCGGCACTCTGCCAGCGGCCGCGTCGACGGCGTACAGACGGTTTCGAAATGTTTCTTCAAGCATCCGTCGTCGCATGTCGATGACAACAACGATGAATTGGCGATCACCAGGGGTTCTGCCGTGGTTGGGCGCGTGGATCGTGTGCATTGCACTGCAGCTCCTCGCATCCACGATCACCGACCGTTCCGTCGGCTCGTCGGCCGTCTTGTTCTGGTTGGTCATCGTCGCCGCCTCGGGCTGCGTGGTGACGTCGGTGTGGCTGCTCGCGAGGGCACACCTCGACGATGCGGCCGAGTTGGGGTTGATCGGCGCCTACTCGTTCGCGGTGTCCGTCTTGCCGCTCGTCCACGGGATCACCGTGCCCGGCGTGCTCTACGGCTCGAACGAGGCGACGATGAGCGCAGCCCTGTGGGCGGTGCCGCTGGCTTCTCTCGCCGCCGCTGCCACTCCTCCTGCCGCGATCCGTGAGCGGGACTACTGCGCTACTGGCGCGTGTGGGTCGGCATCAATGTCGTCGCCCACACAGCACTCGCCGTCGGCCTGCTGCTACGCCCCTCGCTGCTCCCGGTCGCCGCCATGGGGACGGATGCGGCGGTCGTCATTGTCGTGATCTCGCTCGCTGTCAGCTTCGCACTGTCGGCTCGCCATCTGCGGCTGTATCGTGTGAGCAACCGCCGCTCGGTGCTCGCCGTTTCGATCTCGTTCGCTTTGGTTGCTTCGAGCGGGCTCGTGTGGGTCAACGGAACGCCGATGGCGCCCGGCTTCTGGCTGGCTCACAGCCTGGACATCGCCGGGGTCTTCATCGCCTCGATCGTCGGCGCTGTCGCCTATCGCCGTCGGGGAGATCGAACGTCACGTACTCAAACCGCTCACGCTTCGCCACCCCCTCGATGCGTTGGAGTACGGCCTCGATCCGATCGTGGACGCATTCATCGCCGACCTCGGCCGCAAGGACCCGACCACCCGGGAACACGTCAAGCGAACAGCGGAAACCGCGATCGCCGTCGGCGAGGAACTCCGTCTGTCTTCCGTACAACTCCGTGCAGTCGGCCTCGGCGCACTGCTGCACGACGTCGGCAAGCTGTACGTCGACGACGCAATCCTCTCCAAGCCAGGTCGCCTCACACCCGAAGAGTTCGATCACATCAAACGGCATGCGGTGATCGGTGCCGCACTGGTCGCATCGTCGCCCGTCCTGAACGACATCGCACCCATCGTGCGCCATCACCACGAGCGTGTCGATGGCAAGGGGTACCCCGACGGCCTCGCCGGGGACGAGATCCCGCTGCTCGCCCGGGTGGCGAGCGTCTGTGACGCCTTCGACGCGATGCAGCAGCACGCGCCAGTACCGCGACGCTATGCCATCCAACGTCGTCACCAGGATCTTGCACGAGAACGCCGGGTCACAGTGGGATGCGACTGTCGTCGCTGCGCTGCATGGAAGTCATCGAGAGCGAGCGGATCCCGTGGAACCCACCGTGCTCGCCGATGTCGGCAGGCTGTTCGACTGCGAGTGCGCGTTCGATCTGCCCGATCCGCGACTGCTCGACGTCGGCTGAGTCGTTCGGCACGTCGGACTGCCGGGAAGCTTCCGCACGCCGACCATCCGCGTGGCGGGGGACCAATGGCTCTGTCGGCTGCCGGAGGTCGGCGTTGACTTGACCCATGGCAGTAGGCCTGCGTCCCTGGTTCAGATCCATGCGCTGCGAGTGGCGCGAGCGGGGGAGCGCATACGAGATCGCGAGGCTGCTCGACACTCCCGGCCCGGCGAACTGCTCATCCGAGTCCGCGTCGAGGGCGTCGAGAATCTCCCGACCTCCGGTCCTGCGGTCCTGGCAGCGAACCATCTGTCGTTCTTCGATTCGATCCTGCTGATGTTCGACCTTCCGCGCCAGGTGCTCATGCTCGGCAAGGCCGAGTACACAGACCGCCGATTGACCCGGTGGCTGTTCGTCGGCTCCGGCATGATCCCGGTGCGTCGCGGGAGCCCTGGCGCCACCGGTCGGGCGCTCGAGCAGCTCCAGGCCGCCCTGCAGGAAGGTCACGCAGTCGGCCTGTTCCCCGAGGGCACCCGTTCTCGAGACGGGCGACTGCACCGCGGTCATTGCGGTGCCGCCCATGCGGCGCTCACGACCGGCGCTCCGCTGATCCCGATCGGGCTGGAGGGCACGGATCAGATCCTGCCGACCGGAGCAAGATTCGTCCGCCCGTTTCGGACGGCGATCGATCCGGATCGGCGCACCGATCCACATGGCCGAGCTCGGTGTCTCGCGGAGCACCAACCGTGCCCGTCGAATCGTGACCGACGAACTGATGCGTCGGATCCGGATACTCAGCCACCAGAGCTATGTCGACGCCTTCGCCCCGCTGCCGATCAGCACCGCTGCCCGAACCGGCGTGATCCGAGTCCTGCCGTCGAGCGACCACGGGTCCCGGCTGGTTCTGTCAGCTGGTTGATTCGAGCGCGATAAGTTGTCGCACAACGCACCGACGAGGAGTCATCGCATGGCAGGCAAGTTCGAGGTCTATCAGGACAAGAAGGGCGAGTACCGGTTCCGTCTCAAGGCCGGCAATGGCCAGATCGATCGCGACCGGCGAGGGGTACACCACCAAGAAGGCGTGTCTCAACGGCATCGAGTCGATCCGCAGGAACGCTCCTGACGCCAAACTCGACGACCAGACGGCCTGACGGTCAGGCGTTCCCGTGTGCGGTCGCTTCGTGTCGTCGTCGGCGCCAGATCGGATCGCCGAATATTTCGGCGCCGAACTCGCGGTCGAGCCACTCGGCGAGAACTTCAACGTTGCCCCGACCAACGACATCTACGGCGTGGTCGCGACCGACGCCGAGGTGCTCGAGGTGCAGGCTTTTCACTGGGGTCTCATCCCGGTCTGGGCCAAGGAACGCAAGATCGGCCAGCGGATGATCAACGCCCGCGCCGAAACCCTGGCCGACAAGCCGGCATTCAAGGGTGTGTTCAAGAAGCACCGCTGCATCATCCCCATGGACGGCTTCTACGAGTGGGCACCCGGGATCGAAGGTGGCCCTGTCACCAAGGCCGGCAAACTGGCCAAGCGGCCCTTCTTCATCCATCGCAACGACGGCGACCCGCTCGCGGTCGCCGGTCTGTGGTCTGCCTGGCGAGATCGGTCGGACGACACAGACCCTGGCTGGCTGCACAGTGCGACCGTCATCACGACCAGCGCCAACCGAACCATGGAGGCCGTGCACGACCGAATGCCCGTGGTCCTGCCGAGGGCGATGTGGCACATCTGGCTCGACCCGGCCAATCAGAACATCGACATGCTCGCCAAGTTGCTGGTTCCGGCACCCGACCACCTGCTCACGATGCATCAGGTGTCGACCGAGGTCAACAACGTCCGCAACAAGGGGTCGGGGCTGATCGTGCCCGTCGAGGCGAACTACGAGCAGAACCTGCTCGACTGAACCTCAGTCGAGCAGTGCCGTTCGGGTTCGGCAGGGTTTCACCGTTCGACCACCTGCTGCTGGTGTCCCTGCGAACGAAGCGCTGATCGGATCGCCGCTGCCGCGGTGTCGAGAGTCTCACGGTCAACGGAAGGTGCAGCGTTGGCAAACGACAGCTCGCCCATCTCGTTGGTCGGAATCACGTGGATGTGAGCGTGCGGCACCTCGTATCCCGCGATGATCACGCCGACGCGTTCCGGAGTGAACGCAAGATGTTGAGCGCGCTGCGATGTGTCGGGTCACGGCAAAGAGATGGTCGGCGAGATCGGCTGGGGCATCCACCCAGTGGTCGATCTCCTGGATCGGCACCACGAGGGCGTGACCGTACGCCATCGGATTGATCGACATGAACACGACGCAGAGCTCGTCGCGCCACACGAACGTCCCCGGTATCTCACCGTTGACGATGCGCGTGAAGATCGTGGCCATCGACGCAATCTAGCCACCGACCCACCGCCTAGGCTCGCCCGTGTGACCGACCACCAACCTGCGATCGCGCCGTCAACCGACGGCATCCCCGGTGAGGTCGACACGCTGTGGACCGTACCGAACCTGGTGACACTCATTCGCCTGCTGTTGCTCCCGGTCTTCGTATGGGTGCTCTTCGGGTTGCCGTCGCGCCAGGCGGCGGCCTGGATGCTCGGCTTTCTCGGTCTGACGGATTGGGTCGACGGATACCTCGCTCGTCGGTTGGGCCAGACCAGTGAGTTCGGCAAGAAGTTCGACCCCACCGTCGACCGATTGTGGTTCATCGTCGGCGTGATCGCGGTCATCGTGAACGGGGCGATCCCGGTTTGGTTCGCCGTCCTGGTCCTGGTCCGAGAGGTGCTCGTCGGCGCCACGATCGCGATCGCGACGCTGGTGTTCGGCATGCAACGATTCGACGTGACGTGGTTGGGGAAGACTGCAACGCTGCTGCTCATGTTCGCGATCCCGGGTTTCTTGATGGCGGAGAGCAGCATCGGCATCGCCGACTGGTTCTGGGTGGCCGCATGGTGTTTCGGGATTCCCGGCCTCCTACTCAGCTACTACACAGGCATCGCGTACATTCCCTCGATCCGTGAGGGCATTCGCGCTGGCCGCGCGACATGAAACACGTGTGCTTGGTGGAGTGGTCAGAAGCGATACGGTTGCACCCATGAACGTTCCCGAAGAACTGCGCTATTCAGCGGAACACGAGTGGGCCCGACGCCTCGAGGACGGGCCACGGGTTCGCATCGGCATCACCGATTACGCCCAGGATGCACTCGGAGACGTGGTCTATGTCGACCTGCCGGAGGTCGGCGCCACGGTTGTCGCCTCCGAGTCCGTAGGAGAACTCGAGTCAACGAAATCGGTCTCGGAGATGTACGCACCCGTGTCGGGCACAGTGGTCGCCGTCAACGAAGCCCTGGTCGACAATCCGGCCTTGCTCAACGAGGACCCATACGGAGACGGTTGGTTGTGCGAGATCGACATGTCGAACCCTGCAGACCTCGATGCCATGATGAACGCCGCCGCCTATCTCGCCCTCACCGACGGCTGACCGATCGATGACCATGGCGTACACGTACTGCAACCAATGCGGCCATCGCAATCCGCCCGAGAGCAACTTCTGTTCCAGCTGTGGATCGGCTCTCGATCTACTCGACGACCGAACGATCACGCTGACCGCTGTCGACCCACTCCAGGACGCGACCGGACCCGACGATGATCTGATCATCCCCGTGGGCGATCTGGCCCGTGGTGCGGGCGTGCTCATCGTGCGGGCCGGCGCACAGGCCGGTGACCGCTTCACCCTCGACGCCGACATCACCCGGCTCGGACGCCACCCCGACAGTGAGATCTCACTCGACGACATCACGGTGTCGCGCCGGCATGCCGAGGTGCAGAGAACCCCTGACGGGTACGCCGTCGCCGATTCGGGTTCGTTGAACGGCACCTACGTCAACCAGGAGCGCGTCGAACGCACGATGCTGCGCCATGGCGACGAGGTGCAGATCGGCAAGTTCCGACTGGTCTTCTTCGAGCGCGCCGATGGCTGAGGCCACCGATACGGGCTACCTCTCGATCGGCGAGGTCCTCGGATTGTTGCTCGAGGAGTTCCCGGACGTCACCATCTCCAAGATCCGGTTCCTGGAGAGCCAAGGCCTCATCTCTCCGGAGCGGACCTCGTCCGGGTATCGGAAGTTCTACGACGGCGACGTCGACCTGCTGCGGGTGATCCTCACGGAGCAACGCAAGAACTACCTGCCGCTGCGGGTCATCAAGGATCGGCTCTCGAGCGGGGAGATCGACCGTACCGGAGAGCATCTGCGCCCGAACGGTGACGGCAACGGCGCCGAATCGTCGGCATCCGCTGGTCCATCTGCCGACTCACCGGTTGACGGCGTCGACCCCGACTCGACGACCGAGGTTCCGGCGACCAGCATTCGTTCGCACCCGGCGTCGCGGCACCAGCCCAACGGACCCGAGGAGTCTGCCGTCGCGTCCACGGCGGGCGCGAGCGACGTCGATGCGTCATCGGCGTCGGCTCAGCTCCTGCCCAGCGTGCTGCTCGATCGCAGCGAGTTGTGCGGGATGGTCGGCATGAGCGACGGCGAGCTCGCCCAACTCGAGAGCTTCGGAATCCTCGCACCCAGCCTGTCGAGCGGAACTCCGCTCTACGGGGATGATGCGATCGAGATCGCCAAGGCCTCGTGTGAGTTCTTGCGCGCGGGCGTCGATGCTCGCCACCTGCGGAACTGGCGCACGTCGGCCGAGCGCGAAGCGTCGCTGTACGAACAGCTCGTCACACCGCGCTTCCGTCAACGCAATCCCGAGGCGCGTGCAGCCGCGCTGGACGAACTCCAGCGCCTCGACGGGTTGGGAGCCAAGTTGCGGGCAGCGATGACGCGCCAGGCGTTACGCCATCACTTCGAATCTTGATCGCCGCGTCCAAGCAGCCGGCGGAGGCGACCGGTGCCACCGTCTGACACGGGAGTAAGGTGTACTCGTGACTCCGATGGAACTGCTGGGTGTGCGAGTCGAGATTCCTGCGAACACCCCGATGATGCTCTTGCAGGAGCAGGGTGGCTCCCGCCGCCTCGTGCCGATCTATATCGGTAGCGCCGAGGCATCGGCGATCCACTATGCCATCGAGGGGATCGAACCGCCCAGACCACTCACCCACGATCTCTTCGTGTCGGTGATCGAGCTGCTCGGTGCATCGCTCGACAACGTGTTGATCACGGAAGTGCGAGATCACACGTATTACGCCGAGTTGCACATCACCACTGCCGCCGGTGAGCGAGTCATCTCGTCGCGGCCATCAGACGCAGTCGCGCTCGCCGTGCGGTGCGATGCGCCGATCTTCGCCTCGGATCAGATGCTCGACGAGGTCGGTCAGGTCCCTGCGCCCGAGCCCGAGGAAGAAGCAGAAGAGATCATCGACGAGTTCAAGGACTTCATCGACAACGTCAGTCCCGACGATTTCGCAAGCTGACCAGGGGATTCGCTGGTTCTTCAACTCTCGACGTTTGACGGGGCCGATCGCTCAGGCGTAAGCTCACAGCTCCGTAGTTACACCGGTGTACGAACACTGTGCCGGCCGTGATTCGGACCTGGTTGGGGCAGGCAGCTGCGCTCCGGGCCATTCGAGTGCAGCACGACGAAACGGAGTTTGCGATGAGTGACGGCTTCAGTGGAACACACGCCGCGAAGGTTGTGGGTATCACGTATCGGCAACTCGACTACTGGGCGAGGACCGACCTGATTCGACCGTCGCTCTCCGACGCGTCCGGAAGCGGTAGTCGCCGCTCGTACAGCTACAAGGATCTGCTCGAGTTGCGTGTCATCAAGACGCTGCTCGACGCCGGGATCAAGCTGGAATCCGTTCGCGAAGTCTTCAACTACCTGCGCGAGCACGTCAGCACCGACATCTCGTCGGCCCACCTCGTCATCAACGGCAACTCGGTCGTGCTCGCCCAAGGCGACGAGCTGATCGATGTCCTCGCCAAGGGCCAAGGTGTCCTCAACGTGCTGTCGCTCGCCGGCGTGAAGGGTGAGGTCGACGCTCAGCTGGTACCACTCGGGTACGACGTGCCCGTGGCCGTTGCCCAGTAAGCATCCGGATGACCAACCGTTCTCCGCTCGACGAGGTACATCGCAGCCTGGGCGCCAAGATGGTGTCGTTCGGTGGCTGGGAGATGCCGCTCGAGTACACCGGCACCATCGATGAGCATCTGGCGTGCCGTACGGGTGCAGTGGTGTTCGACGTGTCGCACCTCGGCACCGTCCGCCTCACCGGCGCCGATGCGTTCGCGACACTCCAGGCAGCCTTCACGAACGATCTCGGCAAGATCGGTCCCGGTCGAGCCCAGTACACACACCTGCTCGACGAAGCCGACGCCTCCGTGCTCGACGACATCATCGTGTGGTGGCACCCCGGAGACGATCCTGTCTTCGACGTGATGCCGAACGCGTCGAACACCAGCCGGGTCACCGATGCGATCGGTGGGTCCGACATCACATCCACCCGCGCAGTGCTTGCGGTGCAGGGCCCGCACGCCCGCGACCTCGTGGCCGACGTGTTTCCCGAGGCGGCCCAGGTCGGGCGGTTTCGCGTTGCCGACTGCGTCTGGCAGGGTCATCGGGTCGTGGTCGCCGGCACGGGTTACACCGGCGAGCCCGGGATCGAGATCGCGGTGCCCGCCGATGCGGCACCGTCGCTGTGGGAGGCGCTCGGCGCGGCGGGGATTCGTCCCGCAGGTTTGGGCGCACGCGACACGCTCCGCCTGGAGGCGGGCCTCCCGCTGCACGGCCACGAGCTCGGGCCGGGCATCACGCCGCTGCAGGCCGGTTTGGGCTGGGTGGTGGCGTTCGACAAGCCCGAGTTCCGAGGCCGCTCGGCGTTGCTGGCTGAACGCGAACAGGGCCCCCATCGCCGTCTTCGTGGTATCTCGACAGTGGGTCGGCGGCCACCCCGCGGCGGCTGCAGCGTGCTCGACGGCGAGGTGCAGGTCGGCACCGTCAGCTCGGGCAACTACTCACCGGTACTCGAGCACGGCATCGCGCTCGCGTTCATGCAGCCCGACATCGACATCGGCCAACGCGTGGCTGTCGACGTGCGCGGCACGCAGTTGGACGGCACCGTGGTCGACCTTCCATTCGTGTGACGACGCCCGCTGGCGGCGCTCTACGCGTCGGTCTTCTTGGCGGTCGTCTTCTTGGCGGTCGTCTTCTTGGCGCGTGCGTCTTTCTTGGCCGTCGTCTTCTTGGCGGTCGTCTTCTTGGCCGTCGTCTTCTTGGCCGTGGTCTTCGACACCGTCTGGCGTAGCACGGGTGTCGCAGGCGCCGGCGGTGCCGGGGTCGCGCTCACGGGCGCCGCGGCACGTGAAGTGCCGGATCCCGGCATCCGGAGGCCCCCGAACAGCCCGCCTGCGTTCTCGGCAAATGAGGTGAGTGGGCCAAGACGCCTGGAGATCTCGCCGAGCGAGTTCATGAAGTCGCCGAGCTGATTCGGCAGAGCGGCAAATCCTGGTGAACTGATCGCGTCGACGGCTCGTTCGAGGTTCGGGGCCACGGCTCGCACCGGCGCCTCGAGCAGCTTCGTCATCTCGTCGGCAGCTCGCACGGAACGGGTGATCTGCGGCATCATCGCCCTGACCGGCTCCTCGATATCGGATACCAGGCTGTTGATGCGTGTCGCAGCCTCGTTCAAGTTCTCCATCGTGCGGTTCATGTTCTCGATCGACCGCAAGAACTCGTCGACCGCTCGCCGCATCTGTTCCACGGTTCGGATACCACCAGCGATCGGCGCCGCCAAGATGTTGATCAGATCGGTGAGGCTGTCGGATCGCCCGAAGTCGTCGTTCATCGTCAGCAGGCTAGGGGACGCCGCGCCGACGTGCGGCACTTTCACACGTGACAGAGCGGCTAGGGCACGGTGGTTGTAGTGGTCGTGGTCGTCGTGGTGGGTGCGGTCGGCGGCGCCGAGGTGGGGGAGGGGAGCGTGGTCGAGGTGGACGACGTCGGTGATGTCGAGCCGGTCGTCGCTGTCGACGTCGGCAACGACGTGGAGGTCGACGACGCGATCGGCGTCGTGCTGGTCGACGTCGAGACCGGCACGCTGGTCGAGGTACCACCGGTGGTGGTGGCGGTGGTGCTCGTGGCAGCAACGGTCGTCGTCGGTCGCGGCATGGTGGTCGTCGTCGGTCGCGGCATGATGGTCGTGGTGGTCGACGGAGGGGGAGGCGTCGGCTGGTACGGAGCGAAGATGACCATCGGGCGATACCGGGACGGTGCACCGTAGGCGTCGCGGGCCATGTTCCGAGCATTGTTCGACACGGTGATCAGCAACGAGCCGAATCCGTCGCGCCATGGAAGCGGCTGAGCGTGATAGGTGTTCATCAGGGGATCGGAGCCGCGTGGTAACAGCTCACTGTACTGCACGGTCGTCCACGGTCCCCATGGCTGGGCGGCGACGTCGATGGCCAGGTGATCGCCCCAGTAGCCGTCGACGGCGGTCGCCGAGACCCACTGCCCCGCAAGGTAGCGGGGTTGCATCGGGTTCTCGGCCCAGAAGCGGCTGACGATCGGCACGGCGTCGGCGGGATCGGCCGACCATCCATCCCCGGTGCGGTACTCGGGGGAGTCGCTCATCCGGCCGAGCGGTACCCGAGCGAGCCACATGTCCGTGGCCGAGTGTGGACCGGCCCAGAACCCGCCCTCGCGGAAGAGATTCTGCTCGAACGTGTTGCCGAACAAGTAGGTGTGGGACTCGTCGGAACCGACCGCGTAGCCGTAGATCGGCACCGCGCCACTGTTCGCGGCAAGCGCGAACGACGTGCGCCGCATCGTTGCCGCGTCGTAGCTCGCGATGTAGGTCCGTTGCGGATGCCAACCCAATCCATCGGGTGGATCCGGATTGTACGGATCCTTGATCATCTCCGCCCAGAACACCCACAACTGGCCGGCGACGAGTTCGCCGCCCATCGGCCAGAACCATCTGGTGCGAAGGTCTGCACTGCCATCGCCGACCTCGAAGGCATCCGGCGCATTCGTGGTCCCCTGGTGGAGCAACTGGAAGCACGTGCCCTGCTGCACGAGTGCGGCGTTGTGCACGAATCGAGCTGGGCCCAACGTGTTGACGGTTCCGGTGTGATCGAGGAACGCGTCCTGGAAGAGCCAGAGATACCGGTCACCACCGAGCGGATAGACGTGCTGGTAGTCCCAGCCCAGCACCGGACCGACCCGGGCTGCGAAGAACCGGTCCAGGCCAACGTTCGACAGGTCATCGGCACACCCCACCTCGGTGCCCAACAGGCCACCTTCGGTGATCCGAGTGCTCGCCGCCCAGGAAGGGGGCGCGATCGTGGTGGGCGGCGGTTCGTCGACCGGCACGTCGACCGGTTCGGGGCGCGCGGCGACCGCCGGATCGTCGGGATCGATCTCGAGCCGGTACCCGCCGAGACCCTCCCCGGTCGATGGTGTCCGGGAGAGGGTGCTGGTCGTGCTGGTCGGGATCGTCGGACCGCCCGATGTCGACTCGGCGCCCGGCGCGGCCGAGGTGCTGGGCGTCGCAGAACCGGTGATCGGGGGCTCGCCGATCACCAGCTGCCCCGTCGGACCGCCGGTCGACACCACGATCACGATGAGCACCACGACGAGCGCTGCGATGCCACCACCGAGCACGAACCAGCGTCGATCGACGGCGCGCAGTCGCTCGAGCAGGCTCACGCCGACAAGGTATCGGGCGTACCGAAGCGGTCGGGCACACCGATCGCCGAGCCGCGGTGCCCCATCGGGGTGCCGCGGCTCGGATCAGATCGAGCTCGCGTACGCCTCGAGTGGCTCGCAGCTGCAAACGAGATGACGATCGCCGTACGCTCCGTCGATCCGGGAGACCGGTGGGAAGTACTTGTCCAGGCGCAGCGAGGCGACCGGGAAAGCGGCGCTCTCTGCGCTGTACGGACGATCGACGGCGACCGCGAGGAGGTCGGCAATCGTGTGCGGGGCGGCGCGGAGTGCGCTCGTCTCCAAGACGACCGTGCCCTCCGCGATCCGATCGATCTCGTCCTTGATCGCCAACATCGCGTCGCAGAACCGGTCGAGCTCCCGTCGGTCCTCACTCTCGGTCGGCTCGATCATCAGCGTCCCGGCCACTGGGAAGCTCATCGTCGGGGCGTGGAATCCGAAGTCGATCAGTCGTTTTGCGACATCGTCGACAGTGACCCCGGTCGCGTGAGTGATGTCACGCAGGTCGATGATGCACTCGTGTGCGACCCTTCCATTGGCACCGGTGTAGAGCACCGGGAACGCGGCATCGAGTCGCCTCGCCACATAGTTGGCGTTCGTGATCGCCAGTTCCGTCGCTCGACGCAACCCCGAACCACCCATCAACTTCAAGTAGACCCACGGGATCGGCAAGATGCCGGCCGACCCGAAACGAGCGGCGGACACCGGGCCCACCGCCTGATCGGCGGGCCCCAGCGGGTCACCGGGCAGAAATGGTGCGAGGTGGGCCCGTACGCCGATCGGACCGACACCAGGGCCACCGCCACCATGCGGGATACAGAACGTCTTGTGCAAGTTGAGGTGACTCACGTCGGAGCCAAACTCGCCAGGCTGAGCCAGCGCGACCAGTGCGTTGAGGTTGGCCCCGTCTACGTACACCTGGCCACCGGCCTCGTGCACCATCGCACACAAGTCGCGGATTCCCAGTTCGAACACACCGTGTGTCGAGGGGTACGTCACCATGATCGCTGCGAGGCGATCGGCGGCGGCTGCGATCTTGACCTGAAGATCCGCCATGTCGACGTTGCCGGCTTGGTCGCAGGCCACCACGACCACGTCCATGCCGGCCATCACTGCGCTCGCCGCATTGGTGCCGTGGGCGCTGGCTGGAATCAGGCAAATCGTGCGTTGGGTGTCGCCGCGGCTGCGATGGTAGGCCCGAATCGCCAACAGACCGGCAAACTCGCCTTGGCTTCCCGCATTGGGTTGCAGGCTGACGGCGTCGTATCCGGTGATCTCAGCGAGGATCGCTTCGAGCTCCTCGATCAGCTGGCGATAACCGGTCGTCTGGTGGTCAGGGGCGAACGGATGGATGTCGGCGAATTTCAGGCCAGCTGATCGGCTCCATCTCACTGGTCGCGTTCAGCTTCATCGTGCACGAACCCAGTGGAATCATTGTGCGATCGAGCGCCAGGTCCCGATCGGAGAGCCGCCGGAGATACCGCAGCATCTGATGCTCGCTGTGATGTTGATGGAACACGGCCTGGGGGAGGATCTCGCCGGTACGGATCAGCGCTTCGGGAATCGCGCACGTTGCATCTCTGGGAATCGGCAGGGGAGGAGCGCCCAGGCAGTCGACGACATCGGCAGCGATCGCCAGCGTGCTCGTCTCGTCGAATGAGATCCCCACCGATGAATCGTCCAGGCGACGCAGGTTCATACCGCGCTGCTCGGCAGCGGCGATGACGGAATCGGCCGACACGCCGGTGATCGTGATCGTGTCGAACCAGGTGGTGTGAGCAAGTCCGACCCCGTGCTCGACGAGATGATTCGCCACACAGGTCGTGATCCCGTGGACGCGCTGGGCGATCCGGCGCAGCCCGTCGGGGCCGTGCCAGGCGGCATAGAGCCCGGCGATGTTCGCCAGCAGCACCTGGGCCGTGCAGATGTTGCTCGTCGCCTTCTCACGGCGGATGTGCTGTTCGCGGGTCTGGAGCGCGAGGCGCAATGCGGGCCGCCCGGCGCTGTCGGTGCTGACGCCGACCAACCGGCCGGGCAGGGAGCGAGCGGCCGATTGGCGCACGGCCATGAATCCGGCATGCGGACCACCGAATCCCATCGGCACTCCGAACCGCTGCGCCGAGCCGACAGCGATGTCGGCTCCGAGCGCTCCGGGTGACTCCAGGAGCACGCACGCCAAGAGATCGGTCGTCACGACCGCTTGCGCACCGAGTTGATGTGCTCGTTCGATCGCCCCCGACCAGTCGACGACTTCACCGCTCGAGGTGGGATAGCTGAACAGGGCGCCGAAGAAACCATCGCCCGACAGCAGCTCGACCTCGCCGACCACGAGCTCGACGCCCACCGGCTCGGCGCGGGTGGCGAGCACGGCAAGCGTCTGGGGATGAACGTCACGGTGGACGAAGAACCGGTTGCGGTCGCCGCGGGTCACACGGCGGGCGAGTGCCATGGCTTCGGCAGCTGCGGTTGCCTCGTCGAGCAGCGAGGCATTTGCCAGATCGAGGCCGGTGAGGTCACACACCATGGTCTGGAAGTTGAGCAATGCCTCGAGGCGCCCTTGGCTGATCTCCGGTTGGTAGGGGGTGTATGCGGTGTACCACGCCGGGTCCTCGAGCACGTTCCGGCGGATGACCGGCGGCGTGATCGTGCCGTGGTAGCCCATACCGATCAGACTGGTCATGGTGTGGTTCCGGGAGGCGATCGAGCGCAACTCGGTGAGCACATCGGTCTCGGTTCGTGGCCCTGGCAACGACAGATGCCTGTCGAGCCGGATCGCCGGCGGTACGGTCTCGTCGATGAGGTCCGCGACGCTGGCGACGCCGATCACCGCCAGCATGTCGGCCAGATCGTCGGGGCTCGGACCGATATGACGCCGGACGAAGTCATCGCTTCCGAGCAGTTCGCTGAATGGTGTCGACACGGGGACCTCCGACTGACGTAGTTCTCGATGCCCCTCGCTGTCATCGGTACCTGAGAGTTTCACCCGAGCGAGCCGGGCTTTCCCCGTCGGCGAGGCGATGCGAACATCCCCTGCTTTCCAGCGTTGCCTCGCCCGACCGGTCCGTGTGCCTGAGAGATTCCGGGGTGGTTGCTCCTTCGGCGCCGTCATCACTGGCTGTGATGCCGACTCTCCCGGGCGGGTTCTGCGACAACCACAACGCTACACGTTCGAGGCTGCCGGGCAGCTGTGTGCGAGCCCCGCCGCTGCCGTCCGTCGGGTGTGCCTGAGAGCCCACAGTCCCGTCGGTGCTGCCGGCAGCCTGTGGCAGAGCAGCGACATGGCCCACGCCGTGTGGCGACTCCACGTTCTCGGTCCGGCTACACCCAGTCGTCGAGAGCATCGAAGACCGCCAGAACCAGGCGGTCGATCCCGCGGTGTGTCATGTCCACACGGTCCGGATGACCGGGGTCGAGGAGCTCGGGCTGGTACGCCGTGTATGCCGTGCGAAGAAACTTTCGGTCGCCGGCTGTCTCGTTGCCGGCAGCGATGAACGCGTCGCGGCGAGGATGCCGCCACGGCACGTTGATGCCGTCAGCGGTCCGCCCCGCGATGCGGCTCAGCCGCTCGCTGTTCACACCCACGATCACCGTGGGCGGGGGAGTGGGCAACGGAAAGGTCTCCAGTGCCGGGTCCCGATCGACCGACCACGCGCGAGCCGCGAGCTCGATCACGTCCGACACACGAGCGTGCCTCGCCTCCAGCGACGGTTCGACGTATGCGTCGACCGCTCGCTGTTCGAGCGCCCAGCTGCTGGTGGGGGAGGTACCGGCCCCGATGCCCAGATGGAACTGCCGACCCGACAACGCAGCGACACTCGCCGCCGCCGACACCAGCGTGCCGACCTGCCGGTTCCAGACGTTCGCGACCATCGTGCCGAGCGCGACGCGCTCGGTGACCTCCGCGAGTGCCCCGAGCAGCGTGAAGCACTCGATCATCGTCGAGCCTCCCAGTGGTGCGCCGGCGAGGTGGTCGAACACGAACACCCCACCGAACCCGCGCTGTTCGGCCGACAATGCTGCGGCCCTCAACGTCGTCCAGTCGGTATTCGCCGGACTGAACTGGATGTCGACGACCGTCATCCGGCGCAGCGTAAGGCCTCGGAGCCGAAGGCACCACGGACCGATCGGTCGACACGGCACGGATGTCGCGACGATGCGATCAACCTCGACCGGCCTGCCGCGGCGTCAGCGCGGTGCGACGGACAGGGTGGCGGCTATCGGGACGCCAAGACCTCTTCCCACCGGCGACGAGACATCGTGCGAACCGTCTCGATCACCGGCTCACCGGGCTCAGCCTCGATCGCCACCATGTCAGGAGGCCGATTGCCGGCGGCCAGTTCCTGCGCGACCTGCCACTCCCGACTCTTCTTGGGAACGTCGCTCTCGGAGTCGTTGAAGTCGTCCGGATGCGTCCAGTGATCGAACTCGTTCTCCGACAGGCGTTTGATCTCGAAGCAATACCCCGGTGCGAGAGCGATACGGGGCAACTTCAGGGTTCTGATCGACTCGTAGTTCCGTGCCTTCACGAACTGGATTCCTCGACGATTCGGCCACAATCGCACTTCATCGTTGTCGAGCGAGACGTCGAAATAGGCAAGATCGTCCGACACGACCCACAACGAGTACAGCGACAACGATGCGACGGCCTGCGTACCTTCGAGTCGCCAGGCGAGGGCGCTCACCAGACGTTCGCCGGCTTCGGTCAAGACCATGTCGCCGTCCCACTTCATCGCGTAGGAGGTCACGACATGACTGAACGACCAATTGTAGAAATAGGTGAGACTGTGCACGGAGGTTGGCGGTGTCCGGCGATGTTCACTTCCGCATCTCGCGACGTCGAACGGATAGGACAGCACCGTCAGTCGCTCGCTCGCACCGCACTCGGTCGCCAGGCGTGTGGCCAGTTCGGAGGTGCCGTCGGTCGACTGATTGTCGATCAGAACGATCCGTTCGACGCTGCGAAAGAGCGGCGGCAGCACGTACGGCAGATTGACCGCTTCGTTCCTGACCCGCAGGATCGCCGTGATGGCACCCGTAGCACCGACGGCCCACTGCCATCGGCGATCGAAGTCGGCGAGACGTTCGTCGTTGACGAGTTCACGTGGGCCGTGAGCATCGCCGCTCGCAGGTAATCCTGTGGTCGCGACGTTCATCGACCCTGCTCGGCTTCGATGGCACCGGCCCGTTTGAGACGTTCGAGCCGCCGGCCCTCGCGCAGCCCAGCACGGCGTGCCGCAGTTGCCGTCGACTGCGCAACCGCCTCGGTCCATTCGTACAACTCTCGGTACTCCGAGCGCAGAGCGTCGAACTCGGCATCAAAACGCAGGGACGTACCCTCCGGGTCCGCGAGCTCGCTCAACTGACGCCAGACCCGATCGGCGAGATCCGTCAGAAGTGCGGGTACCCCGAGGTCGGCCCACGTTCCCGTCGTTCTGTGCAGCGAGGGGTCGACCAGAGCGTCCGCTTTCCGGTAGAACCTCGTCGGCGCGCGCCGCACCGGCGGAAGGCTCGCCTGGGCATCGAGTTGACCGACCGCCGAGACCCAATCCGACACCAGCGTCGAAAACGCGACGAATCCCCGCGAGCGATCGCGCGTAGCTCGTTCGGCATACAACATGGTGTTGATCCAGCCGGCTGTCGAGTTGGTCGCCGACGCGTTCAAGTCGTACCAGTGTTGCTTGCTCGCGACGACTTCGCACGGTGCTCGCAACGTCGTCACGTACGCGACGTCGATGCCGAGCTCCAGAGCGACGTCCTCCCAGAACGTCGTGAACCACAACTGCCTCGGATCCTTGAGCAGCACGAAGCCGGCGTCGGCGAACTGATCTTCGAGCCAGGTTCGCGCCATGCTTCGGTACTGCTCGTTCCTGGCGACGAGGTCGAGCGTGGAGGCGAACGCCGACGGCCGAGCATCCGAGTTCTCGACCATGCACTTCTTCAGGAGTTTCTTGTGGAAGTCAACGAGCCAAGCCGGCTCACCGAACCCTCGTGGGTTGGTCTCGTCCGCCGGGATCTCTGGCTGGGGAATCTTGTACCCGAGTTCGCGGAGCACGCTCGACAGCAGGCTCGTTCCGCTCCGGCCTTGACCGATCACCATGACAACTTGAGGAGTATCACTCACCGAAGAGTCCCATCGAACGATTCACCCACGCACAACGCCGGAGAGGTTGGAACTCTACCCAGTCCGGTCGGCAGGCTCACTCGTCAGAATCGTCCATCGGCTTCGAAGTGTCCGTGCCATCTCGGCGAGCGCCAGTCCGTGCCTCACCAGGGAGCACTACCGACTCGTTGCCGTGTTCGGCCGAGAACCGGCAACCGGTTGTCAGTTCTGCGGCAGTGGATCGGTGATCGAGCAGCCGTCGACGGCCTTCACGACCGGATACGGATTCACGGCCGCGCCTCCGCCGGGGTGCACTTCGAAATGGAGGTGAGCGGTGCCGGCGTTGCCGGTGGCCCCGACAGTGCCCAGAATCTGACCCGCCTTCACCTTCGAACCGTTGCCGATGCCATCGGCGAAGCCCGCGAGGTGGGCGTAGAAGTAGTAGGTGCCGTCGGCGCGGGTGAGGCGTAGGCCGTTTCCGGCGAGCGAACCCGGATAGTCGTAGTAGACCTTCGTGATCCTGCCGCTCTCCACGGCGTAGAGCAGCTTGCCGGATTTGGCGATGATGTCGACGCCCAGATGGGTGCGCCCGCCACTGCGTGTATACCCCCAGCTGTCGCCGTATGCACAGCGGCCTTGCACCGGGAACACGGAGATCGCCACGTTCGTCGTGTCAGGAGCAGCCGGAGCCGGCGCCTTCTCGAGTCCCAGCGCAGCAGCGGTCGCGCTGTCGATCTTGCCGGTGACGTTGAGACCATTCGCTCGTTGAAACTCGATGGCCGCGGCGCTGGTACCGGCGCCGAAGTCGCCATCCACTCCGCCCCGAACGGCGATGCCGGCGTTGACCAGCGCCGACTGGAGCGAGACCACGCGGGCACCCTTCTCGCCATACACCGGGTAGCCGCCCGCGTCCTGCGAGCGCCCGTCCGTGGCGGCCTTCGGATTCGCGAGCGCCGACGCCGTCGCGGCGTCGACGGTTCCGGTCGCGTCGATCCCTTGCGACTTCTGGAACTCCTTCACAGCGTTGATCGTCGCCGGCCCGAAGATGCCGTCCGCCCCACCGCGCACCGTGACTCCGGCCTTGATCAGCGCCTCCTGGAGCTGCTTCACCGTGTTGCCGAGCGAGCCGTACTTCAGCCCGACCAACGGGCTCGTGCCCGTCGAAGCAGCGCCGCCGGTAGAGCCGAGCGTGTGCGCGGTCGTCTCGTCGACGCGACCCGTCTGACCGATGCCACGAGTCGCCTGGTACGTCTTCAAGGCCGACTGGGTGGCCAACCCGAACACGCCATCAGCCCCACCGGGAACCCTCACGCCGGCGTTGATCAGCGCCTGCTGCAGCGCCTTCACGTCCGATCCGAGCGACCCGTACTTCAGACCGAGCAGGGGAGACGAGGTCACCGTGGGATCGTGCGGGGTTTCGCCGCTCGTCGCGGCGCCCGTCTTGACCTTCGACAACACCGAGCCGGTTGCTTGGTCGACCACACCGGTCACGCTCAACCCGTTCGCGTTCTGGAACGAACGCAGCGCGTTCGAGGTGAGTACGCCGAAGACTCCATCGGCCCCGCCGACGACCGTGAAACCCGCCGCCATCAACTTCTTCTGCAGCTTCTTGACTGCAGATCCCCGACTGCCGATCTTCAACCCGACGAGGGCCGAAGAACTCGAAGAGGTGGCAGGGGCGCTCGCCGGGGCAGGACTCCCGATCAGGGCCGCAGCGGTGGAGGCATCCACCTGGCCCGTGGGGGAGAGGGAGTGCTGCTTCTGAAACTGCTTGACGGACTCTGACGTGCCGGCACCGAACACGCCGTCGGCGCCGCCCGGTACGTGGACTCCCGCCGCCATCAGCTTCTGTTGCAGGTCGACGACGGCGGCACCGCGAACACCCTGTGTCAGGCCCAGCAGGGGACTGGACGACAGCCCGAGCTCGAGCGCGGTTGCCTCGTCGACCGTCCCGGTCCGGCGCAGACCATGCTGCTTCTGGAACGCTTTGAGCGCGGCCTCGGTACCGGCGCCGAAGATGCCGTCGACTCCGCCGGCAACCGACACACCTTGGTTGACGAGCGCCTGTTGAACGGCCCGGACGGAGTCACCACGTGCGCCACGCGCCAGCCCGGTCACTGCGGAGGCGGGAGCGTCGGCTACGACCGTGCCGCCAAGGACGGGCGACAACGAGAGCACCACGCCAATCGCGAGCGCGCGCTGAGCACGTGGCGGCGCGCTCTGTGGCGAGATGTGATCGAGCGTTGCATGACGGCGGTTCCTCCTCCAACAGGGACAGTTGGGTATCGGTGCGCCCGCAGTGCCGCTGGAATCCGATCGAGGGATCAGCAGGCGGCTCGGCCTCCTGAACTGGACATACGGCGCAATCAGTCTTGACGATTTCCAGAAGGAATGTCAGCCGCGCCCGGCTTAGTTGACATAACGGAGATTATGGGCGTTGAGTCCAGAAACAGGAGATCGCGCCACGGGTCACACACGTCACATCACCATCGAGCTGACGTCGGTGTCCAGCCCTCGATCACCAGCCCTGCGCCCATAGCCTCGAAGATCGCTCGGCCGATCTGACACGTCGTCTCACGGCCGCCAGGCCGCCGCGGAGTTCACCGGCGGGCGACCCCGCGATCAGACACTTCTGGCGCCCACCGCTCCACTGTGCCAACGGCCGAATATCGTCATGACGTTTTGCGGGGTGGTACGTCGGGTGCGGAGAGTTCTCGGTCCCTGAGGGGTTTGGCCGCGTCGAGCAGCCAACCGATGAGATCGCGCAGCTCGCTCGCTGTCGGTTTCCCACCGGCCGCTGCCAGGTCTCGCTCGGCGTCATCCACCGCGCACGCCAACACGTACAGATCGTCATGCAGTGCGTCGAGCTCACTGCGCGCGATCACCAACTCGCCTTCGCTCAGTTCGAGCTCGCGTGCTCGCTGCCGCGACACCCAGTCCCACTGCCGGCATCTCTGGGAGCAGAACTGCCGCGGGCGGCCGGGACCGACACGGTCGGGCAGCACCCTCCTGCACCACCTGCATCGTCCTGATTCCGTCATGACGAAACTGTAGTGGTGCCGAACCCGTGGGTTCGGTGATCCGTTCGCGTCGTGATCGACGTCACAACTCGCCATGCTCCACCGGAGGCTCCCTACGCTGCAATGCTGTGAGCCCCTCTCCCCACGGTGTCGCGTGACCACGGGCAGGTATTGAGCATGTTGGCCGTCGAGCAGTTGATGGCGGCGCGTGATCAGATGGCGCTCTCGCTCGGGTTCCACATCGTGCTGTCCTGCTTCGGAGTGGCATTCCCGGCGATGATCTACGTGCTCCACCGCCGGGGCATTCGTGACGACGACGCCGAAGCGCTCGCTCGCGAAGAAGTGGGGCAAGGCGTCGGCCGTCCTGTTCGCGATCGGTGCCGTGTCCGGCACGATCCTGAGCTTCGAGATGGGGCTCTTGTGGCCGGGTCTGATGTCGACGTACGGCGATGTGATCGGGCTTCCGTTCGCCATGGAGGGCATCGCCTTCTTCCTGGAGGCGATCTTCCTGGGGATCTACCTGTACGGGTGGGGCAGGCTGCGGCCAGAAGTGCATCTGCGCACGTTGATTCCGATCATGCTCTCGGGACTGCTCGGTACGTTCTGCATCCTGGCCGTGAACGCCTGGATGAACGCCCCAGCCGGGTTCACAATCCTCCCGGACGGGACGGTCACCGATGTCGACCCGGTGGCCGCCATGTTCAACGATGCGTTGTGGCCACAATTCGCCCACATGTTCGTGGCCGCGTACGCCGTCACCGGTTTCCTCGTTGCCGCCGTGTACGCGGTTGGGATGCTGCGCGGCCGACGCGACCGCTCGCACCGCCTCGGATTCACCGTGCCGTTCGTGTTCGCAGCGATCGCTGCTCTCCTGCAGCCCGTGATCGGCCACATCGCCGGCGATCGCCTCGACACCCAACAGCCATCCAAGCTCGCCGCGATGGAGTTGGCGACCACCACCGAGACGAATGCCCCGGTCGTGGTCGGTGGGGTGTTGATCGATGGCGAGGTCAGGTGGGGCATCGAGATACCCAAGCTGGGATCGTTGCTCGCCGGCGGCTCGTTCGACACCGAGATCATCGGCTTCGACCGGATTCCGTCCGACGAACAGCCGCCGGCCAACGTGGTGCATCTCGCATTCCAGCTCATGGTCGGCGCGGGGACTGCGATGATCGCCATCGCGGCATGGTGGGCGCTGCGACGTCGGCGATACGGCGACTCGGATGCCGTCTTCGAGTCGCGATGGTTCCTGAGGGCCGCTGTCGCTGCAGGCGGGCTGGCCTGGATCGCGCTCGAGGCCGGCTGGACCACGACCGAGGTGGGTCGGCAACCCTGGATCGTGTATCGGGTGATGCGCGTCGAGGAAGCCGTCACCACCAACTCGGGTATCTGGATCACCCTGACCGCCATGGTGCTGATCTACGCGAGTATGACCGTGATCGCTGCCAAGGTGCTGCTGGGCATGGCGAGGCGCTGGCGCGAGGACGCTGTCCTCGATCTCCCCACGCCGTATGGGCCGGGTGGCGACCTGGTGTCCGGTCGGGGCACAACCGCCATGAACCTCGCCGACCTCACGGCTGCACTGATGTTCCTCGGCGTCGTCGCCTATGCGATCCTGGGAGGCGCCGACTTCGGCAGCGGCGTGTGGGATCTGCTGGCCGGTGACGCCCGCCGGGGAGCCCACCTACGCTCCCAGATCGATCGGTCCATCGGCCCGGTGTGGGAGGCGAATCACGTCTGGCTGGTCTACATCTTGGTCTTCTTGTGGACGGGGTTCCCGACCGCGTTCGGGGCGATCATGACGACCTTGTACATTCCCTGGCTGCTGGTCGGGCTCGGGATCGTGCTGCGGGGCGGTGCATTTGCGTTTCGGAAGTTCTCGTCGTCGGTGCGAGAGGCCCAATTGCACGGCATCGTGTTCGCGGCGTCCTCGGTCGTGACGCCGTTCTTCCTCGGCATGATCGCCGGTGCGATCGCGAGCGGACGTGCTGCCGATAGCCGGTTCCGGCGACATCTGGTCGTCGTGGACCGGGCCGACGTCGTGGATCGGCGGCGTACTCGCCGTGCTCACCGTGGCCTTCCTGGCCGCCACGTTCCTGGCGGCCGATGCACAACGCGGGGGCGATCACCAGCTTGCCGATCAGCTGGGTACGAAAGCGTTCTGGTCGGGGCTCGTGGCCGGCGGCGCCGCGTTGGCGGCGGCGGTCACGCTCGAACTCGATGCCGAGACACTGGCGAGCGGCCTCCATACCCGCGGACTCGTCTTCGTGGTGTCATCGGCGGTCGCCGGCAGCGCAACTCTGCTGCTGTTGCGACAGCGGCGATGGGCGATCGCTCGGCTCACCGCCGTGATCGCCGTGGCGTCGGTCGTGGTCGGATGGGGAGTCGCCCAGTACCCCGACCTGCTCGTCGACCACCTTACGATCAGCGAGGGCGCCGGGGCGCGATCCACCCTGATCGGCCTGGTGATCGTGTTCGGATTCGCCGCCATCACCGCTGTCCCCGCGATGATCTGGCTGTTCCTGCTCGTCAACCAGGACGAGTGGCAGCGAGAGCACACATGACGATTCGGGTGATCCAGTGGGCGACGGGCGCGATGGGCTGCTGCGCTCGCGGCGTGCTCGATCGCCCGGGGATGGAGCTGGTCGGCGTCTTTGCGTACGGCGACGACAAGGTCGGCCGTGACGTCGGCGAACTGCTGCGCCGCCCACCGATCGGTGTGCTCGCCACCGGCTCGCTCGACGAGATTGAAGCGATCGAAGCCGATGTCGTCATCCACGCCGCCCGCCTGGCCGACGCCTACGACGCTCATGACGACGACATCGTGCGGCTGCTGCGCTCCGGTAAGAACGTGATCAGCATCAACGGCAACACGTTCCCGCTGCACTGGACCGCCGAACGCCGCGATCGCATCGACCGGGCGTGCGCCGAAGGTCGCTCGAGCTTCATGGGTGCGGGACTGAACCCGGGCTTTGCCGCCGAACAGCTGGCCGTGGTCGCGTCATCGGTGTGCCTCGACGTGAGCCGCGTCTCGATCGCTGAAGTCGCGATGTGCCATGAGATGCGCAGTGCCGACTACGTGTTCGGGCTGCTCGGGTTCGGCGCACAACCCGACGCCATCGACATGAACGCTGACGACTGGGCGCCGGCTCGCACGCTCAACGCGATGTTCGAGGAGACGGTCGCCTCGCTCGCCGGGCGACTCGGCTTTCACCTGGCCCGAATCGTTCGGAGCCATCGGGGGCTCACCACTGCCCATCGCCTCGATGTCGCGGCCGGAACGATCTCGCCCGGCACCGTGAGCCACCTCGACTGGTGTTGGCGCGGCGTCATCGATGACGATTCGGTCGTGGAGCTCCGCCTCGCCTGGGCGATGGATCGAACACACGTCGACCCCGCCCACATGGACACCTGGCGGATCCGGATCGATGGGACGCCGGGTGTCGATCTCGGGTTCGGCCTCACGCTCCCCGACCACCTCGCTGGTCGAACTTCCGTCGAGCCGCTCGGGGTCGCCGGCTCGGTACTGAATGCGATCCCAACTGTGGTCGCCGCCCGACCGGGGGCGATCGCCACGACTCCGCCGATGTCCTGGGCCGCCGCTGACTGAGGCCCCCGAACAGGCCCGAGTCGGCGTGGTTCGCAGAGCGTTGCACCGGTGCGGACGCCTCGCCGTGCCCGGGAAGCCGTCGACCTCAGCCGGCGATGATGTGGTCGAGCACCAGTTCGGGCTCGTCCTTCTCGATGCGCTGCAGCCGGTACCTGCTCTCGAACAGCGCAACGAGCCTGCCGTCGCCCCGTTGCATGATTCGGATGCCGCCGATCTCACGCAAACGCTTGGCGGAGTCGTCGTCGGTGAGGCGGATCGAGTCGTAGGGCGCCGACAGCACCTCGATCGGCGAGTTGAACTCCACGTCGAGCCGGTTGGCGAAGACGTCGAACTGGAGCTGGCCGACGGCGGCGAGCACGGGAGCACTGTCACCCATGTCGGGATCGTGGAGCACCTGTACCACGCCCTCTTCGTCGAGTTGCGCGAGACCCTTGCGAAATTGTTTGGACTTGCCGGTGTCGAGCGGTCTCGCACTTGCGAACACCTCCGGCGAAAAGCGCGGGATCGGTGGGAACGTCACCGGCTCCGACTCGAACAACGAGTCGCCGATGTTCAGGCCGGTTGCATTCACGAGCCCGACGACATCGCCGGGATACGCCTCGTCCACCGTCGTCCGCTCGGCACCGAACACCGTCGAGGCGTACTTCGTCGCGAATGGTTTGCCGGTGCGGTCACAGGTGAGCACCATCCCGCGCTCGAACCGGCCCGAACAGATGCGCACGAACGCGATGCGATCGCGATGCGATCGATCCATGTTCGCCTGCACCTTGAAGACGAACGCCGAACATTCACCATCGAGCGGGCGTCGGCCCCCGTCGATCGTCTCGCGGGGTTCGGGCGCCGGCGCGAGATCGACGATCGCGTCGAGCAGGCTGCGCACTCCGAAGTTGGTGAGCGCCGAGCCGACGAACAGCGGCGTGGAGTTGCCGGCAAGGAACGATTCGAGGTCGACATCGGCGCCGATCGCGTCGAGCAGTCCCGACTCCTCCTGGGCATGGGCCCAGGCCTTGCCCTCCTCGATGGCTGCCCGCTCGGCGTCGACGAGCTCCTCCGGCGCGATCGCACTCCCCCGCACCGTTCTGGTGAAACGCGTGAACTCTCCGGTGCGACGATCCACCACGCCCCGGAAGTCGCCGGAGATACCGACCGGCCAGGTTGCCGGTGTCGGACGGAGCCCGATCTGCTCCTCGATCTCGTCGAGCAGTTCGAGCGGCTCGCGGCCCGGACGGTCGTACTTGTTGAGG
The DNA here is from genome assembly GCA_963699815.1 of uncultured Acidimicrobiaceae bacterium. GTDB lineage: Bacteria > Actinomycetota > Acidimicrobiia > Acidimicrobiales > Ilumatobacteraceae > Ilumatobacter. The sequence goes on along the minus strand of CAVOVK010000015.1, from coordinate 66,248 downwards.
AAGGTGATCACCGGCAGATGGCGCGAACGACAGACTTCGAACAACTTCAACGTCTGCGGCTCGATGCCCTTCGCGCTGTCGAGCACCATGACGACGGCATCGACAGCCGACAGCACGCGGTATGTGTCCTCGGAGAAGTCGCGGTGACCGGGGGTGTCGAGCAGGTTCAGCTGATGATCTCGATAGTCGAACGACAGCGCCGTCGAGCTGATGGAGATTCCCCGCTTCTGCTCCATCTCCATCCAGTCGCTGGTCGCCGACCGACGCCCGGCTCTCGCTTTGACGGCACCAGCTTCGCCGAGCGCGCCGGCATAGAGCAGGAACTTCTCCGTGAGCGTGGTCTTGCCGGCATCCGGATGGCTGATGATCGCGAACGTGCGACGACGATTTGCTTCTTCGGCGACGCTGGCAGACACAACGCGCAGGCTATCGACGCAGGGAGGCAGCCAGGGTCGCCGTGGGCATCATGTGGTGCCACCGTCGGTGAGCGAGCCCCCCTCGGTCCACACCGCTTCGACGACACCGAGCCGTTCGGTGGCCGACTGCCGCAATGCCGTCGCTACGTCGATGGCAATCAGGTTGAGCAAAGCCAGCGTGCCGACGTGGCTGTCGAAGGGCCCCATCGAGCCCGCCGCGACCAGGAAGGTGACCGCAGCGTTGGCAGCGATCGGTGACAACACGCTGTCGGTCAATCCAGCCGACCAGATACGACGATCATGCACGATGCGGTGGGCGTCGAGCACCCATTGCTCGTAGCGCCTCAGATCGATCACGACCACGGTGGCGTCCTGGTCGAGCAATGCGAGTTCGCGCCGAACCGTGACCTCGCTGCCCCGGATCGAACTCACACCGGGGCGGAGCTGAAGGAGTTGAGTCGTGAACTGATGGGCCACGCCTGCCGAGGCGTCGCCCGAGATGATGGCGACCGGACGCGAGAGATCGGAGAGGCGATCTACGAGCTGCCCGAGCGCCTGCTCGTGAGCACCCTCCAGCGTGGTGCGCACGTTGGAGAGCTCGGCCGCGGCGTGATCGGACCGGGAGCCCGCCACCGTGTCGTGGATCCGTTCGGCTGCAGGACGCAACTGACGCGTGAGGTCGCGCTGGACACACTGTTGCAGGTCGGAATACCCGTCGAAGCCGAGTTTCGTCGCCAGTCGAACCACCGAAGCGGCGCCGACGCCAGCGGCACGGGCGAGATCGGCAACAGTGCCGAATCCGACGGCCTGCGGCGCGGCCAAGATCGCCTCCGCCACCCGGCGCTCCGCGGAGGTGAGCGCCGCCCCTTGGATTCGTATCCGTTCGGCGACCTCCATTGGCGCAACCGTACACATCCCGGGGCGTCCATACCTCGGCCGACGAGGTCGGACGAATCCACGCTTCGGTGATACTTGCAGCATGCAATTGACTGGACGATTACCGACGCCTATTGTCGCTCTTCTGTCGAGGTCGTTGTTGGGGCGGGATCGGCTCGCTGAAGCCAGCATTCAGCACTCAAGATGTCTATCCGGGCTCGGCCCGGGCAATGGGTAGGGGGTCCTTCGTGGCAGCAGTCGAGATCATCGGTACTCGGGACACCACCGAGGACGACTGGATGCGTCAAGCAGCCTGCAAGGGTCTCACCCACCTCTTCTTCCCAACACCGGCCGAACGGCCCCAGGCACGCGAACGGCGCGAAGCGACCGCTCGCGAGGTGTGCGCCAGTTGCTCGGTTCGTATCAGCTGCCAACAGTTCGCACGCGACCAGCACGAATACGGGTTCTGGGGCGGTGAGAGCGAGGACGAACGGCATGCGGCCGGTTTCCGCCTGATCGCCCCGATCGGTGTCCGCGCCCGTTCTGCCAGCTGAGATCGACGAGACGGTGGCAGGCCGATTCGACGTCTGCGTCGTCGGTAGCGCCAATCTCGACCTGGTCGCCAGCACCGCTCGTCTACCACTACCCGGCGAGACCGTTCTCGGTACGGCGTATGCCGAGCACCCCGGTGGCAAGGGGCTCAATCAGGCGGTCGCGTCAGCCAGATCCGGCGCGTTGACCGCATTCGTCGGAGCACTCGGCTCGGACGATGCCGGCGACCGGCTGCGTGGCGTGCTCGCCGGCGAGCACATCGATGCGGAATGCACGACCACCGTCGATGCCCCCACCGGACGAGCCCTGATCGTCGTCGATGCAACCGGCGAGAATTCGATCGTCGTGATCCCCGGCGCAAACGCTTCCGTTTCGCCCAGCCCCGATCGGCCGCAGGCCAAAGTCGTGCTCGCTCAACTCGAGATCCCGATCGCGACCGTTCGGTCGATCCTCACGTCGGCGCGGGCCGACGGCAGTATCGTGATCTTGAACCCGGCGCCCGCTGCTCCCCTACCGGTCGAGCTGATCGCCCTGTGCGACGTGATCGTGCCGAACCAGCGCGAGCTACAACAGCTGGGCGGGGTCCGACAGCTCCTCGACGCAGGATGCGAGGCCGTGGTGACCACGCTCGGTGGCGACGGCGTCGACGTACACACCGCCAAAGGCGTCACGCACATCGCAGCCTTCGAGGTACCGGTCGTCGACACGACGGGCGCTGGCGACGCATTCTGCGGGGCGTTGGCCGCACGCCTCGCGGCGGGCGACGATCTGCTCGGCGCCACCCGGTGGGCGGCTGCCGCCGGCGCGCTGGCGACCACGGTCGCCGGGGCTGTTCCCGCCCAACCGGCGGCCGCCGCGATCCGGCGGCTACTCCAACGCTGACCCGTCCGCCGACACTGCCGCATGGCGCAACTCGATCAGTGACCAGCCGTCGAGATCGGAGGTTGCCACGACGCACATAGGTTCGAGCGCAGTGAGCACATGCTCGTAGCGATCAGCCAGCACACCGGACACCAGCAAGCATCCACCGGCGGCGACCAGTCGGCGGAAATCGGCCGCCATCGACACCAGCACCGGAGCGAGGATGTTCGCCACCACGATGTCGAACGACCCGGAGATCTCGTCGATCGGTGTGCTGTCCGTATCGATGCGATCACCGACCAGGTTTCGCTGGGCGTTGTCGATGGTGGCCTCGCGGGCCGCTTCGGAGACGTCGATCGCTCGCACGCGGTCCGCCCCGCGCAGGACGGCGACGATCGAGAGCACGCCACTGCCGCAGCCGACGTCGAGCACCCGGTCCCCTGGACGAACCAGCCGCCATACGGCATCGGCCGACAGCCGAGTGGTCGGGTGATCGCCGAGCCCGAAACTCCCACCCGGTTCGATCCCGATCTCGACGATGCCCGGCACTGCCGACCGCGGGTGCCAGGCCGGCCGGATGACGAGCGAATCGTTCACCCGGATCGGCTGGGCGAACTCACGCCATGACTCCGCCGCCACGTCATCGGCATCCTCGAACGTCACTGTCCACGTCGGTGCGAGAATCCCGAGACGACGCAACGACGTCGAGTCGGAATCGGCCAGCACCGTTCGGAGCCGGGCGAACCCGGTGGCGGCATGGCACTCCTCGACCGCTCGAGCACCGGCAGTCCACAACCGATCGGCGGCAAGCTCTGCGTCCGCGATGGGGACGCTGAGCACCAACATCCGCATCAGTCGATCCGACGCAGATCGGTACGGAACCGCTCGGCGCGAGCCACGTACGCCTCGACACCCTCGGTGATCAGCTCTCGCCGGGCGCGTCCTTCCTTCACGACGGCAGGCGAGCCGACAGCGATCGACCCGGACGGTACGACCGTGCCATTCAGCACGACCGAGTTGGCTGCGACGATCGACCACGGATGGACGATGACCTCGTGGAGTAGGATCGCGCCGTTTCCGATCAGCACGTCGTCGAGCACGGTGCAGCCTTCGAGATGCACGATGTGGCCGATCACACATCGATCGCCGACAACCGTCGGCAGGTCCGGCGTGGTGTGCAGGACGCTGTTGTCCTGCACACTCGTGCACTCGCCGACCTCGATCTCGCCCTCGTCACCACGCAGCACCGCACCCGGCCACACCGAGCTTCGGGATCCGATGGTGACCGAGCCGATAATCACTGCGTCGGGGTGCACATAGGCGTCGGCGTCGATCTGGGGGATCTGGGAGCCGAGCGTGTAGATGGGCATCCCGGCGACGGTACTCGCCCGCTCGGCCCCTGTGTCAATGGTGCTGAGGGGCCTCCAGGCGGTACCGTGGTGCCCCATGTCTCGACGGATCGACATCGAACTCACCAGCGCGCTCGGTGACGGCACCTGGACCTGGAGGGCCGCCGGCGCGCGGCAGCCCAAGGGCGTTGTCGACAGCTCGGTCCTCCCGGCTGGCTCGAAGGTCGGCGACGAGCTGAAGGTCGAGGTCGACCAGGAGATCGACGGCATCACGGTGCTCGGCGTCGTGCAGGCACGCGAGAAGACCGCTCCCGCTGTCATCGAGTTGCTGCCCGCCGAGCAGGATTTTCAGCCAGTCGTCGAGACGAGGGCGAAGCGCGATCGCAACGATCGCGGCGGACGCGGGAGCCGCGACGGCGACCGTCGCCCGCGCCGCGACCGCGACGATCGAGGCCGCGACAAACGGTCGGGCAGCGGCGATTCACGGGGCCGAGACACCGGGTCACGCCCCGACGGCGGTCGCTCCGACGGCCGTGGAGACCCGCGACGGCGAGACGGTCAGGGCGGGCGACGGGGTCCGTCGTTCACTCCCCCGCCCGAAGTCCCGCAGCGCCCCAAGCCCAAGCGTCTGCGCCCAGGCAAGGCACATCGCAATGCGGTACTCGCCGAGTTGCCCGAAGAGCAGCGTGCGATTGCCGAGCTCGCGCTCCAAGGGCTCGGGGCCGTGCGCCAGCGGGTACGCGAAGAGAACGACCGGGCCGCCGCTGAAGGACGCCCACCGATGCCGGAGGCCTCGGTGATGAAGATGGCCGAGGAGCTGTTGCCCAAGCTTCGACTCGCGGAGTGGTTCGACCGGGCCGAGGCCGCTCAGCGCCAGATGGAACATCTCGATCTGCGTGACCTGCGCAGCGTCGTGGCCGCCTCAGGAGATCCGACCGTGGCCCGTGACGAGGCTGCCGTGGCACTCGCCGGCGAGCTCAAGGCCGCCTTGGCCCACAAGCAGGAGCAGGAGCTCGTGTTGTGGTTCGGCGACGTCGATGCTGCGCTGGCCGTCGGACGCGTCATCCGGGCCCTGAGGTTGTCCTCGCAGCCGCCCAAGGCGGGCGTGCCGTTCCCGGTCGATATCGCCCAGCGGCTCGCGGACAGCGTCAACGCCTCGCTGGCACCGATGGACACCCCCGAGCGGTGGGCTGCGATGCTGGAGGCTGCCGCATTCTCGCCGGTCCGTTCACTCGTGAAGCCGGCCCGTCGACCCGACGTGGTCAGCGACGAACTGATGGCGACCCTCAAGCGCCTCGCCCCTGCGCTCCCCCAGGTTGCAGTGCTGTTCGAGATCGAGGTCGACCCCAAGGCGCCGATGCCCAAACCGCTGCGCACCAATCCCCGCCAGCGCAAGGATGGCGAGTCCGGTGCCCGCCGGCGCGACAAGGCGCGGCAGAGCCCCAACGACCGCGGCGCCAAGCGCTCGGACACGGCACCGCCGAAAGCCGAACAGCACGTCGACGCCGCCTCGCCGAAAGCCAAACAGCACACTGACGACGAGGCCTCGTCGAAGAACGCCGTCGCGACTCCCCCCGCCGACACATCACCCGGCGAGACCCCCACGGTCGCAGGAGTGCCCACCGAAGCCAGCACGACACCGGGCGTTGCGCCTCGGGCCTCCGGATCAGCGGAGCATCCCCCGGAGCCATCAGACGAGCTTGCAGACGCTGCTGAGATGATCTCAGCTGCGGCAGAGGCCTCCTCTGCTGGGTCGGTCTCCGCGGAAGTGGCGCCCGACGCCACCGAATCAGCTCCGCCCGAGTCGTCCGTGGCTTCCGAAGCGACTCCACCAGAACCGGCTCCCACGGACGACACACCGACTGAGTCGGCACCACCCGAACCCGCCTCACCAGCACCGACGCCGGCCGCATCGACAGAATCGGCAGTCACGTCCGAAGCGGCTCCACCAGAACCGGCGCACGCGGAGAACGAGCCGGCGGCGGACATCGCTGCGTCATCGGAGCAGATCGATGTGGCGGCTGCCGACGAGGCGGCCGGCGGTCCGACGGCTTCGTAGCCGTTTCACAGCTGTCGATACTCTCGGCGCATGCCTGACATCGTCGAGTACGAGACCCGCGGCCACGTCGCCATCATCACCCTCAATCGACCCGAGGCACGCAACGCCGTCAACGGGGACGTGGCCCTCGGCCTCGAGACCGCCATCGATCGGCTGGAGACGGACGACGCCACCTGGGTCGGCGTCCTCACCGCCAATATCGACGGTCAGGCGCGTCCGGTGTTCTGCGCCGGCGCGGACCTGAAGGCGATCAACAGCGGCGATGCCGCATCATTGAACACCAGGCGTGGCGGATTCGGCGGATTCGCCTACCGCGATCGCAAGAAGCCGATCATCGCCGCAGTGGACGGCCTGGCGACCGTGGGCGGATGCGAACTCGTCCTCGCCGCTGACCTGGTGGTCGCGACGACACGCTCGGCGTTCGGCCTGGCCGAGGCGAAGCGTAACCTCGTCGCCGGCGCGGGCGGGCTGTTTCGTTTGCCCCGTGCCATCGGCCAGGCAGCCGCGATGGAAGCAATCCTCACCGGCGAGCCGATTCCGGCGCAGCGGGCATACGACCTCGGTCTGGTGTCGCGTGCTCGACCGAACCCGGCGCCGTCCTCGATGAGGCATTGGAACTCGCCGCACAGATCACCGCCTGTGCACCCATGGCGGTCTGGGAATCGAGAGCCGTCGTGCGCGCCGCTGCCACCGAGGACGATGCGACGCTGATCGGAATGACCAACGATGCGCTTCGTCGCGTCATGGCCTCCGACGACCTCAAGGAGGGGTTGACCGCGTTCATCGAGAAGCGGACACCCATCTGGAGCGGACGCTGACCTTCGACCGAAGCAACTTCAGAGCTCGGTCGACACCGTGATGAGCCGGGCCTTGATGCCCGCCGCGCTCGTAGAGATTCTTGGTGTTGCGGTCGCCCGGCAGCGCCTGCGCCTCGAGCAATCGCATCCCGCCGGCCCGGCCGTCGGCGAGCGCAGCTGCGAGCAGCTCGTCACCGAACCCGAGTTCGCGTGCCTCCTCGAGTACGAACACCTCATCCACCTCGAGCACGTCGCCGCGTCGGGATGCAACGAGATAGCCCACGACGAGGCCGTCGATGTGGGCCACGAACACACTCGACGTGGCGATCACCGCCTCCCAGCTCGCCCCGCGCTCGGGGTTGGTGGCCAACCAACGCAGGCCACCACGCTGATCGACCAGCGCACTTCGCGCCACCGACTCGAGATGGCGAAGCTGATCGGCGTCGGCGGGTTCGGCACGGCGGACCTCGGGATCGATCATGCGCCGAGTTGCTCGAGAGCGGCGAGCACCGTGCTCCGCCGGCGATGCCCGCGTTCATGGGCAGCGATGACAGCGACTTCGTCCGCATCGAGCGATCCGAGTCGATCGATCACTTGTCGCGCAGCGAGATGGTCGTAATCAGCGATGGGGAACTCCGCTCCGGGCGCCGGTGAGACTGCTTCGATCGATGTGGTGTACTCGGTGTCGCCCTCGATGTCGGCGCCATCGTGAGCCATCACGTTTGCCTCGTCCGCGCGGATCGGTTCAACTGGCTCGACCTCTGGGGCATCACTCTGTCCCCCGAGTCGCGTCGGTGCCCCGGGCACGCTGCCCAGGACCAACCGAGCAGCGATCGACGCCGCCCGGCGCGTGGCAACGGCGCTGCAGATCGGAACCGCGACGATCACGTCGATCAGTCGATCGACTCGATCTCTCCCGACGGTCATCTCAGTTGAAGATCGGGCAGGAATCGTCCTCGACCGGGCAGCCGGGAGCGTTCGAACGAACGAGGAGGAAACAGCTCGGGCACAACTTCTCGTCGGCGCGTTTGGGCTGGAGGCCTTCAGGGGCCTCGCCGCGGTCGACGACGACTTCCTCCTCGTCGTCATCATCGTCCTCGGTCGTGGTGACCATCCGATCCTTCAGGATCGTGTCGAGGTCGGCCTCGACGTCATCGGGCGCCAACATGTCGTCGTCGTCCTCGTCGTCGTCTTCGGAGCCCTTGCGCTTACGCACACGTGCCGCACGATCGTCGTCGTCATCGTCGTCGTCGTCGTCTTCGTCCTCGGCGACCACGTCGTCGTCATCGTCGTCGTCGACGACCACATCGTCGTCCTCGTCGAAATCCTCGTCCGGTTCGACGACGTCGTCTTCCTCGTCTTCGTCCTCTTCGATCTCGATCTCGTCGTCGTCAGCCATCGTCATTCCTCACTGGTGGTCGCGCCGGATACTAGGCCGATCACGACGAGACCCTCCCGCCCGCCCATGTGACACCGGTCACATGGCCCCTCAAACGCCGCGCCGAGCCTCGGCGCGGCGTTCCGACGCGAGCCGTTCCAGCTCGGGTGCCTCGGTCGTCATGTGACTCATCGCAGCCGCCACGGCGTAGTGGCCCGCCTGCTCCGCGATCAGGCGATGCATCTCGAGTGCGACCCGCCGATACGAGGGATGACCTTGTGGCGCCGACCGCAGCTCGAGCATGTGCATCGCCTCGCGGGCGTTGAGTTGCATCACGTACCGCAGCCGATAGGCCATGGACACCGCATATGTGGCTTGCTCGGGGAACTGCAGTCGAAGCGCATCGAACAGCCTGGCTGATCGATCCATCGTCTCGTCGAACAGCGGGCCGAGTCCGGCCGCCTCGATCAGATCCGGCCGTGTGAACCCATGATTCGGTGTGAGCGACTGCCACTCGATCGTCAACATCCGGTGCCGTTGCAGGTCGCGAAATGCGCCGTAATCGGAGAGCACATCGAAGCGGTAGTCGATGCGTTCGAAGGCGCGACCGGGCTTGTGGCGCCGGTTCTCGCGGTTTCCGACATAGGCGCGAATCAGCGCGACCTTCTCGTCAGTACCCAATCGGTCGACACGATCGAGCAGCGTCGCCTCTGGCAGATGCGAATGGCTGTAGCAGATCGCCGCCAGCAGTTTGCGCTCGGCGTCCGGATCGAAGTCGACGAGGCTGACCTCCGGCGCGTTCTCGACCGGCACATCTCCGAACAACTGCTCGACGAGTTCGGCCGTGTCGGACCTGGTCGTCGCGAGATATTCGCTCCAGCGTCCGCCCCGATCGGCAAGATCGACGCGACGGAGAAAGCTCGGCACGACCTTTCGAAGCTCGTGCAGCATCAGGTCGGCGTACCGCACCGCCTCCGGCAGCGGGTGCGATCGCATTCGCAACAGCAACGCCTCGAATGCCTGCCCGGTTCCGTAGATGCCGAGGTTCGACAGCGATGCCGCCGGCAACATGCCCCGAGTGGCGTCGAGGGCTTTGGCCCGCGTCGCCTGGCGATACACGAACTCACTGTCCTCCGCCTCGCGGGGGACGGTGTCACGCACATGGTTCGTGACCGAGTTGACCGCGGTCGAATAGGCGTCGAACATGCGGTCCATGTCACCCACGTACCGAGTGCCGAGCGAGCTCGCCAGTACGTCCGGATCGCGGTGGAACCGGTATCGACCACCCAGTCGAGCGTCGTAACTGATGTAGCGCGTGCTCTGCTCGAGGTAGCTCATCAATCGGCCCCACTCGAGGATCTTCGTCAGAATGTTGGAGGCCTGCTCACAGGCGAGGTGTACCCCGCCGAGCTGGGCGACCGAGTCGTCGCCGTACTCGAGGAACACGCGCTCGTAGAGTTCCTCCGCCCGATCGAGCCCGATCGTGGCATCGATACTCTCGTCGCCTTCGATGTCGAGATCATTGACGAACTCGTCGAGGAACAGCCGACGAAGGCTCTTCGGACTGCGGCTGTACCGAGCGAACAGCGCGCCCTTCACGACTTCGGGCAGGTTCACCAGAGCGAACACCGGGCCGTCGAGGTTGGTGAAGTAGCGCCTCAGCACATCGGCTTCGTCGGAGGTGAATTCCTCTGGTACGTAGACCGTCACGGGACGTCATCGTACGAGCCAGACACCTGCCACACAGGGACCTTCCCAAACCGGCCCGTTACGGCCTGAGGGCGAGCGCTGTCAGATGTACAGCACATAGGAGTCGGGTTCGATCGTGACGGTCAGTTCACGGACCGATCCGACCCGCACTCCGTCGACCCACAGCAAGAGCGGCCGCTCGAAGCTCCAGCTCGCCGTGGTAGCCGTCCGAGTCGCGATGTCAGGGTGCGGCGTGTGGGTTCCGGCAGGGAGGCGGCGACGGGCTGCAAGCCGGTCGCGGCACCCGCATCGACTGCGAGACCTCGACGATGTCGAAACGGCCGTCGTTGGGATGCGCACGTGGCGCCACGTTCCACTTCCCCATGTGATCGACGTTGAACGCTGCAACGACATGGCCCCGCCACCACCTCGCGCGCGCCACCACGTGGGCGACTGCAAGGTGCGGCACGCCGTCCGCTTCGAGACGCAACACGTCCATCGGGAGCCGATGAGAGCGCTCGCCACCTTCGGGCGCACCGATCGTGGCGAAGACGTCGCCGCCCGAGACGGCGAGCGGTTCGTCACCGTCGGCAGCGACCAGTGCCGCCAGCTCATGGTCCGACCCGACGAGGGTCAGCCGTGCAGGCGGCGAGACGCCCTCGCCCCACGCCTCCCCCTTCCGGATGGTCACACCGACTCGATCGCCGAAGAATCGGCGACGACGTCCCGGAAGGCGGCATCCGAGGCGCGCCGGGCTGTCGCTCGGGTGGCCGGGTCGGGAGCGACGGTGGCGATCTGGCCCAACACGTCGATCAGCTGCTTCATGGTGCGTACGAAGTCCCCTCCGGTCAGATCCTCGTCGGCGACCACCTCGGCGAACCCTTCGCCTGCGACCCACGCGTAGGCGATCGCATAGAAGGTCGGTTCGGGTGGGCGATGCTCACTGAGCCCGTGCTGGGCCTCGAGAACGCGCAGATCGATGCTGAGACGCTCGATCTGTCGCCACCGTGTGAATGTCTCGTCGTTCGAGAACCATGGCGCTGGTGGGTCGTCCTGCGAACGGTGCTCGTAGACGAAGGTCGACACGAGACCAGCCATCGTCGGTGGGTCGATGCCGTCCAGGAGGCCGAGCCGAATCGCTTCAGCGACCAGCAGGTCGCTCTCGTGGAAGACGCGCGCCAACATCTCACCCCTGTCGGTGAGACGCCACCCCTCCAACTCGACGTAGCCGCGTTGCGACAGCACCGCGAGCACACCGTCGAACTCCTTGGCCAGGGTTGCGTTTCGGTGCAACACCTTGACCTCGAGTTCGGCGATCTCCCGCCGCACACGATCGCGCTGGGCCGCAGCACGCAGCCGCGTCCGTAGATCCGGATCCTGTTCGACTGGATGCAGGCCGGTCCCCGGCCTGGGCGCCTTCGATCCACGCCTCGCGCCACCGGGGCGGGGGGCGAGCTTGGCGGCCCGCACCCGCCGCCCGACTTCGGCCCGGTAGTCCTTGCGATTGGGTGAATAGGTGCCCGGCAGAACGATCGACCCGATCTGACGCGGCGGCACCGGGAAGTCGTCGGCGACGAGCTGGAGTGCATGACCGCTCGGCGTGATCGTCGTAAGCCTCAGCCCACCCTTGCGATGCGCCGTGGCGACCACGGCCACCGGGCCGGAGTGCTTCCCCTTCGACACGTGGATCACCGAGCCCGGGCGCATCGCCGACATCGCCAACTCGGTCGGATCATCACGTCGACGCGGCCCGCGGGCTCCGTCCGTCGCCGAGCGGTACTCGTCGATGTCTCCGAATGGGCTCGCCGCTTCGGCCTCGAGTCCCACGAGGCGCTCTCGCTGACGCTGCAGTCGGCGCTCGATGCGCACCACGTCACGATCAGCTTGGAATTGGGCGAACGAGAGCGAGAGGAGCTGCCGCGCCGTTTGGGCATCATAGGTTCGGACGAGATTGGCCGCCATGTTGTACGTCGGCCGGAACGCCGACCTGAGATGGAAGCTCTTGCTCATCGCCAGCTCTGCCACCTGGTCGAAACGTACGAAGGGGTTCCAGAGCACGACTGCACTGCCGAGCTCGTCGATACCTCGCCGACCGGCGCGACCGGTCAGCTGGGTGAACTGGCCCGGCGACAACGCCTCGTGGTGATCACCGGTGAACTTCGTGAGCTTCTCGATCACCACACTGCGGGCGGGCATGTTCACGCCGACCGCGAGCGTCTCGGTGGCGAACACGACCTTGATCAGGCCTTCGATGAAGCAGGCCTCGACCACCTCCTTGAACGGCGGCACCATGCCGGCGTGGTGAGCGGCGATCCCGACCTCCAATTGCGTCATGAACTGCTGGTACCCCAGTACGTCGAGGTCGGCATCCACCAGGCCGTCGAGCCGACGGGCGGCCAGCTCGCGGATTCGATCGCGATCACCCTCGTCGGTCAGCACCAGTCCGGCCGAGGCACAGTCGAGCGCCGCTGCGTCACACTGCGCCCGGCTGAAGATGAAGAAGATCGTCGGTAGCAGGCCTTGCGCCTGAAGCAGCTCGACGGTCTCGAGTCGACCGGGCGTCGACAGCTTGCGCAGACCGCTCCCCCGCAGTCCTCGATCGTGACGTCGTCCCTGTCCGATTCGGGCACCGCTGGCGTCCAATCGCTCCGCTTCGGGATTGGGGCGCCCGTCCACGAGCGTCGGCACCAGCCGGAACCGGTCGTTGGTTCGATCTGCGACGAAGTAGAGGTTGTCCAGCCGAACCGGACGGCGCTCCTCGACGATGGCGCGCGTCGGCCCGCGGACCGTTTCGATCCAGTCGGCCAGTTCCTGGGCATTGCTCACCGTCGCCGAGAGACACACGAGCCGCACGTGTCGGGGCAGATGGATGATGACTTCCTCCCACACGGGCCCGCGGTACGCGTCCTGCAGGAAGTGCACCTCGTCGAGCACGACCAGCGCGAGATCGGAGAGGTCGCGACCCCCGTAGATCATGTTGCGCAACACTTCGGTGGTCATCACGACGATCGGAGCATCGCCGTTGATGGAGTTGTCGCCGGTCAGCAGACCGACACGGTCGTCGCCGTGAACCGCCACGAGGTCGCGGTACTTCTGATTCGACAAGGCCTTGATCGGTGCCGTATAGAACGCTCGCTTGCCGTCGCGGACCGCCGCCTCGACGCCGTACTCCGCGACCACCGTCTTGCCGCTCCCGGTCGGAGCCGCGACGATGACGTGCGATCCGTCGTCGAGTGCATCGAGCGCCGCGAGCTGGAACGGATCGAGTTCAAATGAATAGCGAGCGAGAATCGCATCGCGGTCGGGCCGCACACGCCCATCCTCGCAGTTTTTTCCCGTAGTTCCCGGAAACCCGGCGGGTGGGCCGCCGCGCTGCTTGTCATTCCGTGCGGTTCCCCCGTGACGATTGGTCGCAGTTCGACCGACGGTTCACGACCCTCCAGGCCGCTCCCCCGCCTCAGGCGGCTGCGCGCCGGCGGTGCCGCTGAACGAGCCGACCGATCAGGATCGCGACGAAGTACAGCACGACCATCGGGACCGACAAGGCAAGCAGTGAGATCGGGTCTCCCGAAGGCGTGATCGCGGCCGCGACGAAGAAGGTTCCGACGATCGCGTATCTCCAACCGCGTAGCAGCGTCTGGGGTGTGAGCACCCCGAGCAGCTGGAGGAAGACGAGGAGAACCGGGATCGTGAAACCCACCCCGAACGCCACCACCATCAAGGTGACCAGGCGGACGTACGCCTGTACCTGGAAGAGTGGATCGACGTCCTCACCGGCCCAGCTGATGAGGAACTCGAGCGCCCGTTCGAGCGTGGTGAATGCCAGGAAGCCACCGGCCGCGAACAGCACCACCGACGACCCGACGAAGCCGACGGCGTACCGTCGCTCGTTCTTGTGCAGCGCCGGCACGACGAACTTCCAGAGCTGCCACAGCAAGACGGGCATCGCCAGCACGATGCCGCCGTAGAAGCCGATCTTGAGCCGGGTCGAGAAGCCCTCGATCGGATCGGGATTGAACAGCAACGCCCTACCGGTCTCGGGATCGAACGACTGCCCGCAGTAATCGGCCGGCTTGCGCGCGCAGAGATCGCGGTACGGCGCGAGCAACCAGCCCATCACGAGGTCGTAGAAGGCGATCACGAGGATCGAGCCGATCACGATCGCGAGACCCGACCGGATGATGCGCATCCGGAGTTCGGAAAGATGCTCCATCAGGCTCATCTGGCCGGTGGGTTCGACCTCCGGCGCGCGCCGGAACGAGAATCTGCTCACTCCGGTTGCTCCGCAGCGGCACCCTCGGCCGGGGTATCCGCCCCGGCGTCACCCGGATCGGTTTCGGGTGGCATCGCCACCGCTCGACGACATCGAGGCGGCTGGAACACCGGGCCGATCGCCCGAATCCGACTCGGTGGCATCGCCACCGCTCGACGACATCGAGGCGGCTGGAACACCGGGCCGATCGCCCGAATCCGACTCGGTGGCATCCCGATCGCTCGACGACATCGAGGCGGCTGGAACACCGGGCCGATCGCCCGAATCCGACTCGGTGGCATCCCGATCGCTCGACGACATCGAGGCGGCTGGAACACCGGGCCGATCGCCCGAATCCGACTCGGTGGCATCCCGATCGCTCGACGACATCGAGGCGGCTGGAACACCGGGCCGATCGCTCGAATCCAAGCGATCGGCGATGACCGGTGACTCATCGACCGGCGCCCCGGCCTCCGGCGCAGCAGACGACTCCTGCGTGAATGCAACGTGCTTGCGCTGCGGTGTCGGGTTCGAGATCACCACACTGGAGAACGGCACCTGGTTCCGGGGATCGTCGATGACCGGGTCGTTCACCGGGCCTCCGTCCTCACCATCATCAGGGGCCCCGTCGTCTGCGGCCCCGTCGTCTGCGGCCCCGTCGTCTGCGGGACCGAACGGGAGGTCGTCGGACGGCACAGCCGATGGATCGGCCGCCGCGACCATGTCGGCGGACTTCGGCTTCTCGTCACGTTCGCCGTTCTGCAGCTTGGTGAAATCGGCCGAATCGCGAATGGTGTTGGCCGTGTCGCGGAGTTCTTGGAGCGGTTCCTCGACGGCAGCCCGGAACTCGGTCTGGAAGCCGCTCGACATCTTCTTCAGCTCGGCGTAGAATTGACCGGCCTTTCGCATCGCGTCGGGCAGCTTCTCCGGACCGAGCACGACGAGTGCGAGCAGGAGGATGATGACCAGCTCGCTGCCCTGAAGGTTGAACACGAAGGCAGTCTAGGAGTCACTGCGTTCGGGTCACGGTCCCCGCCGAGGTCCATTTTCGAACTCCGCGATGATCAGAACTCGGCTGGCCTGCCAAGATGATGCTCAGTGCAACAGCGACTGCCTTCTCTGCTGGACATCCCGATCATGTTCGCTCACCGGGGGGCCAAGGCCCACGCGCCCGAGAACACCATTGCGGCCTTCGAGCTCGCCCTGCGTCTCGGGGCGTCCGGCCTGGAGAGCGACGTGTGGACGACGGCCGACGGCATCGTGGTGCTCGATCACGACGGTGTGATCCGGTCGGGCCGTTTCCGTAAGCGCCCGATCGGCGAGCTGCGTCGTTCGGAACTCCCCGAACACATACCCACGCTGCAGGATCTACTCGAGGCGTGTGGCACGACCTACGACCTGTCGCTCGATGTCAAGGATCCGGCCGCTGGAGTCGCTGTGATCGATCTCGTTCGCGAGCAGACACCCGCTTTCCTGCAGCGGCTCTGGTTGTGCCACGCCGATCTCGAACTGCTGATCGGTCTGCGAGCCCTGGACGCAGAGGTGAAGCTGGTCAATTCGACGCGACTCAGCCGCATCGCTGAAGGTCCCGAACGCCGGGCAGCCCGGCTGGCCTCCGAGCGGATCGACGGCATCAATCTTCGTCGAGAGGACTGGAACGGAGGGCTCGTGTCGCTCTTCCATCGATTCGAACGTACGACGTTCTCATGGGACGTCCAGCTCGAGCACCAACTCCGCGAGGCGTACCGGATGGGCGTCGATGCCGTCTACAGCGATCACGTCGATCGAATGGTCGACGCGTTCACCGCCGAGATCGGATCACCGACCGCCTGAGCACTCGGGCGGCCGGCGATGTGCCCATCCGGGGGCGGCGGTCGATCACAGCCACTGCCAATCGCTCCTCGGCCAGAACACCACGAACGCACGGCCGACGAGGTCGTCGAACGGGATCGTTCCGAGGGCACGGCTGTCGTGAGAACCGGGGCGGTTGTCTCCCATCACGAACACATGGTCCTCCGGTATCACGGTGGGGGCGATCGCCTGACCACAGCGGCCCGGTGTGACGACGGTCGGATCGAGATACGGCTCCAAGAGGACGCTCCCGTTGATCCGAACGACGCAGTTCACCATCTCGATCTCGTCACCCGGGAGCGCGATCACACGCTTGATCAGATCGCGCTCGCTGGCGCCGGTTATCTCGTGGAGCACCACCACGTCCCCGCGACCTGGATCGTGCAACCGATACGACAGCTTGTTGACGAACACCCGATCGCCCGGCTCGAGCGTCGATTCCATCGACTGGCCCTCGACGATGAAGTGGGCGAGCAGGAAGGTGCGCACCAGGATCGCTACCAGCAGAGCGATCCCGACGACCACGACCCAGTCGAAGAATGCCCGCGCGCCCGGCGAGAGTCCCCGACGATCTTCAGGGGTGCCGCCGTCGACCGGCACGTCCACGACGTCCGTCGCGGCGTTCGAGTCGGCCGGGGCCCCGGCGTAACCGCCGACGCTGCCGTCGCTGGGTGGTGGGAGAATCTGGGTCACGCCCGAAACACGGTATCTGACCCGGAGTGGATCACGTCGTCAATGGGCGAGATCGGTCAGAGCGACTCGATCAACTTCTCGACCCGTTCGTCGCGGCTCTTGAACGGGTCCTTGCACAACACCGTTCGCTGTGCTTGATCGTTGAGCTTGAGATGCACCCAATCGACCGTGTAGTCGCGTCGACGCTCCTTCGCCCGCTTGATGAACTCGCCACGCAAGCGGGCGCGTGTCGTCTGCGGCGGCGTATCGATCGCAGTGTCGATGTCGTCGTCGACGCACACCCGCTCGACCAGACCTCGATCTTGCATCTTGAAGAACGGGCTACGTGCCCGCGAGACGTCGTGATACTGCAGATCGAGCAGTTGGACGCGCGGATGGCCCAGCGGTAGGTCATGACGCTCGCGGAACGCCTCGAGCAGCTTGTACTTGATCACCCAGTCGACTTCGCGGTCCAGCTTCAACGGATCGTTCTCGAGATGGATCATGCAGTGCTCCCACATTTCCAGCGCACGCTGCTCGAGAGGTGGAAAGCCCTGGCTGTCGGCGTATCTGAGCGCCCGGTCGAGGTACTCGCGTTGGATGTCGAGAGCGCTCACCTCGCGTCCGTTCGCGAGCCTCACGATGCGCCGACAGGTGATGTCGTGGCTGATCTCACGGATCGCCCGGATCGGATTTTCGAGCGTCATGTCGCGCAGTACGACGTTGTTGTCTTCGAGCATCCGCAGCATGCAGGCGGCAGCTCCCACCTTCAAGAACGTGGTGTACTCACTCATGTTCGAGTCACCCACGATGACGTGTAGACGCCGATATTTCTCGGCGTCGGCGTGCGGCTCGTCACGAGTGTTGATGATCGGGCGGCTACGAGTGGTCGCGGAACTCACTCCCTCCCAGATGTGTTCGGCCCGCTGGGCGATCGAAAACGTTGCACCCCGGGCCGTTTGCAGTACCTTGCCGGCACCGGCATAGATCTGACGACTGACGAAGAACGGGATGAGCACCTCGGCGTAGTGGGCCATGTCATCGCTGCGCCGGGTCAGATAGTTCTCATGGCAGCCATAGCTGTTGCCCGCCGAGTCCGTGTTGTTCTTGAACAGGTAGATCGTGCCGCGAATCGACTCCTCGGCGAGGCGTTCCTCGGCGGACTCGACCAACGACTCCAGGATCCGTTCACCCGCCTTGTCGTGCACGACGAGGTCGTACAGCGAGTCACACTCCGGGGTGGCGTACTCCGGGTGTGAACCGACGTCGAGATACAGACGCGCTCCGTTCTGGAGGAACACGTTGGAAGAACGCCCCCACGACACCACTCGGCGAAACAGGTACCGCGCCACCTCGTCGGGACTCAGGCGTCGTTGGCCACGCAACGTGCACGTGACTCCGTACTCGCTCTCCAGCCCGAAGATCCGGCGCTCCATGGGCGCACGGTAACAGCGCCGAGGGTACGGATGGGTTGTCATCGACCGCCGGCCGGCGGTGGGGTGCCGAAGCCACCGCCGCCGGGCGTCTCGATTTCGAACCGGTCACCCGCATCGACGTCGATCTCGGCATTGCCCGGCAACTCGATCACTGTTCCGTCAGCTCGCAGCACACGATTGTGTCCGATCGTGCCTGGGTGCCCGCCGGCAGCGCCATAGGGTTGCACGACCCGGCGCGACGACAACACGTTGAGCTGCATGGACTCACCGAAGCGGATCCGCCGCACAGCCCCGTCGCCACCGCGATGGGCACCGGCACCACCCGAGCCGCGCCGGATGTGGAACGCCTCGAGCACCACGGGATACCGCCACTCGAGCACCTCCGGATCGGTCAGCCGCGAGTTGGTCATATGGGTGTGCACCGCATCGCAGCCATCGCGTTGACCGGTGGCGCCGGCACCACCACAGATCGTCTCGTAGTATTGATGGCGCTCGTTCCCCCAGGTGACGTTATTCATGGTTCCCTGGGAAGCGGCGACCACGCCCAAGGCACCGAAGAGCGTGTCGACGATCAGCTGCGACGTCTCGACGTTGCCTGCGATCACGGCGGCTGGATAGCGCGGGTTCACCATGCTCGGCTCGGGGAGCACCAGCTCGAGTGGCTTCATCGAGCCGGCATTGAGGGGAATCTCGTCGGCTACCAGGCATCGGAACACGTAGAGAACGGCGGCGTGTGCGATCGCCGCCGGCGCGTTGTAGTTGCCGGGATGGGTGTTGCTCGTGCCGGTGAAGTCGATCGTGGCCGAGCGGGCGTCGTGGTCGACGCGGATCGTGACGCTCACACGGAATCCGTCGTCCATCTCGCACGTGAACTCGCTGTCGGCAAGTGCGTCGATTACTCGCCTGACCGACTCCTCGGCGTTGTCCATGACGTGACCCATGTAGGCGTGGACGACATCGAGCCCGTAGTGGTCGATGACCCGGAGCAGCTCGGCGGTGCCTTTCTCGCATGCCGCCACCTGGGCCTTCAGGTCGGCCACGTTCTGATCGGGATTGCGAGCCGGATACCGGCCCGATCCGAGCAGGGCACGCAGTTCGTCCTCGCGAAACCGATCCTGGGAGATGAGCAAGAAGTTGTCGATGAGCACCCCTTCCTGCTCCACCGACGTACTGTTTGCCGGTGCCGACCCCGGGGTGATGCCGCCGACGTCGGCGTGATGGCCGCGCGAGGCCACGAAGAAGATCGGGTCCGGCCCACGATCGCCGAAGACCGGTTTGATCACGGTGATGTCTGGCAGATGCGTGCCGCCGTTGTACGGGGCGTTCATCACGAACACCTGCCCGGGCGCCATATCGCGATTCTGGGCGATGATCGATTTGATCGACTCGCTCATCGAGCCGAGGTGCACCGGGATGTGGGGAGCGTTGGCGATGAGATCACCGGTGGCGTCGAACACGGCGCACGAGAAGTCGAGCCGCTCCTTGATATTCACCGAACTCGCTGTGTTCTGGAGCACGACGCCCATCTGCTCGGCGATGTTCATGAACAAGTTGTTGAAGATCTCGAGTTGCACCGGGTCGACGTCGGTACCGATTGCGGTCGTCGCCTCGCGAGGCACGACCCGTTCCAGGATCAGGTCGCCGCCGATCAAGACCCGAGCCTGCCAACCGGGCTCGATCACCGTCGTTGCACTCGACTCGACCAACACTGCCGGACCGTCGATGACCGCCTCGGGCTGCAAGGCGGCCCGATCCACGAACGGAGTGTCGTGCCATGCGCCCGCCATCAACGTCGAATGCGAACCGAGATACGGGTCACTCGATCCGATGGTCACCTCGGCGGGCTCGAGGGGCGCCGCCCGCCCGATCGCCTCGACCTGGATCGACTCGACAACGAGATCGCGTTCCCGCGTCGCAAACCCGAAGCGAGCATGATGGGTCGCTTCGAAACGCCGAATCAGCTCGTCGAGGTCACCGGCTGCGACGTGGAGCGAGGTGTCGGACCCGGCGTAGCGGAGCGCGACACGGCGGACGAGCTCGATCTCGTCACCATCGACCGCTTGCTCCAAGAGACCATGTCGGGCCTGGTTCTCGAGAGCTTCCCATGTCGCCGCGATCGCGTCCAGGCACGTGACGCTGAGCGTCAGCTCGACGGCATGATCGACCACCAATCGGACGTCGGCCAGTCCGATGCCGAGCGCGGACAAGACACCGGCGAGGGGATGGATCTGCACCCGACCGATCCCGAGTCGATCCGCCACCAGGCACGCATGCTGCCCTCCGGCGCCGCCGAAGCAGACGAGCGTGTAGCCGGTGATGTCATGGCCCCGCTGGACCGAGACCTTCTTGATGGCGTTCGCCATGTTGTCGACGGCGATGTCGAGGAATCCGCTCGCCACCGTGGCTGTCTCGTGGTGGATGCCTGTCACATCGGAGATCTCGGTGGCCAGGCGACCGAAAGCTTCCACGCTCGCAGACACCTGGAGCGGCCGATCGCCATCGAGACCGAACAACCGCGGGAAGTATTCGGGTCGGAGCTTGCCGAGCGCGACGTTGCAGTCGGTGATCGCGAGTGGACCACCCCGGCCATAGCACGCAGGTCCCGGATCGGCGCCAGCGGAACCCGGACCGACTCGCATCCGTGCGCCGTCGAAATGCAGCACCGACCCCCCACCGGCAGCAACCGTGTGGATATCGATCATCGGTGCGCGGACTCTCACGCCAGCGACTTCGGTCTCATAGGTGCGCTCGAGCTCTCCGCTGTAGTGCGAGACGTCGGTCGATGTGCCACCCATGTCGAAACCGATCAGTTGCTCGAATCCGGCCGCCCGTCCCGTGTGCACCATCCCCACGACGCCACCAGCCGGACCTGAGAGCAACGCGTCCTTCCCCCTGAAGTGGTGGGCGTCCACGAGACCCCCGTTGGACTGCATGAACATCAGCCTCGGGCGGCGTCCCTCCGGTCGTAGACGTTCGTCGACCTGGCGCACGTACCGGCGGAGGATCGGAGACAGATAGGCGTCGACGACGGTCGTGTCGCCGCGTGAAACGAGCTTCAGGAGCGGACTCACCTCGTGGCTGACCGACACCTGCTCGAAGCCGACCTCACGCGCCAGAGCGGCCACCCGCTGCTCGTGATCGGTATACCGGTAGCCGTGCATGAGAGCAATCGCCACGGCGGCGAAGCCATCATCTCTACCTTGCCGGAGCGCAGCCAGAACCCTGTCCGCGTCGAGCGGCTGGAGCACCTCACCATCGGCCGCGATCCGCTCGTCAACCTCGATCACTCGTCCGTACAACATGTCCGGCAAGACAATGTCGAGAGCGAAGAGATCGGGACGGGCCTGGTAGCCGATCCGCAGCGCATCTCCAAAGCCTCGCGTCGTCACGTACATCGTCGGTTCGCCCGCACGCTCCAGTAGAGCGTTGGTGGCGACGGTCGTACCCATCTTGACGGCATCGATCAGTTCGGACGGGATCGGTTCCCCCTCGCCGACCTCGAGCAGCTCGCGGATCGCCTCAACGGCGGCATCCTCATAGCGCCGAGGGTTCTCCGACAGCAACTTGTGCGTTGCCGTCGAGCCGTCGGGGCGTCGGGCGACGACGTCGGTGAACGTGCCCCCGCGGTCGATCCAGAACTGCCAACCGGCGCGCCGCGTCATGATTCGACGTACCTCCGGATCGGTTCTCGCCACTGGCCGAGCCGTAGCGAGGCGCCAGGGTCAGCGACCGTGGGCGTACACCTACAGGACGAGGTGTCGCGCAACGTCAGCGAACGGCACGACCCGAACAGCACGGGCGACACTCGATCGCTCACACCGCGAAGGCCCGGAGGTTGACAGACGCGTCCTCGAGCCCGGCACGTACCGCCCGTGCGATCGCCACCGCATCGAGCGCGTCACCATCGATGCAGATGGACCGAGCCTCGATGCGCCCCACGGAACCGTCGATCGCCGTCACCGTGCGGTCGGTCGCGATGGCGACGGCTCGCCACGCAACGGTCGCCGCGTCGGTGATCACGCTGCCGGGTTCGGATCGTGGGACCAGCCGCCAATCGGCCAGGTAGGCGCGATCAGCAAAGGCCTCTGGCACCGATTCCATGCCCATCGAGTCGGCGTATCCGAGCAGGGGCGACCCAGGCGTTCCGAGCACGGCCATCGCCGGGTCGAACTCGTGCGCCGCTTCGGCGACCGCTCTGGCCTGGTCAGGATGGCTGGAGCAGGCATCGTACAGAGCTCCATGAGGCTTGACGTAGGCGACCCCGGCGCCGGCCACTTGGGCGAAGCCATCGAGCGCCCCGAGCTGATACAGCACGGCATCGCGGAGTTCACCGGGATCGATGTCGATGAATCGCCGTCCGAAACCGACCAGGTCCGGGTACGACACGTGTGCTCCGATCGTCACGCTGCGGTCGGCTGCGGCCTGGCACACCCTCCGCAGCGTGGACGGATCGCCGGCGTGGAATCCGCATGCGATGTTGGCGCTGGTGACGAGATCGAGCATGGCCTCGTCGTCGCCGCGCTTCCAGGTGCCGAAGGACTCACCGACGTCCGAGTTGAGATCGATCGCGGCCACTCGTCGAGCGTAGACCCGAAACCGGTGACGCCGCTGGCATCCACGCAGGGGTCCCGGCACAGGACTCAGGAGAGGATTTGAAGGGTCTCCACATCGGCGACGCGGCGAAAGCAGCGCCGACCGTTTCCCCGCGCGAGTGCAGCCACCTCGAGTTCGGTGTTGGGGAGTTCGCGATCCGGGCCGGCGAGCGCGGCCACGCCGAGTCTGATCGCAGCAGCGAGGTCGAGGTCGGGCTCGAAGCTGTCACGCAGTCGTTCGCTGATCGCATCAGCGTCGCCTCCCAGCACCGCGACATCTCGTTGGTCCATGACCGTTCCGTCGTACAGGATGTGGAACATCTGATCGTCGGCGGGTTCCAGACCGACCTCGGCAACGAGGATCTCGACCTCCATCGGCTTCATTTCGTGGGTGAAGATGTTGCCCAGGATCTGGGCGTACTGGTTGGCGAGCGATCGTGCATCGACGTCGTCGCGCGAGTACTGGAACCCCTTGAGATCCGCGGCGCGGATGCCAGCGACGCGCAGTTGATCGAACTCGTTGTACTTGCCGACGCCGGCGAACGCGATGCGGTCGTAGATCTCGCTGACCTTCCGCAACGTCTCGGAGGGGTTCTCGGCGACGATGGCGATGCCCTCGTCGTATCGGAGCGCAACCAGTGCTCGACCGCGGGCGATGCCCTTGCGCGCATAGTCGGCGCGATCCTTCATCACCTGTTCGGGTGCGACATAGAACGGCATACTCATCGCGTTCTGACCTCCGAGACGATCGTCTGGAATCTGGGTGCGAGATCGTCGTCGTCGACCGGTGTCCAGCCCTCGGCAGTGACGGTGGCGACGATCGGATAGATGCCACGCATGGCATCAGGTCCGCCCGTGGCCGAGTCGGCGTCAGCGGCCTCCCACAGGCTGCGAACGGCCAGATCGATGGCCTCGTCCCTGTTCATGTCGGTCTCGAAGCCGACCTTGATCACGGTGCCGGCATGCAGACTGCCCGACCCGGTGGCGACGTACTCGCGCTCCTCGTAGCGGCCTCCCGTCACGTCGTAGGCGAACAATCGACCGAGCTCGCGACGCAGATCCCAACCGGCGAACAGCGGCACGACCAACATGCCCTGCATCGCTGCGGGCAGATTGCCACGCACCATCATCGACAGCTGGTTCGCCTTGCCCTCGAGGCTCAAGGTGATGCCCTCGACCTTCTCGTAGTGCTCGAGCTGCAGCTGAAACAGGCGGATCATCTCCATCGCCGGACCGGCTGCCCCGGCGATGGCGACACCGCTGTAACGGTCGGCCTGCACGACCTTTTCCATCGAGCGGTGCGAGATCAGGTTGCCCGACGTCGCGCGCCGGTCGCCGGCCATCACGACACCATCGCTGTAGCGCAGTGCTACACACGTGGTCGCGTGTGGAACGTCCACCGCACCGACCGGGGTCTGATCGGGACCCAGACCCAGGCGTCGCAACAACTCCGGAAAACTCGAACCGGGATCATCGCTCGGTTCGAAGAACGGCATCGACACGACCTACTGACCGCCCTTTTGCACGTAGGACTTCACGAAATCCTCGGCATTCGTCTCGAGCACCTCGTCGATCTCGTCGAGCAGATCGTCGAGTTCGGCCTTGAGCTTCTCTCCGGACTCGCTGATCGCCGGCGCGGCGTCCGCTACCGACTCGTTGGTGCGTTCGGGCGATTGCTTTGGTTTCTGCGTTCGTTCCGCCATGTTGATCCTCCCCTGTGACTACTCGGCGCCGAGTCGGTCGAGCAGTTCTGATGCGGTATCGCTCTCGTCGATCAAGTTAGCCACGTGTTCGGCCGTACCGCGCAATGGCTCCATCATCGGCACCCGCTTGAGCGGGTCGCGCCCGATGTCGAAGACGAGCGAATCCCAGTTGGCAGCCACGATGTCGTTCGGGTATTTGTCGAGGCATCGACCTCGGAAGTAGGCCCGGGTGGTGGTGGGAGGCCGGGTCATCGCAGACTCCACATCGGCCACCTCGACGATCGTGTCGAGGCCGACGCGGAGCGCCAGACACCGGTCGGCACGCATGTCGTGATACTGGAGATCGATGGCCTTCAGTCGTGGCGAGTCCTCGGTGAGACCGTGGCGTTGTCGGTATCCGTCGACGAGGCGCCGCTTGGCGATCCAGTCGACCCAGTGCGCCATCGTGCCGGGGTCGGACTCGAGCCCGGTGAGCACCTGCTCCCATCGATGCAACACGTCGAGCCCGACCGCTTCCCCAACGGCCGCGAGGCCATGGGTCTGCTCGTACTTGCGGGCCTTCTCGAGCAGGCCCCACTGAATATCGAGCGCGGTCGCGCGACGGCCGTCACGCAGCAGGATCGTGCGCTCGAGCGAGGGGTCGTGGCTGACCTGGCGGATCGCCGATACGGGGCTGCCCAGCAGAAACTCGTCGCTGAACTGCTCGTCTTCGATCATCGCCAGGACGATCGAGGTGGTGCCGACCTTGAGATAGGTCGCGACCTCGCTCATGTTCGCATCGCCGACGATGACGTGCAATCGCCGGTACTTCTGTGGATCGCAGTGAGGCTCGTCGCCGCGTATTCACGATCGGGCGCTTCAACGTGGTCTCGAGCCCGACCTCCTCTTCGAAGAAGTCGGCGCGCTGGCTGAGCTGAAACGGAACGTCGTCGGGCTTGCGGTTGGGCTGCTCACAGCCGACTTTGCCCGCCCCGCAGAAGATCTGGCGTGTCACGAAATGCGGCGTGATGTGGCTGGCGATCCGGCCGAACGGCGTGTTGCGACTCAACAGGTAGTTCTCGTGACAGCCGTAACTGTTGCCCTTGCCGTCGGAGTTGTTCTTGTACACGATCAGCTCGGCACCGGGGTCGAGGATGTCGGCGGCGTAGCGCATCGATGCCCGCACGATCTCGTCGGCGGCACGGTCCCAGCGGACCGCCTCCGCCGCCGTGGTGACCTCTGGGGTCGAGATCTCCGGATGTGCGTGGTCGACGTAGTAGCGGGCGCCGTTGGAGAGCACCGCATTGACCAGGGATGTTTCGATCTCTGGCGGGAACACATCGTCGAGGTTGAACCCGCGTGCGTCGTTCGCCGGCGTCTCGTCCTCGAAGTCCCAACCGACCTTGCGCGAGGTTGCGTTGACGTACGCGTTGATCAGCAACGACGACGCCGTCACGGGATTGTTGTCGCCCCCGCGCACGACGATGCCGTATTCGGTCTCGATGCCACAGACCTTCGGTATCGCCATGCGCGAACCCTAACCCTGAAATTCTCGGCCGCACCCGGTCATGCCTCCATCCGGCGAACGCCGCGGTGGCATGGATTCTCGATGTCGCAGGTGTCACTGGACGAACCTCTCGGAACGTCGGCGGGTCGCATTGGGCGCGTCCGGACGATCGGTTGGAGCCGACAGCGGTCTCAGCCGGTCGACCGGTCCGGATGCTTCGCGCATCGGGGTCGTGTCGAGGCCATCATGACGTCGCCCTCTAGGGTTGGGCGGCGTGATTCCACTCTCCGTCCTCGATCTCTCCGTGGTGAGCGAGGGCGGGTCGACGGCCGACGCCCTGGCCGACACCACGCGACTTGCCCAGCATGCCGACCAGCTCGGGTTCACCCGGTTCTGGGTGGCCGAGCACCACAACATGGTGACCGTCGCCAGCACCACGCCGAGCGTGATGATCGCCCATCTCGCAGCTGCGACCGAACGGATCAGGGTCGGTTCGGGCGGTGTCATGCTGCCCAACCACGCTCCCCTGGCGATCGCCGAGCAGTTCGCCCTACTCGAGGCGCTCCACCCCCTCCGCATCGATCTCGGCATCGGTCGCGCTCCCGGCACCGATCCGATGACGGCATCGGCGTTCCGACGGCAGCCTCACGAGAGTGTCGAGACGTTTCCGCGCGACCTGCTCGACCTGATGGGCATGCTCGGCGATCCGCGACGCGAAGAGGGTCTCTGGACCCGACTGAGAGCGACCCCCGCCGCGACCAGCTACCCCCTCATCGCACTGCTCGGGTCATCGGGATACAGCGCCCAGCTGGCTGGGATACTCGGACTCCCGTTCGCCTACGCGCACCACTTCGACACCGGAGCGACCGATATCGCGTCCCAGCTGTACCTCGACCACTTCGAGCCCTCGCCGGTGCTCGACGAGCCGTACCTGATCGTGGGAGTCGGAGCACTCGCCGCCGACACCGATGCGGAGGCGGCACGAATCGCATTGCCTGGCCGGATCCTGCGGCTCGGAATCCGTACCAACCGGCGGTATCCCTTGCTGACACCCGAGGCTGCGGCCGACCACCCCGACGCCGAAGCGGCCCGGAACATGCCGAGCGAGCAGCTGATCGGCAGCGTCGAGCGTGTCATCGAGGGCCTCGATCAACTCGTGGGTCGCACGAAGGCGAACGAACTGATGCTGACGGCCGCCACCTATGACGTCGCCGACAAGACCAACAGCCTCGATCTGATCTCCGCCACTTGGAACTGACCGCCCGCCTGCCGCGTGTCTGGCGGCGCACGATAACGGCGCGAAGGCCGGCTACCGGTCTCGTGCCCGCCGGCCACCGATCAGGTCGAGCCACGACAGCACGTCAGGGCGGGCCACCATCAGATTCGGTGCGACGCGCACGGGCCCAGTTGGCGTCTCTGCCTTGAACATCGTGTCTCGCCGGCTGACGATGTCACTGGAGGGCAACCAATCTTCGGTCACGGAAACGGCCCGGTGGGGCGCCCACAGTCGCGGAATCCGGAACTGCCGATCGACGAAGGTCCACTGGCGGGCACACACGATGAAGTCCGATCCTTCGATCACACTGCCGATCATGAGCAAGACACCGAACCAACGCAGCCCCGCCCCACCTGCCAGCACGGATGCGACACCGAACACGAGCAGCGCTGTCGTCGTGACCGCCGCCCGGAGGAACGAGCGCATCGACAACGGCAGCGGAACTGCTGTGGTGTCGCTCACAGATACTGGCCGGTTTGGGTCCGCTCGATGCTGCGACCACCCATCGGGCCGGTCTCCTGTGCCTCGGAGATGAGGGTGCGGATGAACACGATCCGCTCGCCCTTCTTGCCGGAGATCTTCGCCCAGTCATCGGGGTTGGTGGTGTTGGGCAGGTCCTCGTGTTCCTTGTACTCCTGCTTGATCGACGCGATCAGGTCGGCCGTGCAGACCCCGCGCTCGCCGCCGCCGATGACGCGTTTGATCGCCAGCTTCTTGGCGCGCCGCACGATGTTCTCGATCATGGCCCCAGATGCGAAATCCTTGTAGTAGAGGATCTCCTTGTCACCGTTCTGGTAGGTGACCTCGAGGAAGCGGTTGGCATCGTCGTCGCGGTACATCTCGGCAACGGTCGCCTCGATCATGTCGGGCACGTTCTCGACCGCAGCGATCGGGATCTCGTCGGTGAGGTATCTGGCGAAGATCTGGGCCGCAGCCTCGGCCTGCGGGCGTTCGATCTTGATCTTGACGTCGAGCCGTCCCGGCCGCAGGATCGCCGGATCGATCAGATCCTCGCGGTTGGTGGCCCCGATCACGATCACGTTCTTGAGTCCCTCGACACCATCGATCTCCGCCAGCAGCTGGGGCACGATCGTCGACTCCATGTCGGAGCTGATCCCGGAACCGCGGGTGCGGAACATCGAGTCCATCTCGTCGAAGAACACGATCACGGGCCAGCCTTCTTCGCTCTTTTCCCGCGCCCGCTGGAACACCAAGCGGATCTGGCGTTCGGTCTCACCGACATACTTGTTGAGTAACTCGGGGCCCTTGATGTTGATGAAGTACGAGCGACCCTTGCCCTCGCCCATGGTTTCGGCGACCTTCTTGGCGAGGCTGTTGGCGACCGCCTTGGCGATCAACGTCTTGCCACAGCCGGGAGGGCCGTACAGCAGGATCCCCTTCGGAGCCGGCAGCCGGTGCTCGGCGAACAGTTCCTGATGCAGGAACGGCAGTTCGACCGCGTCCGCGATCGCCTCGATCTGGGCGTCGAGACCACCGATGTCCTCGTAGGAGATGTCGGGCACCTCCTCGAGCAGGAGGTCCTCGACCTCCGGCCGCGGCAACTTCTCGAGCAGCATGTTCGACCGTGCGTCGAGACGCATCATGTCGCCGTTGCGGAGACGCGTGCCCGCGCAACGAACTGGCGAGCTCGCACACCCGCTCCTCGTCGGCACGACCGATCACGATCGCTCTGATGCCGTCTTCCATGACATCCTTGAGTGTGACCACCTCGCCGACCAGTTCGGGCCGGCGGGCTTCGATCACGTTGAAGCTCTCGTTGAGGGCGACCTCGGCGCCGAGATCGAGCAGCTCGAAATCGACGTCCGGATGCAACTGCACCTTCATCTTGCGACCGCTCGTGAGCACGTCGACCGTGGCGTCGTGGTTCTTGCCCACGATCACGCCGTAGGCATTCGGTGGCTGGGTCAGCTTGTCGACTTCGTCGCGCAGCGAGGAGATGTGCTCGCGCGCCTCGCGCAACGTGTAGCTGAGCTTCTCGTTCTGTGCGGTCGCCTGGGACAGCTGACCCTTCGTCTCGAGCAGCCGTTCCTCCAACGCTCGAACCCGATTCGGGGTGTCTGCGAGGCGCGACCGCAAGTGGGCGTTCTCCTCACCCAGGACGGCGAGTTGAGCCTCGATCGCGGCCAGATCGCTGCCCGACGCGTCGGACGGATCGGCCGAGCCGAGTCGATTGTCCCCATCTGCTTGGTCCACGAGCACCTCCCACGGTCGTTCTGCGGTTGCCCGGAACTTACACCGTGACCTCCGTCGCTACCCATCATGTTCGTTTCCACGAAGCCGCCCGGGTAAAGTGCTTGCGTACACGTACCCCTCCCAAGGAGACACGAATCACATGAAGGTCTGGATCGATCAGGATCTCTGCACCGGCGACGGCCTGTGCGAAGAGATCGCACCCGATGTGTTCACCCTGCTCGACGACGGCCTTGCTTACGTGAAAGAGGGCGACAAGATCTACGCGACAGCCAAGGGCAACCCCCAGGGTGCCGAGGGCCTCGCAGAGTTTCCCGACAGCCAGCTCGACTCGGTGATCGAGTCCGCCGAGGAATGCCCCGGCGAGTGCATCTTCATCGAGCCCTGATCCGCTCGGACAACCACGCGTCATGCACGGCCCGGCGTCGCTCGACGTCGGGCCGTTGCGCGTGCCGACCCTGATCCGGGTGGCCGATGTTCAACTTCGAGATGACGTACCGGGATGACGTGAGCGGATTTCGGGGTTCCGTTGACCGTGACTGACCTGACGCAGCCGACGATTCGTCCGTTCGAGTTCGACAACACCTACGTTCGCCAACTCGACGGTTTCTACGCCCCGTGGCGCGGCAGTCGACGTTGCCGACCCGCGACTACTTCGACTCAACGACGCCTTGGCCAGATCGCTGGGTCTCGACCCGCGTCGACTCGATGGTCCACTCGGTGCATCGATCTTCTCGGGCAACGACGTACCCGACGGCGCCGAGCCGATCGCCCAAGCCTACGCCGGCCATCAGTTCGGCGGTTTCGCACCCCAGCTCGGCGATGGCCGGGCACTGGTGTTGGGCGAGATCATCGCGCCGAACGGCACCCGGTACGACATCGCCCTCAAGGGCTCGGGACGCACCCCGTTCTCGCGAGGCGGTGACGGACGCGAACCCTCGGCCCAGTGTTGCGTGAATACCTGATGGGGGAGGCCATGAATGCACTGGGCATCCCCACGACCAGAGCACTGGCAGCGGTCACGACCGGAGAGTCGGTGCACCGTGACCGCGCCCTCCCCGGTGCCGTGCTCACCAGGGTTGCCGCCAGCCATATCAGAGTTGGCACGTTCCAGTTCTTCGCGGTGCGGGGCGAGATCGACAAGGTGCGACAGCTCGTCGAGTATTCCCTCCAGCGTCACGATCCGGTCCTCGTCGAGGACCCCAACCCGGCGCTGGCACTGTTGACCGCCGTCATCGCCCGGCAGACCGAGCTGATCGCTGGCCTGGATGAACATAGGTTTCATCCACGGCGTGATGAACACCGACAACGTCACCGTCTCGGGGGAAACGATCGACTTCGGCCCCTGTGCCTTCATCGAGGGATTCGATCCACGAACGGTGTTCAGCTCGATCGACGAAGGCGGACGCTATGCCTACGGCAACCAGCCGGCGATCGGCAAGTGGAACATGGCCCGCCTCGCCGAGGCGCTGCTGCCGCTGATCGACGCTGACACCGACAATGCCGTCGAGCTGGCGATGGACGCCCTCGACACCTACGACGCCCTCTACGAGCAGCAGTGGCTCGCAGGAGCACGCCGCAAGCTGGGGCTGACCACCGCCGCCGATGACGACCGGTGGCTCGTCGCCGACTGGCTCGACCTCCTGGCCCGGCAGCGAGTCGACTTCACCCTCGCGTGGCGACGGCTCGCCGACTCAGCCGACGGCGACAACGGTGAGGACTCAGCCCTCCGGTCGCTGTTCACACTGCCGGCAGAACTCGACGAGTGGCTCGGCCGTTGGCGACGCCGACTGCCTGTCGACCACGATGTCGGTGCGGCGATGCGACACGTCAACCCGATCTACATTCCTCGCAATCATCTCGTCGAGGATGCGCTGACGGCCGCGATCGACCATGACGATCTGGGTCCCTTCGATCGGCTGTTGTCGGTCGTCACGAGCCCGTACGACGAACGCCCCGACGACGAGCGCTATGCCCAACCCGCGCCGCACGGGTTCACCGCCGGCTACAGAACCTTCTGCGGCACCTGAACCGAGGCTCCGGACGGGGAGCGGACTCGCTGACCTCGGGCAGTCGAGTGCACCGGTCAGCGCACGCGCTCGACCTTGCGGTCGGTTCGCATCGCCCGGTTTCCCCGGCCGAGGAAGCGTGACACGGTGAGGAACGCCGTATGGGCGACCATTCGGTGGTCCGGTCGCACCGCCTGACCGTCGATGTGCCAGCCGCGATGCAACACCTCGATCGTGCGCGAGTCGATCCATCGGCCCTTGAACTGCTCGCGGACCTGCATCGCTTGCGTGATCGAAGGCGTGTAGACGACGCAGACGCCACCGGGCAGCAGTACCGATTCGAGGTGCGGGATCACCTGCCAGGGTTCGGGCAGATCCAGCACGGCCCGGTCGAAGGGACCATGTTCGGCAGCGATGCCCTCGTAGCTGTCGGCGATGTGGACGTCGTAACGGTCGAGCACCCCCTCGCCGAGGAACTCACGAACATTGGATCGGGCACGATTCGCGAAGTCCTCTCGAATCTCGTAGCCGACGATCTCGGCGCCCCACCGCAGCATCGTCATCGACAAAGCGGCAGACCCGACGCCGGTCTCGAACACCTTCATACCCGGACCGATGTCGGCGAGCATGCAGATCGGGGCGAGATCCTTGGGATAGATCACCTGCGCACCGCGGGGCATCTCCAGCACGTAGTCCTCGAGGGTCGGCCGCAGCACGGTGTACTCGGCGCCCTTCGTGCTGTTGACGATCACCCCGTCTGTCTGGCCGAGGATCTCGTCGTGGGGAACGAACCCTGCGTGGGTGTGGAATTCGCCTCCCTCGGCCAAGGTCAGCAGATATCGACGCTTCTTCGCATCGAGCAGCATCACCCGGTCGCCTGGTGCCAACGTCTTCACGATCACTCCCCTGCCGCCGACTGGGCGGCCAGATACGCCTTGCGGGCCTTCTTGTCGAGCACCATCTCGACCGGAACGGGCTCGTGGCCGGCCACACGATCCTGCAGACGGCAGAACGCACAGACGTCGCCGGTCGTCGGGGCGCCACAGGTCTCGCATTCGCCCAACTCACCGGCGGCCGTCTGGTTGCGCCCCACCAGCAGCGGCGCCATCTTGTCGATGAAGTTCAGGTAGAACGCCGACTTCGAACCTGGCGATTGCCGCTCGATCGCGTTCAATGCGTCCTTGTAGGCGAGATGCTTGTTGCCGATCGCCATCGGGCACTCCTCGACCTGGTAGTCGATGCCCCGCACGATGCACCACGCGGCCATCTCGCGCTCGGTCAGGCGCACCAGTGGCTTGACCTTCTTGGGAAACCCGTCGCGCGCCGGCAGCACGGGCAGTTGTCGGGCGAGATACTCGACGTCCCAGCGCAGCGTGTTGCCGAACAGCACCGCCGCCTCGTCGTCCAGGTTGTGACCCGTGACCACGACGTCGTAGCCGCCGTCGAGGGCTGCCTTGTCGAAGAGGTGGCGCTTCGACAGACCACAAGCGGAACACGGCACGCGCTTGGTCACCTTGGCAGCGGTCGGCACGTCGTAGCCGTACTCGTCCCGCAGGTCGACGGTGATCAGATGGAGACCACGCTGTTCGGCGAACCCTCGCGTGTAATCGAGGCTGACATCGCTGTACTCACCGATGCCGAGTCCGAGGTACAGGCCGTCGGCGCGATAGCCGAGTTCGAGGAGGATGTCCCACACTGCCAATGAGTCCTTGCCGCCGCTGACGGCCACGAGGATCTTGTCGCTCTTCACGAGCATGTCGTGATCGGCGATCGCCTTCTCGACCTGGCGACGGCAGAGCTGCAGCAGGTGCTCGCCACAGAAGTTGGCGTTATGACGTGGCAGGTCGATGATCGCCGGTTCGCGGCACACGCGGCATTTCGAACCCGACATCGATCCTCCTTCTCAGTACACAGTGCGCCGGCAACCCGAAAGGCTCAGCCGTCAGCCGCCGGAGATGACCGGTCGGATCTCGATCGTGTCGTCGTGTTCCAGCCGGCCGTCGCCGGGCACCAGTGTGCCGTTGCGAATGACCAGGAACGACTCGCGATTCATGTCGAGATGATCGAGCAGCCGATTGACGGTGTAGGTGCCGTCGACGACCATCTCTCGCCTGGGCTGGCGAAGACGAACGATCACGAGGCGGCTCGAGAGCGTCGGCGTCGGCGCGGTCCGATCGCCGCCACCTGCACCGTCTGGCCAGCGACCAACCGCTCGATACCGAGCCGCTCAGGTTCCTTGACCGCCAACTTCCGACCGGCATCGTTCATGAGCAGCAACACGGCGACGCTCCGCCAGAAACGACTGCTGCCGTACACGCCTTCGCGCATCGCCGTGTACCGGATGGCATCGGTGCGAACCAACACGATGACGGCCACCGCCCGCCAGAGTCTGCTATTGCCTCGCAACCCCTTCCGCATCGCCCTGCGACGGATGACCGTCATGGGGCGGAGTACTCTGGGTAGCAACGACATGGCTCAGACCCGACGAATCTCGACGAGCGTGGTCTTCTTCCTGCCGCTGCGTTTGCCCAGCAGGAAGAAGATGACCAGCATCACGCTGACGACGACTCCCCCGACCAAGAGCAGGTTCGTCTTCTGGCCATCGACCTTGCTCTGGATATCGCCCTGGAAGGCGCGCAGCTTGCCTTCGAGGTCGGCCGGCGTGATCTTCGCGGGCGTTTCGGGCTTGCTCATTTCTGCTCCTTGTCGAGGAACGTCTTGTTGATCCGTGAGATCGTCAAGGCGAGGAGGGCGAGACATGTGATCAACACGATCACGTAGGACAGCCATGACAGACGTCCGGCAGCCGAACGATCCCATTCGGACTGCAACAAACGCAACAGGCCGAGCAAGAGCAGCGACAATCCGATGCCCAGCGCGACCGCGCCGGCTGCGCCGTAGGCGATCCACCGACCAGCGCCCTTGAGCGGACCGATGGTCTCCTGTTTTGCGTAGGTCTTGACGTACTCGATCACCTCGCCCACTGAGGCTTGTTCGCTCCGTGCAGACCGGTTCGGCGTCTCGTCAACCATGGCCAGTTTCTATCACGCGCGACGGAATTCCAGCACAGCCGCTGCGTCGTCGAGCGCCGCAGTCAGGACTGCGACGCGCTCGACGAGGCTGGCGGCGGCCAACATCCGATGCCGATCCACCGGTCCGAGCGGAGACAACGAACCCAGGTGATACACGGCCAGACGGGGGTCGTCACTGATTTCTGAGTCGGGTGGCGGCGCGATCTCACCGAGCGACCGGACAACCTCATTGAGTTCCCGGACCCGCTGATGCAGCATCTCGATGTCGGCCGGCGAGACGTCATCCGGATCACCATCGTCGGGCCAGAGGTCGATGTCGGCCAACGGGTACGGATCATCCGGCAACCAGCTGGCGACGCGAAAGCGTTCGGTCCCCACCGCGGCGATCGCGAACCTGCCGTCGGGGGTGACCTGCATGTCGAGGATCCGGGCGAGGGTGCCGACCGTCGCCCTCACATCCCCACCACCGACCTCGAGGCCCCGCTCGATCATCGTGACACCGAACTCGGGCTCGTTGACGTCGTCGCGCAAGATGTCCTGCATCATCTGGCGGTATCGGGGCTCGAAAATGTGGAGCGGCAACACGGCGCCGGGCAGCAAAGTCATCCCGAGCGGAAACATCGGCATCACGGCCATGACGTCGACACTACAAACAGCATCGTGCCGAGTCTCGGCGTGCGCCTCATCTCCGTTCGGGGCGTCGCCTACTCGACGCGGATCGACCGCATCGCCGAAGCGGATCAACGGGGTGCAAATCGTGCAATGTCAGGCTCGACGACGATCGGATACTCATCGATCAACGCAACGAGCCGGTCCCAGAACGGCCCGTAGACCGCTTCGTCGTCGACGCCCTCGCCGTTGAGGATCGCCGAGAAGTCCACGCGAAGGTTGGTCTTCGAAGACGGCATCGAGCCGGTCAGCGCCTTGACATCCGTCAACGTACCCGTCTTCGCTTGGAGGCGGCCCTCGGCCTCGGTACCGAGCAGCTGCCTCGCCAGCGTGCCATCACGCCCGGCGACTGGCAGCAGGTCGCGGAGCTCGTCGGAGACCGGAGTCGCGGCCATGATCGCGGTCATCGCCGAGCAGGTGACGCGGTTCGTGCGGCTGAGGCCGGATCCGTCGTGTAGGTCGACCCCGGCGAGAGGAACGTCCCATCGAGCCAGTGTCGAGCGAATCACTTCGAGCCCGGCCCGACGTGTGCCTTGGCCGGCGACGACATAGCCGATCTCCTTCACCAACATCTCCGCCGTGTTGTTGTCGCTGGTGTGGAGCATCTCGACGAGCACATCCTCGAGCGGGTGCGACTCGATCAGGGCGAGGGTGGTGAAATCGGCGTCGGTCGGTCGAGCCGCGTTCGCGGCTGCCCCCGTGATCGTGATCCCGCGGGCGACGAGCAGATCGAAGAACTTCCTCGCAGCGGCGCGGTTGGGCTCGAGACCGTAGTTGCCGTCGGAAATGAGGCCATCGTTCACCAGCAATGCGTCGTACGGACCGGCATCGAAGCTGCCGATCTCGTCGCCCCATTCGGCGACGCGGAACTCGTCGTCGTAGCGGCTGCCGTCGCCGACGATGTCGCCGTCGATCCTCGTGATACCCAATGTCACCAGTCGATCGGCCAGAGTCCCCAGATCGGTCGTGTTGAACGCCGGATATTGCTGCGGATCCGGGACATCCTCGGTTCGCAACACCGGGTCGCCGCCACCGACCAGAAAAACACTGCCGGTGATGACGCCGTCGACCGGACGTGTCGACTGCGCCTCGGTTCGAAACCGGTAGTCGGCGCCCAGCGCGTCGAGCGCGACCGCTGCGACGAGCAACTTCTGGTTGCTCGCCGGGACGACGCTCCGTTCGGCGTCGACTGCGGCGACGACCAGTGTGGTATCGAGCAGTTCGACGCAGCCGCCTTCGCCGACGTCGTCGGCGAGGACGCTCAAACGATCCTCGAACGCCATGGCCGATTCGGATGCTGCCGCTCGCTCGGCGAGTGGTGTCGGATGGCGCCGATACGACAGCAACGGGGTCGCCAACTCCTCCACAGGCTCCGACGGCAGGGTCGTCGTGGTCGTGGTGGCCGGCGGGGCCAGGTTGGCGTCGGCATATTGCCAGACACCGGCCAGCGCGATCGCCGGCACTGTTGCGACCGCTGCCAACATCGCGATCGGCATCGCCGCGCGCCGTGACCTGGTTCGTTTCGTCACGTTGACCTCGTCAACCTGGGCAGCTCATCGCGGACCGAGCAGCGCCGGGCTGGCGACAGCGGGAAAGGAGTTCAACCCGGTGACCAGATCGGCCCACAACGGTCGGTACTCGCTCTGATCGGAGATCGTCGGGCCGTTCAGGATCAGGGTGAACTCGATCGCTCCTCCGCCGTCGACAGGGAGATAACCCGAGAGCGCCTTGACGGCCGGCGGATCCTCGTTGAACGGAGGATTGTTGAGGGTCCCCGTCTTGCCGCGCAATCGCCCAGCGACGGCGGTATCCACGAAAACGTCCGACAACGTGCCGGTCTGCCCTGCGATCGCCAAACCCTGGCCGACCGCACTGTCATAGCCGGCGTGCTGCAACACGCCGATCAATGTGGTGCACGTGATGCGGTTGTCGAGACTGAGGCCGCTGCCATCGCCGAGCTGCAGACCCGTCGTGTCGATCCCCCACGACGCGACGGTGTCGGCAATCGAGTCGAGCCCCGCCTGCCGCGTCCCCACGCCGGCCACAGCGAGGCCGATCTCCTTGACCATCAGCTCGGCGGTGTTGTTGTCGCTGTTGGTGAGCATCTCGGCGACCACGGCGCTGAGCGGGAGCGACTCGATGCTGGCCAACTCACCCGCCTCGGCAGGTGCCACACCGACTCCGGAACCACCGGTCACGGTGATCCCCTGCTCGGCCAGTATGCGAACGAACTCGCGCGCCCCAGCCTCGCTTGGATCCGCAGCCCGTTGGTCGTCGCCGAAGACGCGCGAGTCGTTCACGAGCAGAGCGTCGTACGGGCCGGCCTCGAGCCCAGCGACTCCCCCGCCCCAACCGGGTGCATAGAACTCGTCGTCATAGCGGCTGCCGTCGCCGCGCACTGTCCCGACGATCTGCGTGACGCCGGCGGCGGACAGATTGCGGGCGAGTTGGTCGAGCGATGTGATGTTGAACGGCGGGAACCGGTCGAGGTTCGAGTCGGGATACCACTCGCCGGACAACAGGGGAT
Source organism: uncultured Acidimicrobiaceae bacterium (assembly GCA_963699815.1). GTDB lineage: Bacteria > Actinomycetota > Acidimicrobiia > Acidimicrobiales > Ilumatobacteraceae > Ilumatobacter. The sequence goes on along the minus strand of CAVOVK010000015.1, from coordinate 28,555 downwards.
CACCTCCACCCACCAGATAGACGTCCCCCGTCACGACCCCTCCGGCCGCAGCAGGCCCGACGACCCTGGTGGTGTAGGTGAAGGATTCGCCCAGCGTTTCCAGGGCCGCTGCTGCGACGACGATCTTGAGGTTGCTGGCAGGGATGACGACCAGGTCGGGATTCGCCGCGCCCACCGGGCGTCCTTCGAGCGAGATCGACGCGCAGGAACTCTCGTTGACGGCGCCCAGCAACGGCTGCACGGCCGTTTCGAACGCGGACAGGTTCAGACGCCGCGACAACTCGCTCGCCGAGCGTCGCAGCGACAACAGCCCCGTGCTCAGCGCCGGCTCGGGCGTCGGGGTGGCGATCGGCGTCGCCGACTGCTCGGGCACGGCATCCTCGCTCTCCGCCGCACGCCCGGCTGCCCAGCGCCACACGCCCCACAGCAGCACTGCCGGAATGAGAGCGAGCATCACCAATACGACGACCGGCCCGAGCCCAGCGTCTCGACGAGCCGTCATCGCGAACGTCGATCCCGGTGCCGGGCGTACCGGTACAGGTGACCGAGTGCCACGACCGCTCGATCGCCGCTGGGATAGCAGAGCCGTCCGGTGGCGCGCAGCGCCGCTGGACCGGGGTTGTCGGGGTCGGCGACCGCGAGTTCGGTGGCGGCGAGGATCGGCTTGCCGGTGCGCTCGCTGAGCTCGGCGGCGGCTCGGGCGAAACGCCGATCCTGACGCTCGTGGTATTCGACGATCCGCTCCAACCCATGATCCGGATAGAAGCCGCCCTCGCGCATCATGCGCGCCTGGTTCGACTGGATGCCGAGTCCGATGTAGACGATCGCATCGACCGCGGGGTGCTCGGCGATCAATGCCATGACGGTCGGGATCGTGTCGCGCGTCTCCCCGCCCGCACAGTCGACGGGGTTGTTGCGGCTCCACCTGGCGGGGAGGTGTTCGTCGATCGCGGTCAGCAGGTCGTCGGGCAGTTCGAGCAGCTGGAGGTCGGGGTCGCGGGTGATCGCGTCGGCGGTCACGACCCCCCACCCGCCGGCCGTCGTGAGGACGACGACGTCGGGACCCTTCGGCAGAGGCTGGGTGGCGAACGTCGCCGCGGCTTCGAACGCCTCTTCGACGCTCACCGCGCGGGTGATCCCGTTGGACCGGCAGGCGCCGTCGAACACCTTGTCGTCGGCCACGAGCGCGCCGGTATGGCTGGCAGCGGCTCGAGCGCCTCCTGCGGTCGCCCCACCCTTCAGCAACACGAGTGGCTTTCGTGCGGCGGCCGCTCCGAGGCGGCGCATCAAGCCCTCACCATCCGTGATGCCCTCCACGTACGCCAGACCGACCGATGTCGCCTCGTCATCGGCATAGAAGTCGAGGTAGTCGGCAACGCTGACCGCCGCAGCATTTCCTGCTGATACCGCCCTGCTGATCCCGACGCCCGACGAGCGAGCGAGATTCAGAAAACTCGACACGAAGTTGCCCGACTGGCTGGCGACGCCGATACGACCGGGCGGCGGATAGGGCGCCACGATCTGGGCACACAGATGCGCTGGTGTCGAGACCACACCTTGACCGTTCGGCCCGGCGAGCAGAATGCCCAGTTCGTCGGCGAGTGCGACCAAATCACGTTCGGCTGCGCGACCTCGGTCGCCCGCCTCGCCGTAACCGGCAGAGGTCACGAACGCGGCGCGGATCCCCTTCGCTGCGCAGGACCGCAGGATGTCGGGATTCGTTGCGGCCGGCGTACACACGAACACGAGGTCGATCTCGCCGTCCGGCAGGCTCTCGATGTCGGCAACGGTCTGGATGCCGAGCACGACCTCACCGTGCAGATTCGTGCCGTAGACACCTCCGCTGTAGCCCGCGGCCAGCAGATTGTGCAACGAGACGAAGCCGAACTTGCCGGGATGCGTGGACGCGCCGGTGATCAGCACACCCTTCGGATCGAACAGGGCACGGAATGCCGAGTCGGTGGGCCGTACGCGCATCGGCGCGTGAGCAGCCTCGACGGGTTCGGCGACCTCGACCAAGGCATCGACCGCGACCGGACGACCCGATGACGTGACGATGAGGGGATTCACATCCACGCTCGCGACATCGGGGCGATCGGACGCGAGCTGCCCCAGACCGACGAGCAGAGCGGCGATCGCATCTCGGTCGACCGCCGACTCGCCCCGAAACTCACCGAGCACCCTCTGCGTCGCCAGATCGTCGATCATCTCGTGGGCGGTGACGAGGTCGACCGGAGCGGGGCGGAACACGACGTCGGCGACCGCCTCGGCCAGGATTCCGCCCAATCCGAGCATGACTGTCGGACCGAACTGCAGGTCGCGCAACATGCCGACGATCAGCTCGCGGTTGCCGCGGACCATCGGGGCGACGAGCACGCTCACCTCACCGTCGTCGGGCGTGGCGGCGGCCAGCAGCTCGGTCGCCGCAGTCCGAACGGCGGAGGCGTCGGCGAGCTGGAGACGGACCAATCCGCGCTCGGTCTTGTGGGCGATCGCCGCACCTTCGAGTTTGGCGACGACCGGGTAGCCGATCGCTTCAGCCGCCTCCACGGCGCTCGCCGCGTCGGGAACGATCCGTTCCTCGGCGACAGGTAACCCGTACCGGCTCAGCAGCTCCTTCGACTGGGACTCGGAAAGTGTGGTGCCATTAGTCATGCCGTGACCACGGTAACCAGCCGGGCACGCCCGGAATCGGCAACCGGGCCACGAATTCGGTCACGGCACCAGTGCGGCACGAAAGAAGGCCACGATGTGGTCTTCGCGCGCAAAGAGCGCTTCCTCCGACAGCGGTGCCACATCGAGGAGTCCCTCGAGGAACGGTTCGTCGGAAAAGTAGGTGAGCAGTGCCCCGTACCCGGTGATCAACAGCTGGCGCGCATCCTGGCGGACGAAGTTGCCGGCTTCCATCTCTCGTTCGAAGTACTCCGCGGCCAGATCGAACATCGGACGCAGCACGCTCGCCAGGTCGATCGCGAGGTGCTGACCGCCATCGATCGCCTCACGACGCACCATTCGCACGTAGCTCGGATTGTCCGCGAAGAATCGGAAACCGGCACGCAGCACGAGCTCGACCTTGTCCCAGCCGGATTCGGGCGATCCGATCGCACTGGCGAGCCGCTCGAACCAGTCCGAGAGGAGATGCTCGAACACCTCTTGGTAGAGGGCCTCCTTCGACGGGAAGTGATGGAGCAGACTCGGACGCCTGATGCCGACGCCGGCCGCGATGTCATTCAGCGACGTCCCGCCGTACCCCGACTGAGCGAAACAAGCGAGCGCCTCGTCGAGTATCTGCTCGCGAGTGGAGCGAAGATCGGGATCGGCATTGTCGGTTGCCGAGGCTGGCGTCGGGTTGGCCATGTGAGTTGTCAAGCTAACAGCTGGCAACCTCGATCTGTCTACCGACCGGTAGGTAGATCGATGTTCCCGCGAATGCCGGAGGGCTCGATCAGCTGGGCGGGTAGACGCCCATCCCCTTGGCCTTCTCGGTCTGCCAGAAGACGTCGGCGATGCCGTCGATCATCTCGACGAGCTTCTGACCAGCCGCTGGATCGGTCGACTTCTTGACTTCGCCGGCCTGGTGGATGGCATCCCAGAACATCTGATGGAGGTTGGGGAACTGGGCGAAGTGGTCGGGGGCGAAGAAGTCGGCCCACAGAACCATCAGATGATGCTTGACCTCCTCGGCGCGCTGTTCCTTGACCATGATGCAGCGTGTGCGGAAGTGCTCATCGGTCGAGTCCTGGTACTTCTGAGCGGTCTTCAGGCACGACAACGCCTCGATCTTGGCCTGGGCGGGGTCGTACACGCCGCAGTACAGGTCGCAGTGGGCGTGGGCCACGGTCGCATCGGCGAACAAGCGGTTCAACATCGGATGGTTCTCCTTCATGAGATTCGGCACGTCGGGGGGCGGTACGCATCCCGAATCTACACTGCCCACAGTGGTCGGTCGGATCTCGCGGCGAAACAAATCGTGGATCAAGAGGTTCGTCGTGTCCGAACAGTCGATGCTGCCGGCCCTGCAACCTGGCGACGGCGTGGTGGCGATTCGGTCCTCACGCCTGCGGCGCGGTCAGATCCGGTGTTTCGAGCACCCCGATCGACCCGGTTTCTGGTTGGTGAAACGCGTCGGAAGCGTGAGCGGCGAAACGTTCGAAGCGCGTTCCGACAACGACACACAGGGTGCCGCCGATTCGCGACGCTTCGGATTCGTTCCGTGCGAGGGCAGCTATCGGTTGGTCCTGCGAGTGCCGCGACGTCTGATCGACGGTCGGCACGACCCGAACGCTTGAGCCCCGAGCCGCCCACTCGATGCCGCGACATCCGATCGACGGTCGGCACGACCCGAACGCTCGAGCCCCGAGCCGCCCACTCGATGCCGCGACACCTGATCGACGGTCGGCACGACCCGAACGCTCGAGCCCCGAGCCGCCCACTCGATGCCGCGACACCTGATCGACGGTCGGCACGACCGGAACGCTCGAGCCCCGAGCCGCCCACTCGATGCCGCGACGCCTGATCGACGGTCGGCACGACCCGAACGCTCGAGCCCCGAGCCGCCCACTACGGTGCCGCGACGCCTGATCGACGGTCGGCACGACCCGAACGCTCGAGCCCCGAGCCGCCCACTACGGTGCCGCCATGGCGATCTACCTGTGTCACGACGAACCCGACCTGTACGGCCACGACGCCGTCGTGGTCGCCAGTCGTCCGGGTAAGGTGACGCTGTCGAGGTCGGCGTTCCACCCCGGCGGAGGCGGCCAGGCCAGCGACATCGGCTCGATCGAGTGGTCCGGAGGTCGCGTCGACGTGACCCATGTCGAACAAGATGGCGACCTCTGGTGGCACGTGCTGGCAGACCCGACCGCCGAGGTGAGTGGAGACGTCTCGGTCGCGATCGACGCAACACACCGACTGCGGGTCGCCTCGCTGCACACGATGAGCCATGTCCTCAATGCCTTCGTGTTCGACGAGTTCTCGGGGGCATTGGTCACCGGCGCCCAGATCACCGGCGACGGCAAGGGCCGCATGGATTTCGACCTGCCCGCGGTCGACAACGACCGGCTGCGAGCGCTCGAAGCGCCGATCAACGAAGTGATCCGTCGCGGGTTGGCCGTCACGCAGGTCTACGTCGACGCCGCCGAGGCGCAGCAGATCGAAGGATTGGTGCGCAGCATGTCGGTCGCTCCCCCGCCGACGCCCGACGGCCGCTTGCGACTGATCGACATCGACGGTCTCGATCGCCAAGCTTGCGGCGGTACACATCTCGCGAACACGGCTCAATCGCGCGCGATCGCGATCACGAAAGTCGAGAACAAGGGACGCCACAACCGGCGCGTGCGCTTCCAGTTCGCCGACTGATCGTCGATCGAGGACGGTCCATGTGCCCGGCGCACACCTGAGGATCGAGCGCCGGACAGGGGGCCGGGGTCAGTGACATCACCCGCCTGTGCTCCGACGACGCCACTCGTTCGACGATTGCGAACGGGATCTCGACGCCGGCGATGTCCGTTCGTGTGTTCGCCGCAGAGACCGTCGGCCACGACGCCCCTGACGGTCCGTGACGGTCAGCGGCGGCGAGCGACCAGGGTCGCTTCGCCGTCGGCTTCGAGCGAGCGCAGGATGTCGACGTCGAGATCGCGGAAGACATCGATCAACTCACCGGGTGGGGCGTGGAAGGGCCCGGGTTCACCGTCGAGGCCGACCCTTGAGAGCACGGTGATCACGAGCACACCGTCGGGCTGCAGCATGTAGACCAGCTGGGCGTACAACGCGGGATCGCGGAATCGTTGACAGATCGCCAGCGCACACGAACCGGCCAGGTCGGCCGGTAGACCATCGTCGAGGTCGAGGACACGGGTCTCGATCCGATCGTGGACGCCCAGGTTCACGGCAGCGGAGTTCAACGCGGTGATCGCGACCTCGGAGGCATCGATCGCCACGACCTCGAATCCTTGCTGGGCCGCCCAGAGCGATTGCTCACCCAGGCCGCATGCGACATCCAGACATCGGCCGCCACGCCGTAACTCCAACCCACCCAAACCCTTGGGCATCGATGGCGCGGCGGCGATACGACCCTCGTAACGCCCGTCCCATCGTTCTGCGTCTTCGCGGCATGCTCCGAATCCTCGCAGGTACCCTCGCTGCCATGCAGATCGTGTCGGCCCTCTTCGTCGAGAACTTCGAAATGCGCCAGGCCCCCGGACCATCGACCCGTATCGACCTGACGGGCGCGATGTTCTCGATGGCGGCGCCATCGCCGGTTCCCGTCACCATCACACCGCACCTCGTCGGGCTCATCTTCTGCCCACCCAGCGAGGCCGGCCAAGGCGTGTTCGAGGTCGTCTTCCGCAAGCAGATCGGCGACCCCGAGGCAGTCGACGCCGGCGAACACGTGGCCCGCAACGTGAGCCCGTTCAGCGTCGAGCCCGGCAAGTTCACCTACCGGCTGGTGCGCGGCGAGCTCGAGTTCACCGACTACGACCAGATCTTCGCCTATTGCCGAGTCGACCGAGGTCCCTGGCACATCGTGCCCTTCACGTTGTTACCCCCCGTCGGTTAGCAGGCTCGGGGTGCACCGCTCGCCCGGCCGCTAGTCTCGGCTGCGATGCCGACCCTCTCCCCAGAACTCGACCACCAGGCCGTCAGTCTGATTCGCGGCCTCGCGATGGACGGTCCTCTGGCCGCCAAGAGCGGACACCAAGGCACGGCGATGGCACTCGCTCCGCTCGCCCACGTGTTGTTCAGCCGGGTGATGAAATACGACCCGTCCGACCCCCACTGGGCTGACCGCGACCGCTTCATCCTGTCCGCGGGGCACGCCTCGATGTTGCAGTACTCGATGCTGTACCTCACCGGTTTCGGACTCGAACTCGAAGACCTCGAGGCGTTTCGTCAGTGGGGCTCGGCAACCCCGGGACACCCCGAAGCCGGCCACACCGCCGGCGTCGAGGTCACGACCGGTCCCCTGGGTCAGGGCTTCGCCAACGCGGTCGGTATGGCGATCGCAGAACGGATCCTGAGCGAACGGTTCGGCCGCGATGCCATCGATCATCACACCTATGTGATCGCCGGCGACGGGTGCTTGATGGAGGGGGTCTCACACGAGGCCGCTTCGCTCGCCGGACATCTCGGGCTCGGCAAGCTGGTCGTGGTCTACGACGACAACCACATCACGATCGATGGTGCGACCGAGATCACCTACGACGACGACGTTCCCTCCCGATTCCGCAGCTACGGCTGGCACGTTCTCGATCTCGGAGAGCTCGCCGAACGACCTCGATGCGATCGAAGCCGCACTCGAAACGGCCAACGCCGTCACCGATCGACCGAGCCTGTTGGTGGTGCGCATCGCACATCGGCTACCCATCGCCCGATCACACCGACGACCACGAGGCCCATGGACTGGCGTTCGATGCCGACGACGTCGCCCGCACCAAGGCGGTGATGGGTATCCCCGACGAACCGTTCTGGGCGCCGGCGTCCATCGTCGAGGCCTACCGCACACACGCTCGCGCCCGTGGCTCGCAGGCCCGCCGGACGTGGGCGGCTCGCAACGCCGAGGTGGTCACGTCCGCCGACTGGGTCGCATGCTGGAACCGCACCGGAGTCGCTGGGTGGGCCGACGACCTCCCCACCTACGAGCAGGGTGCACAGGTCGCGACGCGCAACGCCATCAATGCAGCATTCAACGCCACCGTCGACTCGCTCCCCGGGCTCGTCGCCGGGGCTGCCGACCTCACGGGGAACACCGGCACCAGGCTCAAGGGCCAGATCGCCCAATCGGCCTCGGATCCGGGCGGTCGACAGATCTATTACGGCGTTCGGGAGCACGGGATGGGTTCAGCCATGGTCGGCATGGCGCTGCACGGTGGCTTGCTTCCCGTCGGCGGCACGTTCTTCGTGTTCGTCGACTACATGCGGCCGCCCGTCCGACTCGCCGCCCTGTCCAACGCGAAACTCTGTTTCGTCTTCAGCCACGATTCGGTCGGAGTGGGCGAGGATGGGCCCACCCATCAGCCGGTCGAACAGCTCGCGACGATTCGCGCCCTGCCCAACTTGCACGTGGTCCGTCCAGCCGATGCCAACGAGACCGTCGCCGCATGGGTCGACGCCGTCACCCACGACGGACCGACGGCGCTGGTGCTCAGCCGTCAGAACATCGAGGTGGTCACCGATGGCACTGCGGTCCAGCGCGGCGCCGGCATCGTGAGCGACGCCGATGACCCCGACGTGGTGCTGGTCGCGACCGGAAGCGAGGTCGCGCTGTGCGTCGCGGCCGCCACGCAACTCGCCGATACCGGCACCTCCGCCCGGGTCGTCAGCATGCCGTCGTGGGACCGCTTCGACCAGCAGGGCGCAGAGTTCCGACAGCTCATCTTCCCGGCGGGTGTCCCGGTCCTCTCGGTCGAGGCGGCCTCGACGTTCGGGTGGCACAAGTACGCCGACGATGCGATCGGTATCGATCGGTTCGGTGCGAGCGCACCGGGAAACATCGCTCTCGACCGACTCGGCATCAACGTTCCCCACGTTGTCGAGCGCGCCATCGCGCTGATCGCACGCTGACCCAAGGAGTGCTCCATGAACCGCCTGATCGCCCTTTCCCAACAGTTCGGCCAGAGCCCATGGCTCGACAACTTGAAACGCAGCTACCTCACGTCCGGCGAGCTCGCGACGATTCGGGATCGTGGCGTACGCGGGCTCACCTCCAATCCCTCGATCTTCCAGAAGGCGATCCAGGGCTCCCCCGACTACGACGCACAGTTCCGCGAGCTGGCGGCTGACGAACACCCGATCATCGATGACTACTGGGCGATGGTGCTGGCCGACATCCACGGCGCCTGCGACGTGTTCTCGCGGGTCTACGACGAGACCGACGGACTCGACGGGTACGTCTCGGTCGAGGTCGACCCGGGCCTCGCCCACGACGGCCCGGGCACCGAGGCCGCCGCCCGCCAGCTCCACGAGCGGCTTCGCCGCCGCAATCTCATGGTCAAGATCCCGGCCACCGCCGCGGGTCTCGGCCCGATCACACAGATGATCTCGGAGGGCCGCAGCATCAACGTCACCTTGATCTTCTCACTCGAGCGATATCAAGAGGTCATGGACGCCTACCTCGAAGGGCTCGAGCGATACGCCGCCGATCCATCAGCAGATCTGTCGCGCGTGGCGAGTGTCGCCAGCTTCTTCATCAGCCGGGTCGACGTAGAGGTCGACCGACGCCTGGAGGCGATCGGTACACCGGACGCGCTGGCATTGCGCGGCAAGGCCGCTCTCACTCAGGGCCGCCTCGCCTACGAGCAGTTCTGCGACACGTTCAACGGTGCCCGTTGGAACGCTCTGGTCGCACGCGGCGCGCGCGTGCAGCGGCCCCTGTGGGCCAGCACGGGCACCAAGAATCCGGAGTATTCCGACGTGCTGTACGTCGACGGCCTGATCGGACCGCACACGGTGAACACGCTGCCCGAGGCGACGCTCGAGGCGTTTGCCGACCACGGGGTATTGGCTCGCACGGTCGACGCCGACGGAGCCGATGCGCACGCGGTCTGGGAGAGTCTCGCCGACGTCGGGATCGACATGGCCGAGGTCGCCGAACAGCTCGAGCGCGAGGGGGTCGACGCCTTCATGAAGAGCTTCGACGAGCTGATCGATACGCTCGAGGCGAAGGCAACCGAGCTTCGCGCCGACTGATCGAAGGGGTCGAGCCGTGGAGCGGGTTCTAGTCTCTCGTGATGACTGAGATTCGTTTCGACCGTGCTCCGCGGTTCGCCGAGCTGACCGAATGGTTGCAGCAGCTCGCTGCCGATCATCCCGATCTCATGACGCTCGATGTACTCGGCAGGTCGCACGAGGGTCGGGAGCTGTGGATCGCGACCGTCACCAACACAGCGACCGGGCCCCACGACGAGAAGCCCGCCATCTGGCTGGACGGCAACATCCACGCCAGCGAGACCACGGCGTCGGTGGCGTTGGTCCATCTCCTGCACCGGCTCTGCACCGGCCATGGCGTCGACGACCCGGTCACCCGGGCACTCGATTCGCGCACGTTCTACGTCGTTCCCCGGGTCAACCCCGACGGCGCCGAGTTGGCCCTCGGCGAGGTCCCGTTCTTCGTACGATCGACAGTGCGCGAGTGGCCGCGTGCCGATCAAGCGGACGGGCTCATCATCAGCGACATCGATCACGACGGGCGCATCCTGCAAATGCGGATTCCGGATGCCAACGGCACCTGGAAGGCCTCGTCGGCCGATCATCGCCTCCTGGTGCCGCGTGAGCCTGACGAGGATGGTGTCGGCCAGTATTTTCGACTGTTCCGTGAGGGTCGCGTGCAGAACTTCGACGGCGTCAACGTCCGCGTCGCCACGCCCGTTGCCGGCATCGATTCGAACCGCAACTTCCCCTACGACTGGGAGCGCTATCCGGGCAAGGCCCCAACCGGTGCCGGCGACCATCCAATGAGTGAGCCGGAGGTGCGCGCTGTCGTCGAAGGCGTCACCGCTCGGCCCAACGTCACCGCCTACTTCGCGTACCACACCTTCTCGGGAGTGCACTTGCGGCCCTACGGCAACAAGGCGCAGGACGCCTATCCGAGTGTCGACCTCTGGACGTTCCAGGATCTCGGCGAGCGATACACGGCGCTGACCGGCTATCCATCGATCTCGATCCTCGAGGACTTCCGCTACGACCCCAAATCGACGATCGGAGGCAGTGGCAGCGACTGGGCCTACGACCAGGTCGGCGTGATCTCGTGGACAACGGAATTCTGGAACCCGATGAAAGCGGCCGGCATCGAGGACCCGCACCCGATCGAGTGGTTCCGAAAGCACCCGGTCGACGACGAGTTGAAGCTGCTCGCTTGGGTCGACGAGAACATCAACGACGGCTTCGTCGACTGGTACGAGTACGAGCACCCCGAGTTGGGGTTGGTCGAGCTCGGCGGCTGGAACAGTTCGGCCGTGTTCCGCAACCCGCCGCCCCACCTCCTGGAGGCGGAGGTCGCTCCGCACACCGAACTCGCGATCTTCCAAGCCCTCACCGCCCCATCGCTGCGTCACCGTGAGACGCTGGTCGAGTCGATCGGCGACGAAGCCTGGCGAGTCCGGGTCGTCGTCGAGAACGCCGGGTGGTTGCCCACCAACGTCACCCAACTCGCACTCGACCGTCGTTCGGTGCTGCCCCTGCGGGCAGACATAGCGCTGCCCGACGGAGCGTCGTTGGCCACCGGTTCGGCCAAACAAGATCTCGGTCAGCTCGCCGGGCGTGCGCTCAAGACCAGCGGCATCGGGATGTTCGCCTTCGGCAGCGACGACACGAGCGATCGCGCCGTCGCGGAGTGGATCGTCTCGGCCCCGGCAGGAACCGAATGCGACGTCACGATTCGCCACGACCGCGCCGGGATCGTGCGGACCGTCGTCACGCTGGCCTGACACCTTCGCCGGCGAACGCGCAAGGCGTCGCGGTCAGCTCACCGCCACATCGACTGCCACGTCACCGACCAGTCCGATCAGCGCGATGGGGACGAGCATCTCGGTCGTGGCCTGGTCGGAGTGCGTCGGCGAGGCAGATCGTCAGCGGACGATCGAGGGATCAGCCACCGATCGAGAACGCGACCCGGTGATACCCCTGCGCACCGTTGGGAGCGACGTTTGCGGGCTCGCTGGGCTGAGCGACGCCGTTGCCGTCGAACGCTCGCACGCGAACATCGTGCTTACCAGGTGTCGGCTTGGCCCAGCGATAACGCCACTGACGCCATGTGTCGTCGGTCGGGATGCCGGCCAGTTCGCACTCGCGCCAGTCGCCGTCGTCGATCGACACCTCGACCCGCGATATGCCGCGGTGGACGGCCCATGCCAGACCGGCGATGTCGAACACAGGGTCGGCCGGCATGTCGTAGTCGACACCGCGTTTGGGTCGGTCGATCCTTGCCAATGTCTTCACCGGCCCTTCCTTCGACCAGCCACGCGGCACCCAGTACCCGTCGAAGTCCTCCCACCGCGTGAGCTCGATCTCGGTGACCCATTTCGTGGCAGAGACGTAGCCGTACAGGCCGGGGACGACCAGACGCACCGGATAGCCGTGCTCGGCGGGCAACGGCTCGCCATTCATAGCGAGTGCCAGCATGGCATCGCGACCGTCCATGATCGCAGACGTGGGCGATCCACAGTTCCAGCCATCGATCGATCGGCTCACGACCTGGGTCGCACCGGGCTGCACACCGGCCTCGTCGAGCACGTCCTTCAGGCGAACCCCCTGCCACTTGGCGTTCCCGACCAGGTCGCCGCCGACCGGGTTGGACACGCACGACAGCGTGATGTAGCGCTCGATCATCTCGCGTTCGAGCAGGTCTGCGAACGTGATCTCGAGTTCGCGATCGACCATGCCGTGAACCCGCAACCGCCATGAATCCTTCGGGACCTGCGGTACCACCAGAGCGGTGTCGATCCGGTAGAAGCTGCTGTTCGGCACGACCCATGATTCGACGCCTTCGATCCCGAAGTCGGTACCTCGGAGGCCCGCCACCGCTGTGGCCGCACCGGAGGCGCCGGCCGGAACGGATACATCCGGCACCGGTGGGACGGTATCGGTGGGGACGGGTAGCTGCAGTGCAGCCCGTTCGTCACCGACTTCGAAACGCGCCTTCAACACGCGGCCCATGGCTCCGGCCAACACGGACAGCAGGCCGACAGTCATCGCGCCCTGCAGGAACTTGCGACGACCGGGCGTGCCCATCGCCGGCTCCGAACCGGCGGGCACGACGATCACCGTGGTGCCGTCCGCCGACTCCTCGGTGCTCGCGTCGCTCGGGTCCGGGGTTCCTGCGACCGCGCCGGTCGGAGTAGCACCGAGTCCGACGTCGCGAGGCGACAACCACCAGATCACCCCCATCGAGACGATCGTCCCCACGACCGGCGGCAACATCTTGCCCAGCGAGGGGGCCGGCCTCATCCACACCGCGTACATGCCGATCAGGCCGACGACGGACGTCACCGCGTACGCTGCTGCACGATTGCCCTTGACGGCCAGGCCCCCGACGATCGAGCCGACCACCGCGAGCGAGATCAACGTTCCGATGATGAGCACCGCCTTGTCCGCCGTACCGAACCAGCTGATCGCCCAGTCCTTCACCTCGGGCGGCACGATGTCGATCACTTCCTGACCGACCGGTACGACGGGCGAATTCGCTCCCCGGACGAGGCCGACGATCAACTCGGCGACGGCGAGACCGGCGAACGTCGACAGCAAGCCGATCGCAACGCCGTGCCAGCGCGACCCGTACAGTCGGTGAATCATGGAACCAAGTCTGCCGAACGGTGATGACGATCGCATCGCACAACTGCTCCAGGAGCTGGGAGTTTCGAAGGACTTTCGAATCTCGGAAGCCTTCGTTTCCGAAGTGATCGGGTTGATCACCGACGATCCACACACCCTCGACCTGAAGATCGCCAGTGCGGCGATCACCGAGATGCGCGACGCGTTCAGTATGTTCGCGCCCTATCGAGGGGTGCCGAAGGTGTCGATCTTCGGGTCGGCGCGGACCAAGCCAGAAGATCCGCTGTACGAGCAGACCCGCCAGGTCGCCCGCCAACTCGCTCAGGCAGGGTGGATGGTGGTCACCGGTGCCGGTCCCGGCATCATGCAGGCCGGAATGGAAGGTGCCGGGGTCGAGCGCAGCATCGGGGTGTCGATTCGACTGCCGTTCGAGGCGGGTGCCAATTCGGTCATCGCCGACGACGACAAGCACGTCAGCATGAAGTACTTCTTCACGCGCAAGCTGATGTTGGTGAAGGAGAGTGCGGCGTTCATCTGCCTGCCCGGGGGCTTCGGCACTCTCGATGAGACGTTCGAACTGCTCACGCTGACGCAGACCGGCAAGGGCATCCCCGTGCCGATCGTGTTCCTCGACACGCCCGGCGACGAGTATTGGGAGGGCGTGCACGACTTCGTGGAGCGGCACCTGGTACGACGCGGACTGGTCTCCGCCACCGATACGGCGTTGTACCGAATCACGGACTCCTGCGACGACGCGGTCGACGAGATCACCCGGTTCTACGCGAATTATCACAGCATTCGCACCGTCGGCGACGACCTGATCATCCGGCTGCGCCAGGCGCCTTCCGACCCACAGATGGCAACCCTCAACGAACAGTTCGCCCATCTCGTGAAGTCGGGGAAGATCCACCGGGCCGAGCCGTACTCGATCGAGAAGCGCCACGACGACCATCTCGAACTCGATCGGATCGCCATGAAATTCGACCGCCACGGCTACGCAGAGCTACGAGCCATGATCGACGTCCTCAACTCGTACGTGTAGACCCGGTCGTGCCAGACACCACCTGGCATCACCGCCTGGCATCACGACGTGGCATCACGACGTGGTCAGCGCTGATCCATGGTGCGCAGGATGTGAGCAGCCTTTTCGACCGCCCGACGGGCCTTGGTCAGGTCCTTGTCGCTCTGCGGTCGCACCGTCGCTCCCTCGGACACCGCTTCGCGCAACCGGTCGAACGCCATCTCGTCGAGTTCCTCGACGATCGACTCGAGGCGGTCGGCCAGCGAACCGAAGTCGCTCACGTCAACGCCTCGGCGAGCAGCTCGATCGGGTGTCGGACCGCGATACCGCGATCATCGAGCATCTGCTGGAGGTGCATGCTGCAGCCCGGGTTGGCGCTCACCAAGGTCGTGGCACCGCTGCGGTCGATCGCTCGATCGACGGCAGCCATCTTGCGGTCGCGGATGTCGGCTGCGAGGGCGGGCTCGAGCGCTGAATATGCACCTCCTGCACCGCAACACAGCCCGTCGTCGTCCAGTTCGACCACATCGGCGAAGCGGCCGACAACGGCACGGACATCAAGATGCGCGCGTTGCACGTGTCGCAGATGGCAGGGGTCCTGAACGATCACCGCGCCCCGATGACGGCGCAGCTCGGGCAGGTCCTCGAGGCGACCGGCGATCCATTCGTGCACATCGAAGACACGCTGCGAGAACCGACGGGCTCCATCGGTTCCCAACAACCGGCCGTACTCCTTGAGCGCCGCACCACATCCTGCCGAGTTGACCAAGATCGGCGCCTCACCGGGCATCGACCTCATGACGGCCACGGCCAGCTGCACCGTCTCGTCGCGAAGGCCGGCATGCAGGTGCAACGCGCCACAACATCCTCCCCCGGCGCCCGGGATCGCATACTCGACGCCGAGCGCGTCCAGCACCTTGGCGGTCGAACGATGCGTCTCGCGCAACCATGCGTCCATGACGCACCCGGTGAACAGCCAGACGTCGCCGCCGGTCGGTCGAACCGCCGGCCCGCGTCGGATCGGTAGCCGACCCAGTGCCAATCGGCGCGGGACCAACCGGGTCCGCTGGGCGACGGCGAATGCAGTCGAACCAGCGAGCAGCAGGCGGTGGCGTGCGAGTATCGAGAAACCGAAGCGTTGCCAGCGGGGGGTCAGCTTGCCGTCGCGAGCAAGGAACTCACGTGTCCCCTCGATCAGGTGCCCATACGGAACGCCACTCGGACAGGCGGGTTCGCATCCCCGGCACTGCACGCACGTCGACATGAAGTGGACGAAGTCGTCGTCCACGGGAGCGCCACGCAGTTGAACGGCGCGCATCGCATCGATACGACCTCGCGGTGACAACGCCTCCTCACCGGTCGCCCGATAGGTCGGGCAGTGCGGAAGACACAGGCCGCACGCAACACAGGAGTTGAGCTCTTCGGCGTCGAGGTGCAAGGTCATGTGGCACCTCATGGTAGAGGTTGACCCCGGCGGACACCGCACCTCGACGAGACGTACGGCTCACGTAGGCTGACGCTATGACCATCACCGTCGAGACGGCGTCGTCCAACGACGTCCCGGACAAGCTCGCGAAGGTGCGGGCCGGATTCCGCGTCGGCACCCTCCGTGACGTCAACGACCGGCGGACGCAACTTCGCCAACTCCGGCGTTTCCTCGTCGAGGAGGAGCCGGCCATCGTCGAAGCGCTCCGGTTGGACCTGGGCAAGTCCCCCACCGAGGCGTACGTGACCGAGATCGGATTCGTGATCAACGAGATCGATCACATGCTCTCCAACATCCAGAGATGGACCAGGCCCCGCAAGGTGAGCGTGCCACTCCACCAGCGGCCGGGATCCGGCCGAGTCGTTCCGGAACCACTCGGCACCGTGTTGATCATCGCTCCTTGGAACTACCCCCTCCAACTGCTGCTGGCCCCGCTCGTTCCGGCGATCGCAGCCGGTAACACCGCGGTCCTCAAGCCGTCGGAAATCGCCCCGGCGACCGCCGGCCTGATCGACCGGCTGCTCCTCGATTACCTCGACGGTCGAGTCGTGCAGATCGTGACGGGCGGGGTCGACGAGACGACCGGCCTGCTCGCGGAGCCATGGGATCACATCTTCTACACCGGCAACGGAACGGTCGGCAAGATCGTGATGCGAGCCGCCGCCGAGCATCTCACGCCTGTCACTCTGGAACTCGGTGGCAAGAGCCCGACGATCGTCACCAGCTCGGCCGACGTCGTGGTCAGCGCCCGTCGCATCGCCTGGGGCAAGTGCATCAATGCCGGCCAAACCTGCGTCGCCCCCGACTATGTGCTGGTACACGAGTCGATCGTCGACGAGTTCGTCGATGCGCTCGGAACGGCGATCACGGAGTTCTACGGCGACGACATCGCTGCCTCCCCCGACTATGGCCGCATCGTGTCGGACCGCCACTTCGACCGTGTCGGCGCTCTGCTCGACGGCGGCGGATACGACCGGGTGGCCTTCGGCGGCACGCGCGATCGCGAGACACGATTCTTCGCGCCGACGGTACTGACCGGGGTCACGAGTGGCTCGCCGGTGATGAGCGAAGAGATCTTCGGGCCGATTCTTCCCGTACTGACCTACCGGGAGCTGGGCGAGGCGATCGATTTCGTCAACGCTCGTCCCAAGCCTCTCGCGCTCTACGTGTTCGCCGGCGACGACAGCGATGCCAATCGCGTGATCACACATACGTCGTCGGGCGGGGTGACGGTCAACCACACCTTGTTACACCTCGCCGTCCCGGACTTCCCGTTCGGCGGGATCGGACCGAGCGGTATGGGGAGCTATCACGGCGAAGCCGGCTTCAACGTGTTCTCCCACCTCAAGCCGGTCCTGCGGCGCGGCACCAAACCCGACCCGAAGATCGCGTATCCGCCGTACACCAGCTTCAAACAGAAGGTCATCCGCAAGCTGCTCTGACGGGCGATGTTCGCCTCGCCAGTCACCGTCGCCGATCCACGTCGAGGGCGAGGCCGGTGACGTTGCCCCCATGGCTCGTCGTGGCGTCGGGCCGACACGGCATTCAGGCCGCGCCGCAGCGCCCACGATGTGGCGGTCTCGAGCCCTCGGCCGAGCGTCGCTCGCCAGGCGTCGCGGTACCGGCCGAGCACGATCCGTCTGTCACTGTGCACGCCACGTCGGAGCATCACGATCACCGCGCCAGTACCGCAGGCGACGTTCGGCCTCGTGACGGGCGGCCTCATCCACCCTGCCGGCGCGCACGCGCATGAGCGTGGCGGCGACGTTCCGAAGCTCTGCCAACGACGTCGTGATCTGATCGTGGGCCATATCCGCGCCGTAACCGTCGGCAAACGCCGGGTATGCGCCCGGGTCGCCGCCCCAGCGTGTCGAGTACGTCGTGAGCATTGCATGGTCCCAGGCCCGATTCGCCGTGCACAGCAGGTCCCAGTCGATCAGCATCGGACCCTTCGTCGACATCAGCACGTTGCCGGGATGCACATCGCCGTGGCAGATCACCGGGTCGACACCGACCTCCTCGTGCCAACCATCGTGTCGAGCGATTGCCGCTTCGAGGCCGCGACGTGCAGACTCGTCGAGCAGGTCAGCCACCTCACCGAGCAGCGAATCGAAGTCCCACCAGGGGAACGAGGTCGGCGATGGCGCGGGATAGCCGGCGGGGACCTCGCCACCGTCGACGTCGTGAACGCGCCTCACCGCGCCGCCGACCGCCACCCAGTCGATCGCCTCGTCGACGACCGCCGCTCGTTCCCAGGCTGTGACGGTCAGATCGTCGAAGTCGGCCGCCAGCCCGGTGATCGGTACGACCGTGTTCACCCCGTGCGATCGCATCACCTCCACCAGGTCGTGGGCGAGATGGGCCGGCGCGGTGGAGTGTCCGATCCGCAACACGACATCGCCACACACATACAACGCGTTCATCCCGCGACGCATCAGGACCGCACGGTCGAGCCCCCACGCATCGACGGCGCGACCGGCGGCGCGGTCGGCCGCCTCGTCGTCGCCCATCGGTCGATCGACGTACGGCCGGTCGGGCACCATGGCTGGTCAGTCGACCGACAACACGTCGACGCCCGGGTTGAGACGCCCATCGGGATCGAACTCGTGCTTCAGGCGACGATGCAGTTCCACGATCGTCGGGTCGACCCGACGATCGGGCTGAGGGTGCTCGTGATGCACGATGCCGACCCCGATCTCGGCGACGAACCTGCCGGTTCCGACGAGCTGCGGAATCTCCGACGGCGCCACCGACCATCGGCCACCGTTCGGCAACTCAGTGGGCAGGTCGGCCTCCTCCAGACCGGCACGACCGGCCTGGGCCGCGACATCTCGGGGGTGCCCCTCGAGCAAAACCCATGTCGAATCGCCGTCCCACAACACCGACGACGGCCGGTACAGGTGAGCGACCACCCACTTCGGATCGGCCGTGGTGACGAACCACTGCTCATACTGCGCCCTGGGACGGGTTCGCAGGATCACGTCGCCCACAAAGCCCAGCGTTCCGTGCGATCCAACGAGCAACCGGCAGAGGTCGAAGCCGCTCACGTTCTTCACGGTCGGGCCGCCGGCCTTGACGATCTGACCATCGGCATTCACGTAGCGCGCCTGCAACAATGTGTCGCGCACCGGCCCGTAGGCGAGCCGCCTCAGACCACTCCTGCCGACGGCGAGTGCACCCCCTACCGTGCCGGACGGTGGCATCGCCACACATTGTCCATATGCCGCGAGCGCCGCGTCGATCTCTTCGACGGGCGTGCCGGCACCGCAGCGCACCGTCATCTCCTCGGGCTGGACCCACTCGATCCCGACCGGGGCCATCACCGGACGAACGCCGTCGACGGGTCCGCCCCTGGTGGACAGCCCGGCGATCGTCACCGGCCCCGCCGGCCCGATCTCCTCGGCGAACTGGGTCAGATCCACGCGCCCTCCGGCACCGAATGGATGTCGCCACACGTCGCCGGGCTCGGTAGCACCTTGCCCGGGTTGGCGAGGCCCTCGGGGTCGAACGCGCGTCGGAGGGCCGCCTGCGCGGCGAGGTCGATCTCCGAGAACATCAGAGGCATGTAGTCGCGCTTTTCGAGCCCGATGCCATGCTCACCGCTCAGCACGCCGCCTGCCTCGACCGACGCCCTCACGATCTCCTGGCCGGCGAGATGGACGCGCTCGGTGGTACCCGGCTCGCGGGCGTCGTAAACCAGCAGCGGATGCAGATTTCCGTCCCCGGCGTGGAACACGTTGAGCACCTGCAGCTCGTGCCGTGCGGCGATCTCGTACACCTGGGCGAGCACCTCCGGCAGTTTCGACCGCGGCACGACGGTGTCGTGTAGGTAATAGTTGGGCTTGATCCGGGCAATGGCGCCGAACGCCGACTTGCGTCCCTTCCACAGCAGCGCCCGTTCTTCGTCGTCCTGGGCGACTCGAACCGTCTTGACATCGTGCTCGTGGGCGATCGCGACGATGCGATCGACGTCGGCCTCGAGCCCGTTGGGCAGCCCGACCACCTCGACCAACAGAGCAGCTGCCGAGTCGACCGGCAGGTCCGCCCGGATGTACGCCTCGACGGCCTGGAGGCACAACTGATCCATCATCTCGACCGCGGCGGGCACCATACCGGCCGCGATGATGCCGCTCACCGTGGCGGCGCCGTCCTCCACCGTCGCAAAATCCATCAGCATCGTCCTGACACCGGGCGGGTTCTGCGTCAGCCGAACGCACACCTCGGTCGCGATGCCGAGCATGCCCTCGCTGCCGACGAATGCACCGCGCAGGTCGTATCCGGTGGGCTCCGGCTCCTCTCCTGCCAGCGTGGTCACCGTGCCATCGGGCAGCACAACTTGGACCCCGAGGATGTGGGATGCGGTCACGCCCTCCGCGAGACAATGCGGCCCGCCCGAATTGTTCGCCACGTTGCCACCGATCGAACAGGTCTGCTGGCTGCTGGGATCGGGCGCGAAATGCAGACCCAGATGACTCAACTGATTCGACAGGTCCAGATTCAACACCCCTGGCTGCACCCAGGCGAGACGGTTCGGCTCGTCGACGCGTAGGACCCGGTCCATCTTCGTGGTCGCGATGACGACCGCCCCATCGAGTGGGACGGCGCCGCCGGCCAGACCGGTACCCGACCCACGCGGAACGAACGGAACACCGTGACGAGCCGCGATGCGCACGCAGGCCTGCACCTCAGCCGTGCTCGCCGGCAGACAGACCACCGTCGTCGAACCCTCCATGTTGGAGGCATCTCGGCGGTAGAGGGACAGCTCGCTCGGCCCGGTGCGAACGCGATCGGGGCCTAGTGCCGATCGGAGGTCGTCGACGAGAGCGTCCATCTACCGCTTCTGCTTGAGCACGATCACGCGTCCGGAATCGACCGGACGACCGTCGACCAGCAGCTGATCACCCGGATCGAGATGATCGTCGAGTGTCTCGACACGAGCGTCGCGGCGCGCCTTGAGCTCGTCCTCGCGTGCCTGCATCGCCGCACGGCCCTCCTTGACTGCCGCGACGACCTTCTGCCCGCCCTGACGAGCGCGGTTGGACGCCCCCTTGGCGACGTTCGACGGCGCCAGCTGCGCAGCCGTGCGCTTGATCTTCTTGGTCGTGTAGCTTGCGCCCGCTGCGCCTGCAGCGATGCCTGTGACGAACCAGGTGATGCGCTTCATGCCCGCCTCCTTCGTTCCTGGTGCGACGCGTGGACGAGTTCGGCGGTCTGCTCACGACCGCGCAACCGTGAAACGGCTCTGCTGGTACCGGTCGCGATGCCGGCGAGCTTGATCACCGGAGCCGAGAATGCGGTCCGAGCGAAGCGGCTGCCACCGTCGACAGCGTCACTGATTGCCTCGGCAGACCCGAGCACTCGATCGAACCGATCCAGATCCGAGCGGGCGGTGGCCATCGCTGAGCGCGCCTCGGCGGTGCTGTCGCGAAGCTCGGCGAGCAACGGGCGCGTCTCCTGACGCAGCGCCTCGACCTCACCCCGCAGTGATTTGAGTGTGTCGAGCACGCGCACCAATACCACGATCAAGGCCGCGAAACCGATGACGCACAGCAAGGCCGCCAGGGTGACGGCGAGGTCGCCGGCCGTCATGACGATCGATTCGGTTCGACACCCTCGTCCGGTTCGGCACCGGCGGGGTGATGTTGACGTTCGCTCATGCGAGTGGCGATCTCCTGTTCGAATCCGTGTTCGCTCGGTTGATACCAACGGCGATCCGTCAACCCATCGGGTAGATACTGCTGGTCGACCCAGCCACCGTCGTGGGAATGAGGGTACTCGTACCCGACACCATGGCCCAGCGCCGAGGCACCCTGATAGTGGCCATCACGAAGATGGGCGGGCACCTCGCCGACGACGCCGTCACGCACCGCAGCGCGCGCATCCCAGATCGCAACCGCCGCGCGGTTGCTCTTCGGTGCGGTGGCAAGATGTACCGCTGCCTGCGACAGGTTGAGCTGGGCTTCCGGCAAACCCACGTGCTCGACGGCATGCGCAGCCGCCACTGCGACCAACAAGGCCTGTGGATCGGCCATACCGACGTCTTCGCTCGCGAAGATCACCATCCTGCGGGCGATGAACCGGGCGTCCTCGCCCGCTTCGAGCATTCGGGCCAGCCAGTACACCGACGCGTCAGGATCGGATCCGCGCATCGACTTGATGAATGCGCTCACGACGTCGTAGTGGTCATCTCTGCCATACCGCAGGGCGCTCGTACCCAACGCCGCCTCGACGTGCTCGAGTGCGACCTCTCCAGGGTGGGCGAGCGCGCATGCCACCTCGAGCGATGTCAGGACCTGCCGCCCATCTCCGCCCGCCCGGTCGACCAGCAGAGCAATCGCGTCGACCGTGGCCGCCATGCCCTCGGCAGCGAGACCGCGCTCGATCAGGATCCGCATCGCATCGGCGTCGAGCGGCTCGAGCCGGAACAAGGTCGAACGGCTGCGCAACGGGGGGTTCACCTCGAAGAACGGGTTCTCGGTCGTGGCGCCGATCAGCGTCAACGTCCCGTCCTCGACGGCGGGTAGGAGGGCATCCTGTTGGGCCTTGCTGAAGCGGTGGATCTCGTCGAGGAACAGGATCGTGCCCTGGCCACGCTCGCCGAGGCGATGACGGGCCCGCTCGATCACCTCGCGGACATCCTTGACACCCGCCGTCACCGCCGACAGTTGCTCGAACGCTCTCGCCGTGGTGCCTGCGACGGCCAGCGCCAACGTCGTCTTGCCAGTTCCGGGCGGACCCCAGAATATCGCTGATGTCAGGCGGTCCTGCTCGACGAGGCGCCGCAGCGGCCTGCCCACCGCGACCAGATGCGCTTGGCCGACGACGTCCGCCAAGCTGCGCGGTCTCAATCTCGCCGCCAGTGGGGCCGTGGCGCGCAGGCGTTCCTCGACCGCCGCGGTGAACAGATCAGCCACCGAGCACCTGCTCGTACGGGTCGCGGCGGAAGTCGACGATCTGGGCGATCAAATCCTCGGGGCTCATCCATCGCCAGGCTTGGAACTCGTTACCGTCCGGAGTCGGCTCGACATCGAGACCACGCCATTCGAAGAAGAACCACCGGTGGGCCTGCCCCAACCGATCATCGGTGCGCATCGCCTTGGGCCAGGTGTAGACCGTCCACCCGTCGTGTTCGTCAACGAGGCGTACGTGACGTTCGTCGAGCCCGGTCTCCTCGGCCAGCTCGCGCCAAGCTGCTGTCTCCGGAGACTCGCCCTTCTCGATACCGCCCTGTGGCAGTTGCCATTGCCCCGGAACATCCGTGCGCTCGAAGGCCAACACCGAGCCATCGGCTCGACGCACGACAATGACCACCCCGGCCCGAAAGTGTGGTTTCGCCATCGGTGCGGAGCGTAGCCAGCGGCGACGCTCAACGCCCCAGAGTGCGCAATCGATCGCGGACGTCGGCGAACGCAGGATCGCGTTGAGCGATCTCGCGAAACCAACGCGACGCCGCGACGGTGTCGCCGGCGCGGTCGTAGAGGTCGGCCAACACGTACCACTGCCTCAGGTGATGGTCGCGAACTCGCTTGGGTGGCTTCTCGGCCGCCCTCATCAACTCGATCGCCTGCTTCAACTCGCCGCGGTCGGCGAGCGAGCCGGCGACGACGATCCGCGCCTCCGCCATCACTTCGTGATGGGGTGACGCCTTGCGAACATCCGCCCACACGGTGTCGACGTCCTTCCAACGTTTGAGGGCGCGATAGCAGTCGGCCAGAACCGGCAGCAACGTCGGGTCGGGACGCAGCTGTCGAGCCAACTCGAGCGACTGCGCTGCCTCCTTCCACCGGCCAGTTCGGTATGCGGCGAGTCCGCTCACCTCGTGCACCGCGGCCACCTGGGGCAGCTCGCGGACCAGCGGCGCCACCATCCGCCGCGCCTCATCGAACCGCTCCCGATCCAATGCAGCACCAGCGGAAGCCAACCGCTCGCTCAGGCGAGCCGCACGGCGAGGATCGACGGCCACGTGGATCTCCGCCAGGACCTCGGGATCGACTTCCGGAGCCGGTCGGCCCGAACGCGAACCGCTCGCCCGGCTGGTCGCGGCTTCGGCCTCCGACCGGATCGAACCCTCGTCGATCCACTGCTCGGTCTCGCGAGCCTCGATCTTCGCCTGCTCCCCTTCGGGGGTGATCGGTGTGCGGCGCGGGCCGCGCTTCGCCCGCACCACGGCCGCCCGTCGCTCGGCTTCGTTGCGAGGCTCCGGTCGCCCTGGTCGGGTCTCGCGATCGTAACGGCCGCCGCTGCGTCCATCGGTACGTCCGCGACCCGACCCACCGGTCCGTCCGCCACTCGAGCCACCGCGATTCGACCGACCGCTCGTTCCACCGGTGCGACCGCTCGGCTTACCGGTCCCCGACCCGCTGCGACCGGCCGGCCGGCTGGATCCAGCAGCTCCAGGTCTGCCGGACCGATCGCCCTTCGACGATTCACCCGGGCGCGGGCTGCGGGTGCGGTCATCAGACATGGCCACCCATGCTACGGCCGGCCAGACCCGGATCGGTGCCGAAAACGACGAAGAGCGCCACCCTGGGGTGGCGCTCTTCGAGCGTGCAAATCCGGCGGCGTCCTACTCTCCCAGGGGATCTCTCCCCAAGTACCATCGGCGCTGAGAGGCTTAACTTCCGTGTTCGGGATGGGAACGGGTGTGACCCTCTCGCCATGGCCACCGGAAACTTGTTGTCAATTGGGACGCACCCAAAGGACTCCAGAGCAAGCACGAGCGATCGTATAAAATCCAAGCCCTCGGCCGATTAGTACCGGTCGGCTGAATGTGTTACCACACTTACACCTCCGGCCTATCAACGTGGTGGTCTTGCCACGGGCCTTACTACCTTAACGGTATGGGAACACTCATCTTCGAACGGGTTTCCCACTTAGATGCTTTCAGCGGTTATCCCTTCCGGAGGTGGCTAATCTGCCATGCCCTTGGCAGGACAACAGACACACCAGAGCTCCGTCCATCCCGGTCCTCTCGTACTAGGGATAGCCTTCGTCAATGTTCCTTCGGCTGCGGAGGATAGGGACCGAACTGTCTCACGACGTTCTGAACCCAGCTCGCGTACCGCTTTAATGGGCGAACAGCCCAACCCTTGGGACCTGCTTCAGCCCCAGGATGCGATGAGCCGACATCGAGGTGCCAAACCTTTCCGTCGATATGGACTCTTGGGAAAGATTAGCCTGTTATCCCCGGAGTACCTTTTATCCGTTGAGCGACCACGCTTCCACAAGCAATGGCCGGGTCACTATGCCCTACTTTCGTACCTGCTCGACTTGTTGGTCTCGCAGTCAAGCTCCCTTGTGTCATTGCACTCGACGGCTGATTGCCAACCAGCCTGAGGGAACCTTTGGGCGCCTCCGTTACATTTTAGGAGGCGACCGCCCCAGTCAAACTACCCGCCTGGCGCTGTTCCTGATCCAGGTAATGGACCCAGGTTAGAGCCCCAAAATACGCAGGGTGGTATTTCAACGACGACTCCACACTGGCTGGCGCCAATGCTTCCAAGTCTCCCACCTATCCTACACAACGCAGTTCAAGACTCAACACCAAGTTATAGTAAAGGTTCACGGGGTCTTTCCGTCCTTCCGCAGCTAACGAGCATCTTTACTCGTACTTCAATTTCGCCGGGTCTATGGTTGAGACAGTGGGGAAGTCGTTACGCCATTCGTGCAGGTCGGAACTTACCCGACAAGGAATTTCGCTACCTTAGGACCGTTATAGTTACGGCCGCCATTCACTGGGGCTTAGGTTCACAGCTTCGCTCCGAAGAACTAACCGTTCCCCGTGACCTTCCAGCATTGGGCAGGCGTCACAGCGTATACAGCGCCTTACGGCTTCGCACGCTGCTGTGTTTTTGGTAAACAGTCGCTACCCCCTGGTTTGTGCCACCCTCGCCAGCTCAGAGAGTAAATCTCATCACCAGAAAGGGTCATCCTTCTCCCGAAGTTACGGATGCAATTTGCCGAGTTCCTTAACCATAGTTCTCCCGATCGCCTTGGTATTCTCTACCCGCCCACCTGTGTCGGTTTGGGGTACGGGCACCGTGTCAACTCACTGCTGGGATTTTCTTGGCAGCATGGGATCAGTGACTTCGACTGTTGTCTCGGCATCACGTCTCAGCGTTACGACTCCAACTCTCATCGGAATCCGCCTACACGCTTACCCGGGGACTACCATCGCCCCGGTTCACCTACCCTCCTGCGTCCCCCTTCAGCTATCCGCCAGTAGCTCGGTCGGTTCGCTCACCCGAAGGTGAACAGCCCCAACGTTGCCGCTCTTGGACTTGGCGCGGACACGGTGGTACTGGAATATTAACCAGTTGTGCATCGACTACGCCTTTCGGCCTCGCCTTAGCTCCCGACTTACCCTGGGGGGATTAGCCTTCCCCAGGAACCCTTGGGCTTTCGGCGGAGGGGTTTCTCACCCCTCTCTCGCTACTCATGCCTGCATTCTCACTCGATGCCGCTCCACAGGTCCTTTACAGGCCGGCTTCACTGCAACATCGACGCTCCTCTACCGCTCGTACTTACGTACGAACCCGTAGCTTCGGCTCTGAACTTAGCCCCGTTACATTGTCCGCGCAGGATCACTCGACCAGTGAGCTATTACGCACTCTTTCAAGGGTGGCTGCTTCTAAGCCAACCTCCTGGCTGTCTGGGCAATCCCACATCGTTTTCCACTTAGTTCAGAATTTGGGGCCTTAGCTGACGGTCTGGGCTGTTTCCCTTTCGACCAACGAAGCTCATCCCTCGTGGTCTCACTGCTGCACTCTGGAGTACCGGCATTCGGAGTTTGACTGAGTTCGGTAAGCTTGTAGGCCCCCTAGCCCAATCAGTGCTCTACCTCCGGTACTGAACATGCAACGCTGCACCTAGATGCATTTCGAGGAGAACCAGCTATCGCCAAGTTTGATTAGCCTTTCACCCCTATACACAGCTCATCCCCGCCGTTTTCAACCGACGTGGGTTCGGTCCTCCACGAAGTCTTACCTTCGCTTCAACCTGGCCATGCATAGATCACTTGGCTTCGGGTCTACAGCATGCGACTCAACGCCCTATTCAGACTCGCTTTCGCTTCGGCTTCCCATCACTGGTTAACCTTGCCACATACCGTAACTCGCAGGCTCATTCTTCAAAAGGCACGCTATCGAGGCCACCCGAAGGTGACGACTCTCTAACTGCTTGTAAACCAACGGTTTCAGGTACTATTTCACTCCCCTCCCGGGGTACTTTTCACCTTTCCCTCACGGTACTGGTTCACTATCGGTCGCCAAGGAATACTTAGACTTACGGGGTGGTCCCCGCAGATTCACGCCGGTTTGCTCGGTCCCGGCGCTACTTGGGATGACAGTCGGAGGTTGCGTGTGTTTCGAATACGGGGCTATTACCCACTCCGGCCCACCTTTCCAGGTGTGTTCTTCTACACAGCAACTTGGTAACTCCGTGTGTGATCTAGCGCCCACACTACTGGTCCCACGACCCCGCATCAGCAACGCCGCTAGGCTTGGCACTGGTACGGTTTAGTCTCTACCCTCTTCGCTCGCCGCTACTAAGGGTGTCGCGGTTGCTTTCCTTTCCTGACGGTACTGAGATGTTTCAATTCCCGTCGTTCCCTCCTCCGGCCCTATGTATTCAGACCGGGGTACCACTCCATGACGAGTGGTGGGTTTCCCCATTCAGATATCTCCGGATCGAGGCCTAGTAGACGGCTCCCCGGAGCTTTTCGCAGTCACTCACGTCTTTCATCGGTTCTTGGCGCCAAGGCATCCACCGTTGGCTCTTTGTAGCTTGGAATTCTTTATACGTTTTCGATCGTTCAAACGAAATTGAACTCTTCGATCTCTCCGAAGAGAGATCAAGATGCTCGTGCTTGCTCTGCAGTTCTCAAGGTGCGACGTGACGCATGCGAAGCCGGCGCCCGGAGGCACGGCTCGACGCAGCGGCGTCGGAGGTGGTTGTTTCCAACTCCCTCAAAACGGAAGAGAAGACGGTGGTTGTGCAGCGACATTGCTCGTGAGGAGGGACCGAATCCCTGCGACCCTCGAGGTCCGTGGCTGACAGCCTACCAGTGCACCAACTAGGTGTGTCTCGACTGGGTCGTACTGATGACGACCTACAGACGAGAAAGCACTCCTTAGAAAGGAGGTGATCCAGCCGCACCTTCCGGTACGGCTACCTTGTTACGACTTCACCCCAATCACCGATCCCACCTTCGACGGCTCCCTCTCTTGCGAGTTGGGCCACCGGCTTCGGGTGTTACCGACTTTCGTGGTGTGACGGGCGGTGTGTACAAGGCCCGGGAACGTATTCACCCTGGCGTGCTGATCCAGGATTACTAGCAACTCCGGCTTCATGGAGTCGAGTTGCAGACTCCAATCCGAACTGAGACCGGCTTTGTGGGATTCGCTCACCCTCGCGGGATCGCAGCCCTCTGTACCGGCCATTGTAGCGTGTTTGCAGCCCTGGGCATAAGGGGCATGATGACTTGACGTCATCCCCACCTTCCTCCGAGTTGACCCCGGCAGTCTCCTGCGAGTCCCCAACATTACTTGCTGGCAACGCGGATAAGGGTTGCGCTCGTTGCGGGACTTAACCCAACATCTCACGACACGAGCTGACGACAGCCATGCACCACCTGTGTGAGGCCCCGAAGGACACCCTATCTCTACGAGCTTTTCCCACATGTCAAACCCAGGTAAGGTTCTTCGCGGCTGCATCGAATTAAGCAACACGCTCCGCTGCTTGTGCGGGCCCCCGTCAATTCCTTTGAGTTTTAGTCTTGCGAC
>CAVOVK010000014.1:0-131242 GCA_963699815.1 uncultured Acidimicrobiaceae bacterium | reverse complement strand
CCCGAGCCAGGCTCGCAAGTTCGACACGCGGTCGGTCCTCGACGGCAGGTACTTCGAAAGGCAGCTGTACCGAGCGTCGAGCCACGGTCCGGAGCCACGACCCGAGCTCGACCAGGACCTCGAGGTGTTCGCCAGCGCGACACTCGTGACCTCGGGGCAGGTCGAGTTGACCGACGTGCCGGGCGCCCCCATACGAGAGACGCAGCGATGCATACTTCCATGTTGCTCGCCGCGGTCTGCACGCCCACGGTCTCGACGGCTTCCAGCCGTCACCGCTAGTGATGGACAGCACGGAAAGCGCTCGCAAGATCGGCCGCACGACGTCCAGCCTGCCCGGCTTGTTCGAACCCGGCACATTCTGTCGGCCCGTTGAGCGCGGCCGACTCGGGTTCCAGCGTCTTCGGTAGCCGCCTCGTCAACGCCTTCACCGACGACACCTCGTCGGTCGAGATCCCATGGATGGTGGAGTTACTGACAATGTGCCGATCGCCGCCGCCGATCCGTGCAATTGCCAATAGCCGCGCCGAGGGTCGGGCGCCGACGCGTTCTGCTGTATCTCCACCCTGATCCTGGTGGTTTCAGTACGGACGGCTCGCCGAAGAACGTTCTTGATGTCGTTCGAGCGTTCTTCGGCAAACGCAAGGAAACCGTCCGTGAGGACATCGACGTATTGCGTCAACACAACGAGGCGGTGCGTCGTCGCGAGTCCAGTGCAGACGCGGTAGTCGCCGACATCGTCGAGGGACGCCGCACGGTGAACCACGCGACGGCGACCCAGCTTTCGGCGGAAATCAGCAGAGGGGTGCTGCTGCGCACTGCGATCGATCCCGCCAGCGAGCTGCCTTGGCACGCCCCGAATGTCGCCCGTGTCACTCCGCTCATCGACCGACCCGGATCTGCACAAAAGGCCGCGATTGAGCTGGACATCAAGAGCGTGTTGGACGTCGACCCCGACGTGCTCGTCGCTCTGCCACGGCTGCGGGCCTTGATCGCGATCGAACGCCTGTTGAGGCGTGTCGAAGCAATCGACGATGTGCCCGACCTGTCCATGGCCAGCCGGAAGCTCTACGACACGATGCTGATGTGCGATCTCGTACACGGCTACCAGCTGGCGCGATTTCTCGGCCACGGAGCACCCGGTGATCCCTCCACCCGACTGATCGCCTCACTCGCCGAGCTCGGCCGCGTGCCGGTACCCGGAGACGACCTGCCCGTGGCGGTGATCAGTGCACTCGCATCGTGGGACCTCTCGTCGGTATCAGCAGGCACGGTCGACGCGACGCCTGGTGGTCAACTCGTGACTTGTCTCGATGGTCTCGTCGACGGAGTTGTGTCTTCGCTCCCGGAGATCGATTCCTCGTTTGCGGCAGCCGCCGTCGTCATCGAACAGTTGCGGTCGGGAGAAACGACGTGGCAGGACCTGGAGCGCGCATTCATCCCGCTCGCCGTCGAACCCACAGTCAGCGATCAGTACATCGAGTTCATCAGGATCGCCGGCAACGTCGATCTCTCCGGCTTCCGAGCAGTTCGCATTGCTCGCCGAAGGGAATCGGGGACCGAAGATCGCCGGAACCCAGCTGGGCCATCTCGGTGCCTTCTTCGCGAGGGAGTGGCGCACTAATGATTGGTGGTGGGGCCGACTGGACACGGTCGACGCTCTGCTACAAGCGGTACTCGACGGCGACGCGATCGAACACCTCCACGAGTCGCGATACCTCGACCGCGTCGGGCTGCCGACAACCGACCGGACCATCGACGACGTGAAAGCCTTCTTGCTGCGACTCCGGCAGCGCCAACTGATCGAGTGCAAGCTCGGCACAGAGTCGGGTGACTTCGCCGTGGCGGTGGCAAGCCCAGAGTTCCAGGACTGGGCGAAGAAGGATCGTCGACTCACGTCGCTACTCGGCTCGCGAACCCTCACAAGTTCTGCGATCCGTGGTGTGATGACGGCGTCCAAGGTGGCCGGCATCAACAAGAGCCGTCTCAGCCGAGCGGGCCTGTTCGTCGTCCGGCCGCTGCTGTTGGCTCTGACCGGCTTGGTGATGGCCGGCCGTGGGGCAGCCTCGGCCGCGATATGGACCTTCTGCGTGTTGATGGCCCCTAGGGGTCTTCAAATGATTGAAAGAACAGCGCATGAACTGACTGACATCGCACACACTCTACGTCACCATCGACACATGCTCCCGCTCACTCAGTGGCGCCAGAACGACCACCATCGATCGCCCGAAACTCTC
The DNA here is from genome assembly GCA_963699815.1 of uncultured Acidimicrobiaceae bacterium. Taxonomy (GTDB): domain Bacteria; phylum Actinomycetota; class Acidimicrobiia; order Acidimicrobiales; family Ilumatobacteraceae; genus Ilumatobacter. The sequence goes on along the minus strand of CAVOVK010000014.1, from coordinate 129,008 downwards.
CGACGCAGAACTGCTCACCTTCGTCATCCAAGCCCTACTCCTTCACGTCCGAAGCCGATTCATCGCCACGCTCAAGCACACCTGAGCCCATGTTTCCTACATCCGACAGCCCGGCTACAACAAACGCCTCCGTCACGCCGCGAGCTGTTCACACGTCATCGCTGCGCTCACGAGCGTGCCGTCGCGACTGATGATCTCTTTTGACTCACAGTCAATGCCCGAAGCGTGAAACACGAAACGCTCACTCCTTCCCGAATCCTCTGTTCTCGAACTCGACCACAGGATGGATCATCTACTCGGCGGGGGTGGCGCTCGCGGTCGCCATCTCCCTGCTCGTCGAGCTCAAGATCAGGCCGACCGGCTCGAAGATCAGATACTGGCCTTACCCGTTGGCCTTGATCGGTCTGGTAAGCGGCGCCGCCGTGATGGTATGGCAGAGCTGGATCGCTGACCACCATCCCGCGGTCGATATGGCTCATTGCCGCCGCGGGCGCCGCCATCGCTAGCTTCCCGCTGTTCTACTGGGCTGCATGGCCGACGTGTGCCGTGTTCGTCGCCGTCGTGTTCTTGATCTATGGGGCGAGTGCCCGGCTTGCTCAAGCCGAACAGCACACCTCCTGGTTTGACGTCTGGCCAATCCACTCCCTCTGGGTGTTGTGGATGGCCGCGATCATGGTGTTCCCCATACTGCTGGGAAGACTCCCGGACAACCTGCTGATGCCACGCCGCCGAAACGCGAAGGCCGACTCCCGGCGTGACGAACTCGACTGAGCAGCTTGCACGTAGAGCGAAAGTTGAATTCGTGATCGCCCTGGAAAGGAGCACAAGGTGCAATCGATACTCGACCAGCCGCCAGGATATGTGATCGACCACGTCGCCAAGCTCGCTGCGGCGATGGACCTGCATCCCACCCAAGGTGGTATTCCCGCCAAGGACGGCAACGCGTTGCTGCTGGCCACCTGGAACTCTCTCTCTCCGCGGGGGATCGTTCAGCTTCCGCATCTCTGACCACTACCCAATGTGGGCAAGATTCGGTTGACCTAACGCATAGACGTCCGCATGGCAATCGCCAACCGTTACGCGGAGGCCATCGCCCGTTGTGGGCGGAGTCGTGGCGGTCCGGTCATCGACAGGCGCCTCGTTTGTCACGGAATCGGCTCCGTCCAGTCGATCACTAGCAGCCCAGCTCCGCCAGTTCTGCCGCGTCTGGGTCAACGCCAACCTCTGCCGCAATAGCCGCCATCATGCGACATCCGGCGCCGGCAGCCTCGGAGTTCGCCTTCGTCAATGTCTTCGTCCGAGATGGATTCATCGACCGCTACACAGGCCATCGGCTTGTATTCTCCGCCGTGTTGCGTCATCTCTGGCGAACTACCCGACCGGTTCCCATTCACAAGAACTGCAAGATGTCCGAAACGCACCCCGCCTACTGGGACCTCTGCCCCACGATCGATCATCTGGTTCCCATCGTTAGCCATCAAAGCGCGACATCCTGCACCGCCATCAAGCTCAACTGGGTAGTGGTCGACAAGTATGACGACATGTCGAACTGGGAGCCACCCCAACCGCCTGGCAACGAGCCTCCCTTGCCGGCCTGGTGCCCCGATTGCGACACAAACGCCGCTCGAGCGCTTCACGGGACCAGCCGAGGCCGCCAGTTTGCGAGTTACCCACAGGCCATCCACATGGTTATCCACTGCGCGATATGATCGTTATCACAGGGCGATCGTTGGCCCCTCGGCAATAGGCCAGATTCAGGAAGAGGACGAGACGAACACCCCGTTCGGCACCGCCTCGCCGACTGCGAGACCCACGAACTGATCGCAGCCTCCTTGTGAAGCGCATGGAAGCGGTCGTGGACCGCTGCGATTTCGGTTCTGCTTCGAGACCCCCGTTGCGCGACACATCCGATTGCTGGTCCACTGTTGCGCAGCAGTAGGCAGAGTCCGTGATTGTGCCTGGCGAAGGTGTGACGGATCTGCTCCGTCATGGAATCATCGATCCAACGGTGCACCGGCACCCACCATACCTCTCCGATGTCATGGCCTCGCAAGACCGATTGGCGCATTGCGGAGCCCTGGCCTGGTGACACTCAAAGGTGATCACGGTCCCAACCGATCCGGCCAGCGGACCATCGAGCCCTTGGTGATCGTCGGACGGACCACTGGGCGAGACAGTCGAGTCCGGCTTCGCGGCTCGTCGCGCCAGTGTTACGGTGATTGACCTCGACCGAGCAGACGCTCGATGAGCGGGTACCGGGGAGGGCGGGAAACCGCCGGCGGGCTGCCAGGACTCGCCGACGATGGAGACGTCGTCCAAGCCCGCCCGCAACTCGCGCATCGTCCCCCACCAGGAATCAAGCTTCACCGACGGAAGGCCCGACCATGCGGATCATCACACGGAACGACGTTGTAGAACTGCTCACCATGACCGATTGCATCGAGGCAGTCGAGGCCGCCTTCGTGGCGCTCTCCGGTGATGACGCCGTCCAACCCTTGCGGCCCTTGATGTTTCTACCCGACAACGGTCTGATCGGGATGATGCCCGGCTACCTCGGGGGCCTGGGCGAGGCAGGTATCGCGGGCGTGAAGACGATCTCCGTCTTCGCCACCAACCACGGCACCGAGTTCGATTCCCACCAGGGCGCGGTCCTGTTGTTCGAGGGACGCCACGGCCGGCTGATCGCCACTGTCGATGCCTCCTCGATCACCGCGATCCGCACCGCGGCAGCTTCGGCGGTCGCCACCAGGGCGCTGGCGCGACCCGATGCCTCGACCCTCGCGATCATCGGCTCGGGCGTACAGGCCCGTAGTCACCTCGAGGCGATGATGGCCGTTCGACCGATCACGAAGGTGCGCGTCTGGAGCCGCTCGGACGACGCCGCTCGCTCGTTTGCCGACTGGTCCGAGCAGGCCCACGAGGTCGAGGTCACCGTGGCCGCCGACCCTGCCGACGCGGTCACCGGTTCCGATCTGATCTGCACGACGACGTCGTCGTCGACCCCGTTGGTGTCGGGTGAGATGCTCGAACCGGGAATGCACATCAACGCCGTCGGCGCGTGCACCCCGAACGCCCGCGAACTCGACACCGCTGCAGTGGCGATGTCCGAAGTGTTCGTCGATCGACGCGAGTCGGCGTTGGCCGAAGCAGGCGAACTACTGATCGCGTGCAGCGAAGGCGTCATCACCGAGCGTCATATCGCCGCAGAGATCGGCGACGTCCTCACCGGCCGCCACGGCGGGAGGAGCAGCACCACCGCGATCACGATGTTCGAATCGCTCGGCCTTGCCGTGCAGGACCTCGCCGCGACCCATCTCGTCTATCGCCGGTCGATCGAACTCGGCCGAGGGCAGGAGATCGACTTCGACGGATGACATCGAATGGCTCGGGCCGACCAAACCCTGTCGCCTTGTGCGCAGACATCCGACATGGAAGACTCCCCAACTCTGTCGGCCCGACCGGTCGAACCCTCCCGCGACCAGGCACCGCAAGGCTTCGAAGATGCACCACAATCAGCTCGGCCGAACAGGTCTCTGGATCTCGGAATTCGGTATGGGTTGTGGCAACTTCGGTGGCATCGGAAGTGCCCCCGCGTTCTTCGGACAGGGCGAATCCGAGGAGGAAGCGTTTCTGCTCCTCGACCGGGCTGTCGAGATCGGTATCAACTATCTCGACACGGCGGACGCGTACGGGGGTGGTCGCAGCGAGGCGACGATCGGCAAATGGCTCGCCACGAAGGATCAACGGACACGCGACAGACTGTTGATCAGTTCGAAGGTGGGCAATCCAGTCGGTGACGACCCCAACGCGATGGGCCTCTCCCGTCGCCACGTGCTTCGCCAGATCGATGCGAGCCTGACCCGACTGGGTGTCGATCATCTCGACATGTACCTCGCCCACGAAATCGACACCCGCACTCCCCTCGAGGAGACCGTGGCCGTGTTCGACGAGGTCGTTCGGGCCGGCAAAGCCCGCTATGTCGGAATTTCCAACCATGCCGCGTGGCAGATCACCAAGGCACTGTGGATGAGCGATTCCGGCGGCATGGTGCGGTTCGAGTGGGTCCAGAACTCGTTCAGCCTGCTCGATCAGGCCGACCAGGCCGACACGCTGGCGCTGTGCCTGGACCAGGGTCTCGGGTTCACGCCGTTCAGCCCACTGGCCGGTGGCTGGTTGACCGGCAAGTACACCGCCGGCGCCCAGTTCCCGCCGGGTTCACGCATGACGCTGCGTCCCGAGCCGTATCGAGCGCTCCAGACCGACGCAACGTTTGCGGCCATCGAGCGCCTGGGCGCGATGGCCGCAGAACACTCGGTGAGCAGTGCCGGCCTCGCTCTGGCCTGGCTCCGCCACCATCCTCAGGTGACGTCGTCGGTGATCGGCCCGCGCAAGCCAGCCCATTTCACGGCGGTCACCGAGGCGCTCGAGCTGGATCTGACCGAATCCGATTGGCGGGCAGTCGGAGCCTTGTTCGAACCAGAGGAGCACCGCACATGAACATGGCGATCCCACTGGCCGAGATCGAAGCCGCCCGCGCCAGGCTGCAGGGTCTCATCGTTCGGACACCACTCGTGCGTCTCAACGTGGACGGCCGCGAGCCGGAGATCTATCTGAAGCTCGAGAACCTGCAGCCGATCGGGGCGTTCAAGATCCGCGGCGCGGCCAATGCCATGGCGGTCGCCGGACCGGAGGCGCTCGAGGACGGGGTGTGGACGGCGAGCGCCGGAAACATGGCCCGGGGGGTCGCGTGGAACGCACATCGACTCGGCATCCCATGCTCGGTCGTGGTACCCGATCACGCCCCGGCTGCCAAGCTCGAGCCCCTCGAAGAACTCGGGGCGACGATCATCAAGGTGCCGTTCGAGGAATGGTGGCAGATCATCGTCACCCATCGACACCCGGGCCGATCGGGACTGTTCGTACACCCTGTGTCGAACCGTGCAGTCATGGCCGGTAACGCGACGATCGGGTTGGAGTTGGCCGAAGACCTCGCCGACTTCGATGCCGTCGTCGCCCCGTTCGGCGGCGGTGGCCTCGGTTGTGGGATCGCATCTGCCCTGAGAGCGTTGCGGCCGGAGACACGGGTATTCGCTGCCGAGGTAGCGACCGGCGCCCCATTGCATGCTGCGATGGCGGCCGGGAGGCCGGTCGAGGTCGACTACGAAACCAGCTATGTCGACGGCATCGGTTCGGGACGAGTGCTCGACGAGATGTGGCCCATGGTCAGCGACCTGCTCGCCGGCTCGGTGGTGGCATCGTTGGACGAGGTGTCCGAATCAGTGCGTCTGCTGGCTGTACGCAATCGCGTCATCGCCGAGGGCGCCGGCGCGGCGGGCGTGGCTGCTGCGCTCTCCGGTGGAGCCGGCCGGGGCAAGGTCGTCTGCATCGTCTCGGGTGGAAACATCAACGTGGACAAGCTCTGCAGTATCTTGTCCCGGAACATCTAGCGGGAACCTCGCAGTTCGACGGCACCATACCGCCCGGGAATTCGAACACGACACATCGAACAGATCACAACACAAGGGGAGAACAACTGACATGAGTAGACGATCAATTCGGCGCCCGCTGGCGCTGCTGCTGACCTTGGCGGTCGTCGGCGCCGCTTGCGGTGGCGACGACGATTCCACCGCAAGCACCGACGCACCCACGGACACCGACGCACCCACGGACACCGACGCACCGGCCGCGACCGACGCACCAGCTGCGACCGACGCACCAGCTGCCACCGACGCACCAGCTGCCACCGACCCGACCGCCACCGGCGAACCATGCGATGCCACCATCGGATTCATCGGCCCGATCACCGGCCCGGTGGCGTTCATCGGCGAGGTTCAGCTCAACTGGTTCAAGTACTCGCTCGACACGTTCAATGCCGAGACCGGCCTCGATATCCAATACGTCGAGGGCGACAACCAGTTCGAGACCGCTCAGAGCGCAACGATCGCGGCCCAGTTCCTCGACAACGCAGACATGGTGGCCACCGTCGGCCCAGCCGGCAGTGATCAGGTCGCCGCGTCCGGCGCCGTGTTCGAGGCCGGCGACCCGAACTTCAGCTTCATCTCGCCGTCGTCGACGAAGGTCGGCATCACCGCCGAGTTCAACGGCATGTTCCGAACCGTTCCCACGGATGCCGACCAGGCGCCGACCACCGTTGACTTCCTGCTCACCCAGGGGGCCAAGAAGGTGTTCGTCATCGACGACCAATCCTCGTACTCGACCGGGCTGGCCGAAGGCGTCGTGAGCGCCCTCGAGGCCGCTGATGTCGAGGTCGTCACCGACTCGGTCAGCCAGGACGTCACCGACTTCTCGGCCCTCGTCAGCACCATCGGTGACGACGTCGACTTCGTGTACCTCCCGTGGCAGGTCGCCGCCAACGGTCAGATCCTGGCGAACCAGATGGCCGAACAGGGCAAGGACATCACCATCTTCGGATCGGACGGGATGGATTCGGGTGACTTCACCGTCGAGGGCTCCTACATCGCCGGATTCGCTCCGGACATCGCCGGCATCGCCGAGTCGCAGAGCGTGCTCGAGGGCTTCCTCGCGGAATACCCCGAGACCAACACGTTCGGTCCGCCGGTGTACGCGGCATCGCGGGTGATCCTCGAAGCGATCCAGCGTGTTTGCGACGCCGGTGAGACCCCGACCAGGACGAACGTGCAGGAGCAGATCCGGGCGACGGATCAGGCAACCTCGATCCTGGGCTCACCGATTTCGTTCACCGCTGACGGCGACCTGGTCGAAGGCACGTTCTTCATCTTCCAGATCCAGGCGGACGGATCCAAGACGAATGTCGGCTGACTCGAAGTGACCCAGCCGGGTTGCGCCGCGAACGATCCAGGCCTGAGCAGCAGCCACTCGCTGCTGCCGGGCGGGGTCGTTCGCGGCGCTCGTCAGCAAGACGCCCCGTCGGCGATGGCATCGGTCGCTCGACCGGCGAGCGGGTCCCCCAGCTAGATGGAGTTCTTCCTTCAACAGACGGTCAACGGCCTCACGCTGGGAAGCGTGTATGCGCTCCTCGCACTCGGCTATTCGATGGTCTACGGCGTCCTCAAGCTGCTCAACTTTGCCCACGGCGAGGTCTACATGTTCGGCGCCTTCGCCGCTTTCGGAATGCTCACCCTGCTCGGCGGGGCTTCGGCCCTGGTCGTCCCCGTGTGGCTCGCCATCTTCTTGATGTTCGTGGCGGCCGTGCTGACTTCGTCGGCCATCGGTGTCGCTCTCGAGCGGTTCGCCTATCGTCCGCTGCGGAATTCCACGAGGATCGCTCCGTTGATCAGTGCCATCGGCGCGTCCTTCTTTCTGCAGGCCTCGGCGTTGCTGCTGTTCAGCGCCAACTCCCGCAGCTACGACACCCCACAACTGATCAGCATCGACAGTGGCATCCAGATCGGGCCGGTCCGTGTCTGGTCGGTGCGGATCCTGGTGATCGTCTCGGCGGCCCTGTTGATGGTGTTGCTCACACTGTGGGTGCGCCACAGCCGTCTCGGCAAGGCCGTCAGGGCCGTCTCGTTCGACCGCGAAGCTGCCGCCATGATGGGGGTCGACGTCGATCGTGTGATCCTGGTCGTATTCCTCATCGGCTCGGCGCTGGCCGGTGTCGGCGGCGTGATGGTCGGACTCGTCTTCGGGCGGATCTTCCACCTCATGGGATTCGTCGCCGGCCTGAAGGGGTTCACCGCTGCCGTCGTCGGTGGCATCGGGAGTATCCCCGGCGCCATGCTCGGCGGACTGCTGATCGGATTCGCCGAGGCCTACACCACCGGCTACATCAGCTCGACATTCCAGAACCTGATCGTTTTCGGCCTGTTGATCGTCGTTCTCCTGATCCGCCCCAGCGGGCTGCTCGGGCAACCCGAACTCGTCAAGGTCTGACATGGCTGCCCAATCCGACAACGAGATCGGGGTCGATCGGTGGGTCGAACAGTCGGATCAACGCCGCGAGCAGTACCACGGATGGACTGCCCCCGCGCGTCGCCTGTTCGACAAGCTGACCGCCGGCCGCCGACTGTCGATCTTCCTGCTCGCTGCAGCCCTCTTCCCGTTCCTCGTTCAACCGAGCAGTGTCAGGATCGGGATCACAGTGCTACTGCTGGCCATGACGGCGCTGGGCTTGAACGTGGTCGTCGGCTGGGCGGGGCTCCTCGACCTGGGCTTCGTCGCCTTCTACGGATTCGGCGCCTACTTCTACGCGATCGTCGCCTCCGACCAACTGCCCGCCCACTGGCCGACAGGGATCGCGATCCCGGTGATCGTGATCGCAACGGCAGGTTTGGGGGCGTTGCTCAGCCTGCCGTCCCGGCGACTCTCGGGCGACTATCTGGCCATCATGACGCTCTTCTTCGCCCAGATCTTCGTGGAACTGGTTCGAAACTTCTCCCGGCTCCCCTTCGTCAGTGACGACCTGGACCTCACCGGCGGTCCGAACGGGATCACCGGGGTCGCTCCGTGGAACTTGTTCGGTTTCACATTCGATACGTTCACCCGGCAGTACTTCCTGGCATTGGTCGTCGTGGCCCTCCTGATCGTCGGGCTGCACCGTCTCGACAACTCACGTACGGGACGGGCATGGCGAGCGCTGCGAGAAGACCCGATCGCGGCCGAGCACATGACCACGCCGCTCAACCGGATGAAGCTGCTCGCGTTCGCTGTCGGTGCTGCAATCGCAGGTCTGAGCGGGGCCATGTTCGCCGCGGTCCAGGTCGGAGTCTTTCCCAACAACTTCAATCTGTTCTTTCTCATCACCGTGTATGCAGCCGTGATCCTGGGCGGGTCCGGCTCGATCCCCGGGGTCGTGGTCGGGGCGATCGTCATCGCCTATCTGCCCGAACTGTTGCGCGACCCGACCAAGGCCGGCTGGCTGTTCTACATCGCTCTGCTCGCCTCGATCTACGTGATGGTTCGGCGGCGGGTGCTACCGACGATCCGTCGTGGTGATCGGAGTGCTGGTGCTCGGCACCGTCGTACGCGTCGTGGCAGGCGGCATCTGGGACACCGCCACGACCGGCCAGGCCAACGATGCGTTCATGTCCCGGCTGGTCGATGACTGGGTGCTGATACTGGGCGACAATCAGGATCTGATCAGCGGCTACGCCTTCGTGGCAGCCGTGGCAGGGGTGCTCCTGGTCATCGAGCTGAAGGACCGGTGGCGTGCGGCTGCTCTGATCCCCACGGTGTATCTGTGGATCCTGGTGTGGGAGAACAAGCTCGCCTTTCAACCCAGCATCACTCGCCAACTCCTGTTCGGGGCGCTGCTGATCGTCATGATGGCGGTGCGGCCCCAGGGGCTGCTCGGCACCAGGAGGGTGGAAATCACGTGACGTCGATTCTCGAGATCACCCAATTGAAGAAGTCCTTCGGCGGTCTCGATGTGATTCAGGGCATCGATCTCACCCTCGACGAAGGTGAGATCGTGTCCGTGATCGGACCCAACGGCGCCGGGAAGACCACATTGTTCAACGTCATCACCGGCGTGTACCACGCCCGACTCCGGCGACATCACGCTCCACGGTCGCAGCCTCGTCGGCCTGGACCCGGCGCAGATCGCGAATCTCGGCGTGGCCCGCACGTTCCAGACGTTGCGTGTGTTCCTCAACATGACCGTCAAGGAGAACGTGATGGCGGCTGCGTTCGGCCAGACCCGAGCCGGCATCTGGCCATCGGTACTTCGAACGCCCCGGGCACGACGCGAGGAACGAGCGATCGAGGCGCTCGCCGAGGAGAAACTGGCGTTCTTCGGGGACCGGTTGATGGGGTATCGCTGGGACCAGCCTGCCTACAGCCTGTCGTACGCCAATCGGCGCCGGCTCGAGATCGCCCGGGCGATGGCCACGAACCCCAAGGTGCTCATGCTGGACGAGCCGGCAGCTGGGATGAATCCGGCGGAAACCCACGAGATCACCGAGTTGATCGGTCGGCTGCGAGACGAGATCGGCTTCTCGATTCTCGTCATCGAGCACGACATGCATGTGGTGGAGGGAATCTCCGACCGCGTGGTCGCCCTCGACCATGGCCAGCAGATCGCCGAGGGTACGTTCGAGCAGGTTGCCACCGCTCCAGCGGTGATCGAGGCCTATCTCGGCTCCGGGGCGGCAACGAAGTGAGTGGGTTCGCTCCGCTGCTCGAACTCGACGACGTCAACACGTACTACGGGCAGATCCACATCCTGCAAGGCGTCTCATTGACGATCGGCGAGGGCGAGCTCGTCTGCCTGCTGGGCGGGAACGCATCGGGAAAATCGACGACCCTCAAGACGATCCTCGGCATCGTTCGGCCGCGGTCGGGCACGGTCGGATTCAACGGGCTGGATGTCACCGACACAGTCCACCACGGTCCGGATCAAGCACGGCATGGCGATCGTTCCCGAGAATCGGCGGCTGTTCGCCCCGATGACCGTGCTCGAGAATCTCGAGATGGGCGCCTACCTCCGAGACGACGATTACCGCCAAGACCTCGATGAGATCTACGAACTCTTTCCGATCTTGGCCGAGCGCCAGGGCCAGCTGGCGGGAACCCTGTCGGGCGGCGAACAACAGATGGTGGCGATGGGCCGAGCGCTGATGTCGAAGCCGAAGCTGTTCTTGATGGACGAGCCGTCCATGGGTCTGGCCCCCAAGCTCGTCGAGCAGAGCTTCGAGATCATCGAGCGCGTCCACCGCACAGGCGTCTCCATCCTGATGGTCGAACAGAACGCCAACATGGCACTGGCGATCGCCGACCGTGGGTATGTGCTCGCCACCGGTCGCGTGGTGCTGAGCGGTGCTGCGGCAGACCTCGCCGACAACGAAGACCTGAAGAAGGCATACCTCGGGCGCTGACCACGCTGTTCGCCGGCGATGCGGCCGTTCGACGTAGCCGTTCGACGTAGCCGTTCGACGTAGCCGTTCGACGTAGCCGTTCGACGTAGCCGTTCGACAAGCACCCGCTTCCCGCTGCCGGATCGGCGAGTCTGCAGCCGGCCACCGTAAGATGTCGTTTCTGTGTTCGACTCCAGATCGGGGGCCCTGTGACCATGGCAGACAGCGCGAACAAGCAGCAGGCCGGAACGTTGGCGTCCAGCGAAGAGTTCGCTCGCTACGACCAGGTCGGCAAGCCCGCGTATCACCTCGCCGAAGTGGCCGACGGACCCGACGCATTCGATGAAGAGTTCACCTTCACCACCTGCGATCTGAGTCGGTACCTCGGAGGAAACGCCGCCGACCGGGCCGCGTTCTCGCGCGAACTCGGCGACGCGATGAGCGAGATCGGCTTTGCGATCCTCGAGGGACACGGCGTCGATCCCGCCCTGTTCGCACAGGCCGAGGACTGGGTCGAAGAGCTCTTCACCCAGAGTCCCCTCGAGGACAAGATGTCGTTTCGTGCCCGACGTCACGGAGCGGTCAGCGAGGGTTACTTCCCCGTCAAGGAGACCAGCGGTATCCACCCCGATCTGGTCGAAGGTTGGGTGTTCGGCCGCCGCGCGTTCGACATTGATCACGACCCGGGGTTCGATGCCGCCGAATTCTGGCCGCGCCCACACCTCGAGCCGAAATTCCGGCAGCTCGTCGAAGCCGAGGTGCCGTTGTTCACCCCGATCATGCAGAGCATCCTGAGTTACCTGGGTTGCGAACCCGACCTGTTCGACGAACGTCTCGCCCGCCCGAACTTCGGGCAGCGCCTCAACTATTACCCACCGATGTCGACCGAGGACGACGCCAGCGGGGCAGGACGCTTGCTCGGCCACGAAGACATCGACCTGTTCACGCTGTTGCCGGCGACCACCGTGGAAGGACTGCAGGTGTTGCACCGGAGTGGCAAGTGGGTTCGCCTCGATGCGCCGCCCGGCTCGATCATCCTGAACACCGGCGACTACCTCCAACGACTCTCGAACGATCTCCTGCCGTCGACGACACACCGTGTCAGCCCTCCGCGCGACCCGAGCCAACGACTTCGGCCGCGAATGAGTGTTCCTCTGGCGGCGTACCTCAAACCCGACGAGATCCTCGAAGTACTACCCGGACTCGGCGCACCCAAGTACGAACCGATCCCGGTCGTCACGTTCCACACGCGCACGACCGCCAAGTTCTACGGCGACGACTACGCCGTCGAATCGGCTGCGCCCTGAAACGATTCGGTCGGGATCGACGGCGCCCGTGCGTGCCGGCAGCCGGCGAGGATGTCGACACGGGTGCTCACTGCTGAGACGTCGGACCCGAGTCCCCACGATGGCCCGACGCCGGTCGACACTCCGGGGCGCTGATATCGCGAAATGCGGCCGCATTGCTCACCGGCTACGCGCCCGACGCCGTCGGGGAACCCACTTGTTCGTGTCCGTCGTGCAAGTCGACGTGTTCGGACAGCACGGTGTGGGCGAGACGTTGGATCTGGTGTGGATCCATCGAGCCTCCCCGGATCGCCAACCGGCGTCGATCCTCCGGCGGGAGCTGGAGTGCCAGCCAGCGGTCGAGTTCTGCCAGTTGGGAGACGAGCAGGACCGTCAGGCGTTTGGGCAGCCAGCCGCGAACGGTGGCGGCGGCTTCTGCCTCGTCGAAGGTCCATAGTACGAGTGCGTAGATCATGACCGGGATCACCATTGCGGAGCGGTCACCGAATCGGAAGGCGTGATCGAGGTCTTCGTCGGCGGCCCGCACGGCGGCCTCGAACTCACCGAGTTCCCATTCGGCCCATGCCTCGATCTGAACAGCGGCGAACCAGCGGGCCGAGCCGACGACGGAAAGATCCCGAGTCTGGCGGCCCATCAGTCGCATCCTGGTGTAGTCGCCGCTCGAATGGGCATACAACGCATCGGTCGTCGCCGCCCTGGCGCGCAGGAGTGGCGACGGGTGGTTGTGCGCCGCGACGAGGTCGACGTCGAGTGAGTCGTCGAGCATCACGGCGTTGCCGGGCTGGGCGGGTACCAGCTTCGAATGGTGTGAGAAGAGACGCGTGCTGAGGGCACGGCTCGGGTCCGCGTTCTCGGCGGCCTCATGGTAGAGGCGACCGGCGTTGTGATCGTCGCCGACCAACCTGTACAGGAACGCCGCTGTCTCACCAACGCCGAACCGGGTCTCCCCGACTGACGGACTCAGCCGGACGATCTCATCAGCGGCGTGACGGAGATCCTCGAAACGGTTGTCGAGCCATGCATCGATCGCCTGCAACGCCAGCAGTACGGGTTCGAACCGGGAGCCGGCGGCCCCTGGCAGCGCGAGTACTTCGGTCGCCCATCCGTTGATCGGCCAGTCGATCTCTCCCGAGATCTCGTTGAACGGCGCGATCAGCGCCGTTGCGGCCCCGACGTCACGGTGGTCGAGCGCATCCTCGAAGGCGCGCCGAAGATTTGGCACTTCGACACGGAGGCGCGAGCTGTCGGCCGACGTCTCGAGCATCTCGTCGACCGCCTCGGCGACGACGATCGTCAGGTGCTCACGAAGCAGCGGCAACACCTCCTCGCCCTGACCTGTCGCGTCGAGCCGTTCCTCGGCATACACCCGCAGGGTTTCGAGGAATCGGTAGCGACGGAACCCCTCGACGTCGACGACGGTGAGGAGCGACTTGTCGACCAGCGTCTCGATCAGATCGAGGGCTTCGACATCGCCGACTCGACCGAGCACCGCCATCGCTCCGTCCAAACCGAAACTTCCTCCGAACACGGACAACCGCGAAAAGGCTCTGCGTTCATCGTCGTCGAGTAACTCGTATGACCAATCGACGGTCTCGCGCAACGTACGTCCCCGGTTTCTGGAACGTCGCCGACGCCCACCGGTGAGCATCTGGAACCTTTCGTCGAGACGACCGAGCAGGTCCTCGAGCGACATCACGGTCGCACGCGCAGCCGCCAACTCGATGGCCAACGGTATGCCGTCGAGTCGCCGGCAGATCTCGGCGATCGCCGCGACGTCGTCTTCCGCGACCACGAACGAGGCGTCGGCACTTCTCGCCCGATCGACGAACAACGCAACGGCCGCTGACCCGCTCGCCGGACCTCCGAGGCCGGGAACCGCGACGATGTGTTCGCCCTCGATCCCCAAACCCTCGCGACTCGTAGCCAACACCTTCGACGACGGCGACGCAGCCAGCAGGTTGTCCACCAGATCGCCGACGGCATCCACGACGTGCTCGCAGTTGTCGAGCACCACCAATACCCGGCGGCCCGACATCGCTATCGCGACGGACTCCATGGTTGACGTCTTGAGGCTCAACGACCGCGACAACGCCGGCAAGACGTCACCGTCGCCATCGACCTGGCTGAGGTCGACGAACACCGTCACGTCGTGGTCCGCCGCGACCTGACCTGCGACCGCAATCGCCACCCGGGTCTTTCCGACGCCGCCGACCCCGACCAACGTGACGAGTCGCGTGTCGGCAAGTTGATCCACCAGCCTCGTGACGAGCTCGTCGCGTCCGACCAGCGACGTCAACGTGCCCGGCAACGCAACCGCCCGGCGCTGCAGTCGCAAGGCGGGAAAGAGCCCATCCCCGATCTGATAGATCCGCTCCGCGTCAGCGATCCCCTTCAAGTCGTGGTCGCCGAGATCCACACCTCCCACCTGGCCGATCAGGGCAAAGGTCACCGCCGACACGAGAATCTGGCCGCCATGGCCCACGTCCATGATGCGGGCACACCGATTCAGTGTCATTCCGTAGAAATCGCCATCGCGTGCTTCGGCCTCACCCGTGTGTAGGCCCATGCGGACGGGTAGCTGCAGCAACCGCTGGGCCTCCGTCGCGGCTGCGACCCCCTGACCGGCCGATTCGAAGACAGCGCAGACTCCATCACCCGTATGTTTGAACACACGCCCGTCGTGTGCCTCGACGACTCGGGTCAACAGGGCATCGTGCTCAGCGAGCGCGGCCGCCATGCCATCGCGATCGTCATGCCAACGCTGCGTGGACGATTCGATATCGGTGAACAAGAACGTCACCGTTCTCACCGCAGCCTCCCCCACGACGCTCAAACTACACAGCCGCCGGCAGCAACCCCGCGAGTTCTCTGTCCTGCGCAGGTGACCGAGCAGCACGATGGTGTCCACGCCGACAGTTCCGCTGCTTCGGGACGGGCGAGGTGTCGCCGACCATTTCCATGAACTCGGAGCGCGGTTGTGCTCCCTCCGGAGGCGCGACCACGACCTCCGATGCCGGCGTAGCCCACGTATACACGCGCCGGCGGCCAGCAAGCGAGGCTTCGGTTTCCCGCCACGTGAATCCGGTCTGCCATAGTGACCTCGATGTCGGCAACTCTGCTCACGTGGCTCGAGCGGGACCAGTTCCTTCTGGGCCGCTTGTATGTCGAGATCAATTCTGACGCCACGTTCGAGTTCGCAGGCATCGTGTCGGCCTCGGTCGCTCGACGTCTCGCGATGCCATATCCCGAGGTCGTCAAAGCCACCGGCGAGCACGATCCAGTGATGATGTTCATCCAGGTCGGTGAAGCCGAGCCACCAGGCGACCCACGCGTGCGAGAGCTGACCAGAAGCGAATACCCCGAACTCTGGTTCTCCTCCGAGGTGGACTGGCGAGGTCCGTATCGGGCCACATTCCAGTTGGTCGCAGATCGCCTGCTCGAAGAAGATCAGTGACGCAGCGATCACAGTGCTTGCCGGATCGGTTCCGACGGACTTCGGTACCGCTCGTGCCACCGAGCCTGGTGTCCGGCCCTTGCCGATCGAAAGCGTGACACACGAATACGGGCCCATTCATCGTCGCACCCCACGTTGCCCCGATATCAGACCGGCAGACCCGACGCCGAAGCCCGCCGACCCACAGAACTGTTTCGTCGAGGCCTCGGATCCGCCATACTGAATGCCGACGGTCTCAGCGAGCGTCCGCCCGCCGCTGGAGATCGGTGCCGTCCGAGACTCGGACCGGCACGCAAGCCACTGACCCATCCGCCAATGGGTCGGTGGCTTGCTCACTTTTCCCGCTTGCTCAACCGTGCCGCCGACGCGCGAGGGAGACGGCACGACCAGATCGTGACGACGCCGGTGGACGGAGCCGGTGGTCCCGAACTCGACCCTCAGCCGTCTGATGTCATGTCGATCGACGTGATCTCGACGGCAACCTCGTACATCGCCCAGCACAAGTACCGGTACTCGACGTCGTGGGTGGCGCAGAACTCCTGGAACGCCTTGAATTCGTGCTGCTTCCAGTTCGGATAGTTGAAGTACTCGTTGAAGACGATCACCGAACCGGGTCGAATCCGGGGCGCCAGGTTGTCGAGCACCGTCTTCGCCGAACTGTAGATGTCGGAGTCGACATGGACGAACGCGACATCGCCGGAGTGCGAGTCGAGAAACGCCGGCAAGGTGTCGTCGAACCAGCCCACGTGCAGCTCGACATTGTCGTCCACCGCCGGGATCCCCTCGCCGCTGAAGGCGCCGGCATCCATCGTGTAGCCCGCCCACGGCTCGGGGAGACCGTCGAATGAGTCGAAGCCGTGGATGACGCGACGCTGATTGCGGCACGCGATGTGGTTGATCGTGCCTCCGGATCGAACACCGAACTCGAGATACAGCCCGTCCAGCCGGGCGTGCTTCGACGCATACGACAAGACGGCGGTGGCGTCCTTGCGGATCAGCGCCTCCGTCATGTGCGACTTGATGTACTCGACGGTCTCGTCGAGGGCGTCCTGCAACAGCGCATAGTGAGGGTGCCAGCGGTTGGAGTAGTAGTAGCTGCCGTAGTACGACCGGACGCCGGCCGTGACGATCGGACCCACGATCCGATCCACGTACCGTCTGATGCGATCCACTCCTGGTCTGAACGCGCTCACACTTGCTCCTTCCTGTGAGGCGGGAGGATACCGGCACCATGTCCGCCGGTACGGTGGCCACATCCGGCGGGTGCGGTCGATCAGCACCGGGCGAGGCGTGCCGACAGGTCAGCGGCGATCAATCCGACACCTTTCTCGCCCATGATCGAGTCGAAACCGCGGTGCCTCCCGGGGACTTCTACGTCGACGATCTCGACCGCCACGGCGCGCCACTTGTTCAGGGTGCGATCGGGGTTGGTCGTGGTCGCTCGATAGAACACGAGTGGTGTCGAGACCCGCTCGACGCGATGGCCCAGGGCCTCCACCGGGAAGCCACCGACCGAGGTTCGTTCAGGCTCGTCGGGCAGCACAGCACCGGACCACAGCAACAGACGGCGGCCCCACCTGGCCGCGAGGCGCTTCACGCGTCGCACACCCATGACCCGCAGCTCGCGCCCAGCCTCACCGAACGCGCCAGGTCGCAGCATCGACTTGTACTTCCACCATCGATTCGACCAGAGGTGCCGTTCCTCTCCTGGGAAGAAGGTGTCGATCAACGCCACCAGAGCGACGTCGATGCCCTGCGGCATCAGCTCATCGGCCAGCGTCGCTGCCACGACACCGCCCACCGACCATCCGAGCACTGCCACCGACGAATGGTCGCCGATGACGCCGGTTGCGAGCGAGAGAAACTCGGGGATCAATTCATCGACCCGTGTGACGACCCGGACGTCGGGCTGTTCCACGTAGACCAGGGCGACGACGGCGAACGACTCGGGGAACGAGTTGGCCAACTCCTGATAACCGAAGATGTCGTCCCACGCCGGCGTCATGAGTACCAACGGACCATTTCGATCACCAGGTCGGAGGCTGATCGCCTGGTACTGATCCGAGGAGACCGACGATGACCGTTCCCCACCGGTTGCGGGTTCGTCGATGATCGCGGCCAGGCCGGCAGGCGTGCGACCGGCCAGCAGTGCCGAGATCGGGATCACCTTGCCGAGTGCTTCGCCCACCGCTGTCACGACCTGAACCGCCGCCAGCGAATCGCCACCGATGTCGAAGAAATCGGTCCACTCGTCGATGTCGGCGCGGTCGAACACGGAACGCCACGTGGCGACCAATCGGTCGACGACCGCTCCCCCGCCCGGGCCCGTTCCCTGCGACACATCGACGACACCCGTGCCGACCGCCAACGCGGCTGCCGCGACGCGATCGATCTTCCCATGACTGGTACGCGGCAGCGCATCGTGGAGCACGAAGTGCCGCGGGATCGAGCCGCCCGGAAGCCGCCGCGACAACTCGGCCCGCAGACGCGACTCGTCGAGCGAATCGGCCTCGACATGGGCGACCAGAACCGGAGGCTGCAGGGCCGCCACGACCACCGCATCACGGATCTCCGGCCAGCTCGTCAGTGCCGCCTCGACCTCACCCGGTTCGAGTCGATTGCCTCCGACATTGAGTTGATCATCGACACGTCCGACGAACTCGGCCACGCCGTTCCGGAACCGTACGACGTCACCGGTGCGGTACCAGCGCCGACCGTCGAGGACGACGAAGCGCTCGTCGGTCGCCGCGGGATCGCCGAGATAGCCGACCGCCACGCCGGGGCCCGAGATCAGCAACTCGCCGGCGACACCCTCGGGGACAGCGCCGAGCCGGGCGTCGACAGCCCTGATCGCAGTGCCCGGAATCGGCCCTCCGATGGCCACGATTTGCTCATCCGAACGAAGCCGATGGGCCGTCGCCCACACGGTTGCCTCGGTCGGCCCGTATTCGTTGACCAGTGCGACACCGGGAACCCGGCGCTCGTGCATGTCGACGAGAGTGTGCGGGCAGGACTCCCCGCGACCACGACCATCTCGAGGTCTGCCAGCCGGGCAGGCGATCGCTCGAGCACTGCCCGGTACAGGCTCGGCACCATCAGGACATGCGTGACCGCATGATCGGAGATCAGGGCAGCGATCCGATCCACGTCGCGCACGTCGTCGTCGCCGGCCAACACGACCGTGCCGCCGGTCGCCAGCGGCCAGAACAGGCCGACGATCGAACTGTCGAACCCGATGCTCGGTGTGACCAGGAAGCGAGCCGGCCGATGCTGATACCAGACCTGGCGGGCCTGGATACTCGCGGTCAGATTGTGGTGACTCACCTCCACTCCGCGCGGGTCGCCGGTGGAACCCGACGTGAAGATCACGTACGCGACCTGATCGGGTTCGATACCTGCCATCCTGCGACGCAGCGAATCGACGAGGGTGTCCTCGTGGCCGGGTGCAGGGCCGACCACGAGCGGAGTGATCACGCGGTCCCTCGGCACACCGAACCGTGCCGTGGCGGACGGAACGACGTCGTCGGTCAGGACCGCGTCCAGGCCGGCGATCGCGGCGATCCGGTTCAGCCGTTCGGATGGTGCCGCAGGATCGAGCGGGACGTAGGCGGCGCCGAGGGCCTGGGCCGCGAGGATCCCGACGATCAGATCGGGTGAGCGATGCATGGCGACGCCGATCCGGCGTGCCGGCTGACCCGACAACAACGTTTCGACGTGGGCGGCCAGTCGTTCGACGTCGACAGCGAGATCGCGATAGGTGCGGTTCGAACCGTCGGCACCTGTTACCGCCACGGCGTCGGGCGTGGCGTCGACATGGGCGGCGAACCGTTCCAGCACGGTGTCGTCGACGACACCGAGCGCTTCGCCAACGAGTTCGTGACCGACGTCTGCCGCAACCAGGCTCCCCACGCTCAGATCGGGATCGGCGGCACCTCCCACCAGTACCGCCTCGAACAGTTCCAGCATCCGTTCAGCGTCGGCCTCCCCGATGACCGAGCCGCTGTATTCGATCCCGACCTCGAGCGTCGTCGCCCGTTCCTGAACGAAGAAGGTCACATCGGCAACCGCTACCCCGGAGGCGAGGATGCGGTGCTCGGCGGTGGCATTCGGGAAACTCGGCGTCGCCAGGGCCTCGTAGGCGAGCATGCACGAGACGTCGGGAACAGCGAGCCCGGCAGCGCGGGCATCGCGCACCATCGACGCGAACGGGTACGTCCGATGCGGGAGAGCGTCGGTGATCGCCAGCGTGGCTCGGTCGATCAACTGGCCGAACCGGTCGTCGAGGCCGACCTCGAGATCCATCGGCAGGGTGTTCAGGTAGTAGCCGACCAGATCTGCAGCAGCGGCGTGATCCTTGGTCGAAGCGGTGATACCGAATTCGACCCGATCGGCAGCGGTGTATCGAGACAGCACGACGGCAGCAGCGGCCATCGCCACCGAGAACGGCGTGCTGCGGCGTCCGGACAGGAGGTCAGGAGTCGCTGCGGTGGTGCGTGACAGGTAGCCGTCCGGTTCGGTCGGTTGCGGCGCTGCCAGGCCGAGATGAGCGATCGGTTGGCGCTGCTCCGACCGTTGCCGCCAATAGCGCTCGGCGTCGCTGCCGACTGCGTGCCGTTGCCAATCGGTGTGGGCCGCGTAATCGACCGGCAGTTCGGGCAGGATCCCCCGGCCGTAGCGGTCGGCGATCTGGGCCCACAACACGTCGAACGTGCCGGCATCGATACTGATGTGGTGCACGCCGATCAGGATCGACGTCTCGTTCGGCCCGGTGCTGCTGACGTGGACCCGCACCAGGGGGCCATGATCGAGGTCGAACGGCACCGCTCGTTGCACCTTGGCGAATTCATCGAACTGCTCGGGACTCATCTCCGGCAGGGCCACGAACATCAACGCCTCGTACACCTCCATGCTGCGTCGATCGGCCCCGTACGACGTGTGCAGTGGGCCGTGCAACATGACGAGGTCACCGACGGCCTCCGCGAACCGACTGCGGTCGAACGCAGGCCCGTCCCCGGAATGCCTCAGCCGGTAGGCGCGAGTGACGTTGTACCGCGGGACCTCCGGGGCCATGCGATAGTCGAACAGCATCGCTTCTTCACCGGTCGAGATCGGAGATCGCTGGTCTCCGGCGAGTGTCGGGATCAGCTCGGGAACCACCGTGCCGGCGACGTCCAAGGCCTGATCCACGACGATCGCCAGTTCCCGCACCGTTCGGGCTCTGAACACCGCCGCGTCGGGCAGATCGGTGCCGAACTCGGCGTCGATCGCAGCGACGGTCTCGAGCGCCTCGAGCGAGGCACCCCCGAGATCGAAGAAGTCGTCGGTGACGCCGACGCCGTCGAGCCCCAACAGCTCTGCCCAGATCTCGCACAGCCGAACCTCGATCGGATTCGACGGCGCGACCTGCGTCGAGCCATGCCGATGAAAGCGGGTCGGGGCCGGGAGCAGCGACGGGTCGGCCTTGGCGCTCGCCGCCAACGGCAGCTCGTCGAGTCGGACATACGCGCTCGGCACGGCGTGTTCGGGCAGCCGTTCGCGGAGTTGCCGGCGGATCTCGGCCGGATTCAGTTCGGAGCCGTCGGCCGATTGGTACCAGGCCGTCAACACCCCGCCCGTCTTGGGTTCGTAGCCGACCTCCGCCAACAACCGCGCGACCTCGTCGTCGTCGACCTCGTCGTCGAGCTCGTCGAGCGCCTCGTCGCGCGTCTTGTGGCCCAGCCGGACGTCCCAGCTGTACGGCTCGGCATAGTTGTGGTACCCGCGTTCGCGCCGGTGGACTTGGATGCCGGCCACGTTGATCGAACAATTGGTCGAGCGCCCCGTATCAGCCGGGCGAACCCACGGCGCACGCTGTTCGAGATAGCGATACAGCTCGGCCAGATCCACGTCGACGTATCGGTAGAAGTCGAGGAACTCGATCTCGTCGAGAATCGAACCGTCGTCGAAGAGCCGCTGCTCCGGCAGCAGCTGCGTCACCGCATCCGGCGTCTGGTGATAGACCCGTCGAGCCTCGAGCACGGTCTGATCGATCGCATCAGGGTCGAACCGGCCCCGCTCGAACTGATGCGGCACGAGGCGCGTCTCGAAGAACTGCCCTCGTGACAACCCTGTCACCACGACGGGGATGCCCAACTCGTGGGCACGAGCGACCCCGAGCGTGTAGATCGTCTTGTAGCACCCTTGGCAGACATTCGAGTACCGATCGAGGCTGTCCCTGAAGATCTCCTGCATCGCCGGCGTCGTGGCGAACTCGTGGGTGATACCCAGATCGGCGACCGTGCGCCGGATGTTCTCCTTGGCCCCCTCGGAGATGTACCCATTGTCGAGCGTCAGAGCGTGCACCCGCCAACCGCGGTCGACGAGTTGGTAGAGCGCATACGTCGAGTCCTTGCCGCCCGACAGCAGGTGCAGACAGTCGTACTCGCCGTGTTCACGAGAGCGCACCTCCTCCAGACGTCGATCGAGGTCGACCTCGGTGCGAAACCATCGCTGGGCCTGAGGTTCGACGAGATCGAACGATCGGCACACGTTGCAGATCCGTTCGTCGTCCAGGTCGACACCGGGAACGTCGATGCCCAACCCGCAGCGAGCACAACGCCGGCACCTCATCGACGGCCGCGCGAGCGTCGCCGGGTTGCCAGACGCGGACGAGCGCCGTCGTGATCCCGGGAATCGTGACGAGGGCCGCCTCGACTTCGGCTGGTTCGAGGCGGATCCCGTTGACCTTCAGCTGGTCGTCCATGCGTCCGCCGTAGACGGTCACACCGGGCCGGACGATGCGCGCGAGGTCGCCCGTGCGATACCAGCGCGCCGTGTTCTCGTCGGCCGGTTCGCCCAGTTCGTCCAACCGGACGAACCGTTCGGCGGACAGATCGGGCCGATTGAGGTAGCCCTGCGCCATCCCGGCACGCCGCACGTACAGCTCGCCCCACGCTCCGGGAGGCGTCAGTTGTCCGTGGGCGTCGAGCACCCGGATCTCACATCCCGGTGCGGCATGCCCGATCGGCACGTCGGGTCCGACGTCGACGTCGGGAACCCACTCGTGGATCATGCAACCGACCACCGCCTCGGTGGGGCCGTACTCGTTGAAGATCCGCACGCCGGGCAGGCACGACTCGGCCATCCGGACGGCAACCGGACGCCGGAACGCCTCGCCTCCGACCACGACGGTGCGTAGTGGCCGCGGTGTGTCGGCCAGACGAACGAACAGTTCGAGCTGCGAAGGGGTCGCCTTGAGCCACGTGATGCGGTCGTCGGCGGCGATGCGCCCGAACGCGGTGATCGGTTCCTCGTCGAACACCACGACCCGCCCGCCGGCGAGGAACGAGACGAACAGGCTCGTGATCGTCAGGTCGAACACCAGCGACGAGTGCAGCGCTACCACCGGTGGCGCTTGCCCGATGTACGCCTCGGCAGCGAACCGCAGATAGTCGCCGAGCCCCCGGTGCGAGATCGGCACGCCCTTCGGGGCGCCTGTCGAGCCAGAGGTGTACAGCACGTAGGCGCCATCGTCGAGCCCGACCGCCGGCAGCTCGACCAGGGGCATCGATCCCGACAGGTCAGGGAGCTCGTCGATGATCGCGAACAGGTCCGCATCGGTTTCGATCATTCGATGCCGCGCCGGTGGGTCGTCGGGCGACAGCATGACGAACACGCCACCGGCCCGAAGCACCCCATGGATCGCGACCAACACGTCGAGACCGCGCGGCATCCGCAACCCGACGGTCCCACCGCGACGCAAACCTGCTTCGAGCAACCAGGCAGCGAAACGGTCGGCTCGCTCGTCGAACTCACCCGCCGTCAACGCCGCATCTCGATGCTCGGCCACGATCCAGGTCGGATCCTCACGCAGCGCCCGGCGGATCTGGTCGTGGACGGGCTCGAGGGGAGCGCGAGGAACGGGATCGGGCGATAGCAGCGCCAACTCGGCCAGATCGGAGTTCGCAACGATCGCCTGGTGCCCGATCGTCGCATCGGGCGCTCGAACCAGGGCCGAGACGATGGAGGCGAAGTGCTCGGGAAACCGGAGTGCCGCGTCGTCGGATCCGAGCGATTCGTTGAGATCCAGCTCCCATTGCATCACGGCCGGCCCCGCTCCGCCTCGGGCAGCGGCATAGTCGAAGATCTGTGACCGGATGACGTGGCCGGGGTCGACGTGACCGGAACGCATCCAGTCAGAGGTCGTCGGCATCCCGGCAAAATCGCCGTAGCGCGCCGTCAACACATTGAGCACGATCTCGAACGGAGTGGCAGGACTCTCGCCGGGGCGTGCCCTGCGAAGCAACGTCGTGATCGAGCGCAGCACCCTGACGAACATCGCGCGGTGCGTCTCGCCGGCATCGACGCAGACCGTGAGCGGGTAGAGCTCCATCAGCGGTCCGACGATCCGTTTTGCGACTCGCGACCGTCGGTGATGAACCGGAACCCCGAGCACCACGCAGGATCGGCCGTCGAGACGGTGCACCGCGATCGCACTCGACATCGCGGCGATCGTCAACAACCCCAGCTCACGACTGAGCGTGCGGTAGTCGGTGCCGAGAACCGACTCGAGCTGCTCGAGAGTGTCGGCCCCGAGTGGGACCGGAACCCGACGAACTGCCGTGGTACGTACGTCCCGCGAGCCGTACAACTCGATCGGAGGCTGCGGGCCCGCTGCTTGCCGGTCGGCCTCCCATTCGACAGCTCGCTGCTCGGCGGCGCCGAGCTGCCCGACCTCCCTCGTCGACTCGGCGGCATGAGTGAAGAAGTCGCCGTCGATCAGTGTCGAGAGATCGACGGGATCCTCGCCACCGAGATAGACAGCAGATGTCGCCTCGAAGATCAGCGCCGATCCCCAGGCGTCGGTGGCGAGATGATGGAGGTCGAGCCACCACGTCCAGTCGTCGGCGGTGTGCCGTAGCAGCACCGAGTCGTACATACAGCGGGTCGCATCGATCGGTGTCGAGATCCGTTCGGCGCACCACGCCTCGAGCTGGTCGAGAGGCAGATCGACCACTTCGGTGAGTGCGGGCGGTACGGCGAGGATACGGGCAGAAGGCCGTTGGTTCGGTTCGGAGCGATCGGGCATGACGGTTCGCAGCACATCGCACTGCCGAACGACGGCGTCGAACGCCCGAACGAACCGCTCGGAGTCGACACGTCCGTCGATGCGCGAGCGCGTCCCCATGTTCGCCAGGGGCTTGTCCGGATGCAGCCTCTGGCTGGTCCAGATGTCGAACTGTGTGCTGCTCAGCTCGACCGACTTGACGATGCGGGGGCTGAGCCGAACCGGTTCGACCGTCTCACCGTTCATGCCGTCCGGACGAAGCCCAGCATCGCATCGATGGTCTGAAAGTGCTCGAGCACGACGTCGGCAGGGTCGATGGTCACCGAGAGCTCTGCCTCGATCCACTCGACGATCATGACGACCCCGAGCGAATCGACGAGCCCGGTGAGCAGCAGATCCGTGTCGTTGCCGATCACCTCGTCGTCGGCGATCACGGCACCCTGGATGAACGCCGTGAGTCGGTCAGCGAAGGCCGATCCGGTCACCGGCTCACCCGCGGCAGAGACCTGCGATGTGGCGTTCGTGTCGGGAGTGGTCACGTGCTGTCACCTCGATCGGGACGGGAGGGGCTGGGGTAGCTGACATCCTGGACGGCAGACCCTGCAGGCGCAGCGTACTCGGCATCATTCTGAACCAGATTCTGACGGATCACGAATTCAGTAATCGGGAAGCAGCGACTCGATCCACCTTGCCAGTGCTCGTTCGCGGCAAGGTCGACACGACCAGCACATCAGACGGAACCGCGTACCGGGGAAGCCCGCGCCTTGAGCCCGCTCATGACCTCCGCTTCCACGATCGTACGGTCCGCCGGCGAATCGAGAGGTGGCTCGGCGACCGGAACGACAATCGCGACCAGACGGTCCTCGTTCGTGTCGGATCGCTGCACGACCACCGTGGCTGCGCTCACCCCTTCGATGTCGGCCAACGCTGCGTCGATCGCCTCGAGTTCGATGCGGTAGCCGCGGAGCTTGATCTGGTTGTCGACACGTCCGAGGAACTCGAGGTTGCCGTCCGACCGCTCGACGACGAGATCGCCGGTGCGATACCAGCGATCCGAGCCGCCCGACCCGGACGGCAACTCGACGATCGACGCAGCCGTGAGATCCGGCCGCTGCCAGTATCCGGCCATCATCGTCGGCGTCCGGACGATGAGTTCGCCGGGCTCGCCGGGCGCGACGCGGTCCGACACGTCGTCGGGGGCGGCCACCGTGACCGTAGCTCCCGGCCAGGCCCGTCCGATCGGGATCGCGACGTCGGTCGCGGGAGGTGTCGAGAGGTTGTAGATCGTGCATTGATTGACCTCTGCCGGTCCATAGACGTTCGAGAACCGGGCGCCCGGGAGCCGGCCCATCAGCTGTGCCAGCTGGGCGGGTGGGAACGACTCACCCCCGAACAGCACCCAGCGGATCGTGCGGAGATCGCGCTCCCCCAGCACTCCGCGCGTCGACAGCTGACCGAGCAGGTACGGCACCGAGTACCAGACCGTGATCCGTTGAGCTTCGATCAACACGCTGAGGCTGGCAGGGAACCTCAGGATCGGCTCGGGGATCACCAGGACTGCCGATCCGGCGACCGGGCCGGCGTAGAGCTCGAACGTCGATTGGTCGAAGTGGAGCGGAGCGACATTGGCCAGTCGATCACTCGTCGTCAGACCGTAGGTCTCGGCGGCCGTGATCGCATAGCCCAGTGCGCTGTCATGGGTGTGCACGATCCCCTTCGGTCGGCCGGTCGAACCGGACGTGTAGACGATGTATGCGGGGTCGGTGCCGCGGACCGGCACACGCTCGCCCGGTGACGTTGCACCGATGGCCGACCGGGACACCAGCACGAGGCCTTCGGGCCCGATGAGCTCGTCGGGCTCGTCGTGCTTGGGGCGCAGCACGCGATGAATCCCGGTCTCCGCCAGGATCTCCACGAGCGCCGGAACCCTGGCGTCGGACACCAGCAACTCGACACCGGCATCGGCGAGTACCGCCGCAGCGACGCCCACAGGTGCAGTGTGGTCGACCGGCACCATCACGCATCCCGCCCGCAAGACGGCGTGGACGGCGACGAAGGATTCGACCGACTTCGCGAGATGCACCGCAACACGGTCGCCGGGACGGGCGCCGGCGCCGGCCAGAGCGGCAGCGGTACGAGCGACCCGATCGGCATACTGGGCCCACGTCAGCGACGTGGTGCCGTCGGTCAGTGCTTCTGCTGCCGAGTCGACACCCTGCTCGAGGAGACGGCGCTCGTCGACGAGCTGTCCGAGCGTTCGAAGCTCCGTTGGCATTTCGTCATCATCTCTCAGCACGAGTTGACAAACGTTACGGAGGTCGGCACCGTATGACGGGATATCCTCCGCCACCGGTAGAACGACGCGCTGTCACCACTGCTGAACCATGATGCTCACCGCCAACGGCCATCCCCTCGACGACAGTTCCTTGCGGCTCGGCGAGCTGAAGACCGCCAATGACCTGGTCGGCGACGACGCAGGTATGCAGCAGGCGATGGCCGAGCGTGGCTATCTCTTCTTCAGGGGGCTGTTGGACAGTGGGGTCGTCCTCGAAGCCCGGCGCGAGATCCTGCTGAAGTACGCGATCCTCGGCGAGGTGGACGACCGATTCCCCGTCGACGAGGCGATCGCGGGCGACCGTCACGGAATCGGGAGCGCCAACCTGCGGGCCTTCTCCGAGAGCGTGCGCTCGGGCGCTCACTATCTGAGGGTGACCGACGCTCCGGAGGTCCTCGCCGTCCACGAGGCGCTGCTCGGAGGTGCCGTTCGCAGCTTCGACATGAGATGGCCCCGGTTCGTGCGTCCCGGCGAGGGTTGCGGTTTCCACTGCGACGGCCCGTACATGAACCGCGGCACGCATCGCATCTTCTCGAGCTGGATCCCACTGGGTCGCGTCGATCGAGCCGAGGGCGCTCTCATCTTGCTCGAGGGAAGCCATCGATCCGAACGGTTGCTCGAGGGCTACCTCGCCGCCGACGCCGACGTCGATGGGCTCACCTGGCTGGACGCCGACCCGGTGACGGTGCAGCGACAGTACGGCTCACGCTGGCTCACGACAGACTTCGCACCCGGGGACGTGCTGTGCTTCGGGATGCACACGCTGCACGGCGCGCTCGACAACCAGTCGCCGACAGGGCGGTGTCGGCCTGTCGTCGGACAGCCGGTACCAACGGATCGACGAGCCTGCCGATCCGCGTTGGAACGGCCCGGAATTCGAGGGCCACGGAGGTCGGCGGGTGTTCTATCCCGGGCTCGGACGCTGGAACAACGACGACTTCCAGGACGAATGGAAGGATGTCGACGAAATGGGCCGACTCCAGCTGCGCCCGTCAGGACAGTCGTGAACGCCGGCGCTCACGACGAACAGTTGCTTGCGATCGCCCGTGCGATGGCGCAGCCGGATCACCCCGTAAAGCGTGACGCCGCGCGGTGGGCAGCCGCCGAACTCGGCACACGCAACCGTGTCGAAGCCGATCTACGGGCCTCATTCGCCGCCGATGACTGGGCTCGATGCGCGACGCAAGGAATCCTCGGGTTGATGGTCCCGTCGGAGTTCGGCGGCCAGGGCGCCGATCTGGCCACCACCCTGCTCACCCTCGAAGGGCTCGGACTCGGCTGCCGCGACAACGGCCTGACCTACGCGATCTCCAGCCAGATCCTCAGCACACAGGAGACGCTCGTGAAGTTCGGTACCTCCGAGCAGAAGCGGCGCTGGTTGCGACCGATGGTCGACGGGAACGCGATCGGGGCGTTCGCGATGACCGAGCCCGATACAGGTTCGGACGCCTACAACGTATCGACCAGAGCCGAGCGACGCTCCGACGGGAACTACGTCATCAGCGGGCACAAGGCGTACATCACGTTCGGACCGGTGTGCGACATGGTCATCGTGTTCGCGTCGACCAACCCCGGCGCAGGAACCTGGGGATTGTCGGCGTTCATCGTGCCCACCGACCTGGCCGGCGTCGATCAACTCGCCAACAGGGACAAGATGGGCATGCGCACCACGCCGTTCGGCGACATCGTGCTCAACGACGTGGTCGTGCCACCGGCCGCGTTGATCGGCCACGAGGGCTCGGGCGCGAGCATCTTCAACGCGGTCGTCCAGGTCGAGCGCGCCTTCGTGTTCGCCACCCAAGTCGGCGCGATGGAGCGTCATCTCGCCGATGCCGTCGACTTCGCACGAGGGCGCCACCAGGGCGGCCACCCGATCGGTCACTACCAAGCGGTCAGCCACCGATTGGTCGACATGAAGCAACAGCACGAGACGGCCCGACTGTTCCTGTATCGAGCGGCGCTCACGGTCGCGTCCGGCACCGACATCGCGATGTTCGCGGCACTCGCCAAGCTGGTCGGCGCCGAGACAGGTATGGATGCGGCGATGTCGGCGGCGTCCGTGCACGGCGCACACGGATACGTCTCCGAGTTCGAGGTAGAGCGCAGCATCCGCGACGCCGTCGGAGGTTTCGTGTATTCCGGAACGTCCGACATCCAACGCAACATCGTCGCCAGACTGATGGGCCTGGGATGAAGCCACATCTTCGCCGACAGCAAAGGAGCACCCCATTGTTCAGCCGTAGTCGACTCGTCGCAGTGGCGGTGTTGTTGTTGTTCGCCGTGCCCTGGTTCGGGGGGTCGGCCGCACAGGCCCATTCGGGCAACCAGAGCTACGTCTACCTCGAGATCTTCGACACCGCGATCGCCGGTCGCGTCGAGTATCCGATCAAAGACCTCAATCGAGCACTCGATCTCGACATCCCGGTGGGGAAACCCGAAACGAAGTCGGCGCTGCTCGAGAATGCCGACGTCATCGAGGCCTACACGAGTCAGCACCTGGTGATCGGCCCCGGAGGCGGTGCGCCGGCCTGGGCCTACGAGTTCGGTGATGTGGACCTGCTCGATTTGGGCGGCAACTCCTATGCCGCATTCGAGTTCGAGATCACACAACGATTCGATCCGCCGCCCCGCGTGTTCGACGTGTCGTTCGACGCGATCATCGAATCCGACAGCGACCGCAGTGCGCTGTTGATCATCGCAACCGATTGGGGTTCGGGAACGTTCAACAACGAGAGCAGCGAACTGGTGCGCTTCAGTTCGGGCGACACCGTACAGACCGTCGACCTCGACGACCCATCGTGGTTCAAGGGCATGACCGGGGTCATCGGACTCGGTGCCGAACACATCCGGATCGGCACCGATCACATCTTGTTCGTGTTGGCACTGGTGCTTCCGTCGGTGCTGGTCTTCTCGAAATGGCGCGAGGACGAGGAGCAGCGCTGGCATCCGTCGGCAAGTTTCCGGATCGTCACTCTGGCGCGTCCTCAAGATCGTCAGCATGTTCACGATCGCTCACTCGATCACCCTGGCATTGGGTGGTCTCGGATATGTCGAGATCTCCCCGCGACTCGTCGAAACGATCATCGCCCTCTCGATCGCCGCCGCGGCGATCCACAACATCCATCCCATCTTCGTCAACAAGGAATGGGTGATGGCGTTCGGATTCGGGCTGTTCCACGGCTTCGGGTTCGCCGGTCTGCTCTCGGAGCTGGGGCTCGATCGAAGTCGGCGCCTCCCGTCGCTGCTGGGCTTCAACATCGGGGTCGAACTCGGACAGATGGCAATCATCCTGATGGTGTTCCCGATCCTCTTCATCCTGCGGCGCACACGGTTCTACATGCCATTCCTCAACCTGGGTTCGATCGGGCTGGCAGCCATCGCGCTGGCCTGGGCGGCCGAGCGGATCTTCGGCTACGACACGAGGGTCAACGACCTCGTGGACCCGGTGCTGCGGTGGCCGAGGTCGGCGATCCTGGTGGCCGTCGCCTACGGGATCGCCACCGCACTGTGGTTGTTCGACCGCTCGCGAGGACGCCTGGTGGCCACGGTCGACGGCGAGCCTGATCTCGCCGTCGACGAAGCCCCCCGGACGAGAGCTCATCGTCGTCTGACAGCTGATCAGACCGGCTGGGCGACCCAGCGATGAGCGACGGTGACGCCGTCATCGCCGATCAACGCAGACGTTTCCGTCGGCTTCGGCTCGATCGAATCGGGCAACCGCATCTGTTCGTGCACGATCAACCGCGCCTGCGGGGCGAGGCTGCCCAGGGTTTCGCCCAACAGATGCGCTGCGACGTCGATCGGCAGGAACATGAAGACTGCGGTGGCCGAGCCGATATCCGCGCTGCGGGCGTCGCCCTGGATGATCTCCACCAGGTCGTCCACTCCGGCGGTTCGGGCTCTCGATCGGGCCAGGTCGACGAGCTCCGGCGAGTGTTCGATGCCGAGCGCTCGGCACCCGAGCCGGGCCGCCGCGGCGACCACCAGACGTCCGTCTCCGCATCCGATGTCGACGACCCGGTCGGAGCTGTCGACCCCGGCGAATGCGAACAACGGGTCGAGCAGCGTGTCGGGAGTCGCCAGGAACGGGCCGAGGCTGTACTCGTGCCGCCGCCGCAGATGGAGCCGTTCACCGACCAGGCGCACCGGCCGCACGAGCGAGTAGGCCGGCCATGCCCAGCGGGGCAAGCTCATCATGCTCCAGTCCCCCGCCGTCGGCACGAAGACTCGTTGTATCGCGTTTCGGTGGTGTTCGTCGGCCCAAGCGATCCGTACGACCGTCGTGACGTCGGTCGTGCGGGCGACGGTCATCTCCCTGGCGAAGCGCCCGAACGATTCGTGAGCGGCGCCCGTCCAGCATTCCCATCGTTCGAAGCCGTATTGGGCGAGCCGATCGGCGGCTCGATCTGCGTCGGCGTAGTGGCGCACCCGCAGCCGCATCGTGTGATTCTGCCGGGGACCGGTGGCCTCGTCGGGGTCGACGTCGAGTCCGACTGCTCGCAACGCTTCGACGAGTCGGCCCTGTTCAGCGTGCATGCGGTCGCCGATCCGAATACACGTGGTGCAGGCGCTGGTGGCGGCGACACGGTCCGCCTCGGCCAAGCCTGGACCGTCCAGCATCTGCTCGGCATGTCGGTAGAGCCGCCGTTCGTAGATGGCCTCGACCAGCGGATCGACGTCCGGCACTATTTCGCCATCCGATGTTCGAGGAACTTGTGGTGGAAGATCTCGAATCCGGGCCGGAGGAACCCGGGGTTCAGATGGTCGACGGCCCTGACGTGGAAACGGAAGGGGATACTGATGTTTGCCTCGAGGGCTTCGATCTCGTGCGACCAGAAGGGCGGGATGAACAGCACCTCACCCTCGTCGAGCTGCGCCTCGTACCGGGTCGCCCGATGGAATCGCGGAAACCGTGTGGGGTCGGCATCGTCGGCACGCCCCGGCAGGCTGCTCCAGCGGTCGCGCGCCGCGAACGGCGACCGGAAGTAGAGGTTGGGCCGCTCGACGGGTGAGAACATCAATACCCGTTTCGATCCGGTCATCTGGAACAACAATCCGGTCCACGCATCGTGATGAAGCGGCGTCACCACGCCCTTCGACCCGATCCAGATACCGCTCGCGTTGCGATCCGGTGCTCTGGGGACCAGCTTCGCCAGCCCGTCCGACATGTCGTCGATGATCTCGCCGACGGCGCCGTCGAGGTCGGCCACGCTGAACAGCCGGTAGGTACAGGTCTCCGGATCGGGCTCGTGATCGAACATGAACGCCAAGAACTCTTCGAGGGACATCTCGTCGACGTGATCGAGCTCGGTGCCGTAGTCACCGGTGTAGAGGAAGTATGGCGAATGCGACTTGTGCGACTTGACCTTGAACGACGACTTCTCGGTCGCCGCGATCCCACGCAACCCCTCGAGGTCCGGGATCGCTGTGAGGTGCAGTTCGTCGACCAACCCCTGGATGATCACGGGCTCGCCTCGCTCGAGCATGTCGCCGAGGTCGACCGAGGCCGCTGGGACGCGCGGGATCTGGCGACTCGATCCCACCCGGCGAGACACACGAACGAGAGAAACCAACCGATGTACGACCCACACCGGGACCAAGATGACGAGCAGCACGACGAGCGCCACCGACAGCACCAGAGCTTTCAATCGAGCGCGCATGTCATCCGTCCTCCAGTCCTGCGACGGCTCCTGCGAGGAGGCCGTCGACCCAGCCGTCGCGATCCAGGCTGCATTCTGCCATCAGTTCTCGACCGGAGACTCGACACAGCGTCAGACTTTGCGGTCACACCGTTCCGGCCAACGGGGCTCCGACGGCACCGGCGAGACGTCGGGCTGCACGCCGACTCGACCCGGACCCGATCTAAGCGGAGTGATCGTCGGCGTGGCCGACGCGCGAGGCGATGATCGGGAGCATCTTCACGGCGATGCGCGGGACGTCCTCCATCAGCGCCGAGAACGTGCGTCCGTCGATATGCAGGAGAGACACATGCGTCTTGGTCACCACCGTCGAGTGGCGCCGCGAATGCGTGAACAATGCGAGTTCGCCGGCGAACCCGCCAGGTCCGATGTCGGCGATGTGTTCACCATCGCGGGTGACCTCGAGCTGCCCGTCGACGATGATGACCAATTCGTGGGCGGAATCGCCCTCGCGCATCAGGACGTGACCTGCGTCGAACTCGAGATCGGTGACGGCTCGCGCGACCGCATCGAGTTCGTCATGATCCAGGCTCGAGAACATCGGAACTTGCCGCAGAAACTCGTGGTACCTGTCCTTCACCATGTTCCCCTCCGTGTCGTCTGCTCGTTCACGCTACACGGCGCCTCGTCTCGGGGTGGCCCCAGTGGGCCGAACCGTGACCTCGCCGCCGCCGACCCGATATCGCACTCGGCGACTAGCTCGCACCGTCCCAGTCGCTCAAGGCCGCCACGACGTCGTCGATCGTCCAGACCAGCCTGCCGTACCGGAGAATCGCTCCACCCACGAAGAAGTTGATCCCACCATCGCTGAGTCCCGCATCCCGGCGACGCCACACGCGCCAGTCCGTGGCGAGCCCGATGATGCCGCGATATCGATCGGGCCGAGTGCGGATCAACTCGGAGAAGATCCCGATCTCGCAGGCCGTGCCGTCGTCGATCATCGGGCCATCGAGCCAGGCCACGATCACCTCGCTGTCGTGCAGACCCGCCGAATCGGTGGCGAAGATCGTCGCTGCATCGAACGGTTCCTTGGTCTCGCGGTGCGGCACGAAACACCGATGGCCATTCCTCTCGAGCCGGTCGGCCAAACCCTCCAAGAAGTTGCGCTCACCGGGCGTGAACAGTGGGCCCGCTACATACAGCTTCATGCCCACATGCTTGCAGGCCGCACGGCTCCGGTCTGCAACCGTCAGTGATCGCGCCGCGTCAGGATCGAGACCGCTGCGTCCGCTGCCACCTGACACCCGGTCACGATGTCCGGTTCGGCGCTGTCTTCGGAAAAGTCGTGACTGACTCCGCCGATACTCGGGATGAACAACATCGCGCACGGTAGATGATGCGACACGACCATCGCATCGTGCACCGCAGCGCTGGGCATCTCGGCCCACTCGCCGGGCACCCGCCGCTCCGCGGCGGCGGCCAGGTGGCGACGTAGATCCGGATCCATGTCGGCCGGCGCCATCGCCTCACGCTGTCTCGTCGCGTCGACCTGCACCGGACCGGCCTCGCTCATCGACTCGGCGACGCCGACGATGACGGCCTCCATCGCGTCGAGCACCCGCTCGCTGGCATCCCGGAACTGAACGACCAGATCGGCGCGCCCGGGGACGATGCTCTCGCCTCCCGGCACCAGTCGGACATGACCGATGTTCCACACGCCGGCTGGGCCGGCGACCTCGACCAATCGTGAGCGCATCTCCACCGCGAACGCGAACAGTGCCGCCCCGGCGTCCTTGCGCCGCGCCATGGGCGTGCTGCCGGCGTGGTTCTGCTCGCCCGTGAACGTGACGCGCATGCTGCGGATCCCGACGATCGACGTGACGACGCCGATCCGCAACCCGGCATCCTCGAGGTGCGGGCCCTGCTCGATGTGCGGTTCGAGGAAGCCGACGTATCGGGCGACGTCGAGCCGGGCTCTCGGCGTGTCCGACAGGCCGACCCGTTCGATCGCCTCGGCGACGGTCTCGCCGGTGGCGTTGGTGTCCTGCAGTGCGCTGTCGGTCAGGTCGCCCACGAAGGAGTTGCTGCCGAGGAACGAGGTGTAGGTGCCCTCCTCGTCCGACCAGGCGACGGTGTCGACCGCCAGGTGTGCCGTGGCCGGATCGTCACGGAGCGAGCGAGCGATCTCGATCGCGTACATCACTCCCATCGCGCCATCGAGCCAGCCACCGTTCGGCTGGGTGTCGCAATGAGATCCGAGGAGCAGTGCCGGGCCAGGATTCCGGGAACGGCCGATCACGTTTCCGACTCCGTCGATCGCTGCGTCGAGACCCGCTGCGGTCATCTGATCGCACAACCATCGACGGGCGGCCATGTCCTCGTCGGAGAACGTCTGGCGGACCACTCCCGTACCGGAAGCACCGAAGGATCGCAGTTGGTGCAGGCTTGCCACCAGCCGTTCGCCGTCGATCTCCGCCACCACCGAACCATACAGCCGCCGGGTGGGCGCAGACCGACCGCTGCACCACCGACCCAGGATCGTCCAGCAGCCTCGGGCCGGCGCTTGACGGGGGTCGTACGATCGAGCCCATCAGGGCACGCCGCCCACGAGAGGGGAACACGATGGCCGAAGTCGAACTACTCGATCGTGCATACACAGCCGTGATGGCGCGAGTCGTCGATACCGGTCAGGCCCAGCACTACACCGAGCTCGCAGCCGAACTCGACATCGAACTGGCGGCGGCCCGCGACCTCGTCCACGAACTCGTGGCGATCACGCCCGGCTGGACCCATCCCGGCACCGACCACATCGCTTCGTTCCCACCGTTCAACATCCAGCCCACCCAGTACCGGGTCACGATCGAGGGCGAGCAACGTTGGTTCGCACAATGCGGTTTCGAGGCGATGGCCATTCGGTGGCTCGTACCCGGCAAGAACGTCCGCATCGACGCCCCGTGTCTGTGTTGCGGCGAGCCGATCACCGTCGAGATGCGCGACGAGCAACTCCTCACGATCTCGCCCGCCGAGACCGTCGGCTACACGAGCAGCGAAGTGGGCGGCGAGGCGGCGAGCAGGCCGTTCAGATGAATGAACATGAACCTCTTCCGGTCGGAAGAGCACGCACGCAACTGGGACGGTTTCACCGCGTCGATGGCCTCGAGCCTGATGCCGGTCGCAGAGTGGGCGGACATCTTCTCGAATCCGTTCTTCCGTGAACGCGGACGGCCCGACTACATCTCGTGGACACGTTCGGAGGCAGGCGCTACGGCGATCAAGGTGCTCCGGGCTCGGCTCCCGCGCTCGACGGACTGAGGTCCCCGACTACTCGGGCGGGACGACGACGTCGACCCGCCCGCCTCAGTCGACCTGGGCCTGCTCGTTGAAGCTGTGCAACAGAGGGCCGAATCGGCCCATGTCGACGCGGCAGAGACTCGCCTGGGAGAGGTGGCAGTGGAACATGATGTCCATCGTCGTGTTCAGCGCCCACCCCACTGCAGCCTTGATCGGTGAGACATGGCTGACCACCACGATGTTGCGACCGTGGATCCTGTCGGCGAGCTCTTCGCACGCCGAGCGAACACGAGCATCGAGTGCACCGAAGCTCTCCCCGCCCTTGGTGGCGAACATCGAGTTCGTCTTCCACGACTGCCACACCTCGGGAGGGACCTCGCCCGCCGGGATTCCTTCGTACTCGCCGTAGGCGAGCTCGATCCACCGATCGTCGATGACGATCTCGCGCCCGAAACAGGCGGCCGTCTCCTGGGCCCTGACGAGCGAACTCGAGATGACCTCGTCGACATCACCGATCATCGCCGCGATCGCTACTGCCTGCCGACGTCCGATCGCGTCGAGCGGCGGGTCGAGCCGACCCTGCAACAATCCCTTCGCGTTGGCAGCCGTTCGGCCGTGACGAACGAGGTAGAGCACGCGAGCTAGTGAAGCACAGATCGCGTCATTGCACCGGCAGAGAGAGCTGACCGGTGCGCCAGAACTCCGCCCGCCGACCAGGCCTACGCAGCTCGGCTCGTTGCACCACCCACCAGCACAATCCGACACCGACGAGTTCGAGCGGCACGTTCCACCAACCGCGTGCCGCCACGGGGTGCGGTGCGTCCTCGAACCCGAGCCCGAGAAAGGGCCACCAGAAGACCCGACTGTCGGTCCACACCCCCGTGAACACGAGGTACAGCAGCGTGCCGACGGGCAGGCCCAGCAGCATCTTGCGGATCGGCTTGCGACCAGAGGTCGCCAGCATCAGCACGGCCAGCAAGGCGATGCTGAACGTCACGCTGTGGAGCACGCGAGCGCCTCCGAACAGTGCGTCGACCGCTGCCGGCAGCACCGCCCCGACGAGTAGTAGCCGGTAGTCGAACGCCGGGTCGCGGAACACGAACCATACGGTGACCACCGCGGTCCCCAGGAACCAGAAGAACATGCGCGTCAGCGAACGAGCAGCCGACCGCACTGCGGGCAATCGGCGACTCCGTCGGCAGCAATCTCGTCCTTGGCGTCGTCGACTTCGTGTGCCGACAAGTCGAGGTGGCAGCCCTCGCACCGCGAACCCGACAACAGCGCTGCCGCCACCACGAAGTGCTGGCGTAGACGGTCGTATCGAGCGAGCACGCTCGGGCCGACCTTCGCCCGCAGACCCTCGAGGCGAGTGGCGATGTCCGACAGCTCTGCTTCGATGTCTGCCTCGGTGATCGCCAGCGCGGCGTCGGCCGCTGCGATCGCGTCACGCAGCACGGCCTCCTGGCCGAGCAGGGCGGTGAGCTCGTCCTCGAGAACGGTTTGCTCCTCCATGGCTGTCAGCTCAGCGTCATCGAGCCCACCGCGACGCTCGTTCAGGTTGGCGATCTCGTTCTGGAGCGCCTCGGCCTCGCGCGGCGCGATCACCGTCTTGAGCTGAGCCTCGAGCCTGGTGCGGTGCCGATCGATCTCGTGCGCATCGGTCTCGCTCCGTTCGATCTGCTCGCCCAACTCGTCGAGCCGCTGGTGCAGTCGTTGACGAGCCGCATCCCAGTTGTCGAGCGCATTGCGTGCCGCCTCGGCCTGCTCGCGTTCGGGCAGGCGCTCACGGCGGTGCTTCAACTGCTCAGCCGTGGTTTCGGCAGCTTGCAGATCGAGGATCGGATGACTCATGTCTCGACCTCACACACATGGGCCGACGATCTGCCTGAGTGGAACCGACGGCAAGGGGGCTGCGGGGTCGAGTACATCGGGAGGGATCGTAGTGCCGCTGTCGACCTGCCCGAGAATGGGCTTGGGTGGCACGGTCGTGGTGGTCGTGGTGGTCTCGGGCACCGTCGTACCCGTTGGCGTCGTGGTCGATGGTTCAGAAGGCGGCGGCTCTGTCGTGGGCGGCGCGGCGACCGGCCTCCGGAACCCCTCGGGCGCCGCGGTGTCCCCGGGCTCGGGCGGCACCGTCTCGGGCACCTCGTAACCGATGATCTGGAACAGGCACTCGTTGCCCGGCAGATAGAGCCTGGCCGCGGGGCGTGGCTGAGGTCCGGGGCGTTCCCAATCAGGGAACTCGAACTGCTCGAGGCCGATGTTCTCCATGTACTTGCCCCAGATGCGTGCCGGGAACGTGCCGCCTTGTACGTTCCCGACGCCGACCGCTTGGAACTCGGGGATCCCCGACATCGGCGTGTATCGATCCGGGTCGCGCACCATCACCGCCGTCGACAGATCGGGCGTGGCTCCCACGAAGAAGGCCGTCCAGTTGCTCTGTTGGGTGCCCGTCTTACCGATCGCCGGACGGCGGCTCGCGAACCCCGACAACTCGCGCGATGCGGTACCGCTGCGCAACACCCCCTTCAACACGTCGATCGCGGTGAGCGCAACCTGCCGCTCGAGCACCTCCACACCCGGGTCGAAGTGGGTGTAGAAGCGATCACCGAATGCGTCGTCGATGTATTCGACGTAGTACGGCTCCTTGTGCAGGCCCTCGTTGGCGATCGACTGGATACCTGACGCCATGTCGAGCGTGCTCATCTCGTTGGCACCCGTCGCGAACGCCGAGAACGGCTGGATCGGCTCGCGCTGCTCGGGCGGCTGTCCGCGGTAGAGGTACGGGCTCGCCGCCATGCGATACACGGTGTCGACCATCCGATTGAGTCCGACGATCTGCGACGTCCGGGCGAACGCACAGTTGATCGACCGCACCGTGTGGTTGCGCAAGGTGTCGAGGCCACCGTTGACCCCGCCGCGAATCTCGAAGAACGGCTCGTCTGCGTTGCCCTCGTTCGGCAACCGGCAGGGGTGGGTGCCATCGACGAGGTCTTCGGGCGTGGCTCCGGCTTGCAGAGCGGCGGCCAGGATGAACAACTTGATGCTGGACCCCGTCTGGCTGGGTGCGAGCGCGAGGTTCACCTCGTTCTGTCCGGGCTCGAAGCCTCGACCGCCGACCATCGCCCGGATCGCTCCGCTTCTGGTGTCGAGCGACGTGAGCGCGGCGTCGATGCCAGCCGAGTTCGCGGGCAATTCGTCGCTGGGCGCGCTCGGCCTCGGCTTGCAGCACCGGATCGAGTGTCGTGTGGATCTCCAGCCCGCCGCGATGCAGCAGCGTGTACCGCTCCTCATAGGTATCGCCGAGGATGTCGCTCCGATTCAACAGGTAGTCCCGCAACGCCTCGGTGAAGTAGGTGCGCTTGGTCGCCCGTTCGGCGCGACGACGAACGCGCTCGGGCAGCACGAACGATTCCTCGACGGCGATTCGCTCCTCCTCGGTCAGTAACTCGTCCTCCTCGAGGCGCTTGAGGACCTGCAGGAATCGGGCGCGACTGCGCTCGGGGTTGATGATCGGGTCGTAGCTGGACGGTGCTTGCACCAGCCCGGCGAGGAACGCGGCCTCGATGAAGCTGAGCTGTTGTACCGACTTGCCGAAGTAGGTCTCCGCCGCAGCCCCGATCCCATATGAGTTCTGGCCGAAGAACA
The DNA here is from genome assembly GCA_963699815.1 of uncultured Acidimicrobiaceae bacterium. Lineage (GTDB taxonomy): Bacteria > Actinomycetota > Acidimicrobiia > Acidimicrobiales > Ilumatobacteraceae > Ilumatobacter. The sequence continues at coordinate 89,492 of CAVOVK010000014.1, read as the reverse complement.
CGGTGTTGAGGTACCGCTCGAGGATCTCTTGCTTGGTCTTCTGCTTCTCGAGCCGAATTGCATACGTGACCTGGAGCAACTTGTACCGACCGTCGCGTTCGAATCCGGCCATGTAGTCGTTCTTGACGACCTGCATCGTGATCGTCGACGCGCCCTGCACCGGCCCGTCCGACGCGAAGTTCGACAGGGTGGCCCGCATCAGGCTGCGCACGTTGACACCGTGGTGCACCCAGAACTCGTTGTCCTCGACAGCCAGAAAGGCATCGATCACGTCGTCTGGCACGTCGGCCAGCTGGACCGGCTGGCTGTTCTCCACCTCGAACGCGGCGATTTCGCGTCCGGACGCGTCGTACACGTACGAACGCTGGGCGAGGGTGGCGAAGTCGGGCAGTGCGACGGGTGCCTCGGCGTGGGAGTTGGCGATCCGCCACACGCGAGGGGCGATGGCGACCACCGTGGCCGTGAGCAGCAGCGCCCCGGCACCGACCACCAGGGCCAATCGGAATATCCAACTCAGGCGCAACACAGTGCGACTGACACTACCGACGGGTCGCAGGCGCGAGGTGGCAGGCGTCTACGGTGACGTGCCATGGTCAGCAAGCCGCCACCCTTCCGATTCGGTATCCAGACCTCCGCCACGGGCGACCTCCACGAATGGACCGAACTCGCCCGCCGCGTCGAGACCAACGGCTACTCGACACTCACGATGCCCGACCACTTCGACGGTCAGCTGGCTCCGGTGCCGGCGCTGCAGTGCGCCGCCGATGCGACCTCGACGCTTCGGCTGGGAGCACTGGTCTACGACAACGACTACAAGCATCCGGTGGTGCTCGCCAAGGAGCTGTCGACGATGGATGTGCTCTCGGAGGGCCGAGTGGAGATCGGGCTCGGGGCCGGGTGGATGGTGAGCGACTACCAGCAGTCGGGCATTCCCTACGACCCACCGGGCGTTCGTGTCAGCCGCATGATCGAAGGGCTCGCCGTGATCAAAGGTGCGATGGGGCCCGATCCGTTCTCCTTCAGCGGTGATCACTACACGATCACCGGATACAACGGGCTCCCCAAGCCGGTGCAGGCACCTCCGCCGGTGTTGATCGGCGGAGGTGGGCCACGGGTGCTCGCGTTCGCGGCGCGCGAGGCCGACATCGTCGGGATCAATCCAACCCTCACGTCGGGCGCGGTCGACCAGTCGACCTTCGCCTCGATGACCGCCGATCAGGTCGATCGGAAGGTCCAGATCGTTCGAGATGCGGCGACCGAGACCGGACGTCTGGCCGACATCGAGATGAACATACGGGCGTTCATGGTATTCATCACCGAAGACATCGACGGAGCACTCGAGACATTGGCCGGTTTCACCGGTGCACCGAAAGACGTCATCGCACAGTCGCCGTTCGCACTCGTCGGCCCGCCGAGCAAGATCATCGACGACCTGCGCGACCGCCGAGAACGGTGGGGCTTCAGCTACGTGATCGTCGGCCAGAACGACATCGACCCCTTCGCCCCGGTCGTCGCTGCGCTGGCGGGTACCTGAGCCTGACGAGAACGGGCCGGAAACAGAATGCCCGTCGGGTTGTGCGACACCATCGCCCGTCGATCCGCCGCGGACCCGGGCGCAGCGTCGCCGAGGAGCCGCCGTTGGGCTACCTCGGGATGGTCTGGCCCTTGGAGACGACCACGATTCCGTTCGCGCTGATCGTGTAATGCTTCGCGTCCTCGTCGGGGTCGTGACCGATCGTGGCCCAGTCGGGCACGATGACGTTCTTGTCGACGATGCAACGCATCAGGCGAGCGCCGGCGCCGACGTGGACGCCTTCCATCAGAATCGAATCGAGCACGTGGGCGTCGTGATCGATGAACACGCTGGGACTGATGATCGAACGCTCGACGTGCGACCCCGACACGATCGAACCCTGGCACAACAACGAGCCATCCACGAACGACGGTTCTCCCCCGACGCCTCTCGACACCTTGGCCGGCGGCAGCGCCTTGCGATGGGTGAACACCGGCCAGTGGTCGTTGTACAGGTTGAACACCGGGACGGGCGCGATCAGGTCCATGTTCGCCTCGTAGTAGGCGTCGATCGATCCGACATCGCGCCAGTAGCCACGCTCGCGTTCGTCCTGCCCCGGCACGACGTTCTTGGAGAAGTCGTACACGTAGGCCACGCCCTCGTTCGTCAACGCCGGGATCACGTCACCGCCCATGTCGGTCAGCGGACGCTCCTGATTGGGTGTGACGATGTCGATCAGGGTCTGGGTGTCGAACACATAGTTGCCCATGCTCGCCAGGCAGCGGCTGTCATCGCCGGGCATCGTCGGTGGATTCGCCGACTTCTCGTGGAACTCGATGATCTTGCCATCGTCGCTCGACTCGATCACACCGAACTCGACCGCCTCCTGGCGTGACACCGGGATCGCCGCCACCGTGACCCCGGCGCCACTCGCCACATGATCTTCGACCATCTGGCGTGGATCCATGCGGTAGATGTGATCGGCGCCGAACACACAGACGATGTCGGGCCGATCATCGGTGATCAGGTTCAGGTTCTGATAGATCGCGTCGGCCGACCCCTGGAACCATTGCGGACCACGTCGCATCTGAGCCGGGACCGTCGTCACATAGTTGTCGAGCAGGTCGGAGAACCGCCAGGTCTGGCTGATGTGACGGTCGAGGCTGTGACTCTTGTACTGGGTCAACACGACGATCTTGAGGTATCCAGAGTTGGCGAAGTTCGACAGGGCGAAGTCGATGATGCGATAGGTGCCACCGAACGGCACGGCGGGCTTGGCGCGGTCGTTCGTGAGCGGCTGCAACCGTTTGCCCTCGCCACCGGCCAGCACGATCACGAGAACTCTGGGATCAACCATCCGTTGCAGAGTACACAGTGCCCGACACCCGACGTCCAGGGTCCAATGGACATTCGTTGAACGAACCCTGGTCGGCGGGTCCAGACTGGTCGACGATGAGCGAGCATCCAGCGACCGACGCCGGCGACGACATCCGATTGATCGGAGGCCTGATCGGTGACGTCCTGCGCGAACATTCGGGCGAGAACACCTTCGACCTCGTCGAGCGCGTGCGCCGCATCGCCGTGAGGGCGCGGCGCCGGGGCGAACATCCGATCGATCCGCTCGCTGCCGCGCTCACCGATGCCGACATCGATCAGCAGCTCGACGTGATCCGCGCCTTCGGCTGGTTGTCGTTGCTGGCCAACACCGCCGAAGACCTGCACAACGAACGCCGGCAACGGCACCACCTCGACGTGGGTTCGGCCTCGCGCGAAGGCAGCATCGCTGCCAGCCTCGATCGCTTGATCTCGCGTGGCGTGTCGACCGAACGGATCGTCGACGAGCTCAACCACATCATGGTCTCGCCGGTGATCACGGCGCATCCCACCGAGGTGCGCCGCAAGACCGTGCTCGAGCACGTCGACGGAGTCGCCCATCTGCTCGACCGGCGCAGCAGGTCGCTGGGCAGTGCGAGCGAACTCCGAACCATCGACCGGGCGCTCCGTGTCGAGATCCTCACATTGTGGCAGACAGCGATCCTGCGCCTCTCGAAACTGCGCGTCGGCGACGAGATCAACGAGGCGCTGCGCTACTACCAATCGAGCATCTTCGCGACCGTGCCACAACTCCAACACGATCTCGAGCAACTCGCGCTGAACCGGTTCGGTCGATCGGTGCGCAATCCGGGGGCGATCTCGATGGGCTCGTGGATCGGTGGGGATCGCGACGGCAATCCGTTCGTCACTGCATCGGTGTTGAAGTACGCGGTCGAATCCCAGGCCCGCGCCGCCTACGAACAGCACCTCGAGGCGCTCCATGGCCTGTCTCGCAGTCTGTCGATGTCCACGCGCCTCGTGCAGCCGACCTCCGTGCTGCTCGCATTGGCCGACGATTCCACCGACGATTCACGGTTCCGCGCCGACGAGCCGTACCGGCGAGCACTGCGCGGGATGCACGCCCGTCTGTGGGCCCTGGCGCGCTCGGTGCTCGAGGAGGTGCCGGGCCCCGAACCGCACGCCGTTCTCGAGCCGTACGGGTCGATCGACGAACTCGTCGCCGACCTCCGCATCGTCGCCGACTCGCTGCGATCGCACGGCGCCGACCTGTTGGCCGAGGTCGAAGTCGAGCCGGTGCGTCGAGGCGCCGAGATCTTCGGTACCCATCTGTGTGGCCTCGACATGCGGCAGAACTCGGCCGTCCACGAAGAGGTGCTCGCCGAGTTGTTCCGTGTCGCCGACGTCGCCGACGACTATCGCGCCCTGTCCGAGGACGATCGGGTCGCCCTGCTCACCTCGGAGCTGCAGGGGCAGCGGCCCTTGGCGAGCCCGTTCGTCCACTACTCGGAGCTCACCACCGGCGAACTGGGCGTCCTGCGCGAGGCGGCTGCCGCACATCGCCGCTTCGGACCGAGATCGATCCCTCACTACGTGATCTCGATGTCGACGGCTGTCAGCGATGTGCTAGAGGTCGCCGTACTGCTCAAGGAGGTCGGATTGGTGTGCGTCGACCCCTCGACCGGTCGGATCGCGAGCGCGCTCGACATCGCTCCGCTGTTCGAGACCATCGACGATCTCCACGGGGCCGGGGCGACGCTGACCGCCTTGCTGGCCCACGATCGATACCGCGAGCTGATCGCCAGCCGCGACGGGTGGCAGGAAGTGATGATCGGCTACTCGGATTCGAACAAGGACGGCGGCTATGTCGCGTCGCAATGGGCGCTGCACCAGGCACAGCGTGCGCTCGTCGACGCCGCCGAGGCCGCCGGCGTCCGGATCCGCCTCTTCCACGGTCGAGGTGGCACCGTCGGCCGCGGAGGCGGACCGGCCTACCAAGCGATCCTGTCGCAGCCGGCAGGGTCGGTGCACGGCGCGCTGCGCATCACCGAGCAGGGCGAGATGGTGTCCGCCAAGTATTCGCAGCCGGCGAGCGCTCGCCGCAACCTCGAGACACTGCTGGCGGCCACGCTGGAGGCGAGCTGCAGCGATGCCGAGCGGTCCGGCGGCATCGACGAGGAGTTCTGCGAGGTCATGGATGCTCTGGCACACCACGCCTTGAACGCCTACCACCAGCTGCTCGACGGCTCGTCCGATCGATTCGTCGACTTCTTCAGGTCGATCACCCCGATCGGAGAGATCGCCAGCCTGAACGTCGGCAGCAGACCTGCGAGTCGGCGCAACACGAACAGGATCCAGGATCTGCGGGCGATCCCGTGGGTATTCGGCTGGAGCCAGTGCCGACTCAACATTCCCGGTTGGTTCGGCGCCGGCAGTGCATTCGAGGCCTACGCCACGGATGCCGACCGCATCGCAACGCTCGTGGCGATGCACGACCAGTGGCCGTTCTTCACGGCGATGCTCAACAACATGGGCATGGTGCTGGCCAAGACCGACCTCGGAATCGGCAGGATGTACGCGGAATCACTGGTGGGTGACGCCGAGGCGCGTGAGCACATCTTCGGTCAGATCGAACGCGAGCACGCGTTGACGACCAGATGGCACGCACGCATCACGGGCTCCGACGATCCCTTGGTCGACAACCCGACCTTGGCCCGCAGCATCCGCAATCGCTTCCCCTACCTGGACCCGCTGCACGTGCTGCAGGTCGATCTGTTGGGCAGGTACCGCTCCGGTGATCACGACGAATTGGTCGAGCGCGGCATTCAGCTGACGCTCAACACGATCGCCACCGGGCTTCGCAACAGCGGTTGACGAGTATCCCGTCACGGTACGCTCGACGCATGTCGAAGCACCGCATCAGCATCACCTATTGCGTTCCTTGAGACTATTCGGAGCGCGCCGTGGGCGCTGCGCGGGATCTCGTCCTCGACTACCAGCACATCATCGCTGAATTGACGCTCGTGATGGGGTCCCGAGGGGTGTTCGACGTCGTCGTGGACGGCCGGACTCTGTACTCGAAGCACGAGACCGGCCGCCACGCCGAACCTGGTGAGGTGTTGGCGCGATTCCGGGAGCAATTCGCCACCGACGTCACGCCGTACGAACGCTAGAAGCGTTCGCAGCCAGAGGGGGTCAGGTCAGACGACCTTGACGCCGACCGCTTCTGGGCCCTTGCGCCCAGCAGCGATCTCGAATTCGACCTTCTGGCCGTCGAGGAGGGTGCGTCGCCCGGTGCCTTCGATGTTGCTGAAATGCACGAAGACGTCGTCACCGTCGTCGCGGCTGATGAATCCAAAGCCCTTCTGATCGTTGAAGAACTTCACGGTGCCGATGGCCATTGCTGTACTGCTTTCTGTATTCGCCAGCCACCACTGTGGCAGCAGACAGACAGCACTTTATCGGATGTGCCGTCCAGAATGCTCGGTGGCCCAGATGTCGATCTCCCGACATCTGGCGGCTGTCGATCGACCGCCGCCGTCACTCCAACCAGTGGATCTCCGCGCTCACGATCTCGACGTCGGGTCGCGACCACAGAAAGCGATCGAGCCCATCGATCACCTCCTCGGCCAGGCGCGCCTGCGAGGCGACCACGGCGAATCCCAATGTCGCCGTCTGCCACGTGTCCTGTCCGCCGACTTCGGCGGCGGACACCGAGAAACGATGCCGGGCTCCGTCCAGCAACGACCGAACCACCTGGCGCCGGTCCTTCAACGACTGCGAATCGGGGATCCGGATCTCGACCTCGTATGCGGCGGCATGCACAGTTGGCAACGTATCCGCGACGGATCCGATCAGGCGACGCTGCCCGGGACGAAAACAGCATGTGAACGGGTCCAAAGACCCCATGCGATACCCGACCGGCGGGGCTAGGTTCAAGGGTATGAGGATGCCGAACCGCCGGGGCACGACCGCCACCGACGGACGCGGCATTACCGCCACGGCCGGCGATCCGGCATCGTCCGGACCCGCTCGCCGGGCTCGATCCACAGGAGGGACTTCATGTACGCAAGCATCCAGGAAGTGCTCGCTGACCAGGCCGAGTACTTGCTCGGCCACCGGAGCACCACGATCCCCAAGGAGCAGCTCCACCTCCCCGGCCCCGATTTCATCGACCGGGTGACGTCGCGAACCGATCGTGGTCCGGCGGTACTCCGCAATCTCCAGACGATGTACGATCACGGCCGCCTCGCCGGCACGGGTTACCTCTCGATCCTCCCGGTCGACCAGGGCATCGAGCACTCCGCCGGAGCCAGCTTCGCTCCCAACCCGATCTACTTCGATCCCGCCAACATCTGTGAACTCGCCGTCCATGGTGGCTGCAACGCGGTGGCGTCGACCCTCGGTGTGCTCGGCTCGATCGCTCGTTCGTACGCCCACAAGATCCCGTTCATCCTCAAGTTCAACCACAACGAGTTGCTGACCACGCCCAACACGTTCGACCAGGTGTCCTTCGCGTCGATCAACCAGGCGTTCGAGATGGGCTGCGTCGGCGTCGGCGCCACGATCTATTGGGGTTCCGACGAGTCGAACCGCCAGCTCCAGGAGATATCGCTCGCGTTCGAGCAGGCCCACGCGCTCGGCATGTTCACCGTGCTGTGGTGCTATCTCCGCAATCCGGCCTTCAAGGTCGACGGCGTCGACTACCACGCGTCCGCCGATCTCACCGGTCAGGCAAATCATCTCGGTGTGACGCTCGAAGCCGACATCATCAAGCAGAAGTTGCCCGAGAACAACGGCGGGTTCCCGGCGATCAAGGCCGGCAAGACCCATGCCAAGGTCTACAGCGAGCTCACGACCGACCACCCGATCGACCTCACCCGCTACCAGGTGGCCAACTGCTACATGGGACGGATGGGCCTGATCAACTCGGGTGGAGCGTCGGGCTCGAACGACCTGCAGGATGCCACCGCGACAGCGGTCGTGAACAAGCGCGCCGGAGGGACCGGCCTGATCAGCGGCCGCAAGGCCTTCCAGAAGCCGATGGACGACGGGATCGCGATCCTCAACGCCATCCAGGACGTCTATCTGTGCGACGACGTCGACATCGCCTGAGAGGAGCGGACCGTGCGTATCGGAATCTTGACAGGAGGCGGCGACGTCCCCGGACTCAATGCGGCCATCAAGGCGGTGGTCATCCGAGCCGCCGAACAGGGCCACGAGGTCGTCGGCCTGCGCCGCGGCTGGGCCGGGCTGCTCAACGTGAACCCCGACCAACCCGAGTCCGTCAGCGAGTACACCCAACCGATGGACACGAACTGGGTGCGCACGATCGACCGCTCCGGCGGCACGATCCTCCACAGCTCGCGGACTCATCCCGGCAAGGTCAAGGCCGACGCCGTCCCCGATTTCCTCACGCCACCGGCAGGCGCCGAACCGCCCTATGACTTCACGCCGCACGCGTTGGAAGTCCTCGACGCGCTCGGCATCGATGTGCTGATCCCGATCGGCGGCGACGACACGCTGTCATACGGTCTGCGGCTGCATCGAGAGGGCGTGCCGGTGATCGCCATCCCGAAGACGATGGACAACGACGTCCACGGAACCGACTACTGCATCGGGTTCTCCACGGCAGTCACCCGCGGCGTGCAGTTCATCAGCAATCTGCGCACCAGCACCGGCTCGCACGAGCGGATCGCCGTGGTCGAACTGTTCGGCCGGTACAGCGGCGAGACGTCGTTGATCACCGCCTACCTCGCCGGCGTCGACCGGTCGGTCATCTCCGAAGTGCCCGTCGACATCGACCGCATCGCCGGCTTCCTGGTGGCCGACCGGAGGGCCAACCCCAGCAACTACGCGATGGTCACGATCTCGGAGGGCGCCGTGATCGAAGGCGGCGAGATGTCGTTGCGCGGCGAAGAGGACGCGTACGGGCACCGCAAGCTGGGAGGCATCGGCGAGCAGCTCGGATCGATGCTCAAGACGGTGACCGGGATCAACATCATCAACCAGACGATCGGATATCTGATGCGTTCCGGCAGCCCTGATTCGCTCGATCTGATGGTCGCCAACAACTATGCCGTGATGGCCGCCGACCTTGCAGCAGAGGGCCAGTCGGGCCGCATGGTCGCCCTGCGCGGCGGCACCTACACCAACGTGCCGATATCGATGATCGGTGAGGGCGTCAAGCGTGTCGACGTCGGCGAGATGTACGACCCCGAGCAGTATCGGCCGAAGATCCGCCACGTCGGTGGCAAACCGATGTTCCTGTACTGATCGTCCGCGCGTGGGCGACGTTCTCCAGTCCAGCGCGACCGTGGCTCGTCAGAGCCTGACGTAGTCGTAATCGACCGGCTGCTGATGGATGCCCGACGACGGGGCTGCCACCCATCCAGCCATCTTGCCCGGTTCGGTCACCCCCACCATCAGAGATTCGACGTGGGCTCGGTCGTCGTCGGTCGGCAGCCAGTTCGACACGTTGGCGGCCCACTCATCGGCATCGATCAGTCGCCCGTCGGGACTGACATGGTGATCACGAAAGCCCCCGACGGCGCGGTTGAACCCGATGTGTGGCAGGCGCAGCTCACGGCCCACCTCGGACAATGTGCGGTTCCATCGGTTGAGGCCACCAACGCAATCGTCCGCGTAGTCCTCCCGCAGCGTCTCGTTCAGCGCGTTCAGCATCGGCGCCTCGCGCTCGCCGATGCTGCCGTCCAGCACCGCCGGCACGCTGCGGATCAGATCGTGCAGTCGGTGATCGTCATCGCGCGACTCCTCCTTGAAACGACCCTTCAGTCCCGCCGCGTAGTAGTTGGCGGCGTTGGTCGACGTCTCGGCCCCGAACAGGTCGAGCGAGACGCTGAAGTGGAAGTTGATGTACTTCTGCAGGGTGTCGACGTCGATCCCGCCGAACTGGCCGATGTCATCGGTGTCGTGCTGCTTCATCAACTCGACGGCGCGTTCGACGACGCGCCCGACGCCGGTCGCCCCGACGAACATGTGATGCGCCTCCTCCTTGAGCATGAAGTCGCAGGTGCGCGACAGCGGGTCGAACCCCGATTCGCGCAGCGAGGCGAGTTGGTACTTGCCGTCCCGATCGGTGAAGTAGGTGAACATGTAGAACGACAGCCAATCCGGGGTACGTTCGTTGAACGCCCCGAGAATCCGAGGATTGTCCAGATCACCGGAGTGGCGCTCGAGCATTTCGTCGGCCTCGTCGCGACCGTCGCGACCGAAGTAGCGGTGCAGCAGGTACACCATCGCCCACAAGTGGCGGCCTTCCTCGACGTTGACCTGGAACAGGTTGCGCATGTCGTAGAGCGAAGGTGCGGTCAGACAGAGATGACGCTGTTGTTCGACAGAAGCGGGCTCGGTATCGCCCTGCACCACCAGCAGGCGCCTCAAGTCCGCACGGTACTCACCGGGAACCTCCTGCCACGCCGGCTCACCTCGGTGGTCGCCGAAGGCGATGGTGCGGTCAGGCTCTGGTTCGGCGAGGAAGATCCCCCACCGGTAGTCGGGCATCGACACGTGATCGAAGTTGGCCCAACCGTCGCGGCCCACCGAGATCGCGGTTCGAAGGTAGACCGGATTGTCCTGGAAGGCCACCGGGCCGAGGTCGCGCCACCATTGCAGGAAGCGCGGCTGCCAGTTCTCGAGCGCCCGTTGGAGTCGCCGATCATCGGCCAGCCCGACGTTGTTCGGGATCTTGGCGTCGATGTCGACAGGCGTGAATGCGGTGCTCATGCTCAGACTCGATTCATGTCGTAGTCGGGACGCGAGCCGGTGCCGAATCGCTGCAGCGCTCCTGACGGGCCTACGGCGTTCGGTCGCTGGAACACCCAGTTCTGCCACGCCGTCAGACGCGAGAAGATCTTCGATTCCATCGTTTCGGGCCCAACGAAGCGGTAGTTGGCCTCCATCGCAGTGAGAGCATCCGGCGAGAAGCTGGCACGCTCGGCGATCATCACCGGTACCTCGTCGTCCCAGTCGATGTCGTCCATGGCGAACGTGACGAGTTCGACCGCGACCGCCGAGGCAGCGTCGAGATCCTTGCCGATCGCGTCGCGTGCGGTGGCGTAGGCGTCGCCTCGCTCCCAGAAGCGTGTCGCCAGGCGAGAGATGCCGTTCGACATGGGGCACCACCCGAAGTTGGCGTCGGTCAGCACGATCTTGGGGGCCGGCTGCTCGGATCCATCGCGCCGACCCTCGAGCATGATCGACCGATCCGCGGCGAAAGCGAGCTCGGCCAACGTGCCGGCGAAACAGCTGCCTTCGTCGATCAATGCGATCAGCGAGCGGGCGGACAGATCCAGCCGCTTGAGGGTCCTGGTCCAGAGCAAGCGAACCTCGCGGACGAGCCAGTTCTCCGGCTCTCGCTCGATCACGGCTTCGGCGGCGATCAGGGCATCGGCATCGCCGTCGGTACGCAGCAACCAGGTGCCGATCAGCGGCTCGTTGAGGCGCAACTGCAGAATCGCGTAATCGAGCTCGAGCGCCGCAGCGAGGAGCCAGGAGTCCGCCCCGGCCGCGATCAACTGCTCGGCCGTTCCGGGCTGCGACGCCAGTGGGCCACGCACGAGGAACGTCGCAGTACCGGCCTCACGATCGATCGCGACGTCGACGTGACGACCCGCCAACGTGTCGCCGTCGACGACGGTCGTGCTGCCGAAGACCGGCAGCGCGACGCCAGGACAACCATCCGGACGCGACGATCCCCGGGCCCGCACCGTTGCCAGTTCGGCGACGAGATCAGCGAAGGTGCTCTTCGGCGCGATCGCATCGACGAGGTGCCAGTCGACCGCCTGTTGCCCCTTGACCCCTTCGGTGCGCGTCGTGAACACATCGGCCAGGTCCCGGCGGACATGTCGCTTGTCCACGACCCTGGTCAGGCCGCCGGTCCCGGGGAGCACGGCCAACAACGGAACCTCCGGCAGCGACACCGCCGAGGCGCGATCGTCGATCAGCAAGATCTCGTCGCAGGCCAACGCCAGTTCGTAGCCGCCACCCGCGGCCGTACCATTGACGGCTGCGATCCAGGTCTGGCCGGAGTGCTTCGTCGCCTCCTCGATCGCGTTGCGGGTCTCGTTGGTGAATTTGCAGAAGTTGACCTTGTGTCCATGCGTCGCCCCCGCCAGCATCTGGATGTTGGCACCGGCGCAGAAGATCTTGTCGAGGCCGCTGGTCAACACCACGGACTTGACCCCTGGGTGCTCGAATCGCAGGCGCTGCACGACGTCGTGCAACTCGATGTCGACGGCGAGGTCGTACGAGTTCGTCTTGAGCTCGTAGTCACCGCTCAACCCGGCGTCGGGCGTGACCGCCATCGTGACCGTGGCGACAGCGCCATCGACGTCGATCGACCAGTGCCGATAATTCGAGGGATCGACACCGAACTCGACCCTACCCTCGACCCTGCATTCACGGTTTCCGGCTGGCTGACTCATGTACACGCTCCCGACGATTCAGACCGATCCTATGTTCTGGGTCCACTCCCGCAGGTGCCCGGCCCGGAACCGAGAAGCTTCACCAGGGCGCGAGACACCCGAGCGCTGGGAGCGATTCGCCGGACATCTGTGACTCGCCGGACGTCGTGGCGAGCCTCTACGTTCGATCCCAGGATCAGCAACGAGGAGCGCCGCGATCGATGCTTCCCGGACGGCGCGCCGATTCGGGACATCTGCCTCCGGCCTGGGGCCGCCACAACCGTGTGCTCTCGAGCGAACGAGGAGGCCGACCGATGAGCAACGAGACACCTGCGCCCGACGTGCAGACATCGCCCGCCCCGCAACCTGCCGCCGTCGAGCACACCGACGTGCTCGTGGTCGGCGCCGGCATCTCCGGAATCGGCGCCGCCTACCATCTCGGACAACAGTGCCCCGACAAGCGCATCGTCGTGCTCGAGAGTCAGCACGACCATGGCGGCACGTGGCTGACCCACAAGTACCCGGGCATCCGCTCGGACAGCGACCTCTACACCTTCGGCTACCGCTTCAAGCCATGGACCGGAGCACCGATCGCGACCGCGCGCGAAATCCTCGACTACCTGGGTGAAGTGATCGACGAGAACGATCTGGCACGCCTCATTCGCTACCACCACACGATCGCGACCGCCCTCTGGTCGAGCGAGGACCGCCGCTGGGCGGTGGCGGGCACCCGATCGGACACCGGCGAGCCGTTCGCGATGACCGCCTCCTTCTTGTACATGTGCCAGGGCTATTACCGGCACTCGCAGGGCTATTCGCCGACGTGGCCGGGAATGGACCGGTTCCGCGGCACGATCGTGCATCCCCAGACGTGGCCGGAGGACCTCGACTACCGCGACAAGCGCGTCGTCGTGATCGGCTCGGGGGCGACCGCTGCAACCATGATCCCGGCGATGGCCGCCGACGTCGAGCACATCACGATGTTGCAGCGCTCGCCGACGTACTTCATCTCCGGACGCAACGTGAACGACTTGGCCGACACACTCCGCGACCTCGACGTCGACGAGACGTGGATCCACGAGATCGTGCGCCGCAAGATCCTGTTCGACCAGGCTGCGTTCACGCGACGTTGCTTCACCGAACCCGAGGCGGTCAAAGCCGAACTGCTCGCAGACGTACGTGCCCGCCTCGCCCCCGACCACGGGGACATGGTCGACACGGCGTTCACGCCGAGCTACCTGCCCTGGCGCCAGCGCATCGCGTTCGTTCCCGATGGCGATCTGTTCGAGGGCATCACGAGCGGCAAGGCATCGGTCGTGACCGACGAGATCGACACGTTCACCGAGTCAGGGATCGCCCTCGGGTCCGGTGACGCGCTCGAAGCCGACATCATCATCACGGCGACCGGTTTCGACATCAACGTGCTGGGCGACATCGCGTTCACGATCGACGACGAGCCGCTCGACTTCTCCGAGACCGTGACCTATCGCGGCACGATGTTCACCGGCATCCCGAACCTGGCGTGGGTGTTCGGCTACTTCCGGGCGAGCTGGACCCTGCGGGCCGACTTGATCGCGGATTTCGTGTGTCGTCTGCTGCACCACATGGATGCCAGGGGCGCCGAGGTGGTCGTGCCGACGTTGCGTGCCGGCGAGGAGCGACATGCCACTTCTGCCGTGGGTCGATCCCGAGAACTTCAACCCTGGCTACCTGCAGCGCGGCCTGCACCTGCTGCCCAAACAAGGTGACCGTGAGCCATGGCGCCACACCCAGGACTATTGGTCGGAGAAGGACATCATGCCGGTCGCCGATCTGGACGACGGCGCGCTCGTGTTCGACTGAGCCGGCACGAGCCGGATACACGACGATGGGGCCATGATCGTCGTGTTGTCCACCACCGGCCCACCCTCCCTGATCGATGTCGATCGACTCGACCGACTTCATGTCGAGTGCGCGGGTCACCTCCACGAGATGCAATTCGGTGAACTCTGCAGGCCAGGACCCGATGACGAACACGTATGGCTCTCGGTCCCGACGCTGCGCAGCATCGGCGAAGCCCAGAGCGATGACGAATCCTTCGTCGTCGACTTCGACGGGATGATCGCCTCTGCGAGAGCGAAAGGATGGTCGAGCGACGACGGCAACCTCGTGCGTGCCCACGTCGAGAGACGTGCCTGACCCACGGGTCGCCGCTGCCCGCGCGATCGGTTCGGGTATGGTCTGCCTGGTTCGCCATCGTCGTGAACCCGGAGGCCTCGTGCTCATCAGTCGACACACACTCAACCTCGCTGCGGCCGTGCTCTGCGGCGTCGGCAGCTTCGCCTCGGTGGTCGCCGCGCTGGTCGCCGACGGACCCGAGACACCGCCTCGCGAGCGACGGTGTTGTCCGGCTTGCTCGGCACCGTCGGCTCGGCAGCTTGGGCCGTCGCCGCGTACCAGGATCTACTCGACGAACGCACCGCTCAGATCGAGGTGGCCGCCGCCTGAACCACCGGCGTCCACAAAATGGGCAGCGCTCACGAAAGGACGGCCCTCAGGGACGGATCGCGTGGAGAGCAGCGAGCGCCGAGCCTCTCGCTCCGGCCATGTCGAGATCTGACACGAGGGCGAACCGCGTCGCCTCGATCTGTTCGGCACGCAGCGAAGTGGCATCACGAACGGCGTCGACGAACCAGGTTCGAAAGTGCGGCTCGGCCTCGATCACCCCTCCCCCGACGAAGTAGGCGTCCGGGTCGGTGAAGTTGGCGGCGATCGTGAACAGCCGCCCGATGGCGTGAGCCTGTTGCCCGAAGATGAGCAACGCCATCTCGTCACCACGTTCGCCGTACGACCGGATCTGACGGGCTGCGTCCCGGATCGGCAGCGACGCCACCGGGTGATCGGGATACCGCGACAGCCAATACGGCAGGAGGTTGCGTTCGAGTCCGCTCAGCGAAGCAACGCTCTCGGCATCTCCGACGAAGCCACAGTTGCAGATCGGTACCGGCTGCCCCTCGCCGAGCAGGCCATCCATCGGGATATGGACGTGGCCGAGCTCGCCGGCCATCCCGCTCGCGCCGCGAATCACTCGGCCGGACTCGACGACGCCTCCCCCGAGGCCGGTACCGACGATCGCCGACACCGATGAACGAAGGTGCGCCTCTCCGACGAACAGCTGGTCGTGGGCGTAGAGCGCGGCGGCGTTGCCGTCGTTGTTGTAGATCACCGGCAATGCCAGGTGGTGCTCGACGGCCGACCTGAAATCGAATCCCCACCACTCCGGCTGAGAGAAGTTGGTCGCGCCCCTGGCCGAGATCACGCCCGTTGCGCTTGCGGGACCCGGGGTGTCGAGACCCACGGCACGAACCGAGTCGGCTGACACCCCCGCGGCATCGAGCACCAGCCCGAGCACGTCGCTGATCGCTTCGAGCGCACCGTCCGGGCCCTCGCCGACGCGACTCGGCGACTCGATCATCCGATCGATCAGGAAGGTCCCGCGTTCGTCGAGCACCGTGGCATTGGTCTTCGTGCCACCGACGTCGAGTCCGACGACGACGGCTGCATCTGAAGAGTGGGGCGGCACGTTGGAGGTGATCAGCGCAGGTTAGTACCGGCACCCGGTCGCTCCGGCCAGCCGATCCACACTCGACGATTCCCACTGGACAACCTAACGGTCGTTAGGTAGGTTGTGTCGATGGCGATCGACACGACAGCGGAATCTCCCCCCGACTCGGGTCGTGATCGAATCATGGACGAAGCGGCGACGCTGTTCCTGCAACGGGGTTACGAGGCCACGTCGCTGCGTCACCTCGCCACGGTGGTGGGCATCAAGGCCGGGTCGATCTACTACCACTTCACCTCGAAGGACGAGTTGCTCACCGAGATCCTGCGGCGCGGCATCGCCGTCATGCAGGTCGCGTTCGATCAGGCCGAAGTGGCGAGTGCCGGCCTGCCCTCCACGCGCCGCATCGAAGCTCACGTTCGGGCTCACCTGGCCGCTCTGTACGAGAACGGGCCCTACACCGCTGCGCACGTCATGACGTTCCGGACTGCGCCCGAGGTCGTTCGCGAACAGATCGTGCCGCTGCGCGACCAGTACGAGGCGAGGTGGACCACCATGCTCGCGCGAGCTCCAGGCCGACGCAGCGATCCCTCCCACCGTCGACGTCAACGTCATGCGTCTCGTGTTGTTCGGCGCGATGAATTCGCTCCGTCGAGTGGTTCGATGCCCGCCGCGGCAATCTCGACCAGTTCGCCGCGGCCATCACCCATCAAATTCTGGAACGGAGTCGCAGCATGAGGGCGATCGGATCACGGATCGACACCGGTTCGGCCCAGTACACCACCAACCGAGCGGCGTATCAGGAACTCGTCGATCTGCTACGAGAGCGCCAGCAGTGGGCGATCAGCGGCGGCTCGGGCCGCGAACGATCGATCGAGCGTCACCTCGAGCGCGGCAAGGTGATGGTCCGCGACCGCATCGACATGGTGATCGACGACGACACCCCATTCCTCGAGTTCTCGACCCTGAGCGGCTACGGCCAGTACGACAACAGCGCCCCCGGCGCTGGCATCGTCACGGGTGTCGGCGTCGTGCAAGCCGTGCCCTACGTGTTCATCGCCAACGACGCCACCGTGAAGGGCGGTTCGTTGCTGCCCGTGTCGATCAAGAAGCACGTGCGGGCGCAGCAGATCGCGGAAGAGAATGGGCTCGGCGTGATCTACCTCGTCGACTCGGGCGGTGCCTTCCTGCCATTGCAGGACGACATCTTTCCCGACAAGGACCACTTCGGTGGATCGTTCTATCGCCAGGCCAGACTCTCGGCGATGGGCCTACCCCAGCTCTCCGTGGTGCTCGGCGGGTGCACCGCGGGTGGCGCATACGTGCCAGCACTCAGCGACGAGGTGGTCATGGTCGAGGGCATCGGACGCATCTTCCTGGGCGGCCCACCGATCGTGAAGGCCGCGCTGGGCGAGATCATCGAGCCCGACGACCTCGGGGGCGCAGAGCTGCACACACGCGTATCGGGCGTCAGCGACTACCTGGCCGACACCGAGGCCGAGGCCTACGGCAAGTTGCGCGAGATCTGCGAGACCACCGGCCAGCGGCACATCCACGATCGGCAGAGCTGGTGCGACTGGGCCGAACCCGAGCCGCCGCTGTTCGATCCCGCAGAGATCTACGGCATCGTCAGCGCCGACGACCGGATTCCGTTCGATGCGACCGAGATCATCGCCCGCATGGTCGACGGTTCGCGCTTCTCGCCATTCAAGCCCGAATGGGGGGAGTCGATCGTGTGCGGCTTCGCCCGCATCTGGGGTCACCTGATCGGGATCATCGCCAACAACGGCATCATCTTCAGCGAGTCGGCGCTGAAGGCGACCCACTTCATCGAGCTGTGCGAGCAACGACGAGTACCGCTGTTGTTCCTCCAGAACACTTCGGGCTACATGGTCGGCCGCGACTCGGAGGCGGGCGGCATCGCCAAGAACGGCGCCAAGATGGTCGCAGCGGTCGCCAACGCGACGGTACCCCGCTACACGGTGCTGATCGGTGGCTCGTACGGCGCCGGGAACTACGGCATGTGCGGCCGCGGGTTCAATCCCAGGTTCCTGTTCGCGTGGCCCAACTCGCGGATCGCGACCATGTCGGCCGAGACCGCCCAAACGGTGCTGGTCGACATCCGCCTGGCCGGCATGAAGGGCGACGAGACGACACCGGAACACGTCCAGGAGTTGCGCGACGAGGTCGCCCTCCAGTACGAGACCCAGAGTGACCCGTACTACGCGACCTCACGATTGTGGGACGACGGCCTGATCGATCCGGTCGACACTCGCGACGCGCTCGGCTTGTGCCTGGCACTCGCTGCCCGCCAAGACGAGCCCGTCCCGGGGTCCGGCCTCGTGTACCGGATGTGACCGAGACGAGATGACTGGACCGACACGATGCGCATCCTGATTGCCAATCGAGGCGAGATCGCCCGCCGAATCATCCACACCGCCCACCGGCTCGGGCACGAGACCGTGGCGGCCTACGCCGATCCCGACCGCGGCGCTCCATTCGTCCACGAGGCGACGATGTCGTTCCGACTCGGCGGGGCCGATCTGTCGACCTCGTATCTGTCGATCGACCGCATGCTCGCAGCCATCGAGGCCACCGGCGCCGACGCTGTACACCCGGGCTACGGCTTCCTCGCGGAGAACGGACCGTTCGCCCGTTCCGTGATCGCCGCCGGGTGCGCCTGGATCGGACCCCACCCCGATGCGGTCGAATCGATGGGCTCCAAGATCGAGGCCCGTCGCTTGGCGCAAGCGGCCGCCGTGCCGATCATTCCCGGGTACGACGCCTCGCAACGACCGAACGATCTGGCCGCAGCAGCTGAACGGATCGGGTTCCCCGTGCTGGTCAAGGCCGCCGCAGGTGGCGGCGGCAAAGGCATCCGCATCGTCCACGACGCGATCGGATTCGACGCCGCGCTCCACGAGGCGTCGTCGGAGGCCGAGAGATCGTTCGGCGACGGAGCGATGATCGTCGAGCGCTACATCCAGCGACCGCGCCATGTCGAGGTGCAGATCGTCGGCGACCGACACAGCAACGTGATCCACCTCGGCACGCGCGAATGCTCGGTGCAGCGGCGGTACCAGAAGGTGCTCGAGGAAGCACCGGCCCCCAACCTCCCCGAATCCACCCGTGACGGTCTCCACGCCTCGGCCGTCGAACTGGCACAGGCGATCGGCTACGACTCGGCGGGAACCGTCGAGTTCATCGTCGACGACGAGACGGGTGACTACTTCTTCCTCGAGATGAACACCCGTTTGCAGGTCGAGCATCCGGTCACCGAGTCCGTGACCGGCCTCGATCTCGTCGAGCTGATGATCAGATCCGCGGCGGGCGAGCCGCTGACGGTCGCACAGGGCGATGTGACGTTCACCGGGCACGCCTTCGAGGCGCGGATCAACGCGGAGGATCCGGCGAACGGATTCGCACCGCAGAACGGAACCGTGTCGCACCTGTCGGTGCCCGGCGGGGTGCGATGGGACAGCGCGATCGTCGAAGGCGACGAGATCACGTCCTACTACGACCCGATGATCGCCAAACTGATCGTCGACGGCGTCGACCGGGCGACAGCACGACGGCGACTCGCCCGTGCACTCGACCAGTTGATCATCGGCGGGCTCGTCACCAACACCGGCTTCCATCGTTGGCTGATCGACCAGGCTCCGGTCGTCGCCGGCCGCGTCACGACGCGGTTCCTCGACGAGACCGATGTGCCGACCGCTCCCCCACCGGCCCTCGTAGAAGCGGCCACCGCCTGGCAGTCGGCCAGACACCGCGGCGCGCGGTTCAGCCGTCTGGCAGGCCCTCGGATCGTTCCGGCTCACGCCACATCGCAACGCCCTGCCTGTTGCACTGCGTTCGCTCGACGGCGAACTGCACGAGGCCGCCAGGTCCTCGCCAGGCACCCCGCCGCCGGTCTCCAGCGTGTCGGTGGCCCGTCGCTCCGTCGCGGTCAACGTGGCCGGTCACACACACACGTTCACCGTGCCGACCCGCAGCGAACGATGGGCGCCTGCCGGCTCGGAGGGTCACGGACATGCCAGCGCGATCGTTGCGCCCTTCCCCGGAGCCGTGACCGAAGTGCCCGTCGTCTCCGGCCAGCACGTCGCGGGCGGCGACCCGGTCGTCGTGATCGAGGCGATGAAGATGCTCCACACACTGACGGCTGCGGGCCCGGGCGTCGTCGCCGAGGTACGCGTCTCGCCCGGCGACCAGGTCGCCACCAACCACGTACTCGTCACGTTCGAAGCACCGATCGAAACAGCACCACTCGACACACCAGAGGAATCCGGATGACCCACCGAAACATCTACATGACCGACGAGCTGCAAGCGATCTACGACCAAACCGTCGAGTTCGTCGCCAAGGAGGTCACACCCCACGGCGACCGGTGGGAAGCCGACGGCAAAGTGCCACGCCAGGTACTCCGGCACATGGGCGAGCTCGGTATGTTCAGCCTGCGCGTTCCGGAAGAGCACGGCGGCCTCGGGATGGGCATGCTCGCCTCGGCGACGCTGGCCGAGGCACTCGGATCGTCGACCTTCGCCGGGTTCGACGTCACCGTGCTGGTGCACACCGACATGGCCGGTCCACACCTGGTCCACTCCGGTTCACCCGCCCAGCTCGAGCGGTGGCTGCCCGGCATGATGTCCGGCGAGGCGATCCTGTCGATCGGTGTCAGCGAGCCGGATGCCGGCAGCGACGTGGCCGGAATTCGTACCAGCGCCGTCAAGGACGGCGACGGCTGGCGGATCAACGGCACCAAGACGTTCATCACGAACGCCGTCTACGGCGACCTCACGATCGTTGCCGCGAAGACCGATCCCGGCAACAAGTACGGCATCACGATGTTCCTGGTGCCGGCCGGCACCGATGGGTTCACGGTGGCGAAGAAGCTCGACAAGCACGGCTGGCGATGCAGCGACACCGCCGAGTTGGTGCTCGACGACGTCTGGATCCACGACGACCAGGTGCTCGGCACGGTGCACCGCGGGTTCTACGAGACGATGCGCAACTTCCAGAACGAGCGGATGGTGCTGATCGGGATGGGCTGCGGTGCCGCTCAGGCCGCGATCGACCAGACGCTCGCCTACACCCAGGAGCGCAAGGCATTCGACGGCCATCTGTACGACCTCGGTGCGATCCGCCAGCGGATGGCGATGAACCAGGCCAAGCTCGACGCGGTTCGGGCCTCGATGTATCACGCCGCCTGGCTCGGCGACCAGGGGCTCGACAACGTGAAGGAGATGTCGGGCGTGAAGGCGTTCGGCGCCGAGGCGATCAATCAGATCATGTACGACTGTGTGCAGTTCCACGGCGGCATGGGGTACATGCGCGAGACGCCTGTCGAGCGGATGTATCGCGACGCCCGCATCCTCCCGATCGGTGGTGGCGCCACCGAGGTGATGCTGGAAGAGGTCGCCAAGCGCTCGATGATCGGCGCGTGATGCACCGGATCGGCCGGCTGCGGTCGCTCCTGTTCGCACCGGCGGTACGGCCCGACTTCGTCGCCAGACTGGCCGAACGTGGTGCCGACGCCGTGGTGATCGACTGCGAGGACGCCACGCCCGCCAACGCCAAGGCGGAAGGCCGCGCCAACGCACACCGCCTCGCCCCGGGGCTCGTGGCGGCGGGTTGCCAGGTGACGGTACGGGTCAACGGCCTGCCCACCGAGTGGTTCCTCGACGACATCAGAGATGGCCTCACGGCCGACCTCGCGGCCGTCGTGGTGCCGAAGGTCGAAACGGTGGCAGGACTGCAGCAGGTCGTCGCAGCACTCGACGACGCCGGGTTCGGCGAGCTCGGCGTTTTCGCGGGGATCGAAACCGCGCTGGGGGTCGCCGATGCTCGAACCCTGCTCGTCCACCCTCGGGTTGTCGCTGCCTATTTCGGCGCAGAGGACTTCATCGCCGACATGGGCGGCGTCCGCACCGACGACAACCAAGAGGTGCTGTACGCCCGCTCAGCGGTGGCGTTGGCCGGCCGGCTGGCCGGTGTGCCGGTGCTCGATCAGGTCGTCACCGACTTCCGCAACGACGACCGGTTCGGACGCGAGGCCGCCGAGGCCAGGGCGCTCGGCTATTCCGGCAAGCTGTGCATCCACCCTGGCCAGGTGGCGATCGCCAATGACGCGTTCGTGCCAACCCCTGAAGAGGTCGCCCGAGCTCGACGCCTACTGGCGGCCTACGAAACCGCCTCAGCTGCAGGTGTGGCAGCGATCGATTTCGAGGGCCAGATGGTCGACGAGCCTCTCGCCACCCAGGCGCGTCGCATCCTCACCCTCGCCGGAGAGGATTAGATCCCCTCCGGGCGTTTGAGCATCAACGCATCGCGGACAGCCCGGCAGACCAGCGTGCCGTGCTGGTTGAAGGCGCGGTGCTCGAAGGTGACGATGCCCTGTGTCGGGCGCGACTTCGACTCACGGGCTGCCCGCACCTCGGTCTCGACGCGCAGGGTGTCGCCGTGGAACATGGGAGCAGGGAACACCACCTCGCTGAAGCCGAGGTTGGCGACCGTCGTGCCGAGTGTGGTCTCGTGCACGCTGATGCCGATCACCATCGCGATCGTGAGCATCGAGTTGACGATCGGCCGACCGAACTCGGTCTCGTTCTGGGCGTAGTCGAAGTCGAGGTGCAGCCAGGCCGGGTTCATGGTCATCGAGGTGAACATCACGTTGTCCGATTCGGTGATCGTGCGCCGGACGGCGTGCTGGATCACCCGCCCCGGCGTCAGCTCCTCGTACCACTTGCCGGTGTACGCACGTTGGGGTGACGGGTCGGATGACGGCGGCATCCACAGATCGTGGCACGTCGATCGCTTTTCCACCGAAGTCGCTGACGGCGTCGAAGCCGCCTACCCTCGGACGTGATCCCGATGACCGACGCCTCTCGTTCTCCGACGCCGCCCCGTTCGCCTCGGCAACTCGCGAGATGGAGCCTTCGCCTCGCCGCGGACGTGTGGGCCGAATACCGCGACGACAAGGCCGGCGACCTCGCGGCATCGATCACATTCTGGACCATCTTGTCGATCCCCGCCGCCGCCCTCGCTCTCGTCAGCACCCTCAGCTCGCTCGAAGCGATCGCCGGTGCGACGGCCGCCGAGGACGTCGAGGAGCGGATCCAACGATTCGTCGCCGACACGCTGGTCGACTCCGACACTCTCGCCTCCGCTATCCACGAGCTGTTCTCGGAGCCGAGCGCCGGTATCGCCACGGTGGCGGCCCTCACCGCCCTCTTCACACTCTCGCGGGCGTTCGCCGGCCTGATTCGGGCGATGGACGTCGCCTACGAGGTGGACGAGGGGCGGTCCTGGTGGCGGTTGCGACTCGTCGCCATCGCCTTCGGGATCGGCACGATCGCGGTCACAGCGGCCTCTGCCGTCTTCCTGGCGTTGCTGCCCGCCCTGCCACTCGGGGCGGTCGCCCGATGGCTCGCCTTGCTGGTTGCGTTCGTGGTACTCGTGCTGTGGTGCTCCGCTCTCTTCCACCTCGCTCCGAATCACCGCACGCCGTGGCGGTACGACCTGCCGGGCGCGATCGTCACTTCGCTCGGCTGGATCGTGGCCAGCCAATCGTTCGCCTGGTACGTGCGTCTCTCTGGCGGCGGCAACCAGGTGCAGAGCAGCGTCGGCGCAATTCTGCTGGCGCTGACCCTGATGTACCTGTTCAGCGTCGTGTTGGTGATCGGCGCCGAGGTCAACGACGTGATCGCTCGGCGAGCCGGGGTCGTTCAGGAGCCACGATCGACGCTCGAACAGGCACGCTCATTGCGGGCTCGACTCCAAGGCGTCCGGCGATGACCGATCTGATCGACCGCCACCACGTTCCAGCCGTTGGACGACTCGGTGGGCACGCCGCCCGATCTCGCAGCATGAGTCGTGATCCGCATCGACGCGGGCGGTATGGGAATGGCAAGCTCATCGCATGACCCGAACGATCGACACCGGCACCGATCATCTCCTCGCTCGCGTCGACGGCAACGTGGGTGTGATCACGTTCAACCGACCCGACCGGCGCAATGCGCTGTCGAGCGAGGTCTACGGCGGGTTCGGTGTCGCCCTGCCTGCGATGGAGCTCGACCCCGAAGTGAGGGTCGTGATGCTCACCGGTGCCGGTGGCGCCTTCTGCGCGGGCGGCGATGTGAAGGGTATGAACGAATCGCATCGCACCGGGGTGCCACGTCCCGGGCGTGCGGCCTCGCACGAGGACAGCGTCGCCCAACTCCGAACGTTTCAGCGCTCGGTGTCGTTGGCGTTGCATCAGTACCCGAAGCCCGTGGTCGCCGCGCTCCCTGGCGCGGCCGCCGGGGCAGGCCTGTCGATCGCACTCGCCGCCGACATCCGCCTCGCCGCCGAGCGCGCGGTGCTGGTCACGGCGTTCGCGGGTGTCGGCGCATCCGGCGACTTCGGCGGGTCGTGGTTCCTCACCCAGCTCGTCGGCACGGCCAAGGCGAAGGAGTTGTACTTCACCTCTCCGCGCTTGACCGCCGCTGAAGCACACGATCTCGGGATGGTCAACCAGGTGCTGCCCGACGACGAATTCGATACGGCCGCACTGGCGTGGTGCCAGTCGCTGGCCGATCGCGCACCGATCGCCACCCGGTTGATGAAAGAGAACCTCAACCGAGCCATCACCTGCGATCTCGCGACGGCGCTCGACGCCGAGGCCGCCAACATGGTGCGTGCGATGTCGACCGCCGACCACCGCGAGGCAGCGGCCGCGTTCGTCGAGAAGCGCAGCCCCGTCTTCCGCGGCGAGTGACGAGTCGCGCTACGGGGCGACCAGTTCGAAGGTGCAGCCGCAGATCGTCGTGCGACCTGCGCTGGCCGGATCGCTTGCACGCAGCACGAAGCCGGCGACACCATCACCCCGATCGCCTGCCTCGACGAAACGGATCTCGCCCTCGTCGAGACCGATCGTGCGGTCGATCACATCACGCCCGAGCACCTCGGCCCACCGCGCCGACATCTCGTCGGGATCGCCCGCCTCGATCACGACCGCCAGCACGTCGCCGACGACATCCGTACACACGTGGTCCCGCCACACCGGACCAGCCCACGGCCACTCGCCCCACGTATCGGTCTGGTCCACCGAGAGGATCGCGCCGCCGACATCGGCGGGATGCAGGTGGAGCCCGACGATGCCCTCGGCGGCAGCCTCGTAGACCATCCGTACACCGACCGCGTCGAAACGCTCGCGCATCGGGCCCAGGTCCTCGACCTCGAGGATCACCATGTAGCCGCCGTCACCGCCTCGCTTGTCGAGCAGACGACCGGCAGTGGTGCCCTCCCGTGTCGGCGACACGACCTCGAGGAACTTGTCGCCGATCGGGAAGAGCGCGTTCTGCAATCCGAACACGGCGACAGCGGGATCGCGAAAGCAGCGTTCGACCCCGAGCTGCGACTCGACCTGGCGCTCCGTCGTATCCAGGTCGGTGGCCACCATGACGATCTGTCGAAGACGAATGCGCATCCGAGGAGTCTGCCCACCGAGTGGTGCGCGGGCCGAGCCGGGGGACACCGCTCGATCCATCACGGCTCAATCGACGATCGCGCTGTAGACCAGGCTGCGGAGCTGACCGCGGAAGTCGAACGACTCCGACGGCATCAACTGAGTCATGAAGATGACCCAGAGATCCTCGATCGCGTCCACCCAGAACACGGTCGACGCGGCGCCGCCCCAGTAGAAATCGCCCCGCGTCAGAGCACCCGTCGCCACCTGGTCGATCGTTGACGCGAACCCGAGACCGAAGCCGACTCCGACGTTGCCGTACGGCGTCACCAGGTCGACGTCGAGCGCCGCCAGGTCCTTGCCGCCGGGGAGGTGGTTCATGCGCATCAGATCGAGCGTGCGGGGACCGATGATCCGATGACCATCCAGCTCGCCGCGGCGTCGCAACATCTCGCAGAACCGCATGTAGTCGGCCATCGTGCCCGTGAGCCCACCGCCACCCGACGTGAACGCCGGCGGGCGGGTGAACGAGCTCGTCACCGGATCCTCGAGCAGCGTGGTCGTCTTGTCGGGATTACGTGCGTAGTTGGCGGCGAACCGGCCGACATCGTCAGGGGCCACCTGGAAGGCGGTGTCGACCATGCCGAGCGGGTCGAGGATGTTCCGGCGCAAGTAGTCGGCGAACGGCACTCCCGAGATGTGTTCGACCAGCGCACCACACGCATCGGTCGAGAGTGAGTACATGTAGGCCGTGCCCGGCTGGAAACGCAGCGGCACCTCACCGAGTTTGTCCATGAACTCCGACATCGTGGTCGCCACGCCGGGACTCCGGATCTGCATCGACCGATAGCGTGAGTCGACCGGATGCTGATCACCCATGCCCGGCAGCATGCCGCCATACGTGAGCCCCCCGGTATGCGTGAGGAGATCACGGAACGACACCCTGCGATGGGCCGGCTCGGTGATCATGTCGTCGCCGGAGCCCGACACCCAGACCTCGTGTTGCTTCCATGACGGGAAGAAGCGCGAGACCGGATCGTCGAGTTGGAACATGCCCCGCTCGAACAACTGCATGAGCGCGATCGAGGTGATCGGCTTGGTCATCGAGTAGATGCGGAAGATGGTGTCATCGCCCATCGGGGTGCCACGCTCCCGATCGCGCTCGCCGAACGACCGTTGGTATGCGAGACGGCCGCGCCGCCCGACCGCGACCTGACACCCGGCGATCTTCCCGGGTCCGAGATAGTTCCGCTCGAGGTGCGATGCAATTCGGTCGAGCCTCGCGGCATCGAATCCCGCCGCCGAAGGTTGTAGTTCCACGGAGCCTCCTACTCGTTGCTGCGGCGTGACGTCTCGCATGATCGCAGATCGCCCGCGATGAATCGCGGTCGTGCTGGCAACGGCCATCACCAGAGCCAACCGAGCGCCGGCTGTGGCCCGCCAGTGAGCATCATCGACGCCGGACACTCCGGTGCGGCGAAGGCCTGGGAGGACTATCAGGATTCATCGATCGACGGCGGGTGACGACAGGACGAATCCGCCGCAACCGAGGGCGGCACGGCCGCGGTCGCGTTCGGCGGCCCGTGTCAGACTGGCGACATCGACACAGTACGCATCGATCAATGGTTACCTGCGGTCCGGATCTGCAAGACACGAGTCGATGCCGCGACCGCATGCCGAGGCGGGCACGTCACGATCAACGGCAAAACGGCCAAGCCGGCATCGATGGTGAAGGTCGGCGATCGTGTCGAGGCGCGGATCAACCAGCGCGAACGAGTCGTCGAGGTCCGCCGCGCCATCGCGAAGCGTGTCGGCGCCACAGTCGCCGCCGAGTGCTTCGACGACCACAGCCCTGCTCCGCCGGAGCGCGACGACACTCGAGCCCTGTTTGCGGTGCGTGACCGAGGTTCGGGCCGCCCGACCAAGCGTGACCGTCGCAAGATCGACCAACTCCGGCGTCCCCCGAGGTGACCGCCCAACTGCCACATGCTTGACCTTTTTGATACTCGTTACGTACTCAAACCTAACATACTTGACATGGAGTTGACTTAAAGGTTCGAGATCTATACGCTGATGAAAGCGGAGAGACTTGTTCGCCCGGCCACTGGGTCGTGCCGACAACGTGACTGTGACACAGAGGCGGAGCATGCGGAGATCGAACGATGGACCAACACGGGATGTCCACCACGATGTCCAAGACGCCGATGCGTCCCAGGGTGAGGAGCCCGAAACACCACGAGATGGCGGGTTCTCCTTCATAGAGATCGTCGTCACGGTCGTATTGATGGGGGTCGTCCTGCTTCCGATCCTCGTCGCAGTACGAACCGGCGTACAGACGTCGGTGACCACTCGCACGGCCGCGGAGGTCGAGACCGTCCTCGTGAACGCCGTCGACCGCGTCTATCGCGCCGACCGCGCCGGTCCCTTCGCCTGCGACGTCACCAGCCCGGTCGCCGCATCCGTCGAGGCGTTCGGCTGGGACCCTGTCACCAGTGTCATGGTCGGGCACGAGTATCTCGATCCAGCCGGCATCTGGCAGGCCGACTCGACCGGCACCGCCTGCCCGGGCGGAGTCTTCCAGGAACGCCTGGTACAGCGAGTCACGATCACCGTCATCAGCCCCGATGGCCAGATCAGTCGAGCATTGGAAGTGGTGAGAGGCGATGTCTAGCCACGACCGCACCGACAGTGGGATGACGCTCGTCGAGTTGCTCGTCAGCATTTTCGTGATCGGCACGATCGCGACCGTCCTCGCCACCGCAGTCACGGTCACGTTCCGGCAACAGGGCGATACGCAGGGGCGCCTCGACGTGGCACGCTGGGAGCAGGCCCTGGCGCTCTGGTTGCCCGCCGATCTGGCGTCGGCGGCAACCGTCGATGCCACCGAAACTGCACCCCCGCCGTGCGCATCTGCCGACTGCACCTTCGGAACCAACGCGCTCCAGCTCACCGGTGACGACGGCTCAGGCATCACGACCACCGTTTCATACCGGTACGGACCCTCGAACGACGGCGTGACGTTCGTCTTGACCCGCGTCGTCTGCAGAGCGGGGTCCTGCCAATCCCAGGTCGTGCTGCGCGACCTCGCTGCTCCCCTCGACCCGCTGTGGGGTGCCGGCGACCCCATCCCCTCCAGCATCATCGACGTCGCCTCGCCGCTCGCGGCGGACTCGAGCGACACGGAAGACGCGTCGTCGAGCGCGTCCCGGGTGGTGGTCACGGTGAATGGCGCACCCGGCCCTGATGGCGTCAGCCGTAGTAGCCGGGTCAGCTTCACGGCCGGCGGTGCCGACATCAGCACGATCGGGATTCCGACGTTCTCGGGACCGACCTTCCTGAACGCTCGCAGCGCGTGTGGTGGACCCGTCACCCTGATCGTCGACAACTCGGGCTCGATCGGCGGTCAGATCAGCAACGTACGCGCCGGCGTTCGCAGCTTCGTCGAGGCATTCGAAGGGACGCCCACCCAACTCCAAGTGATCACGTTCAACAGCGTGTCGTCCACGCTCGGCGCGGCCCCCGGCCAATGGAACCGCTTCTTCGACCTCGCCGAACCAGCCGACGTCGAGACGCTGATCGGCCCCGACGGCAACAGCGGCCTCGTGAGTGGGATCTCGAGCGGTGGCCGAACCAACTGGGAGGATGCCTTCCACCGTGCGTGGTACACCTCGAACGGGCAGACCTACGAGCAGCTGGGCAACCCCGCCATCCCGACCCCGGAACTGGTGGTCTTCTTCACCGACGGCGTCCCGACCTACGACCGCCAAACCCAGAAGTCCGACGCTGCCAGCACCTCGCTCACGATCGACTACCCCTACGACCACCGGACCGCCAGGGCCAACAACTCGAACTACGGCAGCATCTACACCCCTCGCGGCTGGTTCCGCGCCGACCAGGTCGCCGAGCAGCTACGCATCCGACGGGACACCCGACTCATCGGCGTCGGTGTCGGGAGCGACTTCACGAACACGACCAGGGTCGAGCACGCTGGCTGGCCCGTGAACGGAGCGAGCGGCAACCCGAAGCCGATCCCGCACGACGTCTTCCTCGGCGATCTGATCGCCGGCGGCGATCCGAGCAAACACGGTGACGGCAGCGGAAGCTCCGGACAGTTCGTGACCCGCACCTACAACTCCACCGGCGGCTGGGGCGACGTCTCCTCGGCCGATCTGCTGGTCACCAGCGACTGGAACCAGTTCGGTGGAGCGCTCGTCGAGATCGCCCTGGTCGATTGTGGCGGCACACTCACCGTCCAGACCCGTGATCAAGCTGGTCAACCAGCGGACGCCGAAGTCACCTACGAGGTCGGAGCCGAGGTGGTCACGACATCGCGGATCGCGAAGGCAGCGACGTTCGACATCCCACTTTCCGGTATCCCGAGCGCTGATGTCCAGCTCATCCCGCAGTCCCTCGACGGCACGGGCTACTCCGCTCGGAGTTGGTCGTGCCGGGCGCGAGGTCAGGATCTCGTCGCCGGTACCGACTTCAGTCTCATCGATCCGCTCGACCCGACGGCAGGCATCAACGTGACGGTCGCCGCCAACGCAGCGGTCTCCTGCACACTCAAGGTGGCGTCATGATGCCGATCGAACGCGATCGCGACCGCGGCTCGGTGCTGCCGATGGTGCTCATACTCATCGTCATCGCCGGCCTGATCCTCATCCCGTTGCTGCGCTACAACGTGGCCGTCTTCAAGGCCAACTCCGTCGTCAGCGACCGGACGAAGAACATCGAAGCGGCCAAGGGCGGGATCCGGATGGCACTCGGCGACCCGCGCAACGTATTCGTGACGTGTGACGGAGCCGGCGACCTCACGCCGGCCGATCCGGTGATCAACGGAACGACGGTCAGCGTGACGTGTGACGAGCTCGACGAGATCGGGCCACTCGAGGCGCTCGGTCTCCAGGTACCGATGAACGTGGTGGCAACCCAGCTCGGGACTTCGATCCCCGACACGTTCTCCGGCTCGACTGCCCAGTCCGAACCGATTCCTCCGTACCCCGCGACGGCAGACTGGTGGTCGTCCCGGCTGGCCGTACCGAATCTCGTCAGCCCTCCTGACGGCGACATCTGGGCCCCCGACCTGCTCACTGACAAGATCTGGATGCCCGATCTCCCCCAACCGCCCTCGGCCGCCCGCTCGGCGATGCCCTACAACATGCCGGCTGTGTTCGACTGCAAGGTGTACTTCCCCGGCACCTACTCCGATCCGCTCGACCTCACGGGCAACATCTACTTCGTCAGCGGCGTGTACTACTTCGAGAACGAGGTCAAGGTCCACGGCAACGCCGACGTCGTGGTCGGATACGGGCTCGAGGAACTCCCGACCGAGTGCTCCGACGACATCCAGGTCAGCACGAACGTGATCGGGGGCCCGACCACCATCGATTGGGACGGCGGCGGAGCAACCTGGGTGTTCGGCGCCGAGGGCCACCTCGTCGTCGACAACAGCGACACCACCACGTCGCTCAAGCTGCGCTTCAACCAACGGTATTCCGGGGCCAACAAGGGCGGATTGATCTCGATCATGAGCGTCAACGGATACGACGATCCGCTCGACCCGCTCGGAACAGGCGACCACCTCGTCACGAACGTCAACAGCATTCCCCGTTCGCTCTACCTCGGCGCCGGCGAACGCCCAACAACAGATCAGCGGGAGTACCTACGTCCCGTCGTCGATCACGTACACCGATCATGCCAGGCCACCGGCACAGCCGACCGGTTTCACCCTGACCCCGCACACGTACCTCGACGGCTCGGTCGATCGAGGCGCGGCCCTCGTCACCTGGAACGAGGTCGCCGGCCAGGACGCAGGCGGTGCTCTGATCGACGGCTACACCGTCATGGTCGACCCGCTCCCAGACGCTGCGACCGGCCCGGTGTGCCCATCGAGCGAGCTGGTGGTCTCCGAGCTGCCCGACCCTCCCGGCGGCAATCAGATCTCCTGTGTCGTTCGGGGGCTCGATCTCGACACCACCACCTACACCGTCGAGGTGTCGGCGACCAACGAGGCCGGCGACGGCCCAGTCGCGACCGGTACCGTCTCGCTCTTGTCGAGCGACAGTGCAATCTCGACCCCGCAAGCTCCGACCAATGTGACCGTCGATGTCGCGGAGAACCCGGCCGAAGCATTGGTGTCGTGGGATCCGCCTGACAACGGCGGCGCTCCGATCACGAGCTACCACGTGACCGCCTACCGGGTCTACCTCGAACCTGCTCCGATCACCACGGATCCTCCGCCGGACCCGGCCGCTCCCCCCACCGTGATCGAGGAGGCCGTCGTCGGTGCCGAGTGCTCGGTCGCGACCGATCCGACCCTCCCACTCCTCACGAGCTGCGTGATCCCGTCGCTGCCCGACCTCGCTCCCGGCGACGCCGCGAGCGGCAATCAGGGCTATCGCTTCGCCGTGACGGCCACGAACTCGGTCGGGGTCTCCCCCGCCGGCTACTCGGTCGACCCGCTGACCGTCACCGGCCTCCCGACGGGCTTCGCCGGAGGTGGCACAGCCGTCGCCCCACCGGCCGAGCGTGTCGTCGAACCCTGGATTCCCGAACCGGTCATCGACATCCGCGCCGGAGGATCGGTCGCGCCGGTCGAGTTCGCGGTCGCCGGATTCGTGTCGGTGCCCATGGGACGAATCGCCGTGGCGAATCCGTCGGGCCACGCCGTCTCGATCAACGGCGGCGTGATGGCCGGCACCTTCGACGTCGAGGATTCTCGGGCCGTGCCCGGGCTGGCGGGTTCGGTCCCGATCGGGTTCAAGAACGACATCGTCCTGCAGCGCAAGATCCGCATCGTGGCTCGCGCCAAGAGCGTCACGTCGACAGCCGTCGTCCAGATCAACGAAGACGGAGCCGGCTACGCCGTCAACAGTTGGGTCGTCGGCTAGCACCAGGGTCTGGCTACGGCGCTTCGATCCGCACGAGCGCGGCGACCAGACGGGCCTCGGCCCGCGACGCCTCGGTATCGACCTGACCGACCAGGCGCCATTCGTCATGGCCTTCGGGATCGTGCAGGGTTTGTACGATCTCTCCGGTGACGGCGTCGAAGCTGAACCGTGAGGCGTGGCGAGCATCACCGTCCGTCTCGATCGCGTCGTACTCGGCCCAGTAGCCGGCGAGCGCAGATTCCGGGTCGAGACCCTCGATCGTGCTCTCCGGACGGCGATGTCGTGCGAGTTGCTCGACCCACCGAAAGGCTTCGTTGCGAACCATCGTCGCGAACGCGCGGGCATCGCTGGTGATGTCGGTCGGTGACGGATCCAGTGTGCTCGGCGCAGGGCCGTCGGACATTCCCTCCAACGGGTTCTGGAGCCGCTCCCATTCGTCGAGCAGGCTGGAGTCGACCTGCCGCACGAGCGTGCCGAGCCAGTGCACGATCTCCGCCAACTCCTCGCTGCTCGCCTCGACGGGAACATTCTGGACGAGCCCTTTGTAGACATCCGACAGATATCGCAGCAGCGCGCCCTCGGATTGTTTCAGGCCGTAGAAGTCGATGTACTCGCCGAAGGTCATCGCCCGTTCGAACAGGTCTCGAACGATCGACTTGGGCTTCACCGTGTCGCCACCGACCCACGGGTGACGGGTTCGGAACTCGTTGAAGTCCGCGTACATCCAGTCCTTGAGCGGGCGCGGCGGCTCGACCTTCGCGAGACGTTCCATCCGTTCCTCGTATTCGACGCGGGCTGATTTCATCTCGCTCATCAGCTCGTCCTTGGCCCGCCGGAGCTGGGCCGCGACGACGACAGCGGGTGTCTCCTGAACCGCTTCGATGATCGTCAGGATGGCCAACGAGCGGTCGATGTCGCCGGTGGCCTCGACTCCGATCACCTCGGTGTCGGGCACGTCGGTGTCGGGCGGCGTCGGTGTCGGGCGCGTCGGTGTCGGGCGCGTCGATGTCTGGTGCGTCGGCACCGGGTGTGTCGGTGGCATCGACGATGCCCATCATCTCGGCCAGGCCGGCGAAGGCTCCTCCGACCATCGAGCGTGCACCCTGCTCGTGGTCACGCGCTGTCACCCGCTGGCCCGACGGCTGGCGGTTCGTGCGGGCCGGCCGACGCACCGGCACCTCGATCTCACGGTCGAGGTGCCCCATCGCATCGATCGCCCAGAGCGACAGCGGTTGATGCAAGGCGAAGTCGTCCTGCAGATCGAAGTCGACCCGCACCCGCCGGCCCAGTTCGTCCGGGGTCTCGGGGAACTCGAGCAGACCCGCATCCACGAGCGATCGGTAGATCGCGATCGCGCGGCGGATGTGAAGTCGCTGGCGGCGACGCGGTTCGTGGTTGTCGGCCATCAACCGGCGCACCGCCGCGCAGCCATCGCCCGGCCGATCGAGCAGGCTCATCACCATCTGGTGGTTGACGTCGAAGCTGGAGGTGAGCGGCTCGGGGTCACCGTGCACCAGCCGATCGAACGTCTCCTCGTTCCAATGCGCGTAGCCGCGTTCTGGCGGCTTCTTCTTCACGAGCTTCTTTCGTTTCTTGGCGTCGGTCTCGGCCTGCTGCGCCGCCTGTTGATTACCCACCACGTGTTCCGGCGCCTGGGCCCACACGTCACCACGATCGTCGAAACCCTTGCGCCCGGCACGGCCGG
Organism: uncultured Acidimicrobiaceae bacterium; assembly: GCA_963699815.1. Classification (GTDB taxonomy): domain Bacteria; phylum Actinomycetota; class Acidimicrobiia; order Acidimicrobiales; family Ilumatobacteraceae; genus Ilumatobacter. Next base: position 55,641 of record CAVOVK010000014.1, on the reverse strand, counting down.
CGATCTGCTGGAACTCTCGAACGCTCAGCACCCGGACCCCGCTGCCGTCGTACTTGCACAGCTTCGTGAACAACACCGAACGAATCGGCACGTTGACCCCGACGCCGAGCGTGTCGGTGCCACAGATGATCTTCAACAGACCGGCCTGTGCCAGACGTTCGACGAGCAGCCGATACTTGGGGAGCAGGCCGGCATGGTGCACACCGATACCTCCCGCGAGGAAGCTCCTGAAGCTCTTGCCGAATGGCGAGTCGAACCGGAAGCCCCCGATCAGCGCCTTGACCTGCTGCTTCTCATCCTTGGTGAGCGGGCTCAGGCTCAGCAGTCCTTGCGCCGCCTCGGTGGCCTCGCGCTGGGTGAAATGCACGAGATAGATGGGGGCCCGGCCCGACGCCAGCAGCTCTTCGATCGAGTGGTGCAGCGTGGTCGTGCGATAGGCGAAGTCGAGCGGTACCGGCCGATCGGCAGACGTGACCAATGCGGTTTCCCGACCGGTCCGTTCGGTGAGGTCGCGTTCGAAGAACGACGTCGGACCGAGGGTCGCCGACATCAAGAGGAACTGGCAGCGCGGGAGTTCGAGCAGCGGAAGCTGCCAGGCCCAGCCGCGCTGAGGATCCGCATAGAAGTGGAACTCGTCGGCGATCACGACATCGACCGGCGCATCGGCACCGTCGCGCAACGCCCAGTTGGCCAGAATCTCTGCCGTGCAACAGATGATCGGTGCATCCGGGTTGACGCTCCCGTCGCCGGTCATCATGCCGACGCGGTCGGAGCCGAACGTGCGGCACAGTTCGAAGAACTTCTCCGACACCAGCGCCTTGATCGGTGCGGTGTACACGCTTCGTTGGTCTCGCCCGAGCGCCAGGAAGTGGGCGGCGACCGCGACCAACGACTTGCCCGAGCCGGTCGGGGTGTTGAGGATCACGTGGTTGCCGGCGATCAGTTCGAGGGTCGCCTCCTCCTGAGCCGGATACAGGTCGATCCCCTGCTCGGCCACGTAGGCACTGAACCCGTCGAGTAGAGCCCCCTCGTCGGGCGCCGGTGGCAGATGGCGCAGGATCGGTGGTAGCTCGTTGGGCGAGGTGGGCATGACGGGTCGTAGTCTGCCCGAGATAGGGCACCACCACCGGGCAGACTGTGCAGATGTGGTGGTTGGCGCACGGAGAACATGACGTGCCGACCACGTTCGACTGGTTGTCCACGCACGAGCGCGATCATCTCGACTCGATCAGGTACACCAAGCGACGCAACGAGTACGTGACGCGTCGCTGGACAGCGAAACAAGCGATCGCCACCGTGCTCGGCCTCGATCGCTCCGCCTCATCGCTGACTCGGATCGAGGTACGCCACCGTGCCAGCGGAGCTCCCTATGTGCACCTCGACGGCAAGATGGCCGACGTCGACGTGTCGATGAGCGATCGCGCCGGCTGGGCGGTGTGCCTGGTCGGGCCGCCGGGCAGCACCGAGTCGGGCACCCTCGGCATCGACCTCGAAGTCGTCGAGCCACGCACCGACGGGTTCGTCACCGACTTCTTCACACCGCTCGAACGCGATTTCGTCAACGCCCTCACGGATCGCGACCAGCGTCACGAAGCCGCGAACCTGATCTGGTCAGCCAAGGAGGCAGCACTCAAGGTGCAGCAGGTGGGTCTCCGCGTCGACACGCGCACTGTCGAGGTGCAGCTGACCGGGCGACCTCGCCCCGACGGCTGGACGGCGATGACCGTGAAGGGGTCCGACGGTTCGATGCCGGGGTGGTGGCGACGCGACGGCGTCTTCTTGTTGACGATCGCCAGCAACGCGGACCGAGAACCACCCCAGCTGCTGGCCACCGGCTCGAACCTCAGCCAGGCCGTGCCGCTGCATTCGTGGGTCGAACGTCCGACGTGTTGATCCTTCAGGCGTGCCGGGCCATGCCGCGCTCGAGCGCGTCGACCACATAGGGCCGCAGGTCGGCCGCCGCGATGATCCGGTCGACCGAGCCGACCCGCAGTGCTCGCTCGATCGTGTGGATGCCGTCGAACTCGTCGGCGACCTCGCCCAACTTCTCCGATCGCACCTGATCGGTGACCTTCACCAGGACCGTGCGGAGCCGGGCAGCTTCCGTGCCACCCGCCGCCGCGGCCGCTTCGCGCGCCGCCCGAACCATCGGGTCGTTCTCGGTGCGTTGCTTGACCTCGCGTGCGAACACCGTCGCGGCGGCCGGGGCGCCACCGATCACCGAAGCGTACGAGCCCTCCACCGCTGCGATCTCCATCCCCGCGTTGAGTGCCTTCGAGAACACGACGAAGGCGCCTCCGTGGTAGCGGGACACGACGACGAACACGATCGGACCGTCGAAGTTGGTCACTGCCCTACCGATCTCGGCTCCGAACTCGAGCTGCCGGCGGCGCATCGACTCGGGCGACCCGTCGAAGCCGGACAGATTGGCGAGCACCACCAGCGGCCTGTTGCCGCTGGCGGCGTTGATCGAACGGGCAGTCTTGCGCGACGAGTGCGGGAACAGCGTGCCGGATGTCCACGCCGGCGGACCGTCGGACGGAACATAGCCCTGACGCCCGACGGTGTGCGACTCGATGCCCAGCAGGCTGACGGCTATGCCACCGATGGTGGTGTCCCAGACGATCGACGTGTCACCGTCCCGTAGATCCTTCCATCGTTCGAGCGGCGGGGAATCGGCGTCAGCGACTGCGCGCATGACGGACCGCATGTCGAACGGTTGCTTGCGCTCGGAATTGAGCTCGGCCGAGAACACGTCACCGACCGTGTTGAACAGGGTGTTCGCGACGGTCGCGTGGGGGCTGGTGCGCACGTCCCGATCGATGGGGTCCGCCGTAGGTCGCCGCCGTGGGAAGCGCTCGCCGGGCACGACGTACGTCAACTCGTAGTGACGCAACAACAGCGCACAGGCATCGGCGAACGACGACGCCCAGTACTGTGCCTGACCGTTGGGACCCATCACCCGGTGGTAACCGCCGATTCCGATGTTGTCCTCGGCGCTCACGGCGCCCGAGAAGTCGAGCGCCTGCTTGCCGGTCAGCACCATCGCCGAGTTCGGGGTCATGATGAGGATGCCCCTGGTGTGGTTGAGCATCGTCGCTTCCGCGTTCCAGTACGGCTGCCCACCGACGTTGATGCCGGTGACGACGATGTTGATCTCACCACCTGCCTGGGTGAACTCGATCACACGACGCAAGGTGAGGGCGATCCAGTCCATGTTCTCGGTGCCGGAGTCCATCGCGATCAGCGCGCCGCTGGACACGGCGAACCACTCGACGGGCAGACGATGTTCGAGCGCATAGGTGAGCGCGGCGTTGACGCGACGGCACTCGGGCTCTGCGAGATTGCCGAGACCCTGCGTCGGGTCGGACAACAATGCCACCCGTTGCATTCCCTCGGGGATCACCGATGTGTGGTTGGTGAGCAACCCGACCACGATGTGAGCGCTGTTGCCGCCGGGCTCGCGTCGCACGGGCACGAGCTGGTCGTTCGCGTCGAGTTCGAGTTCGACGAACGAGTCGGCGGGCAGCCCGTTGCGCGCCGGGTGCTGAGTGAACAGACGCACGATCTCATATGGATACGGCGAACCGAATCGGGCAGCCGTCAGCACTTTCTGCTGATAGGCGCCGAGCGGGCGAACGGGCTGGTCACCGGCCCTGTCTTCGCGCACGAGGATGCGATGGCCGACGTCCTCGATGTGCAGCACTGCATCGCGGCGACCGCCAGGCGCCGTGTCGTCGGGGATGCGCACCTTCAGTACCACCTTTTCGAGCCCGACCCGAGCGGCCAGCGGGGCGAAGCGCAGCGCGAGTGCATTCGACTCCTCGAGCGGCAACGTCCACGGGGCCTGAACGTCCAGCACGAGCCGATTTGCCACCGGCCGATCGCGGGGCGCGTATCGCGTCAGCTCGGAGCGCATCGCGGCCATCGCGAGCAAGCCGACCCGTTCGAGCTGGGGATAGGTCGTGTCGCCGGTGTCCGAGTCGTGCACCGGGACCAGCTCGCGGATCTCGGCCAACGCGAACAGACGATGATCCTTCGGGTTGTCTCGGGCGACGCCGTCGAAGAGATAGACGTCCTCCGGAGACGGCCGACGCTCGAGGTCGAAGTTCGACAGCCGCCAGATCTCCAGCCGTTCGCCCAGCATCGGATGCAGGTTGCGATACAGCACGTCCTCCGTGAACGAACCGTCGTCGCTGCCGACGAACGAAACGGTCTGCGTTCGGAACCGGTCCTCGGCTGGGCCACCCGTGCTGCTGACGGTGACGTCGACGCGACCGATGCGGCGTCCAAAGTTGCACGAGGAGAGCAGCTCGGCGACCTCTGCCGCCATTTCGTCGATCTCGGGCCGGTCGGCGCGCCGCCACGTGACCAGATCGATCACCGCGTCGGCCTCGACGTCGGCAAGCTCCGCGGCGGCTGCGGTCGACCACCCCGGAACGTCGTCGAACGGCACGTAACCCGCCAGCACGCGTACCAGGTCGCCGTCGTCGCCGCAGTCGGCTCGGGCGACGACGAACTCACCGTACCGGCCGAATGTGATGTCACCGATGTCACGGATTCGGTAGAACCGTCGGATGTAGATCTCGAGCACCAGCTCGCGCATCGCACGTGGCACGTCCGGATCGCTCGGTCCCCACGAGGTCAGCAGCAGTGACCGCATCGATTGTGGGCACCACACCAGCCGCTCGACGCGCTCGGCCCGGTCGGCGCTGTCGGGATGTGCTGCGAGATAGTCCAGGTGGTCGGCCATCTCGGCGTACAGCTCCGCGGCAGCAGCCTCGATCGGCGGCTCGTCGAAGTAGTGGAAGCGCACGTCACGAGCCAGGTCGGCGATCGCCTGTTGGCGACCCTGCGTCGCCGCTGCGAGTCGGTCGAGCCGGGCCCGCATATCGATGTCGGCAGATGCCGCCAACGCCTCACGATGGGTGAGGCGGCGATCGAGAATCGCCAACACCACTGGGCTCAACTCGCCCAGTCGCGAGAACGAACGGAACAGCCACATGAGAGCCGCCTCGAGCTCTGGCGTGCGCCGGAGCCCGCGAACGCCGAACCGCTCGAGTGCCCGTTCGAGCCGGAGGCGATACCCGTCTGGTAGGCCCGCGCGGTCGGCGTCGAGCCATTGCAGGAACGACACCAGGTACTGCTGGGTGTTCTCGCTGCTCGGCATCAGATCGTCATGTTCAGTCTCGGTCTGCGGGCGATACAGGACGCCCAGCTCGGCGAAGATGTCGAGCAGGCTGTCCTCGCAGGCCAGCAGCGCCGTGTCCGCCGGCTCGGCGATCTCGGCCAAGCGCCTTTGCTGTGTGAGCAGCTTGCGCAACTCCACGCCGGCGAGGTCGTAGCCGAGCAGGTAGGAGCCCAACGGTTCGTAGACCCGGTCGCACGGCTTACGGGTGAAGTCGATGGTGCGCTCGAGACCCTCGAGGTCGACGCGTCGTGCCTCCCCGTGGGCCGCGGTCGGCCCGTGCGGCCGCAGGCGCAGGAGCGCAGCTCCTCGCTCGACCTGGGCGTTGGGCGTGACCGAGATGTCGAGCACGACCCCGGCGAACGGTGCCGCGACCGTGGTTTCCATCTTCATCGACTCGAGCACGGCGATCGGCTGCCCTTCCACGACGGTGTCGCCGATTTGCACCAGGGTGCTCACGACCAGTGCGGGCCAACCGGCCCGCACGAGCACTCCATCTTCCCGATCGATCAGGTGGGATGCATGACCGAGCTGGAGGCGGTAGCCGAAGCCGGTCGGTGACACCACGAGACGGCGACGGCGACCAGCGCACGTGAGCCGTCGTTCGAACTCGTCGAGGATGTCGACCGTCACCTCGGCCACCGTGCTGCCGGCGCGCACAGAATAGGTGCCAGGACCGACCCGGTCGACGTCCAGCCGATACGTCACACCGAAGTAGCCCAATTGGATGCCACTGCCCACCTCGTCGGGCGGTTGGGGCCGACCACGCTCGGCCGATGCGTAGAACGCATCCTGGGCCTGACGACGATCGGCCTCGTACGCCTCGACCGCCGCGGCCAGCAACACCACCGGGTCGGGTTCGGGCGGCGGTCGTTCGGCGATCATGCGGTCGAGCCAGGTGTGGTCGATCTCGCCGCTCGCGAACTGATCGTTGTCGAGCAGGCTCAGCAGGAACGACAAATTCGTCGTGCCGCCCTCGATCACCACGGAGGTGCGCTCGAGGGCACGCCGGATCCGGGCCAGGGCGATCGACCGATCGGGTCCCCACGCCGTGACGATCGCTAGCAGCGGGTCGGTGTCGTCGACCCGGTCGCCGGCCCGGCGGTTGGCGTCGATGCGCACACCGGTACCGACCGGGAACGACAGCAGGGCGACCCTGCCGGCGGTGACGACGAAGTCGGCGTCGGGGTCCTCTGCGAGCAGCCGCACCTCCATCGCGACTCCGTCGCCGGCGGGCTCGACATCGGGCAGCGACTCGCCGCGGTGCACGCGCAACCGCCAGCCGATGATGCTGGCGCCCGTGCGTTCCTCCGTGGTGGCATGGTCGGGCGGTGCGACGCAGTCGACCGCGAGCAGGGCGAAATCGGTTCGGTCATGCACGAACGTCACCATGCCGGCACCTCGGTATCCGACCTGCCCTGCGAGATCCGATGCTGCCGCACGGATCCGGGCACCCAGTTCCTCGGAGATCGCGGCGCACGGTGACTCGGCGACCAACGAGTGGTGATGGCGACGCACGCTGACATCCCGCCCTCCGAGCGTCCAGGCGGTGCCGTGGTCGTCGACCAGGATGTCGACCTCGACACGCCGAAGCGGGCGACCGTCCATCAGCTCCGCCCTGTCGCCGATCACCGGCAGCTGCTTGGGATCCGACAGGAGGCGGACGGTGTCGGCGTCGGGGCCGACCACCCCGATCCCGGCCGCACCGCACGCGGCGATCAGATCGGCTCGATCAGCAATGGGCCACGCGCCGAGCCAGAGCGTGTCGATCTGTGCCGCGGTCAGGCAGGCGACGACGTCGCCGACCGTTCGGTCGGCGACGTCGTCGCACAGTGAACGTACTTCGTCGGCTTCACGACCGAACCAGGGTTGCGGATCCGGGTCGTCATGGAAGAGCACGGTGGTGATCGGAGGTGCATCAGGGGCATTGTTGAGCCCGCCGACCGCGTTGAGGACGCGCACCGCGGTCTCACCGGCATCGATCACACCGAGCCGCTGGATGGCCACCATGCCGGTCACCTCGTCACCGCAGCGGCGTCACGGCCGGAACGCGGCGTGCAGGTCGGCAGCGACCGCAGCGGGAATCGGCGCCGGCAGCGGAATCGTCTCGTAACCATCGAGCCGCGCCACCACGGCTCCGGAGGCGTCCACGACGACGCAGTCGAACACGCCGGCCGAGACCTCCCGGGCGACCGCACGCAACCGGCCGGCGACCGCGCCGGGCTCTGCGAACCACCGGGCGCGACCGACCCGCATCGGGAGCGCCAACCGGTCCTCGAGGCCCGCTTGCCACAGACCGGCAGTCTGGAAGCACAGCTCGATCAGCCGGGGTGAGGTCGTCAGCGGCACATGGGCCGGCACCTGATTGTCCGGCAGCGGATCCACCAGCTCGGCCACCGAGACGTCTCCGCTCCTCCACGCCGACGACACCACCTGGTAGGCCGGGCCATGGAAGTAGAAGGAGTACACCTGGGCGGCGTTCATGGTCGCTCCGCTCGGACCCCCCGGTGGATCGGTCTGCTCCGATACCGGCGCATCGAGGCCCATCCGGACCCGGCCGGTGAAGTGAACCGTGCGTTGCGGATGGTCGTGCCCGCGGAGCTGACGGTCTGCGCTCAGCACGCAGTGCGCCACGAGGTCGGGGCCGTCGGGGCTCACCACGGCCTGCACGCTGAGGGTTCGAGGCTCGTCGCGGTAGAACTTCAACGGTGCCGCAAAGGTCACGTCCTCCACGGCAAGCACGTGATGATCGGGAGCCAGCAGACGAGCTGCCTCGGCGAACGCCTCCATGCCCATCACGCCCGGCAGCACAGGGATGCCCTCGATGCGGTGGTCGTTCAGGAACGGCTGTTGCATCGGGTCGAGCATGGTGGTCGCGACGACGCCGTCGTGCACACTCATCGTGGCAGTGCCGATCATCGGCCCGTGCTGGGCGTCGCCGCCGATCAGCTGTGTCAGGTCGACGCCACCGCGCTCGTCGTATTCGGCTGCCATCATGCCCAGCACACCGGCCACGATCACCTCGCCCCGATAGTCGCCCGACACGAGCTCGCGACGGATCCAGGCGACCCCGGCCTCGGGGGGCAGCATCTGCACCCCTGCCATCTCCATGATCTTCGGGATCGATCCCCGCGTCGCCATGCCGATCCCACCCCATGCCGTCCAGTCGAATGCCAGCCCGCGCGTCCCGGGCCGACTGCGCCGCAGGTTGCTGGTCATCTTGCACAGCAGATCGTTGGCGGCTGAGTAATCGGTCTGCCCCTGGTTGCCGAAACGGCCGGCCACCGACGAGAACACCACCGTGGCCCCGATCGGCATGTCCTGGGCAGCGTGGAACACGTTGAACCAACCATCGCTCTTGACATCGAACACCAGGTCGTACTCGCGAGGCTCCTTGTCGGGCAGATTCCGGCTGATCTCGAGGCCGGCGGCGTGCAACAGCACGTCGATCCGGCCACTCAGTTCCCGCACTTGGGCCATGGCGCCCGCCACCGCATCGGCATCGGCGAGATTCACCGAGTGGTAGTGCACGGTGCCGCCGGCTGCTTCCACCGACTGGACGGCGGTGAGGGCAGCGTTCAGCCGCTCGAACCGACTCAGCTCGCGCTCGATGGCCACGGGCGTCGGATGGTCGCCGGTCGCCTTCATGCGCTCGGCGATCGTGACCTTGAGGCCGTCCCTGTCGTTGCGGAACGCCTCGAGGTCGGGATCAGCGGGATCGGGCGTCGGCGTGAGGTCGAGCAGGTGGAACGTGCCACCCGACGCAGTCGCGAGGTCGGCGGTGATCGCGGACACGATGCTGCCTGCCGCCCCGGTCACGACGAACACCGAATCGTGATCGAGCACCATGCCGTCATCGGCGACCACCCGCCCGTCGTCGGCCCTGGCGGGAAACGGTGCCTCGACGAAGGCGACGCCGAAGCGACCGCCGTCGATCCGCCCGATCTCCACACAACCGGGATCGAACAGCGTCTCCTCGACGAGTTGGGCAGCGATCGCGGTTGTCTTCCGACTGGAGGCGAAGTCGACCGCCTTCACCAACGCCTCAGGGCGTTCCTTCTTGTACGACTTGGCGAAGCCCACGACGGGCCCACCGAGCGGGTTCGTTGCTCCGGCCGCGTCGTAGCCGTGGTAGCCACCCAGGCGGGTGGCCGACACCAGGAAGGGGCTCGCGCCGTAGAGGTGTCGCATCGTGGCGTAGAGCGCCTTGACGCGACGGCGCAGTGCCTCGCGCCAGGTGGCGAGGTCATAGTCCGCCAGATCACCGTCGTCATCGAGCGCCGGCAACCAGTACACGCCAGAGATCGGCGCCTCCTCGAGCCATGTGTCGAGCTGGGCGAGCAGATCATCGGTGCCGATGCCAGGTGCCAGCGTGAGCACATCGGCGCCGGCCTTGACGAGCTGCTTCACGAGCGCCTCGCCGACCCCACCCTCGTCGAGCATCACCACGACGCGTGCAGCATCGAGTACGACGCCGGTCGGCAGGCAGTGCTGGAGAGCTGGGCGTAGCGAGGGCACGGGAACGCGGCGCGGCAGCGCGTCGACCGCGTCGAAGTCACCATGCACGACCGCCGGTGCCACGACCGCCGCCGGAGCCGCACCAGCCACCACAGCAACGGACTCCGGGGCAGCACCCAACCCACCCCGCTCGCGGACCCAGTTCGCGACATGACGCAACGTCGGAAAATCACGCAACTGCAAATCATCGTCACGCTCCAGGTCATAGCGCTCACGAACCGCCGCGAACACCTCGGCCTGCTTCACCGTGTCCACACCCAAATCCGCCTCCAGATCCAGATCCGGCTCCAACAACTCCGACGGATACCCCGTCATCTCCGCCACCACCGCCGTCACCTGATCCAACACATCATCCACAACCACCACCGACCGCCGCCGCCGAAGTCGGCACTGCGCTCGTCTCGCCGGCCACCGGCGCAGCACCCAACCCACCCGCTCGCGGACCCAGTTCGCGACATGACGCAACGTCGGAAAATCACGCAACTGCAAATCATCGTCACGCTCCAGGTCATAGCGCTCACGAACCGCCGCGAACACCTCGGCCTGCTTCACCGTGTCCACACCCAAATCCGCCTCCAGATCCAGATCCGGCTCCAACAACTCCGACGGATACCCCGTCATCTCCGCCACCACCGCCGTCACCTGATCCAACACATCATCCACAACCACCACCGGCGCCGCCGCCGAAGTCGGCACTGCGCTCGTCTCGCCGGCCACCGGCGCAGCACCCAACCCACCCCGCTCGCGGACCCAGTTCGCGACATGACGCAACGTCGGAAAATCACGCAACTGCAAATCATCGTCACGCTCCAGGTCATAGCGCTCACGAACCGCCGCGAACACCTCGGCCTGCTTCACCGTGTCCACACCCAAATCCGCCTCCAGATCCAGATCCGGCTCCAACAACTCCGACGGATACCCCGTCATCTCCGCCACCACCGCCGTCACCTGATCCAACACATCATCCACAACCACCACCGGCGCCGCCACCGAAGTCGGCACTGCGCTCGTCTCGCCGGCCACCGGGGCAGCACCCAACCCACCCCGCTCGCGGACCCAGTTCGCGACATGCCGCAACGTCGGAAAATCACGCAACTGCAAATCATCGTCACGCTCCAGGTCATAGCGCTCACGAACCGCCGCGAACACCTCGGCCTGCTTCACCGTGTCCACACCCAAATCCGCCTCCAGATCCAGATCCGGCTCCAACAACTCCGACGGATACCCCGTCATCTCCGCCACCACCGCCGTCACCTGATCCAACACATCATCCACAACCACCACCGCCGGCACCGCCGACGCGCACCGGAGCCGCACCAGCCACCACAGCAACGGACTCCGGAACCTGTGGAACGGTGCCCGCGGCGGCTCGGTCCACGACGGTTGCGGCGAACGAGGCGACGGCCGTGAGCTGGCCGGCGTAGGGCACGGGCACGGCCGAGTCGTGGCGAGAAGTGGTTGGTGCGCCGATGTCGACCACTCGTAGGCGCCGGTTATCGACCTCGAGCCGAGCACCGTCGTGCCCGCCGAGCGCATCGAGCCACTCCTGCCAGGCGGAAGCGTCGACGATGCGATAGGCGTAGCCGAGCTGATCGGGTGCCGGCCGGGAGCCGGCTGGTATCGGCGTCCACCGCAGCAGAGCCATCGCCACCTGCGATCCGAAGCCGGCGGCCAACCGCAGCGCATACCGCACCGGGTGCGAGCCACCACGCGACAGGTTGAGATTGCCGAGGTCGGGGTCGGGCTCTCGATAGTTGGGCACCGGCGGCACGAGGCCGGTCTCGAGGGCCTTGACCGCTACGACGTCCTCGATGCCCGCTCCCATTGCGTGCCCGGTGAAACCCTTGGTGTTGGTGATCACGACGCGATCGGCGTCGGCACCGAATACACGACGCAGCGCGTTGATCTCGGCCGCTGCCGAGCCGCCTCGCGCCGGTGTATAGGTCTCATGCGACACGAACATCGCCTCGCCGGCGATTGCCGATCGACCGACACCGCGCGACTCGGCCTGCTGCACGACGGCCTCCATCACCGCGCCGATGTGCTCGACGTCGAGCCGAGTGCCGTGGAACGCCGAGTTGGCCGTGATCGCCCCCAGCACCTCGCAGATCGGCTGCAGCCCGCGCTCGCGGGCGGCCGCCGCCGATTCGACCACCAGCGCCGCGGCACCCATGCCGACGATCATGCCGTGCCGGCGGCGGTCGAACGGCGTGGCGGCATCTTCGACGTGCTCGTCGGTGGCCGCCGCGCCGCTCGCCAAGAAGCCACTGGCGATCCACGGCATCAGCGAGTCGCCCGTCGCATCGTCGGCCGAGATCACGATCACCCGCCGGCACCGGCCGGCGCGAATCCAGTCCTCGGCCAACGAGATGGCCTGCGTGGTGGACGCGCATGCCGCGTTGACCTGGGTATTCGGCCCACGTGCGCCGATGATTTCGGCGAACTGGGAGTGGCCCATCGACAGCACCCGGAACAGGAAACGACGATCGAAGCTGTAGGGGTGGGTCTCGAGTTCGACCCGGAGCTCGCCGATCAACCGATCGATCTCCGCTGCTGCCGGCTCGGTGCCGGTCATCAGTGCCCGCACCCCCTCGAGCGCGAGCAGATGCTCGCGGCGGGCGCGATCGGCGGCGTAGGCCTCGATGTCCTCGGCGAAGCGGTTGTAGCCCGGGAAGGCGCTGGCGAAGATCACGCCGGTGTCGTCGCGCAGCGAGTCGGGCAACCCCCAGCGGTCGGGCAGCTGGGTACCCAGCGTGGTGGTCTTGTAGCGCATCACCAGCGGGATGCCGGCGTCGCGCAAGGCATCGAACCCGGCGCCGATCGCCAGGCGTGTCGTGGCGTCGAGTGCCTCGTCACGGGCAGTTTCGATCGCAAATTGTTCGACCACGTCGAGTGGCGCGTGGCGCCCGGCGAGCTTGATCACCTCGGCCGGGTCGTCGATCGTCTCGAAACTCGCACTTCCCGACTCACTCTTGACCAGTCGGGTGATGTGCATGTCGGCCATGCGGACTCGCACCGATTCGGGCAACGACCCGATGAACTGCTCGCCTGCCAGGATGCGCGCCACGTTGGCGTCGTCGAAGACGTGCTCGACGCCCGGCAGCCCGAGCGCGGCTCCGGTGATCACCACGGGCTCGCCATCGACGTGACGCTCGCCACCGGACGCAGGCTCGATCGACGGTGCCGGAACGGTCGGTGCCGCAACCGGCTCGGCGCCATAGATCCGCAGACCTTCCTCGATCACGCCGGCGAACAGTTGGCCGAGCTGCATGATGCGGTCGTCGGGGACGGCGGCGCCCGCCGACGCAGCGACAGTTGTGGTGGCCGACATCGGCGCGGAAGTCGCGGCCGGGGCAGCGTCGGGCCCGTCGAAACCCACGCCCGAGGCCCAGAGACCGCACAGCGCCTGATTGATCGATGCTGCGTCGCCGAGCTTGGGGTGGTTGGTGAACAGTGACAACACTTCGTCGTGGCGACCGAGCACATCCTCCACGAAGCCGTGCAGGGCACGCTTGGGGCCGACCTCGACGAACACGCGTGCACCGGCCTGGTACATGGTTTCCAGACCCTTCACGAACTGCACCGGGGACGCGACCTGCTTGCCGAGGTACTCGAGCATGGTCTGGTTCGTGGCGTTCGGCGGATAGAACTCGCCGGTGACGTTGGCGACCAACGGGATGCGTGGTGGCTGCACGTCGAGCCGCTCGAGCGCGGCGACCAGCGGCACCGACGCCGGCGCCACGATCGACGTGTGGAACGCATGGCTGACCGGGATCCGGATCGCTTGCATGCCCGCTGCAGTGAATGCCTCGATCGCTGCAAGCACGGCCGAGGTCGCTCCGCCCACGACGGCCTGGTTGTTCGAGTTGATGTTGGCGACCACGGCGTAGCCGGGGGTCGCGTCGACGATGCGTTCGATCTCGGTCAGGGGTCCGAAGACGGCGGCCATCGCCCCGTTGTCCTCAACCGACAGGTTGGCCATCTCGCGACCGCGGGCGCTGACCGCCTCCAATGCAGCGTCGAATGTCAGCGAACCGGCGGCGATCAGCGCGCCGTACTCACCGAGGCTGTGGCCCATCACCATGTCGGGACGCATCCCGTACGCCTCCAGCAGGCGGCTGATGCTCGAGTCCGTGGCGAGCACCGCCGGCTGGGTGATCTCGGTCTGCAACAGCTCCTGTTCGAGCTGGGCGACGGCCGCTGGGTCATCGCCGTCGATGAAGATGTACGAGCTCAGTGGGCGGCCCAGTAACGGCGTCATCACGGCGTCGGCCTCACGGAACGTGTCTGCCACGATCGGCTCGGCGGCGCGCAAGTCCTTCAGCATGTTGACGTACTGCGATCCCTGACCGGTGTACAGGAAGGCCACCTTCGGTGCCGGGCCACGACCCACGAACACGCCCTGTTGACGCAACATACGGAAGACCGCCGTGTTGTTCGTGGTCAACGCCTTGACCGTCTTGTCGAGCTTGGCGGCCAGGTCTGCCGCGTCTGCGAAGTCGACCGCGAGGCGGATCGCGGCTCGGCCCACCGATGGCTCGGGACGCGCCGGCGCCGGAGCGCGGCCGGCACGCGCCCCATCGAGCGCCCGGTTCACCTGGGCGAGCAGATCGGCGTCGTCGACCGCGCCGAGCACCAGCGCTCCGCGCGGCGGTGGCTTCATCGGATCAGCCGGGACGCCGGTCGCTGCGGCATCACGTGCGGGCGACACCGCGGCCACCGACTGAGGCGCCGACGCCGATGCGAACACGCGCGGCGGCGCCTTGTGACGCCCGGGCACGTGCTCCTCGAGCGCCACATGGAAGTTGGTGCCACCGAACCCGAAGGCGCTGACGCCGCCTCGGCGGATGCCGCCCTGCGGGGCCGGCCACTCGCGCAGCCCGGTATTGACGGCGAAGGGCACACGATCCCAGTCGATGTTGGGGTTCGGATCTCTGAAGTTCAAGCTGGGTGCCAGCACCTTGTCGTGCAGGCTGCGCACCATCTTGAACATGCCGGCTGCACCGGCCGCCGCCTTGAGGTGGCCGATGTTCGACTTCACCGAGCCGAGTGCGATGCCGCGTACCGGTGCACCAGCTGCGCCGAACACCTCGGTCATGCTTTCGAGCTCGGTGGCATCGCCGACGCGGGTCGACGTGCCGTGGGCTTCGACCGCCGTGACGGTTCCGGGATCCTCGCCAGCGATCTCCCAGGCTCGTTCGACGGCGAGCCGCTGCCCGATCGGATTGGGGGCGGTGATGCCCTTGCCCTTGCCGTCGCTCGAGCCGGCGACACCCAGGATGACGGCGTAGATCTTGTCACCGTCTCGCTCGGCGTCCTCGAGCCGCTTGAGCACGAACAGCGCCGCGCCTTCGCCCATCACGAAGCCATCGGCACCGGCGTCGAACGGCCGGGTGCCGGTGGCCGAGAGCGCACCGATCTTGCAGAACTTCACGAACGCGGACACGCCCATGTTGTGGTCGACGCCGCCGGTGATCGCCACGTCGAAGCGATGATCGACGAGGCCCTCGACGGCGACGCTCATCGCCGCCAGGCCCGATGCACAAGCAGCGTCGGTGGTGAAGTTGGGTCCGCGGAAGTTGAACAGGTTGGCGATCCTCCCAGCCATCACGTTGGCGAGCTCACCCGGCATCGTGTCCTCGTTGATCTCGCCATAGTGAGCGAGGAAGTGAGAGCGCGTCTCGTCGAGGATGTGCTGACGTTGATCGGCGGGAAGGGCCGCGAACGACTCGGCCTCCTCCAGATCGCGCAGCACCTCGGGCAGTTCGATCCTCATGTTGGTCTGATAGTGCTTCTCGCCACCGATCGCGTTGCCGATGATCACCGCCACATTGTCCGGATCGGTCGTCCAGCCCGGCCAACCCGCGTCCAGCAGCGCCGAGCGCGCCGCGCTGATCGCCCACCGCTGACCGTCGTCCATCTGATCGGCGACCTTCGGAGGTACCGGGAGCTTCCACTGAATCGGATCCCATGGGTAGTCCCGAACCCAGCCGCCGATCGTCGAGTAGGTCTTGTCCGGCTCGCTGTGGTCGGCCGAGAAGTAGAGAGCGGGATCCCAACGCTCGTGCGGGACCTCGCTGATCGAATAGCGGCCACCGGTGATGTTCGCCCAGAAGGTGTCGGCATCGGGAGCATCGGGCATGATCGCGCCGACACCGACGACAGCGATCGGCGAACTGGGCGTGGCGAAGTTGTCAGACATCGTTGGAGGCTCCTGCGGGAAGATCAGATCGCTGGTTCATCGGGCGTTGCGGCCGTACAACACGTCGGCGACCAGATCCATGTCGGCGACGAGCCCGGCCTGGGCGGTACGGATGGCGTCGTGTGGAATCGTGGCCAACAGCGGAGCCACGTCGGCGCTGCCGGCGGTCACCGATCCCGCAACCCACCGCACACCCTCCTGACCGACCTTCTGGGCGGCCTCGCGGGCGAAGACCCGGCTCATCGCGGCCAGCGCGTCACCGTCGAAGCGGTCGAGGCTCTTCTCGTGGCGGTTGCCGTCGAGGGCGGCAGCGGCACGCTGGGCGAACACCTCGGCGCACTCGGCGAGCATGATCAGTTCGCCGAGCCGGAACAACACGTGCTGGTTGCGCGTCAGGCGGGCGATTCGGCATGACTCGAGCACCGCCGCGAGGGCTTGCGCAGCGAGTGCAGCGTGGTCGGCCCCAACCGTTGGATGGGTTCGATGCAGCGCGTCGAGGGTGGCCGCCCGATCGTTGTAGTAGGCGCCGCTCGACTTGAGATGCTGCTGCCAGCGGTCGCGGCCGATCGTCATCTCCATGATCTCGCTGGTGCCCTCGTAGATCGTGGTGATCCGTACGTCGCGTTTGATCTTCTCGACCACGTACTCCCGGGTGTAGCCATAGCCGCCGTGGGCTTGGATGGCAGCATCGGCAGCTGCGTTGCCGGCTTCGGTGGCCATGAGCTTGGCGATCGCTCCCTCGCAGTTCATCGCACCGTTCTCGCCGAGGCCGCGGTCGATCTTGTCGGCGGTGTCCTCGATGTAGCTGCGGGCCGCCTCGAGCCGTACGGCATGCGGCACGATCAGCTTGTGGGTGAATCCCTGCTTCTCGGCCAGCGGCGAACCTCCCTGGTGGCGTTCGAGCGAGTACGCGATCGCGCGGTCGAGCGCCTCCCAGCCGCCGCCCAATCCGAACGCGGCGACCATCAGCCGGGTGTAGCCGAACACCTGCTGCGCCTGCACCAGGCCCTTGCCCTCGACCTCGCCGATCAGGTGATCCGCCGGAACCTCGACGTCGTCGAGGAACAGGGCCGCCGTGTTCGACAGCCGCAAACCGTGCTTGTCCTCGGGGTGGGCCGCGGTGAAGCCGGGCGTGCCCTTGGGCACGACGAACCAGGACGGCCCGTCGGGCGTGCGGGCCAGCACCGTGACCATGTCGGCGACCGACCCGTTGGAGATCCATTGCTTGCGACCGTTGATGCGATAGCCGGTGACGATGCCCTCGTCTTCGATCCGCGCCGCAGTCGTCTTCATCGCTCCGAGATCGCTTCCGGCGTCGGGCTCGGTCGCGCCGTACGCGAACACGAGGCCCTGCTCGGCGATCGCCCCCAACCAACGCAGCTTCTGCTCCTCGGTAGCGCCGACCAGAATGGGGTCGCTGCCGAGGAACGTGGCGAAGACCGCTGTGGCGAGACCAATGTCGTGACGGGCCATCACCTCGCAGACGCGGTACGAGTCGTAGGCGCCGCCGTCCATGCCGCCGTAGGCCTCCGGCACGAAGATCAGCTGCACCCCGAGCTGGTTGGGATCGCTCATCGCCCGCACGATGTCCTCGGGGCACACGTCGTCGCGGTCGAGATCGAGCTGCAGTTTGGGTGGCAGTGCGTGGCCGACGAACTCGCCGAGCGCGTCGAGCATCATCAACAAGGTGTCGGTGTCGAGTCCGGCCCCTCCGACGTGCCCGGTTGTGATCGTCGCCGAATCGGTCATGCTGGCATCCCCTCCGTTGCAGGTTCCAGGCCAACATACGCTGAGGCTCCGCCCGGTTTCCATGGCCTTAGGTCACCTTGTTGGCGGCCGTGTTGCACCGTTGCCATCGAGGGTTCGGCGGCTCTGGGACCATCGACGGAAATGGTCAGTGGGCGTGGATCAGGTCGTGCAGCCGCCCCGGCTGCGTCGGGCCGCGTGGGGTCGATTCGAGGAAGTCGACGAGCACGGCGAGGAACCGATCCGGGGCCTCGGCATGCGGAAAATGGCCGACCCCGTCGAGGATCTCGAGCCGGCTGCCGGGAATCGCCTCGTGTGCCGCATGGCCGTGACCGACCGGGATGATGTCGTCGCGATCGCCCCAAACGATCAACGTCGGCAGATGAGCGGCCAGATACAACCGGTCGGTCGCATCGACGGTCTGGCCGCCTGGCTCGATCACACCACGGATCGTGCGGACGAATGCCTTGCGGTCCTCGGTACCGGCCAGGGAGGCGTACGAACGCCACATTTCCGTGAGTCGCGGGGACCTCACGCCGACGCGCGACAGCGCCCGATTCAGATCGTTGCCGCGGTCTGCCACCACCCGCGGGAAGATCAGCGGCATCAGGTGCTCGACACCCGGCAAGGTCACCAACCGCAACAGCCAACTGACCTCGCGCCCGAGCCCGCCGCTGCCCACGAGCACCAGGCGATCACACAGCTCCGGGTGCTGGTAGGCGAGCTGCATCGCCACACCCCCACCGAACGAGTGGCCCACGATGGTGGCACTCGGCACGTCGAGCACGGCCAGGAAATCGCGCAGTCCGCTGGCGAACGCTCCGAGCGAGTAGTCACCCATCGGCTTCGCGGATTCGCCGTGGCCCAGTAAGTCAGGGGAAATGACGTCATGTGACGCCGCCAGGTCGGGTTGGACCGCCCGCCAGGTGCGCGAGCTCCCGGCGAGTCCGTGGATCAGCAGAACGGTTTCGCCCTCGCCACCTCGCCGGTATCTGACCTCATGTCCGTGAATGACGACGCGGCTGAGCCCGAACTGATCCATACCACCATCATTGCCACCCGCGACACCCACCCGTAGAGGCAAAGGGCACGGGCGTCGTCGGCCTGGACCGACGAGTCGAGTCGACCGGCGCTCGGCTCACTTGCCGACCTGCTCGCTGAAGTCGGCGACATAGATGCCCAGCGCCGTTGCGACGAACAGCCCGGCGATCAGCCAGAATCTGATGATCACGCGGGTCTCCGGCCACCCTGCGAACTCGAAGTGATGATGCACCGGCGACAGCCGGAACAGTCGGCGGCGCCGACCCGATGCCCGGAACACGCCCATCTGCAACGCCACCGACCCGATCTCCAACACGTTGAGTCCGCAGATCAACACGAGCAGGAGATGGGTGTTGGTGGTCAATGCCAACAGGGCCAGCGCGGTGCCGATCGCCAGTGCACCGACGTCACCCATGAAGATCAGGGCCGGGGCCGCGTTCATCCACAGGAATCCGACACACGCCCCGGCGAACGCTGCCGCGAACACCGCCATGTCGTACGGGTTGACGATCGACCCGTACACCTCCGGGGTTCGGAATCCGGCGTAGGCGATGCCGGTGAAGGCGATGAAACCGAACAGCGCCGCTCCGCTCGCCAGACCGTCGAGACCATCGGTCACGTTCACGGCATTGGCGGTGCAGAAGATGATGACGCCGGCCCAGAGCGTCCACCAGACGGGCCCGAGTTCCCACCCAGGCAAATCGGCCCGCGTCAGCGACACCCGCGTGTCGATATCGGTGAAGAGCACCAAGCCGGCGGCGATCACGAACGATGCCAACAGCGTGATGACACCTTTCAGCTTCCAGAACAGTCCCCGGTTCTGGCGGGCCCGGACCTTCTTCACATCGTCGACCAGGCCGATCGACGCCATCAAGATCACCCCACCGAATGCGATCAGCGTCTGATTCGAGAACACGACCCCTTCGCGCACGTGGCTGACGAGGTAACCGAGCAGGGCGGCGCCCACGATCGCGATCCCGCCCATGGTCGGCGTTCCAGCCTTGTGCTGATGTTCCGGTGCGACCAGGTTGTCCGCGTTCCGTTGCAGGATCGGTTGGCTACGACCACGGGCTCGAAGCACGTGTGCCAGCCAGTAGCTCCCCCCGAGAGAGAAGGCTGCGGCGATCACGCTGCTCAAGAACAGGGGGATCACGGTTGTGGTTCCTCAGCGATCCGGCGTCGAACCAACGGAAACGTCACGACGGCCAATCTGAACGAAGCGGCCTACCACGCACAGAGCACAAGGTCACCGGCCGTTCGGTCGAAACTCCTGATCACGCCCACATCTCCCCCATCGGTTGGACTCCAGCACCCAGTCCAGCGCGCTGATCAGCGACTCTGTGATGTCGCGACGGCGTGTCGTATCGTTCGGTATGGCGCCGAGCGAACCTGTCACCGACTGGACGACCGACTACGACATCTTGGACGACGATTATGTCGCCGATCCATACCCGGTCTGGGCCGAGCTGAGAGAACGGTGTCCGATCGCCCACTCGGAGCGGTGGGGAGGTTC
This sequence comes from uncultured Acidimicrobiaceae bacterium, assembly GCA_963699815.1. Classification (GTDB taxonomy): domain Bacteria; phylum Actinomycetota; class Acidimicrobiia; order Acidimicrobiales; family Ilumatobacteraceae; genus Ilumatobacter. The sequence continues at coordinate 35,433 of CAVOVK010000014.1, read as the reverse complement.
GTGGCTGCCGGTCAAATACGCCGACATCGCAGCCATGGCCCACGACATCGAACACTTCAGCTCGATCGATGTCGGAGTACTCACCTTCACCGAGGAGGAGCGACCGCCGCCGCCGATCGATCTGTCGCTGCCGCCGATCGACGCCGATCCACCGCTCCACACCTGGACCCGGCGCTTGTTGCTCCCGTGGTTCTCGCATGCGCGAGTCGCCCAGTACGAACCGACGACCAGAGAGATCTGCAACCGCTTGATCGACGGGTTCGTCGATGCCGGCTCGGCCGACGCGGCTCGGGACTACGCCCAGCAGATCCCGGTTCGCGTGATCGCCCTCGTACTCGGCGTGCCCGACGAGATGTCGGACACGTTCACGGGTTGGGTCAGCGACGTGCTCGAGTTCGCCCACGACGAGGCGCGCAGCTCGGCGGGCCGCGACAACATGATCGCCTACCTGCTCGGCCTGCTGGAGGCTCGCCGTACGAACCCGGGCGACGACCTGATCAGCGCGCTCTTGCACGCCGAACACGATGGCGAGCCGATCGATGACCTCCAGGTGATGGGTATCGCCGCACTCACCTTGATCGCCGGGGTCGACACCACATGGTCGGGTATCGGTTCGGCGATGCTGCACCTGGCGACCCATCCTGCCGACGCCCAGCGCCTGATCGACGAGCCCGAGCTGATGCCCACGGCGATCGAGGAACTGTTGCGGGCCTACTCGCCCGTCACGATGGCCCGGGTCACCACCCAGGACATCGAGGTCCAGGGGTGTCCGATGAAGGCCGGCGACAAGGTGTTGATGAACTTCCCGGGCGCAAACCGCGATCCCGATGTGTTCGAGCGCGCCGACGAGGTGATCCTCGATCGCCAGGAGAACCGGCACCTCGCGTTCGGGGTCGGTATCCATCGCTGTGCCGGCTCGAACCTGGCGCGCATGGAGCTCCGCGTCGCCATCGAGGAATGGCTCGCGCGGATCCGTCGTTCCGTCTCGTCGACGATGCCCACGTCACTTGGGCAGGCGGCCAGGTCCGCGGCCCGCGTACCGTACCGGTCGCGTTCTGAGCAACCGGCCCGACTCGGCGTCCGGCGAGACCCGGTCCACCTCGACCACTAGGTTCGAACCTCGTGCAGCTCTTGCTGGTCTCCGACCTTCATTACACGCTCCCCCAATTCGACTGGGTGTACGAACAGGCAGTCGACTTCGACGTGGTCGTGTTCGCCGGCGACTCGCTCGACCTGGCGTCGGCGGTCGCGCTCGAATCTCAGATCGTCGTGATCCGCACCTACCTGCGCAAGATCGCCGAACGAGCGGTCACGGTGATCTGTTCGGGCAATCACGACTTGACCGCACGTAACGACCATGGCGAAAAGCACGCTCCCTGGGTGAGCGAGGCTCGTGTCGACGGGGTGCTGACCGACTGGGGCGCCTTGGACATCGGCGGCTGCCGCATCACCGTGTGTCCGTGGTGGGACGGCCCGCTCACGAAGCACGACGTGGATCGCCAACTCGCCGCCGCTCACCGCGATGCAGACTCTCTTCGCCAGATATGGATCTACCACTTCCCACCCGACGAGCTACCGGTGTCGTGGATCGGTCAGCGTCACATCGGCGACCGCGACCTGAACGCTTGGATCGGGCGGCATCAGCCCGATCTGGTGCTCACTGGCCACATCCACGACTCGCCGTTCAAGACAGGGGGTTCGTGGGTGGCACAACTCGATGGGACATGGGTGATCAACCCCGGCCACGCCCCCGGGCCGACCCCGGCGCATGCGATCGTGGACACTGCGGCAGGCACCGCTGAGTGGTGGTCACCATTCGCTCACGGCAGCGAGCAGCTCTGGCCTGCGACATCAGAGCAAAGCGCCTAGTAGAGCGGATCGGGATCGCGTTCCGAGCCAGGCTCGACAGCTGACTGCTGTCCGAAGGAGAGTTCGGAAATGACTTCGTCGAGCAGCCCGAGGTGTCCCCCGGCATCGCCATATTGCTGCTTCACGTCGACGAGATAGCCCGACAGACGAGCCAGCCGGCCGGCGAGCGTGCGGGCAACCTCGAAGAGGGCCTCCGGGTCGGACGTCAAGAACGCGATCGGGTCGTCGATCACGTACACCTCGGCATCCTCGCTGGCGATGACGGTCGCGCTCGGCGAATCGCCGAGCAGCACCGATATCTCCCCGATCGCCGCACCGGCCTCGGCGATCGTCGCCATGAGCTCGCCGGAACGTACGACATCGAGCCGTCCGCCCGCGAGCACGTACATCCGGCCGTCCGCACCTCCCTCGGCCAGCAGTACCTCACCGGGCCGCAGTCGGCGAGTCGGCGAGCCGGAACACCGGTCGAGGAGAGTCATCGTCGCACGATAATCAACGGAACCGACGCCAGCCAGTTCAGGTCGTGGTGACCCCATGGGCCACGATGGCGGGATGGAACTGATCGCCCACCGCGCCGGCAACGAGCGGCACCTGGTCTCCCCGGCGCTGGAGGTCGCCGACACGATCGAGCTGGATCTCCACCAGTTCCGCGGTCGACTCGAGGTGCGCCACGCCAAGGTGCTGTGGCCGTTCGCCGTGTTCTGGGAGAAGTGGGAGCTGATACCCGGCGCCGCCCACCCACCGCTGCAGCGCGATCCTCGAGGCGGCGCCCGCCGACGCCCATCTGTGGTTCGACGTGAAGGGCTTCACGCAGCGCATTCCACGGCGACTGCTCCGCGAGGTGGGTCCACGGCGGCCGATCACGATCTCGTGCCGCAGCTGGTGGGCGTTGCGCTCTGTTCGCCGCCTCGACGGCGTTCGCACGTTCCGGTCGGTCGGCAACCGCTGGCAACTCTGGCTCGTTCAGCGGGTCCGGTTCGCGGGCACCGACGACGGGATCGTGATGCACGAGCGGCTCGCTTCGCACGACGTGCTCGCGGGCCTCCAGCGCCTCACCCCCCATATCGTGGTCTGGGCGATCGACGACGTCGATCGGGCACTCGTACTCCACGATCGGGGTATCTCGGGCATCATCGCCGACGACCTCGGGGTGCTCGCCCAGGTTCGACGACGACTCGACGATCCCGCCTCTCGACGGGGTCCGGCCTGACTTTTCGTTTGCCGCGACCACATCGGTTCGAAAAGGCCGTACTATTCCTTTCGATCGGTGGTCGAGCCAGTCAAAGGGTTGAGCCAGCTCCAGTCGGCAACCGATCGAACCGATGGTCGTTCAGCGGCGATCTCATGCCGAGCGACTCGCTCCCCCCGGACCACACGTGCACACGACGATCACCATCCCGAACCTCCGTGACGTGATCCGTCATGCCCTGCCGAACGTGATCGAGGGCAAGATCGTCCCGCTCCTGTTGTTCGTGGGGTTCCTCGAGTTCGCCGGAACGATGTGGGCACTGCTGATCGCGCTGACCTGGTCGATCGCCACCATCACCTACCGCAAGGCCACCAAGCGGCGGGTGCCGGGCCTGATCGTGTTGAGCACCCTGGCCCTCGCGGCCCGCACGATCGCCGCCGTGGCGACCGGATCGATGGTGATCTATTTTCTGCAACCGACGGTGTCGACCGTGCTCGTCGGATTCGCGTTCATGGTGTCGGTGCCACTCGGCAATCCGCTCGCCCAGAAGCTCGCCTACGACGTGTTCCCGTTCGACGACGCCACCAAGTCGCATCCGCTGGTGCGGCAGTTCTTCGTTCGTCTGTCGGCGATCTGGGCGATCACCAGCATGGTCAATGCGTCGATCACCGTCTGGTTGCTGCTCACCCAGTCGGTCACCACGTTCGTGCTCGTCAAGTCGATACTCGGCCCGACGACCGCCGTGGTCACGATCGGGGCAGGATGGATCTGGTTCCGTCTGACACTCAACCGCGCCGGCACATCGCTGGCCTGGTCGCCATCGACACGGCACGCCCCACAGCCGGCCTGAAGCCCCCGGCTCAGACGTCGGCACCGCCCAACACGGCGTCGACGAATCCGGTCACATCGGCCAGCACTTCTGCAGAGTTCGTTTCGTTGAACACCTCGTGACGAGCGCCGGGATACTCGTGCTTGCGGAACGCCTTGCCACGCAATCGCTCGATCCCGACACGCGTGCCCTCGATCGGTACGAGCTGGTCGTCGGCTCCATGCACCCACAACAAGGGCAGGTCCCCGAGTGAGCCGTTCTCGTCGATCGTCTGGATCGTCGCCGCCATCGCCGCCACGGTGGGTCGCTTGAACGGCCCGTGCCACACCAGTTCGTCGGCGGCGTACGCCGCGCCGACGGCCGGATCGCGCGCGAGTACCGCCGGGTCGAGCGGAACGTCGGGCAATTCATCGAGAGCGAGCAACTCGCGCAGCAGCGCGAACTCGCCGACCACCGCCCCCGACAGCACCAACGCGCTCAGCTCGTCGCGGTGCAGTTGTGCGTACCGAGCGGCGATCATGCCACCCATCGAATGGCCGATCATCACCACCGGAAGCCCCGGCCAGGCCGCACGGGCCGTCTCGACGAGATGAGCGACATCGGCAACGACGTCGTCGAAGTCGGAAACGAGCACGCGCTCGCCGCCGCTCTTGCCATGACCGAGGTGGTCGAGCCCGTACACGACGGCGCCGTTGGCGATCAGCGCCGCCGCCACGTGCTCGTAACGGCCGATGTGCTCGCCGTAGCCGTGCACCAGCACAGCTATGTACCGGGGCGTCGTCGAATCGTCGCTCCACGATCTCGCCACGATCTGCGCCTGAGCACCCTCGAACGTCCATTCCATGACCTCGGCCATCTGCATGTCTCCTTGTTCGTGTGTTTGCCTGTTCATCTCTTGCCTGTTCATCTGTTGCCGGGCCCCGGCAACCGACCGCACCCGCCAACCCGTAGAGGCCAACGACCCCGTCGGTGTCCATCGGCGATCACATCCGGACGCGCTCGCCGTTCGGGTCGTACATCGGCCGCAGCGAGGCCCGAGCGGGCACGATCCGGCCGGCCACCTGGATCTCGTAGCTGCCGGCACGGAGGTAGTCGGGGGTGACGCCGCCGTCCTGCTCTACGTACCCGAACCCCATCGCCCCACCGAGCGTGTGGCCGTAATTCCCCGACCGTAGATAGCCGACCCGTTCACCGTCTCGGAAGATCGGTTCCTCACCGAACAACAGCGGGTCGGGGTCCGTGAGCAGGAACTGCACGAGGCGGCGTCGGGGCGGACCGGCCTGCCTGGCCGCCAGCAGGGCTTCGCGACCGACGAATCCCCCCGGTTTGTCGAAGTCGACGGCGAACCCGAGACCGGCCTCCAGCGGTGAGTCGGTGTTCTCCATGTCGAGCCCGTAGTCCTTGCGACCCGCCTCGGTGCGAGTGCTCTCCAACGTCACCATGCCGGCATGGGCAAGACCCAGGTCCTCCCCTTCGCGCGTCAACGCGTCGTAGACCCCCAGCGCGAACTCAGTCGGCACGTACAGTTCCCAGCCGAGTTCACCGACGAAGCTCATCCTGAACGCCCACCCGATCGCGAACTCGAGATCGATCTGCTGTGCCGTGAAGTACGCAAACGCCTCGTTCGAGAGATCGGCATCGCTGATCCGCGACAGCAGCTCCCGCGACTTCGGCCCTTGCACGCTGATCATCGCGAGGCCGGATGTCGCATCGGTGACGCACATGCGATCGTCCGGTTGCATCGCCCGTCGCAGCATCGTCTCGACACGACGATGGAATCCCTCGGCGACCACCACCATGAAGTGTTCGTCGGCGAGACGTGTAACGGTCAGATCGGCGAGCACCTTGCCGGCATGACTCATCCACTGCGTGTACACGCACGTGCCGGGTGCGACCGACACGTCGTTGCCGCTCAGCCGGTTGAGGATCCGCTCGGCATCGGGGCCTTCGACCATCAGGTTCGACATGGACGACATGTCGTACAGCGCCACGTCGTTTCGAGTGGCGTGGTGCTCGGCCGCGTGGTGTTCCCACCAGCCCGGCCGCCGGTACGAGGGCACGTGAGGAATCTCGACACCGGGCGGGCCGAACCAGGCCACGTTCTCCCATCCCGACGACTCACCAAAGCAGGCGCCGACCGCGGACAAACGGTCGTGCAGTGCTGATCGGCGGGCGTTGCGCGCCCGAGCCGGCTGAGAATGCGGCCACGACCCGGTCGAGTGCAGGCGGCCCAGCAACTCGACCGTGCGGGTCTCGCGGTAGCGCCGAGTGGTCTGGAAGGGGTGGATGCGAGCGATGTCGACCTCGCTCACATCGACCATCGGATCGCCCTCGGAGATCCAGTGCGCCATGATCTTGCCGGCGCCACCGCCGAGCAGGATCCCGAGCGAATTGAATCCTGCCGCCACCCAGAAGTTCTCGACCTCGGGCGAGGGGCCCATCAACGAGCCGTTGTCGGCGGTGAAGCTCTCGGGGCCCGTGAAGAATTTGCGAATGCCGACATCTCGAAGCGTCGGGAGTGGCTCCATCGCCAGCTCCACGAACGGGGCGAGCCGCTCCCAGTCGGTCTCGATCTCTCCGAAACTGAAATCTGCCGGTACCTCGTCGAGACTCCACGCAGCACCGAACGGCTCGAACAGCCCGACCATCAGCCCACCTGTCTCTTCGCGGTAGTAGGCGAATCGGTCGGGGTCCTCCAGGATCGGCATGTCACGGGACATGGCCGGAATCTGGTCGGTGATGAGATACGCGTGTTCGGCTGCCTGGAGCGGCACGGCGACACCGGCCATCGCCCCGACCTGGCGGGCCCACATGCCGGCGCAGTTGACGACGTGCTCACACTCGATGTCGCCTCTCGTCGTTTCGACACCGACGACGCGACCACCCCGCAGCACGAACCCGGTCACCCTGGTGTCCTGCACGATTCGCGCTCCTCCCATCCGAGCACCCTTGGCGAGTGACATCGCACAGTTGGCGGGGTCGGCGCGCCCTTCGTCGGCGGTGTAGAACCCGGCGATCATGTCGCTCGTGTCGAGCATCGGCCACATGCTCTGTACCTCCGCCGGGGAGATCTCCTCACGTTCGATACCGACGCATCTCAGGAAGTCGGCCTCTCGACGCAACTTGTCGATCCGATCGGCGCTGGCACCGGTCTGGACGTAGCCGACCGGCACGAAACCGGTCGACAACTCCGTCTCGTCCTCCAGCCGCTCGTACAGCTCGCGGGTGTATTTCGCCATCCACGCCGAGGTCTCGGTCGTCATCCCGCCCGAAACGATCAGTCCAGCCGCGTGCCAGGTGGTGCCGGAGGTCAGCTTGCTCTGCTCGATCAACACGACGTCGTTCCAACCGAGCTTGGTGAGGTGATAGGCGACGCTGGTGCCGATCACGCCACCGCCGACGATCACGACCTGTGCCCGATCGGGCATCTGGATTGCACGACTGTCGTTGCTCATCGTTCGCTCCTCGTGCGCTGTGCCCGGGGCCCGCAAACGCCGAGAGGAACCGGGCCCACCAGGAACACTACGATTCGGTCGCTCTTCGGTACGCATCCATGGAGATTCGGCTGTGCCGCCGGCTGGGCGCCCACGACGGAGGGAGACACATGCCACGCGACCCCCGCTTCGACATCTTGTTCGAACCAGTTCGGATCGGTCCTGTGACGGCGCCGAACCGCTTCTACCAGGTGCCGCATTGCACGGGCATGGGGTACCGGCGCCCACGAACGCTCGCCGCGATGCGCGGCGTCAAGGCCGAGGGAGGGTGGGGCACGGTGAACACGGAGTACTGCTCGATCCATCCGTCATCGGACGACGAGCCCTATCCGACCACCGCACTGTGGGACGACGGCGACGTGCGGGCGATGGGCCTGACCGTCGACGCGATCCACGAACACGGCGCACTGGCCGGCGTCGAGCTGTGGCACGGCGGAGCGTCGAGCGCGAACCACTTCTCACGCGAGACCCCGCTCGGCGTCACCTCCCGGCCGGTGGGAGACCACGACCCGTGGCAGACCCGGGCGATGGACACGTCCGACATCCAACGACTCAGGCGCTGGCACGTCGACGCTGCGAAGCGAGCCCAGCGGGCCGGGTTCGACATCGTGTACGTCTACGCGGCCCATGGGTACCTGATCCATCAGTTCCTGCAGCCATCGAATCAGCGCGACGACGAGTACGGCGGATCGCTCGAGAACCGGGCGCGGCTGTTGAAGGAGCTGATCGAGGAGACCAAGCAGGCGATCGGCGACACGTGTGCGGTAGCCGTTCGCTTCTCCGCCAGCACGAGCGGAGAGGACGGCGACCACGACACCGACGAGCCGAGGGCCATGATCGAGCTGCTGGCCGATCTGCCCGATCTGTGGGACATCACCGTTCACGACTACACCCTCGAAATGGGCACCTCGCGGTTCGTCGAGGCGGCGGCCCTCGAGTCGACGATGTCGTGGGTCAAACAAGTCACGCGCAAGCCCGTGGTGAGCGTCGGGCGGTTCACTTCCCCCGAGACGATGCTGCGATTGGTGCGCCAGGGCGTCGTCGACCTCGTCGGTGCCGCCCGACCGTCGATCGCCGATCCGTTCCTGCCCCAGAAGATCGCAGAGGGGTGCGAGGAGGACATTCGCGAGTGCATCGGGTGCAACATCTGCTACGCCGGCGACCAGCTCGGCTCGCCGATCCGCTGCACCCAGAACCCGACGATGGGAGAGGAATGGCGTAGGGGTTGGCATCCCGAGCGGATCGCGGTCAGGGGCGCCGACGCCTCCGTTCTGATCGTCGGCGGCGGCCCATCGGGACTGGAGGCTGCTGTGTCGTTGGGGAAGCGGGGATACCGGGTCACACTGGCGGAGGCACGCACCGAGCTGGGAGGCCGGGTCGCGCTCGAATCGAAGCTGCCAGGGCTCGCCGAGTGGGGACGGGTCAGAGATTGGCGCCTCGCGCAGATCGCCAAGCTCGACAACGTCGAGTTCTTCCTCGACAGCACGGTGGACGAGCAACAGATCATCGACTTCGGGGCAGATCGGGTTGCGATCGCGACCGGTTCGACCTGGCGGCGCGACGGCGTCGGGCGCCGGCACGACGAACCGATTCCGGGTTGGCATCGACCGTCGGTGCTCAGCCCCGACGACATCATGGCCGGGACGCGACCTCCTGGCCCGGTGGTCGTCTTCGACGACGACCATTACTACATGGGAGGTGTCGTCGCCGAGGCCGTCCGGCTGGCCGGATGTGACGTCACGCTCGTGACACCGGCCAACGAGGTGTCGACGTGGGCCACCAACACCGACGAGCAGTACCTCATCCAGCAGCGGCTGCTGCAGCTCGGCGTCGTGCTCGAGACCGGGACGTCGTTGACGCAGGTCGACGACGATTCGGTGCAGCTGGAGTGCGTCCACACCGGCCGCAGACGCGAATTGGCTGCCGCGACGGTGGTGATGGTCACCGCCCGCGTGCCGAGGGACGCGCTGTATCGATCGCTGACCGGTCGCTTCGTGATCGAACGGATCGGCGACTGCGATGCTCCCGGCACGATCGCCACCGCCGTGTACTCAGGGCACCGTTACGCACGCGACATGCACAGCGACGGATCGACTGCGTTCGGATTTCGTCGCGAGTGAGTCGGACCGGTCACCGGTCGGGCCGGGAAAGCGAGCGAAGTCCGACTGGGAGTGGCATCGTGGTGCCATGAGCAATGGCACGACGAGAGTCATCAGCATCCCTCACGGCGGTGGACCGCTACCGGTGCTCGGCGAACCGTCCCACGCCCGGTTGGTCGAGTTCTTGTGCGGCACCGAGAAGTCGATCGGCCGGCCCTCGGCGATCGTGGTGGTCAGCGCCCACTGGGAAGCCTCCCGGCCGACGATCACATCCGGCAACGCACCGGGCTTGATCTACGACTACGGCGGCTTCCCCGAGGAGACCTACCATCTCCAGTACCCGGCGCCGGGGGCCCCGGAGCTCGCCGAACGGGTCGCGACGTTGTTGACCGAGGCCGATTTCGAACCGAGCCTCGACGCGAACCGAGGTTTCGATCACGGCATGTTCATCCCGCTGCTGTTGATGTATCCCGACGGATCGATCCCGGTGATCCAGCTCTCGCTGTTGAACAGCCTCGACGCACGCGCACACGTCGCGATGGGCGCGGCACTCGCCCCGTTGGCGAACGATGACGTGCTGCTCCTCGGCTCCGGCTTCACGTTCCACAACATGAACGCATTCGGCCCCACGCATCCGGTCACAGGCGGCGATCCCCAGAACGAGGCGTTCGAGAAGTGGCTCGGCGACACGTGCACCAATCCCGATCTGACCGAACACGAACGCACGCGACGACTGATCGATTGGGCCGACGCGCCGGGGGCCCGCTGGTGCCACCCCCGCGAGGAGCACCTGCTCCCCCTACACGTCTGCTACGGGGCCGGTGGCGGTCCCGCCACGCGGGTGTTCGACGACCTCGTGCTCGGCAAACGAGCCAGCGGCTACGCCTGGTGACGGCCTGACGTCACGATCACGTGACGAACGGAGCGTCATCGTCATGCACACGCTGTGCGGATTGTCGGTGTACTCACCGAATGCGGGGCAGGCTCGGAACCCCACGCTGGCGTACAGGGTTCGCGCCGGCAAGAACGCGTCTGCTGTTCCCGTCTCCAGGCTGACGCGTTGGTAGCCCCGCTCGGTGGCCTCGGACAGCAGCCGCGCGAGAATCGCGCGCGCCACGCCCTGCCCCCGGGCCGCCGAGGTGGTGTGCATCGACTTGAGTTCGGCGTGGCTCGGGTCGAGCTGCCGCAATGCACCGACGCCCAGGATCACGCCGTCGAGGCGCGCGCTGAAGAACGTGACCGCCGGATCGACGAGCCGGCCGACGTCGAGCGCGTGCACGTGATCGGCCGGCGTCACCTCGTGGGCGAACTCGAGGTGGCGCCCCAACAGCGCCGCCACGTCGTCCGCCGTGGGATCATCGACATCGATGTGTAGATCCACGCGCTGATGATGCCACGAGCGCCCCTCTTCCGAGCGAGGCAGGCGCGCGTCGGTGCGGCTCAAATCCCTCTTCCACTCCCTCGTCATTTCTAGTGTGGGTCTGGCTGATCGGAGGGGTCAGCCCCCACGAACAGGAGCGATCGATGGACAACGACGTTCGAACAGGTCTCGCCGAGGCGATCGGCACCGCGATCCTGGTGATCGGCGGACCCGGCACGGCGATCTTCGCGACCGGCGGATTCGACGCTGGGCTCAGCGTCGGCATCCTCGGGGTGTCGCTCGCATTCGGGTTGAGTCTCATGTGCATGGCATACCTGATCGGCCGCATCTCGGGCTGCCACATCAACCCTGCGGTCACGATCGGGATGATCGCCACGAAGAAGCTCGACGCGGCCAAGTCGGTGCCGTATTTCGTGGGCCAGTTCGTCGGTGGCGTGATCGGCGCGGGGCTGATCGCTCTCGTGCTCAGCGGCACGGACGGTTTCATGAGCAGGGCGCAGGACGCAGGATTCGCTTCGAACGGTTACGGCGATCACTCACCGTCCGGATTCGATCTGATGTCGGTCGCCATCATCGAGATCGTCGTGACCGCCGTGTTCGTTCTCATCGTGCTCGCGACGACCGACGAGAACGGTGTTCCGAAGGGCTTCGGCCCGATCGCCGCCGGCTTCGGGCTGGCGTTGGTCCACATGATCTCGATCCCGGTCTCGAACACTTCCGTCAACCCGGCCCGTTCGCTCGCGACGGCAGTCTTCCAGGGTGACTGGGCGCTCGGCCAGGTCTGGGCATTCATCGTGTTCCCCGCGATCGGCGCCGTCGTAGCCGGTGCGATCTGGCTCGTGGTCGGCCCACGACCGTCGGCCACGTGACCTGAACTCGCGACGTCCAACACCTCGCACTCGTCGAGTTCGGCGTGGCTCATCCGGGATGCGTCGCAGCGGACCCGACGAATTCGGCGGGCCCATTTCGGCGCCGGCCGGGTGTCGTGCGACATGGTCGGGCTGGGCGCAGCCGGCCGGCATCCAGCGCGGCCAGCACCTCGCCGGCGCAGTTGACCATGTGACAGGCCGCCCTCGGTACCGCGATCATGCCCAGCACGGCGATGACCGATCTCCAGAGCGCCCGAATGCTGCAGAACGAACCGGTTCCGACCACGAGGTGCCTGAACAACCACGCATCAGCCGATGCTCTGTGCGATGGAATCATCCGGGCCTCGACCGCTCCGGGCGTGCGGCGGATGGGTTTCGTACATACGCACGATGACGACGACACCCGACGCGGCGGTCAGAACAGCCACGGCATAGATCGCCGCTTCGATCGATACCAGATCAGCGATGATCCCGGCCAGGAGGGCCCCGACCGCAAAGCCGGCGTCGCGCCAGAGCCGGTAGACGCCGACCGAGCGGGCCCGCCAGGCAGGATGGGCGACGTCGCCGATCGTGGCGAGCAGGGTCGGGTAGACCATGGCAGTGCCGGCTCCGAGCACGACCGCTCCGAGCGCCCACGGCCAGAACCCCGAGATGGTGGCGATCCAAGCGATCGCAGCCGCTTGGGTGAGCATGCCCCCGGCGATCAGCGGCTTCCGGCCGATGCGGTCGGAGAGCGCTCCGGTGTACAACTGCCCGAGCCCCCAGCAAGCGGGGTAGATCGCGGCGAGGACACCGATCCGACCGACGGAGAGCTCGGACGCAGCGAAGAAGATCGGGAACAGGCCCCACGCGAGGCCGTCGTTGAGATTGTTGACGAGGCCGGCTTGTGATGCCGCCGAGAGCGCCTTCTCCCGGAAGCTCGTGAGAGCGAACACCTCGCCCGTGGAGAGCTCGTGGTGAAGGTGCCCCCTCGTGGGGATGTGGCCGGCGGCTTCGTGATCGGCGTGACCGCGGGTCTCTCGCACGAAGAACACGGACATGCCGAGTCCGAGGCCGGCGTAGGCGAGGCCCAGGAAGAACGGCTCGGGGCGCAGGCCCCATCGCTCGGCGATGTAACCCGTGGCGAGCGCGGTGGCAGCGACGGCGCCGTAGCCGGCGGCCTCGTTGAGGCCCATCGCGAGCCCTCGGCGCTGCGGACCGACGAGGTCGATCTTCATGATGACGGTGGTCGACCAGGTCAGGCCCTGGTTGATGCCGAGCAGGACGTTGGCGAAGATCACCCATCCCCACGTCGGTGCCCAGATCAACAGCAACGGGATGGGAGCGGCAACTATCCAGCCTGCCACCAAGACGGGTTTGCGGCCGTAACGGTCCGACAGGGCGCCGGCAAAGAAGTTGGTGGCCGCCTTCACGATCCCGAACGCAGCGATGAACGTGAGTGTCGCCGTGAACGCGGTGATCCCGAATTCGTCCTCGGCCAGCAGGGGCAGGACCGTGCGCTCCTGGCCGATCATCCCGCCGACGAGCGCGTTGACCGCTACGAGCAGTGTGAACTGTGACAGGTTCTGCCTCAGCCCCAGCCGCACCGTGCCCGTTCGAGGATCGATCACTGCTCGGTGTTCTCCATGCTGGCCCCTCGGATCATTATTCAAGTCGTTCCTTGAACAGTGGGGGAACCAACCACGAATTGTCAAGTAGTTGCTTGATTATTACGGCTAACCTCGGGACATGGCAGATCGGATCGACATCGGAGATCGGGCCGCCAAGAACGCGTTGTTCGACGGATTCGCCGAGGTCGCCAAGGCGCTGGGCAACGGTCGCCGCGCCGAGCTCATCGATGTGCTGGCACAGGGCGAACGGAGTGTGGAGGCGCTCGCGACCGAAATCGACCAGACCGTGGCCAACACCTCGTTCCACCTCAGGGCCCTCGCCGCGTCGGGTCTCGTGGCGACTCGACGCGACGGCACACGGATCTACTATCGGTTGTCGTCCGATCGCGTGCGCGATCTGTGGGTGGCGATGCGAGACGTCGCGGACGCTCACCTCGCCCACCTCTCGGAGCTGGCGGCCGCGTATCTGGGCGATCGGGCGAGCCTCGACACGATCGACCGCGACGAGCTCGCGCGCCGTCTCACCGACGGAGATCTCATCGTCATCGACGTTCGCAATGCCATCGAATTCGGCGCCGGACACATCGCTGGTGCCCGGTCGATCCCCGTCGGCGAGCTGGCCGCCCGTATCGACGAACTCCCCCGGAGCATCGAGATCGTCGCCTACTGCCGCGGGCCCTATTGCGTGTACGCCGACGATGCAGTCCGTCTGCTCACCGAGCACGGACGCAACGCGCGCCGCCTGGACGGTGGCTTCCCCGAGTGGCGAGCCGAGGATCTCCCCACCGAATCGGCGTAGAGCTCGGTCACAGCAGTTGGCGCCCCGGTCGCCAAGGCAGCAATCGTCGGCGCAGCCGCCAACCCGGCCCGGCATCGATACGGCCTGGGGCGTTCTTCCTCCCCGGCCGTCAGCTGTGGATTCCATCAGATTCGTCGATCGATCGGTCGACCAACGCGAATCGGCCCATCCGGTAGCATCCGGTGGTAGTTGCGCGAGGAGGGGTTCAGAACGCGATGCGCCGATCGGATGACCTGACTGGCGGCAGTCGCATCGCTCTGCTGGGCCCCCTCCTGGTGGAAGTTCGAGGGGTCGAACATCGCCTCACGGCTCGCCGCCAGCGGTCGGTACTGGCGTATCTGGCCATCCATGCCGGCGAAGCAGTGTCGGCTGATCGTCTGCTCGACGAGGTCTGGGGTGACGACGTACCGGCAACCGGAGTCAAGGCGGTCGCCTACCAGGTCTCCGAGCTCCGCAACGTGCTCGAACCCGACCGCCGGGGCGAGGGCGCTCTCCTGGTCACCACCCCCGCGGGTTACCTGCTCGATATCGATCCCGTCCAGGTGGACGTACACCATTTCGAACGGCTCGTCAGGGAAGCTCGCGAGGCGTTGCCAACCGATCCGAAGCGAAGTGAGGCATCGATCGAGCGGGCGCTTCAACTGTGGCGCGGCCGCCCCTTCGCCGACCTCGCCGACGAACCGTTCACGGAGGTCACCGCCCGACACGTCGAAGCCGGGCGTCTGCTCGCGCGGCGCACCTAGGCGGGTGCCCGGATCGCACAGGGCCGACACGCGGACGCGATCCGCGACATCGAGACCGTCGTGCGCGAGCAGCCCCTCGACGAGGCAGCGGTGCAACTCCTGATGGTCGCACTGCGGCGATCGGGGCGCACCGCCGACGCACTCCGTGCCTATGGCGATCTTCGCCGTCGACTCGGCTCCGAACTCGGCATCGACCCCTCCCGAGACCTGCAAGAACTCGAACGGCAGCTACTCGCTGACGACGACGCTGGGATCCGGTTCGATGCGTCCGCTGCGCCGACGAATGCACATCCACGAGCGTGCGAATCGCTGCTCGAGGACGCGTGGCACGCCACACCCGTCGGTCCCCGTCTGGTTTCGCTCCTGAACTATCGGATCGAGCAATCGTGGCTGACCGGCACCTTGGACGACGGCCCCGAAATCCTCGGCCGGCTCGACGAGATCTTGGGCGTGGCAATCGAGGCGCCGCAAGCTGCGATCAAGATCGAGGCGGGTGTCGCCGCATGCGCCGGACACTGGGATCAGGTCGCGCGCTTGACCGAGCGCTTGGACGAGCTCGACGAGGCAGCGCAGGGCGATCTCCGCCTCCTTCGTACCGAAGCCCTGGGGGCGGTCGGCAGAACCGACGACGCTGTGGCAGTGATTCCTCCCCTGGATGTCAACGACTACGCCGGTCGGGTCCGAGCCGTCCATCTCGTGCGCGTACCGATCGACCTGGCGCGGGGTGATCCGGTGATGGCGCCGGGTCGCCTCGGGGTTCTGGCCGACATGATCGATGAGGACGGTCGGCGCCTCGCTCTATCGATGCATGTCGCGACCTACCTGGCCGTCGCCGCCCACGACCTCCGACAATACGAGTCCGCTGCGATCCTGTTCGGGTTCGCGGCCGGCGAGCGGCACGCCTCGACATCGTGCTGCGACGATCGGTGCGACCGCTCGCTCAGCGCGCAACCGACTCGTGTCGTGAGTCGATCGGCGAGCAGCGCTTCGACCAGCTCGGCAACGAGGGAATCGCTACGGAATGGAGCGAACTCCCCACCGTCGTGGCCGGCTGAGCTCGATCGGCCCCGAAAACGCCGGAACCCGATCCGTCGAGCGGATCGGGTTCCGGGGAAGCCGAGCTTCGCGAGCACTGTTGCGCTCGGTCGAGTCGTAGTGATCAGCAAGGAACCTGCGATGCGCATCCGCTGGCCACGAACGAGTCGGTCTGGACGAAGTCGCCATCGAGAAACGCCTGCTCCTCAGGCCCCACCAACTCCACACCAACCGACCGCCCCACCGAACCGGCTCCACTCGTCACCGAATCGTGGAGACGGACGGCTCCGGCGGTGATGGCCGTCACCGCCACTGCAGCGGCAGTGACGGGAAGCACCCAGCGAAGTGTGCGACGAGTGCCGCCGAGGCGATGCCCGGTCGTATCGGTCAACGAGCCGACCGACGTGGCGTGGTGAAGATTGAAGTGTCCAGTCATGTCATATCCCCTTGTTCTTGCCGCTGCCCCGATGGCACCGGCTGACATGACTCACTCTGAACTTCGCCGGTTTGCGCCCGACCAGCGACCGGTTTGTGGACGGTTTGCTGCGAAGAAACCGCCACAACCGGGCGTCACATCCTGGCGCGACCCTCAGGCGTCAGACGCGGACGACGGGCGGAGGTTCCCATGTGCCATCGAGCGCCTCTTGTTCGGGCCAATAGATGCGGATCGTGAGGTAGAAGTCTCCGGACGGCGACGGCAGCCAATTCGCTCTGCCTGACTCGCTGTCCGGTTCGTCGTGCTGGATCTGGATGTCCAGCGACCCGCCGTCACCGTGCACGAGGCCGGTGGTGGTGGAGTTGATCAGGTAGCGGTGGATCGGATTGTCGACGAGGTAACCCGCGACGCCGTCGTACGACGTGTCGTACATCGTGACCGACCAGAATGCCTTTGCCGGCGGCGGCGTGGCGAGGTGAAGGTGGTAACGGGACGCGCCCGACAATGGTCGGCCGTCGCTGTCTTCCCGACACATGGGGTAGTACGCCTCGATCTTGTCGTTCCCACCCCAGCCCGCCATCGCCCCGGCTGCACGCAAGAGGTAGTCGCCGGCAAAGAATTCGCGGCTGCCGAGCGCCTCGACTGCCGACCAGCCGTTGATCTTCCCTCCGATGTTGCCCACCTTGGCACTGATCTTCGTGCGGGCCCGGTCGACCCCGAGGCGAAGCGCGGCGCGAACGCCGTCGTCCAGGTCGTCGGCGTCGAAGGCCAGCCCGGCACCGATTCCTGCGGACGCAAACCGCGCGAACATCGCCTCTTCGCTGGGGTGCGGCGGCTGACACCATTCGAGCAATCGGTTGACGTAGCCGATGAACCGTTCGTCCCGCGAGGCCTCGTCGCTCCAAACGGGCCAGTCGAATCCAGGTGCCGTCGCGGCGTCGGTGCCGCGCCGTGACGACAGCGGCTCCACGCGGTAGGCCTCCATGATCGGCCGCAACGATTCGACGTCGTCGGGGCCGAGCAGTTGGGTTCGCCCGATGATGAACACGAGATCGGTCTCGAAATGGAGCACGCCGGAGAACCCGTCCGGAAC
This sequence comes from uncultured Acidimicrobiaceae bacterium, assembly GCA_963699815.1. Classification (GTDB taxonomy): domain Bacteria; phylum Actinomycetota; class Acidimicrobiia; order Acidimicrobiales; family Ilumatobacteraceae; genus Ilumatobacter. Next base: position 17,987 of record CAVOVK010000014.1, on the reverse strand, counting down.
GTCACCCGTGAACCGCGGCCCGACCAGCAGGTACGACCCGGCGCCGGGACCGGTGGAGCGAGAACCGACGAAATGCGGATTCGTGCCGAACAAGTCGACGAACTGCATCACGTAGTACCGGTCGCGGACCTCGGGCACATCGAGCACCATCGGTTCGGCGCGGAGATCGAGCGCGACCATCGTGTACGGGGTGTCCGCGTTGGGGGTGATGACGTCCTTGAAGTTGTGATCGAGCGTCACAGGGTCACCGTGGACCTCGTTCATCCCGCCCCGGTACGACGGCAGCGACGGGACCAGGAATGTCGCGAAGCAATACCGGTAGCCCATCAACATCGGAAACGAAAAGACGTACGCATCCTCCGCGATCGCAGCGAGCTCATCGGCCGACAGATCGTTGGTGCTCACGGAAACCTCCAGGTAGGTCGAGCGCAACCTCATCGTGCCCGAAACGGCGGCCGGCGGCAACATCGCTCACCCCGACGGGCGGACCGAACTCCCCCGTCGCCCCCTGAGAGCTGAGCCACGACGCCGCAACGGCGCACCCCGGACCGGCTGATCGCCCGGAGCGAAATGTGGCACGTCGAAGCCGAGACCAAGGTGCTCCCCTGGACGGCCGGGAACTCACCCGCCTCGCCGCCAATGGAGCTGGAAGGCCTACAACGTCTCCATGATCGCCGGGACCCGATCGCTCTCGATCGCCTCGACCAGGGCTCGGTGGTCCCGCTCGGATTGATCGGCGTACGCCACTCCGAATCGAGCGAACGCGTCGTCCCCTTTGCTGCCGGCCCCCAGATAGCCGGCGATCGAGGCGGCAGAACCGGTGTTGGCATGGGCACGGGCGAGCGCCAGCCCACAAAATTCCGCGTACCGCTCCATCGCCTTCGCATCCGCCGTCAAGGTGATCGACATCTTCATATCGCGGAGTTGGCGGACATAGAAGTCCCGGCCGGCCCGGCCGGTTCCCCATCCGAGGAAGATGTCGCTCGCCGGCTGCATCAGGTGCTGGCCCACCACGACGCGCTTGCCATTCTGCACCCGCTCGTCGCCGTCGCCGAAGTAGGGAGCGAGCACCGAGGGGTTGGCCTCCTTGACCTGCAGCAACAGCGGTTGTCCGCCCTCGGCGCTGAACAACGCCACGAAGCACCGGGTACCCACACTGCCCACTCCGACGACCTTGGCGGCGGCGTCCTCGAACCGATACCGGTCGAACAGCACCTGTCGATCCTCCGGCAACGAGGATCGGTAGATCTGCAGGAACTCGACCGCCTCTTCTGTCGTGAGTTCGGGCGGGTGATAGATCAACGGGACCTGATCCGCGATGCGCATCCGCCCGTCCGCGAGGTCGACCAGCTTGGGGAACAGACTCTCGGCGACCCGCTTGCGGGCCCGCCGGTCGAGTTGTTCGCGGCGCTTCCGGGCGGCCTTGTCCGGCGCGTCCTCGACGGCTCTCGCCAGATCGATTCGGTCGTACCAGATCTCGAGCGGGCTCATCTCGGCGAACTCCCACATCCGCTCCCGGTAGGCCCGCACCGACGTCGCCGCCACCGCGAACGCCTGCTCATCGTCGAGCCGGACATCGCGAGCCGCCACGACGAAGCTCGCCACCAAGCGCTTCAGATCCCATTCCCACGGCCCTCGCATCGTCTCGTCGAAGTCGTTGAGACCGAACACCACGTTCCGTTCCGGCGTCGCGAACAACCCGAAGTTCATCAGATGGCAATCACCGCACGCCTGGACCTGCAGGCCCGTCGTCGGCAGCGGAGCGAGATCGGCGGCCATCACCGCCGCCGAGCCACGCAGGAACGTGAACGGGCTCACCGCCATCCGACCGAACCGGATCGGGATCAGATCCTCGACGCGGCCCTCGTTCGACGCCAACAGGATGTCGATCGGGTCGGGACGGTCTGCTGCCGGCACCCACTCTCCATGGCTCCCACGAGGAACGGCCTCGCGTCGGCTCCGCCCATCTTCACGCCCGTCCCCGTCCACAGATAACGCGTCCATCAGCGGCCTTCCTCGATCGGTCGAAACACAAGTCGATGCCCGTGATCCGCAGGGATCAACGTCGCTGCGAATCATACATCTGGAGTGTGGCGCACGCGCTGGTCGCGAGGGTCGAGTCGACCATCGACAGAGGTGCCCCGTGATCGCAGTCTGCGAACCCGGTCCCGCTGCTCGCGAGCCGGCAGAATGCGTCCTCGGCGCTTTCTGCCGGCGCACCGCGGGGTGCCGATCGACCCTGGTGGTGTCGGCGCTCCCGGTGCATGCTGTTCGTAGCTGGGTGGCAGAGCGAGTTGGAGGAGGGTTGCGGTGATGAGTCGGATGTGGCGTCGGGCGGGTCGAGCGGCTGCGGTCCGTGCCTCGTTGGTCTCGCTTGCCGTGTTGGGTGCGGGCGTCGCAGCCGGGTCCGGCCGCGGGGTCGACGCTGGTGTGGTCTTCGATCAGGTGGGTGGTGACATCGATGGTGAGGCTCCGATGGACCTTGCCGGTTTCGTCGCCTTGTCAGGCGACGGGAATCGGGTCACGGTCGGCGCACCCGGCAACGACGGGGCCGGGGACTCTGCCGGTCATGTGCGTGTCTTCGACTGGAACGGCACCACCGCGATGTGGACTCAAGTCGGAGCGGACATCGACGGCGAGCCGGGCAATCCCGGGTTCGGGTCGAGCTACGGGGGCGCGGTGTCGATGTCAGCGGACGGACGTCGTGTTGCGGTCGGGGCCCAGACCGTTGGAGCGGCCGATGGCTCAGGGCCCGGTCGGGTCAGTGTGTATGGGTGGGACGGCGGCGCGTGGGCTCAGGTCGCCGGGAACATCGAAGGCGAAGCAGAGGGCGCCTTCGGCAGGTCCGTCGCGTTGTCGGGGGACGGCAAACGAGTCGCCGGCGGAGCTCCGGTGTATCCAAGTGTGTTCGGCAACGTGTCCGGGTATGCGGCTGTCTTCGAGTCGAACGACGCACCACCGGCGTGGACACCGGTTGGCGAGTCCTTCATCGGCGCGGAATTCGACGCGAAGGGGACGTCGGTGTCCCTCTCGGCCGACGGGAACCAGTTCGCAGTCAGTTCGGGGGCCAGCGAAGGCGGCCCGGTACAGGTGTACGACTGGGACAGCACGGCGTCCATGTGGGCCCAGGTCGGAGGGGACATCGACGGCGCAGCCGGCGACTCGTTCGGATGGCGGATCGACCTCTCGGACGACGGGAATCGAATCGCGATCGCCGCCCCCGGGGCCAATGGTTCAGGGATCGTGCGCGTGTACGACCGGAACAGCACCACCTCCACATGGGCACAAGTCGGCACCGATGTCGAAGCTGTCACCGAGGGGAGCCAGTTCGGCGACTCGGTGGCGATCTCCGGCGACGGGCGCCGGATCGCAGTCGGGGCACCCGGGGCGACGCTACCGGTCGGGGCGGAATCGACCGGTGAAGACCCGGGTCACGTCTATGTGTACGACTGGGATGTCTTCACCGGACAGTGGACACAGGTCGGCACCGGCATCGAAGGCGAGGCCGCCCATGACTTCTTCGGGAGAACCGTGGCGATGACCGTCGACGGTGGCCGTATCGCAATCGGCGCAGATCGAAACGACGGAAACGGAACCGATTCGGGGCACGTGCGCATCTACGACATCACGAGTCCGCAACCTCCCACCACGGCCAGCCCGGTCGGCGACACACTTCCGGCGACCGGGAACCACACTCGGGCGATGATTGCGATCGGCTCCGTCGTCACGTGCTGTGGAATCCTGCTGCTCGCCCGACCGCGCCACCGAGACCCGAGCGGTAGCGGCCCACGTCGCACATCTCACGACCCCGGGCAAGCTCTGTCGTGAGAGCGTCCCCCCCCATAACGCCGGGTCGCAGTCACCTACTCGTCGCCTCGTAGCAAGAAGGTGAGGCGAGTGGTCGCTACGAAGCCGAGCTTCTGTGCGACCACCAGCGACGCGGTGTTCTCGGAACTCGTCCCCCACACGGGTACCAGACCGTCATGCTGCAGGGCCTGGCACGCCCTGGAGGCGCACGCCGCCGGCGTACCAGCGGGTGGTGGCACAGCTCGACCCGCTCGTTGAGCTCGTGGATGACGTCGATCCAGAGACGACCATCACCCAACCCGAGCGCAGCCACGACGAGGACCGTCTCGGGCCGCTCTCCGATCCAGTCGACAACTTGGCGACGCTCGTCCTCGGACAGGTCGCGGATCGCAGCTCTCATCCGCCCCTATCCTCACACCGTCGCCAACCGGAGTCTCACCAAAACAGAACGTTTGACACGTGATCTCAATCCCGTCGGCGCAACCGCATCGAGATCGGCCACGGGACAGCTCTCAAAACCCTCGGTGCTCCAGGAACCGGTACGTCCGGGACGCCGACGGCGGCTTCGTAGCGTGTCGCGTGTGATCATCGGGTTCGCTTCGTCGCGCTGGACGGCAGGCGGTGCCGGAGCACACCTATCCCTTGCCCTGGCCACTCGCAGCGAGCAGGTCGACGATTCGATCCCGGTGGCCGTGCACGATCAGCTGGTCGCCGGCATGCAGTTCGTGATCGACCGGTGGCTCTCCCCGGTACATGCCATCTGACCTGATCCCGAGCACCGTGATACCCGGCAGGGAGTGGGCCAGCGAGCGGAGGCTGCGGGCGGTCGGAGCGGGGTCGACATCGAGTTGGAGGACGTCGATCACGAACCCATCGCCGAGCGACAGGATCTCCTCTGCGCCACCCCCGAGGGCCGGCCGGAGCCGTCGCGCCGTGTAGCGGTTGCCGATGCCGACGAGCCAGCTCCGCACCACCTTGTTGAGCAGGCTGACCACGATGAGGAAGGCTCCCGACAACGACGCGAGGGTGCGTTCGATGGTGGAGCCGGGCCCCGGCGCGACGAACCCGAGCAGCACGGTCACGACAAGAGTCGGAGTGCCCAAGCTGCCGGCGAACATCGTGGTCGCGATGATTCGGCGGCGTGTTGGGTGGTTGACGACGTTCTCTGCCTCGGTCGTGGTGAAGCCCGCTCCGCTGAACGCCGAGCGGGCCTGGAACGCAGCGATTTCCGGTGGGACACCGGTCGCGATCAGCGCGCCTGTGGCGAGCTGCCCGAGAGCGAGAGTAATCACCGCGACGACGAGAAATGTGGCGACCGCATACATGACAGCCAGTCTTGCATCGGGCAAGACGCCGCGACCGCCCGGCTACATACGAGCCTGACCACGTTCGAAGTGCCCACCCCAGAACACCGGGTCGACGACTTGACCATGCGGTGCCGCACCAGGGCTTGATCGATGCTCGAGGGTGCGTTGCGGTCCACGCCGAGGGGCAAATTCCGAGCGAGTGACATCGAGCGCTGGTCGACCATGGTTCGAAGCCCGTCGCGGGGACACGACAATCACGATCGATCGTCAGGTTGCGAACTGCCGGAAGAAGTAGAACGCACGCTCGTTCGTCGCCGGCTCGGTCGCCCAAAACCCGTGACGCTCGTAGAAGCGCTGGGCATCGCGGTCTCCTTCGTCGACGTTGATCTCGATGACGGCGATGCCCATCGACCGCGCCGTGGCGAACAACTGATCGATCACGGCTGAGCCGATCCCCAGATCGCGATGGTCGGGGACGACGTACAGTTCGTCGAGCAACGCCACCGAGCCGTCGTACCAGACGTTCGACCGCATCGTCACCAGAGCTACTGCGACCGCCGGGCGACCAGCCAAGATCGCAAACGTGGTCGCTGTGTTGAGCAGCGATCCGAGTCGGGCAGCAAGAACATCCGGACCTGGTGACGGCGTATCGAACTCGGTGTTGAAGTCATGCAGCAGCCTGGCGACCTCGCTGGCATCGTCCGGCGTCGCGATGCGGACGTCCCACCTGTCACTGCCCACCGATCCACGGTAGCTCCCGCAACAGATTCGGGTGTCGTCGCGGGGCGACCAGAGTGTCGTCCGGAGCTCGATCCCGTCGGTCATTACGTGTCCGTGACCCGCCGGCTGTCGGTGGTCCGTGGACAGCCATGAAAAAGCACCACGAACTTGCACCGACGCGAGACATCGTCACCTCGGCGGTCGGGGCTGTCGGCTCGGCATCGGAGGCATGGTTGCCTCCTCCTCAGGGGATTCCTCGTACACGAGGGACTCCAGCTCCGCCCGACCGCCCGGGGTGTCTGCGAGCACCATGCCACCGGCGTTGCTGAAGAGCTCTCGCCACGACCTCGCCATGGTTGGCCCCGTCCGCCAATCGGCTCCGAGCGCAACCATTGTCGGCCCGAACATGTGCTCTCCGATCGCGATCGGGACCCGCTCGATCCCCGCAGCAAACGAGAGGCGCTGCTCGTCTGTCATGTACACAAGGTTCCACTGGGCGACGACCACCCACCCCCAATCGCCCGCAAGGCTCAGGGCAGCGGCCCACTCGGCGAGGACCGGGTCCGCTGGCATCGGACACTCGCCGCGCATCTCGTCGGAGATGATCATCTGCGACGCAGCGAGCACCGACTCCGCGACGGGCGGGTCCACCGACCGGTCAGCGCCGATCGCCTCCGCGACGTCCCAGGAGTGGGTGAGGACGTCGAGTTGGTTGATCCCGAGCGCAGCCTGTGCCGGCAGCTCGACCAGGCCGAGCCGGACGGTGCCGTCGAGTGCGCCGTCGGTGCGCCACACCGCCAGCGAACGATCCGCTGCAGTGCGGAATTCCTTGGCCGGCTGGTTCGACGCAGTGAAATCGGGCGGATCGCCGGCCGGCGGCACGTCACCCACGACGGCCGAGGCCATGACATGGACGCTGCCGATCACGTGGTTGACGAGCTCGCGCACGTTCCACTCGGTGCACGGCGTGGTCAGCTCGTACTGATCGGGGTCGACCTCGGCGAGCACACCTTCGGTGTGGTCGTAGATCTGCTCGAGCAGAGCGACGGGGTCGGATTGGTTGGTCATGATGTCTGCCTCCATGTGGGAGCTCGGTTGACGTTGTCGTGAAGATGACGACGGTCGCCCACGCAGATCGACACCTCGACCAAAGCTTCTCGAAGATCTACTGCGACCACGATCTCGGGCTTGACAGCACGATCGAGGACCGTTAATTTCCCTCTTGGTTAATCAACCACATTGGAAACCACTCGGAATGCTCGCCGCAGATCACCCCATCGACGACAACCGGCTCGACGAGACGTTCGCGGCGCTCGCCAACCCGACCCGACGAGCGATCCTGGCCCGCCTGGCCGAGGGCGAGGCGACGGTCAACGAACTCGCAGCACCGTTCGCCATGACGCTGCCGGCGATCTCCAAACACATCAAGGTGCTCGAACGCGTCGGCCTGATCGAACGCAGCCGACACGCCCAGTTCCGACCGTGCCGGCTCGACCCCGCCCCCCTCGCCGACGTCGCGGGCTGGGCCGAGCAGTACCGACCGATCTGGGAAGAGCGCTTCGAGCGTCTCGGCGACTACCTCCGACACATCCAACCACCATCGGAAGGAGCCGATTCATGACCGCCACTCAGTCCGTCACCCTCGAACGAACCCTCGACGCCCCGATCGACCTCGTCTGGCAGATGTGGACCGACCCCGAGCACTTCGCTGCGTGGTACGGCCCGGCCGGCGCGACGGTCCCGGTCATCGAGATGGACGTCACCGTCGGAGGCACACGCCACTTCTGCATCGAGATGCAGACACCCGACGGCCAGTCCCGGATGTGGTTCGTCGGCGAGTACCGGGTGATCGACCAGCCCAACCGGCTCGTCTACACCGAGTCGATGTCCGATCCCGACGGCAACCGCGTGTCACCCGAGGCGATGGGCATGCCCAACACGAGCGGCGCTGAGCATTATCGGGCGCCAGATATGGGCCGCGATGCGGCGCCCGTTCGTTGGGACGGGCCGGGTTGCCGATCGGCGTTGTCAGGTGTCTGCTTCTGGCACCTCGGAGACACCGGTGGCGCTGTGCAGGGAGCGCGACGGGCAGGCACATCGAAGACGTCCTTCCGTTCGTGAGCATGTCGGGCATCCCAACGCCACACAGCCCCTCGTTCGATCACGTGGAGATGTCCGGTCAACGCGTGGGTACGTTGTGCGGCTTGAACGCCGAGACACGCGCTATCGCCTTGATTCTTGCCGGGATGCTGTGCATCAGCGTCAACGACACGCTGATCAAGTTCCTGTCCGATGGCTACCCGTTGCATCAGATGGTATTCGTTCGCTCTGCGATCGGCTTGACGGCGAGCCTCGCCTTCCTTCGAATGGAGGGTGGTGTGTCACTACTGCGCACCGACCGGCCGGCCCTCCACACGCTACGCGCCGTGCTGATCGTCGTCGCCAACATGACCTTCTTCGCCGCCCTCGCCGTGATGCCCCTCGGCGCGGCGACAGCGCTCTTCTTCGTGGCGCCGCTGTTCATCACCCTTCTCGCGATCCCGGTGCTCGGCGAGCCCATCGGCGCGCCCCGGATCGCCGCCATCGCGGTCGGGCTGCTCGGTGTCGCTGTGATGATGGCCCCGGGCGCCGACTGGGGTGGCATCCCGCGGTGGAACTTGCTCCTGCCGGTCGCCGCTGCCGCCTGCTACTCGGGCATGCAGGTGCTCACCCGCAAGCTCGGTGGGCAATCAGCGGCGTCAGCGATGACGATCTATATCCAGGGCACGTTCATCGTCGTCAGCGTCGGGTTCTTCCTGGTCGCCGGTGACGGGCGCTTCGCCGGTGACGGCCAGAGCGAGGCACTCGAGTTCCTGTTTCGGGCCTGGGTCTGGCCGGCAGCGGGCGACCTGTGGATCTTCGCCGTGCTTGGCCTCATGTCGGCCCTCATCGGCTATTCGCTGAGCCAGGCCTATCGCCTCGGCACGGCCGCCGTCGTCGCCTCCTTCGAGTACGTCGCGTTGCCGCTTGCGATCTTCTGGGGTTGGGTGGTGTTCGGCGAGGTTCCCGCTCCGGTCGTGTGGGTCGGGATCGCCCTGATCGCCGGCGCCGGCCTGGCGGTGTTCGCCCGGGAGCGCGCTCTCGCTCGACCCGTCGCGTCCGCACGCCCGATTCGCCGCGGTTGATCGCCGAGCACGCTGGGCGTCACTGAGCGTCCAGGCTCCGGCGCCACGTTGTGACGAGGACGACCGCGACGATCAAGAGCGCGATCGGAGCGAAGGCCGAGGAGGGTGCCACCACGCATCACCCCTCGTCGCGCTCCCGCTGGTGACACCCGCGACTCACGCCGGCGGCCCCCGCGTATAACGCCGGGTCGAGGACGCTATTTCGTGGTACCGCATCAGGGCCGACACCAGGTGCCCCGGATCGGCAACTCGATGCGGGTGTGCATCCGCCGTTGCTGGCGTTGGAAGGCACGCCACAACCTGCCGGTCACGCCGATGGAGTTCATGCTGCTCACCGAACCATCTCCGACCTGAGTCCGCGGGAGGGGAAGTCGCCTGCAGCTCCGATGTCGTGACTTCGGTCCCTGGTGGCACGTGTCCCCTCGATTCAAGCTGATGTGGTGGACGATTCAGTCGGGATTGAAATGTGTCGGGTGTTGGGGGATCCGGTCCGCTGGAGGGTGGTGAGTGAGCTTCGTCGCGGGACGCGGTGTGCGTGCGAGCTCGCCGAGGTGTCGGGGGCGGCACCGAGTCTGCTGTCGCATCATCTCGGTGTGCTCCGCGACGTCGGGCTGGTGACGGCGCAACGTCGTGGGCGTTGGATCGACTACACCCTCGTCGGCGCTCGACTCGAGGATCTCGCCACCACACTGTTCGACGTGGCGCGGGTAGAGCGCCCATCCGACGGCCCGTCGACTGCGATGCTGCCGTCCAGGAAGTCGCGGGTGGCGTGATGGGCAGGTTCGAACGCTTCTTGACGGTATGGGTCGCTGCCGCGATCGCTGCTGGCGTCGGGTTGGGGCTCGCCGTGCCCGGCATATTCGAAGGGGTCGCCGACCTCGAGGTCGCTCGCGTCAACCTGGTAGTGGCGGTCTTGATTTGGCTGATGATCTACCCGATGATGCTAAAGGTCGAACCCGACTGCCTTGCCGACGTCGGCCGCAAACCAAAAGGCCTGGCGCTCACCTTGACCGTCAACTGGCTCATCAAGCCGTTCACGATGGCCGGCCTCGCGATCTTGTTCTTCCGCTACATCTACGCCGACCTCGTCCCATCCGCTGACGCCGAGGAATACATCGCCGGAATGATCCTGCTCGGTGTCGCACCCTGCACCGCAATGGTGTTCGTGTGGAGCCAAATGACCGGCGGCAACCCCAACTACACCCTCGCCCAGGTCTCGATCAACGACATCATCCTCGTCTTCGCGTTCGCCCCGATCGCCGGACTCCTGCTCGGCGTCACCGACCTCACTGTCCCCTGGGGCACCCTCGTTGCTTCGGTGATCATCTTCGTCGTCGTTCCCCTCACCGCCGGACTCATCACCCGATCATCACTGCTCAAACGAGGCGGTCCCGACGCCGTCGAACGATTCGCGACCAGATGGAAGCCGACCTCCATCATCGGACTGCTGCTGACCGTCGTGCTCCTGTTCGGCTTCCAAGCCGAAACGATCGTCGACGAGCCGGCCCGGGTCGTCATGATCGCTATACCGTTGCTGATTCAGAGCTTCGGGATTTTCTCGATCGCATACGGTGCTGCCCGCCTCATTCGGCTCCCATTCGACGTGGCTGCACCCGCCGCGATGATCGGCACCTCCAACTTCTTCGAGCTCGCCGTCGCCGTCGCGATCAGCCTCTACGGGCTTGGCTCCGGCGCCGCTCTCGCCACTGTCGTCGGTGTCCTCATCGAGGTCCCGGTCATGCTCTCACTCGTCTCGTTCGCCAACCGGACCCGCGCCTGGTTCCCCCAACCGGCACCGGAAACCATCGCCAACTCACCCACCCCAGAACCGGCCGACTCATGAACTGCTACGACTCCGCGACCATCGACCAGACCACGCCCGCCGTCGCCATCTGTCACGACTGCGGCGCCGGCATCTGCGTCGACCACGCTTCCCCGAGCACACGCCGCCTCAGCCGAATGGTCCCGCTCGGACGACACATAGCTATCGAACCAGCGGCCCGAACCATCCGATGCCAAACCTGCACCGACGCAGCAACAGCTGCCCGAATCGCCTGAACAGCTCCAGCGGCTCGCGGTCCGCTGTTCCTGGTGAAACACCGCACGAGTGCGGCCTATCGACCCGTCAGCTTCGGTTGCGGCACCGCTCGCTGAGGGAGTTCACGGTCGGAGTCGAATCGCGAACGGGAACGCTGACGCCGCCACCGGTAGCCGTGTTGGCCACTCGGTAACCGGCGGCACGGCGGCGCCCAATAATCCCTGTGACCAACAGACGCGAGGGTTTGAAAGAGCGCGATGAGGTCGGTTCGCCGACTATCGCGAAAAGCCGCCTCTGACCTGGTGAAACGTTGTGACTTCCACAACGAGTGGACCTCACGGAACGGCTTTCATACCCTCGGAAGATCACGGAAACCTTTGTGGCACAACGGTCAGAGCAGATCGCCGACTCCAGAAGAAGCGTCGAAACCCCCCAAACTGGACCCTCCGACGACCACTCCGAGGGGCCTCGAGAAGAAAGAGGGACGACTTTCAAACCCTCCCCACGACGCCTCTCCCCCACCAACATCGACGACCTCGTCAAGGCCTACGGAGCCGGCGCCACCATCAGCCAGCTCGCCGTCGACTTCGGCATCCACCGAACCACCGTGACCGGCCACCTCGACCGCCACGGTGTCCCGCGCCACAGTGAACAGACGGCATGGGACGGCGACATCCTCAACCAAGCAGCCGAGCTCTACGCAGCCGGATCGTCGTTGGCTGACGTTGCCCACCGGTTCGGGGTCGACGCACAGACCGTCGCTAACCGGTTCCGGCGCTCAGGACTACCAGTTCGACCTCGACGTGGTTGGAGCTCTCGCACTCAGTGAGGCGGCCAGCCGGCGAGGCCGCCTTGCTCACCGTTGGTCACGACGGCGAGAGAGCTGCGATTGCCTCGCATCGGCCTTCGCGGATGGTGTCGGCCTGCTCCAAGACTGTGTCGAGCACGGTGATCAAGCCGGCGTCGGCGTAGGGGTCGAAGAGATCGCCGGGGTCGCCATCGCGAGCGAACTCAGCCCAGGCTGCCTGGATCTGGGTAGCGACCTGTTCGCGACGTTCGGTCCATTCGACATCGATTGCCAGGCCCTCGACGTGGGCGAACAGAGTTGACAGTTCGGCGCCGTGGGTCGCGCCAAGCCCTACTGCGTCCTCTGTCGGCACAAAGATGTAGTGATACACGAATGCCGAGTCGGCTGCAGATGCGAAGTCGAGTGTCGGACAGACGTACTCCAACTCGGTGAGCATGTCCTGGTAGCGGGCGAGGTTGGTCTCGTACTCGTCGGCGGGATAGAGATCGAGCAGGACGTCGGGGTCGTCGGTGAAGTTCGTCGCGTAGTTGCGGAGGACTGCCACGTCTGGTTCCTCGGCGCCCAGCGTGAACAGTGTTGCTTCGTCCGCGTTGGATCCGATCAGCACAGGGAGGCCGGACAGCTCACCGGCATCGGCGAGGTCGAAGGCGGGAGTGTCGAAGGTGACTCCGTCGGCGACGAGGCCTGCGCCCAGTCCGAGGGAGTCTGCGGCGGCGATCACCGCGTCGTCCGGCAGCTCGCGAACGCAGGCGACATCCGGACACGCGAGTTCTGCCAGAAGTGCGGTCCCCTCTTCGAGTGCCACCTCGACCGGACGAAAGCCGGTGCAACCACCCGAGCTCTGCACGATCGCCTGATGGAACAGACCCTTCGACGTCGACGCAGCGAGATGCCCGCACACTGAGGCGCCGCCGGCGGATTCGCCGAAGATCGTGATGCGATTCGGGTCGCCGCCGAAGGCGGCGATGTTGGCGCTGATCCATTCGAGTGCGAGTTGCTGGTCGAGGAAGCCGTAGTTGCCGACCGCACCGTCGAGAGATTCCTCGCGGAGGTCGTCGGTGACGAGGAACCCTTGCGGGCCGAGGCGGTAGTTGACGTTGACGACGACGACTCCATCTTCGGCCAGGTTGTCACCGGTGTAGTAGCGGTCGGCGGCCGATCCGGTCTTGAACTCGCCAGGGTGGAGCCAGACCATCACCGGAAACTCGTCAGCTTCATCGGGCGCCCAGATGCTGAGGCGGAGACAGTCCGGGTCGGACTCGGGCGTGATGATGAAGGCACTCCCGATTCCTCCAGTCGACTGCGGGCACGACGGGCCGACGGTTGTGGCGTCAAGCGGGTCGCTCCACGCCGTGCGAGGCGCCGGTGGCCGCCACGCGTTGTCTCCGACGGGTGCCTCGGCGAACGGAATCGAGAGGAAGTGCCGCACGCCATCGACCTCGCTGGCACCGCCGGTGACCGGTCCCGTCGTCGTCTCGATACGCAAGGGGTCCGACGGGAGGGTCGTCGTTGTCGAGCTGGAGGGTGTCGTGGTCGGCGCTGCTGTCCGGGACGTCTCTGGCCCGGTATCGGCCGGTTCCTCGGGGACAGGTGGCGTGGTGATCGCGGCCGGCGCGGTGGTCTCGGGCGAGGCGGTCACGGTCGCCTCGTCGGACGCGCCGGAGCACCCAGCGAGGAGAAGTACTCCGGTAAGCAACGAGAGGGCACGCGACGACCTGGGCCGCGACCGTGAGGCCAAGCAGTGTTCGTTGATCGGTGTGGTTGTCATGGCATGCCCTCTTCGTGGGTAGGTGGTTCTCGTTGGTGCGTCAGTGATTGATCAGTGGGCAGCGAGCGGGGTGGCTTCGATCACTCCGGTGAGGGCGCTGAGTTCGCCGAGGACATCGAAGTGGCGGACCTCGAAGTCGTCGAAGCCGTCCGTTGCACGCAAGCCGGTAGCGAGTTCGGACGCGAGGTACGAGTCGGCCGACTGGCGGTCGGTGAAGACATGGAACCCGCCGACGGTGTCGCCGTCGTGGAGCCACACCTTCGAGACCAACCCGGGCATCGCACGAAGCGCATGCGCGTAGTCGGTGAAGGGCTGCTCGAGTTGGTCGACCGGAACCGTGGTACGGAAGGTGATGAGTAGTCCGTGCATGTGGGTGTTCTCCTTGAATCAGGGAGGGCGGTAGGCCGGTGGATTACCGGCGAACGAATGATCTCGTGGCTCGATAACGCCAGATTCACGCTCAGTAACATCGGCTCATGGAGGATGTCGGCAGAACCGAGGACGGCCGACCCGCCATCGAGGTGTGCGAACTCGGGCCGCTCGGCATTCGCCAAGGCGATTCGTGGTCGTCGGCGACCGGTGAGCGAACCTCCGTCCTCATCGCCGCGTTGTCGCTCGCCGGCCCACACGGCGCAACGTCCGAACAGCTCATCGAGGCCATGTGGCCCTCGCCCGATCAACCCGCGACTGCACGCCAGTCGCTCGCCAACATCGTCTCCCGACTCCGCAAGGCCCACGGCAACGACTTCATCGAATCGACCCGCGTCGGTTACCGGTTCGGCGCCAAGGTGGAGAGCGATCGCCACCGGTTCGAAGTCGAGGTCAGCAGCGCCGCCGAAGCGGGCGAACACAAGCCACGTGAGGCATTGGCCCTCGTGGACCAGGCCCTTCGGCGCTGGCGCGATGAGCCATGGGCCACGCTCGAGCGTCCGGACAACGTCGAAGCCGACCGAGCACACCTTCACGATGTCCGGACCATTGCTCTCCGCGTACGAGCGGCAGCGTTGGTCGCTTTGAACCGTCGCGAGCATGCAATGTCGGATCTTCGTGCGGTACTGGAGGCCGACCCGTATGACGAGTCTGCTCGCCTCCATCTGGTGCGGATCCTGGCCGACAGTGGCCAGCGAGCAGAGGCTCTCGGCGAAATCCAAGAGGCGCATCGACTCTTCGCAGGGCGGGGATTGTTGCTCGACGCGGCGTTGGCCGACATCGAGCACGGGTTGTTGCATGAGACCTTCAGGTCCGGGGCCGACGTCAAGCCACTCCCCACGCAACACACTGAGTTTGTCGGTCGAGAAGCGGAGGCCGCTGCGATCAGGCGAGCGATCCATTCTCGCCGGCTGGTGACGCTCCACGGAACCGGCGGCGCAGGCAAGACGAGGCTCGCCGTCGAGATCGCATCGGCCGATGGCGGTGGCGCGGCAGGGTTCGTGGCGCTGGCGGAGGTGCGAGCGACGTCGCAGGTCGAGCTCGCGTTCGCCCAGGGTCTCGGGCTACCGGCCAACCGATTCGATGGCCTTGAGCCCGAGCAGCGCCGCAACGCGCTGGCCGATGCTGCGTCGGCGGCAACGGGCATCCTGGTGATCGACAACTGTGAACACGTCGTCGACGAGGTTCGAGACATCGTCGCCGGGCTGGTGGCTCGGCCAGGCAAGCTTCGGCTGCTTGCGACATCGCGCGTTCCGCTCGAGCTCGCCGGCGAGCATCGCTACCTGCTTCCGCCATTCGATCATGGCCCGGAACTGTTTGTGCGGCGCGCACGGGATCACGGCATCTTGCTCGACCTAGATCGTGAGGCCGAGATGGTCGGCGCCATCTGTGAACGCGTCGACCATCTGCCGCTCGCAATCGAGATCGCCGCCGCGCAGACCCCATATCGCACGCTTCTGGAGCTTGCCGACGATGTCGAACGCGGGGTTGTACATCGCGACCCGCGCCACTCCGATCCTCGCCACGAGACGATGGCGAACGCGATCCGTTGGAGCCACGAGCTGCTCGAACCGGAAACGGCCGACGCGTTGGTGCGGCTCGGCATATTCGACGGCTCGTTCCAGCAGATCGATGCGGCCGCTGTGATCCAGACACAGGACAGTCGTCGCGTGCTCGACACGCTCGTCCGATGTTCACTCGTCGAACGACGTGATGACGGCGGGCGGAGACGCGTACCGCCTACCTGTTCCCGTTCAACAATACTCCGCAGCCGAGCTTGAGGCGCGAGGTGGCACGACCGAGGTGGCACTTGCCCTCGCCGAGTGGTTGCTCGAGTTCACCGATCGCCCGTACGGCGATGTGTTCTGGCGCTTCCCAATTGCCGAGGAGATCAACGACCGTTGGGCCGATGCCCTCACCGGCGTGGCGGCACTGCGCGCCGCCGGCCGCACCGACGATGCGACGCGACTCGCTGGCAGGCTGGGTGGAGCAGGTCACCTCTTCGGACACACGGACGAACTCGTCGAACTGCTGAGCGACTTGTGGCCCAGCTGTGACGACGGGGAAGCGACAGCCGACGCACTCCTGGCCCAACTGCTCTGCGCGGACATCGCCCGCCGGCCAGAGTTGTCCATCGCGGCCACGGGAATGTTGGGATCGATGGAAGGACCCGCCGGCCACCGACATCGCGTGTTTGTCCACTGCTTGCACGCCCTCTTTCTCATGTTCGGCGCGGCGACTGACCGGCGATGGCTTCGGGCCGGCACACGAAGAGCTCGAGAAGGCACGTGCGCTCGAGGATCTCCTGGAGTCGCCGATAAACCGCGCGCAACTCGAAAGGTGGCAGAGCGCCCTACACCTCCTCGAGGGCGACTGGCCGAAGGCGGAAGCAGCGGCCCGGCGATCACTCAACAGCCCCGTGGACATGTGGTTCGACAGCGACGCGACATCGTGCCTCTGCCATGCGCTTCTCCAGCTCGGCGAACCGGACCGTGCTCTCCAGACAGCCCTGAGCCACCCCGACCGTGGACGCGACACGACATTTGGCGACCGGCTCGGCATCGCTATCGCTATAGCCCGAATTCAGCGCGGTGACATCCACACCGGCCTCGCAGAGATCTCGGAGATCCAGCGACGCGTCAGGCGGGTCCCTTGGGCCGGCCAACAAGACGACATCACTGTCGCGATCGGCTACATCGCTCATCTCCTCGGCCAAGACGACCTTGTGCGCGAGGTGCTTGAGACCGGCATCATGGGGTTCGGACCATGGCTCGGCTTCCTCATCACCAAGATGTGCCGCGACATGGGCATTCCAGACTCCGCGCTGCTCAGCGACGTCGATCTGGATCCTCGTCTCAGAAGCGAGTTCTACGGCACAGTCGCAGGTCATGTGTTGGACGAACTGGTCGCTCGACGACCCGAGCTCAAGGTGGCGGACCAGCACTGACCCGGCGAGACCTCGCGGCGCCCACGACGGCAAGAGCATCAGGGACTCCTACTCGTGACCACTCCGCGATCAAAGCGCGACAACCGCCACCAGGCCCGGGCCGTGACGCAGCAGCATGAGGGTTTGAAAGAGCGCGCTTAGGTCAATTCGCCGACGACCCGCATAGACTGTCCCTGAGCTGGGGAAACGTTGTGATCTCCACAACGAGTGGACCTTGTGGGACGGCTTTCAAACCCTCTCGACATCGCGGAAACCCTTGTGGCACAGGGGACACAGCGGATCGACGGCTCAGCGAGGGCGTCGAAACCGCCCGAGACGGCCCTCCGACGACCCGCCGAGGGGCCTCGAGAAGAAAAGGGACGACTTTCAAACCCTCCCCAGCGACGCCTCTCCCCCACCGACATCGACGACCTCATCGCGGCCTACCAGCCGGCGCCAGCATCAGCCAACTCGCCGTCGACTTCGGCGTCCACCGAACCACCGTGGCCGGCCACCTCGACCGCCACGGTGTCCCTCGCCACAGCGAGCAGACGGTATGGGACGACGAGAATCCTCAACGAAGCGGCGGAGCTCTACGCGGCCGGATTGTCGCTCGCCGACGTCGCCCATCAGTTCGGGATCGACGCGGACCGTTGCGAACCGATTCCGAGGAACGGGCGCCCCGTGCGACCTCGACGAGCGGATGGAGTCCTCGGGCCCCCGCTGGGCAGGCGGTGGGGCTACGACATTCGCGAGGGTCTACTCACGGCGGTGCCGCGGGCAGGCTTCGATCTCGATGGCACTCCGAGGACACCGGCACCACCGACAGCGGGTTCTCGTCGAGGGCGACCTCATCGATCTCGGCGATCGCTGCTTCGAGGTGCTTCATCTGCCAGGGCATTCACCTGGCAGCATCGGCCTGTGGGACGAGTCGAACGGCGTGTTGTTCTCGGGTGATGCCGTGTACGACGGCCCGCTGCTGGACGAGATCGAGGGTGCCGACATCGAGACGTATGTGAC
>CAVOVK010000013.1:0-142957 GCA_963699815.1 uncultured Acidimicrobiaceae bacterium | reverse complement strand
CGATCCCAAACACATCGAAGCGCATCGATTTCATTCTCACCGGATTGAATGCCGAGAAAAAACGCGTGGCGGTGATTATTGAGCTTAAACAGTGGACCACAGTTGACCCCACATCAAAAGACGCCATCGTAAGCACATACCGGCAGGTTCCAGAGAAACCAGTCACCCGTCCTATCAAGCCTGGTCATACGCAATGCTGATTGAGGACTATAATGAGACTGTAAGGCAAGAACCCATACACCTGCACCCGTGCGCTTACCTCCACAATTGTGAGTCCTACAAAACTATCAATGATGCGCGTTACGCCGAACACACCGCACGTGCACCCGCTTTCTTAAAAGATGATGCCGTCAAATTATGCAACTTCATAAAGGCTCATGTGAAGCATGGCGACAACGGCGATGCGATGTACCTCATACAGGACGGCAAGATTAAACCGTCAAAAAGCCTGACGGATCATCTGGCCTCACTTCTCCAGGGCAATCGAGAATTCTACATGATCGACGACCAAAAGCTTGTATACGAAACAGCTATCGACCTGGCGAAGCGCTCAAGTCCAGACCAGCAAGAATGTGCTCATAGTCAACGGTGGTCCAGGCACCGGGGAAATCCGTGGGAGCGATCAACCTGCTGGTCGAACTAACCAAACATGACATGCTTGTTCAGTACGTAACAAAAAACGCTGCCCCGCGCGCTGTCTATGAGAGTAAGCTAACCGGCACATTCACGAGAACACGCATTTCTAACATGTTCGTCGGTTCCAGCGCATTTGTAGAAAAAGAAGCTAATCTGTTCGGAGCCCTTATAGTCGATGAGCGCATCGACTTAACGAAAAGTCGTGTTTCAAAACAAGGGCGAGAATCAGATTAAGGAAATCATTAAGGCTGCTTGCTTCAGTGTGTTCTTTCTGGATGAAGATCAGCGGATACACTGGCGAGACGTAGGAGAAGGAGAAGAAATAGTCAACTGGGCCAAGAAGTGCCGCGCCTCAGTTACAGAGCTTGCGCTTGAATCACAGTTTAGATGCAACGGTTCTGACGGATATCTGTCATGGGTCGACAATTTGCTTCATATTCGCGACACGGCACAGACCACCCTGGAAGGCATAAATTACGAATTCAAGGTTTGTGACTCTGCCTCAGAACTCCGCGATTTGATCTATGCGAGGAATCGCGAGAGTAACAAAGCAAGGATGGTCGCGGGTTATTGCTGGGATTGGGTAAGCAAGAACAACCCGAAGCTCGATGACATTGCATTCATTAAGGATGGGTTCTCTGCGAAATGGAACCTCAAGGATGATGGTAGCCTCTGGATCCTTAAGCCGGACTCCGTAACGGAGGTCGGCTGCATACACACATGCCAGGGCCTCGAGCTGGACTATATAGGAGTCATACTCGGAAAGGATCTTCTTGTGCGCAACGGAGTTGTAATGACTGATGGCGGGAAGCGCTCAAAACACGACGCCTCCATCAAAGGCTACAAGAAATTCCTGAAGCAACACCCGAAGGAGGCACGGAAGAAAGCTGACTCCATTATCAAGAACACATATCGGACGCTCATGATGGAGGGGCTCAAAGGTTGTTATGTGTATTCAGTTGATCCTGAGACAAACACGTATCTGAAAGAGGCATCGCAAGGCGCCCTGTTTGAATCAGCACAAGATACAAACACAGCGCAAGACTGCTTGCCGTTCTGCATACTGGACCCAGGGGAGGTTCAACCCTACGTCAATGCGGTTCCGAAGTTTGATTTCGAAATAGCTGCTGGTGAATTTAGCCCGGAACAACACATTGAGGATCACGAGTGGGTCGCGCTGCCAGAGTACTTTGCCGTCAAAAAAGGTTACTTTGTAGCTCGTGTCGTTGGCGAGTCTATGAATCGTAAGATACCGAACGGATCCTGGTGCTTATTCCGCGAAACCCCCGCCGGTAGCAGACAGCAAGGCAAGATCCTGCTTGTTCAACACCGTGACATTCAGGACCCAGACTACGGCGGACAATTTACTATTAAGCTATACAGAAGCGAGAAGGTCGTCACGGATGAGGGTTGGGTGCACAGCAAGATCATTCTGAGCCCGCTGTCTGACAAAGAGGTTTATCACGACATAATCCTCGTGCCTGACGAAGTCGGAGATCTCAAAGCCATAGGCGAATTTATCACCGTTTTGTGATATTACAGCTCTGGTCGACGGTAACCACTCCCTCCCCTTGACGACAATTACTTTTCCCCAGTGGCGACAATTACACTTTAGCCACAAAGGAGTGGGTAGCCGTTGGTTGGCAGATGCCCTTGGCAGAGGGTGGAACCAAGGGGATCATCCTCCCCCATGGGGGAGGATCGCCGGGTCATTTTGTCTCACCTCCTTTTTGTTTTCTTTGGCATGCTCTGGGCTCGATAGCTGTCGCCGTCGAGTTCAAGGAAGGGGCGGAGAAGGGTCACATCTTCACTTTTCACATTCCACCCCTTGAAATTCTTGGGGACAGACAAACTATACCCACTGCCTGTCAACCCTTTACGAGAAATGACCGATTGAAAACATAGTTATGGCAGCAACTTCCTCAGCCAGACGTCCACCTGCTCTATAAGCCGGTTTTGCAGTCTCCCGCGAATCGCAGCCCCATGATCTTTCCTCACGCCTCCAGAAAGAAAGAAAACCCCCGTGCCTCCGACAGTAAGCTTTAAGGGCATTGCCGTCGGTCTCCAGCGGCACGGGGGAGATAGTTTTCCAAATCGAACATTACTTCTACTTGGCTTTCTACTGCAGGGGCGGAGAAGGGTCACATCTTCACTTTTCACATTCCACCCCTTGAAATTCTTGGGGACAGACAAACTATACCCACTGCCTGTCATGTTAAGGGCCGCACTGGCGCCGTTAAAAGCGCCGTCTTCTGGCCGAATTGACATTGAAGAATCAACAGTGGCTACGACGTGAGTGTGGTGAGAAGCGCCTGTCTGTGCCGTGAGCGGGAAGACGAAATCCCGTCCGCCTTGAAGTGAGCACCGTGGGAGTATACTCATTTGCCAGCTTTCTTCTTGAAGGAAATCAACCTGTTCCGCAAGATCGTCAACCAGTTCAGGGGCAAATTTGTCTGGATCGTGCCGTGCCTTATCCAGAGCCGCCTGGGCAAAAGGCAGTGCTTTAAGGTAGTTCTTTTGCGCCTGGTAGAGTTGCGCCTGGCGGTCATCGGCATCGACTTCTTCAGGAAACTCCTCACGGAGCTTCTGGCAGAGCCTTTCAGCCTCATCCCATTGCCCGGCGCGGATTGAGTCTACCGCTTTGTTGCTCAATCCATCAAGATCATCTATTTTCTGGCTATGAGAAAACCAGGACATATGGTTTTTGTACCGGATTCCGAGGGCCTTGAGAAGTTCTTTCGCTCAATCAAATCCATGAGATGGTCCCTTTGTGAAGAACATGGCTGCCGCACGCACCCGCACAGCCCGATGCACGGCAACGATCCGAAAGAGGGATCGACAGGGACAGACAGATAGTTGTTGTTGAATACGAGCAAGTTATCGTGGCGGTGAGAGGTGGGGGTTCTGGCGGGAGCTGCAAAACCGGCTAGTGGAGCAGATGGACGTCTGGCTGAGGAAGTTGCTTCTTGACCTATGTTTTCAATCGATCATTTATCGTAAAGGGTTGACAGGCAGTGGGTATAGTTTGTCTGTCCCCAAGAATTTCAAGGGGTGGAATGTGAAAAGTGAAGAAGTGACCCCTCTCCGCCTGTAGTTTGTCTGTCCCCAAGAATTCCTACAATTCAGCCCCTCAATCCATTTATGAAATTTGAAGGCAGTACTCCTTAACCCTCTGGCTAATACATGAATACCGAAATACGAGGACTGACCCTAATTACTTTTCTGTTCTGCTCTTCAACAAAAACTATCTCCCGATTAGGAGGTCTCTTTCAAAACTTTATTTTGGACAGATATGCCCAGGTAATCTACTCGCTGAACCACCCCCTGGGTGGGGGATTTTCGAAGCGCCCCATGGTGGGGGATTTTCACCGCCCGCTAACACGGGAATAGTGCAATGTTCGATACGTTCCAAATGTCATTGTTGCGTGATCTCAGAAATGATACCTTTTGCGCATGAAAGATTTGGTCCAAAATATCCGAGATTTCGCAACAGAGCGAGACTGGGACCAGTTCCATTCTCCCAGAATCTGTCTATGGCCCTCACAGTTGAAACATCTGAGCTGATGGAGCATCTGCAGTGGCTTACGGAAGAACAGAGTTGCAACCTTGATCAGGAGACTCTTGCCAAATCAAAGATGAAATCGGGGATATTCAAATCTACCTCGCCCGACTGGCCGACAAACTTGGTATAGATCCAATTGAGGCCGCCAAGCAGAAGCTCAAGAAGAATGCTAAGAAATATCCTGTCCACAAAGCAAAGGGCAACGCGAGGAAATATACGGAGCTCTGAACTGAGTGATCGTTTATCTATCCACGAAAGCCAAGTTTCAAGAGGATGTTCTCTCAAATCGAGTTGAAGAGAAGATCCTGAGTGCTGTCAGAACACACCTCGACCACTCAGTTGGCAACAGCGAAATCAATTCCTGGAAGTATTCCCTCCCGCACATGGGTCTAATCCTTGCCGATGCGACGATTCCTCATGACACAGGGGTTGCCATTGAATACACGATCCCAAACACATCGAAGCGCATCGATTTCAATCCACCGGATTGAATGCCGAGAAAAAACGCGTGGCGGTGATTATTGAGCTTAAACAGTGGACCACAGTTGACCCCACATCAAAAGACGCCATCGTAAGCACATACCTGGGAGGTCCCAACAGAGAGACCAAGTCACCCGTCCTATCAAGCCTGGTCATACGCAATGCTGATTGAGGACTATAATGAGACTGTAAGGCAAGAACCCATACACCTGCACCCGTGCGCTTACCTCCACAATTGTGAGTCCTACAAAACTATCAATGATGCGCGTTACGCCGAACACACCGCACGTGCACCCGCTTTCTTAAAAGATGATGCCGTCAAATTATGCAACTTCATAAAGGCTCATGTGAAGCATGGCGACAACGGCGATGCGATGTACCTCATACAGGACGGCAAGATTAAACCGTCAAAAAGCCTGACGGATCATCTGGCACCACTTCTCCAGGGCAATCGAGAATTCTCACATGATCGACGACCAAAAGCTTGTATACGAAACAGCTATCGACCTGGCGAAGCGCTCAAGTCCAACGAGCAAGAATGTGCTCATAGTCAACGGTGGTCCAGGCACCGGGAAATCCGTGGTAGCGATCAACCTGCTGGTCGAACTAACCAAACATGACATGCTTGTTCAGTACGTAACAAAAAACGCTGCCCCGCGCGCTGTCTATGAGAGTAAGCTAACCGGCACATTCACGAGAACACGCATTTCTAACATGTTCGTCGGTTCCAGCGCATTTGTAGAAAGAAGCTAATCTGTTCGGAGCCCTTATAGTCGATGAAGCGCATCGACTTAACGAAAAGTCCGGTATGTTTCAAAACAAGGGCGAGAATCAGATTAAGGAAATCATTAAGGCTGCTTGCTTCAGTGTGTTCTTTCTGGATGAAGATCAGCGGATACACTTGGCGAGACGTAGGAGAAGGAGAAGAAATAGTCAACTGGGCCAAGAAGTGCCGCGCCTCAGTTACAGAGCTTGCGCTTGAATCACAGTTTAGATGCAACGGTTCTGACGGATATCTGTCATGGGTCGACAATTTGCTTCATATTCGCGACACGGCACAGACCACCCTGGAAGGCATAAATTACGAATTCAAGGTTTGTGACTCTGCCTCTAGAACTCCGCGATTTGATCTATGCGAGGAATCGCGAGAGTAACAAAGCAAGGATGGTCGCGGGTTATTGCTGGGATTGGGTAAGCAAGAACAACCCGAAGCTCGATGACATTGCATTCATTAAGGATGGGTTCTCTGCGAAATGGAACCTCAAGGATGATGGTAGCCTCTGGATCCTTAAGCCGGACTCCGTAACGGAGGTCGGCTGCATACACACATGCCAGGGCCTCGAGCTGGACTATATAGGAGTCATACTCGGAAAGGATCTTCTTGTGCGCAACGGAGTTGTAATGACTGATGGCGGGAAGCGCTCAAAACACGACGCCTCCATCAAAGGCTACAAGAAATTCCTGAAGCAACACCCGAAGGAGGCACGGAAGAAAGCGACTCCATTATCAAGAACACATATCGGACGCTCATGACTAGGGGGCTCAAAGGTTGTTATGTGTATTCAGTTGATCCTGAGACAAACACGTATCTGAAAGAGGCATCGCAAGGCGCCCTGTTTGAATCAGCACAAGATACAAACACAGCGCAAGACTGCTTGCCATTCCGCATACTGGACCCAGGGGAGGTTCAACCCTACGTCAATGCGGTTCCGAAGTTTGATTTCGAAATAGCTGCTGGTGAATTTAGCCCGGAACAACACATTGAGGATCACGAGTGGGTCGCGCTGCCAGAGTACTTTGCCGTCAAAAAAGGTTACTTTGTAGCTCGTGTCGTTGGCGAGTCTATGAATCGTAAGATACCGAACGGATCCTGGTCATTCCGGCGAAACCCCCGCCGGTAGCAGACAAGGCAAGATCCTGCTTGTTCAACACCGTGACATTCAGGACCCAGACTACGGCGAGACTCCGATGATTAAGCTATACAGAAGCGAGAAGGTCGTCACGGATGAGGGTTGGGCGCACAGCAAGATCATTCTGAGCCCGCTGTCTGACAAAGAGGTTTATCACGACATAATCCTCGTGCCTGACGAAGTCGGAGATCTCAAAGCCATAGGCGAATTTATCACCGTTTTGTGATATTACAGCTCTGGTCAACGACAATTATTCCTCCCCTTGACGACAATTACTTTTCCCCAGTGGCGACAATTACACTTTAGCCACAAAGGAGTGGGTAGCCGTTGGTTGGCAGATGCCCTTGGCAGAGGGTGGAACCAAGGGATCATCCTCCCCCATGGGGGAGGATCGCCGGGTCATTTTGTCTCACCTCCTTTTTGTTTTCTTTCTTTGGCATGCTGGGCTCGATAGCTGTCGCCGTCGAGTTCAAGGAAGGGGCGGAGAAGGGTCACATCTTCACTTTTCACATTCCACCCCTTGAAATTCTTGGGGACAGACAAACTATACCCGCTGCCTGTCAACCCTTTACGAGAAATGACCGATTGAAAACATAGTTATGGCAGCAACTTCCTCAGCCAGAAGTCCACCTGCTCTATAAGCCGGTTTTGCAGTCTCCCGCGAATCGCAGCCCCATGATCTTTCCTCACGCCTCCAGAAAGAAAGAAAACCCCCGTGCCTCCGACAGTAAGCTTTAAGGGCATTGCCGTCGGTCTCCAGCGGCACGGGGGAGATAGTTTTCCAAATCGAACATTACTTCTACTGTGGCTTTCTACTGTATAGAGGATCTTTCCCGTCCCGTCCAGCACGGCGACAAAATCGATGAGCGGCTGCCGGCTCAGCAGTGCGCAGCAAACTGACAACTCCATTATCATTGCCGGCCTTCATATCCACCAGCAGACTTTCCGTCATCAGGTTCTGGACAGTCAGCGTCCGCGCAACAATACGCTCTGCCAGGATGTCCTGGAGCAGATACACTCGATTCCATGTCAGTAATATCATGACAAAGAAACTGACCAGGGATATGGCCAATGTGGTGCGTATACGCAAACTGATACGAACAGGCGTGCCATTACCTTTCTCGATTCCTTCGAGCGCCAGAAACGATCTCACCGGTCACGTCGAATCATGTCCAGACATCGCCCTGTCGGAACGACGATCGAACGAAGACATGTCGACTTATCAGCGGTGGCGGTATCGGCGGGTGGCAAAGAGGGAGGAAGAAGGAAAAGCGCTGTTGACGAAACCGTATGCGTTGCCTCGAGTGATCTTCTTCCTCTTCGCACCCTCCGCTACAACCAAGCTTCACGATCGTTGTCTTTATTGACTTGGACTATGTTTGTACTCTCACCATGCAGAGGGTATCGGAACATTTTTCTCTAATTGGGTTACCTTCGCCGCCCGTTCGCAATGTGCCTGTCTGCGATACACCCGTCCTCCCTTCTTTTGGCTCGACCATTTTCGCCCTGTCGCCTCCGCAGAATGGACCATCACAAGTGGCCAAAAGTTAAGCTGCCACCGAAGCGAATGGAGTTTGCAGCTTTTTGGCGTGCCGTATCCGGTCGTCGTGAATCGAGGACACGGGGGTTGGAGATACAGTAGCAGTCCTTGAAGACTGCCAGCTTCTTGCTCGCGAAAAATTGCTCTTGATCGCAATATCAAGATAGATTCAGACCCTGATATCTCCACCCCGTCGCCATAATCTTTCCGCCAAACGGCTCTTTCCTTGAAACTCTTTGAACCGCATTAGCACAGCTCTTGCTTCAGAATTCTCGATACCAAGATTCTCCAGCTGTCATTAGTCCTCTATTACTGCTACGAGGAAAAGCTGTGGTGAGTTTGGGTAGTGCTCTTACTGTACGTTTTCTTACTACTGGAAACTATGTTCTACTGTAGTGTTTGGTGCATTACTTTTGGTTCACTATTATTATTTATTACAGAGTAGATCCTTGTGTTGTACTGTACAGTAGTAGAGGAAGTGCAAAAGATCTGCCATACATGCTCGATGTTGCATAATCATTGTTTTGAATGTCCCAAATTCAATAAGCTTCAACAACCACGACTACGCGCACGGCGAACATGAAAATTACGGCACGCATCTCACATTTTCATGCCTTCCTCATGATTTTCCCTCTTTTTATTCGCGCGGTCAAGTGTCGAGATCGACCCGGATTTATTTTCTGCACATTTCCAACCCTGCAGCTTGCATCTGTGCACTACAAGATCATGTTGACTGCTTATCGACGAAGAACGAAGAGGATAAAATTTGACCGCAGTAGAGAGGTGTTTCGTGTATATTCATGGTGTTTCCAATTCGCGGATGATCGGCTGTCAGGATCGTCATCGAATGGCGCTACTTGTTCAGTGATAATGTGGAAGATGGGATGACAAGAGACGAAGAGAGGCACTAGACGGGGTGAGGCGATGATGCCAAATGACTGCAATAGAGGAAACTGAAAACAACGCACAGCCACGATTAAAGCAGAACTATCATTGACCCGTTTCCACGTTCATAAGCACAATTTTGAAGCGATAAAAGAGGAAATGAAGAAAAAACCCGCCAGGCTCTCACAGGAAACAAGCACACAAAGAACGATGAACATACACACACACATCCGTTGGTAATAAAACCAGAAATAATGAAAGCTTAGAAGAACCAACTTAAGATAACGACAAACATCTCAAAGGGAGAAAAGAGAGATTACAATGATGACTACTGGAAGCTTGCTAGTAGTAGGCCATGATCGAAATCGAAACAACAAACGAAATTGGCTCATATCGGCGATGACCCTGCTACAGCTGCTTCTCGTCGCCCTTTTAATTTCGACGTTACCCTCGTCGTCTTTTGCGCACGACAGCGGACACGGCAGTGGCAGCAGCAGTCCACTTCTGCTTGGGTCGCCTCCAGTGTGTTTCTTGAAAGAAATCCCTCCCGCCGCTGACAAATACAGCAGCGACGACGACCAGGAAAGCCAAAATGCCAGCAATATCGGCGAAGTCGTCAACATACTGCAGTTGATGAACTCATTTAATGACGACGGTGCAGAAGCACTGGACAATGGATACGACAGCAACAACTCGTCTACAGCAAGGTCGACATTTCCTGAACTCATATCTGGATGTTACGACCATTCCGCGACGTTGAAAGCTGTCATGTACGATTCGACTTCACTCTTTCATGTCGGGGAAGAACAGATCGAAAACGACGGCGATTCCAGAAGCAGCAACAGTTCCGACGATAACAACAGCGATAACAAGAACAATATCCCGCACACGGTGTACACAGGTTCAACGCTACGGTTCGGGATCCAGTTGAAAGTGTCAGTAGCGGATGTTGTCAACAGTATTGAAGAGCCCATCGACGCATCATCTTTCCAATTTCATTCGAGGTTTTACCTGTGCGACGCCTTTCAGGTTGGTTCGAATAGTTGCAAGCAGATACTCAAGACGGACTTGGAAAAAGAAATCGTTCCGGCGTACAGCAACAGGCTGCCTGCCGTCCTGTCTGCTGGAATTGGAGTACTAGTCACCAGTAATTGTGACGGTGGGAGCAATGCCGTGTTGTTGCCTTCACCCTACCAGGAGCCTGCACCACCTAATGACGCGACTTCGCCTCCTCCTTCCACCGCTTCGAACGGCGACGGCTCGAATGCCGCGAAGTCCAACCCTCCCTCAATCTCAACGCCTGAGCCGACGGGTATCAACAGCATTTCCACGGTCAACGGCCTCCCACAATCTGGCGACGTCGGCGCTGTAGACGCTACTACCGAAACCAACTTGACTACGCACATCGAATGGACAACCGAAGCTCCTGGGGAAGATACCCAGGAGGAGGATGGGAATGGCGTTTCTGCTTCCGAGCATCGAACGTACTTCAGGGCTGCGATCAACGTTTCTCTGAAGGTGCCCGACGATGCCAAGGTGGGGGCGTTCTACGTCGTGGGCGAAGCGTTGATCGACTTTACCGAAGACGACGGGACGGTCCAGCGCGTCGTTGTAGCTTCGTCCGTCCCGGAGCTCGCCCTGTACGTTAGCCAGGCGCCAACGATTGTGACATGTACCAAATACGTCAAGATGTACCTCGGGTTGCTGATCGGCCTGGCGGGGACCTTTGCCCTTGCTTGCCTCGTTTTCGTCGTGGCGCATCGAAAGCATCCCGTAATGCAGCTCGCGCAGAGTCCTTTTCTGGCCGCACTTGCGGCGATGTGCCTTGTACAGACAGTTTTCTCCTTTACATATATGCCGATGTCCAATTTGTTCTGCAACCTGACGGGAGTGTTCGTCCTCGTGCCTGTTCATGCCGTTGCAGCCATACTGATCGCGAGGATGTGGCGTGTCCACACGACGCTGGCTTCGGCGAACGTCCTCGGTCGGAGGTCGGATACAAAGGTGCAGGACGGGGCCGCAGAAGACAATAAAACCTCCGGAAAAAGCAAAATCGCTCAACGATGCTCGCTTGTGGGATGTTTTCAGGAAGACGGCGTGATGCAATTCCTCACGTGGCTCGCGCGTCTTCCGTTCAAAGTTGCATCGCGTGTGCCTAAATGCGGCGGTAAATATCCCAGTCAGAAAAATGTCCGGATCACGGCATCGAGGAGCAGCATTCGACAGAGTGCCACAACAGGAGAAACCGCAATCTTGATCGTCCTCCTGACGCTTCCCCAGCTCGCCCTGCAGCTTTTTGGCGTCGCTTTTTACCGAAAACAAGTTGAAATCGTCTACAACTCGGATCGTGACTTCGGTCGGGAAATGTGTTCCAGCCAAGGGGAGTGGGTCTCATGGACTGGGATTGCACTGTTCAGTGTCGCTTACTTCCTTGCCGTTCTCGTGGCATGGACATCGAGAAGGCTCCCGTCAGCTTTTAACGAGACGACAAAAGTTTTCCAGGCTGCAGCGTTCGCCTCCCTTCTCGCTCTTGTTTCCTTCCCACTAATTGCCATCACAAGTGCAACGCCTACCTACAGTCCAGATATAACGGTGCGTTCTCAACAGATATCAGAAAGAAGGATAGGCAAAAATTGTTTCTCGCGGTCACTCATTTCGCATCAAGCTTGAACTCTAACCGGTGATTTCTCGTTTTGCCATTTGCCATATAACAGGTTTTCTTTCGGTCTCTCTTGACAGCAGGTATTGCCATCAGCACGCTACTCCTTATCGTCGTACCAAAGATTCGACGTGTATTTAGCGGGGAGAAAATCGTCGTTTCAGCTCTGCTCGATTCCCGCTTCAGCAGGAGAAATTTTGCATGCTGGAGCAAACACCCCAATGACGTCCGGTGATACAACTGAGACCCACAGCAACAGTAGCAATGGGAGCAGCTCCGGTGAAGGGGAAGGAGAAGAAGACACCGGTAATCACGTCGGGCTCGAGGGGACCGTGGGCGCCCGCCCATCACCGCTTTTCCCAAGATGTCCCGCTCCCGCGTGACCGCTCGAGATCTCGCTTCAGCTCGCGGATCTCGGCACGCTCCTCCGGGGTCGGCTCACCATCGGCACGCTCGTGGGCCTGGCGGACCCATTTGCCGAGCGAGGAATCGTAGATCCCCAACTCCTTGGCGACCTTCGCGATCTGACCGCCGGACTCCTCGACCAACGCCACCGCGTCGGCCTTGAACTCATCGGTGAACTTGCGTCGCGTTCGACGCTCACTCCTGTTTGACATGGACACTCCACTCCGGGCTCACGCCCTCAAGGTAGGTGTCCGTCAGACCGGGGCAACCTCAGCGTACATCTGCTCGAACGTGTCGTCGAGTTCAGCGAGGACTGCGTCGATGACGACCCGGATTCGACGGATCGGATGATCCGGCTCACACCAAACGGGTCCCCTCAGGATCAGATCCTCGGTGCTAAGCGTCGTCAGCATCGCCATCTGGGGATCCGGGGTTCCGCGCATAGAGAAATTCTGGTTGATCCCACCGAAGAACGCGAGCACCTACACCCAGTTTTTCAGCACCCTGCTAATGCTCGCGACATGGGCTTGCCTGCCGCGGAACTACGTTAGGCAACTCTGACATCTCAGCAGATTTCGATAGGACAAACTCCCCGCGATGAGACCAGCGTTGCCGCTTCCATTGATGCGGCCGTACATGCCGAATCACCTCGACGACCCACAAAGTTGGTGTTCTCTCCCCGACAGATAATGAGTGGTAGGCGAGCCGCTCGGGGATCACTTCGTTGGCGTGCAACCGTCGAGAACGGCAGGGCCGTAGAACCAGAACGCCTCTTCGTTCTGAATGTTCAAGTGGACGTCCTGAGCGGTTATTTCACCAGCGAGGTTCTCAAATAGCCCCGTCACGATGTATGTCCTCCCCACCGGAACAACTGGGACTCCGTCGACGTCCATTGTCCATGTCGGATCGGGCTGGAGGGTGACTAGATCGATACTCCACTGTAAGACGAGCTCAGCCTGTTGCGATGTCGGCACCGTTCGGAAGAACTCTCGATCGATGTCAACCCAGTTGGGGCAACGTTCGTCGATCGCTTGCCGCATCGACGGTTCTGTCCGGTCAATCAAGTACGTGAGGTATTCGACGTAGTCATCAGCGGTCCAGTCTCCACGGCTCGAGATCGCTTGTATGAACTGCTGTTGCTCGTACACGAGCCGGCGTATCAACGCCGCATCGGCATCCATGGGGTCCGTTGTGGTGGTGGCAGGTGCGTCGGTGGTGGCAGGTGCGTCGGTGGTGGCCGGTGCGTCGGTGGTGGCCGGTGCCTCGGTGGTGACCACACCCTCGGCCTCCCTGGTGCCGGTCTTGGCCGACTCGGACCACCAGCTACACGAAGCCAAAGTGAGCGCTGCCAGCGCAACCGAAATTGGAGTTGACCGCTGCATGTAACTCTCCCTAGCAATCGGTTTAGTCGAGATCCACATTCGCATTGCGTTCCGACGAGCGCAAATGGACAAAGTCCTTGCACACCCGTTGACCCAGCCGAGCGACCCGTCAACGGCGAGTGATCCTGCGATTTGCTCGAGTTCGTCAGCGTGTCCGCGGTGCCGGTCATACGGTCGAGCATGGCGTCGGGGTGTGACCTTGAAGCCGGCGTTCTCGTGTGCCCCCAGGCGCGTTTGGCGCTGTCTGCCCGGTACCGCTCCGGAGGATGACGGTCGTGGGCCGAGCAGTGACAATAGGTCGTGAGCACCAGCTTGAGCCTGCTCTATCTATGGACGAGCCCGCATGAAATGGCCTCCCTAGCTGAATGCCCAGGAGCGGTGAGACGGAGCGAAATACACGGCTGTTGCCCCGTGCTTCGTTGAGCGATTTCGTCTACCGCGTGCCCCGATCTTGCCCCCGCCTTCGACGACGAATGGCTTCGCGTGGGTGGGTCCGTGCCGGTGTGGCTGAACATTCTCTCCTTGTGCCGAAGAGATTCCCGCACACGACTTCAACCATTGTCGATGGCGGTCCAGATTAGTTCAACTACCCCCGCAGGCAGGGTTCGGATCGGTCCTGCACGAAGCTGGGCGGGGTGCAATCACTAACGTCGGGAGTGTGGACGGGGCAGATTTCGAACTCGACGGGATAGTTGACCTCGTGGCCTCTGCCCGGGGCGGCAATTCCACGATCTATCACGGACGGCAACCCGCTCTGGACCGGGCCGTCGCGGTAAAGGTCCTCAATGACACCGGAGAGACGATTCAGAGACGTTTTGACCGTGAGCGCAAGGCCCTCGGACGACTGTCAGGGCAACCCGGGGTCATTGCGGTCTATGAGACCGGGTTCACAACAGATGGTCGGCCCTACATGGTGATGCCTTGGATCGACGGAGGATCCCTTCAAGACCGACTTGACCAAGATGGCCCCTTGGAGCCAGGCGATGCGGCTCGACTCGTGGCCGAGGCAGCGAACACTCTGGCCGCTGTTCATCGCCTCGGCATCGTTCATGCTGACATCAAGCCGGCGAATCTGCTCCTCGACGCGACTGGATCGGTTCTAGTCGCCGACTTCGGGATCGCGTGAGTCGCAGAGTTCGCGCAGACGCGAACGAACTCGATTGCCTTGACACCGTATTTCGCAGCGCCCGAGCTCATCTCTGGTCAACGAACCACGATCGCGACGGACATCTATGGCTTGGGGGCGACCTTATTTGCGCTCATCGAAGGACACCCGCCGTACGACACAGCTGGGGATCTCGTTGCGCTCGCGGACGAGGTGACTCTTGGTGACATCCCACTGCTCGGACCAATAGTGCCTCAAGAACTCCGAGACGCCTGCATGCGTTGCATGGCTAAGGCGCCTGGTGACCGCTTCTCGACCGCTGATGAACTCGCGGCGAAGCTCCGTGGAGAGGCGGAATCGTCGCCGAGTGTTCGAGTTACCCATCGAAGACGATCCCGTGCGGTGACCGGAATAGCTGCAGCAAGCCTGCTCGTGGCCCTCGGGGTGGGACTGGTCGTGGTGTCCGACGACGGGGCGCTGTCGTCGGACGGCGAAACAGCACTCAGCACGTCTGCATCTGTACGTCAACCGCCGCCGTCGGCAACAGCGAGTACTGATTTGCTGGTTTCTGCCTCCGTCACCTTAGCGACGACGGCGACGATGGCACCGGTGACGGAAATGACCTTTGCGACGACTACCTCAACCGACCCACCCAGACCAACGGTCGCCGACCTGTTCAAGACAGCTGTCCGCCAGGAGGTGCCGATCGAAGGATCGGCTCAATCATTGACGTACCACAGCGACATGGTCTGGGTGACCCGGACAGACGACGTTGGTGATGGCAGTGTTCTTCGGCTCAACGCTGCCACCGGTGCGATCATCGACATCACCGCCGTGGACCCATTTCCAACAGGTCCGGTATTCGTCGACGGGGCGGTGTGGGTCTTCAGCGTGCCGAACTGGGACTATCACGGGATATGACGTCGACACCATGAAAGTGATCGATTCCATTGTCGTCGCGAACGGCCGCGCCTCCTACGGGTTGGCCGCCGGCCGAAACCTCGACACTCCAGTCGTCGCCGATGACGGGACGATCTGGCTGACTCTCAACTTCTACGACAAAGTCTTCGTGGACCTCGTCCGAATCGACCCCGCCACGATGACGTCGACATCATCGTCGACACAGCTCGTGACCGCTCAACCTCCCCAAGTCGTTGGATCCTCGGTCTGGCCGACCGGGCACATCGCTGTGCATCGACAGTGAACTCACCTGGGGCGACGAAACGTGGGATCGACTCGAGATCCCAGTCACGAGATGGGACTGCGACGTCATCGCTCGGGTCGATCCAACCTCGGGCCAAGTTGCCGGTCCAACGCCGGTGGGAGGCGAAGGTCGGCTCAGTTTGTTGGACCCGGACGGTGATCTACCGGTAGTGCTCTGTCCGGTGGGGACGCGACCGGTCCAACTGCGTTCGAGGCTCGCAACCGGCAATGCGCAGGTATGAAGAAGGTATCCGGGCGGCCCCCTTCCCTGATTCTGCAGGTGTGTCTCCGGATGTTGCGTGGCCCCACAGAACTTTCGGAGCGACGGTTGTCAGCGAGTCCACATTGTTGATCTCGGGCAACGGTTCTATCGTCGAGGTCTCACCCGAGGCGGAACCCCAAAAGCGATACAGTTGCTGGATCGAGTCCGAGTTCGAGTCGTCAATAGCGGAAATCGTCGGCTCGCGTTTCGACGCTCGTCGCGGCTGGCGAGACGATATGGGTTGTTGACGGTTCTCGCGTGTGTGCCTTCAACCCATCGGAACTCGCTGATCAGGATATTGCCTGCCCACCCGAACAACCGGAGGACCCATACCTCTACGTGATCTACGGGTCGTGCTGGGGCTTCTTCGGCGGGAAGGCGTACGACGGTGAGCCACAGTTCACGACCCCGCCGATATCGGTCGAGCCTGATCCCGCAGTTGAGATCGGTGCCAGGGCGCTTGAGGCTGGATCGATTCTGACGCCCGTTGCGAGCGGATACGGAACGGACGTCTGGTTGCCGATGAGGGACGGACGCTTGTTACTGCTGGCGGACTCCGACGGTGGCGTCAAGATCTCAGCTGAACTCGATATCGGACCCGGTCTTGGATTGCCGCTCGTCACTCCCGATGGCTCGGTGTGGATTGGGAGCGCCGGCAGGATCAACCGGGTGCAGCCGGAGCTCGGCCCTGATAGTTACGAACTGGGCGGGGCATGACGACCGGTCCGCTGGCCTTTCCGTTGATCCCAGGCGTCGAGCCGATCCGTCTGATCGCCACGACACGGAGCTCGATGGTGTGGCTCGCGTATCAGGAGTCGATGGACCGACGCGTGGCGGTCAAGGTGCTCAGCTCAACGTCGCCCGCCGCGAACTCGCTGTTCGATCAGGAGAGGCATGCATTGGGCCGACTCTCGACACATCGGAGAATACTGACGATCTATGCGTCTGGGACTGACCAAGGACGCCTCTACCTGATTCTGCAGTACGCCGACGGGGGCACGCTCCGCGACCGTCTTCGAACAGGAAACGTCCCGCCATCCGAGATCGGCACGCTCGCTGCTGCAATCGCTGAGGCACTCCACGTCGTGCACGACGCCGGCATGGTTCATGCCGACCTCAAGCCATCCAACATCCTGCTCGACTCGTTGACGGGACCACTGTTGGCCGACCTCGGCCTCTCTCGATTCGAGGCGGCCGCCGGCGCTTCCGGCTTCTCGCTGACCTACGCCGCACCCGAGCTGCTACGTGGCCAACCCGCCACTGCGGCATCTGACATGTACTCCTTCGGAGTCGTGCTCTATGAAATCCTGACCGGTCGTCCACCATTCGATCCAGCCGAGGACCAGTCGGTACTCGGCTTCGCCCAGCGGGTCGCCAACAGCGACCCGGCCGACATCCCAGCCCACATGGTGTCCGTCCCAGATCTGAGGCAACTCACGCGACTCCTGCTCGCCAAGACCCCCGAGGAACGCCCAACAGCGCAGAGGGCTCTGCAGTTGCTTCG
Organism: uncultured Acidimicrobiaceae bacterium; assembly: GCA_963699815.1. GTDB lineage: Bacteria > Actinomycetota > Acidimicrobiia > Acidimicrobiales > Ilumatobacteraceae > Ilumatobacter. The sequence goes on along the minus strand of CAVOVK010000013.1, from coordinate 125,424 downwards.
CCCAGAGAGCGAGACAGTCCGTGCCGCGCCGCCTCATCCACCCATCGGACGCACCCGCCGGCGCCGACTCGCGGCGCTGAGTGCTGCTGCCGTCGCCGCGCTGGCAGTCGGCATTGGTGTTTCGGCGTTCGTTAGCCACTCCGGCGGATCAACCTCGGTCACCCCGTCGACACCAACCCTCGCCGTCGAAGCGCCGACGGCGTCTCCCTCCCCACCCGCTCCGGAGCCTACGACGATGCCGTCTTCAACCTCCGCGACCCTGTCGTCGTCGGCGTCATCGGCTTCCTCAGATGAAACCGACGCTGCAACCACCACCACCGCAGTTGAGATCATTCGCGAGTCACCGTGGCAGTACGGCTCGTACATCGCTCCCGATCGCTGGGCAGCATCGACGTCACGCGACCGCATGACGATCGATGTGATCAACTTGAATGGCTTGACACCGATGTCGCCAACCGAGGCCGGTGACGAAGTCTGGATCTCGGCCGCTTCCGAAGATCAGACCGCTGGCGGCATCTTCATCATCGAGGCCACATCGCTCTCGGTTAGTCGTGGACAAACAGACGTGGTCCCCTCGGGCAGAGCCCTGGTCGATCAGGACCAAACTGGCGTCGTGCCCCTGCTCGCGGGCGATACCGGTGGGCTTCGGGCGATCTCTGACGACCCAACAATAGACGGAACCGAGTACTCACCCGGGGCGACGCCCTACTCGCCGATCTACCTGAAGCCCGATCCTTCCGAGTGGCCCGGGCCCGTTCTTGCCTATTCGTTTCCGGCTGCCACCGCTGAGCCGTTTGGGATCACGCCTCAGCCCGATGAGGGTAGCCCGAGCTTCGTGCAGAAGGTGTTCCCGAGCGGTGCCAGCCAACCCGGAGAGCCGGGACCGATCCTCAAGATGGGTGCGGTGGGTGCAGAGTTCGCTTACATTGCCGAACAGTCCTCAGATCCATTCGCTGGCGCCTCGATAATCAGGTGGCCGCTGCTCGGAGGGGGCCCGCCCACGTATTTCCCGATCGATCCCAGCAAATCCGGAGCTGTCCAGGACGTGCTGCATCTGTCGCCCGATGGATCGATCTGGACCGAAAGTCGTGAGCGAATCGTCACTCGATTCGATCCGGTGTCGAATCGGGTAACTGGTGTCGTAGCGGCCGGCCCGTGCCCGACAACCGATGAGCTGGTTGGATGCAAGTTCTTGACCGATGACGCGAGCCACGGACTCATCGCCCATGGCGCTTTTTGGATCGGCAACCCGGTTGACGGACGGCTATATCGCATCGACCTCGACTCTGTTGAGATAACCGATAGCTACGCGATCGGTGCCACTCCCGGCACGCCCGCGGCAACCCAGACTGGTGTTTGGATCTCGGACCTCGACACGGGATCCGTTGTTCGGATCGACGCAGCGTCGCGCTCCGTGACCCATCGCTTCGAGCTCCCCTGCTACGACACACGCGCAGCCCAGGAGGATCTGGCACCCGCTGTCGCCGACTGCGAATCGTTCTCCGACGGGATCGATTGGAGATATCGGCCAACCGGCACTGACGACTCGATCTGGCTGCCCTGGCAGGGAATGCTCTACCGGCTTCACGAACCAGAACCGGCGGACGATTCGGCTGACGAGTAATCGCCCGCCTGCGCACGGTGCCTCGGTTTAGGCGGGATCGCTCCCGCTTCGCGAGCTCGTGAAGAACTCCAGCTCAGTGGTTCCGATGCAGATGACGTCACCGTCGACCAGTTCTTGGGAGCGGACCGGGGTTCCATTGACGAGGGTTCCGTTCGTCGACCCGAGATCCACAAACAGAAAGACCCCATTTGCGTTGCGGATCTCAGCGTGGCGCCGGCTCGTCTGGTCGTCGTCGATGACGATGTCTCGATCAGCTTGACGCCCCAAGGTGGTTACTGCCCTCAGAAGGGGTACCTCAGCGCCAGCGACCACCAGGACAGCGTTGGGGGTGATGTCCCCCGAACCAGGCGCTCGAACCGTGGCCGGACCCGTTGCGCTCGTCAGAGCATCAACCAAGGCCGGGTCTTGTAGCAGGATTCGCTGCTCGAGTCCGGCGAGGGCTGGGCTGGGATCGATGCCGAGTTGCTCACTGAGCGCAGTGCGGCACGCTTGGTACGTTGCCAACGCGTCTGCTTGTCGGCCGGATCGATACAGGGCGACCATGAGCAAGCCGCGAAGGCGTTCATCAAAGGGATGCTCATCAACCTGGCGTTGGAGGTCGTGGAGCACCTGGAGGTGACCGCCGGCATTCATCTTTGATTCGATCAGGTCAGCGATCGCTGATTGGCGGACACGTTCGAGGCGGGCCTGTTCTGTGAGAACGAATGTTTCGTCGGCCAAGTCGGCTAACAGCGGGCCCTTCCACAGATCGAGTGCAGATTTGAGACGTGCAGTCGTGGCCGCGTGTTTGCCACCTGCGGCGAGATCAGCAGCCTGGCTGATCCCGTTTTCGAACGCGATGAGATCGAGGTGTTCGGCGTCGGCCCACAGCACATAGCCCGGCGCCACCGTTTGAATGAGTCCATCACCGCGTCCACCGGCGCGATCGGGGTCCAGCACCTTGCGCAAGTTGGCGATGTACACACTCAACGTGTTCGACACACCTTCGTGAGGCTGGTCGCCCCACACGGCGTCGATCAATTTGTCCTTTGAGACCGCCTGGTTCGCCTTCAGCAGAAGCACGGCTAAGACGCAACGCTGCTTTCGGCCACCCAGCGGGATACTCGTTTTCTCTTTCGTCGCCTCCAACGGTCCGAGCACTCGGAACGCGGCCTCACCACTCACAACTGCTCAACCGTCCAAACGTTTGACTCCATCGCATACCGTTGTACTACAACGACGACGGACGATAACGCAGCGATTGCGACAAGCAGGTTCGCGCGCAGCTGTTGATTGCATCGAGCGAGGCGGTGTGGAAGTCAGCCTCGTCGAGCAGTTCCTCGAGAGCGTGTTGGCCGTCGAGTTCAAGCCGGGGTCTGAGATTGACCAGCACGCTGATCCAGTTGATGATCGCCATCTGTGCGAGCAAGGTGCTTGCTGGGCTCGGCCCGATCTGCGAAGCAATGACCCCGAGGCCACCGGCGATCATAGCATCGGCGAAGGGCCCGGCGAGCGACTGAGCAAGTCGGGTTCGACGGGGCCAGAACAGGGCATCGGTGGCGTCGACGAAGAACGCCAGGGGCGCGCCCCAGTGCATCCCGAATCCTGCGCGCCCAACTCGGCGACCACCACGATGTAGCACGAGAGCGCGTGCCAACTCGTGCGGAAATGCGCTCACGATGGTCCATATCACCAGTGCAGCCGCGGTGGTTGTTCCGGAGAACGTTGCCGTCCCGATTGGAGACCCGAGGAGTGTGGCGAGGCCCGCCAGCGCCAGCATGGTGGCCGAGGCGATAGACCATGGCCGGGCCAAAAAGCTGCCGATTGCTCGGTCGATCGCACATACCACCCGGTCGAATCCCGAGAACTCGATTCCGTCGCGGGGGATGATGATTGGTCTCTTAAAGCGTCCGAAATCATCTCTGAAACGCCGCTCCACATGATGAGGTACCAGCCAAGTCAAGACACCACCTTGACGCCATCAGAAGGAACCCACCGATGAACACGACAACCATCAACGAGTCCGCCACCACAAACTCGATCAACGACCAAGTTCCCCGCCGAGGAAACCTCGTTCGAAAGCTCGTCACCGCCACCGTGGCAAGCTCGATGCTGGCAATCGCGACGCTCGGAGTCGGTTCACAATCAGCCGAAGCCGCCATCCAGTACAAGACGCCAGATGCGAACTGCGTCTGGAATGCGATGCGGGTCGACCCGGGACTGACGAGGAACCAGTACTGGACCAACGATCCCTACTCGTTCAGTGTCTACCTTCAGAGATGGAATGGATCCGCATGGAAGACGGTGGCTTCGAGGCGAAACGGATTAACTCAAACAGGCAACGTCTATGTCTTCAACATGCTCGGCCGGAAGACCGGCTACTACCGCGTCAAGGCCGGCTACGCCTGGAACGATCACAGCACCTACCCGTCGAAGGTGACGACCTGGGGCGTCAAGACGGTCCGGCACTACGGCCCGAACAAGGCCAGCGGGAACTACTGCTACTACAGGAGCTAGACGAGCTCATCAGAAGCCAACCCACGCGACCGGCGTGCCATCATTGAAGGCTGGCACGCCGGTCGCCGAACACTTCAGCTTCGAAAGCCGCCTCTCTTCCGCCGGCGTTGACTGGTCAGCACCTCGACGATCCGCAGCGTGTCGCCCGGCCGAGCGACCCGGCTATGGGGAAGAGCCCGGATAATCGGTTCATTGCACCCAACGGCAGTGGCGCCGTGGCACGGGTGCAGCGCAATCGCCACCGAACCGGCATCGTGGGCGTGCCGGTCGACGGCGCAGGAAGCTCTGATGACCCGTATCAGGTCATCTAGTGTGACTACTGGCGACACGGGCGTGACACGGGCGTGACACGAACGCCTCGGCATCGCCACGATTCGATGAGAACCAACACGACGCGACACCCCAGTCAGTTCACATTTCGGCGGGAATCACCAGGCGACGGAACCTCACGCGTCGCCTCCTGCCCGGCCGGCATCTCGCTCGGGATGACCGGAGATGTCAGCCACCTCGCCAGGTGCCCCGTTCGACACGTTTCGTGCGGCTCAACCCGCTCTGCCGGCGTGCCGATGAGGACGTGATGGAACGCTCGGTGCTCGCGCCCGCGGCCTTCTCCCTCGGGGGGGTCGCTCTGGTCGTCGCGTACCTCACCGCGACACCGACCCAATCGACGGAGCTGCTGGTTGCGGCGGCTCCTGCGCTGGCTGCGATCGCCGTCGCGATCGCGATCGTGGTCTATCGACCGGTGCGCCCGGTGCCGTGGTTCTTGTTGGTGATGGGGCTCGGATTGCTCTCGATCGCATCGGTCGTGCAGGCCCGGGAGTGGTACGGCACCACCGGGGCGGTGTTCCCCGGCGGAGGTGTGGCCGTCGCCGTGTTGGCCTACCCCGCCTTCTTCGTGGCGACGTTCGGAATCGCCTCCGGCCGCCGTCATGCTCGCGACCTGCTCGCCGGATCCGAGCCGATCATCTACACGGTGGCGGCGACGGCGATGGTCTGGCTCGCCGTCACCGGGCCGTATTTCGACGATGGCTCGATGCCTCTCACCAGCGAAGCGTGGATCTGGCTGCTTCCGCTGCTCGATGGCCTGCTCGCGCTCGTCGTCGTTCGAGGCCTCGCCCGCCATGATGCGACACGTACGTTGCTCGAGGTCCTCGCGCTCGGTTTCGTCGCGCTCGGTGCAGCACACGCGATGACGGGTTGGTCGGCATCGCGAGGCGATCTCTCGCCGGGTTCGCTGCTGGCTGCCAGCGTGATGATCGGGCCGTTGCTCATCGGTTTGGTGGTCACCGTGCCGTCGATGAAGGCGGCCACGACCGCGGCGGATGATGCCTTTCGGGTGCATTGGTCACAGATCTTCGGTTTGCTCTTTGCGGCGCTCGTTCCACTCGGGGCGATGATCCTGATGCTCGCCATCGGACTGACGTCGATCTCCTCGTTCTTCGTGGTGGTGCTGGCGACCATCATCGTGATCGCGTTGGCGCTCGCGCGGATGTGGCGATTGGTGGATCAGGTTCGCTTGCTGACCGAGCAGCGCGGACGAGACCGGCTGGCGGCGATGGTCGAGCACTCGAGCGATGTCGTGATCCTCGCCGACGAGACGGGACGCATCAGCTATGCGAGCCCTGGAATGCGATCGACACTCGGCTACGAGCCCGCGAGCTGGCCAGGACGCCATCTGATCGAACTCATCGCGGACGACGAGCGCGAAGCAGCCGACCGCCACTTTCGCCGGCTGGTCGAGGCCGGCAATGGTGGCACGATCGAGTTCGACACGTCGTTGCTGCATACCGACGGGCAGCATCGACATGCCACCGCGGTCGTGGCGAACCTCATGGGCGGGTCTGCGGTCGACGGAATCGTGGCCACGTTCCGCGACGTCACCGAGCAACGCAATCTCGAACGTCAACTCAGCCATCGAGCGTTCCACGACGAGCTCACCGGTCTTGCGAATCGGGCGCTGTACCTCGATCGCATGGATCACGCGCTGCGCGTCGCCCGACCGCAGTCGGACCCCGTGGTGGTGTTGTTCGTCGATCTCGACGACTTCAAATCGGTGAATGATGCGCTCGGTCACGGTGTCGGGGATCAACTGCTCAAGACGGTCGCCGATCGAATCCGACAGGCGGCAGGTACCGGCGACACCGCCGCTCGACTCGGCGGCGATGAGTTCGCGGTGCTGCTCGAAGATCGAGGTGGTGTCGATCGCGCGATCGAAGTGGCCGAGCGACTTCTGGACTCGCTGAGGCAACCGGTGACGATCGCCGGCTACGACGTCGCGGTGCTCGCCAGCGTCGGCGTCGCCGTTGCATCACCTGGTATGAGCACCACGAGCGTGCTCCGCGACGCTGACATCGCCATGTACGAGGCGAAGCGGGCCGGCAAGGGGCAGATCCGCATCTTCGACCCGGCGATGCGGCTGATGGCGACCAAGCATCTGGAGTATCGAGGTGAACTGGGCGACGCGCTCGACAACGGACAGCTCCGGCTCGTGTACATGCCGTACGTCGACCTCCGCTCGGGGCAGGTCACGGGTGCCGAGGCGCTGATCCGATGGCATCATCCCGAACACGGCGACATTCCCGCGACCGACTTCGTGCCGATCGCAGAACGATCAGGGCTGATCGTGCCGATGGGCTACTGGGTGCTCGAGCAAGGTTTGACGCAGCTCGCCAAGTGGCGCCGCGGCTTGTACCTCAGCGTGAACATCTCCCCGGTACAGATTCGACAATCGGACTTCGTGGAACGGGTGATCGACGCCGTGGAGCGACACCAGATCGACCCGCGTGCTGTGATGCTCGAGACCACCGAGACGGTCCTGGTCGACGAAGGGGATCACTCGAGCGCCGCCATCGATCGTTTGCGGGCGGAAGGATTTCGGTTCGCGATCGACGACTTCGGTGACGGGTACTGCTCGCTCAGTCACCTCCAACGCCACCCGGTCGATCTGTTGAAGATCGACCGTGCTGTGATCGCCGACTTCGGTCGCGAGCCAAAGGGGAACACGCTGACCCGAGCGATCCTCCAGATGGCGGAGGCACTGGATCTGCTGACCGTCGCCGAGGGCATCGAGACCACCGCTCAGTTGAGCGAGCTGCGAAGCATCGGATGCGACCTCGGTCAGGGCTACCTGTTGTCTCAACCGCTCGAGGCCGACGAGCTCGCGGCAGGTTCGGGCCGGTCGAAGCGATCGGCATCGTCTGAGCTGTTCGGTGGGGGCGCTCAGCTGCCGCGTTACGGTTCGTCCGTGAGTTTGCGCGTGGGCATGGTCTGCCCCTACAGCCTTTCGATTCCCGGTGGCGTCCAGGCCCAGGTGCTGGGATTGGCGCGGCGAGCTGCGGCGCGGTGGCCACGAGGTACGCGTCCTCGGACCCTGCGACGGTCCGCCGCCGGAATCCTTCGTGACGCCGCTGGGGGACAGCCTGCCGACTGCAGCCAACGGGTCGATCGCCCCGCTGGCACCTGACCCCTCGGCCGTGATGCGAACGCTCAGGGTCTTGCGCGACGAGGCGTTCGACGTGATCCACGTGCACGAACCGCTGGCTCCCGGGCCGGCGATCACCACGGTCACGCTGCACACCGCTCCGACGGTGGGCACGTTCCACGCCGCCGGACGGTCCTCGATGTATCGGGCGATCGCCCCCGTGCTGCGTCGCCTGCTGGATCGGATCGATCACAAGGTCGTCGTCTCGAAGGATGCCCTTGCCCTCGTCCGGGGGTACTTGGGTGGCGAGTACCAAGTGCTGTTCAACGGTGTCGAGACCACCGAGATCCGTTCGGCGACGGCACGGCCCCATCTGCGTCCGGCGATCTTCTTTCTCGGACGTCACGAGGAGCGCAAGGGGCTCGGCATCCTGCTCGAGGCGATCCGAAGAACCGACCTCGACGTGACGTGTTGGATCGCGGGCAACGGCCCGGACACGAACCGTCTGCGGATCGAGTACGGCGACGACGATCGTCTGGAATGGTTGGGTCGCATCGACGATGCGGAGAAGTTCGCGTGTCTGCGCGGCGCCTCGGTGTTCTGTGCCCCGTCGCTGCACGGTGAATCGTTCGGCGTCGTTCTCGTCGAGGCGATGGCCGCCGGCACGCCCGTGGTCGCGAGTGCACTCGATGGCTACCGCAACGTCGCCACCGACGGCACGGACGCCGTGTTGGTGCCGCCGGGCGACCCTGATGCGTTGGGGGCGGCGCTGCGGCGCGTCTTGAGCGATCGTGTCCTGTCGACGGCACTGGTGGAGAACGGCTTGCGGCGGGCGGATCATTTCGCCATGTCCCAGCTGGCAGCCGAGTACGTCGCCATCTACCGCAGCCTCGCCACGTAGACTCGACCGCATGTGGTTCTTCATCATCGTGTTGATCGTCGTGGTCGCGCTGATCGCGTACCTGATCAGCGTGTACAACGGGCTCATCCGTCGCCGCAATCAGATCGAGAACGCATGGTCGCAGATCGATGTGCAGCTCAAGCGCCGTCTCGATCTGATCCCCAACCTGGTGGAGACGGTCAAGGGCTATGCATCGCACGAGAAGGAAACGCTCGACGCCGTGATCCAGGCGCGCAACGCCGCCGTTGCGGCCCCGGATACGCCCGTCGCTCAGGCGCAGGCCGAGAACGCCCTGACGGGCACGCTGCGACAACTGTTCGCACTCGGTGAGGCCTACCCCGACTTGAAGGCGAACCAGAACTTCCTGGCCCTGCAGGAGGAGCTGAGTTCGACCGAGGGTCGCGTCGCCTATGCCCGCCAGTTCTACAACGACTCCGTGCTGGGATACAACAACAAGCTGCAGCAGTTCCCCACGATGTACTTCGCCAAGATGCTCAAGTTCGAACGCCGCGAGTACTTCGAGGCCGACGAGGCCGCACGCGCGACCCCCTCGGTCGAGTTCTGAACCCTCCTGATCGTCGCCAACCCCTCACATGTACGATCTGATCCAGTCGAACAAGCGCCGCAGCATCTTGCTGGTCACCGCTTTCGTGCTCGTCGTCGCGATCGTGGGCGCCGCCTTCGGTCTGGTGATCGGGAACGGCCCGATCGCCACCGTGGTCGCCTTGTTGATCGGGGGCACGATCGCGTTCGCGAGCTACTGGAAGGCGGACAAGATCGCGCTGGCCGTCAGCCGTGCGCGGCCGGCCGACCCCGAGCAGTACGCACGCCTGCACAATCTCGTGGAAGGCCTGTGCATCGCATCGGGCCTCCCGAAGCCTGGGGTGTACGTGGTGGACGACCCGGCGCCCAACGCCTTCGCGACCGGTCGCAACCCCCGCCACGCCTCGATCGCCGTCACCACCGGTCTGCTCGAGAAGATGAATCGGGTCGAACTCGAAGGCGTTGTGGCTCACGAGCTGAGCCACATCCGCAACTACGACATCTTGGTGTCGACCCTGGCCGTCACGATGGTGGGCGCCGTCGCCCTGCTCGCCGATGTGGCGATTCGGACCATGTGGTGGAACGGTGGCCGTGTGCGGCGCTCGGGTGATCACAACGATCGCAACAATCCGCTCGCCTACGTCGGTTTCGCGCTGTTGATCGTGGCTCCGATCGTGGCGAAGGCGATGCAGGCAGCCGTCTCGCGCCAGCGTGAGACCTTGGCGGACGTCTCCGCCTGCCAGATGACGCGCTATCCGCCAGGGCTCATCTCCGCGCTCGAGAAGTTGCAGGCCGATACCACGGTGACGCATTCTGCGTCCACCGCTACGGCACACTTGTGGATCGAACAGCCGATGAGCGGTGTGGGCGACGATGGTCGTCTGGGCGGCAGTCATCGGTGGTTCAACACCCATCCACCGCTCGAAGAGCGCATCGCACTGCTGAGGGAACTGTGAACCGAATCGCTAGATCGACGGGCCTGTTCGTCGCCACTGCCCTGGTCGCCGCCGCATGTTCGGGTGGGGACGACGCGACATCAGACACGACCGCCACCACGGTTGCGGCGGCCACGACCAGCCAAGACACCACCACCACCACCACTACGACCACCACCACGACCATCCCGCCGACCACGACGACGACGATCCCCGACGTCCCACGCCTTCCGTTGACCGGAGAACCGATCGCCGACGAATCGGAAATCCCGGATCGGCCCGCGCTGGTGGTCAAGTTGACCAACTATCCCCAGAGTGTTCGGCCGCAAGCTGGCTTGAACAACGCCGACATCGTGTTCCACGAGGTCATCAACGACAATGCCACCCGACTTGCCGCCGTGTTCCAGTCGCAAGGCAGCGATCCCGTCGGCCCGATTCGTTCCGGGCGGTCGCAGGACATCAACCTGCTGCTCGCTCTCAATCGGCCTCTGTTCGCGTGGAGCGGAGGCAACCCGGCGGTCACACGTGCGATCGAGAGCTCCGATCTGGTGAATCTGAGCGCTCAGCGCACGAGTGGTTACTACCGCCGGCCCGGGCGCAGCAGTCCCAACGACCTGTACTCGAGCACCGATGTCTTGTGGGGGTACGCGCCCGAGGATGCCGAGATCCCACCACAGGTGTTCACCTACATGCGTGAGGGCGACGTCCTCGCCGGCGAACCGGCCACCGATATCACCATCAAGCTCGACGGAATCACGTCGCGATGGGTCTACGACCCCGAGTCAGAGCGCTATTACCGCTGGCAGAACGGCACCGAGCACGACACCGAGACCGAGGGTGGGGTCGAGCAGGTGTGGGCCACCAACATCGTGGTGATGATGGCCGATTATGGCGTCAATACGCTCGACGGAAATCCGGATGCCCAGGTGCTCGGCTCGAACCCGGTGTACGTGTTCACCGGAGGGACTGCCCGATCCGGCACCTGGTTGCGCTTTGAGGCGACCGATCCGTTCGGAATGTTCGACACGGTCGAGGATCTCAATCCGATCGACCTGAGCCCCGGCCGCACGTGGGTCGAGATCCCGCGCAACAAGATCGAGAACATCGACTGGGAAAGATGACGCCATGTCACAGCTGATCGCGGCAGACGGACATGTACTGGCCGCCTATGAGGTGGCCCCCAGCGACGCGGCCGCATCGGTGGTGATCATCCAGGAGATCTTCGGGGTCAATTCGCACATCCGCTCGGTCGTCGACCGATTCGCGTCGTTCGGTTATCGGACGATCGCGCCGGCACTGTTCGACCGGGTCGAGCGCGGAGTCGAGCTCGACTACTCCGCACCCGGCATCGAGCAGGGCCGCGCGATGGCCATGGCGGTCAGATGGGAAGGTTCGATGGCCGATGTCGCCGCAGCGGTCGAGCATGTGTCGGACTCGGGGCCGGTGGCCGTGATCGGGTACTGCTTCGGCGGCAGCTTGGCCTGGCTGGCAGCGAACGGCATGGACATCGCGGCCGCGGTCGGCTACTACGGAGGTCAGGTCCACGAGTTCATCGATCGCTCGCCGGCAGTGCCCACGATGCTGCATTTCGGAGCGCTCGACCAGGCCATTCCGCTCGATCATGTACGGGCGGTCGGCGAGGCCCATCCGCTCGTCCCGATCCACGTCTACGACGGCGCGCAACACGGCTTCAGTTGTGATGCGCGCGGTTCGTATCACGCCCTGTCCGCCGAGATCGCGTTGGGCCGCACGCTCGAGTTCCTGGTCGAGAACGGGGTTGGTCCGGCTACCGCTGCCGGACCGGCCGGTTGATCGCCCACGACACCGCCGACGGCGGCATTCACCGACGTTCAGGTAGCGGCTTTCGAGCGCGACGGTCCACGAGTTCACGGTGGCTCAGACCGTGGTGACCCCGATGATCGCTCCGGTCGCGATCACTGCGAACTTCAGTGGTTCTCGTTCCCGGATCGCGACCGGACGATCCCTCCGACGATCGACGGCATCATCGATGCCGTGCGGATCGGACGGTCCGCTACCCGCCTCGGCCGGCGAGTCGTCGGGCGGCCTCGACCACGACGGCGACGGCATTGGCCTCGACGCGGTCGTGATCGGCGTCGTCGGGGATTTCCTGTTTGGTGCGGTTGACCAGCACACCGGCCACCATGCCGGCGCGCCATCCGTTCGCGGAACACATCGTGAACAGGGTGGCGCTCTCCATCTCGTAGTTGAGGACGTGCAGTGCCGCCCACTCGGCTGCACTGCCCTGGAGCGAATGGCGTACGTATCCGGAAACGGTGTCGTAGCGCTCCTGGCCGGGATAGAAGGTGTCGGTGGCGACGGTGATGCCGACATGGTTCCGGCACCCGAGATCGCGTGCCGACTCGACGAGCGCGGTCACACAGTCGAAATGTGCGACCGCCGGGTACTCCAGCGGGGCGAAGTGGAGGCTCGCGCCGTCCATCCGAACCGCTCCGGTGGTGACGATCACGTCGGCGATCTCGATATCGGGCTGGATCGCGCCGGTCGTGCCGACCCGTAGGAACGTTCGAACGCCGAGTTGTGCCAGTTCCTCGACGGCGATCGACGTGGACGGCCCGCCGATCCCGGTCGAGCAGACCACGATGGGAGTGTCGCCCGAGAACCCGAGGTAGCTGTGGTACTCGCGGTTCGATGCCATCGCGATCGGGTTGTCGAGCAGGCCGGCGATCTTTGGGACCCGACCCGGGTCGCCCGGCAGAATGGCCAAGGTCGCGCCGTGTAGCTGGTCACGGACAAGGCCGAGATGAAAGACGTCCGACACGACGACCACCGTACTCAGAACCTGCCGCCGTCGACGAGAAATGCCTGTGCGGTACACCCGCCGCCGTCGTCGGCGGCCAGAAACAGCACCATCTCCGCGAACTCGTCGGGTGTGATCCGCTTCTTGAGTGCCTGATCGGACATCGTTCCCGCTTCGGCCTCCGGCGACCACCACTTGTCCAGTTGGCGCTCGGTCGGGACCCAGCCGGGGAGCACCGTGTTGACGCGCACATTGTGCGGCCCGAGCGTGCGCGCCATGGTTCGGGTGATGCCTTCGACCGCCGATTTGGCGATCGCGTAGCCGGGGAAGAAGTCCTCCTGCATCATGTAGCTGCTCGATCCGATGTTGATGATCGAGCCCAGCTGGGCCTCGATCATCTGAGGTGCCAACGCCTGGATCGCGAAGAAGTAGTGCCGCAGGTTCACGTTCATGCGGTCGTTCCAGTATTCGACGCTCATGTCGCGCCAGTTGTGGCGGTCGTCGTTCGCGGCGTTGTTGACGAGCACGCTGACACCTCCGAGGTCATCGATCGCCCGCCTGCAAGCGCCCTGAAGTGCCTCGATGTCGATCAGGTCGAGCTCGTAGAAGATGGGCGTGTGAGCCGCACCGGCAGCGACACATCGTTCGATCGTGCGTTCGGCGTACTCGGCGTTCTTGTCGACGAAGGCGACCTTGCTGCCCTGCCGTGCGAGATGCTGAACGACAGCGGATCCGATGCCGTCCGCGCCTCCGGTGACGAACGCCGTTCGATCGACGAGTGACGGGTACGAGGCGTAGTTGCTGGTCATGTGTTCCTCGGGGTAGTGGCCTGACTCCAGGATGCCCGATCGCGGCCGAGTACTGTTAGCGGATGGCACGACAGCCCGGACGACACGCGATCAAGACGCCGCCGCATCACGCCACCTGGGCCGAGTTCCTCGCAACGTGGCTCGAGGCCGATCAGATCGAAGTGTTCGAGTCCGCCTGGAACTGGGACCACTTCTACCCGCTCGTCCCACCGTACGACGGCCCCAACCTCGAGGGCTGGACGATGCTCGCTGCCCTTGCGCAGGCCACCTCTCGACTCCGGATCGGGGCCATGGTGAACGGCATGCATCACCGTCACCCGGCCGTGACGGCCAATATGGCGGCCACACTCGACATCATCTCCGACGGTCGCTTGATGCTCGGGATGGGAGCCGGCTGGAACGAGATGGAATCGAATGCGTACGGGATCGAACTCGGCACGTTGAAGCAGCGGTTCGATCGGTTCGACGAAGGAATCGAGATCATCCGCTCGTTGCTCGACAACACGTCAACGAGCTTCTCCGGTGAGTACTTCGAGGTCGCCGATGCATGGTGCGAACCCAAGCCGGTCCAGGCCAAGTTGCCGCTCGTGATCGGCGGCAAAGGGCCCAGGCGCACGCTGAAGACGGCCGCCCGTTGGGCGGATCAATGGGACATGACGTTCCCCGAGTCGCCCTCGCACTGGGCGGGGCTCGACGGCGTCTTGCGCTCCCACTGTGACGACGTGGGCAGGGATCAGTCCGAGATCACCCGATCGGTCCATTTGGGTTTCGGCCCCGACGATGAGCCGGCCGCACTGGCCGATCAGGCGGCAGGCTTCTTCGCGGCCGGTGTCGACGTCGTCGTGTGGTCGATGCGCGGTCCGACCGACCCGGCTCGTCTGGCGCCGCTCGCATCCGCGCTGACGGCGTGATCGCCGCGCCCCGGCCTGCCGGCGATCGCTCGGGTGGGATCGGGCCTGATGGCCGGAGCGGTGGTCAGAGCCGGCGGACGTCGGAGACCGTGTAACACTTCAGGTCGCGGTTGGTCACCGGCAGCCCGGCGCTGCGGCGCCGCCAGTCGACCATGTGCGGCGAAGCCATGTGGCCGGCAAGTGCTGCCTCGTCGTCCCACAGTTCGTAGAGCCTGATCAGATCGTCGTCGTCGGGGGTGACCGCATAACTGCGGCACCCGGACTCTTGCAGCGTCGCGGCCACCATCGGGGCGACGGCAGCGAGGAGTTGTCGACGAGTGTCTGGTTGCATGCTGATTTCCCCGGCGTTGATGAGCATCGCGGGCACCGTAGCGCCCTACGCTGCTGGGATGCCGATCGATGGTGACTACGAGCCGAGTGCACTCGAATGGGTGCGCGACCAGATTGCCGAGTACGAGGCGTCCGGGGGCCGACGCGCCAACACGCTCGCCGAGACCGGCATCCCGATCATCGTCGTCACCATGCGTGGCCACCGGTCGGGTAAGGTGCGCAAGATCGCGTTGATCCGCGTCGAGCACGAGGGCGAGTATGCGCTCGTGGCCTCGTACGGCGGCCGACCTGCCAATCCTGGATGGTACGCCAACATCGTGGCAGACCCGGTCGTGATGATCCAGGACGGGCCGGAACCGCACGAATTCTCGGTGTCCGAGGTCGTGGACAGCGAACGTCAGGTCTGGTTCGATCGGGCCGTCGCGGTGTTCCCGACGTACGCCGAGTATCAGGCCAAGACGGACCGGGTGATCCCCGTACTGGTCGCAACGCCCACCGCCTGATCACCGGCCGGGAGCACTTATTCACATGCTGCCGCCCGCTGTCCCCAGGAAATTCACACGTTGTGGGGTCTGACGTTCCACAGGGTGCATCGTTCACACTGGACGAGATGTCGTCCAGCCTTCACCGCCCGAAGACGAGGCCCCGCCTGCCACGGCGCAGTCCTGCAGCCCTCGGAACGTCGCGATTTGGAACGTGCAGGGTGGCGCACGACGCTCGAGTTCCGTGAGAACCACGTGCGGGGCCTCGACGGGCGCCTGTTGCGGGTAGAGCCGGTGTGGATCGCCGAAGCCGAGCGCTACGACCACGAGATCGCCGTCGCATCTGCGGAGGGTTCGACCCCCGACGAGGCATGGGCGAGACTGAGATCCGACATCGATGCCTCACGGGTGAAGGTACTGCGCCGGGTGCGGATCGCGTCGAGTCGCTAGCTCGTCGAGTTGGCAGCCGGCCGCGGCGTGTGATTCCGTATCGTGGAACTGTTCTGCATTGCGGAACCGCGAGCAGTTGATTAGTCTCGCAGTGTGCAGCTCGCCGATCGTTTGGAACGCCTCGGGACCGAGACTGCGTTCGCCGTCTCCTTAGCGGCATCCGAGTGGGCGGCTCGCGGCAACCGTGTGTATCCGTTCCATCTCGGCGACATCAACCTGCCGACGCCCGGCAACATCGTCGACGCGATGAACCGGGCGATCGCCGACGGTCGCACGGGGTATTGCCCGGCGGCCGGGATCCCGGAGTTGCGCGAGGCACTCGCCGCCGACATCGGCGCCGACCGAGGGCTCGATCTGGGAGGCGACAACATCGTCGTCCAACCGGGTGGCAAGCCGGTCATCACCAAGTTCATCCAAGCGCTGATGAACCCGGGCGACGGCGTGCTGTACCCCAATCCCGGCTATCCGATCTACGAGAGCCAGATCGACTACTTCGGTGGTCGTGCCCTCGCTTACCGGTATCACGAGACGCCGACCGGGTTCGGCATCGATCTCGAACAGCTGCGCCGCCTCGCGCCGCAGGCACGTCTGCTGATCTACAACAACCTCCAGAATCCGCTCGGGTGTGAGAGTTCGCCGGAGGAGATGGCCGAGATCGCCCGGATCGCCGTCGAACACGACCTGGTGGTGCTCAGCGACGAGGCGTACTTCGAGATGCGATACTCCGGCTCGTCGACGTCGATCGCCTCGTTGCCTGGGATGGCCGAGCGGACCGTGATCCTGTACACCTTCTCGAAGAAATTCGCCATGACCGGCTGGCGATTGGGGTGCGCTGCGGCTCCGGTGCACGTCGCTCAACAGATCGCGAAGCTCAATACCAACGACGAGAGTTGCACCACGCACTTCGTGCAGGCGGCCGGTGTCGAGGCGCTGCGCGACCCGTCGGGCGCCGAGCCACTGCTGGCCGAGCTCCGGCGACGCCGGGACGCGGCCGTCGCCGCGCTCGCGTCGGTGCCGGGCGTCACGTGTGCGACGCCCGAAGCGACGTTCTACCTGTTCCCCAACGTGACGCACGCCGTCGCTCGGTTCGGGTTCGACTCGGTGAGCGAGTTCGCGACGTCCGCGCTGCACCACACCGGTGTGTCCTTCTGCACCCGTCATCACTTCGGCACGGCACAGCCCGATGAGACCCAGCACTACATTCGTTTCGCCTACTCGGGTATCGACGTCGACGACATCACCGAGGGAATCGGCCGCCTCGCGACCTGGGTCGAATCGGCGTGAGCTCGGCTCGCATCGTGGTCACGGGCAAGATCCCGGAGGCCGGTCTCGATCTCCTGAGCGGGTCCGGTGATCTCTGGGCGTGGGATGCGCCCGAGCCCATCCCGCTTCAGGTTCGCGATGAGCAGCTCGCCACTGCCGACATCGCCGTGACATTGCTCACCGACCGCGTCGACGAGGCGTTCCTCGACGCCGCGCCACGGCTGCGAATGGTCGCCAACGTCGCAGTCGGCTACAACAACATCGACATTCCGGAATGCGAGCGGCGCGGCGTCGTCGTCACGAACACCCCCGGCGTGCTGACGGACGCCACCGCCGATCTGGCGATGGCGCTCGTGCTGATGAGCACGCGACGTCTCGGCGAGGGCGAACGATTGATCCGAGCTGGAACACCTTGGCAATGGGGGATGTTCATGATGCTCGGTGTCGGCCTGCAACGCCGCCGGCTGGGCATCGTGGGGATGGGAGCGATCGGTGAGGCCCTGGCGCAGCGGGCCAGGGCGTTCGGGATGACTGTCGTGTACAACAACCGTCGACCCGTCGACCCGGCGATCGAGGCGCGGCTCGGCGCGCGGCGAGTCGATCTGCCCGAACTGCTCGAGACGAGCGACGTGGTCTCGCTCAATTGTCCCTACAGCGAGGTGACGCATCACCTGATCGATGCGACCGCTCTGGCGCGGATGAAGCCGTCGTCGTTCCTGGTGAACACGGCACGTGGTCCGATCGTCGACGAGGTGGCGCTCGAATCGGCGCTGCGGTCGGGACAGATCGCTGGCGCCGGGCTCGACGTGTTCGAACACGAGCCACAGGTGCATCCCGGATTGCTGACCCTCGACAACGTCGTGTTGATACCGCATCTCGGATCGGCCACGATCGAAACCCGCTCGGCGATGGCGACGCTGGCCGCCCGCAACGTGGTGGAGGTGCTCGCCGGTCGAGAGCCGATCAGCCCGGTCACCGCGCGACGCGTTCGATGACCGACCTGCCCACCACGATGAGGGCGGTCGTCCTGACGGGCCATGGTGACTTCGACCGTCTGGAGTACCGAACCGACGTGCCGGTACCTCGTCCGGCCGCCGGTGAAGTACTCGTCAAGGTGTCCGCCTGCGGCCTCAACAACACCGACGTCAACACCCGTATCGGCTGGTACACGAGCGGCAGCCGAGGCACGAGCGCCGGAGGTTGGAGCGACGGGCTCCGCTTCCCGCGCATCCAGGGCGCCGACGTGTGCGGAACGGTCGTCGACCGTGGGTCCCACGGCGCCGATACCGTCGCCGACCAGTCGATCGGTCGGCGTGTCTTGATCGACCCGTGGGTCCTCGATGCCGACGACCCGCTCGATCTCCGTCGGGCCCGCTACTTCGGGTCCGAGCTGAACGGAGGATTCGCCGAGTACTGCGTGGCACCGATCGAGAACGTGCACGCCATCGACTCGCCACTCAGCGATGCCGAGCTGGCCACCTTCGCATGTTCGTCCGTGACGGCCGAGAACCTGATGACCAAGGGCGATGTCGGCGCCTCCGACGTCGTCGCCGTGACGGGTGCTTCGGGCGGAGTGGGCACCGCTGTTCTGCAGCTCGGCGCGTGCTCGGGGAGCCCATGTCGTTGCGATCGCCTCGCTGACCAAGGCGGACTCCCTGCGGCGGTGGGGCGCCGACGCGGTCGTCGATCGCTCCGACCCCGATCTGGCAGATGCCGTCCGGGCGGCGTCCCCGACCGGCGATGTCGACGTGCTCGTGGATGTCGTCGGCGGCCCGATCTTCGAGTTGCTGGTCCCGACGCTGCGCCCTGGAGGTTGCTACGTCACCTCGGGGGCGATCGCCGGTGCGTTCGTCGAATTCGACCTTCGGTTGCTGATCTACGGCGACCTGCGGTTCGAGGGCGCCACCGTGTGCCCGCCCGGCACGTTCGCCCGCATGGTCGGCCACATCGAATCCGGGGTCTTGCGACCGGTGCTCGCCGCCCGCTACCCGCTCGAGAACCTGGTCGAGGCACAGCGGGCGTTCCTCGAGAAACGCCATGTCGGCAACATCGTCGTGGAGATGTGAACGGCTCGCGCCTCGTTCGTGGCCGAGGGGCGTCGTAGTCTGGCACGATGACGAGTGTCGAGGCTGAGCCCGCACCACCGAGCCGCGCCGAGATGGACGTGTCGATCCGCCTCATCACCGACAATGCGCAGCGGGTGATGACGTGGGACTACGACCGAGATCGCAGCCAGCTGGTCACGCTCTACAACAAGGCGATGGCGTCGCAATGGAACAGCGTGACCGATCTCGACTGGGCGATCGACGTCGATCCGGAGAAGCTGGTGATGACGAACCCCAGCCCGGTGCAGCGCATGGTCGAAGCGGCGACGAAGATTCCCGGTTCGCCGATCAAGTCGTGGGGGGACAAGGAACTCGCCACCGCCGGTGTCGAGTTCATGAAGGCGTCGCTCAGCCAGTTCATGCACGGCGAACAGGGAGCGATGCTCACCGCTGCCAAGATCGTCGAGACCGTGCCGTGGATCGATGCCAAGTACTACGCCTCCACCCAGACGATGGACGAGGCTCGACACACCGAGGTGTTCGCCAAGTACCTGCATGAGAAGTTGGGTGAGGCGTATCCGATGAACCCGTTCCTCGACGCCCAGATCATGGCGCTGCTCGAGGACTCGCGGTGGGACATCGCCTACCTCGGCATGCAGATCATCATCGAGAGCCTGGCGCTGGCGGCGTTCGGTGACATGCTGCGCCGTACCGACGAGCCGCTGCTGAAGAAGCTGCTTCGCTACGTGATGGCCGACGAGGCCCGCCACGTGGCGTTCGGCATCATCAGCCTGGCGGAGTACTACGAGAACCTCAGCTCGGCCGAGCTCAAGGAACGTCAGGAATTCATGATCGACAACACCCTGCGCCAGCGCAGCCGCTCGACCACCCCGGAGGTGTGGGAGCGGATGGGTGTCGACGCCGAAGCGGTGATTCCATTCCTGATCGAGGGAGCGACGGCCATCCAGATCAATCCCCAGGTCGCGTTCCGGCGTGGGTTCTTCTCGAAGCTGGTGCCGAATACGCGCAAGCTCGGCCTGCTCGACGCCAACAACGGCTACCTCCGCGAGAAATGGGGCGAAGCCGGCCTGATGGAGTTCGAGTTCGCCGACGACACCGCCAGCGACTACGAGCACGTACGACGCCGTCGCCCAGGACCGCGCAGAGGCGGCAGCGGTCGGCTGACAGGATCGCCTGATCCGCCGCCGATCCCGCATGCACGTCGGCGCCTCGAGCAGGTTCCCGGAACGACGATCGAGGCCCCTTGCTGGACCTGGCCTCCCGGGCGCGGTATCGTTGAGCAGCGATGTTGATCAAAGATGTTGGTCAACGGCGAAAGGCGGGACGGCAATGAAACGGCGACACGCGGCGATCACCGCGCTGGCGGCACTGGCGGGGATATTCTCCACGGCCGGTACGACCGGTGCCCAGAGCGCCACCGAGATCACACTCCTGCACGGGATTCCCGGCGCGCACCGTCGACATCGTGGTCGACGGGACGGTACTGCTCGCTGGCGTGCAGCCTGGTGACGCCAACGACCTGTCCGGTAGCGCCGGCACCCAGCTGGTCAATGTCGAGGTGATCGACACCAGCGACGATTCGGTGGTCATCTCGGCGGCCACCTTGGACCTGCCGGCCGACGGCAACCATTCGCTGGTCGCCCATCTCGACGCGACGGGTGTGCCGGTACTCACGATGTTCGACAACGACTTGTCGGCCGCGACTGCCGGAGCGCGATTGACCGTCCGTCATGCGGCGGCAGCCCCGCCGGTCAACGTCGTGGCCGGAGGAACCGTGGTCATCGAGAACCTCGCGAACGGAGCATCACAATCGGTCGACCTGACTCCTGGTGTGATTTCCGCCGCCGAGCTGACTCTCACGAATGGCGATTCGGTCGCCTCGATTCCGGCGGTCACATTGACCGAGAACGTCAACTCGATCGTGTACGCCGTCGGATCGGCCGCGGATGCCACACTCACGTTCTTGAGCCAGGACGTGGCCCTGCCTGCCACGGCCGCCACGACTACCACGACCGACCCGAACGCCACGACCACCACGACCGACCCGAACGCCACGACCACCACGACCGACCCGAACGCCACGACCACGTCGACGACATCGACCACATCGACCACGTCGACGACGACCACCACCGTGGCTGCGGTACCTCTTGCCGTGAACACGGGCTCGCCGCTCGACGATCCTCTGGACACCACGCTGATCGCGGTCGGGATCGGAGCGTTGCTCGTCATGGGTGGTGCGATGCTGGCCCGACGTCGCGTCGGTTCGTAATCCGAGGCGGCCACAGTGAGCGACATCCGAGCCCGTCGTCGACGGGCCGTATGGCGTCGGCGCGCGTTCACCGTCATCGTCGTGGTGGCGGGGACGACGGCGGCGGTCGCCTCGGTGCTGGCCGCGCACCAATACATCTTTGCGCCGGACCCAGTGCTCGACGTCGAACGGGCGATCGGTGACGCACCCGACGTGACCGTACCGACCGACGCCGCGAACGTCGACCGCGAGTCTCCGAACTGGATCACGGTCGACGACATCGAGCTGTGGGGGCCGGTCACGTCGGTCGGCCTCGAGGAGAACGGCGAGTTGGAGGTGCCCGGCGAGGCCGAGATCGGCTGGTACCGGTACGGATCGGCGCCTGGTCTACCCGGAGCGACGGTGCTGGCCGCACACGTCACGTGGAACCGGACGATCGGACCGTTCTTCAAGCTCGGCGAGCTCGAACCGGGCGCCCGGATCGAGGTCGGCCTCCGCAACGGCACGGTCCGTACATATCAAGTGATCGAGCGCGTGATGTATCCCAAAGATGAACTCCCGCGTCAACGGATTTGGACCACGACGGGTGATGAGACCTTGGTGCTCATCACCTGTGGCGGCAGCTACAACTCGAACATCCGACGGTATCGGGACAACATCGTCGTGTATGCCGTCCCGGTCGCCGTGGACGGCTCCTCGAGAACCTTCTGAACCGCCGAGCACCGATCACTCGGAACGTCGACGCGGCAGCCGTCGGCGTCTCCCGCGACGTGGGGGAGCGGTGGTGTGGTGTGTGTGGAACACCGTTCCCGGCGCACGTTCGTACGGAATCGTGCCGACCCCAGGGCCGGGCCACGAGCTGCGGGATGGCGATCGTGACGTCGTCGTCGAAGGCTCGGTGATGTGTCGGAGCCGAACGGGATGAACCGGATGTGGTGCCCTGCCGGGCGGCGTCAGAAGGCGTCGATGATTGCGTTCAACGTCGCGCTGGGGCGCATCGCCGCCGTCACCTTGTCGGGGTCGGGCATGTAGTAACCGTCGATGTCGACCGGATGGCGCTGGACCGCGATCATTTCGTCGTAGATCTTCTGTTCGTTGCCGACCAGCGCGGCAGCGATCGGCGCGAACCGCTCGGCGATCTCCGGGTCGTCGAGCTGTTCGGCGAGTTCTTGCGCCCAGTACATCGCGAGGTAGGCGTGGCTCCCTCGGTTGTCGATCTGGCCGACCCGACGGGCGGGCGACTTGTTCTCGTTGAGCAGTGTGCCCGTGGCCGTGTCGAGTGCAACCGCAAGCACCTTGGCCTTCGGGTTCCCGGTGACGTCGCCCAGATGCTCGAGTGATGCGGCAAGGGCGAGGAATTCGCCGAGCGAGTCCCAGCGCAGGTAGTTCTCCTTCACGAACTGCTGCACGTGTTTGGGTGCTGATCCGCCGGCGCCCGTTTCGAAGAGTCCGCCTCCGTTGAGCAACGGCACGATCGACAGCATCTTGGCGCTGGTACCCAACTCGAGGATCGGGAACAGGTCGGTGTTGTAGTCGCGCAGGACATTGCCCGTGACCGAGATCGTGTCGAGACCCTGGCGGATCCGGTCGATCGAGAACCTGGTCGCGTCGGCCGGCTTCATGATCCGGATATCGAGTCCGGCGATGTCGTGGTCGGCGAGGTAGCGATCGACCTTGGCGATCAGTTGGGCGTCGTGAGCGCGAGCCTCGTCCAGCCAGAACACAGCGGGGGCGCCGGTCGCGCGTGCTCGCGTGATCGCGAGTTTCACCCAGTCCTGGATGGCGACGTCGCGCGGCATTGCACATCCGCCAGATGTCGCCCGCCTCGACGGCAAACGACATCAGTACGTCGCCGGCCCGGTTCGACGACCCGCACGGTGCCGTCAGCGGGAATCTCGAACGTCTTGTCGTGGCTACCGTATTCTTCCGCCTTCTGCGCCATCAGTCCGACGTTGGGTACCGAGCCCATCGTGGCCGGGTCGAAAGCGCCGTGAGCCTTGCAGTCGTCGATCACGGCCTGGTAGACGCCCGCGTAGCTCGAGTCGGGGATCACGGCTTTGCAGTCCTGCTGCTCGCCCTGCTTGTTCCACATCTGCCCGGAGGTGCGGATCATGGCCGGCATCGAGGCGTCGACGATGATGTCGCTGGGCACGTGCAGGTTGGTGATGCCGCGGTCGGAGTCGACCATGGCGATGTCGGGTCGCTCGGCCCATACGGCGTCGATCGCCGCACCGATCGCGGTCTGCTGCTCGGCCGGGAGCGTCTCGATCGCTGCCAGCACGCCGGCCCAACCGTTGTTGGGGTTGGCGCCGGCGGACTCGAGCAGCTCGCCGAACTGCTCGAAGACCGGAGCGAAGAAGACCTGGACGGCGTGGCCGAACATGATCGGATCGGACACCTTCATCATCGTCGCTTTCAGGTGCAGCGAGAACAGCACACCGAGCGCGACGGGCGTCGTCGATCTGCTCGGCCAGGAACTCGACGAGCGCGCGCTTCGACATGAACGTTCCGTCGACGACCTCGCCGGCCAGCACCGGCACCGATGCCTTGAGGACCGTGACGGTACCGTCGGCGCCGACGTGCTCGATGCGTAGGTCGTCGGCGTCGAGCATCGTGACCGACTGCTCGTTCGAGAAGAAGTCATCGGCCTCCATCGTGGAGACGTGTGTCATCGAGTCGGGTGACCACGTGCCCATCGAGTGGGGGTGGCTGCGGGCATAGTCCTTGACCGCTCTGGGTGCGCGGCGATCGGAGTTGCCTTCGCGCAGTACGGGGTTCACCGCCGACCCCATCGCCCGGCCGTAGCGGACCTGGATGTCGCGCTCGGAATCGGAGGTCGGCGTCGTCTGGATAATCGGGCAGTGCATAACCCTTCGACTGCAACTCCGCGATCGCTGCCTTCAACTGTGGCATCGATGCCGACACATTCGGCAGTTTGATGATGTTGGCCTCGGGTCGGGTAGCCAGCTCGCCGAGTTCGGCGAGGTCGTCACTGATGCGCATGTGGTCGCCGAGGTAGTCGGGAAACTGAGCCACGATCCGGCCGGCGAGCGAGATGTCGCGCGTTTCGATCTCGATGCCCGCAGCGCTGGCGAAGGCCTGCACGATCGGCAGCAACGAGTACGTGGCGAGCGCCGGCGCCTCGTCGGTGTGGGTGTAGATGATTGTCGACTCGATCACGTGGCGATCGTACCGGCCGAGTGATCCGACCTCCGAATGATCCACACCACTCGATTCACAGGAACGCTCAGATGGTCGCGACCTGAGGTGCCCGCACTGGTTCCGGGCGCGGCTGCGTCACCACGATGGTGGCCAGCGATCCGACGACGACCGCCATCGCAGCCAGCTGGGTGGCCGTCAGTGGCTCGTCGAGAAAGATCCAGGCCATCACGGAACTCACCACGGGGATCAGCAGCGTCAGCGCCGAACCGAGCCAGAGGGGCACTCGCACGAGCGACCAGTTCATGATCGAGTGGCCGAGGATCCCGGCCCCGAACGTGAGGGCGACCAGCGGCAGCCAGTCGACCCTCGATGGGAAAGACATGTCCTGTTGGAAGACGAGTCCGACGGCGAGGCAGATCAAGGCGGTCCAGATGCCGGTCCCGGCCGTGTACTGCTGCGGCGAGATGACGCCCTTCGAGCGTTTCGAGAAGATGAAGTAGCCGCTCCAGGACAGCAGTGCACCGATCGCGGCCAGGTCACCGGCACCGCTCCACTCGGGGGTGCCTGCCGACTCGATCACGATCACGGTGACGGCGGCGATCGCAACCACGGCGGCAGCGAGGTCGCGTAGCCGTATCCGTTCTCCGAACATCCTGGCTGCGAACACCGCCACGACCAGGGGCTGGAGCGCTCCGATGGTGGTCGCATTGACCACATTGGTGAGCTTGACCGCCGTGAAGAAGAACGTCACGTCGAGCCCGAGGCAGATTCCTCCGGGCAGGCTGGCCATCAGGATGTGTCGACTCAGCCGACGTCCCCTGGTGCCCATCCACGCCACGAGTACCACCGCATAGAGTGAGAAACGCCAGAACCCGATCGCCAGGCCGCTCATGTCGATTGCCTTGATGATGACACCGGAGGTACCCCAGGCGACCACCGCCACGCCGGTGCCGGCGAGCCCGAGCCGGAGATCGCGCGCGTTGGTGGTGTGGTGGTCTACGTTCACGGCGGCCTCAGACAGGGATGACTTCGAATGCGGCCGCGTACTCGCAGCCGAATCGTTCGCCGACGCTGCGGGCACCCTGGCGGAGGAACATGTCGGGGTCGGTCGGCTCGTCGAGTGCATCGAGATACGAGCGCGTGGCATGCCAGCGAGGCGATGCCGCGCTCGATGAAGTCGCCGACGTCGACGGCATGCGTGCTCTGCGGCGATCCGCTGAATGCCACGAAACGGACACCGCTCCAGGCGATCGCCGGATTCCGGGAAGAGCCAACGATTTCCTGCGTCTCGGGTGGCGTCGAGCAGCGATCGGCCGACGGCGCGATGGTCGGCGTGGTTCCATGACGGCCCGCCCCACGACTCTCGGTGATTGATCGAGATCACCACCTCGGGGCGATGTCGCCGGATCGCGGCGCACAGGTCGCGGCGCAGGTCGAGTCCTTCCACGACGAGCCCGTCGGGATGATCGAGGAACTCGAGCGAGTCGACACCCACCATGTCGCAGCTGCGACGCTGCTCGACCGCTCGCAACTCGACGACCTGCTCGGGAGCCATCGTGGCGATGCCCGCCTCGCCGTGGGTCACCAACAGGTAGGAGACCTGTCTGCCGTCCGAAGTCCACTTGGCGACGGCGCTGGCGGCCCCGTATTCCATGTCGTCGGGATGGGCGACGACGGCCAGGGCCGACGACCAGTCGTCGGGAAACGGTGCGAGGTCGGTCACGACACGACCGAGTCGATCCAACTCACGAGATCCGCGAGGACCTCCGCCCGCTCGGGTTCGTTGAAGATCTCGTGGTACAGGCCGTCGTAGTAGTGCACGGTGATCCTGGCGTTCACCGCTGCCGCCACGAGTGCCTTCGATCCGTCGATGCTCGCCAGTTGGTCGTCGGTGCCATGCATCACGACGATCGGCAGCGTGAGTTCTCGGTAACGGTCGGGGAATCGTTCCATGGTGCCGATCAGCGCTGCGCCCAGCCCTGCCGAGATCTTGCCGGTGAACACGAGCGGGTCGTTCTGGTAGGCGGCGACGACGGCCGGATCCCGACTGATCGCATCGGCACTGAGACCTTCCGGGCGAAATCCTGGTGCGACCTTCGCGATGATTCGGAACGCCTTGAGCTTGCCAGGGGAGAGATCGCTGCCGACCTGCAGCGCGGCGCCGCTCAATGCCAACCCGGTGATCCCTTCTTGATGATCGAGTGTGTGGCCGACGGCGAGATTGCCACCCATGCTGTGGCCGAGAACGACCAGCGGAATGCCCGGGTGTTCGCCCTCGACGAGGGCACGGAACTGCACGAGGTCGGTCATGAACTCGTCGTAGGACTTCACGAAGGCTCGCTTGCCGTCCGATTTGCCGTGGCCGCGGTGGTCGAGGGCGTGCACTCCGTAACCGGCGTCGGTCAAGGCGTCGGCGACGTGGGTGTACCGGCCCGAGTGTTCGCCGAGCCCGTGGATCAGCATGACCACAGCCTTGAGGTCGCCGTCCGGTAGCCAGGCCTGGTGGTAGATGCTGAGCCCGTCGGATGCTGTGAACCTGCCCTCGGTGTGCTGCGACATGGCGTCAGTCTCGCAGCTCATCTCGCCGAGGGCCGATCCGAAGCTGATCTCGCCCGCCGGTGGCACGGACTCCTCATCGGAGTCGTTCGGTGATCAACCCCAGTAGCTCGTCGTACTCGTCGACAGCCGGAAACTGCGGAAACTCGTCGATCACGTTGCTCGGCGATCTGAACAGAAATCCGAAGTCGGCCTCCCCGAGCATCGAGGTGTCGTTGTACGAGTCACCGGCCGCGATCACCCGGTAGTTGAGACCTTGCAGGGCCTGGACGGCGAGCCGCTTCTGGTCGGGTTGGCGGAGGCGGTAGTCGACGATGCGATCGTCCTCGACGACCAGGCGATGGCAGAACACCGTGGGCATCCCGAGTTGCACCATCAACGGCGCCGCGAACTGCTCGAACGTGTCCGACAGGAGTATCACCTGGGTCAGCCCGCGGAGCTCGTCGAGAAAGGCTCGTGCCCCCGGAAGCGGTTGGAGGTCACCGATCACCTCGCTGATCAGCGACATCGTCAGGTCGTGCTCGCCGAGTACGTCGAGTCGGTGGCGCATCAATGCGTCGTAGTCGGGCTCGTCCCTGGTCGTGCGTCGCAGGGCGTCGATCCCGGTGCGCTCCGCGACGGCGATCCAGATCTCCGGTACCAGCACACCCTCGAGGTCGAGGGTGACGATCGTCTGACGAGCATCCTGCGACATGTGCACATTCTGGAGGAGGGACGTCGCCGCCGCGGCATTCGTCGCGCGTTTCAGTCGGGTGATCGGGTCGCGGTGCCCACCGGTTCGGACGAACGGACATAGCCGAGCAGCGGAGTCGCTCGCACTGTCGCCTGCGCTCCCTGCGGGGCAGCGCTGCGCTCGCTGGCCAGCCATGCTGCGACCCGCCTCCGCCGGCCATCGTCGACCGCGAGATAGGTCGAGAACCGGTCACGTTCTGCGAACGGCTTGAAGACGCGGGCGACGACGGAGGGCAGGACCTCGGCAGGTCGCCGGGCCCGGATGACGGAACCCGATCGCTCGCGGGTCGCGACCGAGTCGACAGCCCCGGCGATGGCCGCCCAGACGGCCCAGATGATCGGTGCCCAGCAAGCGAACGCGAGGATCGCAGCGATGTCCTCGATCAGCTCGACCTGCCCCGGAACGCGATCGAGTAGTGACTGCAGCGATTCTCCGTCCGAAACGCGCCCGAGAAAGCCCTGCACCCAGCGCGCGGCGAAGAACACGATGATTCCCGCCGCCGCGACCTTGAGCGGGTGCTGGCCGTAGCCGGGTCGAATCGGATACCGGACCTGCACGAGGTGAGGCGTTCCTCCGGCTTCCGACCACGCTGCTCGATGGTCCTCGGGCGCAGCTGGGATCTGGTCCAGCACCTGTTCGGCGACACCCATCACCGACGCCTGGGCCAGTGCGCGTTGTTGTGCGGGCGGGCCGAGCACCGTTGCGTGGCGGGAATCCTGTCGCGGCAAACGTGCCCGGTATCCCATCCACAACGCTGTGCGCGATACCCCGAGATCGGTTGGGCGTTGTGCCGACCCGAGGGCCCGGAGCGTCGTGCTCCACGCCAGCCAACCCAATGCCGCCACGGCGGCGATCCATACCAGTCTCGATTTCCAGGAATCGGCCAGGGCGACTTCGTCGCCGCCACGTGCGCCGAACCAGCACACGAGCAGACCGATCGCGGCGGCGACGCCGCTCGGCAGCAACTCGACGGGTGAATAGCGGCGAGTGGAAAGGCCCAGGGCCTGGGCCTGGGCGGCGACCGCCCGGCCGAACCGCAACCACCACCGTCGGTTCAAACGATGGTGGGACATCGCGAGCGTGTTCGCCGACGTGACGTCGTTGAATGCCCGAGATGCGAGGTGGTTGAGTACCTGTTGCTCGAACGGACGCAGCGAGTCACCCTGAGCTGCGCTCGCGCGGGTCACCACGACGAGTTCGCCGTCGACCGTGGTGAAGCGCACCCACCCGCGCGATGCCAGGTCGATCGCGGTGGCGGTGAGGGCGCTGCGTGGGACGTCGTAGTCGTTGGTGAGCAATCCGACCACAGCGGGTGGCTCGAGCCGATCGTCGCCCAATGGCGGCGGTCTGCGGGCCGGGCCGGCGTCCTCGGCACGGCTACGGGTTCGCCACTCGGCGTAGCCGTGCAGCAGCCATCCCAGCACGGTGCACACGATGGCCACCGAGAGCGACGCGGTGGCCGGGCGATGCAGGAAGGCGAGCGATCCGCCGGGCTCGACCGCGAACATGGTCGTCATCATGCCATGCGTCTCATCGGCGGTTCGAGGAGGAGATCATCGAGAACCGGACTGCGAGGCCTGGTCGGGTGCATCGGATCGGATCCATACGGTGCGCTGCGGGAACGGGATCTCGACGGCGGCGGCGTCGAACACGGTCTTCACGTGTTCGCGCAGCGCACGCTGCAGCGTCCATTGGGTGCCGGGCTCGACCTTGACCGTCAGCCTCAGGGTGATCCCGTCGGCGCCCAGGGATTCCACCCCGAGCACGATCGGCGGCTCGATCACGGTGTCGGCGAGATCGTCTCGGCTGCACACTTCGTCGGCCGCTCGCTGCAGGAGCTCGCGGGCCCGTTCGACGTCGGTTTCGTAGGCGACATCGACATCGATGACGGCAACCGACCACAGCTGGCTCCGGTTGCCGACGCGCTGCACCACTCCGTTGGGGACGTGCCAGACGGTTCCATCGATCCCGCGCAGCACGGTGACGCGCAACGAGATCTCCTCGACGACGCCGACCGCCTCGCCGAGATCGACGACGTCGCCGATTCCGTACTGGTCCTCCATCAGCATGAACAGCCCGGCGATGCAGTCCTTGACGAGGGTCTGTGCACCGAATCCGAGGGCGACGCCTGCGATTCCTGCACCGGCCAGCAACGGCGCCAGATCGATACCGACGATGCCCAAGATCATCAGGCCGGCGATCACCCAGATCGACACGACGATCGTGTTGGTCAACACCGCGGAGGCCGACTCGGCTCGCGCCTTTTGACGGGGATCAGGCTGCGAGCTCCCAAAGGGGAGATCGATACCCAAGCGACCGAGGCTCGCTGCCGATTCGGCCGGCGGGACGAGCACGCAGTCGTGATTCGCTTGATCCACCTCTTGGAGATGGATGTCAGGACCAGAGCGATCACCAGCACGAGAAGGATCTGCAGCGGTTGGTCGAGCAACCAATTGGTGAGATTCGCGAGGTCGGCGTTCTCGCCCGTGTTGTCGTACACCCATCGACACAGGCTGCCCGTCGTCTCGTAGCACTCTTGATCGGAGGACGCGGGTATCACGCCATGACCTTATTGCGGCGAGATCGTCGTATCCGGGACTTGCGGTCGGGCCTCTGCGAGATCGCCGTTGCGGTGGCGCGGCCTGCCGTCCGATCGATCGTGATCGATCACACCGACCTCGTCGGCCACGCCAGTAGTGTTGGCCGCCATGTCTGGCGACGCCGCTCCGTGGGCACCATCGAATCTGGCGGTGGTGGGTACGGGCTATGTCGGCCTCACCACCGGGGCGTGTCTGGCCTCGCTCGGTCACGATGTCGTCTGCGCCGATATCGATGGCGACAAGATCGAGCGCCTCCGACGCGGCGAGATCCCGATCGTCGAGGTCGGCCTCGACGCGGTCGTCGCCGAGGCCGTCGCTGCCGGTCGCCTGAAGTTCGTGACGGACACGGCGTCGGCGGTCGCCGACGCCGACATCGTCTTCCTGTGTGTCCCGACACCTCAAGACGACGACGGCAGCGCGGATCTGTCGTACATCCAGTCCGCCGCAGGAGAGATCGCACACGTGCTCAAAGCGGGGGCGATCGTGGTCAACAAGTCGACCGTGCCCGTCGGTTCGACGCGTGTGTCGTCGAACGAGCGCTCCAACGAGACGACGTGAGCGTGGTGTCGAATCCCGAGTTCCTTCGCGAAGGTACGGCGGTCTTCGACTTCCTCCATCCGGATCGAGTGGTGATCGGGGGTGACAACCGAACCGCAGCATCCGTGGTGGCCTCGCTGTACGGCCCGTTGCACACCGAGATCCTGATGACCGATGCCGCCTCGGCGGAGACGATCAAGTATGCGGCAAACGGGTTCCTGGCGATGAAGATCTCATTCGTCAATGCGGTGGCCGCGATGTGTGAGGCCGTCGGCGCCGACGTCGCCGACGTGATCGAGGGCATCGGATCCGACCATCGGATCGGCCGGGCGTTCCTCCAGCCCGGGCCTGGTTGGGGCGGGAGCTGCTTCCCGAAGGATTCGCGAGCGCTGGTCGCGATCGCTGCCGACCACGGCTATGACTTCTCCATGATGCGAGGCGTCATTGCCGTGAACGACGAGCAGAGGTTACGGATGGTCGCCAAGATCGCCCGGTCCGTCGATCGCGATCTCACCGGCACCCGGCCCCTGGCCGGCATCAGCATCGGTGCGTTGGGATTGACGTTCAAGGCCGGCACCGACGACCTCCGCGAGTCGCCGAGCCTGGCGATCCTCGCCATGTTGCAGGACGCCGGAGCGGTGATCACCGCCTACGACCCGACGACAGCCGGTGACCTCGATCACGTGCAGCGAGGCCGACTCGACGGCTTGAAGTTGACGGCGACCGCGCTGGACGCGGCACACGACGCTGACGCGCTGGTGATCCTCACCGAGTGGCCGGAGTTCTCGGCGCTCGACCTCGATGCCGTTGCGGCGGTGATGCGCGGTACATCGATCGTCGACACGCGCAACATCCTCGACCCGGCGAGCGTGCGCGCCGCTGGCCTCGTGTACGACGGGGTCGGTCGGAGCTGATGGGGCTCGTGCTCGTGGCGGGCGGGGCCGGATTCATCGGCTCCCACCTGATCGATGTGTTGATCGCGCGCGGTGACGACGTCGTCTGCGTCGACGATCTGAGCTCGGGGACGTTGGAGAACACGCGGCTACACGGCGGCGATGATCGGTACGAGTTCGTAGAGGAAGACGTCTGCAGCGACGATTTCGAACGTTCGGTGCGCGGTCCCGGCAATCGCCGATTCGACGTGGTGATCCACCTCGCCAGCCCGGCCTCGCCGCCTCTGTTCCTCGCGCGTCCGATCGCGACACTCGACGCCGGCAGCCGCGGGACTCGTCAGCTGCTCGAGATCGCGCGCGTCGATTCGTCTCGGTTCCTGCTGGCATCGACGAGCGAGATCTACGGTGATCCGCTCGTCCACCCGCAGACCGAGAGTTACACGGGCAACGTGAATCCGGTGAGTGAGCGGGCGGTGTACGACGAGGCGAAACGCTTCGCCGAGGCACTCACGATGGCGTATGCACGCACGTATGGAACGGCCGTGCGGATTGCCCGTATCTTCAACACCTATGGACCCCGCATGCGGGCCGATGATGGCCGCGTCGTGACGAACTTCGTCCATCAGGCTCTGACCGGTGAACCGGTGACGATCTTCGGTGACGGGACCCAGACGCGCAGCTTCTGCTACGTCGATGACGAGGTCGCCGGCCTCGTCGCGCTACTCGACAGCGAGGTGACCGGACCGATCAACATCGGCAACCCACACGAGTTGACGATCGGCGAATTCGCCGAGCTCGTGATCGAGCTCACGGGATCAGGTTCGCGGTTGGTGTATCGCCCGCTGCCGACCGACGACCCACACGTTCGTCAGCCGGACATTTCCCTCGCCCGCGAGCTGCTCGGCTGGGAACCGACGATCACGCTGCGAGACGGGTTGCGGCGCACGATCGACGCCTATCGAGCCGACCGGTCGGCCTGATACGGAGCGCCACGGCGTCGACCACACGAGGTCTTCATTCTCTGCTGCGCTGGTGCGAGGCCGGCGGTCCTACACTCGCCCACGTGTGGCGCCGACGGATGATGAGGGCTCTGCGGCCCGAGTCCTTCGAGGTCCGCCGGGACGAGTTGCGGGAACTGGTTCGGCGTTCGCGCGAGATCGTTCTTCTGGCCGCCGTGACCGGTGCGGTCACCGGGCTGGCCGTGCGTGGGTTCGAGTATCTGGTCCACGAGTTGTACACCCGAGTGCTCACTGCTCCGCTGTGGTGGGGTGCCACGGCTCCGGCGCTCGGGCTGATAGCCGCCGCCCTGATCCTGCGGTTCGGGGGTGGCGGCGCCTCTCCGGCAACCTCTGACGAGTATCTCCGCGCATTCCACGACCCTGCATACCGTCTCCGACCGCGCTACCTGGCGGCTCGAATCGGGGCGGCTATCACGACGTTGGGCTCCGGTGGGGCGCTCGGTCTCGAAGGTCCTTCCATGTACGGCGGGTCCGCACTGGGCACCATGATCCAACGGCGGCTCCCGAAGCCGTTCCGCGGGAGCGACCATCGAACCCTGCTCGTGGCCGGCGCTGCCGCCGGCGTCGCGGCGATCTTCAAGGCCCCCGCGACCGGTGCGATCTTCGCGCTCGAAGTGCCCTACCGCGACGACATGGCGCGGCGAATGTTGTTGCCGGCGTTGGTGGCGAGCGCAACCGGGTTACCTGACCTTCGTCACGCTCAGCGACACCGTTCCGTTGCTGAGCCTCCCCGAGTTCTCGACCAACAACTCCTTCCAGCTGATCGATCTCGCTGGTGCGCTGCTGGTCGGGGCGACGTGCGCCGTCGGCGCACGATCGTTCGCCAAGCTGATGCGAATTGCCAAGGGTTTTGCGCTGCGGGCACTTCCCTTGCGACTCGCGGTCACGTCCCTCTTGCTCGTCGCGTTGTTCTTCCTCAGCCGCGAGCTCACGGGGTTGCCGCTCAGCCTGGGTGCCGGCTACGAGGTGTTCCGCGACTGGCTGTACGTCGAGTCGGATCTCGCCGTCTGGTTGCTGATCGCGGTCTTCTTCGTTCGTTGCCTCGCATCGGCCGTGACGACCGCCGGTGGCGGGGTGGGTGGTGTGTTCATCCCGCTGGTCGTCGGCGGCGGCCTCGTCGGCCGCGGTGTCGCCGAGGTCATCCACCCGGACCGCGCACCGCTGTACACGCTGCTGGGCGTCGCCGCGTTCCTCGGCGCCGGCTACCGCGTCCCTCTCGCCGCCGTGATGTTCGTCGCCGAAACCACCGGCAAACCGAACTTCGTCGTCCCGGCCCTGTTCGCGGCTGTCGCTGCCGAGCTCGTGATGGGCGATCAGTCGATCACGGCATTCCAGCGACGCCCCGGAACCGACTGAACGGACAACGTTCGGCGCTCGTCGGTGACCCGGCGGACGACCGCAGTTCGTCCGGTGGCTTTCGGTCTTGGCAATATCGGCAGATGGCCGACGCCTCTCCCGTGGTTCACCTCGTTCGATCTGCCATCCAGGGCACCATCGTCGGTGTCGAGGTCGCCGTCGGCGCGTCCGTAGCGACCGACGACAGTCGTCGCCCTGGTCGAGTCGATGAAGCTGCACCATGAAGTGAGCGCGGAGGTCGCCGGGGTGGTGGTCACCGTCGATGTCGAGGTCGGATCGACGGTCCATCCGGGTGACGTCCTGTTCCAGCTCGGCTGCGCCCGACGACACTGCACCGGCATCGCCGTCCGAGTCGGCGTCGACGTCGGCGCCGCAGGGTGTCGACCGTCACGACCTCGGTGATGTGATCGAGCGTCATCGGATCGGGTTGGACGCCGCTCGTCCCGAAGCGGTCGAACGCCGGCGAGCCAAGAACCGTCGCACGGCTCGCGAGAACGTCGCGGACCTCGTCGACGACGGTTCGTTCGTCGAGTACGGGCCGCTCACCATCGCCGCCCAGTCGAAACGTCGCGAGCACCTGGATCTGATCACTCGCACGCCTGCCGACGGCATGATCGGCGGCATCGGGACGATCAACGGCGACCTGTTCGAGGGGCGCGCGACGAAAGCGATCGCGATGTCCTATGACTACACCGTGCTGGCGGGCACACAGGGGCATCGCAACCATCGCAAGAAGGATCGCCTGTTCGAGGTCGCAGAGCAGCTTCGTCTGCCGATCGTGTTCTTCACGGAGGGTGGGGGAGGCCGACCGGGCGACACCGACACCGGGGGAGTGACCGGCCTCGACTGTCTGGCCTTTGTCTGGTTCGCCCAGCTGTCGGGAACAGTTCCCTTGGTCGGTGTCAACGCGGGGTACTGCTTCGCCGGCAACGCGGCGATCCTCGGGTGCTGCGACGTCGTGATCGCCACGAAGGACTCCAACATCGGTATGGGCGGGCCGGCGATGATCGAGGGTGGAGGTCTGGGGGTGTACGCCCCGACCGAGGTGGGCCCGATGGACGTACAGCAGTTCAGCGGCGTGGTCGACATCGTGGCCGACGACGAAGCCCATGCGACCGCCCTGGCCAAGCGATACCTCTCGTATTTCCAGGGTTCCCTCAGGAGCTGGTCGTGTGCCGATCAGACCGAGTTGCGCGATGCGGTCCCCGTCGATCGCCTGCGCGGCTACGACGTGCACAGCGCGATCAGCCTGCTGTTCGACACCGACTCGCTCCTCGAGCTGCGCCGCGACTTCGGCATCGGCATGATCACCGCGTTGGCTCGCATCGAGGGTCGGCCGGTCGGGGTCATCGCCAACAATCCGGCTCATCTCGCCGGGGCCATCGACAGCGATGGGTCCGACAAGGCAGCCCGCTTCATGCAGCTGTGCGACGCCCACGGCCTGCCGATCATCACGCTCGTCGACACGCCGGGGATGATGGTCGGCCCGGAGGTCGAGGCGACGGCCCTGGTACGCCATTGCAGCCGGCTGTTCGTCACCGGCGCGAACGTGTCGGTACCGATGGTGTCGGTGGTGCTGCGCAAGTCGTACGGCCTGGGTGCCCAGGCCATGATGGGTGGAAGCACGAAGGCGCCGCTCGCGTGCGTGTCGTGGCCGACCGGCGAGTTCGGCGGGATGGGCCTCGAAGGCGCGGTTCGGCTGGGCTATCGCAAGGAACTCGATGCGTGCGCCGACGACGTCGCCCGCGAGGCGCTGTTCCACGAGCTCGTCGACCGATTGTACGAGTACGGCAAGGCGCTTCGGATCGCGGAGTTCTTCGAGATCGACGACGTGATCGATCCTGCCGACACCCGACGTTGGATCACCACCTTGCTCGAATCGGCACCACAGCGCGCACCGAACCACGTTGCACGCCCCAACATCGACACCTGGTGACTCGATCGATGTCGGTCGCCCGACCGGGTGGACTGCTGAGGTCTCGCTCCGGTGGGACGCGGTCAGTCGCCCAGCAGTTGATGGAAGATGTAGTTGGACTGTTTGACGGCGCCCATGCTGGCGCTCGACGCGAGCGAGTATCTGTGGCCCGGGTAGAGGATGATGTCGTCGTCGACCTTCGACAACCTCTTCAAGCTCTCGATCATCAGCCCGTGATCGCTGCCCGGCAGGTCGGTTCGCCCGCAACCGTCGAGGAACAGGGTGTCACCCGCGACCAGCTTGCCGTGCACGAGGAAACACTGGCTGCCGGGCGTGTGGCCGGGGGTGTGCACGAGCTCGATCTCGAGCTCGCCGACGGTGACGATGTCGCCGGAATCGTGGCCGACGAGGTCGGCCTCGGCGACCCCTGAAGAGCGGGTGACCCAGGGAATCTCGTCGCGTTGCACGTGGACCGGACACGACACGTGGTCGAGGAGTCCGGCAACCCCGGCGATCTCGAACCCCATGATCGAGCCGCCGATGTGATCGGCGTGATAGTGCGTGGCCAGCACACCCGAAACGTGCATACCGTCGGCAGCGACGGCGTCGATCAGCCCCTTGGGGTCGTAGGCGGGGTCGACCAGAAGACATTCGCCGGTCGCCCGGTCACCGATCGCGTAGACGAAGTTGACCATCTGTGTCGCCATGTCGTCGCCGACGGCGAAGTCTCTCCCCGACAGCAGTTGTCGGAAGTACAGGCGGTCGTCGTTGGGCTCGGCCATGCCGCGAGCGTACGCTTCGATCCCGTGGCGAACACATCCGAGGCAGACACGTCGAGCTACGGGACCACCGGACGGCTGCTCGCACTCGTCGAGGGTCAGCCGATCGTGTACGGCGGCGATCGGATTTCGTACGTGTCTGCCTCGCTCGCTCAGGAATTCCGTGCCGGTGATCGGTTGATCGTCGATCCGGCCTCGGGCGCCTTGTTGCACATCCCGGCCGGCGAGTACGCCATTGCGACCCAGGCGATCGACGCCGCGGTGGAGGCATTTGCCGAACTGGCTCGTTGCTCCGACGACCAGATCACTGCATTCTTCGCTGGTTTCGCGGACCGGCTGGCCGATGACGTGACGTTCGCTCCGATCGCCGCTGCCAACCGCGCGGATCTCGATCGAGCAGTTCGCTCGTGGTCGTTCGACGACGCGTCTCGACCTCTCTGCGTCGATGCGATCAGGGATGATCGCCGGTCTCCGCGGTTGGGCATCGACATCCGGGAACCGCGATGCCGTCGAGCGCACGATCGCCCACGACGGTTGGTCGGTCGAGGCGAGGAGGGCCCCGCTCGGTGTCGTCGGTTTCGTGTTCGAGGGACGTCCGAACGTATTCGCCGATGCTGCCGGCGTGGTGCGCACCGGGAATACCGTCGTGTTTCGCATCGGTTCGGACGCGTTGGCGACCGCAGAGGCGATCGTCGAACATGCCCTTGCGCCGGCGCTGTCGTCGGCCGGGTTGCCACCGGGTACCGTCGGCCTGGTCGCATCTGCGGCCCACGCGGCAGGGTGGGCCCTGTGTTCAGATGCTCGGCTCTCGCTCGCCGTCGCACGCGGCTCCGGTCCGGCCGTCGCTCAGCTCGGTGCCGTCGCGCGTCAGGCGGGCGTGCCTGTCAGCCTGCACGGTACGGGTGGGGCATGGCTCGTGGCTGCCGACGATGCAGGCGTCGATCGGTTCTCGGCGGCGGTTCGACACTCCCTCGATCGCAAAGTCTGCAACACACTCAACGTGTGTTGCATCGTTCGCAAGCGAGCGGACGAGCTGGTCCCGGCGTTTCTCGAAGCGATCGCCGTTGCGGGCCGACAACGAGAAGCGGATGGTCGAGTGCACCTGACGCCGGTCGCGCATGGAGTTCGTGCCACCCGCGGCACGAACCGCTCGCTCGCAGGTGGTGCGTGCCGACGGTGTGCACGACGAACCGTTCGTCTCCGAGATCCCGGTCGACCAGCTCGGTCACGAATGGGAGTGGGAGGGTTCGCCGGAGGCGAGCGTGCACGTCGTGGATGCGCTCGACGACGCCGTCGTGCTCTGCAACCGGTCACAGCCCGCGCTTCGTCGCTTCGCTGATCAGCGAAGTCGTCAGCTGCGCACGAGGCGTTCTTCTCTGCCGTCGATGCCCCGTTCGTCGGCGACGGGTTCACCAGATGGGTCGATGGTCAGTACGCGTTGGATGCACCGGAACTCGGTCTGTCCAACTGGGAGGCCGGGCGGATGCTGGGGCGTGGTGGCATCTTGTCGGGCGACTCGATCTACACGATCCGCTATCGCGCGGTCGTCAGCGACGAGCAGCTGCACCGGTGACCACGCGGTCACTGCCAGATGCCGTTGATGTCCACGATCAGATGGACGGCATTCTTGCTGTAGATGCACAGCTCTCCGCTCGCGGAGAGTTTCACCATCGCCCCGTTCGCATTCACGAACTGGGACGTCACGATGTTGACGTTCGAAGTCTTCGGGAGGGTGCCACACGGGTACGCCGTGAGGTAGGTGTCGTTGAGCGCATCGGTCGCGGTCAGGTTGACGGAGACCGCCCGGGCGTCCGCCGGGATGCCGCGTTCGCCCGCGATCTGCACCCGCACCACTTGGCCGGCGCCCACGCGCTGTCCACTCGTCGCCTCGTTGAGTCCCGCTGAGAACGAGCGGCTGTCGAACAGCCGGACCGGATCGAGAGCCAGGAAGTCGAGGCCCTTGTCGGCGCTGAAAT
The DNA here is from genome assembly GCA_963699815.1 of uncultured Acidimicrobiaceae bacterium. Classification (GTDB taxonomy): domain Bacteria; phylum Actinomycetota; class Acidimicrobiia; order Acidimicrobiales; family Ilumatobacteraceae; genus Ilumatobacter. The sequence continues at coordinate 86,637 of CAVOVK010000013.1, read as the reverse complement.
AGCCGGTGAGATCGATGGCGACATGGGTGTCGCGGAGCGAACGCAGGCAGATCTGGCCCTTCTCGCCGACCGGTGAGACGACGGAGTTCGGCCGGTACTCGTTCGGGACGTAGTTGACGTTCGAGATGTCGACCCTCGAGGTGACGCCACACGGGTAGACCTGCAGGTGGCCGGAGTACTTCGGCTCGATCACGGTCACGTTCAACGCGACACCCGTTGCATCAGTTGGTGCTCCGCCGTCCACGCCGGCGACCTTCAGGCGGACCTCGACCCCGGCTCGCAGCCTGGCCACACCCTGATCGCGAGAGTCGAGCAGACGAGCGGGTCTGACAGGGACGAAACCACTTCCGTCGATGACGGTGCGGTAGTAGCCGTTGACGTCGATGATCAGATCGGTGTCGACGAGCGAGAACGCACAGAGCTCTCCCCGCTTGAGTGGGACGATCGCCTGGTTGGCGACCGTCTGGCCGGGCTGGAATCCCAATGTGCTCACGGTGGGACGCTCGGCGGTGCAGTTGTAGGCGGTGATGTAGCCGTATCCCGTCGGCGATACGACGGTGAAGTTGGCACTTGCGGCGACGATGTCCGATGCGCCCACCTGGATTCGTGTGACCCGGCCGGCGCGGCAGACGGATCGATCCGAGGTTCTTCCGTGTGTCGACGAGTCGAAATGGTGTGACCGGCTCGAACCTCGCGGCCTTCGTGGTGGGCGACGTATCCGGAGTTTTCTCGGGGATCACCTCGAGGGGCGCACCTCGATCGACGGTGAACGACCACGTGACGTTGCCGGAGTTCGTGTTGACGGTGACGGTGTACGTGCCGTCGACGAGCACTTCGCGCGGCATCACCACGACGGCGTTGTCCCCGTCGAGAATCGCTCGCGCGGTTGCGTCCGCGGACGTGTTGCCGGCGTGCAGCGCACAGGTCGGAACCGGGCCGTTCGGTCCGGTGATCGTCGCGTTCGCAGACGTGACATCGTCGGGCATCATCGCGATCAGGGGCAGCCCGGCATTGCCGGTCCAACCACACAACGTCATGGGGTTCGGGAACTCGGTGATGAAGCTGTGCAGGGGTACCGTAGCCCCGTCGCCGGGGAAGACGATCGGGGTGGAGGGTCGGGCCAGAGAGTGATCGATCCCCCGGATGACGTCCAGAGTTCCGCCCGAATGCCATGGCGTGGGGGTGTCGCTGGCGGCGCACAGCCCGAAACCACTGGTGGTGAGGTTGTGACGGAGGATCCCGATCGCATGGAACGGACCGGTCATCCAGAGATCGATGTGGTTGCGGGGTGTCGCACTGATGACGCTGCTCACGGCCACGTTGCCGCTGTTCCCGGCGGCGTCTCCGCCCGAGGTGTACCCGGGGTAGCCGGGAACCTCATCGTGGGAGATGCCGTTCTGGAGCATGTAACACGAGTGGGCCTGGGCCTCGCTCGACCAGGTCGGGTTGGCGGTGACCGGGGCCAGGCCAGACATTGCCCGATAGGTGTTCACGATCGTGAGCCAATCGCTGTCCGCAACGGCCTGGACGCGTGTTGGCCCACCGAAACCGATCGAAGCGGTGAGGATCGCCAGCGTCGACAGGACGGCGGTCGCGAACGCCCTGCGGCGCCGAGGCCCGTGCATGTCGGCGCGGTTGTTTGCATCGGTCACGACGCGTGTATCGGCCATTCGGCGCCCGATCTTGACGATCTTGAAACACAATTGCCGCTCGACCACCGAATCGGCCGCGACCCGTCGCCGACTGGACGTGACTAGCGTCGCTCGCGTGAACGTGGCGCGAACGGTGCTCGGTGGCGTGCTGGTCATCCTGCTCACCGCATGTTCGTTGGCCCCCGACCCCGTCGTGGTCGACGCCTCCAGAACGCCACCGACGCCCACGATCACCGAATCTTCGGTCCCGCGTGCCCCGACGGGTGGACCAGCGACCGCGAACCCGGACGAGGAAGCCCCATCCGGTGCGGCGCAGGTCTCCCGTTCTGCGGGTGATCCGCGGTTTCCCGAGCTGGGGTCGGATTCGATCGACGTCGACCATTACGGCGTCGTGCTCACGTACCGGGCCGATCAGCGGAGCCTGAGTTCCACGGTGACGGTGACGGGCACGCTGCTCGACGACGTCGACCAGATCGCCCTCGACTCGAACGGGCCGGAGATCGGAGCGGTACGAGCCGACGGCGCGGTGGCCGGATTCACGGTCGAGGGCCGGGAACTCGTCATCGACCTGGGCTCCACGCGCCGACGCGGTGACACCTTCAGCGTGTCGGTCGAGTCGAGCCTGACGGTTGCGGATCAGAAATTTCTATGCCGGCGATGTCGGATTGTTCCCGACGGATGGGGGGCTGTGGTCCGTGAACGAACCGGACGGTGTGAGCACCTGGCTGCCGGTGAGCGACCACCCGACCGACAAGGCGACCTGGACCTTCCACATCACGGTGCCCGCAGACCTGACTGCGGTCGCCAACGGCGAGCTGACGGCGGTCGAACCCGGCGCCGGTGTGGCCACGTACACCTGGGAGCAGGACCAGCCCATGGCGTCGTATCTGGTCCTGCTCCTGGTGGGTGAGTACGAGCTGGTCGACGATGGCAGCTCCGACAGCGGTGTCGAGCTCGATCATGCCGTGTTGCGCTCGGAACGTGACGACCTCGATGCATATCTCGGCGTCACACGCGACCAGATTCGCTTCTTCGAGTCGTTGTTCGGGCCGTACCCGTTCCAGCGGTACGGTGTGGCGATCGCCGATTCGATCGGCGGATTGGCGATGGAAACACAAGGGCTCTCCCTGTTCAGCTCGCGAGCTCGACGGCACGCTCGGCCCGCTGCAACACGCCTTCCTTGCCCATGAGCTCGCGCATCAGTGGTTCGGGGACGCCGTGTCGCCGGCGAGCTGGAACGACATCTGGCTGAACGAGGGCTTCGCGACCTACGCCCAATGGTTGTGGTTCGACGAGGCAGGGTTGGGCAACATCGATCGAATCGCACAGGGCGCGATGAGCGGCCTGCCGGCGACCGGGTGGCCGGTGAGCGAGCCCGATGAGCTGTTCGGCACAGTCGCCTACGACGGTGGTGCCGTGGCGCTTCATGCGCTGCGACGCTCGGTCGGTGACGAGGCGTTCTTCACCGGCTTGCGCACATGGGTCGCCACGTATCGTTACGGCTCTGCGACGACCCGCGACTTCCAGGCAACGATGGAGGACGCCAGTGGCACGGACCTCGATCAGTTCTTCGCCGACTGGGTCGATGCCGATTCGATCCCGAGTGACTTCCCGACCTGACCCGACGCCGCCGACGTGACCGGCGCGGTCAGCGTCCGAGCAACCGGTCGATCGCCGAGCCCCAGACACGACTGCCGCGACCGGTGCGGATCTCGACCTCGTCGGCGCGTCGCGCCGCCGTGCGGCCGGCATTGACGCCGATCCATCGGAGCGGTTCGGGTTCCCACTTCCGCGAACGATGTCCGACCCACGGTAGGCGGGTGAGTCCGTCCGGGTCGTCGCCGGTGATCAGCGCGGCGAGTGTGCGGCCCGCGATGTTGGTGGTGCTGACACCGTCGCCGACGTAGCCTCCGGCAGTCGCCAGACCGCTCCGGCGGTCGAACCGGACCGAGCAGGTCCAGTCGCCGCGGCGCGGCCAGCACGCCGCCCCAGTGATGTGTGACCTCGACACCGTCGATCTGGGGGAACAAGTCTCTCAGCGATGATGCCAGGAGCGATCGGATCGTCCCGTCGGTGTCGAACTCGGCACGGATCGCCGAACCGAAGTGATAGGGGGCGCCGCGACCTCCGAACGCGAACCGGTTGTCGGCGGTACGTTGCCCGTAGATGATCATGTGGCGACCGTCGGCGAACGTCTGACGGTCGGCGAGGCCGATCTGGGCCCACGTCGAGTCCGGCAGGGGTTCGGTGGCGATCATCATCGAGTAGATCGGCAACAGGCTTCGACGCTCGCCGGCGAACTGCGGGGTGAAGCCCTCGGTGGCGCGCACGATGATCTCGGCACCGATCTCACCGCTCGTCGTGGTGACGGACCCCGGTCGGATCTCGGTGACAGCGGTGTGTTCACGAACGTCGGCTCCAGCGGCGATCGCAGCGCGCGCGACGGCGTGAGTCAGCCGGAGTGGATGAACCGCAGCGCAGTGGGGTGTGAACAGCGCGCCCATCACGTCCGTCGCAGCCAGCATGGTGGTCGCCTCTTCGCTGCCGAGCCAGCGGGCGTCGCCCTCGTCGAATCCGTATCGGCGGTACTCGTCGAGTTCGTGACGGAGTCGTTGCGCTTGGGGCTCGTTGCGCGCTGCGGTGATCGTGCCACCGCGATGGAAGATCTCCGATACGCCGTGACTGTCGACGAATCTCCCCACCTCGCGGACGGTCTCCTGCATCGCCACGTACATCCGTCGTGCGGACGATTCGCCGTGGCGGGCAGCGATCTTGTCGAGGCTCATCGGTAGCAATGCCGAACACCAGCCTCCGTTTCGCCCACTCGCTCCGAACCCGATGGTGTCGCGCTCGAGCACCACGACCCGCAACGTCGGATCTCGTTGCAGGAGATACCAGGCCGTCCACAAGCCGGTGAGTCCGGCGCCCACGATCGCGACGTCGGCACTGTCTCGTGCTCCGACTGCGCCGGATCCGTCGGCGCCGACGGCGATCTCGTGATCGGGCATCGTGTCGGACCAGAGCGAGGCGATCCTGTCCGGGGAACGATTCGGCTGGGGTGTCACGGCTCTACGCTAAGACCTGGCCTGCCCTCGGTGGCAGTCGAACCTCATGAACTCCTACCCTCCCCCCGCCACACCGCCCGCAGGCTGGTACCCAGAGCCGCTGGGAGTCGGGCAGCGCTATTTCGACGGTCGTGAGTGGGCGGCGCCGGTGGCCAGGTTCGCCGAATCGGAGGATCATCCCAGCTTGCCGATCTCGGCAGCGCTCGGAGCGCTGGTGATTCTCATGGTGTCGCTCGTGGTCGGCAAGGTCGTCCTCGAATCACTGGTGGATCAGGATTGGCCGCTCGGGGTGTACATCGGAATCTCGGTGGTGCTGTCGTACGGCCCATCGGTCGCATGGGGGGTCTTCGTACGCCGCAGGTGGGGAGCCGGTCGGTTGGCCTCGCTCGGTTGGAGATTTCGCTGGAGCGATCTGGGATGGGGCCCACTCACCTGGCTGGCGGCGATCGTGTCGCAGTCGGTGCTCGCCGCGGTCGTGCTGATCTTCGGCATCCCACTGAGCAGCAACATCGAAGCAACCGGGGAGTTCGACACCGATCGTGCCTACCTCATCGCCACCGTGGTGGCCGCCGTCATCGCCGCACCTATCGTCGAGGAGATCGTGTTCCGCGGATTGGTGATGCGCGGGTTCCTCAGTCGGATGGGTCCGTTGATCGCCATAGCGCTCCAGGGCGTGCTGTTCGGCGTCGCCCACTTCGATCCGGCGCGAGGTACGGGCAACATCGGTCTCGTGATGGTGTTGTCCGGAGTCGGCATCGCGTTCGGAGTCTCGGCGTACTTGACGCATCGTCTCGGGCCGACCGTGATCGCCCATGCGATCTTCAACGGCGTCGTGTTCGCCATCGTGCTGACGGGCGTGTTCGACGACGTCGATCGGGATTTCGGCCGAACCGCCGTGTCAATCGTCGCCGAGCACTCGGTTGTCGATCAGGCGTACACCACCGAACCAGGCGGCCACGAGCACCACGGCGGTTGAATCGATAGTGCTCACGTCGCCCAGGGTGGCTGCATCGACCACCTCCACGTATTCGATCGAGGCGAGTGCTTCGTCGGTGATGAGGTCGGAGGCGACCGCTCGGATCGCGTCTGCTCGCCGTTCGCCGAGCTGGTATGCGGCATCAGCCGCGGCCAGTGCATGTGAGAGCACGGTTGCGGCAACCCGATGCTCGGGATCGAGGCGAACGTTGCGGCTCGACATCGCCAGCCCGTCCGGCTCGCGCACGATGGGTACTCCGATCACCTCGATGCCCATGTCGAGATCGGCGACCATGCGTGTGACGATGACGAGCTGCTGGTAGTCCTTGCGGCCGAAGAGCGCGACGTCGGGGACCGTGGCCCCGAACAACTTGGCGACGACGGTGGTGACACCCCGGAAGTGGCCAGGCCGCCGGGGGCCCTCGAGGCGCATCGCGAGATCGCCGGGTTCGACATGGGTCTGGAAGTGGGGCTGGTACAGAACGGCCGCTGTCGGTGCGTACACCGCGTCGACGCCGGCCGAATCGCAGGTCGCCAGATCGATCTCGATCGGCCGTGGATAGCTGTCGAAGTCGGCTGGTTGATTGAACTGGAGGGGGTTGACGAAAATCGTCACGATCACGCAGTCCACGCGCTCCCGAGCCTCGGCTACCAGAGCGAGGTGGCCCCCGTGCAGCGCTCCCATCGTCGGGACCACGGCGATCCGCTTGCCGATCAGACGCTGTTCGGTGCTCCAAGAGCGCATCGACTGCGGCGCGACGAACAGCTCCATGGCGGCAGGGTAGTGCTCAGCAACGAAATGCCGATGGACACAGATACGCGATAGCACGGTGCGGCACCCACCGTCGTGGCGGTCACCACGGCGTCCACACACGCGCGCTCGAACACGTCGGCGGCCGCCGCGAACAGGACGTTGAGATGAGCGGCTCGGGAATTGCCGCCACGGACCGTGCCAGTGCTCGTTGCCGCGATCGGACGCTGTCCGGTAGCGAGACCAAAGATCGTGTCCCCGTCCATGAGCGAGTGGGCGGGACGGATCGCCCGGGCCAGCCCATCGTGAGCCGACTGTGCCAGCCGACCCGCCTCGGGCCGGGCCAGATCGACATCGGTGGCGACGACCCCGATCGTGGTGTTCAGCGCGGAAGGGACGGCGTCGTCCTGAGCGTTTCAAACGGCGCGTCGATCGACGCTGGTGGGGCGCCGAAGCCCGGATGAGCGACCCCACGGTAGACCGGTGGCGGCGTCGATCAGCGCGCCCGAGGCGTTCACCACTGCGAGGGCGGCGACGCAAATCGTGGCACCGGCGAGTTCGAAGGCGGTCGATGCCATCCCCACGCCACCCTGCAGGCCACCGGCTCGCGCCCCGGCACCGGCACCCACCGATCCTCGTGCGGCAACCCGCTTGGCGGCTCGGGCGGCCCGCTCGCCGAAGGACGCATCGGGTCGATTCGCGAACCGCCCACCGCGCCCGAGGTCGAAGACCACCGCTGCGGGAACGACCGGCACGATCTCGTGCGGCCCCGGCCCGACCGGCACACCCAGGCCACGGTGTTCGAGATGTGCCATCACACCGTGAGCGGCGGCCAGGCCGTAAGCGCTCCCTCCCGTGAGGCACAAGCCGTGGATGTGATCGACCAGGTTGCGCGGGTCGAGTGCATCGGTCTCGCGGGTGCCGGGTCCGCCGCCGCGCACATCGACGCCGGCGACGACACCACCGGGGGCGATCACGGCCGTCGTGCCCGTCTGCCACCCGGCACCGACTCGCTGGAAGTGACCGACGAGAAGTCCCACCACGTCGGTGAGCGAACCGTGCTGGAATGGATCGGTGGGCGGTCGCACACGACGGACCGTAGTCAATGCCGGCCGGTGATTCGTGCGGCGGACGGTGCCCGCGGTCGTGCCGGGCGCCCCGCGGCGGCGAGTCGGGCGATCGCTCGTCGCCGGCGGGCCAGTAGCGTTCGAGCGTGCTCGGTCGAGAGATCCCATCCGACACGGTGCGGGTCCGCATCGTCGGCGCTGCAAAACGGGCGATCGGTGAGCTGATCTACCGCGCCCATGAGACGGCTGCCTCGTGGGCAGCGATCGGTCCTGACACCGTGCGGGGCCGGCGGTTCGGTCGCTTCGGGGCGGGCAGCATCATCTGTTTTCCCGCCGTCACCATCATGAACGAGCACTACATCCATATCGGTGCCGGAACGATGATCGGTCCGTACGTGGCCCTGTCGGCGGGGATGTTGCCGGGGCAGGGGTGCATCACCGATCCGGTGGTGTCGATCGGCGATCGCTGCCTGATCGGTCGGGGTAGCGGCATCGTCGGTCACCTGTCGATCGAGATCGGCGATGACGTCTGGACCGGGCATCACGTATACATCACCGACCAGAACCACGGTTACGACGATCCGGATCGCCCGATCTCCGAGCAGGTGCAACCCGAGCGTCCGGTCAGTATCGGGTCGGGCTCATGGTTGGGACACGGCACGGTCGTGCTGCCCGGGGCGAGGATCGGTCGCAACGTGGTGATCGGCGCGAACAGCGTGGTCACGGGAGAAATTCCCGACCACTGCGTCGCTGTCGGTGCACCGGCACGGGTGATCAGGCGACTCGATCGGTGAGGTGCCTCGACGACTCGTTGCTCAACGGCTGAGATCGAACGGCGGCGAACAAGCCGCCATCTCGTTGTCGCCGGCGAACGTGGCGATCCGCTCGCTGATCGGGATCGCGTCGGTCTTCGATTCGTAGAAGGCCTGGTTCTCGCCGGTGTCGCGGAGTCGATTCGCGAAGTCACGGCGATTCTGGAGGTAGGTCCGATAGTCCGCCTCCCACTGCGGCACGATCGCACGACCCTTTTCGTCGGCGGGTGTCGCAGCGACGACGTCGTCGATCATCTGCTCGAGGATGTCGGTGGCGCGGTCGACGATGTCGGCGCGCTCACGGATCAGTTCGGCGCCTCCGTCACCGATCGGGCGGAGGTCGGCGAGATCGATGCGGTCCTCGGTGGCCTGCAGACAGATCTGCTGGGCGCGTGCCGCCCACGCACGATCGTCGATCTTGTTGACCGCCTCCTTGGATGCGAAGAACAACGCCCAGGTCCAGAATGCGGCGAACAGGATGAACAACAGGCCGAGCCCGATCCGCGTCAGGAGCCGCCTGAGCTCGGTGGTGTCGTCGGCTGTCGCTCGAGATGGATCGGCGGTCTGCATTCCTTGCCACGCTACGGGTGGCGACGGCGATCAGCTCTCGATCGGGTCCATCTCGATACCGAACGGGAACGGGCCCTGCACGACCAGGGTGGGTCGGCACTCGTCCGGTGCCGCCCGGTTTCGTATCGTCGCGGACCACTGGACGGTTTCACCCGGAGCGACGTCGTCGATCGTGAACACGTCGACGGCTTTGTCGACCGTGACGAACAGCGAGTAGTCACGGACGGTGCCGCTCTCGTTCGTGAGCGTTCCGTTCACCGTCGCGATTCGACCGTCGAGCGTGCAGCTGGCGACGTTCGCGTCATGTGGTCCGGGCTCGACGAAGTCGGCGACCGCACGGAACACGGCCACGGACAGGATCACCCCGATGATCGCGAGCAGGAGTGCCGACGTTCCGGTTCGCGATGCCGGCGATCGCGGGGCCGCGGCCGCGCCCGACGGAGCGGGATCGTCGCAGTCCCTTGATGCCGAACACCACGGCCAAGACGCCGAGCGCGATACCGATCACGACCAGGAACGGGATCCAGGCGATGAGTGTGCCGATGATCCCGCAGGTCAACGCCGCCGTAGCGAGACCGTTGCTCGACGACATGCCCGAGCTCTGGTAGCCGGGCAGCGTTCCGAGCGGGTCGATCAATCGTTGGCCACCGTCGGACACGTCCGATGTCCAACTCGCGCCGTTGAAGTAACGGTGCTCGTGGCGCCCCAGCGGGTCCGGGAACCACCCCGCCGGGGTGACGTTCGGCGGAATTGGGGGAGGCTGGTCGCTCACGGACTCGCAGAGTACCGTCGCCGAGGTGGAGATCGTGCTGATTCGTCATGGGCAACCGGAGTGGGTTCGGGACGGGCTCAACGTGGTGAACCCTCCGCTCACCGAGCTGGGCCACAGGCAAGCCGAGGCGATGGCGCGCAACATCGGCGCCGAGCCGTTCGACGAGATCCTGGTCTCGCCCCTCGAGCGTGCCCGCCAGACGGCGGCGCCGCTGTACGAGATCACGGGCCGCGACGAGGTGATCGATCCGTGGTTGGAGGAGATTCGTGATCCGGGCTGGCACGGTACGCCGGCGGACAAGGCGGAGCAGGCGTACCGCGAGATACGCGAACGGCCGGTCGAGCAGCGCTGGAATGGCCTCGACGGCGGCGAGTCGATCACCGATTTCACACGGCGGATCCACCTCGGGGTATCGGCGTTTCTGTCCGAGCGCGGTGTCGCACCTCTCGATCACGAACTCCCGATGTGGTCGGTCGCCGAGCCGGGGCGTCGGATCGTGCTGGTTGCCCATGCCGGCACGAACTCGGTGACGATCGCACACATGCTGGGTCTGTCGCCCACCCCGTGGGAGTGGGATCGCTTCGTGCTCGGTCACAGCTCGGTGAGCCGCCTCGAAGCGGTGCCGGTGCACGGCGGCTTCACGTTCAGCCTGACGTCGCTCTCGAACCTCGAACACCTCGCGCCCGACGAACGGACCCGCTGACCTGGATTTCCCGCGCGCGGCCCGAGTGCTCTCGCCTGGACCCGGTGCCGGCCGCACGCGTGGCAGATCCGGGTCTGCAGGACTGGCAGTTCTCGTCGCCTCGTCGGCTACCTTCGTCGTCGATGGCTGAGAACCTGAAGATGTACATCGATGGCGCGTGGGTCGACGCCCGCTCCGGCGACACGTTCGAGTCGATCGACCCGGCGACCGGCGTCGTACTCGCAGCGGTGCCGCGCGGCGGGACCGACGACGTCGACCGAGCGGTCGCTGCCGCCCGCCGCGCCTTCGATGGGGGAACGTGGCGGAGCGCGGTGGCCGAGCGCGACCGTCCGCGGATCCTCATGCGGATGGCGCAGCTCGTGTCAGAGCAGCGTGAGTCACTCGCGGAGCTCGAGGTGCGCGACTGTGGCAAGCCGATCGGCGACGCGCTCGGTGACATCGACGAGGTGGCGTTCATGTTCGAGTACTACGCCGGATGGGCGACCAAGATCGCGGGGGACATCCCGCCCGTCGGGCCGGACGCGATGAGTCTGATCGTCAAGGAGCCCGTCGGCGTGTGCGGGTTGATCGTGCCTTGGAACTACCCGATGTTGATGGCTGCTCAGAAGGTCGCCCCGGCGCTCGCAACGGGTTGCACGGTCGTGCTCAAACCGGCCGAACAGACGCCGTTGACGGCGCTTCGGATGGCAGCGATCGCCGAGCAGGCGGGTCTGCCCGCAGGCGTCTTCAACGTCGTCACCGGGTTCGGAGTCGAGGCCGGTGCCCCGATGCTCACCCATCCTGGTGTCGACAAGATCTCGTTCACCGGGTCGAAGGCGATCGGTACCATGATCCAGCGCACCTGTGCCGATCAGCTCAAGCGCGTGACCCTCGAGTTGGGCGGCAAGAGCCCGAACATCATCTTCGCCGATGCGGCGCTCGACCGGGCCATCGAGGGTTCGGCGATGGGCGTGTTCGGCAACCAGGGCGAGGTGTGCTCGGCCGGCAGCCGGGTGTTCGTGCATCGCTCCGTCTATGACGACGTGTTGCAGGGCATGACCGACTTCGCTGCGGGGATGAAGCTCGGGTCGGGCCTCGATCCGGAGACGACGATGGGACCGCTCGTGTCGGCGCAGCAGACGCGACCGGGTGCAGGCGTACATCGACGCCGGTCCGGCCGAGGGCGCCAACCTGGTGTACAGCGGGCGCCGCCCCGACGATCCGGCGCTCGCCGGCGGCTATTTCGTCGCCCCGACGATCTTCGAGGCGACCAACGACATCCGCCTGGCTCGCGAGGAGATCTTCGGCCCGGTTGCCGCTGTGATTCCCTTCAGCGACGTCGACGAGGTGGTGCGCCTGTCGAACGACACCGAGTACGGCCTCGCAGCCGCGATCTGGACGCGCGACATCGGGCTGGCGCTGCGAACGGCTCGGGCGGTGCGCGGCGGGTGTCGTGTGGATCAACGACAGCCAGCCGGCCCCGAGCGAGTCGATGTGGGGCGGTTACAAGCAGAGTGGCATCGGCCGCGAGCTCGGGCCGTACGCCCTCGACGCGTACCTCGAGTCGAAGCAGATCTACATCAACCTCGCCTGACAGCGCTCTCGACTCAGCGCTCCACCCGGCGGTTCGTTACCGTCTCGTCATGAGCGGCGCCCACGAGAGCCCGGACCGGTCGAGCCAGGACCGGTTGCGGTTGTTCAGCTTCCTGGTGTTCTCCAAGCTGGAGGGCGCCGTCACCGGCGGGATGATCCACCTCGGTGACCGGCTCGGTCTGTACCGGGCGATGGCCCGCGCTGATGGCCCCCTGACCAGCCACGAGCTCGCCGACCGGGTCGAGCTGCACGAGCGGTGGGTGCGCGAATGGCTCGCCAATCAAGCCGCCGCCAAGCTGATCGAGCACGACGAGGTCGGCGGCGTCGATCGATTCTCGCTCTCGGGTGAGGCGAGGGCCGTGCTCGCCAGTCCGGAGCATCCGGCGTTCGGGATGGGGATGTTCCACCGGCTACCGGCGACGATGGGGGCCCTCGAGCTGATGCCCGAGGCCTTCGCGTCAGGAGTTGGTCACGACTACGACAGTCATGGTCCACAGGGAGCAGAGGGCATCGAGCGCAGCTTCGAGCCGTGGAACAACGCCAATCTGCTGCGCAAGGTGCTGCCCGCGATGGACGGAGCTGTCGAGCGCATGCGTGCGGGCGCCACGGTCGTCGATGTCGGCTGCGGCGCGGGAGGAGCGGTGATACTGATGGCCGAAGCCTTTCCCGAATGCCGTTTCGTCGGCTACGACATCTCCCGGCACGCGCTCGATCGCGCCAACATCAAGCTCGCCCGCACCGGGCTGAAGAACGCTCGGTTCGCAGATCCGCGCATCGATCCGATGCCCAGCGACGGCTCCGTCGACATCGTGACCACCTTCGATTGCATGCACGACATGGCGCACCCGCAGCCGGTCGTCGAGGCGATCCGAGCCGCGCTCGCCGATGATGGCCATTGGCTCCTCGTCGACATCCGCGCCGCCGAGACGTTGGCCGGCAACATCGAGGCCAATCCGATGGCATCGCTGCTCTACGGCGTGAGTGTGCTGTCGTGCATGTCGTCGGCACTCTCCGAGCCAGGCGGCGCCGGACTCGGCACGCTCGGTCTGCCGGCATCGAGGGCCGAGGAAATGGCGCGCCGAGCCGGGTTCACCCGCTTCGAGACGCTCGACGTCCAGCACCCCATGAACGCCTTCTACGAAGTGCGGCCGTAGCGCTTCCCAGCTCGTAGCCTGGTGCCGCATGCAGATCTCCCAGCGTCGCTTCCGACATGTCGCGATCGGAGCCCTGGTCGCACTCGCCGCAATCATCGTGTCCGGTGCAGCAGTTCGGCTGACGAACAGCGGTCTCGGGTGTGACGACTGGCCGAACTGCTCGAGCGAGCGATTCGTCGATGTCTCGTCGAGACATGCCGCGATCGAGCAGATCAATCGGATGTTCACGGGCATCGTCGGGGTTGCCGTGATCGCTGCCGTGCTCGGATCGCTGGTTCGAGAGGGTGCTCGCCGCCGCGACCTGGTCCGCCTATCACTGTTGCTGGTGGCCGGTGTGCTCGCCAATGCCGTTCTCGGTGGCATATCGGTGCTGGTCGATCTCCATCCGATCGCCGTGCAGGGCCATCTCCTGTTGTCGATGGGTTTGATCGTGGCCGGCACGACGCTCGTGCGGCGCGCCGGTGAACCCGACGGGGTCGCACGACATCGAGTCACCAGTCGCCCGACGCAACGCCTGACCTGGTTGCTGATGGGGGTCACCTGGGTCGCGGTCTTCACCGGCACGCTGGTCACCGGCGCAGGCCCGCACGCAGGTGACGAAACCGCCAAACGCCTCGACCTGGCGATTCCCGAGGTGGCGCGGGTGCATTCCGTGTCGGTGCTGACCGCACTCTCGTTGGCGCTGCTGATCGCTTGGCGGATTCGACGGATCGCGTCCGACAGGGCTGCGTTGGTCGGCGTGCTGTCGACGTGGATGGTCGTGGGTCTGGTGCAAGCGGCGATCGGATACGTCCAATACTTCAACGACGTCCCCGAGTTGCTGGTCGGCCTGCATGTGGCAGGCGCGACGGCGGTGATGCTGGTGACGACACAAGTCGTCCTCGACACGACCCGACCCGTCGCCGGCGAGCGATCGACCGAGTCGCTCAGGATCCGTCACCCGCTCGATGCCACCAGCTGACGGGCCGGCGCACCGTGTGTTCGTGGCTGCGTGAACGATCGATCCGGCACGGCGAGGTTCATGTCGGCCCGGCGTTGTTGATTACGGTTCAAGGGTGCTCGGACGTCGTCGTAGCAGCTCCCACGCGGATCCACTCGTGGTGCTGGGGTTGCCGGTCGGGGCCACGGCCGCGGACATCGTCGAGGCCCGTCGTCGCCTGGCCAAGCGAGCGCATCCCGATGCTGGCGGCACCGTCGAATCGATGCAACTCATCAACGAGGCGGCCGAGGTGGCGTTACGAGCCGTCGCTCAGCGTTCAGGGGCCGCCCGATCGCGGCCGCCCGGTGCGCCATCGCACACGCCGGCAGCGTCACGACCATCCCTCGTTCACCGTCGAGGCGCTTCCGGTCGAGAGCTACGAGGCGTTGCTGATCGTTGCGACGTGGCTCGGTGAGGTGGTCGCCGATGACCCGCCGTACCAGCTCGAGGTCGCCCTCGTCGATCCGATTCGCGGCTGGTGCCGGTTGGACCTCGTGCCAGACGCCGGAGCATCGACCGTGAGTCTGGCCGTGAGCGCAGAACCCGGATATCCAGTACCCGATCTCGATCGCGTACGAGACCTGTGGGTCGACGGACTCAACCGGCTCGATTGGGACCATCTGGGTCCGGGCCACCGCGAGACGCCGCCTTCGTGAGTCGGTCGCGCACGGCGTGACCGATGCCGCTGGGAGGCGGCATCACCACCACGAGCGCATCGAGGTGGCCTTCGTCGGCGGCGCGGAGGTCGGAGTAGAGCAGCTGTGCCGCGAGGACGAGGTCGTCGCTACGGTCGAGCACGCCGACCCGTTCGCCTCGACTCCGTCTGACCGCGGCGATCGCCTCGGCCTCGACCCCGTCGTCGGCGAGCAGGACCGGGCAGTCCGGTGCGTAGTGCGACGCCAACATCCCGCTCGTCCTGCTCGGGCCGGAGGCAGGTGCCGTCGGGACGGAGAGCAGCCTGCTGATCTCCTCGGCCGAAATCGCACCGGCGCGCAGCACTTGAGGAGGTTCGACCGTCAGATCGACGATCGTGCTCTCGACGCCGATCTCGCAGGCGCCGCCGTCCAGGATCATGTCGCGGCTCGGATCCAGGAGGCCGGCGAGGTCGTGTTGCACGTGCATGGCAGTGGTGGGACTCACCTTGCCGAAGCGATTGGCGGACGGTGCAGCGAGCCCGCCACCGAATCGAGCCAGCAGATCCAGGGTGAGTGGATGACTGGGCACCCGGATGCCGACCGTGTCCCTGCCGCCCGTCACCTGGAGCGAGCAGAGCGGCCCCCTGGGGAGCAGCATCGTCAGCGGGCCCGGCCAGCATGCCGCGGCCAGCAGCGCCGCCGACTCGCCGAACTCGCCGACCCACCCGTCGACGGACTCGACTCCCGCCAGGTGGACGATCAGGGGGTGGTGCACCGGTCGGGCCTTGATGGCGTAGATCCGGGCGACAGCGCCCGGCTGCCCTGCGTCGGCGGCCAGCCCGTACACGGTCTCGGTTGGGATCGCGACCAGACCACCGTTCCGGATCCGCTCGAGGGCGAGCGTCGTGTCGGAGGAGATCAGTCCGTCAGTCGTGAACGGCATCGAGGAACTCGAGCGTGGCGTCGATGAAGTCGAACGACTCGGTCGTCGCGAAGTGGTCCGTACGGCGCAGCGTGACGAGCCGTGCGTCGGGTAGGGCGTCGAGCAGTCGGTCGGCGGGTGCCACGAAGTCCTGGTCGCCGAGGGCGACGAGTATCGGGCAGGTGATCGCCGCCAGTTGTCCGGCATCGATCTCGGTGCTCGGCGAGCGCTTCATGATGGCCGCCAATGCGATCGGGTCGTTGCCGGTTTGGTGTGCGTACTGGGCGAACAGGCGGGCGCGATTGTCGACGCTGTGGTCGGTCGGGCCTGATTCGATGGCCTCGATGATGCGCGCCGTGGACTCGTCATCACGCTCGAATACGTTGCGACCGATTCCCGCCAGCACGAGCTTGCGGAAACGATGCGGTTGCGCCATGGCCGCGCGCAACAAGGTGAGGGCTCCCAGCGAGAAACCGACGGCGTCGACCGGCCGGTCGGGCATCGCGGCGAACACTCGCCCGGTGAGATCGGCGTACGCGTCGGGGTCGTGTGGCTTGGGTGCAGTCCCGTGCCCGAGGAGGTCGACCCCGATCACGTCACGATCGACGTCGGCGAGCAGCGCAGTGAAACCGGACCGTTCCCACGTGGTGGCGAACGAACCTCCCCAACCGTGCACGAGCACGACCGGAGCGGGGCTGGCGGCGTCTTGATCTTCGATCACATCAGCATCGTACGCGTGTGTCGCATGCCGTTAGCCTGTGGCGGCCCCCAGCAGGAGAAACACGATGAAGATGCTGCATCCCCACCCACCCCACGACCTCACGTACAGCGACGTGTTCATGGTGCCCAGCCTGTCGGCCGTCGGCTCGCGGCTCGATGTCGATTTGTCGACGCCGGATCGAATCGGCACCACGATCCCGCTGGTCGTGGCGAACATGACCGCGATCGCGGGCCGTCGCATGGCCGAGGTGGTCGCCCGCCGCGGCGGTGTCGCGGTCATGCCGCAGGACATCCCCGTCGATGTGATCGAGAGCGTGATCGGCTGGGTCAAGACCCGGCACTCGCTGTTCGAGACCCCGATCACGCTCTCGGCCTCCAACACGGTGGGTGACGCTCTCAGCCTGATCCACAAGCGCGCTCACGGCGCAGTGATCGTGATCGATTCCGATGGTCGCCCGATCGGCGTCTTCACCGAGCAGGACGCGATCGGATTCGATCGCTTCACCCAGCTCCAGCACGTGATGAGCAGCGAGCTCGACACCTTGCCGGCCGATATCACGCCCGAAGCTGCGTTCGATCGGTTGCACGGTGAGCGTCGAACCCTCGCACCGGTCGTCGATGACGACGGCCGACTGCTCGGCTTGCTCACCAGCACCGGAGCGCTGCGCTCGACGATCTACCGACCGGCGCTCGACGAGCAGGGTCGGTTGCTCGTGCGCCGTCGCGGTCGGGATCAACGCCGATCCGGTCGGACGATCCGTCGATCTCGTTCGCATGGGAGCGGACGTTCTCGTGATCGACACGGCCCACGGGCATCAGACGCGCATGCTCGAGGTCGTCGAGTCGGTCCGCACGGCCTGCCCCGACACGTTCATCGTCGCCGGCAACGTCGTGACCGCCGACGGGACGCGCCAGCTGATCGAGGCCGGCGCCGACATCGTCAAGGTGGGTGTCGGGCCTGGTGCCATGTGCACGACCCGGATGATGACCGGGGTCGGTCGCCCCCAGTTCTCGGCCGTCGTCGAATGCTCCGACGAGGCAGCGCGCCTCGGCGGCCACATCTGGGCCGACGGTGGCGTTCGGTTCCCCCGCGATGTTGCCCTCGCCTTGGCAGCGGGAGCAGCGAACGTGATGGTCGGTTCCTGGCTGGCCGGCACCCACGAGTCGGCGGCCGACACCGCTGCGCGATACCGACGGCCGGCTGTACAAGGAGAGCTTCGGCATGGCGTCGAACCGGGCGGTGAAGAGCCGCACCCGGACCGAGACCGAGCTCGAGCGAGCCCGCAAAGAGTTGTTCGAGGAGGGCATCAGCACCTCGAGGATGTACCTCGACCCGGAACGGCCCGGCGTCGAGGACATCATCGACCAGATCGTGGCGGGCGTTCGCTCGGCCTGCACCTATGCGGGCGCGGCGACGATTCCCCAGTTCCACGAGCAGGCGGTGGTGGGCGTGCAGAGCCATGCCGGTTACGACGAAGGCCGTCCGCTGGGAACGTCGTGGTGAGCAGCGAGCGGGTCCCCGATGCCGAGGATCGGCAGTTGCTCGTGATCGCCATCGATGGACCGGCCGGCGCCGGCAAGAGCACCGTCGCAAGGGCGTTGGCCGAGCACCTCGGCATCGGATACCTGGACACGGGTGCGATGTACCGCGCGATGACGTTCGCGGCCCTGCAGCGAGGTGTCGTCGAAGGTGATCTCGACGAAGTCGCCGCGATGGCTCCGACCGTCGAGCTGGTGATCGACGGAGATCACATCTATGTCGACGGCGTCGAAGCCTCGGTCGCGATCAGGGGACGCGAGGTCACCGATGCCGTGTCACAGATCGCCGCCAACCCCGGTGTTCGCGAGGTTCTGGTGCAGCGCCAACGAGAGTGGGTGCGTGAACGGGGAGGCGGTGTGGTCGAGGGCCGTGACATCGGCTCGGTCGTGTTCCCCGACGCCCGCTTGAAGCTCTACATCACGGCCTCTGCCCGCGTGCGCGCCGAACGTCGGGTCCAGGACATCGGAGGAGACGTCGACGACGTGGAAGCATCGATCATCAAACGCGACCGCGTCGATTCGTCTCGCGATCACAGCCCGTTGACCGAGACGGACGATGCGATCACGGTCGACACCACCGGTATGACGATCAACGAGGTCGTCGATCACATCCTGGATCTGCTGCCATGAGCAAGCCCGACACGTTCCTGGCCGGTAACAGCTTGTCGAGTCGCATCTTCTACCGACTCGGATGGTCCATCTTGATCCCGCTCGTTCGGGTCTATACCCGCCTGACCATCAACGGTCGGGAGCATCTGCCCAAGGAGGGGCCGTTCGTGCTCGCTCCGGTGCACCGGTCGTACCTCGATACGCCGTTCGCCGGCTGTGTCCGCAGCAAGCGGATGCGGTTCATGGGCAAGGACACGATGTGGAAGAACCGTCAGTTCGGTTGGATACTGTCGGCGTTCGGCGCATTCCCGGTCACCCGTGGAACCGCCGACCGCGAAGCGCTCCGCCGGGCGATCGAGGTGCTCGAGTCGGGTGAACCGCTCGTGCTGTTTCCCGAGGGCGAGCGCAAGCAGGGGCCGATCGTGCAGCCGCTGTTCGACGGCGCGGTGTACATCGCCATCAAGGCCGGCGTTCCGATCGTGCCGGTCGGTATCGGCGGCTCGGAACGGGTGATGCCGAAGAAGTCGAAGTTCATCTACCCCCGCAAGGTGCACATCGAGATCGGTCCACCGATCCCGGCCCCTGTCGCTCCGGAGGGCGAACGCCTGCCGCGTACGGTGTACAAGGACCACTCGGCGACGTTGCATGCCGAGCTGCAGCGCCTGTTCGACAAGGCGATGGAGCGAGTTCCCTGGAGCTATCCGATCGACTGAACGAACCCGTGCCGAGGCGGGAGCAGGGAACCCTGCCGATGGATCGCTGCGCTCACGCTCCTTGTGCAAGGTTCGCCCTGCCGATGGGTCGCCGAGCGGTTCGTGTTGCTTACGCGTGGGTCGCCGCTGACGATGGGTCGCAGATCGCCGAGCGGCTCACGCTCCGGGGGGCCGGTGTGACTGGAAGATGACCTGCAGGGCGGCAGCGAGGGCGGGCGGGTCGGCGGTGCCACACAGCTCGCGTGCCGAGTGCATCGACAGTTGGGGCACTCCGACGTCGACCGTGTCGATTCCCAACCGAGTCGCGGTGATCGGCCCGATGGTCGAGCCACACGGCATGTTGTTGCGTGACACGAATACCTGGTGTGGCACCCCGGCCGTCTCACAGGCCCGCCGGAACAGCGCAGCAGTTGCCGACGACGTGGCGTACCGCTGATTGCTGTTGACCTTGATCGCCGGCCCGGCATTGACCCGTGGACCGTGGTCGGGATCGCTGCGATCCGCATAGTTGGGGTGTACGGCGTGGGCGTTGTCAGCCGAGATGCACGACGACGCTGCCAGCGCACGGAGCAGATCATCTCGCGAGCCACCGCGTGCGATGACGTGCCGCTCGAGGGCCCGTTCGAGCAGTGGGCCACCGGCTCCGGTGGTCGACGACGACCCGACCTCTTCGTGATCGTTCAGTACGACCATCGCCGTGGCCTCGCCGGGTCGGGCGTCGATCAGTGCTGTGATCGCGGCCCAACACGAAAGCTGATTGTCGAGTCGCCCACTCGCGAGCATCGAATCATCAGCTCCGAGTACTGCCGCGGGCTGCACGTCGTACAGGCTGAGCTCCCAGAACGCAGGGAGCTCGCAACCGGCCTGGTCGGCGATCCACGCCCCGAACTCCCCGGTCGAGCCGACGCCCACTCCCCACACGGGCTGGAGGTGATCCTGGGGATCCAGCTTGAGTCCGTCGTTGACCCCGCGGTCGAGATGCACTGCGAGTTGTGGGACGCGTGCGATCGGGCGGTCGACATCGACGAGTACGTGCGAACCATCGTCCATCGTGAGGCGCCCGGCGACACCGAGGTCGCGGTCGAGCCACGAGTTGTTGAGAATGCCCCCGTACACCTCGACGTTGAGTTGCTTCCACCCGCTGCCACCGCCATCGGGCCGCGGCTTGACCCGTAGACACGGTGAATCGGTGTGGGCACCGGCCAATCTGAACGGCGAGTCGGGCCGGGCTCGATCGGGCGTGCGCCACCCGATCAGTCCGCCGTCGCGCACCACGAATCCGTCGACCGGCAGCTCCGACCAGTCGCCGTCGTCGGCGACCTCGATGAAGCCGGCGGCACGCAAGCGGTTGGCCGCCGTGTGGGCGACATGGAACGGTGAGGGCGACGAGTCGAGGAAACTTCTGAGATCGTCGATGTGATCGGACATATGGCTCAACCCTTCTGGAACAGGCCCATGGGAAGGCCGGTGTTGCGGAGATGCGAAGTCTCGTTGACGGTGACGATCGAGCGCACTCCCGACCGCGAGGCGGCGACCCGGTGGATCGACGTGTAGTTCGGATAGAAGAAACCGGTTCGTTGCTCCGACAGCCCCAACACGATCGATAGATACAGATTGATCACTCCGCCGTGGCAGACAACGGCGATGCGGTCGCCTGCGTGGCGTGCGATGAGTTCATCGAGTGCCGATTCGACCCGCGCCTCGAACTCCTCGATCGGATCGGCACCGTTCCACTGGTTGCCGAGGATTTCGTGGAAGCGTGGATCTCCTTCGGCTTTCAGCTGTTCGATGGGTATGTACTCGGACGAATTGCGGTCCCATTCAGCGACATCGTCCACCACGACAGGCTCGCGTCCGAGTCGATACCCGAGTGGCGCAGCGGTTTCCCTGGCGCGACGCATCGGACTGGTGTAGACAGCATCGATGCGTTCCGAGGCGAGGTAGTCGGCCAAGTGTTCGGCCTGGGCGTTCCCCTCGGGGGCCAGTTCGGGATCGGCGGGACCGGTGCTGACTTCTCGACGTTCGGGAAGGGCATGACGAATGAGAATCAGCTCCATTGGGACCGAGGATAAGCACGGATGACGAGACGTACGAAGATCGTGGCCACCATCGGCCCGGCGAGCCACGAACCGGATTCTCTCGAGCGTCTGCTTCGAGCGGGCGTCGACGTGGTCCGGCTGAACCTCAGCCACGGTGCGATCGACGAGCATCTAGAGCGCCTCGACCGTGTTCGAGCCGTCGCCACCCAGATCGGTCGTCCGGTGGCCGTACTGGCCGACCTGCCAGGTCCGAAGATCCGTGCCGGCAGT
Source organism: uncultured Acidimicrobiaceae bacterium (assembly GCA_963699815.1). GTDB lineage: Bacteria > Actinomycetota > Acidimicrobiia > Acidimicrobiales > Ilumatobacteraceae > Ilumatobacter. The sequence goes on along the minus strand of CAVOVK010000013.1, from coordinate 65,118 downwards.
TTCCCGGAGGGCGGCGTGCAACTGTCAGCGGGAGGATTCGTCCACCTTCGATCCGGTGCCGGACTGAGCGACGCGGGCACGATCTGGGTCGACTACGACACGTTGATCGACGACCTGGCGGTCGACGATCGGGTGATCCTCGGTGACGGATCGATCAGCATGCGGGTGCTGTCGAACAGCGGCGAGATCGTGGAAGCGGTGATCGAGACGGGCGGCCGCACCCAAGGGAGCCCCGGTGTCCACCTGTCGTCCGAGCGTCTCCGGCTCAGCACCCCGACCGAGGAGGACCTCGTCCTCGCGGAGCGGATGGCGTCGGCTGCTGTCGAGTTCATCGCGGTCTCCTTCGTTCGATCGGCGGCCGATGTCGTCAAGGTGCGCGATGTGGTCGGCGATCGAGCGGAGCTGATCGCGAAGATCGAGACGAATGCGGCGTTGACGAATCTGCCGGGCATCCTCCAGGTCAGCGATGCGATCATGGTCGCGCGCGGCGACCTCGGCATCGACTGCCCACTCGAGGACGTGCCACACCTCCAGAAGTCGATCATCAGACAGTGCGTCGAGTTCGGTGTTCCCGTCATCACTGCCACCCAGGTGCTGGAGTCGATGGTGACGGCTCCTTCTCCGACACGCGCCGAGGTCGGCGACGTGGCCAATGCCATCTTCGACGGGACTGATGCCTTGATGCTGTCCGGAGAGACGGCGATCGGTCACGACCCGGCGCTCACGGTTGCGACGATGGCGGTGATCGCCGAGCGGGCCGAGGCGGAGGCCCACTACCGGCAATGGGCCACGCGCTTGGGCCGCGTCCAGCGCGAACGGTGGGATTCGATGAGCGACCGCATCACCGCAGCGCTGACCCACGCAGCCTCCCAAGCAGCCCACGACGTGGACGCCGCGGCGATCCTCTGCTGCACGAGCAGCGGGCGGACCGCCAAGGCGATGGCGCGGTTCCGTCCGGGGCACCAACTGATCGCGCTGTCTCCCAACCCGAGGACGATCAACGCCCTGTCGCTCACATGGGGAGTCGAGTCGCTCGGCGTGGCCACTTACTCGACGACCGACGAAATGGTCTGGTTCGCGGTCGAGACCGCGGTCAAGCACGGCTGTGTCGAAGCCGGCGACATGGTCGTCGTGCTGGCCGGCTCGGCGACGAGGGCGGCTTCGACCGCTGCCGACGTGCTGCGGATCGTCCAAGTCGAGTGAGCGAGGCATCCGAGGCACCGGTCTGGTCGGCGACGGCGGGTGTCGTCGGAGCGCGCCACGTCGTGCTGGTCCACGGATCGCTCGATCGCTCGGCCGGCCTGCTCAAGCTCAGCCGGCGGCTCGACACGCGCTATCGGGTGACTCGCTACGACCGGCGCGGATATGGCAGATCGCGTCCCCACCCGGGTCCGTTCGGCATCGAGCAGCAGGTCACGGACCTGGTCGAAGTCGTCCGCACCGCGCCTGATACCGCCGGGCCCGTGGTGGTCGTCGGCCACAGCTATGGCGGCAACGTCGCGCTCGCCACCGCCGACAGGTGTCCCGATCTGGTGGCCGGAGTGGTCACGTTCGAATCGCCGTTGTCGTGGATGTCGTGGTGGCCGGGTACGTCGGCCGGCGGCGACGCCATGGCTTGGCGTGACGAACCCGACGAGGCCGCCGAGCGGTTCATGCGGCGGCTGATCGGCGACGAGCGATGGGATCGACTACCGCCGACCAGCCGGGCGGCGCGCCGAGCGGAGGGTCCCGCGATGATCGGTGAGCTCACCGATCTGCGCCAGGTGGCTCCGTGGAGCGCGGATCGGATCCGAGTTCCCGTCCTGGCGATGCACGGCGAGCACGGTCACGAGCACCATCGGGTCGGCTCCGAAGCGCTGGCGACCATGCTGCCCGACGCGAGCGTGACGACGGTGGCCGGCGCACGACACTTCGGCCCCAACACGCATCCCGATCGAGTCGCAGAGATCGTGACCGATTTCGTCGATGGTCTGGACCCGTGATCGGGAGGACTCAGGCCTCGGGTCGGCTCTTTACTGCCATCGCCGCTGCGGCGAGCGCGGCTCCGCCCGTCATCGCGAGTGAGCCAGTCATCCCGAACGATTCGTAGAGCTGTCCCGACGCGATCACCGCACCCGCCCGTGCAATCGTGCCGAGCGCATTGCTGATACCGATCGCCCGACCGCGGGTCAACGGGGCGGCTTCGGTCACCAGGGTCAGCGCCGACACGAACGCGAACTCGAAACCCGCGAGGTACACGAGCAGTCCGCAGACCGCCAACGCTCGAGAGTCGGCCGACGCCAACATGGTGGCGATGCCGGCTGCGAGAACGGTCAGACCGAACAGCACCGATCGACGGCTTCCCACCCGATCCCCGAACGCTGCGACCGACATCGATGCTCCGAGCTCGACCAGGCCGAACCCGGCGGCGACCATGCCGAGGCCGCCGGTCGAGATGCCGTGAGCGTCGTCGAGCCAGGCGCCCGACACGACGAACAGGCCCAGCCCCGCCGCCACGGTGAATGCTGCGGTCAACATCGGCGGCCAAGCGGAGCGAGGCAGCCGCTCTGGCGTTGCCCGGGCGTCGTCGTCGTTCGCGACGTCCGGGGACACGCGTATCGTCACCACGACGGCTGCGATTGCAGCAGCGATCGTCAACGCCGTGTACGGGCCTCGCCAACCGAACCACCGGATCAGGAGCGCGATCAGCGGGGCGCCGACCAACAAGGCGACCGCCCAGGACGTCTCGAACAGCCCGATCGCGCGCCCCCTGGCGGTGAACGGCACCCGATGGCCGATCCAGGCATGTCCGGCGACCGTGAGGTTGGCGACTCCGATCACGAGCACCGCGAACGAGATCGCGAACGAAGTGACCGTTCCGTAGAGCGCGATCAGCGAGGACGCGCTCACCGCCGTGAGCCCGAGCGCGAACACGCGGCGTTCGTGGCCGCGGTCGAGTTTCCGACCGGTGGCCACCGTGGTCAGCCCACCGAACTCGCTCAGCCCCATGATGCCGGTGAGCGTGCCCGTCGTGCTCCCGAAGGCACGCTCGAGGGTCGGCAGGAACGGACCCACCCATCGCAGAGCCGTGTTGGAGACGACCTTGGCTGCAGTGAGAACCCGAAGCTGGGCGGACTGTGAGCGGACACCCGGTGACGGGCCTGGTGTCACGACGAGCGATTCGTGGAGATGGTGATGTCACGGCCGAAGAACGAACACGTCGCATCGACACGTCCGCCGCCCTCGCGGACCTTGTCGGCACATTCGTCCAACGAGGCACGCTGGCTCCACACCAACAGCGCCAGGAGCGCCATGATCACTGCGATCGCGGTCTTCTGGGCGACGGTCTTCATCAGCCAGGCGGACCCGATCGCGATCGCGATCATCACGATCACGATCACGATCGCGATCGTCTTTGCCTGTCCGAGCGTGAGTGCGAGCACGAATCCACCTTAGGTGTCGTCCCAGCGGACCTGGTCGATCTTCGCCGGCTGACGAGTGGTACGCCACACCCTCGCTCCTAGGGTACGGGGCATGTCCGACCAGCCGATCCAGATGTCCAGTGGTCTCCCGACGACCGTGTTGCCGGAGCCGGATGCCGCCGAACGGCAGGCGCTCGCCCAGGCCATCGTCGCCGCCGACCCGAAAGTTGCGATCTCGGCCATCGTGGTCGCCAATCCGCGTTCACTCTCCGCCTGGGCCGCGTTCGGCGATCACAGCGGTGACGTGATCAGTCGGTATGCCGCGTACCGGGTCGGCTACCACCGCGGTCTCGATGCGCTGCGCGCCAACGGCTGGCGCGGTTCGGGCTACGTCCGTTGGGCCGCGCCCGGCAACCACGGCTTCCTTCGGAGTCTGCTGGGCCTGCATCTGATGGCCGAAGCCATCGGCGAGACCGATGAATCCGACCGTTGTGCCCAGTTCTTGTTGCAGCTCGACCCGAGCGGTATTCCCGCCGATGTGATCGCCGCCATTCCGGCGCCGTGACCGCGACGCCACCGCCAGTCGGGGTGATCCTCGCCGGCGGACTCAGTCGACGCATGGGCGTCGACAAGGCGTTCGTCGAGATCGACGGTCGTGCGATGATCGTTCGCGTCGCCGATGCGCTCCGGGAAGGCGGATGCGACCCCATCGTGTGCCAGGGCGGTGACGAAACGATTGCGACATCGTTCGGGCTCGAGGTCGTTCCGGACCCGAGCCCGGCCGGTGGACCGTTGCCGGCGATCAGTGCAGCACTGCAGCATCACGGTGGACCGATCTTGATCGCGGCCTGCGATCTGGCCGATCTCGATCCGGAGACCGTCCGTGTGGTCATCGAGGCCGGTACTTCGCATCCGATGTCGCTCGTCGCATCCGCGACCACCGCCGACCGTCGGCATCTGCTGTCCTACTGGAGCCCACGAGCATTGGTTCCGTTGACCGCGGTCGTCGCCGAGGGTGTCGCGGCGTACCGCGTCGCACTCGATCGGCTCGGAGCAATCGACGTGTCGGTCGATCCCGCTGCCGTTCGCAATGTCAACCGTCCCGAGGACGTGGTCCGACGCCGGTAACCTGGCCACCGTATGGCAATCCAGGAAATCAACGTCGACCAGCTCGCCGCGCGTCTGGCCGAGGGTGCCCTCGTCATCGACGTGCGCGAACCGGCCGAGTTCGAACAGGCGCGGCTCGCCGGATCGCAGTCGATTCCGCTCGGTACGGTGCCGCATCGCATCGAGGACTTTCGAGGCGTTGGTCCCGTCTACGTGATCTGCCGATCGGGCGGTCGAAGTATGCAGGCGTGCAACTTCCTCGCCGAACAAGGCGTCGACGTGGTGAACGTCTCTGGCGGCCTGATGGCGTGGATCAGCTCGGCCCGCGACTACATCTCCGGGCCGGCGTGAGCCCGACTCACCCACATCGTTGGGTCGATCAGCAGGACGAGTTCGAGACCATCATCGACGAGCTGCTGCTCGAGCAGCGATATGCGATCGACACCGAGTTCCATCGGGAGCGCACGTACTACCCGTCGCTGGCACTGGTGCAGCTCGGATGGGGCGACTGTGAGCTGGTTCTCGTCGACCCGTTGGCGGTCGACATCACCGCGTTGGGCCGGCTCTTCGACTCCGACGTCGAGGCGGTGTTCCACGCCGCCCAACAGGATCTCGATGTACTCACCCACGCCGTCGGTGCCGTGCCGAAGTCGTTCTTCGACACCCAGATCGCCGGCGGTTTCGTCGGCTACGGCACGCCGTCGTTGGTATCGCTGCTGTCGGCCGAGGTCGGGGTCAGCCCGCCCAAGGGTGACCGCCTCACCGACTGGCTCCGGCGACCGCTGACCGACGCCCAGCGCGACTACGCGGCGGCCGACGTGGCCTACCTGCTCGAGGTGCAGGACCTCCTGCTGGCCAAGCTCGAGGGAATTGGGCCAGGGTCGCGTGGGTGACGGATGCCTGTCAGGAGCTTCGTGACCGGCCGACGAGCGGCCTGAATCCCGAGATGGCCTGGATGCGATTGAAGGACGTCCGCGGTCTGCGACCTCGGCCGCGTGCAGTCGCACAAGCGGTCGCAGCCTGGCGCGAGCGGACGGCGATGGAGCGCAACATCCCCGTCCGCCAAGTACTGCCCGACCTGGCAATTCTGGGCATCTCCCAGCGACAGCCGACCAGCGAGAAGGAGTTGTCGCAGGCACGAGGCGTCGACGAGCGGTTCAGTCGTGGCAAAGTCGCGGCCCAGATCCTGGCAGCGGTTGCCGAGGGGATCGCGGCCCCGCCCCCCGACGTCGGCGCCAGCAGCGACGAACTGGAGCGCGATCTGCGACCCGCGATCGCGTTGATCTCCGCGTGGATCAGCCAGGTCGCCAAGAGTGAGCGGATCGACACTGCGATTCTCGCCACCCGCGCCGACCTCGTCGCCCTGTTGTCCGAGGACCCGAACGCCAGGCTCGCCCACGGATGGCGTGCCGAGCTGCTGGGTGAGGGCGTCCATCACCTGCTGACCGGAACCGCGGCGCTCACGTTTCAACGGGGGAGTGGCCTTCGTCTCGTCGAGCTGGCGGGTGGCTGAACGGAACCGTGGCGCTCACGTTTCAACGGGGGAGTGGCCTTCGTCTCGTCGAGCTGGCGGGTGGCTGAACGGAACCGCGGCGCTCACGTTTCAACGGGGGAGTGGCCTTCGTCTCGTCGAGCGGCGGGTGGCTGAACGGAACCGCGGCGTCACGTTTCAACGGGTTCAGCGCTGGGCGGCATGCACGGCGCCGCGTACCTTGCGCCACAGAGCGTCGAACACGGCGATCGGCTCGGCCGCACGGCTGCCGAACGAGTGGATGCTGCGGCGCTCACCGACCGACTGATTGAACACAACCCGCTGCGGCACCGGCGGTTTCCAGATGGTGGTCTGACCAACGATTCGTGCCAGCTCCTCGATGCGGCGCTCGGCCTCGATGGAGATGGCTGGGACGCGGTTGAGCACGACGCCTGCCAGTTCGAGGCCGGGATTGGTGGTATCCCAGACATCGTCGATCAAGTCGGCGACGCCGCCGATGCCGCGCAGCCCGAGCGATGACGGCTCGACGACGATGATCGCGTGCCGAGGACGCGGTCAACGCGCTACGGGTGAGGTTGCCCAGCGAGGGCGGGCAGTCGATGAGCACCGCCTCGTAGTGTCGCTCGACGCCATCGAGAGCCTTGCGGAGTCGTTTCGACGGACCGATCTCGAGCTCCTGGAGGGTTGACGTGCTCGGTATGACGTCGATGTCGTCCGACCAGGCCGAGCGCCGTACGACGTCACCGATGTCGGTGCCCTTCACGGAGAGCAGGTCGGTGACGGAACCCTCGAGCCCGGCCGGGTCGACGCCGAGCACCCAGGTCGCCGCAGCCTGAGGATCGAGGTCCACCACCAGTACGCGGCGCCCGGCTGAGGCGGCGGCCGACGCGAGGCCCAGCGTGACGGTGGTCTTGCCGACGCCGCCCTTCTGGTTGAGGATCGCCAGCGTCCGCCGCATGACTCCTATCGTGGCACGAGAATTGCCGATCCGTGGCACCTGACTCGGCCGGATCGAGAACCGCGGATCGACCGGTCCGACCCGGTAGAGTACTCCTCAATGTCAACTCTCTAGCCTGTGGGAGCCCTGTCGTGAAGAAGGGTCGTCATCGTCGCTTCGAAGAAGCGCGAAAGCTCAAGCAATCTGGTCCAGGTGCCTTCGACCTGGGGTTCGGAGATCGTTCGCGTCCGGAAACCGACGACGAGGACGAGTACGCCGCACTTGCTGAGAAGTACGGAGTCACGTTCGACGACGACGACGACGTCGAAGACTGAAGTCATCCACCCCGGCGAGCGGGGTCGGCCGAAACGTCAGCGGCTTCGAACCGTCGGGTGAGGGAGCGGAATCCAGTCCGGACGTTCCAGCTGGATGACCATCCGGTCGTAGACGACCTGGCCGACCAGCTCGATGATCTCGTCGCGCGACGTCACGTAGACCGCTTCGCCACCACTGAACGCCTCGGGCGCCTCGGTACACCACCAGTGGAAGTCGGAGCCGCCCTCGCCCCAGTCTCGGCGCTTCCACTCGCGTAGACGCGACGTGACATGTCCGTTGTCGTCGGTCGAGTGTTCGAGGCGCATCGGCACCTGCCAGCACACGTTCGGTTTCCAGTCGAGCGGCCGTTCGCCGGCGTCGAGCGCCGCGATGTGCAGCGCACAGCCGGCGCCACCCTCGAACCCCGGTCGATTCAAGAATATGCAGGCGTCGTCGACCAGCCGCGTGACGGTGACGCTCGCTCCGTCATCGCTCGGCTCGGGGCGCAAGAAGCCGCCTTTGATCGCCTTGGCATGGAACTGCATGTGCCTGGGCCGGACCCGGACGAATGCCTTGACCACGGTCTGCACGTCGTCGTCGTCGACGAAGTGGGCTCCATAACTGCAGCATCCCTGGGCCATCTCCTCGGCCGGGGCATCGAGCACGCCCTGGCAACCCTCGCCGTAGATACAGCGGTGGTTCGAACGCAGATACGTCGCGTCGAAGATCCAGGTCCGTTGCTCGTCCAGATCCTCGAACGAGATCCATTCGTGTACCTCGTCAGCGGTCGGAGCTGGAGCCTTGTCCTTCGGCTTCACGGTGTCGCAGGGTAGCGGTCGATACGTCTCGAGGTGCGACGAGGCGCCGCGAGCGCCGCGTATCTCCGGACGCTGGAAGCGGCGTGCATCGGTAGGCTGTCCCGCCTATGAGCGATGGGATCACGAGCGGCAGCACAGCAGACGGCCTTCGACAGTCCTTCCTCGATTTTTTCGCAGCGAAGGACCACACCGTGGTGCCCTCGTCGAGCCTGATCCCCCATGACCCGTCGATCATGTTCACGGTCGCCGGCATGGTGCCGTTCAAGCCGTACTTCGTCGGCGACGAGGTCCCGCCGTACGCCCGCGCCGTCAGCTCGCAGAAGTGCGCCCGTGCCGGCGGCAAGCACAACGACCTCGACGATGTCGGCCGTACCAAGCGTCATCTGGTGTTCTTCGAGATGATGGGCAACTTCAGCTTCGGCGACTATTTCAAAGAAGCGATCATTCCCTGGAGCTGGGATCTGGTCACCGGCGACATCTCCGATGGCGGATGGGGCTTCGACGGTGACCGCTTGTGGATCACCGTCCACGACAGCGACGACGAGGCGGAGGCGATCTGGCACGAGCAGGTCGGTGTGCCCGCTCGATCGCATCCAGCGACTCGGCGACAAGGACAACTTCTGGCAGATGGGCGACACCGGGCCGTGCGGACCGTGCTCCGAGATCCACATCGATCGCGGTCCCGCCTTCGGACCCGACGGTGGGCCGCTGGGCGATCCGGCCGGCGACCGGTTCATGGAGTTCTGGAATTTCGGTCTTCATGCAGTACAACCAGGCGCCCGACGGCACGCCGGACGCCGTTGCCCAGGCCCTCGGTCGACACCGGCGCCGGTCTCGAGCGCATCTTGGCGTTCAGCAAGGAGTCGACTCGGTCTGGGAGACCGACCTCATGCAGCCGTTGATCGACACGGCGCAATCGGTGACCGGCAAGACCTACCGCGTCGGCAACTACGAAGATCGCGAGAGCTTCGCGATGCGGGTACTCGCCGAGCACGCCCGATCGTCGACCGATGCTCGTGAGCGACGGGGTCTTCCCGTCGAACGAAGGGCGTGGTCACGTCTTGCGCCGCATCATTCGTCGGGCGGTGCGCTACGCATTCCTGCTCGGCACCGAGCAGTTCGGTCGATGCCGCGCTCGTCGAGACGGCGATCGACGTGATGGGCAACGCCTATCCCGATGTCGTGAAGAACCGCGATTTCATCATGGGCGTGCTCACGCGCGCGAGAGGAGCGGTTCCGTCACACCCTCAAGACCGGGCTCGGCATCCTCGACGAAGAGCTCGAATCGGGTCAGAGTCTCACGGGTTCGACGGCGTTCCTGTTGCACGACACCTACGGCTTCCCACTCGAGCTCACCCAGGAGATCGCCGGCGAGCGGGAGATCGAGGTCGACCTCGCCGGCTTTCAGTCCGAGATGACCGCTCAGCGCGAACGGGCGAAGGCCGGACGCAAGGATTCCGCCGCCGACGACGGCCGAGTCGACGACTATCGCGAGATCGTCGAGCAGTTCGGCGTCACCGAGTTCCTCGGCTACACCGACGACGAGACACAGAGCAGGGTGCTCGCGGTGCTGCCTGTAGGCGCCGATGACGACGGCAACGACGTCGTCGAGATCTTTCTCGATCGCACCCCCTTCTATGCCGAGAGCGGCGGTCAGGTCGGCGATACCGGCACGATCGTCACCGACTCCGGCAAGGCCGTGGTCGTCGACACCACTCTGGCGCTTCCCAACCTGCGCCGCCACATGGCTCGCATCATCGAGGGAACGGTCTCGGCGGGCCAGACGGCGACCGCCAGCATCGACGTGCAACGCCGCAACTCGATCCGCAGGAACCACACCGGCACGCATCTGCTTCACTGGGCGTTGCGGCACGTCTTGGGTGAGCACGTCAAGCAGGCGGGCTCACAGGTCGGTCCCGATCGGTTGCGGTTCGACTTTTCGCACTACGACGCGGTCACCGACGAAGAGATCGCCCAAATCGAGCGACTCGTCAACGCGGAGACGCTCCGCAACCAGAGCGCCCGGGTGTTCGAAACCACCAAGGCCGAGGCCGAGACGATGGGAGCGATCGCGTTCTTCGGTGACAAGTACGGCGATCTGGTGCGCGTTCTCGAGGCCGGGCCGTCGATCGAGTTGTGCGGTGGAACCCATGTCAAGGCAACGGGTGATATCGGTCTGCTCAAAGTGGTGAGCGAGTCGTCGATCGGCTCGAACCTGCGCCGGATCGAAGCGATCACCGGCGCGTCGTCGGTCGAACTGCTACAACGCGACGAACGTGCACTCGCCGAGATCGGCGAACTCGTTGGCACCACTGGGGAAGTCATCGATGGGGTGCGGCGCAAGCTCGACGAGATCAAGACATTGCAGGCCGAACTCAAACAGGTGCGGGCCCAGCTCGCGTCCGGTCGAGCGGTCGAGATCGCCGAACGCGCGACTGATGGCATCGTGGTGCAGCGCATCGACGGTGTCGACCCGGCCGACCTGCGCGATCTCGCCATCGCCGTGCGTCAACAACCTGGCGTTCGCCGCGTCGTTCTGATGGGCGAGACGCCGTCCGGTGGTGTCAGCCTCGTGGCAGCGGTGCTGCCGACCGAGGGCCTGCAGGCCACCGATCTGATCAAGGAGGCGGCGCGCGCGGTCGGCGGCGGCGGTGGTGGCAAGGGCGACATCGCAACCGCCGGTGGCAAGAACCCAGCGGGTCTCGACGAGGCGATGCAGATCGCCGGGGCAGCGGCCACCGCGTGACCGAGGAGCGTCGTGCCGGCGTGCGGGCGCTCGGTATCGACCCTGGCTCGAAGCGAATCGGAGTTGCCGTCAGCGACATGTCGGGAACGATCGCGTCACCGCTTCTGGTACTGCAGCGCAGCAAATCGCGCCAGCACGACTTGCAGGAATTGGCTCGGCTGGCACGCGAGGAGCAGGCCGAAGTGATCGTCATCGGTCTGCCGCTCAACATGGACGGTTCACGTGGTCCCGCCGCGAAGGCTGCCATCGCCGAGGGCCGACGACTGGCTACGTTGGTCGATGTGCCGATCGAGATGCACGACGAACGCCTCACCACCGTCACCGCCGAGCGCAGCATGCTCGACGCCGGCCTCAATGCGATCGAGCGCCGCAAGATCGTCGACAAGGTCGCGGCGGCCATCATGCTCCAGTCCTGGCTCGATGGCCGCGCCGCCCGGGCCGAGCGCGAGCGGTGATCACATGAGCGTCGTCGAAGAGCCCGACCTCGACCGCCGGTACTCCGACTGGGCGCTCGACGAGTGGGACGAGGTGGGCGAGGTTCCCGCCGTCGAGCCGCTGCGCCAGCAGACCCGAATCGTGAAGTGGATCGTGTGGTTGGCGTTGGTGCTGGTCGCCGTGCTGATCCTCGTCGCCGGGTACGTCGGCTGGTGGTATCTGGGCCGGGTTCGACCCGATGGCGAACGCGGCGAGGACGTGCCGTTCACCGTCCTCGAGACCGACACGATCGACTCGCTCGCCGGTCGGCTCGCAGCCGAGGGATTGATCGTCGACGAGTCCGTGTTCACGTGGTATGTCGATCGTCATGGCGGCCTCGAGCTCACGCCGGGGTTCTACTCGCTCCCCACCAACGACCACATCGGTAACGTGCTGGCGCGATTGCGCACTCCGCCCGCCCAGACATATCAGCGCGTCACGTTCCCGGAGGGTTTCACGATCGAACAGATGGCCGACCGTCTCGCCGAGACGATGCCGAGGCTCGACCGCGACGAGTTCGTCAAGGCCGCCAATTCGCCACTGGTGCCCGCGCGATTCCGTGGTCCGGGGATCGCATCCCTCGAGGGGTTGCTGTTCCCGGACACGTACCAGGTGTCGAACGCCGACAACGAGGCTCAGGTCGTCGAGCGAATGATCAGCATCATGGAGCGGGTCGCCGATCAGGAAGACCTCGAGGCCGGAGCCGAGGCACTCGGACGTACTCCCTACGAGATCCTGACCATCGCATCGATCATCGAGAAGGAAGCCAAGATCGACGAGGACCGCGGCAAGATCGCCCGGGTGATCTACAACCGACTGATCTCCGACGGGTTGCTCCAGATCGACGCCACGCTGCTCTACGGGCAACCCAAGGGAGCGTCTCCGTCGGCTCTGGCGCGGATCGACGGTCCGTACAACACGTATCTGCGGCCCGGTTTGCCACCGACCCCGATCTCGAATCCCGGCCGGGCGTCGATCCGGGCCGCACTGAACCCGTCGCCCAATCCGTCGTCGGGCGACCCGATCTGTCAGGTGTTGCCCGATCCCACGAAGGACTGCCTCTACATGTACTACGTGCTCGCCGACGAGGAGGGCGGCCACGCATTTGCCGTCACCCTCGAGCAGCACGAGGCGAACGTCTCGGCTGCTCGCGCCGCCGGGTTGTTGCTGTGAGATCGCCGATCACCGGATCGACCCGTCTGGCTGCGGTCATCGGCTCGCCGGTGCGGCACTCGCTGTCGCCCGCTCTGCACAACGCGGCATTCCGCGCTGCCGGGTTGGATTGGCGGTTGGTGGCGTTCGAGGTGGCGGCGGGTGGCGCGGCCGACGCGATCGAGGCGATGAAGGCCCTCGGTATTGCCGGATACGCAGTCACCATGCCGCACAAGGCTGATATCGCCGCGGCCGTCGATCATGTCGACGCAACGGCAGCCGCGCTCGGTTCGGTCAACACGGTCGTGCTCCGCCCCGACGGTTCGACGTTCGGCACCAGTACCGACGGCCGAGGTTTCGTCGCATCGGTCGATCTGGCCGGGTTCGAGCTGGCGGGTGCCAGGGTGGTCGTGCTGGGCGCCGGTGGGGCGGCACGGTCGATCATCGAGGCGCTCGGACGGTCGGGGGTCGACGACATCGCCGTCGTCAATCGCACCCGGTCGAATGCTGAGCTCGCTGCCGCTCTGGCGCCGGTCGGCCGCGTGGGCGGCTTCGATGACGTCGCTGATGCAGCGTTGTTGATCAACACCACTCCGGTGGGCATGGGCCGTGCCGAGGGCCACGACGACGATTTGCCCATCGATCCGGCACTCCTGCGCGGCGATCTCGTCGTGGCCGACATCGTCTACCATCCGCTCGTGACGCCGTTGTTGCGTGTCGCTGCCGACGTCGGCGCGGCAACGATCGACGGACTGGGCATGCTGGTGCATCAAGCCGTGCTGCAGCAGCACCTGTGGACCGGTCAGCGTCCCGATCCGGTGGCGATGAGAGCCGCCGCCGAGAGCGAACTGGCCGCTCGGTCCGCGTAGGTGCCGGGTAGCCTCGCTCCGATGCTGCGCTTCCTCACCGCTGGAGAATCCCACGGTCAGGCCCTCGTGGCTGTCGTCGAAGGTCTTCCCGCCGGCCTGGAGATCACGGTCGAGGAGATCCAGGTCGAGATGGCCCGCCGTCGGCTCGGTTACGGACGCGGCCCCCGGCAGAAGTTCGAGCAGGATGAGCTGACCTTGATCGGTGGCGTCCGTCACGGTCGGACGCTCGGGTCGCCGGTCGTCATCGAGATCAAGAACTCCGAGTGGTTCCGCAGCGACAAGTGGCACGAGGAGATGTCGCCGGCGCCGGGGGAGACCAAGGATCCGTTGACGCAGGTGCGACCCGGCCATGCCGACCTCGCAGGGATGCAGAAGTACGGCTTCACCGATGCCCGGGACGTGCTCGAGCGTGCCTCCGCACGAGAAACGGCGGCACGGGTCGCCGCCGGCGCGCTGGCCAAGAAACTGCTCTCGTACCTCGGTGTCGAAGTCATCTCCCACGTCATCCAGATGGGGACTGCTCGAATCGCCGACGGAGCGGTTCGGCCGACGCCGGCCGATCTCGGTGGGGTCGACGCATCGGAGGTTCGCTGCTTCGATCGTGCGGCGACCGAGGCGATGGTCGAACAGATCAAAGCGGCGGCGAAGCAGGGCGATTCGCTGGGCGGCATCGTCGAGGTGCTGGGGTTCGGGGTTCCGGTCGGTCTCGGCTCGCACGTCCACTGGGACCGTAAGCTCGATGGACTCCTGGCGCAGGCGTTGATGTCGATCCAGGCCGTGAAGGGCGTCGAGATCGGTGACGGATTCGAGGTGGCCGGCCGACTCGGGAGCCAGGCCCACGATCCGATCCGCTGGGACCACGACAACCAGGCGTACACCCGGCTCAGCACGTTGGCGGGAGGCGTCGAAGGGGGCATGACGAACGGTGAAGTGCTCGTGGCGCGGGCGGCGATGAAGCCGCTCGCGACGCTCAACCGTCCGACGCTCGAAACGGTGGACACCGCGACCAAGCAGTCGGGCGTCTCGTTCAAGGAGCGCACCGATGTCACAGCGGTACCGGCGATGGGCGTCGTCGCAGAGACGATGGTCGCACTGGTGCTGGCCCAGGAGGCGCAGCGCAAGTTCGGTGGCGACTCGATCTCGGAGTTCGTGCGCAACGCCGAGTCGTTCCGTGCGACCCTGTGACTTCCCCCACCGCTGCTGCGGATACCGTGTGTCCTCGCTCGGTCGATGACATCGGCGACGCTCACGTCGTGCTGGTCGGGCTGATGGGATCGGGAAAGACGACGGTCGGCAACCTGGTGGCCGAGCGTCTCGGCCGTGAGCTGGTCGACTCGGACAGGCGGATCGAGACACTCACCGGGCGAGCGGTCAAGGAAATCCTCGCCGCCGACGGGGTCGAGGCGTTGCGGCGACACGAGGCGGATGCGCTCTTCGACGCCCTGGCCGACGATACGCCGAGCGTGATTGCCGCAGCCGGAGGCGTGGTGCTCGACGCCGGGCATCGACGTCGGCTGGCAGCAGCCGGAGCGCTCGTGGTCTGGCTCGATGCCGACCCACGCTCCTTGGCATCCCGCACGATCACGGGCGCGCATCGCCCTTGGCTCGATGATGATCCCGTCGGCACACTGCAACACATGCACGACGAGCGCAAGCCGTGGTACGCCGAGGTCGCCTCCGTGACGGTCACCGTCGATGACTTGACGCCCGAAGAGATCGCTGATCGGATCGTGTCATGAGTGAGCTGCGCCGGGTTCGCGTACCCATCGAGGGCCGCTCGTATGACGTACTGGTCGGTCACGGCGCGGCCGAGTTGCTCGGCGAGTTGCTGCCGGGTACCGCCCGACGAGCGGCGATCGTCACACAGGAGGGCATCCCGCTGCAGATCCACGCCAACATCCCACACGAGACCTTTGCGATCGGTCGGGGCGAGCAACACAAGTCGCTCGAGACGGTTGGCACCCTGTGTCGAGGTTTCGCCCGTATGGGATTGACCCGCAACGACGTGGTGATCGGGGTGGGAGGCGGCATGGTGACGGATGTGGCCGGATTTGCGGCTGCGAGCTATCACCGCGGAGTCCCGGTGGTACACGTCGCAACGACGTTGCTCGGGATGGTCGATGCATCGATCGGCGGCAAGACCGGGGTCAACTTGCCCGAGGGCAAGAACCTCGTGGGTGCCTTCTGGCAGCCGGTCGGAGTCGTGTGCGATCTCGACGCCCTCGACACACTGCCCGACCGCGAGACCCGCTGCGGTTACGGCGAGATGGCCAAGTACCATTTCCTCACCGGCGACGACCTGCTGGCACTGGATCTGACCGACCGGGTCGCGAGATGTGTGGAGATCAAAGCCGAAGTGGTGGCTTCCGACGAACGCGAGGCCGGTCGCCGGGCGATCTTGAACTACGGGCACACGTTGGCCCATGCGATCGAGATCGCGACCGACCACCGGTACGCCCATGGCGAGGCCGTGGCGATCGGTTTGATGTTCGCTGCCCACCTCGCCCATGTGCTCGGTCGGATCCCGGTCGACCGAGTCGACGAGCACTTCGCCGTCGTCGGAGAGGCGTACGCGCTCGGTGTCGATCTGCCCACTGGTCTGCGTCCGGAAGTGCTGCTCGATCTCATGCGTCACGACAAGAAGGCGCTCGACGGACTCACGTTCGTGCTCGACGGCCCGAACGGAGTCGAGGTGGTGGTCGGGGTCGACGACGAGTCGGTGCTCGCCGCGTTGTCGCGAATGGCCGGATGATGGTCATCGCGCCGAGACCGACCGAACGTTTGGTGCTGCGTCGTTGGAGCGAGGCCGACCGTGCTGCGTTCCACGCCTTGAACGTCGATCCGCGCGTGATGGAAACGATCGGCCCGGTGATGAACCGTGCCGAGTCCGACGGATTCATGGACCGGATCGAGCAACGGTTCGAAGAACACGGCTTCGGGTTGTGGTGCGTCGAGTTCGAGGGCGAGGCGATCGGTTTCACTGGCTTCATGGCGCCGTGGTTCCGAGAGGGGGTCGAGATCGGGTGGCGGATTCGCGCCGATCATTGGGGCCACGGCTACGCGACGGAAGCCGCCCGTGAGTGTCTCCGGCATGGGTTCGACGAGCTCGGGTTCCGCGAGGTGATCTCGTTCACGGCGGCGATCAATACGAGGTCGCGTCGGGTGATGGAGAAATTGGGCCTCGAGTACGACCCTGCCGAAGATTTCGACCACCCCGGCGTGCCCGAGGGCAGCACGTTGCGAGAACACGTGCTGTATCGCATGACCGCATCGCAGTACCGTGAGCGATCGTGACGACGTTGGTACTGCTGCTCCACGGCCCGAACCTCAACCTGCTGGGCGATCGTGAGCCCGAGATCTACGGCACCGACACCCTCGATGACTACGTCTCCTACGCGTCTGCGGCAGCAGAACCGCACGGGCTCACGATCGAAGCGCACCAGTCGAACCACGAGGGCGAGCTGATCGAACACATCCATCGGGCTCGGGGCAGGTGCGCCGCGATCATCATCAATCCGGGCGCCTTCACCCACTACGCCTGGGGGATTCACGACGCGTTGGCCGCCTTCGAGGGCCCGATCGTCGAAGTCCACATCTCGAATCCCAACGCACGCGAACCATGGCGACACACCAGCGTCGTCGCCCCGGTCTCGACTGGATCGATCGTGGGCTTCGGCAGGCACGGATACGACCTCGCAGTTCGAGCTGTCGCAGCCCGGTTGGCGTGATGGGCGCAACCGAGCTCCCACCCATTCGCTACGACGGGCGGGCCGACCGGGTGCGGGCGGACCAACCCCGGACCGTCGGTGCGCTCGCCGTCACCAACAACGCGAACGTGCGTTGGCTGACGGGCTTCACCGGGTCGAACGGGACGGTCGTGGTGTTGCCCGATCGGATGGTGTTGGTGACCGACGGTCGTTACCGCGAGCGTGCGGCGGACGAGTTGCGGCAGGCGGGGGTCGAGGCCGAGATCGTCACCGGGTTCACGGCGCAGGAGCAACACGAGGCGCTGCTCGGGGCACTCGCCGGCGTCGATTCGGTCGGGGCTGAGTCTGCATCGGTCTCCCACCTTCGATGGGGCGAGCTGGCGAAGGACATCAACCTCGTGCCGGTCGACGGTGTCGTCGAGAAC
Organism: uncultured Acidimicrobiaceae bacterium; assembly: GCA_963699815.1. Lineage (GTDB taxonomy): Bacteria > Actinomycetota > Acidimicrobiia > Acidimicrobiales > Ilumatobacteraceae > Ilumatobacter. The sequence goes on along the minus strand of CAVOVK010000013.1, from coordinate 47,675 downwards.
CAGCGGCGCACGAAGGACGTCGGTGAGGTGGCTCGCATGGCCGAGGCGTGTCGTTGTGCGGACGCCGCGATGGCGGAGGTCGCGCCCCGGCTGTGCGAGGGGCTGACCGAGGCGGATGTTCGCACCGAACTCGAGTATCTGATGCGGCGGCACGGTGCAGACGGTGCGAGCTACAACACGATCGTCGCCGGCGGCCCTGACCATGCCGCTCGGCCGCACCACGAGCCAGGGCCCAGACCCATCCTCGAAGGTGACACCGTGGTGATCGATGTCGGAGCACTGGTGGACGGATATCACTCGGACATGACGCGCAGTTTCGTGATCGGCGACCCGACCCCCGAACAGAGCGAGTTGTACGCGCTGCTGCTCGAGGTCCAGCTCGCCGGCCTGCGGGCCGTCAGCGCCGGGACGCCCGCCCGCGATGTCGATGCCGCCTGCAGATCGCTGGTGGTCTCGGCCGGTTACGGTGACTGGTTCATACACTCCACCGGCCACGGGGTCGGGCTACTCATTCACGAGGATCCGTTCGAGTCTCCCGCTTCGACGTTGGATCTCCGGGTCGGCGATGTCGTGACTGTCGAACCTGGCCTCTATCGTGTCGGATTCGGTGGTTTTCGCATCGAGGATCTCGTCGAGGTCACCGAGCAGGGCTGCCGAGTACTCACCGCTTCGCCCAAGGACACCCCATGCCCACCATCACCACCAATGATCTGAAGACCGGAATCACCCTCGAACTCGACAACGGTCTGTTCCAGGTCGTCGAGTTCCAACATGTGAAGCCCGGCAAGGGGGGCGCCTTCGTACGCACCAAGTTGCGCAACGTGAAGTCCGGCAACGTGTTCGACCGCACCTTCAATGCAGGCATCAAGATCGAGCAGGCCATCATCAACCGCGACGAGATGCAGTTCCTCTATCGAGACGGCGACGACTACGTGTTCATGAACAACGACAGCTACGAGCAGATGAACGTGCCGCCTGCGGCGCTGGGGGAGGCCACCGACTACATGGTCGAGGGGATGACCGCACAGGTGGCGTTCTTCAACGGCGAGATCATCGGAGTCGAGATCCCGGCGTCGGTCGAGCTCACGATTGCGGAGACCGAGCCCGGCGTGCAGGGTGACCGGGTGTCGGGCGCTCGCAAGCCGGCCACCCTCGAGACCGGCAAGGTCGTGCAGGTGCCCCTGTTCGTCGAGACCGGCGAGAAGATCCGGGTCGATACCCGTTCCGGCGAATACATGACTCGCGTCTGATCGGCATGCACCGTCCGGACGAGCGATCAGACGCGCGTGAACGCGCGCTGTACCTGCTGTACGAGGCGCACTCGAAAGGCATCGATCCCGCCGCCACCATCGAGCTGCAGGTGATCGAGCCCGATCTGCTGACGCAGGAGCTGGTGCTCGGTGTCGGCCGTACGCTCCCAGTGCTCGACGAATTCGACCGCGGCGAAGGCGAAGGGCTGGACGCTGGCGCGCATGCCGGTGCTCGACCTCAACGTGATGCGACTCGGAGTGTTCGAGTTGCTGGAACGCCCGGATGTACCGACGGCGGTCGTGCTGAACGAAGCGGTCGAGCTGGCCAAACGCTTCTCGACCGATGATTCGGGTCGCTTCGTCAACGGCGTGTTGGCATCCGTCGCCGCCCAGGTACGCCCCGCCGGATGATCCGGGCAACGTTCGTGGCGCCACGGCTCGAACTGCCCTGTTCGCTGGTGCGTTGAACGTCCCGATCATGTGTCGACCGGTAGTGTGCCGGGCTGTGTGTGGCGTAGTCATGTGGATCGGACCATGAACGAGCAGCACGTGAATCGGGATGTCGATCCCGATGCGGGATCGGCATTCGACATCGAGCTGCTCGATGGCGACGACGAACAGCGACCCGACGCAGACGTCGACACAGACAGAGCGACACAGGGGGTTCGGGAGCGACTGATCGCCTCGGTCACCGGGATCCATACTGCGGCCTGGTTGACCGGCATCGGTGCTCTGGTGTTTGCGGTCGTGTTCGGGCGGTTGGGCATGCAGCACCACAGGAACTTCGGCACGTGGGCCTACGACATGGGCATCTACGATCAGGGCTTCTGGTTGGTGTCACACGGCAAGTCGTGGATGACCGTGCGGGGCCTCGATTTCTGGGGTCATCACACCAACTTGATCGTGATCGCCTTCGTACCCTTCTATTGGCTGGGAGCCGGACCCTCGTTCCTGTACGTCGCCCAGGCTGCGACGTTGGCTGCCGGAGCGATTCCGACCTACCTGCTCGCCAGGGACCGGATGCGAAATCCCTGGATCGGATTGGCCTTCGCCGTCGTGTACCTCATGTACGCCCCGATCCAATGGATCTCGTGGGCGAACTTCCACCCGGAAGCCCTGGTCGTCACCCCGCTGCTGTTCGCGTGGTGGTTCGGCACACAGCGTCGCTGGAGGCCGTTCTTCGTTGCGCTCGTGCTCGCGATGTCGACCCGCGAGGACGTGGCGCTCGCCGTGTTCATGATGGGGATCGTTCTGTGGTTCATGTTGCGACACGACGATGAAGCCGATCGCCGCGACCGTCGGCTCGCGCTCGCCACCGCGGCGCTCGGCGTGGTGTGGTACGCGGTGTGCACTCGCCTGCTGATCCCTGCGTTCAATCAGGGCCGCCAACCGTTCTATGTCGAAGCGTTCTACGGCAACTACGGAACGAACACGTTCGAGGTCGTGCAAACGATGGTGTCGCGACCCGATCGCGTCGTCTCGGATGCCACGCAACCCGACCGGCTCCGGTTCTACCGCGATCTGTTCCTGCCGTGGGGTGGTCTGCCACTCGCCGGGCTCGGGCAGCTCATGATGGCTTTGCCGCAGATGCTCGCCAGCGTGATCGGGTTGAGCCCGTACCACGCGAACGATCCGCTACCAATACACGGCCGTCATGATCGCGCCGATCGTCATCGCGTCGATCGAGGGGACCGCATTGTTGTGGCGATTCAGGTTCGTGCGGCGGTTCCTCGTTCCGTGGTTGCTCGTCTGCGCCTACGTGACCAACATCGCGTGGTCGCCATCACCGATCGGCGCCAACTCGGGCGTCTGGGCGCAGCCGACCGAGCGGCACGCGGCGATGCGGACGGCAGTCGCGATGGTCCCCGACAGAGCGTCGGTCGCCGCGACCTATGCGCTCGGTCCGCACCTGTCGCATCGAGAGCAGATCTATGACTGGCCGAACCCATGGGTGCCGGCCTATTGGGGCAACGACGACAGATATCGGCTGCCCGACCCGAGCGAGATCGACTACGTCGTGCTCGACCGCAACCACGTCGGGCAGGCCCAACAAGAGCTGCTCACGGACCTCGTCGGTCCGGGCGGCGAGTTCGAGGTGCTGTTCGACGAGTCCGACGTGGTCGTCGCCCGCCGTGTCGACGGTTGAAGGGTGCTTCGTCAGGTAGGGCGGCTCGCCACGGCGACCAGGTTCTTGCCCCTCGGAGGGCGGCTCAGCACACGTTGCAGCATCCTGCTGAGCGGCACGACGACGCTGTCGTATCCGGTCGATGAGACGCGGTCGAGCCGTGACACGTTGAAAACCCTGTACATCAGCCAATACGGGACGACGCCGAGCGGGTCGAGATATCGCACGTCCACGTCGGCGAACCCGGCTTCGACGAGGAGCCGCTCGAGCTGCTCGGCGGTGTAGCGGCGGTAGTGACCCGACTTGTAGTCGAGACTTCCATACAGCGACGGCATCGCCGGTACGAACACGCACAGGCGGCCACCCGGCTCGAGTAACTGCCGGGCGGCCGTGAGCTCGACAGCATCGTGCTCGATGTGTTCGAGCACATTTACGTACAACACCGTGTCGAATCGTGGGTGGTCGCCGGTGTCGACGAGATCGCTTGACGTGATCTGGAGTGCCGACAGGTTGGTCAGCTCGGTACATCGTTCGGCCAGCGAGTCGAACACGTTGGCGGCTGGCTCGATGGCGACAACTGTGCTCGTCGGGTGACGCGCGGCGATCTTTTGTGCAATCGCGCCGAGCCCCGCCCCGACCTCGAGCACTCGTTCGCCGAGCACGGGTTCGAACCCGTCGACGATCCAGTCGGTGAAGTGATCGGCTTGGCTGAGCTCGGTCAACTCCTCCAATGCCCCGAACTCGGATCCCGCATCGGGGGACTGGTGGCGCAGTAGGCCGGATCGGGCTGCCCAAGTGGACTGGTCGACTGCGACTGCTGCGCGAATCGAACCGATGCGGGCGCGGATGTGGTGGACGTCGCGGAAGAACTGTGAGAGATCACCGAGCCGCAGCGCAGGCACGGCTGTGAACCGGGGCCGGAAGGTGATCGGAACCTCATCGACCGAAAATCCGTACGCCTGGGCGGCCGCAATGAACTCGCAGTAGAAGCCGTACTCGCCAGTGCTGGTCGGCGCGGCGGCGACGAGATCGGCGGCGTCGGGACGAATCACCCGGAACGAGGTGGTGACGTCTCGAACCCGGCGAAATCCGGTGGCGCGAGCAACGAGCAGACTGGCCGCCCGGCTGAGGAGACTGCGCGGTAGCGATGTGCCAGGGGCCGATCCTCCACGCACCCAACGCGAGCCGATCGTGAGCCCACTGCCCTTGGCGCGAAACGATCGAATCAGGTCGGGCAGTTGGCGTGCATCGTGATGGCCCGACGGGTCGAGCGTGACGAGGAAGTCGGGCGCCCCATGCTTGAGGGCATGGGCGAATCCATCGCGCTGGGTCGCCCAGGCGGTCGATCCCTCCGACACGACCAGGTCGAACGGGAGGCCGAGCTCGTCGGCGGTGAGCTCGGCGATCTCGAGGCTGCCGTCGGTGCTGCCGGCATCCACCACCAAAACGTCGAGGGTGACGCCATCGGTGCGCAATTGTGCGCCGGCGGAAGCCAGCTCGCTGAGCACTGCAGAGATCGAGGCGGCGTGGTTGGCGGCCACCAAGATGACGGTCCCGTTCATGCCGAGAGCCTAGGAGTTGAAGGTTCCTCTGGGGCCGCGTACCAATCGGCCGGGGAGTGCGCCGGTGAACTCATCGTTGGTGACCGTCTCGACCCCTGCGACGAAGGTATGGCGATAGCCGCTCGCCTTCTGCACCAATCGTGGGGCGCCGCCGGGTAGATCCCAGGCCATGCGCGGCTTGCCGAACGTGAGGGTCTCGTAGTCGATCACATTGATGTCGGCACGCAGACCGGGCTCCAACAACCCACGGTCGGTGAGTCCGTACAGCTCGGCGGTCTGCCGGGTCTGGCGATGGATGACGTGCTCGAGCGGCATCTTGGGGCCGCGGGTGCGGTCGCGGGTCCAGTGCGTCAGCATGAACGTCGGCGTTCCTCCGTCGCAGATGACGCGCACGTGGGCGCCCGCATCGGCGAGGCCCATCCGGGTCGACGGGTGCATATGCGCCTCGTAGGTGTAGCTGAGGTCGCCGTAGCTGTAATTGAAGAACGGTGACGAGAGCATTCCGTGGCCGTCGGCGGTGAGCAGATGGTCGATCACCAACTGGATCGCCGGGGTCCCCGTCCGAGCTGCTACGGCGGCGAGCGAATCGGTTGGATCGGGTTCGTAGTCGATGTCGCCGTCGTCGACGGCCCACGTCTTGGCCAACGAGCCCAGCACGACGCCATGGAACACGCCCCCGTCGTCGGGGATCTCGTTGATGAGCCGTTCTCGGATCGGGCCCGCGGTCAGCGCCGCACAGCGATCGGCGAGCGGCAGTGAGGCGATCTCTTGGTAGGCCGGGTGGAACATCAATGGGTGGTAGCTGCCTTCGAGGCACATCAGCAGACCGACCGTGCGGCCGTGCACCTGGGCAAAGATCGGCAGCCCGTCGACTCGGTCCTGATCGAGGTTGGCGAGCACGTCGCGCCACAGGTCGGGGGCCTTGTCGGTTTGGTTGAGGTTGACGCAGACGGTGCGACCGCTGCGCATCGCCAGCTGGCGCATCCACGGCCATTCCCGATCGGGCAGGATGACGTGTTCGGGAGCGAACTGGAACACACCGTGCCCGACCTCGTTCATCGCGTCGGCGATCCCCAGCAGCTCCTGAGCGTCGACCATGGTGCCGGGCACCAGCTCGCCCGACTTCGACTTGTGCAGCGACGTCCGGGACGTCGAGAAACCCAGCGCTCCAGCTGTGAGCCCTTCGGCGACGAGCTGCGCCATCGCAGCGATGTCGTTGGCGCTCGCCGGTTCGTTGGAAGCCCCGCGTTCGCCCATCACGTAGGCGCGGACTGCACCGTGCGGTACCTGGGCGCCGATGTCGAGCGCGTAGTGACGCCGATCGAGGGCATCGAGATACTCGGGGAAGGTCTCCCACTCCCATCGGATGCCTTCGGTCAAGGCTGCACCGGGGATGTCTTCGACGCCTTCCATCAGCTCGATCAACCATTCGTGTCGATCGGGCGCCGCGGGCGCGAAACCGACGCCGCAGTTGCCGATCACGGCCGTCGTGACACCGTGCCACGAACTGGGTGTCAGGAACGGATCCCAGGTGGCCTGAGCGTCATAGTGGGTGTGGACATCGACGAAGCCGGGTGTCACCAGCAGGCCCGAGGCGTCGATCTCGCGTTGGGCGGGTCCGACGTCGTGGCCGACCCCTACGATCCGGTCGCCGTCGACGGCGATGTCGGAGATCCTGGCCGGAGCACCGGACCCGTCCACCACACTCCCACCTCGGATGACCAGATCGTGCATGACGGCCAACGTAGCGTTCGGCGACGACGCGGTGCTGCTCGTGCGCACTTGAAACCGACCGCCACGCACGTGGAACGATGTGACCGTGCGATCCCACCGGCCAGGAGCTCGATGAGCGAAACAGAACGTCGCGGCGCCGCCCCCGAACAGGAACCCGACCCGGTCGCCGACCGCAGCGCGTCTCGACGGCGCTGGTTCGCCCCGGTGCTCGTCCTGGCGGCAGTGACGGGACTCGCCGCCGGGTCCGGCGTCTCACCCGGCGATGTCGTCGAGTGGGTGCGCGACGTCGTCTCGCAGGACCCGACACCGGATGTGGAGCGTTCGGTGCTGGTGGCGAGCGATTCGACGCCAACCGACGTCGTCGAGTTGTGGACGGGGCCCGCTACCGGCGGTTCGGCGTCGTGCAGCTTCGTGCGTGTCACATGGGACATCGGCCGGGCGGAAACCGCCCAGAAGTGTTCCAAGACCTTGGTGCCGTGGGAGGACGCCGACTTCCGCATCGTCCGGGTCGCGGACTACTTCGATTCCGCCGTCGAGACCCCGATCGGTTCGAAGACCGACGGCTATAGATCGGTGGCGCTCACCGGCCTGGTCCACCCCGACGTCACGGCGGTCACCGCGCGGTTCGGTGACGGAAGCGAGTACAGCTTCGTGCCGCGCGACGATGGCTGGTTTGCCGTGATCCTGCCTCCGGAGGTCACCGACATGGACCGCACGGATGGTCACCTCGTCAACGTGCTCGTGGAGCTCCGGTTGTTCGACGACGACGGTGGCGTGCTCGCGACTGTCGACGTACCGGCGTGGCGTTTGTCCCAACGCGCGGGCTGATGCCTGTGCGGCCGACCTCGCATGATGACCGCCAGGGACGCGCCCCAACTGCGCCGGTGGCGCTGTCGTGCGGTGTCCCGGTCGACCCGAACCTCGTCGAATGGGACGACGGCAAGGTCGGAGGTACGACCACGCCCGAGACGCAACTGAAGAACCCTGGTTGGTGCGTCTGGACCCACGAGGTCGTCGGCGGAGAACCCGTCGAGCAGGTGGGCGCCCGCGTCGATGTATTCCTCGCTCGGTCCGAGCGGCGCGTTCCCTTCGACGACGCCGTGGTGATCTCCCACTGTCGGCTGCTGGCGATTCTGGTCGCACGCTGGAGTGGGCTGGCGGCCATGGACGGCCGGCTCTTCGCGGTGGCGACGGTGAGCCCGCCCGGTTCGCACCGGAAATCGAGTGATCCTGGCCCTCGATCATCCCGTCGGAGTCGTGCTCGACCTGTCGAGTCGTACCAGACCCCCGGACGACGGCGACGAAGTTCGGTGTGGTTGGCACGCGATGCGGGTGCTTGCGCTAGGTTGCACGCCTGACCGTGAAGTGGGTTCTGTGAGGCCCACACGGCAGGAGACATCGTGACTGACAGCAAGCAGGTCCTCGGGCCTGATGACGTGCGCCGAGCCATCATCCGCATGGCGCATGAGATCATCGAGCGCAACCACGGCCTCGACGGCGTTGCGCTCGTCGGGTTGCAGCGTGGTGGTGTCTGGCTCGCAGAGATGCTCGGAGCAGAGATCGCCCGGATCGAGCGCAGTGTTCCCGTCGGCTCGATCGATGCTTCGCTCTATCGCGACGACATCGGACTGCGACCGGTCTCGCCCGGAAGCGTCAGCGACATCAGCTTCGAGATCGATGGGGCGATCGTCGTACTGGTCGACGACGTGCTCTACACCGGTCGCACCGTGAAAGCCGCTCTCGATGCGATCACCGACTACGGGCGCCCCAGTGCGGTGCAGCTCGCCGTGCTGGTCGATCGGGGACATCGCGAGCTCCCCATCCGGCCCGATTTCGTCGGCAAGAACCTCCCGACGTCCACGGAGGAACAGGTCGTCGCCACGGCCGCCGGTGTGGTCATCTCATGAAGCATTTCCGTTCGGTCGACGAAGCGGGTCCTGATGCGATCCGACGCTTGCTCGGCCTCGCCGATCACATGGCAGAGGTCAACCGCCGCCCCAACCCGAAAGTGCCGGCGCTGCGCGGCAAGACGGTGTGCAACGTCTTCTTCGAGGATTCCACCCGGACGAGGCTGAGCTTCGAAACCGCCGCGAAACGGCTGTCCGCCGACATCATGAACTTCGCCGTGTCGTCGTCGAGCGTCAACAAGGGTGAGAGCCTGCGGGACACCATCGAGACCATTGCGGCGATGGGGGTCGATGCCTTCGTGATCCGCCACAAGTCGAGCGGTGTCCCGTGGCAGGTGAGCGAGTGGACCCGTGCCAGCGTCATCAATGCCGGTGATGGTTGGCACGCCCATCCCACCCAGGCCCTGCTCGACTGCTACACGATTCGCACGGCGCTCGATCGCAAGGAGTCGTTCGACGGTCTGAAGATCGCCATCGTCGGTGACATCAAACACAGCCGGGTCGCCCGCAGCGACATCCGGGCTTTCACGATGCTCGGTGCCGATGTCACGCTGGTCGCTCCGCGCACGCTGCTGCCGCCGGATACCGACGTGCGGGTGGTCACCGAACTCGACTCCGTCGTCGACGACCTCGATGTGATCTATCTGCTGAGAATGCAGCAGGAACGGATGACCGAATCCTTGGTTCCGAGTCTGCGCGAGTACACGGCCCGTTTCGGGCTGACGCCGGAGCGGGCGCGGCGGCTCCCGGATCACGCCTTGATCATGCACCCCGGGCCGATGAACCGAGGCGTCGAGATGGCGGTCGATCCGTCCGAACTGCCGGGCTCGGTCATCACCCAACAGGTCACCAACGGCATCGCCGTGCGCATGGCCGTACTGTTCGACCTGCTCGGCAGCGGCAGCGACCTGGAGGAGAACGAGTGAGCGACATCCTGATCACCGGCGGCATCGTGGTGGACGAGACCGGCGAGCGGCGCGCCGACGTCCGCATCGTCGGCGGCGCCGTCAGCGAGGTGGGCGAGGGGCTCGCGCCGACGGCGGGCGACGAGACTCTCGACGCCAGCGGGTGCATCGTCAGCCCTGGCTTCGTCGATCTGCACACCCATCTGCGAGAACCCGGCAAGGAAGAGGCCGAGACGATCGAGACCGGTTCACGCTCGGCGGCCAAGGGTGGCTACACGTGTGTCGTCGCGATGCCCAACACCGAACCCACCCAGGACTCGGTGAGCGTGATCGAGTTCGTGCGGCGTCAGGGCGAGGCTGCCGGGCTGTGCGATGTCCACCCGTCGGGTTCGATCACGATCGGGCGTCAGGGCCTGCAACTGTCCCCGCTGGCCGAACTGGCCGATGCCGGCGTACACCTCTTCACCGACGACGGTGACGGCGTCCAGGACCCGCTGCTGATGCGACGGGCGCTCGAGTATGCGGCCGATCTCGGGATCGTGCTCGCCCAGCACTGCGAGGTCAAGCGGCTCACGGAAGGTGCGGTGATGCACGAGGGCCGTTGCTGTTCGAGGTTCGGGTTGCCGGGCTGGCCCTCGATCGCCGAAGAGCTGATGGTGTTCCGCGACATCGAGCTGGTGCGCCTGGTCGGAGCGCCGGTCCACATCTTGCACCTCTCCACCGCTCGAAGTGTCGAGTTGGTGCGGGCCGCCAAGGCCGATGGCCTGCCGATCACGGCCGAGGCGACTCCGCACCACCTCAGCCTCACCGACGAGCTGCTCGCCGGGTACAGCTCGCTCTACAAGGTCAACCCGCCGTTGCGCACGATGTCCGACGTCGAGGCAGTGCGGGCGGGGTTGGCCGACGGCACGATCGACGCGATCGCGACCGACCATGCTCCGCACGCTCCCGAGACCAAGGAGCGACCCCTCGATCAGGCGCCACCGGGGATGCTCGGGCTCGAGACGGCGCTCGGCGTCAGTCTCGCCAGCCTCGACATGCCGGTCGCGGATGTGGTCGCCGCCCTGTCCTGGAAACCGGCGGCGATCGCAGGTGTGGCCGATCGGCACGGGCGACCGGTGGTGCCCGGGGAGCCCGCCAACCTGACCGTGTTCGACCCGAACGTCGAGTGGCAGGTCGTGCCGGCCCGACTGGCGAGCAAGAGCCGCAACACCCCGTACATCGGTGTCCCTCTCCGCGGCAAGGTGCAACACACCGTGCTGAGAGGTGTCCCAGTCGTGATCAACGGAGAAGCCACGAAGTGACAAGAATGAATAGAAATACGTTAGCTTGCATAGAAATGCTAGATCCTTCCATCTCACCAGGGTTGACGGCGATGCGCGCTGTGCTCATCCCGCGAGCCTGTGACAGCGACGGCGAGCGCAGCGAGCCTTGGAGCGTTCATGATGATGCGAGTGACTGGAATCGCGTCGCGAGGCGTTCAGCAGGCGCTCGACCCGTCGCGACAGCTCTGGCGGTGAACGCATGATCCGTGAGGGTCAGCTGGTGCTGGCCGACGGCAGCGTGTTCGAAGGCGAGTTGATCGGAGCCGCCGCGCACGGGAGGATCGCCACGGGGGAAGTGGTGTTCAACACCGCACTGTCCGGCTATCAGGAGATCATCACCGACCCCAGCTATGCCGGTCAGATCATCACGTTCACGTATCCCCACATCGGCAATTACGGCGTCAACACTGACGACTACGAGTCGCGCGGCGCGTTCTGTCGGGGCATCATCGTGCGTGATCTGGCTCGGCGGCCGAGCAATCATCGGTCGGACAGCCACCTCCAGGTGCTCCTCGAGCGGCATTCGATCCCCGGTATCGCCGGCATCGACACCCGTCGGCTGACCCGCATCATCCGTGACACCGGCGCCATGCCGGGCGCCTTCGGAGACGCCTCCGAAGGCGACCTGAGGGCGGCCGCACTGGCCGAACCCGGCACCGACGGAGTCGATCTCGTCGCCCAGGTCACCGCCGCCCAGCCGTACGTGGTCGGTGAAGGTGATCGCCTGATCGTCGCCTACGACTTCGGGATCAAGACCACGATCATCCGCCACCTGGCGGGCCTCGGCCGTGTCGAGGTGGTTCCGGCGTCGACGCCGGCTGCCGACGTGATGGCCCGCAATCCGGACGGCGTGTTCTTGTCGAATGGCCCCGGAGACCCGGAGGTGGTGCGGTACGCGGCCGACAACATCGCCCAACTGATCGGGCAGGTACCGATCTTCGGGATCTGCCTCGGGCATCAGTTGCTCGGGCTCGCGCTCGGCGCCGGCACGGTCAAGTTGCCGTTCGGTCACCACGGTGCCAACCATCCGGTCAAGAACTTGATCTCCGACACGGTCGAGATCACCAGCCAGAACCACAACTTCGCCGTCGACGCCGATTCGTTCGGTGGCCTCGGCAGATCGGTACGAATGACCCACGTCAATCTCAACGACGGTGTGTGCGAGGGCCTGGAGGTCGTCGGGGAACGTTGTTTCAGCGTGCAGCATCACCCCGAGGCGGGCCCCGGCCCGCACGACAGCACCTACCTGTTCGCCCAGTTCGACGAACTGATGTCCGCCGGAAAGGTTGGTGCCTGACATGCCGCGCCGGGACGACATCCGTTCGATCTTGATCATCGGCTCCGGCCCGATCGTGATCGGGCAGGCGTGCGAGTTCGACTACTCGGGCACGCAGGCCTGTCGCGTGCTTCGCGAAGAGGGCTACCGCGTCATCCTCGCCAACTCCAACCCGGCGACGATCATGACCGACCCCGACTTCGCCGATGCCACTTATGTCGAACCGCTCACGTGGGAGGTGCTGTCCTCGATCATCGACCGCGAGCAACCTGACGCCGTGTTGCCGACACTCGGCGGCCAGACCGGTCTCAACGTGGCGATGGAGCTGTACGAACGTGGGCTGATCGGTGTGCCCGGCAAGCCGGAGATGATCGGTGCCAACGCCGAAGCCATCGCCACCGCGGAGGACCGTGAGAGATTCAAACAGGCGATGGTCGAGATCGGCCTCGAGGTGCCCCGCTCCGGATCGGCGCACGACATGGACACCGCTCGCAAAGTCGTCGCCGAGATCGGACTACCGATCATCATCCGGCCCGCCTACATCCTGGGTGGGCGCGGTACCGGCATCGCCAGTACCGATGAGGAGTTCGAGCGGCTCGCCGCCAACGGCCTGGCCGCCAGCCCGATCAGCGAGATCCTGATCGAGGAGTCGATCGCCGGCTGGAAGGAATTCGAGCTGGAGGTGATGCGCGACCGCAAGGACAACTGCGTGATCATCTGCTCGATCGAGAACGTCGATCCGATGGGTGTCCACACCGGTGACTCGATCACCGTCGCCCCCCAGCAGACGCTCACGGACGTCGAGTATCAAGAGATGCGCGATGCGGCGATCAAGTGCATCCGCCGCGTCGGCGTCGAGACCGGCGGGTCGAACGTGCAGTTCGCGGTCGACCCCGAGACCGGCCGTCAGGTCGTGATCGAGATGAATCCACGCGTGTCGCGCAGCTCGGCGCTGGCGTCGAAGGCGACTGGCTTTCCGATCGCCAAGATCGCAGCGAAGCTGGCCGTCGGCTACACGCTCGACGAGATCCCGAACGACATCACCAAGGCGACTCCGGCGAGCTTCGAGCCGACGATCGACTACGTCGTCACGAAGATCCCCCGGTGGGCGTTCGAGAAGCTGCCCGGGACCACTGGTGTACTCGGCACCCAGATGCAGTCCGTCGGGGAGGCGATGTCGATCGGTCGTACGTTCCCGGAGAGCCTCCAGAAGGGCCTGCGTTCGCTGGAGCAGGGTCGATTCGGCCTGAACTGCGACCCGGCCGCCGAGCACTACGGCGCGCTCGACGACGAGGCGTTGATGACAGCGGTGTCGATCCCGACGCCCGAACGCATCTTCCAGATCGGGGAGTTGTTGCGTCGCGGCATCCCGATCGAGGCGGTACACGACATCTGCAAGGTCGATCCCTGGTTCCTCGACCAGATGCTGGTCATCGTCGAGGAACAGGCGGTGCTGGCCGAGACGGGGTTCGGTGAGATGACCAGGAGGGCGTGGCGTCGAGCGAAACGGCTCGGCTTCGCCGATGCCCAGCTGGCGCATCTGTGGGAGGTCGACGAGGCCGAGGTGCGAGCCGCCCGCGAGGCAGCCGGAGTGCTTCCCACGTACAAGACCGTTGACACCTGCTCCGCCGAGTTCGCAGCCCAAACGCCGTATCACTATTCGACCTACGAGGACGAGAGCGAGGTGCGGCCCAGTGACGGGCCGAAGGTGGTGATTCTCGGATCGGGGCCCAATCGCATCGGACAGGGGATCGAGTTCGACTATTGCTGTGTGCACGCGAGTTTCGCGTTGCGCGAGGCCGGATACGAGACGGTGATGGTCAACTGCAATCCCGAAACGGTGTCCACCGACTACGACACGAGCGATCGTCTCTACTTCGAGCCCCTCACGAAAGAAGACGTGCTCAATGTCATCGCTGCCGAGCAGCCCTACAAGGTGATCGTGTCGCTGGGTGGGCAGACGCCGCTCAAGCTCTCCGGCGACATCCCGATCGAGCTCGTCGCCGGCACCTCGGCCCAGTCGATCGATGACGCCGAAGACCGCGAGAAGTGGAACCAGCTCTGCAACGAGCTGAGCATCCCGCAGCCTCCCGGAGGCACGGCGGTCGACCTCGAGCAGGCGTTGGCGATCACCGACGAGATCGGTTTCCCGGTGCTGGTACGCCCGAGCTACGTGCTGGGCGGCCGGGCGATGCAGATCGTCCACGACCGGAATCATCTCGCTCGCGCGATGGACGAGCTGAGAGGTATCGGCAGCCTCGGCAGGGAGGGCGGTCTGTCGGCCGAACGGCCGGTGTTGATCGACCGGTTCCTGGCGAGCGCGACGGAGGTCGACGTCGACGCCATCCGCGATCACACCGGCGAGGTCCTGATCGGGGGTGTCATGGAGCATGTCGAAGAGGCAGGCGTGCATTCCGGTGACTCGGCCTGTGCGATCCCACCCCAGACGTTGCCCGACTGGGTGGTCGACGTGCTGATCGCCTACACGACGGCGATCGCTCATCGTCTCGACGTGAGCGGACTGATCAACGTCCAGTACGCGGTGACCGGCACCACCGTCTACGTGATCGAGGCGAACCCGCGTGCGAGTCGCACCGTGCCATTCGTCGCGAAGGCAAAGGGCATCCCGCTCGCGAAGGTGGCGACGCGTGTGATGATGGGCGCGACGTTGAAGGAACTCCGCGTCGAGGGTCTGTTGCGCGAACCCGTCTCGGGCCATGTCGCCGTGAAGGAGGCGGTGCTGCCGTTCAACCGCTTCCCGGAGGTCGATCCGGCGCTCGGTCCGGAGATGCGTTCGACCGGCGAGGTGATGGGGATCGATTCGACATTCGGACGGGCGTTCTTCAAGGCCGAACTCGCGGCCGGTAACGGGTTGCCGCAGACGGGAACGGTGTTCCTGTCGTTGAACGACGTCGACAAGCCGGCTGGCATCGTGGTGGCGCAACGGATGCGTGAACGCGGTCTGGGATTGATGGCCACCGAGGGCACCGCGGCCTATCTCGCCCGTTTCGGAGTCGCGGTCGACCGCGTGCTCGGCAAGGTGCAAGATGGGGGCGACGGGCCCACGGCGGTCGACCTGATCGCCGACGGAACGATCGTGTTCGTGGTCAACACGCCTCGTGGCTCGGTCGGACGAAGCGACGGCGAGCACATTCGAAAGGCTGCGAGTGTGCACCACGTGAGTTGCGTCACCACGGTCAGTGCCGCGTTGGCGGCCGCCCAGGGCCTGGGGGAATCACCCGAGCAGTTGCCGGTCAAGAGCCTGCAGGAGTACCACGCCCGATGATCGTGTGTGATCGGATCCGATCGCGAGCGCCGATCCGGTGAACGTCGACACGCGAGTTCGAGTCGGCTCGGTCGAACTGCGCAATCCCGTGATGACGGCCTCTGGCACCGCCGGCTACGGGAACGAGTTCGCCCCGTTCTTCGATCTGTCGACGATCGGTGCGGTCGTGACCAAGTCGATCGCTGCCTTCGCGTGGCCCGGAAACGCTGCGCCGAGGGTGCATCCGACACCGTTGGGCATGATCAATGCCGTCGGCCTACAGGGTCCTGGTGTCGAGCAGTGGCTGGATCGTGAGCTGCCGGCATTGCTCGACACGGGAGCCACCGTGGTATGCAGCATCTGGGGTCGCTCGGTGGAGGAGTTCGGGCGCGCCGCCGACATGCTCGCCGACGCTCCCGATCAAGTGGTCGCGGTCGAAGTCAACCTGTCGTGCCCCAACCTCGAGGGTCGCGGTGGCATCTTCGCCCACGACGCCGATCTCTCGGCGGAAGTGATCGCTGCGACGGCTGGATGCGGCCGCCCCCGATGGGCGAAGTTGAGTCCCAACACCGATCGCATCGTCGAAGTCGCCGCTGCTGTTCACGAGACCGGGGCCGAGGCGGTGACGTTGATCAACACCCTGCTCGGCATGGTCATCGACCCACAGTCGTTGCGACCAGCCCTCGGCAACGGTGGAGGTGGTTTGTCGGGACGAGCGATCCACCCGGTCGCCGTCCGGGTCGTCCACGACGTTCGTCAGGCGCTCACCGATCTACCGATCATCGGCGTCGGGGGAGTGAGCACCGGTTGGGAGGCAGCCGAGCTGATGGTGGTCGGTGCCCACGCCGTTCAGGTGGGTACGGCCAGTTTCGCCGACCCACGGGCCTGCGCCCGCGTCAGCGCCGAACTGGTCGAGTTCGCCGCCACACGCAATATTCCCCGCCTGGCCGATCTGAGCGCGTTAGGTTGAGCACATGGCAACACCTCCTCAGTTGACTCCTGAGCAACGAGCTGCGGCTCTTGTGAAGGCCGCCGAGGCGCGCGCAGCACGGGCTGACATCAAGGCTCGTCTGAAGATGGGCTCGATGAGCCTGTCCGAGGCGCTCGACTCGGACGACCCCAACGTCGCCAAGCTGAAGGTCGTTTCGATGCTCGAATCCTTGCCTGGTGTCGGCAAGGTGAAGGCACGGCGCGTGATGGAAGACATCGGCATCGCCGACAACCGTCGCGTCCAGGGGTTGGGGACGCAGCAGCGCGCGGCCCTGCTCGACCAGCTTGGCTGATGAACGTCTGATCATCGTCGTCTCCGGTCCCGGGGGCGTTGGCAAGGGCACCATCGTCGATGCCCTGGTTCGACGCGATTCGAACCTGTGGCTCAGCCGATCGTGGACCACTCGTGAGCGTCGTACGGGTGAATCCGTCGACGCGTACGTGTTTGCGACGCCCGAGGAGTTCGAGTCGCACATCAGCGAGGGTGGCTTTCTCGAGTGGACCGAGTTCCTGGGCAACTACTACGGCACGCCTCGCCCCGAACACCTCGACGATCCTCACGCACCCGACATCGTGCTCGAGATCGAACTCGACGGTGCGCAGCAGGTGAAGCAGCAGTATCCGCAGGCGATCCTGATCTTCGTCGTGCCGCCATCGCGAGACGAGCAGAAACGGCGCCTTCGCGGGCGCGGCGACCCTGACGACAAGGTCCATGCCCGGCTCCGCAAGGCGGAAAAGGAGGAACCCATCGGTCGCGAATTGGCGGACTACGTCGTTGTCAACGACGAACTCCAGCGGACGGTCGACGACATGCTCGCCATCGTCGAGCGAGAACGACATCGTTGATCTGCCCAGGCCGAGCGTCGTGCCGATAGGCTGATGCGGCTGTACACCGTTCACCTGAGAGGGAGCTGGCCCATGGCCAAGAGCCACGAAACGATGATGACGCCGGCGATCGAGGGACTCCTCGATCGCGTCGACTCCAAGTTCAGCCTGGTCACGCTCGCTGCTCGTAGGGCACGCAACATCAACTCCTACTTCAATCAGTTGGGCGACGGTCTCGGCCACATGATCCCGCCACAGGTGTCCTCGACGGCACGCAAGCCACTCAGTATCGCGTTCGAGGAGATCGCGTCGGACAAGATCGTCCAGACAGCGCTTCCCGAAGTGCCCGAGACCGACGTCCTGGACCTTCCAGCCGGCGACGCCGGACCCGACGCATCCGACGACTGACCGCGGCGTCATGCTCGCCGGCAAGCGAATCATCCTCGGGGTGACCGGGGGCATCGCTGCCTACAAGGCGGTCGAGATCAGCCGCCGACTCGTCGATGCGGGTGCCCACGTGGTGCCGGTGATGACGGCCGGCGCCGAGCGGTTCCTGGGGGCGACCACCCTCTCTGCGCTCGCCAGCGAGCCCGTGAAGACGCGCCTGTGGGATGATCCGGAGACCGCGATCCCGCACACCCAGCTCGGTCAAGGTGCTGATCTGGTGCTCGTAGCCCCCGACGACGGCGCGAGTCATCGCTGCCTATCGCATGGGCCTCTCGACCGATCTGCTCACGAACGTGCTGTTGGCGACCCGTGCCCCGGTGATGATCTGCCCGGCGATGCATGCCGAGATGTGGGAACACCCTGCGGTGGTCGACAACATGGCGGCTCTTCGAGCTCGGGGGGTGCACGTCGTCGAGCCGGAGAGTGGTCGGCTCGCTGGTGGTGACAGCGGTGCCGGTCGTCTTGCCTCACCCGAGTCGATCGTCGCCCATGTGGAACGGCTCCTGGCTCCCGGCGATCTCGCAGGAGTGCGTGTCCTCGTCAGCGCTGGTGGTACTCGCGAGCCGATCGACGCGGTGCGCGTCATCGCCAATCGCAGCTCGGGCAAGCAGGGATACGCCCTCGCCGCCGAGGCGGCTGCGAGGGGCGCAGTCGTCACGCTCGTGTCGACGGTCGACCTGCCCGTGCCAGTGGGTGTTGTCGTCGAACCGGTCGAGACGGCAGCCCAGATGCAAGCCGCGATGGAGCAGATCGCCCCTTCGTGTGAGGTGGTCGTGATGGCGGCCGCGGTGGCCGACTTCCGCCCGGTCGTCGCTGTCGATCACAAGCTCAAGAAGCGTGACGGGATTCCGCAGATCGTGCTCGAACCAACGCCCGACATACTTGCCCAGCTCGGCGCGTGCAAGCCCACCGGACAAGTACTGGTGGGATTCGCGGCCGAGACCGACGATCTGGAGACGAACGCCCGGCGCAAGCTCGACGCCAAACACCTCGATCTGATCGTCGCCAACGACGTGAGCGCGCCGCAGACGGGGTTCCAACACGACACCAACGCCGTCACGTTGTTCGCGCCGGGCGCCGCTTCGTTTGTGGTGCCCCTCGCCGACAAACGTACGATCGCTGCAACAGTGTTCGATCGCGTCGTTGCGATCCGTCGTGACGCACACCCAACCTAAGAACCCGACTCGGTACCACGCCCCCGCTGCACGGGCGGATGCAGGTGCCGAACGCCTCCCAAGGAGACACCATGACTCGCAGAACTTTCAGTTCGGAGAGCGTGACCGAAGGTCACCCAGACAAGATGGCAGATCAGATCAGTGATGCGATCCTCGACGCGATCCTCACCGACGACCCGAATGGCCGTGTTGCTTGCGAGACGTTGATCACCACCGGTTTGTGTGTGATCGCAGGCGAGATCACGACGTCCGCGTACGTCGAGATCCCGAAGATCGTTCGTGAGACGATCAATGAGATCGGCTACGACAATGCACTGTACGGGTTCGATGGCAACACCTGCGGGGTCATCGTCTCGATCGATGAGCAGAGCCCCGACATCGCGCAGGGCGTCGATGCATCCGAGGAGTTGCGTCACGGGCAGGCCGGCGAGGACATGCTCAACGCTCAGGGCGCCGGTGACCAGGGCATGATGTTCGGCTACGCATGTAACGAGACGCCCGACCTGCTCCCGCTACCGATCTGGACCGCTCACCGTCTCGCGGAACGCCTCGCAGAGGTACGGAAGTCCGGGCAGGTGCCCTACCTGCGTCCCGACGGCAAGACCCAGGTCACGTACGAGTACGAGGACGGCCGTCCGGTAGCGCTCAGGAGCGTGTTGATCTCCACGCAGCATCAAGAGGGCATCGACCGAGACACGGTGATCCGCCCCGATCTGATCGAACAGGTGATCCGGCCCACCATCCCCGCCCAGTTCGTCGACGACGAGTACGAGGTCTGGATCAATCCGACCGGCAACTTCGTGATCGGCGGCCCACACGGCGATTGCGGGCTGACCGGACGCAAGATCATCGTCGATACCTACGGTGGGATGGGACGCCACGGCGGCGGTGCATTCTCCGGCAAAGACCCTTCGAAGGTCGATCGCTCGGCTGCGTATGCCACTCGGTGGGTGGCCAAGCACGTCGTGGCCAGCGGTGCGGCCGACCGATGCGAGCTGCAGGTTGCGTACGCGATCGGCATGGCGCACCCGATGAGCGTGCTCGTCGAGACGTTCGGCACGAATCACGTCGACGAGGCCGTGATCGAACAAGCGGTGCTCAGCGTGTTCGATCTGCGGCCAGGAGCCATCGTGCGCGACCTCGACCTGAAGAAGCCGGGCTACAAGCGGTCTGCCGCCTACGGCCACTTCGGACGGCCGGGTTTCACGTGGGAGGACGTCAGCCGCCTCGACGATTTCAAGGCAGCGGTTGGGCTCTGACCCGAGGGTGAACTCGCGGCTGATACTGCGGATCTGATGTCACGGTGACCGTTGCTCGGGTGCTTCCGGACGTCACCGGTCTGGACAAGCACTTCGACTACCTGGTTCCCGAATCGCTCACCGGCTCGGTGCGGCTCGGAGCGCTGGTGCGTGTCGAGTTGCATGGGCGACGGGTCGGAGGCTGGGTCGTCGAGATCGACCCGCCGGACACATTCGATGAGGCTCAGCTCAAGCCGATCGCTCGGGTGACCGGGTACGGGCCCTCGAACGAACTGATCGCGTTGTCTGATTGGGCGGCGGTTCGTTGGGCGTCCCGTCGGCGCCACTTTCTCGTCGCCGCGTCTGCCCATCGCGCAGTGCCGTCGTTGCCGGCCGTGCGGCGAACCGGCGCAACGATCGAACCTCGCTCTCCGGCTTCCACCGCGATCCTCGCGACCGGAGGTGGTGTTTTGCGGTTGCCACCGACGAGTGATCCGATGCCGGCGGTGCTGAGCGCAGCAGCCGTCGGGCCGACGCTCGTGGTCGTTGCATCGGTCGACGACGCCCTCCTGCTCGCGGGCGCGCCTGCGCCGCAGTGGGTTGACGGTCGCGGTCATGCCCGATGAGTGGCCGGCGGCGGCAGGGGGCGTCGACGTCGTCATCGGGAGCCGGTCAGCGGCTTGGGCGCCCTGTCCAGATCTCGCCGCAGCGGTCGTGATCGATGAGCACGATGAGGCGCTCCAGGAGGAGGGGTCTCCGACGTGGCATGCGCGAGACGTGCTCATCGAGCGATGCCGACGCTCCGGGGCGTCGCTGCTGCTCGTGTCGCCCGCTCCGACGCTCTCAGCACTGGAATGGGGTCCTCTGACCAGACCACCGCACGGGCGTGAACGCGCTGGTTGGCCGATCGTCGACGTGATCGACCGAACCGACGAGGAGCCGTGGAAGCGGTCGTTGCTGACCTCGGAGCTGATTCGGCATCTGCGCGACGCGGAGCGAACGGTGGTATGCATCAGCAACGTCACGGGACGTGCCCGGTTGTTGGCCTGTCGGCAATGCCGCGAGCTGGCCAGATGCGAGATGTGTGATGCAGCGGTGGTGCTCGACGATGCCGGCCGGCTGTCGTGCCTGCGTTGTCTGACAGTGCGCCCGCAGGTCTGCCAGCGGTGTGGCGGAGGTCGATTCGCGAACCTGCGGCCCGGCGTCACGAGGCTCCGAGAAGAGCTCGAGGCGGCCGCCAACCGACCGGTGGCACTGATCACCGGACACGACGCCACTGCTCCGCCGGCCGTCGGGGTCTACGTCGGAACCGAGGCCGCCCTGCACCGCGTGGAGCGCGCCGACACCGTCGCGTTCCTCGACTTCGATCGCGAGGTGTTGGCGCCGCGGTACCGCGCTGGTGAACAGGCGATGGCGCTGCTCGTTCGAGCCGCTCGATTGGTCGGACCTCGGGCGCGGGGTGGTCGGATACTGATACAGACGTTCGTGCCCGACCACGAGGTGATCCAGTCGGCCGTGCTCGCTGACCCGGGCCGGATGATCGAGCGCGAGCGTGAGCGCCGTCGCTCGCTCGCTCTGCCCCCGTTCGGCGCCTACGCCGAGATCTCCGGTCCAGGCAGCGACGAGTTCATGGCGACGGTTCCGACGGCTGAGGGTGTCCAGGTGGCCGGTGGAGACGGTGCGTGGGTGGCGCGCGCCGGTGATTGGATGACGCTCGGGCGTGCGCTGAGCACCGGCGTACGTCCGGTCGGCGCCCGGCTGCGGGTGGCCGTCGATCCGCCGCGCTGACGGGTCACCGAGCAGTCATCCGTGAGCGGACCGCACGAGGTGATCAGGGGCGTTCATCAGCCAGAGGATGCAGACTCGGCACCAGCCATGGGTGCCTCGCCGGGGAATGCCGCGCAGCACGCGCTCGACGTGTCGTCGAGTTCGCGTGTGGAGACGGGGCGTCACACAGGCTCGGGGCGGAAGGTCCGCTTGATGAGCAGTAGGAGAGCGCCGAGCAGCGTCATCACCGACGCGTAGGCCAGGAGCAGCCCGGTCGACGATGATCCCGTCACGGCGGTCGCCTTCGGTGTGGTCGTGGTGGTTGTCGAACCGGTCGGCGTCGTCGTTGTGGTGGTCGGAGCGATCGTTGTCGTGGTCGGAGCGATCGTCGTCGTGGTCGTGGCCAGGCTGCGTTGACATTCGACGACGCCGGTGAACCGCCATTGCGTGGTTGCGTCGGATGGAAACTCATATCCTGCAGCCGGAACGGCGACGACTGTCACGTCGTACGGATCATTCTCGTTGACATCGAGGTTGCCGGACACCTCATACGAATAGGTCGTCGATGGCGTCAGCTGCAATGCGAGCCCTTTGTCGGGCGCCAGCCGGCACGTCAACTCGGGTGCGGCGGGTGTGGTGGTGGTGAGGCAGTCGACGGTTCCGGTGAAGGTCCATGTGGTGGTCGCGTCGGGTGCGAACTCGTAGCCGGGTTGTGGTGCGGCGGTGATCTTGACGGCCCAGGTGCTGCCTTCGCCGTCGGGTGCCTGGGTGATCTTGACGGTGTAGTCGACGGATTTGGTGTCGTCGGCTCCGTTGATCACGAGTTGGTCGGTGACGCAGTCGTAGGTGACCGCGGGCGCCGCCGGGTTGGTGGTGGTGAGGCAGTCGACGGTTCCGGTGAAGGTCCATGTGGTGGTCGCGTCGGGTGCGAACTCGTAGCCGGGTTGTGGTGCGGCGGTGATCTTGACGGCCCAGGTGCTGCCTTCGCCGTCGGGTGCCTGGGTGATCTTGACGGTGTAGTCGACGGATTTGGTGTCGTCGGCTCCGTTGATCACGAGTTGGTCGGTGACGCAGTCGTAGGTGACCGCGGGCGCCGCCGGGTTGGTGGTGGTGAGGCAGTCGACGGTTCCGGTGAAGGTCCATGTGGTGGTCGCGTCGGGTGCGAACTCGTAGCCGGGTTGTGGTGCGGCGGTGATCTTGACGGCCCAGGTGCTGCCTTCGCCGTCGGGTGCCTGGGTGATCTTGACGGTGTAGTCGACGGATTTGGTGTCGTCGGCTCCGTTGATCACGAGTTGGTCGGTGACGCAGTCGTAGGTGACCGCGGGCGCCGCCGGGTTGGTGGTGGTGAGGCAGTCGACGGTTCCGGTGAAGGTCCATGTGGTGGTCGCGTCGGGTGCGAACTCGTAGCCGGGTTGTGGTGCGGCGGTGATCTTGACGGCCCAGGTGCTGCCTTCGCCGTCGGGTGCCTGGGTGATCTTGACGGTGTAGTCGACGGATTTGGTGTCGTCGGCTCCGTTGATCACGAGTTGGTCGGTGACGCAGTCGTAGGTGACCGCGGGCGCCGCCGGTGTGACGGTTCCGTTCTTGCAGTCGACGGTTCCGGTGAAGGTCCATGTGGTGGTCGCGTCGGGTGCGAACTCGTAGCCGGGTTGTGGTGCGGCGGTGATCTTGACGGCCCAGGTGCTGCCTTCGCCGTCGGGTGCCTGGGTGATCTTGACGGTGTAGTCGACGGATTTGGTGTCGTCGGCTCCGTTGATCACGAGTTGGTCGGTGACGCAGTCGTAGGTGACCGCGGGCGCCGCCGGTGTGACGGTGTCGCCGCAGTTCTGCGAATCGGGTCGAGTGATCGTGATGCTCCGGCTCGCCTTGACCGACAGACTGCCGTCCGACTTGAGGAACCAACGCGACTCGACGCCCACGTTCACGCTCGTGACCGAAGCGTCGAAGGGGCCGACACCGAAGGTATAGGGCACCTGATCATCGGTCAACGGTGACCAGGCGCTGAGGGCGCCGCCGTCGACTTGGTGTCTGCCCTTCCAGTCCTTGTCCCAGTCTTGATCGGAGCGGGCCGTGACGGTGGCCGTCCACGGGGCTGTGTCGCCGCAGTCACGACTGGTCTGCGATTCGAGTACGGGATAGTGGGCGGACACCGATCCACCCAGGGTGAGCGCACCCACGAGCCCGACCGATGCCAGTGCGAAGATGCCGAAGAGCCTGCTCAGTTGCCGCCGGGAGAGGTTCATGTTGGGGTGTCGCCTTTTCGATGAGGTCCGCCGAATCGATGGTTCGTTGCCGGTTTCCGTTTCCGCCCCAACTTGTCTGTTTCTTGCCGGCGATCACGACGATATCTCACGCGTGGTGCAAACGCGTCACCACCTCCGATTGATCGTCACGTTCGGTGGTCGATCGGTTGACGGTGAGGGGGCCGATGCGGCGACCACTGGGATCAGCGCCGGCAGTTCAACAAGCGAAACCCGGCTTTGCTCGCGGTGCGTTCGGTGACGTACCCCTGTGATTTCAGCCATCTTTGGAGTGAGTCTGCGCCGAGATGCTTGTGCACGACGAGTGTTGCGTCCCCGCCGTCCGCGAGCCGTCCGAGCCACTCGATCAACAGTTCGTGGAGAGCCTGCTTGCCGATGCGGATCGGCGGATTCGACCAGATCGTTGCAAACCTGACGTCGGCAGGTACATCGAGCGGCGCGGCAACGCTCACGTTCGTGACACCGTTGCGGGCTGCGTTCAGTGCGGTGAGTTCGCCGCGCCCGAACGTTGACGTCGACCGCCCAGACCGTGGCTGCGGGAGAGCGCATGGCCATGGCGAGTGCGAGCGCGCCCGATCCGCAGCCGATGTCGGCAAGGTGCCCGGTCGAGGCCGGGGGAGCCGCCTCTCGGAGCAGCAGCGACGTGCCGATGTCGAGGTGTCCGTGGGAGAAGACACCTCGATCTGTCGACATGGTGAACGCCACATCGCCCAGTGACACGTCGACCGTTCGCCGGTCGCTGGTCACGGTGGGATCTTCGTCGAAGTACTGGGTCACCGCAGATAGCCTGACATGTCATGGCCTATTCGATTCGCACCTTCGGCGATCCAGTGTTGAAGTCGAAGGCTGCGCCGATCACCGATGTCGACGGCAAGCTGGTGCGGTTGGTCGACGACATGTTCGCCACCTTGACCGAGAGCGGCCTCGGAATTGCCCTCGCCGCCCCCCAGATCGGTGTCCAGAAACAGATCTTCGTCTGGGACCTGGCTGGCCGCCAGGAGGTCATTTTCAACCCGGAGATCATCGAGTCCGACGGCGAGTGGTTGTACGACGAGGGATGTCTGTCGATCCCTGGGTTGTACGTCGAGATGCTTCGTCCGAAGACGGTGTTGATGCGCGGCATCGACATCGACGGCGAGGTGGTCGAGCACGAAGCCGACGAGCTCGAGGCGCGCATGTACCAGCATGAACTCGACCACTTGCACGGGGTGTTGATGTTCGATCGCATGCAGCCGGACCAGCGCAAGGAGGCGATCGCGGAGTTCCGTCGGCTCGAGCGCGAGGCCGTCGCCTCGAACGGCACACGGCCCCAATCCCGCCTGCGTCGCTTGCGTTTGAAGTGAGGCTGGTCTTCCTCGGGACGCCGGCGATGGCGGTGCCCCCGCTCGAATCGTTGGTTGCGGCCGGTCACGACGTCGCACTGGTGGTCACCGGGATCGACAAACGACGCGGACGCGGCGGCGAGACTTCGCCGAGTGCCGTCAAGATCGCCGCGCTGGATCTCGGGTTGCCGGTGTCACACGCTGTCGACGACGTAGTGGGCGTCGGCGCCGATCTCGGGGTGGTTGTCGCGTTCGGCCACATCATCAAGCCACACGTGCTAGCTGCCGTCCCGATGGTGAACCTGCACTTCTCGCTCCTGCCTCGGTGGCGTGGTGCGGCCCCGGTCGAACGCGCGCTGTTGGCGGGTGACGACATCACCGGGGTGTGCGTGATGGCCGTGGAGGAAGGCCTCGACACCGGGGGCGTGTACGCCCGCGTCGAGGTCCCGATCGGCGACACGAAGACGGCCGACGAACTCAGGCGCGAGCTCGTCGACGTCGGGAGTCGGTTGCTGGTCGCCACACTCGAGGCCGGGCTCGACGCACCCCGCGAGCAGATCGGCATCCCGACGTACGCGGCCAAGATCGATCCATCCGAGTTGCGCATCGACTGGTCCCAGTCTGCTGCGAGCATTCACCGACTGATTCGGCTGGGCGGAGCATGGACGACTTTTCGCGGTGCACGGTTGAAGATCCACGCCGCCGACTTGATCGAGGGCGTGATCGTGCCGACCCTGGTCCAGCCCGAGGGGAAGCCGCGGATGGCGTACGACGCCTGGCGCAACGGCGCCCGCCCCACGGACGAGGAGGGATTCGAATGACTGCCACGGCGCGCTCCGTCGCGTATGACGCACTGAAACGAATCGAAGCCGACGGCGCCTACGCCAACCTCGTACTCGGTGCGATGCTCGAGCGTTCGCAGCTCGGCGAGATGGACCGGCGCTTTGCCACGGAGCTCGTGTACGGGACGACGCGGATGCGACGGGCATGCGATGCAGTGGTCGATCGTTTCATCACGACGCAGCCCGATCCGGCAACGCGAACACTGCTGCGGCTGGGCGCCTACCAGCTCGAGTTCGCCGGCGTGCCGCCACATGCGGCGGTCGGCGAAACCGTGGCACTGGCCCCCAAACGGGTGCGCGGTTTCGTGAACGCCGTGCTGCGTCGCGCCTCGGTCACCGACATGGTGTGGCCATCAGAGTACGCCCGTCTCAGTTATCCCGATTGGATCGCTGAGCTGTTCGTGAACGAACTGGGGACCGACGAGGCTGCCCGGGCCATGAGAACGATGAACACTGCGGCCGGCGTAACGATCAGAGAAGACGGCTACGTGCAGGACGAGTCTTCCCAATGGGTCGCGGCAGCCGTCGCGTGCCGTCCGGGTGAGCGTGTGCTCGACACCTGTGCCGCGCCGGGTGGCAAGGCGACGGCGATGGCTTCGGTCGGTGCGCATGTGACGGCGATGGACGTTCGACCGAATCGGGTCGGCCTGATCATCGAGAATGCCCAGCGTCTGGGGCTCGACATCGAGACACTGGTAGCCGATGCCACCGAGCCCCCATTCGAACCGGCGTCGTTCGATGCAGTGCTGATCGACGCTCCGTGCAGTGGCTTGGGTTCGTTGCGACGCAGGGCCGACGCCAGGTGGCGGATCCAGCCCAGCGATGTCACCGACCTGGCTCAGCTCCAGCGCCGTATCCTCACGGCCTCTGCACGGCTCGTACGCCCTGGCGGCCGTCTCGTCTATTCCGTGTGCACGATCACGGCCGAGGAGTCCATCGAGCATCCGGTTCCCGAGGGCTTCGAGATCGACGGTCGGCAGCCGGACGTCGGTGTCTGGACACCCTTCGGACACGGCTGGCGGGTGCTGCCCCACGAGGCCGACACCGATGGCATGGTGCTGATTCGGTACCGTCGCGTCGCATGAACGCCGCTGATCACCCCGAGGCCCCGTTGCGCGCCAAAGTGCTGACGGTGAGCGACGGCGTGTTCCACGGCGCACGGGACGACACCGGCGGCCGGGGACTCGTCGACCATCTCACGGCCAACGGGTTCGAAGTGGTCGAGCATCGTGTCACTCAGGATGGAGCCGAAGCGGTGGCTGCGTCGCTGATCGAGATGAGCGACGGCTTCGCCGGGCTGATCGTGACGACCGGTGGAACCGGCTTCGCGCCGCGCGATCAGACGCCCGAGGGTACGCGTGCGGTGATCGAGAGGGAGGCTCCCGGCCTCGCCGAATCGATGCGGTTGATCAGTCCGTTCGGGCGTCTGTCGCGCGGGGTGGCGGGAATCCGCGGCGGATCCCTGATCTGCAACACCCCAGGCTCGCCGAAAGGCACGATCGAGCAGGTCGAAGCCATCATCGATGTGCTTCCGCACGCCCTCAGACTGTTGCACTCCGAGCCGACCGAGCACTGATCGGCGCGGGTTCGTACCGCGGCGACTTCACCCGGCCAGTGCGGGCTTGATCAGCTCGATGCGGAGACCCTCGTAGTAGTGCAGTTCGGCGCGGACACTGCCGTCGAGGCGCCATTTGACGATCGCCGGCCGCCCCCGATAGTCGTGTCGCCGGCCGTAGCGGAAGTGCTCCTCGTAGCGTCGGCCCCCGTTGGCATAGAACCCCTGTACCGCGGGAAAGCCGGGTGCCGGATCGTGCAACCGGCCGAGTCGGTAGTGGCGTACCTGCTTCACGGTCCCGTCGCGTCGGTAGCGCGAGTACGCGGCCGTCCGCGGGCCTGGGTCTTCCAACTCGCCTCGATTGAACCAGGCGACGTACTCGAGTCGACCATCGGTCGCCTTGCGGACGCGTCCGGTGAAGTCGGTCGGGATCTCGTCATCGTTGTCCACGCCGAGTGTCGTGACGAAGCGGAAGGACATGGAGTTGGGCAGGAAGTCCACTGATGTTGCTATCGCCCGGTCGGGTGCGCGTCTTGAGCGCTGTGGATCGGACGGCGGCAGACCGGGGACGGCGGGACACGTTCCGTCGGTAGCCTCGGCAGTCGTGCTGCGTATCGTACTTCCCAAGGGCTCGCTCGAACGGGCGACGTTCGAGCTGTTCGAAGCCGCCGACCTCACCGTTGTCCGGTCGTCGTCGGTCGATTACCGGGCCACGATCGATGATCCCCGTGTGCTCGATGTACGTATTCTGCGTCCGCAGGAGATCGCCGGCTATGTGGCCGAAGGCCTGTTCGACATGGGGATCACCGGACGTGACTGGGTCGAGGAAACAATGGCGCAGGTCGAGAGCTTGGGGGAGTTGAAGTACTCGAAAGCCACGTCCAATCCGGTCAGGGTGGTCGTGGCGGTAGCAGATGACTCGGCTGTTCAGCGTGTCGAGGACCTACCGAATCGGGTACGGGTCGCGTCGGAGTATCCCGAGATGACCAGGCGGTTCTTCGCCGCCAAAGGCGTCGACGCCGATGTCCGTCTGTCCTACGGGGCGAGCGAGGCGAAGATCCCCGATATCGCGGATTGCGTCGTCGACATCACCGAGACGGGCAGGGCGCTGCGCGCCGCCGGGCTGCGGGTGATCGACACGATCCTCGTGAGCTACACCGAGGTCGTGGTGAACCCCACCAGCTTCGCCGACTCCGACAAGCGCCGAGCGATGGATCAGTTGATGACGCTGCTCAACGGTGCGCTCGAGGCGCGCGGCAAGGTGCTGCTCAAGCTCAACGTGGTGGCAGATCGACGCGAGGCGGTGTTGGCCGAGCTGCCGGCAGAGAAGTCGCCGACCGTCAATCAGCTCGCGAACGGCGACTACGCCATCGAGACCGTGGTGGCCAAGAGCGGCATCAATGTGCTCATCCCGGCGCTTCGAGATGCCGGTGCGACCGACCTGCTCGAGATCCCGATCATCAAGATCGTGCATTGATGCTGACCGGTATCGTCACCGAATTCGACGCCGCGAAGGGCCTCGGTGCCGTTACCGACGGCACCGGCACGACGTTCATGTTCCATGTGATCGAGATCGTCGACGGCACACGCACTGTCGACGTCGGCCAAGAGGTCCTGTTCCAGCCGCTCGCCAAGTTCGGCCGATTCCAGGCCGGCAAGATCTGCAAGCGCTGACGTGGACGAACGCGAACGTCGCATCGTCGACGTACTGATCGCGTTGCAGCCCGGAGAAGTGACGACCTACGGGGACGTCGCCGATACCGCCGGTTATCCCAAGCACGCTCGACTCGTGGGTCGAATCCTCCAGACCACCGAGATCGAGGTCCCCTGGTGGAGGGTCGTCAGCGCCGCTGGTCGCTTGGTGCCAGGCCACGAACGCGAGCAGGCCAGCCTTGTTGCGTCGAGGAGGACGTGATCATCCGGAACGGTCATGTGAGATCTGCTCCGTACGGTCGCTTCGGTGTCGGTTGAGTGCCGCTGCGGTGGGGCGTGACCGCCAGATTCTGGCCGCGGACGCCGTTCGACGGTGACGCCGACGGCGGTCGGGCACCGGCGTGGCCGATCCTGGTCGGCTCCGGTATCAGGCGTCGTCGCCCGGAGTGGACTGCCCCGTTTGGGCCTTGACGCTGACGAACGCCATGCGGATGTTGACGAGGGCGTCGTTCATGGTGGGGGCGTCGTCGCCGAGTCGGTCGCCGAGACCGTCCACCAACAGCGCCATCGAGTCGATCGCCAGAGCGGCGGATACGAGGTCGGGGGTCGACGCCGACAGATGGATGGCCGCCAGTTCGTACAGGCCCATGACATGATTCGTGACCACCGCTTCGGCGGGAACGGCGGCCAGACGGGCACGAGCCTCGGCCATCGCCGCGTCGATTTCGGCAGCCTGGTCGGCGCTGTGCAACCCGTCATCTGTGCTGGTCACGTCGGTTTCATCATTCACACGCGCTACCCTAGCCGGGTCGATCGTTTCGACGACCGGCTGACAATCGAGCGAAGTGGGGCTTGTTCCATCGGCTCCCACCCGACCACGAGCCGCGTGCGAAGTACGGGCCGAGTGCGTCGAGGTTGATGATGATCACGGCTTCCAGGCCGTTCGCGTGCGAATGGCTGGGTTCGTCTGCTCCGCATCGACTTCGCGTTGAGCAGAGACGTACCACCAACTGGGAGGCCAGACCCATTGCACAGGAGTGATCAGTCATAGCACCGCCGAAGAGCGACCAACACCGCGTCAACGACCGAATCAGGGCCCGTGAGGTCCGTCTGATCGGTCCCGACGGCAATCAACTCGGGATCAAAGCAGTTCCCGAAGCGCTCCGGATGGCCCGTGGGCTCGACCTCGACCTCGTCGAAGTCGCGCCGATGGCAAGCCCCCCGGTGTGCCGGATCATGGACTACGGAAAGTTCCGGTACGAAGAAGCGCAGAAGGCCAAGGAAGCGCGGCGCAAGACCGTCCACGTCACGATCAAGGAAGTCAAATTCCGCCCGAAGATCGGCAAGGGTGATTTCGACACCAAGATGCGGCATCTCACCGAGTTCATCGAGGAGGGCCACAAGGTGAAGGTCACCTTGCAGTTCCGTGGCCGGGAGATGGCGCACCCCGAGTTGGGGCGCAAAATCCTCGACGATGTCATCACCACCGTCGGTCCGATCGCCAAGGTCGAGAGCCAAGCCCGAATGGAAGGACGCAGCATGACACTGGTGCTGTCACCGGACAAGAAGGCCCAGGAGGCGCTCAAGAAGGCGGCCGAAGAGGCTGAACGAAAGGCTGCACTCGAGGCAGCCGCGGCGGCACAACCCGCCCAAGCAACACCCACGGAACCTCCAGCTCCTATCGACGAGCAAACGGTTACCGAGGACACTGCAGAACTCACCGAAGAGCCTGCAGCAACACCGGAGGCAGCAGCCGTAGCGGCACCCCCCGAAGTATCAGGAGACGAATGATGCCGAAGATGAAGACATCGAAGACCGCGGCCAAGCGGTTCAAGAAGACCGGAACGGGCAAGCTGCGTCACGAGCAGCAGAACAACCAGCACAAGTTCGAGTCGAAGACCTCGAATCGCAAGCACCGCCTCGACCGTGATGCCGACGTACACCCGACCGACGTCAAGAAGATCAAGCGCCTGCTCGCCGAGCGCTGATCCACACACTGATCAGCATCGACTGACCGACACAAGGAGATAACGAGATGGCACGCGTCAAGCGCGGTGTGGCTGCCAAGAAGCGCCACAAGAAGGTACTCAAGCAGGCCAAGGGCTACTACGGCAACAAGAGCCGTTCGTTCCGCGCGGCCAACGAGCAGGTGCTCCACAGTGGGCAGTACGCATTCCGAGATCGGCGTGCGAAGAAGGGTGAGTTCCGCCGGCTCTGGATCCAGCGGATCAACGCTGGCTGCCGCCAGAACGACATGAGCTACAGCCGCTTCATCGCCGGATTGAATGCAGCGGGCATCGAAGTCAACCGCAAGGTGTTGGCCGATCTCGCGGTCACCGACGCGACGGCGTTCTCGGCGATCGTGGCGCAGGCCAAGGCCGCGCTCTGAAAGTAACGTCCTGAGCGACCAACTCGCCTTCAACAATCCGAAGGTTCAACGACTGCGGCGCCTCCTGGGGCGCCGCAGTTCGCGTTCCGACGAGGGCGCGTTCGTCGTGGAAGGACGTGTTCTGATTCGCGAGGCTGCTGCAGCCGGCTGGACGATCGATGCCGAGTTCTTCGCTCCGGGCGCCGAGCCGGTCGCAGGTGGCCCGGCCTTCGAGTTGGCCGACGGTGTCCTCGAGCGGGTCGCCTCGACCGATCGACCGCAGCCGAATCTCGCCGTCATCGCGATGCCGGAGACGGCGGTGTCGTTGGAGCGGCTCTCCTTCGTGTTGGTCGCCGACCGACTCAACGATCCCGGCAATCTGGGAACCCTGCTTCGATCCTGCGAGGCGGCAGGAGCGGAGGCTGTCGTGCTCACACCCGGCTCGGTCGACCCATTCAATCCGAAAGTCGTTCGAGCCAGTGCCGGAGCGGTGTTCCACGTGCCGGTGGTGACCAACACGCTCGACGAGGTGGGACGCGCCGGCATTCGTCGGATCGGTACCTCATCGCATCACGGTGCTCGCCACGTCGATGTCGACTGGACGGGCCGTCTCGCGATCGTGCTCGGCAACGAGGCGCACGGTCTCGCTGACGACGCTGCGATCGACGAGTGGGTCCAGATCGAGCATCGCGGTCGCGCCGAGAGCCTCAACGTGGCAATGGCGGGCACGATCTTGGCGTTCGAAGCCGCACGTCACCGCTGATCTCCAGCGAACCGGTCAGTCGGCCGGGGGAGCGGTCGTGGTGGTCGGCGCCCCGGTCGTCGGTGTCGTCGCGACGCTGGTCGTGGTGGTCGTCGGGATCGGGGTCGCCGTGGTGGTGGTCGACGGGGTCGGAACCGTCGTCGTGGTGGTCGTGGTCGATCTGGGCGACGAGGTCGTGGTCGCTCTGTTGGTGGTGGGGGGCGCGGTGGTCGATGTCGAGGTGGTCGCTGCGGTGGTCGGTGGGGTCGGGATCGTCGTGGTGGTCGCCGCCATCGCGGTCGTCGGTGTCGGGATCGGCGCCGGATTCGGGATCGGCCGTCCCGACAAGAGGGCGGCCACCACATCGCTGATGAACGACGCCCTGGCCTCGGTGGCGGCAGACCGGAGATGAACTGCGTCGTAGTACGAACTCGGGTCGTTCGCTTGCGGAGCGACAGCCCAGTCGGCGAGCACGCAGCGTGGCATGGTCGCACACCATCGGCGCGCGGCATCCGGTGTAGGCGAATTGGACTGCTACCGCCGAACTTCCTGGTCGGGCCTGCGTGGTGACGAGAACGACCGGTCGTTCGCCGGCGAACACGAACGCCTGGGTCCAGTGTTCGATCCAACGGGCCTCGCTGAACAGCCCGGCGTCGTTGGTGCCGAGCGCCACCACGACGACGTCACCGAGCGCCCGGGCATCGGCCCACAGTCGGATCAGTCCGAGACCTGACGGGGCACACGTGTCGTTACCCGGTTCGGGTCCGGGACGGAACAGCAACGGTCGAGAACCGTCCGCTTGCAGTATGCGGCACTGCCATCCCGGGCGCGAGCGAACGTCCGCCGACGCCGTCGACGGCCGAGGCACAACCGATCTGGTTCAGCTGGTGTTCGTACGTCCGCTGCGACGCGGACATCAGCGAATCACCGATCACCGACACCTGGCAGCCATCGGCTCCGCCGTCGCCGATCGTGGGCAGCGGCCAGGTGGTCGGATCGGTCGATCGCCCGCCGTCGAGGTACTTCAGCAACATCCTCGTCTCGTGATCCGCTGCGCCGGTAGCGGGAAGGTTCATGAAACGCTGGAATGCGGCGACGGCAGTGGTGGTTTCGGGGCCGTAAACTCCGTCGGCGATCACAGAGGTTCCGGTGACAAGATTCAACATTCGCTGCAACTGAGCGACTTCGAGCCCGATGTCCCCCTCGAGCAGCGTCGGGAGCAGCTCGGGGTCAACCGTCGTGGTCGTGGTCGTTGTCGGCGACGTGGTGTTGGTCGTCGCCGAGGCCGGGCTGGTCGTCGTCGAGTCTGGCGTCGCGTTCGTCGTCGTCGGCGTCGAGGATGCTCGTGCATCCGTCGCAGCGGGTTCGGTCGTCTCGGCGACGGCCGCATCGGCGGTCGGGGTGGTCGGATCATCTCGGGTGATCCACAGGCCGAGGATCGCCACGAGCACGGTCGCTGCAATCCCTGCGAGGACGATCCGCCGTTCGAGCAACGAACCGCCCCTCACTGACAACACCTCATCACGATAGAGGCTCGCCCGGCGGTCCGGGGTGAGCCTCCCCACGCAGTGCCCCCGAAGCGCCCGCAACGAGCTGGTTGGTCACTGGTGACACTCCGGTCTAGTCTGGTATCCAGTGAGGCCGGCTTTGCGATTTCGGTGCCCCGGGCGGACCGCCTGGGGACGGCGACGCTGAAGGCTGCGCGCCCGCACCTGAGTCCATCCGGGGATGATCTCGTTCGCTCCCGTACGCTCGTCGTGTTGAAAGGACTCCCGTGATCGACGACATTTCCGCTGCCCGCGACGAAGCGCTCGCAGCCGTTCGCCAGACAGATTCGCTCGAATCGGTCATCGCACTCGATTCTCAACTGCTGGGCAAGAAGGGCCGGCTCGCCCAGCTCAAGACGCAATTGGGTGGGCTGGCGACGATCGAGGAGAAGAAGGTCGCCGGCCAGGCGGTCAACGAGGCGATGCAGGCCGTCGCCGCAGCACTCGAAGCACGGACCGCCGAACTGGGTGATGCCGCCTTGGCGGCTAGGGTGAGCGCCGAGCAGCTGGATCTCACCGAGTTCATCGGCAAGCCGACTCGCGGTCACGCCCACCTGGTCACACAAGCCTGGGAACGGCTGGAGAACGTGTTCATCGGACTCGGATTCCAGGTCGCCGAGGGGCCGGAGATCGAGACGGACTGGCACAACTTCGAGGCGCTCAACATGGGCGTCGGTCACCCGGCCCGCGGCGAGTTCGACACCTTGTTCGTCGACCACGCGCCACCGGGGCAACAGCCAGGCCGCACGGTGCTGCGCACGCATACGTCACCGGTCCAGATTCGCACGATGCTCACCCAATCGCCGCCGATCTACATCGTCGCGCCCGGTCGCGTGTTCCGGCGCGACACCCCCGATGCCACGCACATGCCCGTGTTCCATCAGATCGAGGGGTTGGTCATAGACCGCGACATCACGATGGCTGACTTGGCGGGAACCATCGAAGCGTTCACGAAGGCGTTCTTCGGGTCGGAGTTCTCGATCGAGACTCCGTCCCTCCTACTTCCCGTTCACCGAGCCGTCCGCCGAGTTCGACATTCAACGACCCGACGGGTCATGGCTCGAGCTCGGGGGCTGCGGAATGGTGCACCCCAACGTGCTCGCTGCCGGCGGGCTCGATCCCGAGGAGTGGAGCGGGTTCGCGTTCGGTTTCGGGATCGACCGCATGGCCACCATGCGACATCAGGTCGCCGACATCCGTGACATGTATGTCAACGACATCCGCTTCATCGAGCAGTTCTGAGTCGTTCGAGATGATCAATTCCTGCGTTGCGAGGTTTCGTCCTCGGCTCGATCCGACTGTCCCCCCGTGTGCCCTGCACTCGACGTGTCTCGCTCTCGGTTCGGAACTCCACTCCTCGGCGCATCGCCCGGCCGTTGCATCGTACGCCCATCTCGGAGGTTCTTCCACATGAAAATCCTGCTGTCGTGGCTGAATGAGTACGGCGATTTCGCCAGACCCGACCGACGAGGCCGCGGTTCGACGACTTGCCGATGTGATGATCGGGCTCGGGCTCGAGGTTGGCGACATCGAGCAGATCGGTGACACGGTCGCCGGCGTGGTCACCGCCCAGGTCAAGCGGCTCGTGCAGCATCCCGACGCCGCCAAGGTGCAACGTGTGTATGTCGATGTGGGCGACGGCCACGATCGCCATGTGTGGTGTGGCGCCTTCAACATGAACGAGGGGGACATCGTGCCGCTGGCGACGCTCGGTACCACGATGCCGAGCGGAATGACGATCGAGCGGCGCGGCATCCTCGGCATCGACTCGGAAGGCATGCTGTGTGCCCCCGATGAACTCGGA
The DNA here is from genome assembly GCA_963699815.1 of uncultured Acidimicrobiaceae bacterium. Lineage (GTDB taxonomy): Bacteria > Actinomycetota > Acidimicrobiia > Acidimicrobiales > Ilumatobacteraceae > Ilumatobacter. The sequence continues at coordinate 11,790 of CAVOVK010000013.1, read as the reverse complement.
CTCGGCAGCGACCACAGCGGAATCCTGATCCTGCCGGAGGGTACCCCGCTCGGTGTTCCCTACGGCGAGGCGCTCGGGGTGCAGGCCGACGTGCTGTTCGACCTCGACGTCACGCGCAATCGCCCCGACTGTTGGGGATATGTGGGTGTCGCCCGTGACGTCGCCGCCCAGATGGGCATCGAGTTGCGCCTGCCGCAGCCGGTGCTGGTCGTCGATGGTGCCGAGCGTTCGGCGCCGGTCGAGCTGGTCGATGGCGACAAGTGCGGTCGATTCACCAGCATCGTGCTGTCCGGGGTCGAGGTGGGTCGAAGCGCGGAATGGATGCAACGCCGGCTGGCGGCCGCCGGGATGCGTCCGATCAACAATGTCGTCGACGTGTCGAACTACGTGATGCTCGAGTTGAACCAGCCCAACCACGCGTACGACCTCGACACGCTGGGCGGCGGTGGCTTCAGGGTGCGGGTGGCGGCCGAGGGCGAGCAGATGCAGACCCTCGACGGAGAGCTGCGGACATTCACCGCAAGCGACCTCCTCATCTGCGACGCCCACGACTCACCGATCGGGATCGGTGGGGTGATGGGCGGTCTCGACACCGAGATCACCGACACACCACGGTCGTCGTGCTCGAGATCGCGTGGTTCGATCATCTGACGGTGCTCCAGACCTCGGCCCGCCTCGGACTGAGGTCCGAAGCGTCCGCTCGCTACGAGCGGGGTTGCGATCCGTATGTCATCGATACCGCGCAGGCACGCATTCGTCGAATTGCTGCGCGAGACCTGCCCCGACCTGGTCGTGCACGCCGGAATGAGCGATGCACGCGGCCCTGGATTGCCGGACGAGCGAGCGCTCGACCACGGTCCGAGTGAAGGAGGTCAATCGCATTCTCGGTACCCGCCTCGATGCCGACGACCTCGCTCCGCTGCTCGACCCGATCGGGCTCACGGTGACCGGACTCGGTGACAGTCGCTCGGTGGCGATTCCGTCTTGGCGGCCCGACTGTGTCGAAGAGATCGACGTGATCGAAGAGGTCGCCGCGTCACTACGGCTACGCAACGTCTCGGGAAGACCGTCCCCAAATCGACCGTGCACGGGAATCTGTCGGTCCGTCAACAGCGACGCCGACAGCTCCGGGAGTTGCTGCTCGGCCTCGGCGTGTCAGAAGCGATGCCGAACCCGTTCTTGGCGCCCGGCACCCTGGCGAAGGCGGGCCTCGAGGGGCCGACCATCCGAATCACCAACCCGCTGGTCGTCGAGGAGAGCGTGTTGCGCACATCGCTGCGCCCCGGATTGCTCGACTCGTCGGCATACAACGAATCGCATCGGCGACCCGGCGTGAAGCTGTTCGAGATCGGTCACGTGTATCCGCCTGGTAGCGGCGAACTGCCCGACGAGTACGAGGCGCTGTGTGTCGTGCTGGCAGGTGCCGAGGCGCCGGCGGCCGATCGCGATGTCGGCGCGAACTGTCGAGCGCTCTGCGTGTCGGCGCTCGCATCGATCAGAGCCGCGTGCCGGCTGGGCTCCACGCAACCCGGTCGGCGACGTTGCAGGCAGGCAAAGAGCCGCTCGGCGCGGTCGGAGAGGTCGCACCCCGCGGTGCTGGCACGGTTCGACGTGGCCGAGCGGGTAGCGATCCTCGAACTGAACCTCGACCTGTTGCTCGAGCGCGAGCCGAAACCGGTGACCTGGCGGCCGGTGAGTCGCCTGCCGTCCAGCGATCTCGATCTGGCGTTCGTCATGGGAGACGAGGTGCCCGCCGAGAAGCTGGAGAAGGCGATCCGTCAGGGTGCCGGCAGCCTGCTGGTCGATCTCGAGCTGTTCGACGTGTTCCGTGGTCCGTCGCTCGGCGAAGGTCGGCGAAGCCTGGCATACCGGCTGCGTTTGCAGGCCGCCGACCGCAACCTGACCGATGCCGATGTTGCGGACGTTCGCCGCTCGGTGGTGAGCGGTGCCACCAAGCTCGGTGCCGAGCTGCGCGGCTGATGTCCGGAGAACTCGATCTGGCCAAGATGCTGGCGTCGCTCGATGTCGAGCAGCGCCCCGGCCGATTCACGTTCGTCACCGGTGACTGGCCCGCTCTCAGAACGGTGGCCCAGGCGACGATTGCCGAATCCGAGGGGCTCACCTACGTCGTGACCACCGACGACGCACGCGTGGTGGGCGCTCCCGTCGATTTCGAGGCGGCATGGCTCACGCTCTCGGTCTGGAGCTCGCTCGAAGCGGTCGGGCTGACCGCGGCGGTGAGCGAGGCGCTGGCCGATGCCGGGATCGCGTGCAATGCGCTCGCCGGATACCACCATGATCACCTGCTGGTGCCGTTCCACCACGTCGACGAGGCGATTCGACGACTCAGGGCACTCAGCTCCCGGTGAGGCAGGTGTCCGGCGCCGCCGGTTGCGGGGCTAATTCGAGCTGAGGTCTTCCGGGGCCGTGGCGAGCCAGGCCAGCCGGCCCCCTTGGCGTCGCAGCACCGCGCGCCACAGATCCTCGGGTTCGTCCGCGAACACGTCGCGCGGGCTCGGCGTCGAGGACCAGCCACGCGCCGGCGTCGATTTCGCCCTCGAGTTGTCCGGGCCCCCACCCTGCATACCCCCGAAAGACCCGAATCGACGTCCCACGGTTGCGGCAACGAGCGCCGGATCGGTGGTGAGATCGGCGGAGACCACGAGCCCCGAAACCGGCGACAACTCCTCGGTCGCTTCCGTGATCGGGGTCTTCGCCAGTGCGAGTGCGATCAGCGCGTCCGGCTCGACCGGACCGCCGACGAAGATCGAACCCGGAGCGGCCTGCAGGCCGTCCCATCGGTCGAGCGGCTCGGCGAGCGGTTCGTCGGTCGGGCGATTGATCACGACGCCGAGCGCTGCCATCGTCGTGATGCTCGAGCATGTAGACGACCGTGCGATCGAAGTTGGGATCGTCGAGCGGGGGAGTGGCGACCAGGAGCCGTCCCTTGGTGAGTACCGAACCGGGGAGCACGCTCCCATTGTGCCGTCGCGGCCGGTCGTCGCGCGATCGCCGTCCCCGACGAGGGGTTGTATGACAATACAAGATACCGTATAGTCATACGACTATGGTCAAAGTCGGCATCATCGGTGCGTCCGGGTTCACCGGCGCCGAGCTCCTTCGCATCGCAGCTCAGCATCCCGACTTCGACGTGGTGTACGCGACGGGCGACTCGCAAGCCGGAACGCGAGCGGCCGAGCTGTACCCCGGCCTGGCGGGGGTCTACCCGGACCTCGTCTTCGAGCCGTTCGAGATCGAGCGCGCCCGCAGCCTCGACGTGGTGTTCCTCGGTCTCCCACACGAGGCGTCGCTGGCGATGGTTCCGCAGCTGATCGGCCACGTCGGGTGTGTCGTCGATCTGTCCGCGGCCTACCGTCTGAAGCAAGCCGCCCAGTACCCGACGTACTACGGGTTCGAACACGATCAACTCGGGCTGCTGGCGAACGCGGTGTACGGACTCCCCGAGCTGCATCGCTCGGAGTTGAAGGGCGCAGCGCTGGTGGCCACCCCCGGCTGCCACGTCACGGCGGCGGTGCTGGCGCTCCGTCCGTTCGTGGAGGCGGGGCTGATCGAGACGCACGGCGTCATCGTCAACACGATGACCGGTATCACCGGCGCCGGACGCACACCCGACGAACACGAACCTGTTCTCCAGTGTCGACTCCAATGTCGAGGCCTATGGATTCTTGACTCACCGGCACACGCCCGAGATCGAGCAGGAACTCGACGCGGAGGTGCTGTTCACTCCGCACCTCGTGCCGATGAGTCGTGGCTTGCTCGCCACATGTCACGCCCGGCCGGTCACGGGTGCGGCCATCTCCACCGACGTGCTCCAGTCGCTCCTTCGCGAGCGCTGGGCCGCCGAACCTTTCATCGTCGTCACCGACGGTTCGCCATCGACGAAGGCGACGCTCGGTTCGAACGCTGTGCACGTCACCGCCCGGTACGACGAGCGAACCGGCACCGTCCTGGCGATCGCGGCGCTCGACAATCTTGCAAAGGGGGCGTCGGGTGGCGCCGTCCAAGCCGCGAACGTCGCACTGGGGCTCGACGAGGACGCCGGTCTGACGAAGATCGGCGTCGCACCATGACCGTCGATGTCGACGAGAGCGCCGCCGCGCTGAAAGCCGCCACCCTGGTCGAGGCGCTGCCGTACATTCGCAGGTTCGCCGGCAAGACCGTCGTCGTGAAGTACGGCGGCAACGCCCTGGTCGGCACCTCCGAACACGACGCCCTGGCGCTGTTCGCCGAGGACATCGTGCTGATGCGGCTCGTCGGCATGCAGCCGGTCGTGGTTCACGGCGGTGGTCCCCAGATCAGCGAGATGATGGGCCGGTTGGGCAAACAGACCGAGTTCGTCGAAGGGTTGCGCGTCACCGATGCCGAGACGGTCGACATCGCCCGCATGGTGCTCAAAGGGCAGGTGAATCCACAGTTGGTGGCGGCCATCAACGTGCACGGCAACTATGCCGTCGGTGTCAGCGGCGTCGATGGTGGACTGATCCGGGCGCAGATGCGCGACCCCGAACTCGGTTTCGTCGGCGACGTGACCGAGATCAACCCGGGCGTGCTGCTGGGCATGCTCGCCAACGAGTTCATCCCGGTGATCGCCACGATCGGCTCCGACGAGCAGCGGTCAGGCCTACAACATCAATGCCGACACGGTGGCCGGGGCGATCGCCGAAGCGCTGGGCGCCGAGAAGCTCGTCTACCTGACCGATATCGAGGGCCTTCGACGAGACGTCGACGATCCTTCCAGTTTGATCCGGCAGACGGGTGCTGACGAACTCGATTCGCTGGTCGCCGAGGGCGTCATCGCCGGCGGCATGATTCCGAAGGTTGCCAGCTGCACACACGCCGTACGGAACGGCGTCCACAACGCCCACATCCTCGATGGCCGCATCGCCCACGTCTTGTTGCTCGAGATCTTCACCGACTCGGGTATCGGCACCATGATCAAGGGCATCGATGCCCGGGAAGGCACACGATGAGCGCCCATACCTTCGAAACCACGGGGATTGAACACTGCCCGTTCATGCCCGTGTTCGGCGCACCTGCGCTCAGCATCGAGCGTGGCAGCGGGACCGAGGTCTGGGACACCAGTGGCAAGCGATATCTCGATTTCCTCTCCGGTATCGCCGTCACCTCGCTCGGCCATTCCAACCCGGTCGTCGCTGACGCCATCTGCCGTCAGGCGTCCACCCTGCTGCACGTCAGCAATTTCTTCACCAACCCGCAGGCGACGGCAGCGGCGATCAAGGTCAACGAACTCCTCGAGCATGCGACGGGCCACAGTGGCCAGCTGTTCTTCACCAACTCCGGGGCCGAGTCGAACGAATGCGCACTCAAGCTGGCGCGAAAGTGGGGCGGGCGAGGTCGCCACACGGTGGTGAGCGCGTTCGGAAGCTTCCATGGTCGGACGCTCGCAACGTTGGCGGCCACCGGCCAGCCTGCCAAGCACGAGCCGTTCGCACCGATGCCCGATGGGTTCAAACACGTCGCGTGGGGCGACCTCGACGCGATGCGGGCATCGGTCGACGGATCTGTTGCGGCTGTGATCATCGAGGCGATCCAGGGTGAAGGCGGGGTCAATCCGGCGCCCGCTGGCTACCTCGAAGGTGTTCGCCGGCTCTGCACAGATGTCGGCGCCCTGATGATCGTCGATGAGATTCAGACCGGCTTTGCCCGCACGGGACACTGGTTCGGGTTCGAGATCGACGGGGTCAGCCCCGACGTCGTGACGCTGGCGAAGGCGATGGGCAACGGAATGCCGATCGGAGCCTGCTGGGCCCGCAGAGACGTGGCCGCCGTGTTCCAGCCCGGCGACCACGGCAGCACCTACAGCGGCACCGCCCTCGCCACATCCGCCGTCAGTGCCGTGGTCGACGAGATGCGTCGCATCGACGCTCCCCGGCTGGCCGCCGAGCAGGGCGCTCGATTCACCGAGCTGCTGCTGAGGTTGCCGCAGGTGGAATCGGTACGGGGTGCCGGTCTGATCCTGGGGGCACAGCTCGTCGCAGGGATCGATGCCCCGCAGGCCTATCAGGCTCTGCTCGAACGTGGCCTGATCTGCAATGCCGTGAACTCCTCGACGTTGCGATTCCTGCCGCCGCTGACCGTTTCCGAAGACGAACTGACCGAGGCGGCGAATCTGCTCGCCGGGGTACTACAGGAGGCATCGTCATGAAGCGCTCATTCCTCGACATCACCGACCTCTCTCACGAAGAGGTGGGGCTCGTGCTCGACATCGCCGAGCGGCCGATCACCGACCTCGGCCGCCCGTTGGAGGGAATGGGAGCGGCGTTGATCTTCGAAAAGCCGTCGAACCGAACACGACAGTCGATGGAGATCGCGGTGATGCAACTCGGTGGCCATCCGGTCTATACGCGCGGTGAAGAGGTCGGCTTCGACACCCGCGAACCCGTCGAGGACATCGGCAGGATCATGGAGGGGTATCACGCCCTGATCGCGGCTCGTGTATTCGCTCATCCGGTCGTCGAACGGCTCGCCGCCTCGGCGAATGTGCCGATCGTGAACATGCTGAGCGACAAGTCGCATCCGCTACAAGGGCTGGCCGACGCTCTCACGATGCGGCAGTGCCTCGGCGAGCTGGCGGGCCGCACCGTCGCCTACGTCGGCGACTACAACAACGTGGCACGTTCTCTGGCGGAGATCTCGGCGATGCTCGGCATGCACGTCCGGCTCGGCTGCCCGACGGGGTTCGGTGCCGATGAGACGGAACTCGAGCGGATACTGCTGCTCGGCGCGGCGTCGGTCGAGCAGTCCGCACGGCCGTCGCAGGCCGTTGCTGGTGCCCACGCCGTGCACACCGATACCTGGGTGTCGATGGGCCAGGAGGACGACAAGGCGGCCCGTCGTCAGGCGTTCGAGGGCTTCCAAGTCGACCAGGCGATGATGTCGGGCGCCGATCCCTCGGCGATCTTCATGCACTGCCTTCCCGCGTACCGCGGGTTCGAGGTCAGCGCCGATGTGATCGACGGCCCGCAGAGCGTCGTCTACCAACAGGGCCACAATCGCCTCCACAGCGCTCGGGCGATCATCGCATTCCTGCTGGGCGCACGTTGAACTGCTCCCGAGTCACGGGCGCTCGATCGTGTGGGCGGCGAAGAGAGTTCCGGGTGGCGCGCTCGGGAGGCGGAGCCTGATGTCCAAGGTGCAACGACAGCAGGCGATCGCTCGGCTGATCGAGCAGCACTCGGTCACCAACCAGCCGCAGTTGGTCGACCTGTTGGCAGATGAGGGCATCACGGCAACACAGGCGACGGTGTCTCGCGATCTCGAGGATCTCGGGGCCGTCAAGGTGCGCGTACCGGGCGGGGCGACCGTCTACGCGGTGCCGGAATTTGCGCCCGAGCGGGTGGCGCCGCTCGATCAGCTCCGCAGGGTGATGGGTGAGTGGGTCGCGGAGGTCACGCACTCGGCGAACCTGGTGATCATCCGGACCCCGCCTGGCTGCGCCCATGTCGTTGCGTCGGCGCTGGATCGCAGTGGGATCGATGGTTTGCTCGGTACCGTCGCCGGGGACGACACGATGATGTGCGTGGCCACCGAGTCGGCCGGTGGTCGTCATTTGGCGGCCGTGATGCGCGAGCTCGCCGGGATCGAGGGAGTACACGAATGACGGCAACATCAGATGGTGGTGGAGGATCACACGGTCGGCTCGGCGCTGAAGCCTCGACCCTCTGGCATGGACGGTTCGAAGGTGGGCCGGACGCTGCACTCATGGCCTATACGGTCAGCCTGCCGTTCGACCGTCGCATGTGGCACGACGACATCGTCGGTTCGCGCGCCCACGTCCGCGGCCTCGCTCGCGTCGGACTGTTGAGCGACAGTGAGCGCGATGACGTTCTGGCAGCGCTCGACCAGGTGCACTCGGAGATGGCCGAGGGCCGATTCGACTTCTTCTCGTCAGACGAGGACATCCACACTGCGGTCGAACGACGCGTGACCGAGATCTCGGGCCCAGCGGGCGCCAAGCTCCACACCGCCCGCAGCCGCAACGACCAGGTGGCGACGGACCTCCGGTTGTGGTGCAAACGCGAACTCGTGGAGGTCGCCCGGGGGTTGTACGACTTGCAGCACGTGCTGCTCACGAGGGCGATCGAGGCCGGACACGCCTATCTGCCGGGCTACACCCATCTTCAGCGGGCGCAACCCGTCCTGCTGTCGCACCATCTCCTCGCCCACGGCTGGTCGTTCGCGCGCGACATCGATCGTCTGCTCGCCACCGTCGATCGTCTCGACGTTTCCCCGCTGGGCGCCGGTGCCCTGGCCGGCACGTCGTTGCCGATCGATCCGGCCGGCACCGCCGTCGACCTCGGTTTCGCTCGGGTGTTCGACAATTCGCTCGACGCCGTCAGCGACCGCGACTTCGTGGCAGAGGCGCTGTTCGACCTTGCGCTCGTCGGTGTGCACCTGAGTCGGATCGGAGAAGAGTGGGTGTTGTGGACGACCGAGGAGTTCGGCTTCGCGAAGCTCGACGACGCGTTCGCCACCGGCTCGTCGATGCTGCCGCAGAAGAAGAACCCCGACATCGCCGAACTCGCGCGAGGCAAGGCGGGCCGGTTGATCGGCAATCTCACTGCGTTGCTGACGACCCTGAAGGGCTTGCCGCTGGCGTACAACCGCGATCTGCAGGAGGACAAGGAGGGCCTGTTCGACTCCGTTGATCAGGTCAACCTCGCTGTGGCTGCGCTCACCGGGATGATCGCGACGGCGACGTTCAGGCCCGAGGCGATGCAGGCGGCTGCCGATTCGGAGGTCACTGCCGCGACAGATCTGGCGGAGTACCTCGTGCGGGCCGGTACGCCGTTTCGCGACGCCCACGCCATCGTCGGGCAACTGGTTCGGCGCCACCTCGCCGGCGAGGGAGGCCTGGCTGAGCTGGCTGCGGCCGAGATCGATGCAGATGCAGCAGCCTTGGTCGGCCCCGGCGTCGGTGTTCGCCAGCGCACCTCGCCCGGCGCAGCCGGGCCCCAAGCGATCACGGCTCAGCTGGCGAAGTACCGCCAGATGCTCGACGGTGAGCACGAACAGTTCATTCGTCGCGCGTGAACAACGTCGTTGCGTGACGGGCGATGCAACGTATTGATCGCACGCTCTTGATGGGCGACGCACCGGACGTCGCGCCCCAGCTGCTGAACAAGCTGTTGGTCCATGGCGAGTGCATCGGTCGCATCGTCGAGGTCGAGGCCTACCGCGAGGATGATCCGGCAAGTCATACGTTTCGCGGTCGCACCGATCGCAATGCGGTGATGTTCGGGCCTGCCGGAGGTTTGTACGTGTACTTCACCTACGGCATGCACCACTGTGCGAACGTGGTCACCGGCAGCGAGGGTGTCGGCGCGGCGGTCCTCCTGCGTGCCGTCGAACCCATGGCAGGAATCGTCCTGATGGCGAAACGGCGTCACGGCCGCCGGCAACTCGCCGATGGCCCGGCCAAGTTGTGCGAGGCGTTTGCGATCGGCTCCGAGCACAATGGAGCCGACGTGTGCTGCGGCGACGGCCCCGGGCTCTTCGACGATGGTACGGCGCCCCCCACCGACCCGATCGTCGGCCCGAGGATCGGGATCAGCAAAGCGGTCGATGTGCCGTGGCGGTGGCGAACGCCATCGCCCAGTCCCCGCGGCACATGACCGACTGTCCGCGGGTGTCGCGTGTCGACTTCGGGACGAGCGGTTCGAGCCCGCTTCGGACGGCTGCGGCGTGGTCGTTCGCGGTCGGCTCAGCGCTGTGAGGCGCCCGAGAACGGAGCGGTCGCAGCGGTCGCCGAACGTGTCCGGTCGGGCGCCTCGACGATCACCTTTGTCCCGTCGACGGTGTGCTCGATGGCCAACGTTCCCAATGCGACGTTCGTTTCGAGTCGCGGTGACCACACCGCCGAGGTGATCGAACCGATCTGCCGGCCGTCGGCGATCACGGGCCACTGGTCGCGGCAGACCGGTACGGGGTCGCCGTCGATCGTGAGTGCCGTGAGCGTGCGCTGGAGTCCTTCGGTTCGTTGCCGACGCAGGGCCTCGAGACCGATCGCGTCGATCGGGGCGTCCAACGCGCAGAATCGGCCGAGTCCCGCTTCGAGCGGTGTGTGCTCGCGGGTGATGTCGGACCCGTAGGTCATCAATCCCGCTTCGATCCTCTCGATCAGGTTGGGGCAACCGGGACGGATGTCATGTCGCTCGCCCGCCGCCATGAGGGCGTCGTACAGCCGTCCACCGAGCTCGGCATCGTCGACATAGATCTCGAATCCGCCCTGTGCACTCCAGCCGGTGCGGGCGACGATCAGCTCATGGCCCTCGAATGCCATGGGAGCGAAACGGAAGAACTTGATCTCGCGAACACCTTCGCCGAATACGGCGGCGGCGACGTCCTCGGCGAACGGGCCCTGAACGGCGAGGGGCCAGACATCGGGTTCGGACACCTCCACATCGAGCCCGAGCCCGAGTGCGATCCCGCCGGCCCACAGCAGGACGTCGGAGTCGCTGACCGAGAACCAGAAGCGGTCGTCACCAACTTTCGTGACGACCGGATCATTGATCAGGTGTCCATCGCGATCCACGACCGGGGCATACCCGCAGCGTCCGATCGGAAAGGAGCGCATATCGCGCACCGTGAGCATCTGAGCGAGCCTCGCCGCATCCGGGCCCGAGATCTCGACCTGTCGTTCGCACGAGACGTCCCAGACCTGTACCGCTCGCCGTAGGTGCCAGTAGTCGTCCTCGACATCGACGATCTGGGTCGGCAGCAGCATGTGGTTGTAGACGGTGTAGGACTTGACGCCATAACTCTCGATCCGGGTCGTGAACGGCGTCGACCGCATCCGCCGGGTCAGAGAGAGGAAAGGTGAATGCACGGGCGGGCACTGTAGCCATCGCCGCGGGGCATCGTCGAGACGAGAGCGCGGTCATTGGGTCCAGTGCAACCAGTAGCCGTGTGGGTGGGCGACGCCCAGCGGATCGATCGTTCTGATGCCCTGTCGCCAGCGTGCCAGCACGAGCGCGGTGAGATGAGAGTTCTCGAACTCGTCGGGGAACGGCAGACCTCGACACAGCGTTGGTGACTCGGCGTACACCCACGAGAGATCCTGGTCCTTCCCGATCGCGTCGAGCTCGGCGAAATACGCCATACGTCGGCCATCTGTCAAGTAGTTGAGGACCCATGAGTTCATCACGACCGGGTGGCCGTGCTCGATCGCCGACGTCACGGCGGATCGCAATCCGGCGACAGCGTCCGTGCGCCTGATGTCAGGCGGGTGCTCGCGAGCGATGTCGATCGCTGCTCGAATCCGAGCGAAGCGGTCGGCCTGGTCGGGCCAGACGCAGGCCATCAGCCAGCGCGCTTCGTCGGGGTGTGAGAGATCGATCGGGTGCTGGTCGATGCCGAGCCGCCCGACGATCCTCGGTAGCCCGGGCGGCATCGGAATCGCACCTCGGGTTCCGCACTCGAGCCGGACCGGCGAGGGTGCACCGATCGTCCCTCCGGGGGAGTAGTGGTATTCGTATCGATCGAGGTGAAGATTCAAACCGGCGCTGGTGCCGACGTCGACGATCGACAACGGTCCGACCTCGACGTCGAGCCCACCGAGCACCGGCAGGAACAGGGCGCATCGCCCGACTTCGTTGGTCTGGGTGTACCGAACCGAAACGATCTCCCGAATGTCGTCGGCGCGCTCGGCACACAGCCGTTCGAACGCCGGAAACGGATCGGTGCCGAGCGGGTCGGCCGTCACCGTCGGGTACCACGCGGCGAGTTCGAGATCGGGTTCGGCGAGTA